>CAVVPM010000020.1:0-19155 GCA_963750115.1 uncultured Alphaproteobacteria bacterium | reverse complement strand
CGGCCAGCGTCGAGAGCATCGACGAATCCTGCATGTCAAACGGCGTCGCCTGAAGCCCGCTTTCGTCGCCCTTCAGGCGCGCGCGGACATAATCCTGACGCCCGTCATTCGCCGGCATCGGCACGGTGAGCCGCGCGCTTGCGAGCTGCGGCGATGTCGGGAGCCCGAGCATGGCGAGGAGGAGCGGTTTCAGGAAAAGCACGGCGCAGACGAAGGTCGACACCGGATTTCCGGGAAGCCCGAGCACGCGCATGTCGGAAAGCCGGCCAACCATCAGCGGCTTCCCCGGCCGCATGGCGATCCGCCAGAAATCGAGTTTCAGCCCGCGATCCTTCAGCGCATCCTGAACGAGGTCGTGTTCGCCGACCGAGGCGCCGCCGGTGACGACGAGGATATCGGCGTCCTTGGCGCGGTCGACGAAGGCGGCGATGGCGTCGCGCCTGTCGGGCGCGATTCCGAGGTCGGTCGCCTCGCCGCCGGCTTCCTCCACAAAGGCGGCAAGGCCAATGGCGTTCGAGGAAACGATCTGGTCCGGCCCGGGAAGCGCGCCGGGCGGGACAAGCTCGTCGCCGTTCGCGAGCACCGCAACGCGCGGCTTGCGGCGGACGGGAAGCGATGCGTGTCCCATAGAGGCGGCAAGCGAGACCGCGCGCGGGGTCAACACGGTGTTCGCTTCAAGGAGCACGTCGCCTTCGCGGAAATCGAGGCCCGCCCGGCGGATGTTTCGGCCGGACGCGACCGCCTCGACGACTTCGATCGCGTCGCCCTCGCGCTTTGCATCTTCCTGGATGAGCACGGCGTCGGCGCCCTCCGGCACCGGCGCGCCTGTGAAGATGCGCACCGCTTCGCCGGCGCCGACGCTGCCTGCAAAGCGCTCGCCCGCGCGCGACATCCCAACAACCGTGAGCTGCGCGCCGGCCTCTGCGTCCGCTGCGCGGAGCGCGTAGCCGTCCATGGCGGAGGCCGGGAAGGGGGGCTGCGTGCGGAGCGCCGCGAGGTCCTTCGCAAGGACGCGCCCACGCGCATGGGCAAGCGGCACATCATCGGCGGGGAGCGGCGTGACGCCGGCAAGAAGCCTCGCAACGGCCTCGTCGACGGGAAGAAGGCTCATCGCTCCGACGTCGCCCGGTACGCGCCGGAGCGACCCCCGGTCTTCTCCTCCAGCCGGATTTCGGTGATCCGCATCCCGCGGTCGACGGCCTTCGCCATGTCGTAGATCGTGAGGCAGGCGACGGCGACGGCGGTCAGCGCCTCCATCTCGACCCCGGTCCTCGCTTCCACCTTGGCCATTGCGGTGACGCGGAGGCCGGGGAGCGCCGCGTCGGGCTCGATATCGACGGCGATCTTCGAGAGCGCCAGCGGGTGGCAGAGCGGGATCAGATCGTGGGTCTTCTTCGCCGCCATGATGCCCGCAAGGCGGGCGGCGCCAATCACGTCCCCTTTCTTGGCGTCGCCGGAGAGGATGAGGTCGAGCGTTTCGCGCGCCATGACGACGGCGCCCGACGCCGTCGCCGTTCTGACCGTCACGGCCTTGTCGCCGACGTCGACCATGTCGGCCCGGCCGGATTCAGCAAGGTGCGTGAGACGCCGCTTCATTCGGCAGCTTCAATCTTGTCGCGCTGCAAGAGGAGCCGCGTCGCCGCAGCAACGTCGGGCGCGCGCATCAGACCTTCCCCGACCAGGATCGCACGAACGCCTGCGTTCGCGAGGAGCGCCACGTCGGCGGGGGAGAATATGCCGCTTTCGCTGACGAGAAGCCGGTCGGCGGGGACGTGCCGCGCCAGTCGCTCGGTTGTTGCAAGCGTCGTCTCGAAGGTCTTCAGGTCACGGTTGTTGATGCCGATCAGCGCGGAAGCAAGATGGAGCGCGCGATCGAGCTCCGCCTCGTCGTGCACTTCGAGAAGCACGTCCATGCCGAGCGCGAAGGCGACCTCCTCGAGCGCCTTCGCTTCCGCATCCGACACGGCAGCGAGGATGATCAGGATCGCGTCGGCGCCGAAGGCACGCGCCTCGAAGACCTGATAGGGATCGAACATGAAGTCCTTGCGGAGCGCCGGCAACCGGCTCGCCGCCCGCGCGGCGTCGAGGAAAGCAAGCGCGCCCTGGAACGAGGGCTCATCCGTCAGCACCGAGAGGCAGGCGGCGCCGCCCGCCTCATAGGCGCGCGCAAGCGCCGGCGGATCGAAATCGGCGCGGATCAAGCCCTTCGAAGGGCTTGCCTTTTTGATCTCGGCGATCAAGGCCACGTCCTCCACGGCGATCTTCCGCCGGAGCGCCTCGGTGAAGCCACGCGGCGGCTCGGCGGCGGCGATCCGCTGCTTCAGCGCCGCGAGCGGCACCGCCACCTTGGCGGCGGCGATCTCCTGGCGCTTGTAGGCCTCGATCTTCTTCAGGATGTCGGCTCATTTGCGGGCTTTGCGGGCTCAGCTGTTGGATACGGCGACGAGCCTGTCGAGCGCCTTCAGCGCCGCGCCGGAATCGATCGACTGCCGTGCCAGGTCGGCAGCGTCCATGAGGAGCGCGGCCTTGCCTGCCACCATGAACGCGGCGCCGGCATTCATCACCACGACGTCGCGGAAGGGACCGAGCTCGCCTTCGAGCACGCGGCGAAGGGCTTTGGCATTGGCGTCCGGCGTTCCGCCGAGGATCGCCTCGGGCGCAACCGGATCGACGCCGAACTCGATCGGCTCGACCTGGAAGGGGCGAACGCGTCCCTCCTTCAATTCGGCGACGTAGGAGGTGCCCGTCAGCGACAATTCGTCGAGCCCGGCGCCGTCGCCAAAAGTGCCATGCACGACCCATGCCGCCTCTGCGCCGAGCGAAGCGAGGACGCCTGCCACGGGCTCGACCCATTCGCGCGCGATAGACCCCGAGCATGTAGCGCTTGACGCTCGCCGGATTGCATAGCGGCCCGAGCAGGTTGAACACCGTGCGGGTGCCGAGCTCGGCGCGCGAGGGGCCGACATGGCGTCATCGCGGCATGGTGGCTCGGCGCCATCATGAAGCCGATGCCGGCCTCGCGGATGCAGTCGGACATCTTCGCCGGCGGCAGGTCGATGCTTGACGCCGAGCGTCGCGAGCACGTCGGCCGAGCCGGATTTCGACGAGAGGGCGCGGTTGCCGTGCTTGGCGACCGGCACGCCGCCGCCGGCCACGACGAAGGCCGCGCAGGTGGAGATGTTGTAGGTCCCGGACGCGTCGCCGCCCGTGCCGACGATATCGATCGCGCCTTCCGGCGCCTCGACCTTCGTCATCTTGGCGCGCATCGCCCGCACCGCGCCGGCGATCTCGTCGACGCTCTCGCCGCGGACGCGCAGCGCCATCAGGAAGCCGCCGATCTGCGCTCGGCGTCGCCTCGCCGGACATGATGATGTCGAACGCGGCCTCGGCCTCTTCGCGCGGCAGAGTGCTCGCCCGCCGCGGCCTTGGCGAGGAAGGTCTTCATGTCTGCCATGGCGTCAGGCCGCCCGGCGCCCGGCGCGCTGATTGAAGGCGCGCGCGATGTCGAGGAAATTCCGCAGGATGCGATGGCCGTGCTCGGAGGCGATCGATTCGGGATGGAACTGCACGCCGTGCACCGGGTCGGTCTTGTGGCGCAGGCCCATGATGACGCCGTCCTCGGTGTGCGCCGTCTCCGTCGAGGCATCTCCGGCATCGATTCCGGCGCGATCGTCAGCGAGTGGTAGCGCGTCGCCTGGAAGGGCCGTTGATGCCGTGGAACACGCCGTCGCCCTCGTGCATGATCGTGCGAGAGCTTGCCGTGCATCAGTTTCGGCGCGCGCACGATCCGTGCCGCCATAGGCCTGGCCGATCGCCTGGTGGCCGAGGCAGACGCCGAGGAGCGGCACCGCGCCGTTCGCCGGCGCGGACCAGATCGAGGCAGATTCCCGCTTCGTTCGGCGTGCAGGGGCCGGGCGACAGCACGATCGCCTCCGGCTGCGCGCGCCAGCGCCTCCTCGGGCGTGATCTTGTCGTTGCGGACCACGACCGGCTCCGCCCCGAGCTCGCCGAGATAATGGACGAGGTTCCAGGTGAAGCTGTCGTAATTGTCGATGACGAGGATCATTTTTTGGCCAAGCGTCACGGTATTCCGGCCAATTAGGCCGCGCGGACGCCGTGGGTCAAGGAAGCTCGAAACCTGCGGCTTCCCGCGCCCAGGACGCAGCGGCTCTGCTACCGGCGTGGAACGCGGCGGATGCGCTCGCGCGCTTCGCTGAAGAGGCGCCAGAGAAGCGGGTTCTGCTTGATCGTGCGCTTGGCGCGGCGGAAGGCGGCGACCGCGAGGACGACCGGCAGGCCGCGCAGCCTGGTCGCGGCGAAATGGCCATAGAGCCGCACCGTAACATCGGACCAGTCGCGCTTGTAAGGTTCGTCGCCGATCGTGAAGTCGAACTGGGTCAGGCCTTTTTCCATGGCGCGGCGGATAAGGGCCTGAAGGTGCGCGCGGCCCGGCCCGTGCCGCGACAGCGCGCCGTCCTCATAGCTGGAGAGGAGAAGGTAGTAGCGCCCACGGAATTCCAGCCCGAAATTCGTTGCGGCCCACGTCTCGCCGACGTCGAGCCGGCTGACATGCGTCATGCTCGCGGCGGAGTCGGTCGCAAGGTCGTTGAAGAACGCGTGGTGGCCCGGCCGCAGGAGGAAATTCTCCACCCCCATGCGCGCAAAGGAATCGGCCTTCTGGGCGAAAAGGACTTCGAGCGTCCGCTCGATATCGCGCCGCTCGGCCGGCTCGACGAACTGCACGTCGCCGAATTCGGCAAGATGCTGAAACTGCCGGCGCTCGCGTTTGCGCGTCGCGCCGGAACGCCTGGCTTTGTAGAAGGCGTCCCAGTCCGTCCCGAGGTTGGCGACATAAGCGCTGCTCGATGCGGGGACGGGATTGAGCGCCATGAACGGATTGGGCTCGTTGCCGATCGTCTCCGCCATCTTCGTCAGATCGACGAGGTCGAACCGGAGTTTTGGGTCGGCACCGATCAGCGCCAAAATCTCGTCCCAAAGCGCCATGAAGCGGTCGGCGTCGAGCCGCGCGAAGATTTCCGGCGCAAGGAGCGGGCCGTTATAGTCGCAAAGACGCGAGGCGAGCCACGTGAGCCGGCGCGTGAACCATTCCGTCTCGACGGCGAGCGGGAAGATGAAGAGCAGTCGCCCGTCAGTGTCGCGGCCAAGGACGATTGCGGGCTTTGTCGCATAGTGCGCACCGATATGGCGCTGCCACTTCGACACCCAATCGTAGCGCTGAAACGCGGTGCATTCGGCCTCGGCCTCAAACGTCCGCCATTCCGTCTGCAGCGCTTCGAGGTCCGTGTGAACGCCGAGGAAGACACCGGGCAAGGCGCACAATTCATTCTCGTCGCTCGAACGCAGCGCCTTGGTCGCGTCGCGTACGCGCGCCGGGGCCGCGTTCCTCAGCGCGGCCTGTGACGCGGCCCCCTCGTAGACGCCGGGCAGGGTGCCGAGCGCATTCACGTCGAGGATGCCGCCGTCAGCCATTTGCGTCCCTTCGCAGCGACGGCTGCGGGGCATGCGCCACGGCGAGGCGCACGCGGCTGCTGCGCTCAGCGCCGACCACCGCCGGGGTCGATGCTCTCGCTGCGGATGCGGCCGGCCGGCTTGGTCCGGCGACGCGTTTTGCGCGCGCCTCCTGCAGCGTGCACACGCCATAGAGCCCGATCACCCGCGCCCAGCGGCGCGCGCGCCAGGAGACCCCCTCGTTGACCGAAAGCGCGCGCAGAAACCGCGCCTTCTCGGCGGAGTGGCGATCGGAGGCGATTTTTACCGGGTCGGCGTAGAATGCCGCGATCTTGTCGGCGCCCATCCCGTCGGTCGCAAGCCATGCCGGAATGTGGACGTTGCAGAGCCGCTCGACGTCAGCGAAGACCTTGTTGGCGCCGGTTCCGGCGGCCGGGCACGAGGTGCAGTAGGCGTCGCCGACAAGCACGATGCCCGGGCGCTCCACGCCTTGCGTCACGTAGAGGTCGACGGGGCGGATCTGCACGAAGCTTGTGACGGCGATATCGCCCGTCAGTTGACGCAGGCGCGGCAGCGCAGCGAACAGCGTCTCCCGCGGCGCGGTCCGCATCGCCTTCAGCCATGGATCGCGCATATCCCGGTAGACGAAGAAGTTGGCGCGCATCGCCGCGCCGATCGGGAAGAGCGTCAGGTAGGCGATCCGATCGGTGATCTTTTCCGGCCCGTAGGTGAGGGATGGGAAGGGGAAGCTCGCGTGACCGACGGGCGCGACGTCGAACCCGATGCTGATCGAATGCGCCGGGCTCAGGACCTCGCGGCGCATGCCAAGCGCATCGCGGAGACCGGTATTCAGACCGTTCGCCACGACGACGAGGCGGGCAAAGACCACGCCGCCGCCGAAGAGATCGACCCTCTGCCGATCGGGTGACGTCGTGATGCCGATCGCCTTCGACTGGATGCGCGTGACATTCGTCGGGATTGCGGAGCGCACCGTGTTGACGATCGTCTCGTAGCGAATGCCATACTGGTTGAGCTTGCGCCTGCCGATGAAATGGCCGAAGCGCGCGACCCACGCCTCCTCGTCGACCGCGGCGGCGGAGAGGACGGCATCGGCAAGGCCGGTCTTGCGCAACAGCGCCACCTGCGACGCGTCGAGCTTCTCGCAGCGGAAATCGGGCGGGTAGACTTCGTGCGGGTCGATCACGACGGTGCTGACGCCCGCCCTCCCGAGCATCGCGGCTGCCGTCGAGCCGGCCAGTCCGCCGCCGACGATGGCAATGTCAAAGTCCGACATGTTGAGTGATCCGCACCGGCGCCACACCATCTTCGAAGTGCACAAGTTCAGCGGAATCGGTGCGCGGTAAACTTAATCCTCGCCTTATGATTAAAATGCCGACTACCGATGAGCGTCAGGCCTTGCGGCGGTTGCGCGGCCGGACTCAAAGAGCCATCCGCGGCCGCGGCGCCGCCACTGCCACCATGCCGCAGGTCATGCCTGTCGCGTCCGGGCTGCGGGCCATCAAGGTTAGCGGCGGGAGACGGTGAATCCGCCGGGCCGCGGCGCCGGCATTGCGCCCAATTCATCGGTAATGTGCACAAGGTCTGACGGGTCGATCCCGTCACGGGGAGGGCAACCGCATGCTGACGAAGACGCTGACCATGGGCGGCCTCGCCCAGGGATTTGTCGCGCGCGCCGGCGGGATCGTCGAGCTCGGCACCCGCGACTACCCGCCAAAAACCAGGCGCAGGCTGAAGAGCGTCAACGTGGGGGCCTTCACCGTCGCGCTGTCGTGCCTGCTTTTCGCGCTCACCTACGCGCTTGAGGACGCCTCGCTCTATCGCAACGCGATCGAGCTCAATCTCGCCTTGATGCTGATGTCGCTCTGCGTTCCGGCGTTCCATCGGATCAACGACACCGCCGGCTCGCTGTTCATTGCCATTGCATTGATGGCGGGGCTCTTCCTGCTCGCCGCGATGATGGGCCGGCTTTCGGGCATCCAGATCAATTTCGTCGCCGCCTCGGCCGCGCTGTTCCTCATCTTCGAGCTGCGGCGGCTGCGGCTCATCGTGTTGCTCATCGCCGTCGCCATCGCGCTCCACATTGCGAGCTGGGTGCTGTTTCCGACGGGGCTCGTGAACGGCGCCGTCGACCCGCGCTTCCTCATGCAGCTCTACATCACCGTGGTGGTGACGCTCTCCATCATCATCGCCGTCATCGTCTACTACGCCTTCTGGACCGCGGAGCAGGCCGAGGCGGAGACGGAATCGCTCCTCCACCGCATCCTGCCCGTACAGGTCGCCGAGCGCCTGAAGGCGCGGCCGGACGCCGCAATCGCAGACAGCTTCCAAGAGGCGTCGGTGCTCTTCTCCGACATCGTCGGGTTCGTGCCGATGGCGCGTTCGCTCGGGCCGTCGCGCACGGTGGCGATGCTGAACCACCTCTTCAAGCGTTTCGACCGGCTCGCCGCCGAGCACGGCGTTGAGAAGATCAAGACGATCGGCGACGCCTATATGGCGGTCGCGGGCGTGCCCGACGCGACACCCGACCATGCCGCGCGGCTCGCACGAATGGCGCTTCGCATGCATGCGCTCGCGGAGGAAACGGGAGCGAAATTCGGCCTGCCGCTCGCGATCAGGATCGGCATCGCACAGGGCCCGGTCACGGCCGGCGTGATCGGCGCCAAGCGCTTCGGCTACGACATCTGGGGCGACACCGTGAACCTCGCGGCAAGGCTTGAGCAGAGCAGCGAGCCGACGCGGATCCAAGTCTCACGAGCGTTCCGCGACGCGCTCGCGGATGCATTCGACTTCGCCCCCCGCGGTCCGACGGAGATCAAGGGCGTGGGCGTCGAGGAGACCTGGTTTCTGGAGAGAGCGACGTCCCCGGGAAGCCTGGCTTCGCCGGTATAGGCTACTGCCCCCTTCCGGCCTGGCTCGCAAAGCGGCGGGCCTCGTCGGCGGCGCGGAAGATCGCGGCGGCCTTGTTGATGCATTCCTGCTGTTCTGAATCCGGATCGGAATCGGCGACGATGCCGGCGCCTGCCTGCGCGTAGACCTTGCCATCCTTCACCATCGCCGTTCTGAGCACGATGCAGGTATCCATCGCCCCGTCGGCGGAGAAGTAGCCGACGCAGCCCGCATAGGGCCCGCGCTTCTCCTTTTCGAGTTCATCAATAATTTCCATCGCCCGTACCTTCGGCGCGCCGGAGACGGTGCCGGCCGGAAAGCCGGCGACAAGCGCGTCGAGCGCGTCGGTGTCGGGGCGAAGCTCGCCGACCACGTTCGACACGATGTGCATCACGTGGCTGTAGTGCTCAAGGAAGTACTGGTCGGTCACCTTGACCGTGCCGAGCGTCGGAGACGCGGCCCACGTCGTTTCGCCCGAGGTCGAGAAGCATCAAGTGCTCGGCGCGCTCCTTCGGGTCGGCGAGGAGCTCCTCGCCGAGACGCTTATCGTCCTCGGGAGTCGCGCCGCGCGGACGGGTGCCGGCGATCGGGCGGATGGTCACCTCGCCCTCGCGCACGCGGACGAGGATCTCCGGGCTCGATCCGACGATCGCGAAGCCGTCGAAATCGAGGAAGTAGAGGAACGGCGAGGGATTCACCCGGCGAAGCGCGCGGTAAAGCGAGAACGCGGGGAGAGGAAAGGGCGCCTCGAAGCGCTGCGACAGGACCACCTGAAAAATGTCGCCGGCGGCGATGTATTCCTTGGCAGAGGCGACCATCGCCCTGAACTCCGCCGGGGTCGTGTTGGAGACGACCTCGCCGGAGAGCGCGATATCGGCCGGCTCCGGCGCATGGTCGAGCGGGCGGTCGAGAGCGTCGAGCACGTCGATCAGGCGGTTGACCGCGCGGTCGTAGGCGGTGTGCGCCGAGACGCCGGGTTCTAGACGAACCGGCGTCACTACGGTCAGCTCGTCCCTGACCGCGTCGAAGACGGCGATGACGCGCGGCCGGATCAGGATCGCGTCGGGGACGCGCACCGCCTCCGGCTTCGGCGCCGGCAGCTCCTCCATCAGGCGCACCATGTCATAGCCGAGATAGCCGAAGACGCCCGCCGCCATCGGCGGAAGGTCCGCCGGCACGGAAATGCGGCTCTCGGCGATCAGGCGACGAAGTGCCGCAAGCGAATCCTCAGGAGAGGGCACGAAATGCGAGAGGTCCGGCGCGCGGGCAATTTCCGCATTTCCCCCCTCGGCACGGAATATGAGGTCGGGATCGAAGCCCAGCATCGAGTAGCGACCGCGAACGGCACCGCCTTCGACCGATTCGAGCAAAAAGGCGTTGCGGCGGTTCCCGGCGAGCTTCAGGAAGGCCGATACCGGCGTCTCCAGATCGGCGACGAGGCGGGTGAAGACAAGCTGCGGTTCGGCCTTTGTGTAGCGAGCCTCGAAGCCCTCATAGGCCGGCTCTACCTGCATCGCGACCACATGGAAGAGCGCGTCATTGGGTCTGCCCCTGGCCGGTCAGCTGTTGGAAGGCGGCCGTATTGATCGTCGTCGAGCGGCTCGCAAGAAGCTGCTGGTTGAACGTGGCGAAGAGGTCGTTCTTCAGCGCGTCAGAGAGCTGGCTCTGGATCGCTTTTGAATTGGCCGCCTGGGCAAAGAAGGCGGGGTCGGTGACCTTGTCGACGTGGAGGAGGATGCGCGCCGGACCGGTGCCCTCGGCATCGGCGACATGCCCCTCGGGACCGGCGAAAGACTGGCTGATGGCGTTGGCCGAAAGGTCCGGCGAGGTGCCGTTCCGCTTGATGCCTTCGACGGTCTTGACGGTCTTGCCGACTTCAGCGGCAACCGTTGCGATCGAGGCGCCGCCCTTCAACTCCTGGAACAGCTTGTCGGCGCGCGCGGTGATGCGCTTCTCGGTTTCCGCCGCGGTCCAGTCCGCGATCACCTTGTCCCGCACCTCGGCAAGAGTCCGATCGTGGGCCGGCGTGACGTCGAGAACCTCATAGAACAACGACGAGTCGGTCCCCGTGCCGATCGGGTTGTTCTCGACCCCGACATCGCTCTCAAAGGCCTGCTTCACCACCTCCGCGCCGTCGGGGATGTCGGTGATCGCGCTGCCGTCGGGCGCCTTCAGGTCCGCGGAAACGGCGTCGATCACGCGGTAGGGAAGCGAGAGCTTCTTCGCCGTCTCCTGAAGCGTGGAACCGCCGGCGCTCTCGTCCTCCACCTTGTTATAGAGATCCTGCACGCGGTCGCGCGCCGCGCGGGTTGCGAGGTCCTTGCGGATTTCCGCCGTCATGTCCTGAAGCGACGGCACCGAGCCCGGCTCGATATCGGTCACCTCGATGATCGTCGGCTGCAGGGCGCCCTCGATCACGGCGACCGGCTTGTTCTTCTCCGCCGCGAACGCCGCCTTGCCGACCGCCTGATCGAGCATCTCAGGCTCGGTCTTGACGCCGAGATCGGTCACTTCGACGCCGCTGTCCTTCGCCGCTTTGGCAAAATCCTCGCCCCCTTCGATCTTTGCGAGCGCGGCCTTCGCCGCATCGGCGCTGTCGAAGCGCATCACCTCGACGTGCCGCTTTTCGGGCACGACGAGGCTCGGCTTCCGCCGGGCATATTCGGCGGCGACCGCCGCATCGCTCACCGATGCGGGATCGGCGATCGCGGCGGGGTCGAGCGTCAGCAGGCCAAGCTTGCGATATTCGGGTGCGCGATACTTGTCCTTGTTGTCGTTGAAATAGGATTGCAGGTCGGAGTCGCTAGGCGTGCCGACGGCCTCGATCGCCGTCTGGTCGACGACGAAGAAGGAGATTGTGCGCTCCTCGTTCTGCAAGCGGTAGAGGGCGGCGACGAGCGGCTGCGGCACGCCCAGGCCGGCGTCGAGCGAGCCGGCGATCTGGTCGCGCACGAGCTGGCTCTTCACCTCGCTGACGAAGTCGTTCCGGTTGATGTTGGCGTTCGCGAGGATGTTGATGAAACGGTTGCGGTCGAATTTGCCGTCAAGCCCCTGGAAGGCCGGATTCTTGGCGATCTCCTCGGCGACGCGGCTATCGGAGATGCCGAGGCCGTAGCTGTGGGCGGCGTCGTCGATCGCGGCGTTCATGAGGACACCGGAGAGAACCTGCTCGGGGTTGACGGTTTGTCCGCGCTGCTGGGCGCTCCGCTGCGCCGTGTCGAAGATGCGCGCGAAATCCTGTATCGACACGTCCTGACCGCCGACCCGGGCGAGCGAGCCGCTGTGATAGCCGTTGAAGCCGCCAATGCCCCAGACCGCGAAGCTGAGCACCAGCAACGCCATCAGCCCCTTGGAGACCCAGCCCTGCGCACCTTGACGCAACTGGTCGAGCATGAAAAAGCCTCTCGCGAATAAGAGAAGACCGGGTCGGTTCCGCCCGGCGGCTCGAACATAAGACCCCCGTCCCGCGCTCACAAGCGCATCAAATGCCCCGCCCGGACCGGCGGAGGAGTCCTCAATGCGCTATCTGATCGCCGGAAACTGGAAGATGAACGGGGTTGCCGCGAGCTTGCAAGAGGCCGCGCTGGTTGCGAAGGGCGCCGCAGCGGCGGCTTCGGCTGACGTGATGCTCTGCCCGCCAGCGACCTTGATCGCACAGATGCGCTGGGTGACGAAGGATTCGCCGCTCCTGATCGGCGGGCAGAATTGCCACGCCAAGGCGTCGGGCGCGCATACCGGCGACATTTCGGCGGAGATGCTCAAGGACGCCGGCGCGAGCGCCGTCATTGTCGGCCACTCGGAGCGGCGCACCGACCACGGCGAGACCGACGCGCAGGTGCGCGCCAAGGCGGAAGCCGCGCGTCGCGCCGGGATCACGGCTATCGTCTGCATCGGCGAGACGGAGCGGCAGCGCGATTCCGGCGAGACGCTTGCCATCGTGTCGCGCCAGCTCGCGGAATCGGTCCCGGACGGGGCCCCGGGGGACATCGTCGTCGCCTACGAGCCGGTCTGGGCGATCGGCACCGGGCGGACGCCGAGCGAGGGTGACATCGCCGAGGTTCATGCCCATATCCGGGCCGGCCTCAAGGCGCGCTTCGGCGCAGACGGGGGCTCGGTGCGCATACTCTACGGTGGGTCGATGAAGCCGGAGAACGCCGCCGCGATTCTCAAGATAGCGGACGTGAATGGCGGCCTTATCGGCGGCGCCAGCCTGAAATCGACCGATTTCCTCGCGATCGTGCGGGCGGCGGGCGGCGCGTGAGGCTTCAAAGCAGGAGCCGGCTCGTATAGAAGCCGCAGCCAAGGAAAGAGATTCATGACTACTGTCGTCATCGTGATCCACATGATGGTGGTGCTCGCCATGATCGGGCTGGTGCTGCTGCAGCGCTCCGAGGGTGGCGCGCTCGGCATCGGCGGCGGGCAGGGGGCGTTCCTCTCGGGCCGGGGCGCCGGCAACGTCCTGACGCGCTCGACGGCAGTGCTGGCCTTCGTCTTCTTCGCGACCTCGCTCGGGCTCGCGCTTCTCGCGAAATACCAGTCACATCCGGGCGACATCCTGAACCAGATTCCAAGCCAGTCGGCCCCGGCGACGACCAGCGAGACCCCGGCGCCGCCCACGCCCTCCGGCGCGCCGACCAGCGCGGAGCAGCTGCTGCAGCAGCTTGGCGGCTCCTCCTCCTCGTCGTCGGGTGGGACTGCGTCCGGCGGGCCGCAGACGCCACCCGCGACGACGAGCCCCGGCAGCACGACGCCCACGGCGCCAAGCCCGGCATCGCCCGCCGGCTCCAGTCCTTCGGCGCCCGGAGCGACGGACGGCGCAGCGACAACTCCCCCGGCGACAAATATCCCGGCGACGAGCGGCGCCGCGACAAACGGCTCGGGGACGGGCGGTTCGGCCGCGGGCGGAAGCTCGTCCACCGGGAGCTCGGCGCCGGTGCAGGAACTGCCGACGCCGACCACGCTGCCGGATACCGCGACAACGCCCGCGCTCGGGCCGCAGACGCCGCCGATAGTGCCGCCGGCCGGGCAGTAAACCTCTGTCCCGATAGAGCTTTGCCAAGAGAAGGTGACGGAAATTTAATCCGCCGGCCGGCTTTCCGCCGCAGAGTTTCGTTACAACTCTGGCATAGTTTCTGCATTTCGCCGTGCTAATCGCGGTCACCGGTCGGTAGTCCGCCCGCTTCAGACTTAACTCGGAGTCGAACGCCGTGAGACGTGTGCGGTTGATTCTGGTGGTGGTGCTGGTCGCCCTCGTGGCGGCCTTTGTCGTTGGGCGCCACATTCTTTCCCCGTCAGGTTTCGGAGCGCAGGCTGCGCTCGAACAAAGCTCCGGTGCGCAGCCCAAGACGCCGTCGCGCACCCGCGGGACAGCCACGCGGCCCGGCGGCCCGACGGCCGTGCTCACGGCGGTCGCGAAAAGCCAGGACGTGCCGATCACAGAAAGCGCGGTCGGGTGGGTCGAGCCAATCGCCTCCGTCGCTGTCAGGCCGCGCATCGACGGCGTCATCGTCGCCCAGGGCGTGAGCGAGGGACAGACCGTCAAGGCCGGCGATCTCCTCTTCCGGCTCGACGACAAGGCGCTTCAGGCGACGCTCGCGAAGGACCGCGCCGCGCTTGCCAAGGATCAGGCCAATTCCGAGCAGTTGCAGGCCGACCTTGCGCGCCTGAAGACGCTCAATACGCATAACGACGCGACCGCGCAGCAGGTCGAGCAGCAGCAAGCGGCGGTCAACCAGGCCGCGGCCTCGATCGCCGGCGACCAGGCGCAGATCGAGGCCGACCAGGTGCAGATCGGCTACACGACGATCACCGCACCGATCGACGGACGCGTCGGGGCGATCGATCAGGACGTCGGCACGCTCGTCCGGGCCTCCGACCAGACGGCGCTTCTGACGGTCACGCAGATGGCGCCGGTTCGCGTGTCCTTCTCAGTGCCGGAGCGCGACCTCGCGGCGCTGCGCCAGGCGCTCGCCGGGAAGCCGCCGGCAGCGGTGCGCGTCTTTGATCCGGAGTCCGGCAAGCTCGTGTCGACCGGCGCGCTGACGTTCGTCGATTCAAGCGTCGACACGAACTCAGGGACGGTGACGGCGAAAGCCGACTTCGACAACAGCGACGGGGCGCTCTGGCCTGGACAGTATGTACGGGTGGTAGGCGATCTCGGCGTTCGCCGCGGGGCAACGGTCGTTCCCCTTGCAGCGCTGCAGGTGAACGAGAAAGGCTCCTACGTTTTCGTGGCAAAGTCCGACGGCACCGCCACGACCAAGCCCGTGACGGTCGTCGGCGAGACCGGCGATACCGCGATCATCAGCGCGGGCCTCAACCCCGACGAGCACGTCGTGGTGGAAGGGCAGCTGAGCCTTCGCGAAGGCGCGCGGATCAAGGAGACACTCGCCTCGAACGCCGCGGCGGGGACGCACGCCGGGGTTCCGGCGGACGCCGTGCAATGAACATTTCGGCGCCGTTCATCCGCCGACCCGTCGCGACCATCCTGCTCGCGATCGCGCTGATCAGCGCCGGACTCTTTCGCCTACAATTTGCTGCCGGTCGCGGCGCTCCCGAATGTGAATTTCCCCGTGATCACCGTGTCCGGGCAGCTTCCCGGTGCGTCGCCCGACACCATGGCGAACTCGGTGGCGACGCCGCTCATCAAGCAATTCAACACCATTCCGGCGATCCAGACGATCACCGCGAAGAGCGTGCAGGGATCGACGCACGATCGTCATTCAGTTCGACCTCGACCGCAACATCGATCAGGCGGCGGCGGACGTGCAGGCGGCGATCGCGCGGACGCTTCGGCAATTGCCGGCCAACATGACGACGCCGCCGAGCTATCGGAAGGTCAATCCGGCCGATGCGCCGATCATCCTTCTGGCGCTGCAGAGCACCGCAATGCCTTTGCCGCAGCTTGACGATTTCGCGGAGCAGGTGATGTCGCCGGCCCTGTCGACCCTCGACGGCGTCGGTGAGGTGCAGGTGTTCGGGGCGAAGAAATTCGCCGTCCGCGCGGAGGTGAACCCGACCGCGCTCGCCGGCCTTGGCATCGGCATCGACCAGGTTGCCTCAGCCATCGGCTCGGCGAACTCGATCACCCCGGCCGGCACCATCGTCGGCAACGACCAGAGCCTTGCGATCGAGACGAATTCGCAGATGACCAAGGCGGATGAGTTCCGCCAGATCGTCATCGCCTCGCCGGACGGGCACCCGGTCAGGCTCGGCGACGTCGCAAGCGTCGTGGACTTGGTCGCCAACACGCAGACCGAGAGCCGCTATGACGGTCGGCCGACGCTGATACTCGCCGTGTTCCGCCAGCCGGACGCAAACACGGTCGGCGTCGTCGACCGGGTCATCGCCGCGCTGCCGAAATATCGCGCCGATCTCGGTTCGTCGGGATCGATCAACATCCTGAACAACCGCGCGACGTCGATCGTTCAGGCCGTGCACGACGTCGACCTGACGCTGGTGCTGACGATCGGGCTCGTCGCGCTCGTCATTTTCCTGTTCCTGCGACGGCTGTCGGCAACTCTTATCCCGACGCTTGCCATCCCGATCTCCATCGTCGCCACCTTCGCGGTCATGTATGTGCTCGGCTATTCCGTCGACAACATCTCGCTGCTCGGCCTGACGCTTGCGGTCGGACTCGTCGTCGACGACGCGATCGTGATGCTCGAAAACATCGTGCGGCACGTCGAGGAGGGAATGAAGCCGTTCGAGGCGGCGCTCGCGGGGAGCCGCGAGGTCGGCTTCACCATCGTTTCGATCACCATCTCGCTCGTCGCGGTGTTCCTGCCGATCCTGCTGATGGGCGGCGTCGTCGGCCGCATCTTCAACGAGTTCGCGATGGTGGTGACGATCGCAATCATTACCTCCGCGCTGGTGTCGCTGACCTTTACGCCGATGCTCTGCGCCCGCCTGCCGCCGCGGCGGCACGGCGCATGAGGGACTTGAACGCGGGGCCCGGCAGGATGGCTGCGGGCCTATCGCGTCGGGCTCGACTTCTGCCTGCACTACCGGTTCGCGGTTCTCCTCGTCTTCTTCGGCACGGTTGCCGCGACGATCTATCTCTTCGCGGTTTCGCCGAAGGGATTCCTGCCGCAGGAGGATATCGGCCAGCTGTCGGTGCAGACCGAGGCGCGGCAGGACATCTCCTTCACCGACATGCGGGCGCTGCAGGAGAAGGTGGAGTCCACGCTCCTCTCCAAGCCCTACGTCGCGCATGTCGGCTCGCTGGTCGGCGGCAGCTTCGGCTCGTCCACCGCAAACCAGGGGCACCTCTTCGTCGAGCTCAAGTCCAAGCGGCCGCCGCTCGAGACGATCCTGAGCGACCTGCGCCGCTCGCTCGGCCAGATCCCCGGCATTTCGAGCTTCGTCGTGCCGGTGCAGGACCTGCGCCTCGGCGGTCGCTCCTCGGCCAGCCAGTACCAGTTCGTGGTGCAGGGCATCGACCGCGCCGAGCTCCTGACCTGGGCGGACAAGATCGAGAGCGCCATGACGCGGGACGGCCACTTCGTCGACGTCACGTCGGACGTGCAGGATAACGCCCCGCAGGCGCATCTCATCGTCGACGCAGACAAAGCGCGGCTTCTCGGCATCACCAGCGACGATCTGCGCAACTATCTCTACGACGGCTTCGGCACCAACCAGGCCTCGACGATCTTCAAGACCGGCGACAGCTACGAGGTGATCGTCGAGTTCGACCCGACGATCCCGTGGACGGCGGACAGCCTGAACGCGCTGCACATCCGCTCGTCGAGCGGCAAGATGATCCCCGTCTCGGCCTTCGCCAAGGTGCAGCGGGTCGCGGGGCTTCTCTCGGTCAATCAGCAGGGCCAGCTGCCGGCGGTGACCATCTCGTTCAACCTGCCGGCCGGTGTTTCGCTCGGCCAGGCGACCGACCAGATCGACCAGATCAAAGCGCAGATCGACCTGCCGTCCCGATATCAGCACGAGCTTCGCCGGGACGGCGCAGGTGTTCCAGGACGCCGCCGGCAATCAGGGGCTGCTGCTCCTCGCCGCGGTGGTCACCATCTACGTCGTGCTCGGCATCCTCTACGAGAGCTTCATCCATCCGCTCACCATCCTGACCGGCCTGCCGGCGGCCGCGGCGGGCGCGCTGCTCACGCTGCGCATCTTCGGCTTCGACGTGAGCGTGATCGCGCATCATCGGCATCCTGATGCTGATCGGCATCGTCAAGAAGAACGCGATCATGATGATCGACTTCGCGCTGGTCAGGCAGCGCGGCGGGGCGAGCGCGCATGATGCGATCCGCGAGGCCTGCCTGATCCGCTTCCGCCCGATCATGATGACGACGTTCGCGGCGATCATGGGCTCGCTGCCGATCGCGCTCGGCATCGGCGCCGGCTCGGAGCTGCGCCAGCCGCTCGGCGTCGCCGTGGTCGGCGGCCTGATCGTCTCGCAGGCGCTGACCCTGTTCATCACGCCGGTGATCTACCTCTACATGGAGGGCCTCGCCGCCGGCACGCGCCGCCTCGTCGGGAGGTTGTCCGGTCGCGGGCTTCAGGAAGCGCCGGCCGTGCAGCCGGCGGAGTAGAGGCGGTCGGGCGCGCGGTTTACCGGGCTTTTCCTATTCGTCGACAAAGCCTGCATTTTCAACTCGTCAAATCGGTCCGGCGGCGCTATGGCTCAAATCCCATGGCGCGGTACATCTTCATTACCGGCGGCGTGGTCTCCTCCCTCGGCAAGGGTCTCGCTTCGGCGGCCTTGGGCGCGCTCCTTCAGGCGCGCGGCTACAAGGTCAGGCTTCGCAAGCTCGACCCCTATCTGAACGTCGATCCCGGGACCATGAGCCCCTATCAGCACGGCGAGGTATTCGTCACCGACGACGGGGCGGAGACCGACCTCGACCTCGGCCACTACGAGCGGTTCACCGGGCGCTCGGCAGCAATACGACGTGCCTGCACGCTGAGAACTTCGCTTTACGTATTGCTACAAGGATCTCTCTCTTCCAAACCTGGTAAGGCCTCCCGGTGACAATCTCACCAATTCTGTCTTTGTATTTTATGTAGATATTATTCTTCTCAAGATCAAGGATCCTGGCTGTAAGATTTTGTCTCAGAGATAATATTGCCCTTCTTCCGAAGTCAAGGAATTTTACCTCGTCAGAGACCTCTTCTCCCACTTCATAATCCTCATCAATCTCTTTTGCTTTTGAAAGAGGAATCTGCATGACAGGATCGTTAAAATCATTATCGTCAACAACGACCCTGTTTCTCCATATTTCGAAATCACCTTTATCGATATTTACAATAATGCTGTTAAAATTATCAGCCGAACCGTATTTCTTTGCCAGCATACTCCTGAACACATCTTCAAGAACGCTCATCATTGTTGGGCGGTCAATATTTTTAAGCTCCTTAAATTCCGAAAAAGTGTCGATCAAATTAACATTTTCCATCTGGTGTAAATCCCTTATAATTACTTAATTGTTAAAATTACTCTGGTTGATCTTACCTGGTCAAAATTAAAAGAAATATCTGTTAATTCTTTTGATTTTCCCTTTACTTTAAGTTCAGACTCGAGTTCAAAACCTTCGTCTGTAACATTCTTAAGCTTCCCTGAATGCTTTGTTCCATCCAGATCAATTACTTCAACTCCCTTCCCTTCATTTTTATGGTACTGTTCAAGAACAGCAAATGGCACGTCAAGACCAGGAGATGAAACCTGCAACTCATAATCCTCTTTATCACGGTCGAGGTTCATTTCAATGTGGCGATGTATTGCAGCACATTCATCAATTGTTATTCCTTCCTTTTTGTCCGCAA
>CAVVPM010000019.1:0-23353 GCA_963750115.1 uncultured Alphaproteobacteria bacterium | reverse complement strand
CGTCGAGGGCCGCGGCCTGATCCGCGCCAACCTGGAAGCGCTCGGGCTCACCGGCGTCACCAAGATCCTCCGCCGCGACGCAACGGACCTCGGGCGCGCCGGCGACGATCCAGCCCTTCGACCTCATCTTCCTCGACCCGCCTTACGGCAAGGGGCTCGGCGAAAAGGCGCTCCTAAGCACGGCGGAAGGCGGTTGGCTGAAGCCTGGCGCGCTCTGCGTGCTCGAGGAGCGGGCGGACGCCGAGGTCGCCTTGCCGACGGGATTTAAGGTTCTCGACCGGCGCGAAGCCGGCGAAAGCCAGCTCGTTCTGGCGCAATGGGAAACCTCTCCCCCTCCCTCATCCTGAGGCGCGAGCTTGGGACGGCGGCTCAACGTCAGCCGGCCGCGGGCGGCGCGACGCGAAAGACCTGCATCGCCTGCTCGACCCCACGAAGCTCGGCGGTGTGCGGCTCGACTTCGAAACCGGCAAGCCGGTCCTTCACGTTCGCCGCGTCATAAACGTCCTGGCTCACGAATATCTCGTCGGCGCCGGCGAGATTCTGCACGCGGGCCGCGATGTTCACGGTCTGCCCGAAATAATCGAGCCGGTCGTTCAGCGTGACCGCGATCGCGGCGCCCTTGTGCACGCCGATCTTCAGGACCAGCTCCTTGTCCGGCTGCCGCTGGTTGAACGAGCGATCTCGCTGCGCATGTCGAGCGCCGCCTCAACGGCGTCCGCCGGATCGACGAAGGCCGCCATGATGGCGTCGCCGATCGTCTTGATGATCGCGCCGTGGTGGCGGGCCGTCACGCTCTGCAATTGCTCGAAGTGCTGCTGCACGAGCGAGAAGGCGTTCAGGTCGCCGATCCGGTCGTAAAGCGCGGTCGAGCCCTTCAGGTCGGTGAAGAGCAGCGCGATGTCCTTGACGCCGATCCCCTCGCTGCCGATGACCTCGGAGCGGAAGAGATCGCGGAAGGTCTGCGTGGTGAGGAGCCGCTTGCCGGAGAGAAAGGGCGCGAAGTGAAGCGGCGGCGGCCGATCGACGCCCGGGCGGCAGCTGCATGACGCCGAAGGCGAATCGCTTCTTCGCGGCTGCTGGTTATCTCGAAAGTCACCTTGCCCGGCGCGATGGTGCCGCCTTCCGGCGTCGCAGGCATTGTCGTCGCAGCGTGATCTCGATGCGCTGATCTGCGGCGGGAAGCGCCGGATCGACGATGAACAGGAATCCGGCGTCGCCGTCGGGGCTCGAGCCGCGCAGCGCTCCCGGCTCCGCGGCCTCGACCTCCATCGTCGTCGTCTCGCCCGGCTCGAGATAGGCGAGCGCCGCGGTTCAGCATGCTCCTTGATCTTGAGGAACGGCGTGCCGTCAGGCATCAGGCCTTCGATCGGTCGACCGGTAACGGAAGGCGTAGTCCTCGACCGAGAGCGTCTCCGGGATCGTGGTAGGCGATGCGGCGGATCGCCGGGCTTACGGTGAACGTGACCGCGATCATGTCGTCGAGCGCGGCGACGAGATCCAGGTGGCATTTGGTGCAGCGGCAATGGCTGTCGAGATTCTTGAGCGCCCGGAAGCTCTCGATGACGCAGGAGCAGATCGGGCAGAGCAGGATCCAGTTCATCTCGAAGAGGCCGAGCGCCGACGCATGCAGGAAGAGGTCGATCGCCTCATCCTCCGCGATCCCCTTCTCGGCCGCGAACGTCATGGGATTGATGCGAAACAGCCCTGCGTCGTCGGCGGAGCGAATGTGGCTCTCGAGCTTGGAGACGACGCGCGGGCTCCAGGTGCGCGCCGATTCAAGCGCCGCCAAGACGCTCGTCGAGCAGCTTTTCGTTGATCGCTCGCCATGGCCCATCCCCTCCCGAGGAAGCTCACCGCCGTCGGAGCCTAGCACAGTCGGTCTGCGCATCGCGAACATACTACGGACGGCCGTGCGGCATCTGCGGTTTCAGCGGCGCCCGAAAAGCCGCTCCACGTCGGCGAGCTTCAATTCGACATAGGTCGGGCGGCCGTGGTTGCACTGGCCGGATTGCGGCGTCGCCTCCATCTCGCGCAGGAGCGCGTCCATCTCCTCGGGCTTGCAGCTTGCGGCCGGAGCGGACCGAGCCGTAGCAGGCCATGGTCGCGGCGACATGGTCGAGCCGCTCGGCAAGCCGCGTCGAGGCGTCCCATTCGGCGAGGTCGTCGGCGATGTCGCGGATGAGCGCCGGCGGCGTCGATCTCGCCGAGCATCGCCGGCGTCTCGGTGACCGCCACGGCGCCCGGCCCGAACGCCTCGATCGCGAGCCCGACTTCCGCAAGCTCCTCGGCGCGGCGAGAAGCCGCTCCACGTCGTCGCGCGGGCAGCTCCACCACCTCCGGGATCAGGAGCATCTGGCGCGGCACGGCGCGGCCGGCAAGCGCCGCCTTCAGCCGCTCGTAGACGATGCGCTCGTGCGCGGCGTGCTGGTCGACGATGACCAGCCCGTCATCGGTCTGCGCGACGATGTAGTTCGCGTGAAGCTGCGCGCGGGCGGCGCCGAGCGGACGCGCGAGCATCGCTCTCGTCGGGCGCCAGCAAGCGCCGCGCGCGCGTCGGCCGACGGCCGGTCGATGACAGCGAAAGCCGCCTGCTCCTCCTCGCCAAAGCCGCGAGGCTCGGCGCCGCCCAGCCGCGCCAGCCGCGCCGCCGTTGCCGTTCTGGCGCGGCGGACGCGGCGCCGCGCCGCTTCCGGCCGGAAGGCGGCGAGCGTCCTCGCGCCGACGCTTCCGCGCGGCGCGGAAGCCGTGCGCCGCCAGCGCCTCGCGGATCGCGCCGATGACGAGCCCGCGCATCAGGCCGGATCGCGGAAGCGCACCTCGAGCTTCGCCGGGTGCACGTTCACGTCGAACTCGGCCGGATCGAGCTCAGGAAGAGCGCGGCGACGGGGAAGCGGTCGCGCGCGAGCACGTCGGCATAGGCGGCGCGGAGCGCGCCGGTCAGCAGCGGATCGCGCAGCGGCCGGCCGTTCACGAACATGAACTGGCTGCAGCGAGTTCGCGCGATTGAAGGTCGGCAGCCCGGCGCGGCCCGGTGAGGCGTGACGCCCTCGCGCTCGGCATCGATCGGCATGGAATTCGTCGAGGAACGTCGGCGCCGATCACCTCGGCCATGCGCGCCCGAGCGCCCCGTCGCCCTGCTGCGGCGCGAAATCGAGCGGCAGGCGGTCGGGGCCGGCAAGCGTGAAACCGACGTTCGGATGGCCAGCGCCAGCCGCCGCACGACTTCGGTGACCGCGCTCGCCTCGGCCCGGTCGGAGCGCAGGAACTTCAGCCGCGCCGGCACGGCGAAGAAGAGGTCGCGCACCTCGATCTGCGTGCCCGACTGCGGCTCGCCGGCCGCGGCTCGCTCGCCGCTCCCGCCCTCGACGTCGATCGCCCAGGCGTGCTCCTCGGCCTTGTCGCGACGTCGTGATCGAAAGCCGCGCCACCGCGCCGATCGAGGCGAGCGCCTCGCCGCGAAAGCCGAGCGTGCGCGATCGCGCCGAGGTCGTCGTCCGGAAGCTTCGAGGTGCAGTGGCGCGCGACGGCGAGCAGCAAGGTCCGCGCGGCGCATCCCGACGCCGTCGTCCGCGACGCGGATCAGGCTCTTCCCGCCGCCCGCGGTGACGATCTCGATCCGCCGCGCACCGGCGTCGAGCGCATTCTCGACGAGCTCCTTCACGACGCTCGCCGGCCGCTCCACCACCTCGCCGGCGGCGATGCGGTTGATCACATGATCGGGGAGACGGCGAATCGTCACGGATGCGACCTTGCCGCAAGCGCGAATCCGCGTCGGACTTTCACGCAGAACGAACGCCGAGGAAAGCCGGCGGACGGATATGGCGCGCTACGACTTGCCGGGGAAGAACATCTGCCAGAAGCCGCGCTTCTTGCCGATTCCCTTGTATTCGGTCGGCGCGGTGCCGGCGGGCTGCTCGTAGATGATTGGCGGATCTGTCAGATACTTCCGCTCACCCGCATTGTAGCCGTTCGCGTCGGCAAGCGCCTTGTTGAACGTCTCGTGCTGCTTTCGCGACTGCTGGATGAAGTCGTAGGTCGCCGCGCGCTCCCGGTCGTTGTCGTTGTTCGGCAGGTGCCGGGCCTGCGCTCCCCGGAAAGAGCCCCGCCAGCGGGCGAAGCCTCTTGTATTGCTTTTGCGCATCGGTACGCGGAGAGGCTGTCGGTGTTCGCGCTGCGCGGTTTCCTGGTTCGGGTCTGACCGGCCAGTTCGGGTCGGCGTTCGACGCCGTATCCGACCGGCGGCGGAAGCTGCGTCGGAACTCGGGCATCACGAGCGGCGCGCGCGGCTCATAGTCGATCGGCTTCTTCTGGTTGCGCGACAGAAGCCCGCCGGTCACCTCGCGGAAAAGCGCCACTTCCGGCACTTCGCCGGTGCCGTAGGTCGCGTCCTGGCCGCAGCCGGCAAGCGCGGTCGCCGACGCCAGTGCGGCAAGGACCAATGCGGCGTTTGGAAATCTTACGGACGCCCCATGACCAAGACTCTTCGAATCCCCGCTTTGTAGCACGAAACCGCCGCAGCGCGCGACATCGCGGCATTTCCGGGCGCGCAGGCGGTTCTCATGCTTCCGTGGCGATTTCGGGGCGCTCGAGCGCCCAGGCGAGCACCAGGCCGATCGCGCCGGCCACGATCCACACATCGGCAAGGTTGAATACATACCATTCGAACGCCGCCGACGTGGAAAAGGAAGAAATCCGCCACCGCGCCGTGGACCAGGCGGTCGATCACGTTGGAGAGCGCGCCGCCGATGACGAGGCCGAGCGACAGGGCCGGCAAGCAGCGCCGCGCGTGACCCACAAGCCACCACGAGAAGAGCGCCGCGCCGACCATGCCGAGCGCGATCAGCAGCCAGCGGCCGACATCGCCGTCCTGGGTGAAGAGGCCGTAGCTGACGCCGCGGTTCCACACCAGGACCAGGTCGAGAAACGGCGTCAGCGCCACGCGGCCCTTTTCCGCGATGTGCGAACGGCCCGAGCATCCAGGCCTTGTCGGCCTGGTCGACGCAGAACGCCGAGGGCGGCGACCGTGAAGCCGACCGTGCGCGCCAGGCGCGGCGTCGTCATTCGGCGGCCTGCCTCGCGGCGTCATATTCGCGCAACGCCGCGGCATCGCGCGAGCGTCACGTCGGGATAGTCGGGGTCGGAGCCGACCTCTTCGGAATATTTCCACGAGCGCGCGCATTTGCGTCCCTTGGCCGGCTCGATCACCACCGCGACGTCGGCCTCCTGCGGAAGGCGGAAGGCATCCTCCGGCGCGAGCCCGAGCGGCCTCGACCTCGAACCCCGACGTGATCGCCACCTCCGCCATGTCGACGCCGTCGAGAGCGGCGAGAAGCTCCGCATCGGAAAGGAACAGCACGGCGCGCGCTTCAAGCGACGAGCCGATCTCCTTCCTGACGCGCACCTCTTCGAGCGCGCCGAGCACCACGCGGCGGAGGCGATGGACACGCTCCCATTTCGCCTCAAGCGCAGGGTCACGCCACTCCGCCGGCACGTCGCGGAAGAGCTCAGATGCACCGTGCTCGCTTCGCGCCGTGGCGCTCCGTCCATGCCTCTTCGCAGGTGAAGGGAATCATCGGCGCGAGCCAGCGCACCAGGCAGTCGAACAGGATGTCGATCACGGTCAGCGCCGCGTGGCGCGCCTTCGAGGAGGCCGGATCGCAATAGAGCCGGTCCTTGCGGACGTCGAAATAGAAGGCGGAGAGATCGTTGGTCATGAAGGCGAAAAGCGCGAAATAGATGCGCTTGAAGTCGAACGCCTCGTAAGCCTCGCGCACGAGCCGATCGAGACGCGCAAGCTCCGACAGCATCAGCCGCTCGAGCTCCGGCATCTCCGCTCTCGGCGACGCGATATTCGGGGCGGAAATGCGCCAGCGAGCCGAGCATCCAGCGGATCGTGTTGCGGAGCTTGCGGTAGGAATCGACGTTGGTCTTCAGGATCTCCGGGCCGATCCGCAAGTCCTCGGCGTAGTCGGAGGAGACCACCCAGAGCCGCAGGATGTCGGCGCCGGACTGCTCGATCACCTGCTGCGGCGTCACCTGGTTGCCGAGCGACTTCGACATCTTGCGGCCGTCCTCGGCCATGACGAAGCCGTGCGTCAGCACCGCGTCATAGGGCGCGCGGCCGCGCGTGCCGCAGCTTTCGAGAAGCGAGGAATGGAACCAGCCGCGATGCTGGTCGGAGCCTTCGAGATAAAGCGAAGCCGGCCATTTCAGGTCCGCCCGCTCCTCCAGCA
This sequence comes from uncultured Alphaproteobacteria bacterium, assembly GCA_963750115.1. Lineage (GTDB taxonomy): Bacteria > Pseudomonadota > Alphaproteobacteria > Rhizobiales > Afifellaceae > DASWJZ01. The sequence goes on along the minus strand of CAVVPM010000019.1, from coordinate 17,120 downwards.
CGAAGGCGTGGGTCGAGCCGGAATCGAACCAGACGTCGAGGATGTCGTCGACCTTCTCCCATTCCGCCGCATCGAAGGCATTGCCGAGAAACGCTCCTTGGCGCCGTCTGCGAACCAGGCGTCGGCGCCCTCCTCCGCGGAAGGCCGCGACGATGCGGGCGTTGACCGCCTCGTCCTTCAGGACCTCGCCGGTCTCGCGGTTCGACGAAGACGGCGATCGGCACGCCCCAGGCGCGCTGGCGCGAGACCACCCAGTCGGGGCGGTTCTCGATCATGCCGCGCAGGCGGTTCTGGCCGGCGGGCGGACAGAAGCGCGTGTCGGCGATCGCCTTCAGCGCGCGGGCGCGCAGCGTGTCGCCGGCGCCGCCAAGGTCGCGGTCCATGTGGATGAACCATTGCGGCGTGTTGCGGAAGATCACCGGCTTCTTCGACCGCCAGGAATGCGGATATTGGTGCTTCAGCCGGCCGCGCGCGATCAGCATCCCGGCCTTCGCGAGCGCCTCGATCACCGCGGCGTTGGCGTCGCCCTTCTCGCCCGAGTCGGTGATGACCTGGCGGCCCGTGAAGCCGGGCGCATCGACGGTGAAGCGGCCGTCGGCGTCGACCGTATAGGGGATCGTCGTGTCGACGCCGCTCTCCTCAAGCTCGCGGCGATGCTCCATCCAAAGCTCGAAGTCCTCGCGGCCATGGCCGGGCGCGGTGTGGACGAAGCCGGTGCCGGTCGTCCTCGGTGACATGCTCGCCGGGGAGAAGCGGCACGTCGAACTGATAGCCGCCGAGGCCGGCATGCTTCAGCGGATGGGCCAGACGAGCGTCTCGAAATCCTCCGGCGCGACCGACGCCAGGCGCGCGAAGCTCTCCACCCGCGCCTGCCGCATCACGTCCTCGGCCAGGCTGTCGGCGAGCACGTAGAGGTCGCCGGCCTTCGCCCAGTTGCCCTCCGGCGCGGCCGTCGACCTGGTAGAGCCCGTAGGCGATTTTCGGCGAATAGGCGACGGCGCGGTTGCCGGGGATGGTCCACGGCGTCGTCGTCCAGATGACGATCGAGGCGCCGCGCAGCGTGCGCGGGCCGGAGGTGACCGGGAACTTCACCCAGACGGTGTCGGAGGTGTAGTCCTGATATTCGACCTCCGCCTCGGCGAGCGCCGTCTTCTCCACCACCGACCACATCACCGGCTTCGAGCCGCGATAGAGCTGGTCCGACATGGCGAACTTCATCAGCTCGGCGGCGATCGTCGCCTCCGCGTCGTTCGACATCGTCGTGTAGGGATTGCTCGAAATCGCCGATCACGCCGAGGCGCTTGAACTCCTCCGCCTGCACGGCCATCCAGTGGCGCGCGAACTCGCGGCATTCGCGCGGAACTCGTTGATCGGCACCGCGTCCTTGTTCTTGCCCTTGGCGCGGTACTCCTCCTCGACCTTCCACTCGATCGGCAGGCCGTGGCAGTCCCAGCCCGGCACGTAGTTGGCATCGTAGCCGAGCATCTGGTGCGAGCGGACGACCACGTCCTTCAGGATCTTGTTCAGCCCCGTGCCGATATGGATGTTGCCGTTGGCGTAGGGCGGGCCGTCATGGAGGATGTATTTCTCGCGCCCCTTGCGCCGCTTCGCGCTGGCGGCGGTAGAGGTCCATCTCCTCCCAGCGCTTCAGGATCTCCGGCTCCTTCTGCGGCAGCCCGGCGCGCATCGGAAAATCCGTCTTCGGCAGGAACAGCGTCTCGGAATAGTCGCGGCCCTTGTCCGCTTCGGGGGCCGATCTCGCGTCGGAGGCGGGAGGCGGCTTTCTTGTCGCTCATCGTCTGGCCTTCAAGGCTCGAACTCTTGGAAAGAGGGCCGCGCCGCCAAGGCGGCGCACGGCCGAAAACGCGGCCGTCCCGGCCCCGTCAGAGCGAGGCCGGGCCGAATAATTCGCTGATATCGCCTAAAAACGCGTCATGCCGGCGTTCTTAGCGGAGGGCCGCGGGCAAGTGGAAGGCGGTCGCAGCCGTTTCGCGCGCCGCGCCCTGGACATTGCGCCAAATGCTCATTATTGTCTGTGGCACTTGGCAAAAATGGTGATGGCCATCGAACAGGAACGGCTGACGTGCCGCAGCAGAGTGGCCCGCAACAGGATGGCGCGATACACGACACGGGCGCCCGGCTTTGCCGAGGAGCGCTCCGGAGGCATTGCGCCTGGAGCTCACAGACATCGTCCAACGCGAGATCGACAAGGCCGCGCATGGCGACCGCGCCGACTTCGCGATCCTCGACGCCCTCCTCGCTCACGGCTTCAGCCGCGAGGAGCTCTTCGATCTTGTCGGTGCCGCGCCGGACCTTTCGCCCGACGTAAGCAGGCGAACGAGCCGCTTTCGGCAGAGGAATCGGACCGCGCCGTCCGCCTTGCCCGTCTGACCGCGATGGCAGAGCGGGTATTCGGCGACGAGGAGAAGGCGCATCGCTGGCTGCGCAAGCCGAGCCCGATGCTCGACGGCACGACCCGCTTGGCGCTGCTCAGAAGCGAGACCGGCGCACAACTGCGTTGAGCAGGCCCTCCACCGTATCGACTACGGCATGTTCGCCTGACGCTCGTGCGCGTCTGGCACATCTCCAACCACCTCGACCTCTCGGGACGCGGCGGCGAGCTTTCCGACGGGCGTTGGAATCGTGCCGGCACCCCTGTCGTCTACTGCTCGGACCACCCTGCGACTACGCTCCTTGAGATGCTTGTCCGCATCGATCGCGCCGGATGTCCCGGCGCACTTCCGTCTGCTGACGATCGAGGTTCCCGAGGACGTCGTCCAACATCCGGATCGGCTTGGAGACGCTCCCTATAGACTGGCGGTCGGACCATGGCACCACGCAACAAATCGGAACCGAGCTGCTCGACCGCACCGCTCATCTCACGATCTCGGTCCCCTCTGCGCTGGCGCCGTTCACGTGGAATGTCCTCCTCAATCCGCGCCATCCCGACATCCCGCAATGCGCGATCGTCGGCGTGACGGAGGAAGTCGTTCGACCCGCGGCTGATCCGCTGACGCGTTCGCGGCTGGCGCTTCTCCCGCGAAGCAGATAGAGGCGCTTTCCATGCGGGGACCGGGCGCGTGGCTGCGCGCACTCTACGACTGGACGATGGGGCTCGCGGCAAGCCGCCACGCGGCGAGCGCGCTCGCCTTCGTCTCATTCCTCGAAAGCTCGGTCTTCCCGATCCCGCCCGACGTCGTTCTCGCGCCGATGGTGCTGGCGCGGCCGGAACGCGCCTATGCCTATGCGGGCATCTGCACCGTCGCTTCGGTGATCGGGGGCATCGTCGGCTATGCGATCGGCTACTACCTGAGCGATTTCGGCGAAAGCCTGCTCGCGCTCATGGGGCATGCCGGCGGCCTTGAGACCTTCCGCCAATGGTATGCGGAGTGGGGCGTCTGGGTGATCCTGATCAAAGGCGCAACGCCGATCCCCTACAAGCTGGTGACCATCGCTTCCGGGCTTGCGGCCTTCAACTTCCCGGTTTTCGTCGTCGCCTCGATCGCGACGCGCGGCGTGCGGTTCTTCCTGGTCGCATTTGTGCTCAAGCGCTACGGCCCGGCCATCCTGGCGGTCGTCGAGCGGCGGCTCTATCTGACGGCCGCAATCTTCGTGGCGCTCGTGGTCGCCGGGTTCCTGGCGCTCCAATATCTTTAGCGACCGTTAGCTTTTGCGATCGCCTTGCAAGGAACCGCGCCAGGCCGCGAAGAGCTTCGCATCGAGATCGACCGACGGCACGCGTTCGAGGATCGCGCGCGCTTCGATCGAATCGGCGTCCATGCGGGCGACAAGAGCGGCGACGCTGTCGAAACGTTCCTCCGCGCGGATGAAGCCGTGGAAGGTGACGAGCGCCGTCTCGCCGTAGAGATCGCCGGCAAAATCGAAGACGAAGGTCTCAAGCACGCGGCTCGCCACCGCCGAAGGTCGGCCGGCGGCCATAGCTTGCGACACCGGCGCGAAGCACGCCGTCCGCGGCGAGGAAGTGGACCGCGTAGATTCCCTGACGAAGCTCGCTCGCCGGGTCGAGCATCATGTTGGCGGTCGGATAGCCGAGATCGCGGCCGCGGCCGTCGCCGCGCAGCGATTTCGCCCGCGACCGCGAAGCTCCAGCCGAGCAGGCGGTTAGCGTCACCGACGTCGCCGCTCTTCAGCGCCGCGCGGACACGCGTCGCGGAGACCGGCTCCTCGCCTTCCGTCAACGCTTCGATGATGCTGACGCCGAAGCCCCTGCGACGCCCCTCCTCCGTCAGGAATTCAGGCGTTCCCCGGCGCGCCTTGCCGAAGTGGAAGTCGTGGCCGGTGACGGCGGCGCGGATCTTCAGCCGCTCCGACCAGGATGTCGCGGACGAAGTCCTCCGGCTCCATGCCGGCAAGCGCGCGGTCGAAGCTGAGCACCAGCGTGCCGTCGAGGCCAAGTGCGGCGGCAAGCGTGGCCTTCAGCGGCGGCGGCGTCAGCCGGAAGAGCGGGCGGCCGGAGAAGAAGGCGCGCGGATGCGGCTCGAGCGTCAGCATCAAGCACGGCGCGTTCAGGCGCTCAGCCTCCGCCCGGGCCGCAAGAAGCACCGCCTGATGACCGCGATGCACACCGTCGAAATTCCCGATCGCAAGCACGCCGCCCTGCCATTCGGGCGGCATCGATTCGAGGCTCGCGAGGCGGGGCGATATCGCTGTTGCGGTCATGCGCTCTTCTTCGCGCCGTCCCAGACGAGCGCAGGAATGTAGCCGACAGCGGAGAGGCCCTCGGCCTTGAGACGCGCTTCGACGCGGGCTCCATCAGGATCGGAAGCCGGGCCGAAGTCGGTCGCGTGAATGCCCCCGGTGACGAAGAGAGCCGGCACGCCGTTGTCGACCGCGCCGCGGATATCGGTCGGAAGGCCGTCGCCGACCGCGAGCGTGCGCCTGCCGCCATGCGCGGCGATCTGATGGCGTGCCGCGGCATAGATCGGCGGATGCGGCTTGCCGACCAGGATCGCCTCGCCGCCAAGCTCGGCATAGAGGCGGGCAAGCGCACCGGCGCAATAGACGAGGCGGTGGCCGCGCTCGACCATGATATCGGGATTGCCGCAGATCATCGGCAGGCCGCGGCCGACAAGCCGCTCAAAGCAGCGCGCGATAATCTTCCGGCGTCTCGATATTGTCGTCGAGAAGGCCGGTGCAGCAGATGATCTCGGCCTCCGCCTCGGGCGCAAGCGCGACATCGAGACCCTCGTAGAACGAAAGATCGCGCTCGGGGCCAACATGGAGGATGCGGACACCGGGCCGCTCGGCGATCAGCCTGCGCGTCACGTCGCCGGAGGTGACGAGCCCGTCATAAGCGTCGTCAGGCACGCCGAGCTGCTGCAGCTGCGCGCGGATCGGTTGGCTCGTGCGCGGGGCATTGGTGACGAGCACGACCGGCCCGGCGACACGGCGAAAACGGGTGATCGCGTCGACGGCAGCAGGAAAGGCGGCGACGCCATTGTGGAGCACGCCCCAAACGTCGCAAAGGAGCGCGTCGTATTCCCCGGCCAACACCTGCAAACCGTGAACTCGCCGCATGCGACCCCGCGCCCCGTCCCGTTTTGCCGACTTCTGCGTCTGAGCGCCGGCCCGGCCCGGTAGCCTTCAGAGGTCGCCCTCGTCAACCACGCCGTAGCAAGCCTTCAGCATGACGGAAAGTTCACTCGTTTGGGTCGCAGGCCACCTATATTGCCGCTATACCCCCTGCTGAGGGCAAACTGAATGATGCGCCTCTTTCCCCAGGCCCTTGCCCTTGGAGTGATGATGTCCGCAGTTCCAGCCTTTGCCGAAACCCGGTCCCCGACCGATGCCGCGACCGAAATTGCGCGCATGGCGCCGAACGCGGTGGCGTTCAGGCTTGCGAACGGCATGCAGGTCGTGGCGATCCCGGATCACCGCGCGCCGGTCGTGACGCACATGATCTGGTACAAGGTCGGCGCGGCGGACGAGGCGACCGGCCAGTCCGGCATCGCGCATTTTCTCGAGCATCTGATGTTCAAGGGCACCACGAAGCATCCGGGCGACGAATTTCATCGCCGGGTCGCGGCGGTGGGCGGCGATGAGAACGCCTTCACCTCCTCCGACTACACGGCCTACTTCCAGCGCGTTGCCAAAGAGAACCTCGCGGAGATGATGGCGTTCGAGGCCGACCGCATGACCAATCTCGTGCTGACCGACGATATCGTGGCGACGGAGCGCGACGTGGTCTTGAACGAGCGCCGCGACCGCGTCGAAAAGAGCCCCGACGCCATCCTGAACGAGGGGCTTCTCAGAATCCTCTACCTGAACCACCCCTACGGGCGGCCGATCATCGGGTGGAACGGCGAAATCCTTGCCCTCAACCGGCCGGAAGTCCTCGCCTTCTATCGTCGCTATTACGAGCCCAACAATGCGATCCTCGTCGTCGCCGGCGACGTGACGCCGGAGGACGTGCACCGTCTCGCCGATGCGACCTACGGCACGATCCCGGCGCGACCGGATGCCGCGCGCGGCCCGCGTCCCGCCGAGCCGCAGGCGACCGGCCCGCGCACGATCACGGTCAGGGACGAAAAGGTGCGTGAACCGCAATTGCAGCGCGCCTATGTCGTGCCCTCGACCGTCACCGCCGCGCCGGGCGAAGCGGAGGCGCTCAGTCTCCTCGCCGAGATACTCGGCGGCGGATCGGTCAGCCGCTTCTACGATCGCCTGGTACGCGGTGACGGCGACGCCACCTATGCCGGCGCCAACTACCGCTCGAACGGTCTCGACAGCTCGCGCTTCATCATCTACGGCCTGCCGAAGCCCGGCGTGACGCTCCGCCACCTCGAAGAGGAGATGGACCAGGTCATCGCCGATCTTCTCAAGGACGGCATCTCCGACGAGGAGCTCGCGCGCGCCAAGCGCAACGCGATCGCGCAGGCGATCTATTCGCTCGACAGCCAGATGATGCTCGCCAACCTCGTCGGGCAGGCGCTCGTCGTCGGCGACAGCCTCGAAGGCGTGCAGGACTGGCCGGCGCGCGTGCAGGCCGTGACCAAGGAAGAGGTGCAGGCCGCGGCGCAGAAGTATCTTCGCTCCGAGGCCTCGGCCACCGGCTACCTTGAGCCGCGCGAGGCGAGCCGCAGCTGATGACGGCGCCGCGCCGCCCTCCCTTCTCAACCCTTGCCCTCGGAGCCGCCATGACAGTCGCAATCGCAAGCCCGCAAGCGAGTGCGGCCGTCATCCAGGCGGTGACGAGCCCCGGCGGTCTCAAAGCCTGGCTGGTCGAGGACTATACGGTTCCGATCGTCGCCGTGAATGTCGCTTTCCGCGGCGGGGCATCGCAGGATCCGGCCGGCAAGAGCGGTGTCGCCCACATGGTGTCGGGGCTCCTCGACGAGGGCTCCGGCGAGCTCGATTTGCGCGCCTTCCAGACGAAGATGGAAGATCTCAGCATCGAGCTCTCCTTCGACGCGGCGCCGGACGCGCTCTTCGGCAGTCTCAGAACGCTCTCCACGAATCTCGATCAGGCCATCGATCTCTTCCGCATGGCGGTCAGCGAACCGCGCTTCGACGCGGAGCCGATCGAGCGCGTCCGCGGACAGATTCTGGCGAACCTCCGGCATGGCGAATCCAACCCGAACGAGATCGCCCGCCGTCTCCTCGCATCGACGCTCTTCAGCGCGCATCCCTATGGCCGCGCGCCGGATGGAACGGTCGCAAGCGTGACGGCAATCACCGCCGACGACGTCTGGGATTTCCATGCCCGCACGGTGGCGCGCGACAACCTGCATGTCGTCATCGTCGGCGCCATCGACGCCAAGACGGCCGCGGCCGCGCTCGACACGATATTCGGCGCGTTGCCGGCGCATGCCGAACTCGTAGCCGTCGAGGAAACAGCGCCGGAAATCGGCAAGACCGATCACGCCACGCTCGGCGTGCCGCAAACGACGATCCGTTTCGGCGGACTTGGCTTGAAGCGGGACGATCCCGACTTTATGGCCGCCTATGTCGCCGACGAAATTCTCGGGGGCGGCACCTTCTCCTCGCGCCTCTACAAGGCGGTTCGCGAGGAGCGCGGACTTGCCTATTCGGTCGGCTCCGCCCTCATTCCCTACGATCACGCCGGCATTTTTGTCGCGGCAACCTCGGTCGACGCGTCGCGGGCCGCCGACACGCTCGCGATCATGCGCGACGTGATCCAGGCGTTCGCCATGGAGGGCCCGACCGAGGCGGAGCTTTCCGCGGCCAAGGATTATCTCGTCGGGAACTTCGCGCTCCGCTTCGATTCTTCGGCGAAGATCGCGCGCACGCTCCTCGGCTTCCAGCTCGACGGCCTCGGCCTCGACTATATCGACAGGCGCAACGGATTGATCCGCGCCGTGAGCCTTGACGACGTCCGCCGGGTTGCGCGGCGTCTGTGGGCGGGTCAACTCTCGGTCGTAACGGTCGGGCCGGACGCGCGCTAAGCGGACGCCCGCCCGCTTGGCGCAGATCATTGATTTGCGGAATTTTCGGGCCGCTCCATCTCATTTTCTCGTCGCAATTCCGGACGGAAGACCGGTTCCCACTTTTCCTGGAATTGCTCTAGAAAACCCGAAGTCAAGCAGGGGCTTGCGCTTCGCGCGCCTTCTCATCACGATGGCGGGAAGGAGAATCCCGGGGTTGGAGGGCATCATGAAACTCATAACCGCGTCGGCATCGGCGCTTCTTGTCATGTCTTGGGCGACGTTTGCGGCCGCCGGGCCGACCGTCGACGCCGCGACAAAGGCCGAGGCGCTGGTCTCGCAGGGCGACACGGTGGGGGCGCTCGACGCCCTTTCCGGAGCCATGGACGCGATCTGCGAGGCGAGCCCGCTCGCGTTCCGCAAGGTGGTCATCGTCGATTCCTCCTCCGGCTACGGCGTCTATACCGAGCGGACCGACAAGACCTTCAAGCCGGACGAGAAGATGATGGTCTATGTCGAGCCAGTGTGCTTCGGCCATGGCGGCTCGGGCGCGGAGAGCACGATCGGCTTCAAGGCCGACCTCGCGATCGAGAATACGACCGGACAGGTGCTCGGCGAGGCCAAGGACGTATTCTCGCTGTCGACACCGGCTACGCCGGATAAGCGCGAATTCTCAATGACGCTCTCCTTCGGCGTGCCGTATCTCCGGCCGGGGGACTACAAGGCCGTCTTCACGGTCCACGACCAGAATTCCGACAAGAGCGGGACGTTCGAGGTGCCGTTCATGATCGGACTGCCAAGCGGGGGCTAAACTCTCCCCTCTTCGCTCAGCCGGTCGCCCCTCCCTCTTCTGCGCGCCGGGCTATCGGGTCGTCGGCTGTCGTTTCCGCGCGTCGTCTCTTTGGCATGCAGTGGGGTCGCCCGGAAGCCGCGCCGGACGGAGCCGCTATTCTTCGGCTGCGACATTTGCCCGCTTGAGGGACGAATTGCCCGCTCCGCGAGCACTTTTCCATTGACAGAAATTCCTCTCCTTCCTATCTCCACGCCACCCGTTAGCACTCGCCTAGCGTAAGTGCTAGCAAAGGGAAGGGAGGGGCGCCCCGCCCCTCAATGTGGCCCCAAGAACGGGAAGAGGAACACATGCATTTTCGCCCACTTCACGACCGTGTCGTCGTGCGCCGCCTGGAGTCTGAGGAAAAGACCAAGGGTGGCATCATCATTCCGGACACCGCCAAGGAAAAGCCGCAGGAAGGCGAGGTTGTCGCCGTCGGCCCCGGCGCCCGCGACGAAAGCGGCAAGATCCAGCCGCTCGACCTCAAGGCCGGCGACCGCATCCTTTTCGGCAAGTGGTCCGGCACCGAAGTCAAAATCGACGGCGAGGAACTCCTGATCATGAAGGAGTCCGACGTCATGGGGATCATCCAGGGCGTACCCGCCACCAAGAAGAAGGCGGCCTGAGGCGCGCTTTTCCCCCCGAAATCCCTGAACACGAGGAACGAAAATGGCAGCAAAAGAGGTAAAATTCTCTGCCGACGCGCGCGAGCGAATGCTCCGCGGCGTCGACATCCTGGCGAACGCGGTGCGAATTACGCTTGGCCCGAAGGGCCGCAACGTGGTGCTGGAGAAGTCCTTCGGCGCACCGCGCGTGACCAAGGACGGCGTGACGGTCGCCAAGGAAATCGAGCTTGAGGACAAGTTCGAGAACATGGGCGCGCAGATGGTGCGCGAAGTCGCGTCGAAGACCAACGACGTCGCCGGCGACGGCACCACGACCGCGACCGTTCTCGCTCATGCCATCGTGAAGGAGGGCGCCAAATACGTCGCCGCCGGCATGAACCCGATGGACCTGAAGCGCGGCGTCGACCTGGCCGTCGCAGCGGTCATCAAGGAGCTCGCCAAGCAGTCGAAGAAGATCAACACCTCCGCCGAAGTGGCGCAGGTCGGCACCATCTCGGCGAACGGCGACAAGACCGTCGGCGACATGATCGCCGAGGCCATGCAGAAGGTCGGCAACGAGGGCGTGATCACGGTCGAGGAAGCGAAGTCGCTTGAGACCGAGCTCGAAGTGGTCGAGGGCATGCAGTTCGACCGCGGCTACATCTCGCCCTACTTCATCACCAACGCCGAGAAGATGATCGCCGACCTCGAGGATCCGTACATCCTGCTCTTCGAGAAGAAGCTGTCGAACCTGCAGGCGATGCTGCCGGTGCTCGAGGCCGTGGTGCAGTCGGGCCGCCCGCTCCTCATCATTGCGGAGGACGTGGAAGGCGAGGCGCTCGCAACGCTCGTCGTCAACAAGCTCAGGGGCGGGCTCAAGGTCGCGGCGGTGAAGGCGCCTGGCTTCGGCGATCGCCGCAAGGCCATGCTGCAGGACATCGCCACCTTGACCGGCGGTCAGCTCATTTCCGAGGACCTCGGCATCAAGCTTGAGAACGTGACGCTCGACATGCTCGGCCGTTCCAAGAAGGTGTCGATCTCGAAGGAAGAGACGACGATCGTCGACGGCTCCGGCAAGAAGAAGGACATCGAGGGCCGCATCAACCAGATCAAGGCGCAGATCGAGGAGACCACCTCCGACTACGACAAGGAGAAGCTGCAGGAGCGGTTGGCGAAGCTCGCCGGCGGCGTCGCGGTGATCCGCGTCGGCGGCGCGAGCGAGGTCGAGGTGAAGGAGAAGAAGGACCGCGTCGACGATGCCTTGAACGCCACGCGTGCGGCGGTCGAGGAAGGCGTCGTGCCGGGCGGCGGTGTCGCTCTGCTCAGGGCCAAGAAGGCGGTCGACAAGATCGTCAACGACAATCCGGATGTGCAGGCCGGCATCAAGATCGTCTTGAAGGCGCTTGAGTCTCCGATCCGTCAGATCGCGCAGAACTCCGGCGTGGACGCTTCGATCGTGGTGGGCAAGGTGATGGAATCGAAGTCCAATACGTTCGGCTTCGACGCCCAGGCCGAGGAATACAAGGACCTCGTGCAGGCCGGCATCATCGATCCGACCAAGGTGGTCCGCGTCGCTCTGCAAGACGCCGCGTCGGTCGCCGGTCTCCTGGTCATGACCGAGGCGATGATCGCGGAGGCCCCGAAGAAGGAAGCCGCGCATGCTCCGGCCATGCCGGGCGGCGGCGGCATGGGCGGCATGGACTTCTAAGTCCATAAGTTCAGCCGACCGCAACAGTCGCAAGGAGGCCCGGGGCGCATGCGTCCCGGGCTTTTTCGCGTCCGTCTCCAAGTGGCGCGGGACGCCCTTCCGGTAAAGCCTCAGCGGCCGGCGAGTGCCTTGCACACCGCGACGGTGGCTGCACTGAAGGCTCCCGGATTGCCGAGCACGTCCCGGCACTTCAGCTTCAGCGCCGCGACGTCGGTGGGATCGAGACTGGCGAGCGCCGTCTGGATTTCCTGCCCGCTCAAACTGCCCGCCGCAGCCGTGCCCGTCCCAGTGCCGATGGCGATAGTGCCGTCCGGGTTGATGGCGATCGTCCCGGTCGTTCCATTGCCCGCTGGATTGGTCCCGCTGCCGAGCACGACCGAACCGCTCGGACTCCCGGACGTCGGTGCCGCTGCCGATGGTGACATCTCCTGTGGCAGGCCCGGCGCCGCCGCCGCCGAGCGTGGCGTTAGCGGTGGTCGGCCCCGCGCCGCCGAGCGCGCTGCCGCCGGCGGTCGAAGCCGTGGCTGTCGTGCCGCCCGTGTCGCCGGTGCTCACGCGAGCTGTTGCCGGCGCCGATGCCGCCGACGTTGATCGATTGCGCCGCCGCGGGGATCTGCGTCCAGAGAAGCGCCGCAAAGATGCAGGCAACAAGTGTCGCGCCGCGCTGCTTCATCATGACTTTCCTCCATTTCCTCGATCTCATGCAACCAGGAACCCGGAGTGAACTTCAACTATGAGCAGTGCGTTCCGTCGACTTCAATAAAGGGTTTCGCGCGGCTTAACTTACGCCGGGCACGGATAATTTCTAAGAATTTACTTGAAACACCGCCAACCGGCCGAAACGGCCGTGATCTCATTCTGCAACGGCGCCGAGCATTCTTGCCTCGGTCGGGTCGACGCCTGTGCCCGCGGCCGCGAGGCGTTCGAGAAGCCCGACGGCCGCGCGGCGCGCATCCTTATCCCACGCCGCGACGCGCGAAGCGGCGAGCTTCGCCTCCGAGCGCAGGATCAGACCGTCCTCCAGCACCTTCAGGTGATTGGCGGCAAGCGTCGTGCCGGTCGTCGTGATGTCGACGATCAGGTCGGCCGTGCCCGCCGCCGGCGCGCCTTCGGTCGCGCCGAGGCTCTCCACCACGCGGTAGAGCGCGATGCCGTGCGCGGCGAAGAAGCCCTGCGTCAGGTTCCAGTATTTGGTGGCGATGCGCATGCGCCTTCCGTGGCGGGCACGGAAGCCGGCGGCGACGTCGTCGAGGTCCTCCATGGTCCGCACGTCGATCCAAAGCTCGGGCACGGCGACCACGACGTCGGCACGGCCGAAGCCGAGGCCGGCGAGAAGCGCGATCTTGCGCTCCCAGTCGGCGACGGTCTCGCGCACCAGGTCCTCGCCGGTGACGCCGAGATGCACGCTTCCCGCGGCAAGCTCGCGCGCGATCTCGGCAGCGGAGAGAAAGGCGACCTCGATCCTGTCGTCGCCGGCGAGGCGGCCGCGATAGTTGCGCCCGTCCTTCTTCTCCACGCCGCGGCCGGCGCGCTGAAAGAGCGCCTCGCACGCCTCCATCAGCCGGCCCTTCGACGGCAGCGCGAGCACGAGCGCGCTCACTTCTCCGCCCCTCCCCGACCTGGTCGAGGCGCATCGTGAAGCCGACGGCCGGCACGGGATCGGCCGCGCCGAGCATCTCCATCATGCGGTCGTAGCGACCGCCGCCGATCAGCGGCTCGGAAAGCCCGGCGACGCGGACCTCGAAGACGAGGCCGGTATAGTAGTCGAGCGGGCGACCGAAGCCCGCCTCGAAGCTAATCGCGGCGGCGGGCGCGAGCGCGGCGATCGCCGCGGAGCGGCGGCGAAAGAAGTCGAGCGCCTCGCCGAATGCGAAGCCGTTTGCGGCGGCGAAGCCGTCGAGGCTCTCGGCCGCTCGCGCAAGCGGCGCGGCGAGCGCGAGGTAGTCGCCGACGATCTTTGCGGCGCGCGCGGCGGCCGCCGCGTCGGGGATGGCGCGCTGGTCGAGGAAACGCTCGGCGATCTCCGCCGGCGAGCGCCCGACGCCCTCCTGGTGGGCGTGAGCCGCGCGGCGTTCGGCGAGGAGCGCGACGAGGCCGCCGCGATCGGCGGCTTCGCGGATCGCCGGATCGAGGCCGCTCTCCTCCGCCTCGCGCGGCGCGACCATGCGGCGAAGGCTCCTGCTGCATGACGGAGGAAAGGCCGAAAGAGTGGCGGAGGCGCCGCCGCCAGCGGCCGGGAAGGCCGAGCGCGCGCAAAAGCGCGACGAACAGCGCGATGTCGCCAAGCCGCACCGAAATCGCGCTCGTCGCCGCCTCGCGCGCACAGGCGATCGCGAGCGCCAGCGCCTCGGCGTCGGCCCTTATGCGATCCTCCCCGCCAATGTCCTCGTAGCCGGTTTCGAGCCGCTCCGGCGAGCCCTCGTCGTGGCGGCGGAAGACGAGGCCCTGATAGGCATAGCGCGCCGGCCCCGCGCCGCTTTTCAGATGCGTCAGGCAGACGGGGATGGTGAAGTCGGGACGAAGCGCGAGCCGCTCGCCCTGCGGCCCGTCGGTCACGAACATTCTTCGGCGGATGTCCTCGCCCGCCGTCTCCAGGAACGGGTCGGCCGGATGCAGCACCGGCAGCTCGACGAAGCGCGCGCCGGCGCGATCGAAGAGCGCGCGAAGGCGGGGAGAAAGGGGGGCGGACATCAGAGGCCCGTCCGCGCGACATTCCCTCCTGTCGTCATTGCCGGGCTTGACCCGGCAATCCATTCCGAAACGGTCGAGCAGTCTCCGAGGCTCACGGAATGGATGCCCGGATCAAGTCCGGGCATGACGACAGTTCTGGTGCATTGAGCGCACATGGCCGAGGGCTCATTTGCCCCGCTGCTTCTCAAGCAGCTTCTTCACTTCCGCGACGATGTCGGAGGCGGCCACTTCAAACTGGCCGGGGCGCTCTTGCTTGTAGTCGGCGTGGCTTGCAATCGCCGACGCCTCGGCCTTCCCCGCCACGAGGTCCTTCACCTGCAGCTTGCCCGCCTCGAACTCGTTCGAGCCGGCGATGATCGCGACGGGCGCATTGCGGCGGTCGGCATATTTCAACTGCGCCTTCATGCCGGAGGACGCCGAGATACATCTCCGCCGCAACGCCGGCGTTGCGGAGATCGGCGACGATTCTTCTGGTAGTCGGCGAGCTGTTCGCGATCCATCACCGTGACGACGACGGGGCCGTTCGCGCCTTCGTCGCCGAGCTTGCCGACTGCTTTCAGCGCGGCGGCAAGCCGCGACACGCCGACGGAGAACCCGGTCGCCGGCACGTCCTCGCCGCGGAAGCGGCCGACGAGCCCGTCATAGCGCCCGCCCCCGCCGACCGAGCCGAAGACGACGGGCTGGCCCTTCTCGTTCGGCACTTCGAAAGTGAGCTGCGCCTCGAAGACGGGGCCGGTGTAATATTCGAGGCCGCGGACGACGGAGGGATCGATCTGGACTCGTCCTCTTGTAGCCGGCGACGCGGACACGAGATCGCCGATTGCGATCCAGTCCTTTGACGTCCCGTCTCGAAGTGCCGTCGACTCCGAAACAGGTGCCAGTCGACGTCGAGTGCTTCGTACGCGATCGGCAGTCGAATCTGCCTCGGTCACGTCGCAGCGTCGATCGGAAGCCGCATCGCTCTTCGCTCGTGACAAGCGTCAGCACGACAGTTCAATCTGCTCGGCGCTCGCAAGCCCGGCACCCTTTGTGAAGTCCCCGCTCTCGTCCTCGCGGCCTTCGCCGAGCAGCTGGCGCACGCCCGTAATGCCAAGCCGATCCAGCTTGTCGATTGCGCGGAGCACGGTGAGCTTCTGGCGCTCGTCCGTGACGCCGATCGCCTCCATCACGCCATCGAGCACCTTCCGGTTGTTCACCTTGATGACGTATTGCCCGCGCTCGAAGCCGAGCGCCTCCATCGTGTCGGCGGCCATCATGCAGATCTCGGCATCGGCCGCGGGCGACGACGCGCCCACCGTGTCGGCGTCAAACTGCATGAACTGGCGGAAGCGCCCCGGGCCCGGCTTCTCGTTCCGAAACACCCAGCCGGCGCGGTAGCTGCGATAAGGCTTCGGCAGGCGCTCGAAATTCTCCGCCACGTAGCGGGCGAGCGGCGCGGTCAGATCGTAGCGTAAGCTCAGCCAAGCTTCGTCCTCGTCCTGGAAGGAGAAGACGCCCTCGTTCGGGCGATCCTGGTCGGGCAGAAATTTTCCCAAGGCCTCGGTGTATTCGACGAAGGGCGTCTCCACCGGCTCGAAGCCGTATTTCTCGTAAACGCTCTTTATCGTCGCCATCATCCGCTCGACGGCGCGAATATCCTCCGGCCCCCGATCGGCGAAGCCGCGCGGCAGTTTCGGCTCAAGCTTGTTCTTGCCTCGGTCGGCCATCGGAAGCCGGGCTCTTTCTTTGCGGGGATCAAAAAGCCCGCCCCTCGGCGGGCCTGCGGCACGGGCGGCGCCTTAGTAGCGGGCTCGCGGCGCGGCGGCAACCGGCGGACGTCCCGCCCCTACGGCAGGCCGCGGCCGGCGTTCACTCCCAGAGCCCGAAATCCTGCCATTTGTCTTCCGGGATCATGGCGCCGATCTCGAAGTCGAACGAGACCACGTCCATGTGGTCGTTCGAGGTCTTGCAGGTGAAGGCAAGCCGGTACCACTTCCCCTTGCTGCGGAAGGCGGCCCCGCTCCCTTGCAGCGTGTCGCCGTCAACCTTGGCCGCGGCCGTCGCCGCGGCAACCACCCGGTCCGGATGATAGCCCTTCTTGGCGTGACCGATCTTCGACATCGCCTCGATGTCGCAACGCTGCTCAAGCCGCGCCTCGGGGGCGAGCTCGCGCAATCCTCTTATGACGGCGGAGTCCAAGGCGGACCCCGGCGTCGGCGCGAGCGGCGCGGCGGCAAGCGCGAGCGACAACGCCAAAAGCCACGAGCGACGACGTGGACGCACGCCAACGCCGCCACCCGGTCTGGCGGGATCGGCGCATAGCGGCTGCGTTCGATTGAGCTTGTTCTTCCCTCGGGCCGCCATTCGCGTCCGTGTCTCGTTCTTGCCGTCAGCCCGCGACGGCAGCGGGCCGCGCCCTTCTTAACGGCGCGAATGCGCGGCGGCAACCTCGACCGCCCCGGCCGTTAACCTTCCGCGCTTGTCCGCAAAGAAGAAGAGCCGGTCCGAAGGACAGGATCAAAAGGAGCGGGACCTTGCGTCTGAGCGAATCCGACGTCGTCATCATTGGTGGCGGGCACAACGGACTTGTCTGCGCCGCCTACTTGCCGAGGCGGGTTGAAGTCACCGTGTTGAGCGCCGCAAGGTCGCGGCGGCGCGGCCGTGACGGGAGGAGTTCTCAATTTGGGCTCCGCAATTCGGTCGTCCTCCTGACACCGTGTCGCTGCTCAACCCGAGGTGATCCACGACCTCGCGCTTCACGCGCACGGGCTCAGGATCGTCGACCGGGCGCTGGCGAATTTCCTGCCGCTTCCGACGGCCGCCATCTCAAGGTCGGCGCGGGCGAGACCCAGGCGGAAGTGGCAGAATTCTCCGCCCGCGACGCGGAGCGCCTCGACGCC
>CAVVPM010000018.1:0-366150 GCA_963750115.1 uncultured Alphaproteobacteria bacterium | reverse complement strand
ATGCCGGCGTCGGGGGCTAACCCTTGAGGCGGCGCTTGAGCGCTGCCGCGCCACATCCAATTATGCATGATGCGTCGTGGGCCACCGCTGAACGAGGGCCGCCGCCCGGGGAGGAAGGTCATGCTATCTCAGGCCGAGAAGGCGTTTTACGCCGACAACGGCTACCTGATGGTCGAAAACGCGGTGACTCCCGAGGAGCTTCAGACGCTCCGCCGCATCACCGACGACCTGATCGAGAAATCGCGCGGCGTCACCGACAGCAACGACGTCTACGATCTCGACGAGGGCCACTCCGCCGAGCGCCCGCGGCTGACGCGAATCAAGCTGCCGCACCGGCAGCATCCCTTCTTCTGGGAGCTTCTGAAGCACTCGCGGCTCACCGAAATCCTGATCGATCTGCTCGGGCCGGACACGATGCTGCAGACGAGCAAGCTCAACACCAAGGCGTCGGGCGGCGGGACGGCGGTGGAATGGCATCAGGACTGGGCGTTCTATCCCCACACCAACGATACCATGCTCGCCTTCGGCCTAATGCTTGAGGACGTTGGCGAGGCGAACGGGCCGCTGATGGTCATCCCCGGCACGCACAAGGGGCCGATTCTGAGCCACATGGCGAACGGCGTCTTCTGCGGCGCCGTCGATCCCGACGACCCGGCCTTCGACCTCAAGAAGGCCGTGCCGCTGACCGGCAAGGCGGGCGACATGACCGTTCATCACGTTCGCACCCTGCACGGTTCCGGCCCCAATATGAGCGACCGCAACCGGCTGATCCTCTTCTACGAATGCCACGCCGCAGACGCCTGGCCGCTGCTCGGCGCCGGCTCCTACATCCACACGCTCGGGCAACGGCTCCTGTGGCAGGATCTGAACGACCGGCTGATCACCGGAGAACTTTGTCTCGCGCCGCGGCTCGAGCAGGTCCCGATCAGAATCCCGCTGCCGCCGGCGCCCGACGCAAGCTCGATCTTCAAGTCGCAGAAGTCGGGCGGCGCGAGAAGCGCTTTCGCCGGCAAGCTGCGAGCCAAGTGATCGGATCGGCGGGCGGTCGCGGCGCTTACGCGCCGAGCCGGAGCTTTTCCTTGAGATGCGGGTATTTCTCCGTGAGCAGCGCGCCGAAATAGTAGGTCGGCGTGAAGGCCGGATGCGATCTTATCCGCTCGAACCATGCGGCGATCGCCGGTCTGTCGTGCCAGAAATGCGATAGCCCGATGTCGTCGAGCCGCACGATCACCGGCATGATGGCGATGTCGGGAAGCGTCAGGGCGGCGCCCATCATGAACGGCCCGCCGCTTGCAAGAATCGCGTCGTTCATGCGACCGACGCCGCGCTTCAGCCGGTCGAGCGCCGAATTCATCTCGTCCTCGCTGAAGCCGGTCCGCCCCATCTTCAAAAGGAACTCCTTGCGGAGCGGCTTCGATTCGGCGAGCGCGACGAACTCCGCTTCGCTCATCGACTGATAGTGCGGGAGAAAGGCGAGGTTGTAGGAGGGAACGCGCACCGCCGGCGTCGGCACCTCGTCGATATAGCGAAGGAGCGAGCGCATATGCGCAAGCGCGACGAGGCCCTTCGGCCGCAAGGGCGAGACGCTCCGGATGCCGCTCGTCGAGATATTCCATGATCACGGCGGAATTGATGATCGCCGCGCCGTCGTCGACGATCGTCGGCACGACGCCGTTCGGATTGAGCTTCAGGTAATCGGGCTTCAGCTGATCGCCGGAGAAGAGGTCGAGCTTCACTTCCTCGAACCGGAGGTGCTTCGCGTGAAGCACGAAGCGGACGCGCTGGCTGCAGGTCGATTGCGGCGCGTTATAGAGGACGATATCGGGCATGGCCTGTTCAGCGACAACGCACAGGCCTAACGCAGCTTCGCCATCCACGAAAGCCCCGCCTCCACCTCGCCCCGCGCGCGGTATTCGGCGCCGATGAACCCGTCATAGCCCATGGCCTCGATTGCCGGGAGGAGCCGCTCGTAGCAGACCTCGCCCTCGTCCGGCTCCGCGCGCGACGGCACTGCCGCGATCTGGATGTGGCCGATCAGCGGCATCAGCCTCTCCAGCCGCTTCGTGAGATCGCCCTGCGAGACCTGGATGTTGTAGCAGTCGAACAGGATCTTGACGTTCGGCCGGCCGAGCTCGGTGATGATCGCCTCCGCCAGATCGGTGGTGTGGAGATAGCAGCCCGGCATGTCGCGCCGATTGAGCGGTTCGATCACGATGGTCATGCCTGCCGCCGCCGCAGCGTTCGCCGCATAGTCGAGCGATTGCAGGAAGGCCTTGCGCGCTTCCGCGGCGCGGCCTTCGTCCGGGCTGCCGGCGAGGACATGCACGTAGCCGGCGCCGATCGCCTTGCCGTAGGCGAGCGCCTCGTCGATCGCCGCGCGCGCCTCGGCGCCGCGTCCGGGGAGCGCCGCAAGACCGAAATCGCCGGCCTCGACATTGCCGAGCCGCGTGTTGAGCCCGACGACCGGCAGAGATCCGAGCGCCGCCCGCATCGTCGCAACGGGGATTTCATAGGGGTAGTGGAATTCGACGGCGTCGAAGCCGGCGGCCTTTGCCCGCGCCACGCCTTCGGTGAGCGGCAGACCCTTCCAGAGAAAGCCGAGATTGGCCGAAAACCTGATCATCGTCGCCTCAAGCTGCTACGTTCCTGGCGCTAGCACGCGAGGGCCGCGCCTGTGAATGCGCGCCGGGATCAGGACAGGCGCCGTCGCGCCCGCGCGTTGACCCCTCTATCCCCGCCGTCTAGCTTGCCGCCCGGATGGTTGTCCCTCGAGGGGCTGAAACGATCCCGCTGAAGACCGACCCAAATCGGGGGTCAAACCGGGGCCGTCTATCGAAGCCGCGCGGCGTCCGCCGCGGGGCGCGCGAGCCTCTCGCATCCGCATGGAGGTTCGCCGCATGAAGCTTCCCGCTTCCACTGGCACGAGAAGCCCGTCGCGCATGACCGAAAAGATCGGCATCATGGTCTGCGGCCACGGCAGCCGCGACGCGCAAGCCGTCACCGAGTTCGCCGCGCTCGCCGAGACGCTGAAGGGCCGCCTGCCGGACTGGCCGGTCGACCACGGCTATCTCGAATTCGCCCGGCCGATCATCCGCGAGGGGCTCGACCGGCTCGTCGCCGCCGGTGCGAACCGCATCCTCGCCGTTCCCGGCATGCTCTTCGCCGCCGGCCACGCCAAGAACGACATCCCGTCGGTCCTGAACACCTATCAGGCCGCCCATGCCGGCCTCAGCATCGAATACGGCCGCGAGCTCGGGCTCGACGCCCGCATGATCCGCGCCGCCGGCGCGCGCATCGAGGAGGCGCTCGATCAGGCCGGCGGCGCCGTTCCGATCCACGAGACGCTCCTTGTCGTCGTCGGCCGCGGCGCCTCCGACCCGGATGCCAATTCCAACGTCGCCAAGGTCACGCGCATGCTGTGGGAGGGCTTTGGCTTCGGCTGGGCGGAAACGGCCTATTCCGGCGTCACCTTTCCGCTGGTCGAGCCGGCGCTTGAAAAGGCGGCGCGGCTCGGCTTCCGACGCATTATCGTTTTCCCCTATTTCCTCTTCACCGGGATTCTGGTCGAGCGCATCTACGCCGCGACCGACGCCGTCGCCGCGCGCCATCCCGAGATCGCATTCGTCAAGGCGCCCTATCTCAACGACCATCCGCTGGTCATCGACACCTTCGTCGACCGTGTCGATGAGATCCTGCACGGGGAGAACCTGATGAACTGCGCGCTCTGCAAATACCGCGAGCAGATTCTGGGCTTCGAGGCGGAGGTCGGGCTCGCGCAGGAAAGCCACCACCATCATGTGGAGGGGATCGGCACAGGCGCTCCCCCTCCCCCCTTGCCAGAGAGGGATGAGGAGAAGGTTTCCGAACCTCGGTCCGCGGCATGACCATTCCTCCCCCAGCCCTTCCCCACAAGGGGGAGGGGAGCCGCGCACGGTGCTGCACTACAAGCCTGCGCATACGCACGACCATCACCACCACGGTGATGGCCATGATCACGGCGACCACACCCACGTCCACCATCCCTATCCGCATGCCGACCACCCGCTCGGCCCGCGCTCGCTGAAGCGGGAGTGAAAGGACGTGCTCGACTATCTGCGTGACCCCGCGGCGATCACGCGCCGGTCGTTCGAGATCATCGCCGCGGAGACCGACCTTTCGGCGCTGCCGGCCGACCTCGCGGCGGTCGCCATGCGGATCGTCCATGCCTGCGGGATGCCGGACGTGGTCGCCGACCTCGCCTTCTCCGCCGACGCCGCGGCCGTCGGGCAGCGCGCGCTCGCGCTGCATGCGCCGATTCTCTGCGACGTGCGCATGGTGGCTGCGGGAATCGCGACGGGCCGCCTTTCAGCCGCGCATCCGATCCATGCGGCGATCGAGCATGTCGAGGCGGCGGACCTCGCACGACGCACCGGCCAGACGCGATCCGCCGCCGGCATGGAACTGCTTCTCAGGCATCACCCCGATTCGATCGTCGTCGTCGGCAACGCCCCGACCGCGCTTTTCCGACTGCTCGAGCTCGTCGCCGACGGTGCGGCGAGACCGGCGCTGGTGCTCGGCTTTCCCGGTCGGCTTCGTCGGCGCGGCGGAATCGAAGGCGGCGCTTGCGGCAAACGATCTCGGCCTTCCCTTCATCACGCTTCACGGCCGCCGCGGCGGCAGCGCCATCGCGGCGGCGGCGCTGAACGCCCTCATCCTCAGCGACGCGCAATGACGGCGTGGCTGTCGATCGTCGGCATCGGCGAGGACGGGCTCGGCGGCCTCACGCCCGCGGCGCGCACGCTGGTCGAGACAGCCGAAGTGCTGATCGGCGGGAAGCGCCATCTCGCAATGGTGCCTGAGAGCAACGCGGAGCGGCGCTGCTGGCCGACGCCGCTTCTTGATCTGGTCGAGCGGATACCCGCGATGCGCGGCCGCCGCGTCTGCGTCCTTGCGACCGGCGACCCCATGCACTTCGGCATCGGTGCGACGCTGGCCACATGCGTGCCGAGCGAGGAGACGACGATCGTGCCGAACCTCTCCGCCTTCTCGCTCGCCGCGGCGCGGCTTCAATGGCCGCTTGAAAGCGCAGCACTTCTGACGCTGCACGGCCGCCCCGTGGAGAAGCTTGCCCTGCATGTCGCGCCGCGCGCGCGGCTTCTGATCCTGAGCGCCGACCGGAGCACCCCGACCTCGGTCGCCCGCTGGCTCGTCGAGCACGGTTTTGGCGAAAGCCGGATGATTGCGCTCGCGCATATGGGCGGCGCGAAAGAGGCGCGGCACGAGGCGACGGCATGCGACGTGGAAAGTAGCCGTCGCGGACTTCCACACGCTCGCCGTCGAATGCATGGCCGGTCAAAACGCGCGCTGGCTCCCGCGGATAGCCGGCCTGGACGATGCGGCCTATGTGCATGACGGCAAGCTGACCAAGCGCGAGTTCCGCGCGGCTGCACTCGCCAAGCTGATGCCGCGACGCGGCGCGCTGTTGTGGGATATCGGCGCGGGCTCCGGCTCGATCGCGATCGAATGGATGCGCGCCGCCGAAGGCGCCCAGGCGATTGCGCTTGAGCCGCGCGCCGACCGGCGCGCGTTGGCGGCTCGGAACGCGACGGCACTCGGCGTACCCGAGCTCGACATCCGCGACGGCCGCGCGCCGGACGCGCTGGAAAGCCTGCCGGCGCCCGACGCCGTATTCATAGGCGGCGGTCTCGAAGCACCGACGCTCGACGCCGCAAGGGCGCGGCTCGCACGCGGCGGGCGGCTCGTTGCGCACGCGGTCACGCTCGACAGCGAGGCGATCCTGATCGACGCCTATCGCCGGCATGGCGGCGAGCTTCTTCGCCTCGCCGTCGCTCGCGCCGAGACGAAGGACGCGCTCGCCTTCTGGCGGCCGGCAATGCCCGTGACCCAATGGGCGTGGGAGAAAGCCATGAGCGGGCGCCTCTCCGGCGTCGGCGTCGGGCCGGGCGACCCTGAGCTGATGACGCTGAAGGCCGTGCGGGTGCTCGCCGCGGCGCCGGTCGTCGCCTATCCCGCCCCCGACACGGGCGAAAGCAGCGCGCGCAGAATTGCCCAGGATTTTATCCCTGCCGGGCGCATCGAGATCGCGATCCGCGTGCCGATGCGGCCCGGGCCGGAGCCGGCGGAAATCTACGATCGCGCCGCGGAGGAGATCGCCGGCCACCTCGCGGCCGGGCGCGACGTGGCGGTGCTGTGCGAGGGCGATCCCTTCTTCTACGGCTCCTTCGCCTATCTCCACGATCGGCTCGCCGGCCGCTTTTCGACGACGATCGTGCCCGGTGTCAGCTCGCTCACCGCTTGCGCCGCCGCCGCCAACCGGCCGCTCGTCCGTCGCGACGCGACGCTGACCGTGCTGCCGGCGACGCTTGCCGACGAAGAACTCGCACGCCAGCTCGAATCCGTCGGCGCCGCGGCGATCCTGAAGGTCGGTCGGCATCTGCCAAGACTGAAGGCGCTCCTTACGGATTGCGGACTGATCGGGACGAGCACCTATGTCGCCCATGCCACGCGGGCCGAGGAACGCGTCGCCCCGCTCGCCGATCTCGACATCGAGGCCGCGCCCTACTTCTCGATGATCCTCGTGTCGAGGGAGCCGACGCGATGAACCCGGCCTTTGTCGCACTGACAAGCGCGGGCCTTGCGACGGCGCGCCGCGCCGCCGAGGCGATCGGCGGAGAGGTGCACGTGCTGGCATCGACGTACGAGAACCTTCTCCCCTTGAGGCAGAAGGCGTCGGTCGGGCTCGCCCGACCGGCGGATGAGGGGGAGGCCGACGATCATCCGCCGCGGCCGATCGCAGAGCTCCCCCTCTCCCGAGGTCCGGCCAAAGCCGGACCCTGCCCTCTCCCTCAAGGGGAGAGGGCTGGTGCAGGTTCTGACGACCATGTGCTCTCGTTCGCCGACACCGCAGGCCACATCCGCGCGCTTTTCGCCGAAGGCCGCCCGATCGTCGGCATCTGCGCCGCCGGCATCCTGATCCGCATCCTCGCGCCGCTCCTTGCGGACAAGCGTGAAGAGCCGCCGATCGTCGCCATCTCGGAGGACGGAAAATCGATCGTGCCGCTCCTCGGCGGCCATCGCGGCGCGAACGACCTGGCCCGCCGGCTCGCCGAAGCCCTCGGTGGCCACGCCGCGATCACCACCGCCGGCGACAACCGCTTCGGGGTCGCGCTCGACGCACCGCCCGAAGGCTGGACGCTCGCCAATCCGAATGATGCAAAGCCGGTCATGGCCGCGCTTCTTGCCGGTGCGTCGGCACGCATCGAAGGCGACGCGCAATGGCTTGAAAAGAGCCGCATCCCCTTCGCCGCCGACGCTACCGTGCGTTTGATCGCAACGACGCGTGCGCTTGCCGGCGACGATACGACACTCGTCTATCATCCCCGCCGCCTCGCGATCGGGATCGGCTGCGAACGCGACGCAAGCCCCGCGGAAGCGATCGATCTTCTTCACCGGACGCTCGACGAAGGCGGCCTCGCCGCCGAGTCGGTTGCGCTCGTCGCATCGCTCGACCTGAAGGCAGACGAGCCCGCGGTGCTCGAAGCCGCCGAAAAGTTCGGCGTGCCCGCGCGCTTCTTCGCCGCCGCTAGACTCGAAGCCGAAACGCCGCGGCTGAAGAATCCGTCCGAAACCGTCTTTCGCGAGGTCGGCTGCCATGGCGTGGCGGAAGCCGCGGCGCTCGCGGCGGTCGGACCAGCCGGCCTTCTCCTCGTCGCCAAGCGAAAGAGCGCACGCGTCACCTGCGCGATCGCCGAGGCGCCGGGCGTGATCGAGACCGCCAAGGTCGGCCGCGCGCGCGGAAGGTTATCGATCGTCGGCATCGGCCCGGGCAGCGCCGAATGGCTGACGCCGGAGGCGCGACGCCTGTTGCAGACGAGCGACGCGGCGGTCGGCTACTCGCTCTACCTCGATCTCGTCGCAGCTTTGATCGCCGATGCCGAGCGCTTCGATTCGAAGCTCGGCGCGGAAGAGGCGCGCGTGCGCCAGGCGCTGGCGCTCGCCGCGGAGGGCCGCGCGGTCGCGCTCGTCTCCTCCGGCGATTCCGGCATTTATGCGCTCGCGACCCTCGTCTTCGAATGCCTGGAGAGCGGCGACCTTCCTGACAGCGCCACTCGGGTTGAGATCGTCGTCGCGCCGGGCGTCTCGGCGATGCAGGCGGCGGCGGCGCGAGCCGGCGCGCCGCTCGGCCACGATTTTTGCGCCATCTCGCTTTCCGATCTCCTGACCCCCTGGGAGACGATCGAAGCGCGCATCCGCGCCGCAGCCGAGGGCGACTTCGTCGTCGCCCTTTATAATCCCGTGTCGGCGCGACGGCGCACGCAGCTCGCAGAGGCAAAGCGCATCCTGCTCAAGCATCGCCCGCGCGAAACGCCGGTGGTGCTCGCCAGGAACCTCGGCCGCGACGGCGAGACGGTAGCGACCGTCCCGCTTTCCGATCTCGAGGTCGACAAGGTCGACATGCTGACGCTTGTTCTCGTCGGCTCGTCGACGACGCGGCAAGTCGCGGCCGGCGGTCGGGCATGGACCTACACGCCGCGCGGCTACGAAAGAAGCACAGCGCCGATGCCGCGGAGTAGCCACAAGAGCAGAAGGCCTCTTCGCATGACCGCCGTCCACTTCATCGGCGCGGGGCCGGGCGCGCCGGATCTGATCACCGTCCGCGGCTTGCGGCTGATCGAGCGCTCGCCCGTCTGTCTCTATGCCGGCTCGCTGGTCCCGGCCGAAATCGTCGCCGCCGCACCGAAAGGCGCACGCGTCGTCGACACCGCGCCGCTGACGCTTGACGAGATCGTCGGCGAGATGGCGCGCGCCATCGCCGAAGGAAAAGAGGTGGCGCGCGTCCATTCCGGCGACCCGTCGCTCTACGGCGCGATCGCCGAGCAGATGCGCCGGCTCGATGCGCTCGGCATTTCCTACGACGTGACGCCGGGCGTCCCCGCCTTCGCCGCCGCCGCCGCGGCACTTCGCCGTGAGCTGACGATCCCGGAGGTAGGCCAGACTGTGATCCTGACGCGCACCGCGATGAAATCCTCCGCCATGCCGGCGGGCGAGGATCTTGCGACGCTCGCGAAGAGCCGCGCGACGCTCGTGATCCATCTCTCGATCCGCAATTTGCTCGAGGTCGAGCGGCAGCTTGCGCCGGTCTACGGGCCGGACTGCCCCGTGATCGTCGCCTACCGCGTCGGCTGGCCCGACGAGACATTTATCCACGGCACGCTGGCGGACATCCGCGAAAAAGTTCGCGTGCAAAAGATCACGCGGACGGCGCTGATCTTCGTCGGCCCCGCCCTTGCCGATTCCGACTTCCGCGACTCAGCGCTTTACGACGCGAAACACGCACATGTGCTGCGACCGAAGCGCGGATCAAGTAACACCTGAGAATGCCGCAGGCGCTCACGCTTGCACATCGATCACATGCGCGAAGGAGCCCATGACGCGCTCGCGTCTCAGACCGATCGGGCCGAGCGGCGTGCCGTCAACGGCTTCGGCCTCGAAGAGCGGGTCGCCGTCGCCTTCGCTGACGACGCGCGCGAAGTGGAATTCGTGCGCGGTGAGCGGCGCATCCCAGGGCAGATCGCCGAACGGCGTGAGCCGCCGATAGCCGAGATGCAGCCGCCGCTGCAGAAAGCTGGTCTTGAGGGAAAGTAGCCCGAGCATCGGGTGGTCCACGCCGTCCGCGTCGACGAGGCTTTCGCCCAAGACCATGTAGCCGCCGCACTCGCCATAGATCGAGCGCGCCACGCTTCGCCGCAGCGTGCATTCCGGCGCGGAATTTTGCCGCCGCGGCGATCCGGCCGGCATGGAGCTCCGGATAGCCGCCCGGCAGGAACACCGCATCGAATCGGCCGCGCGGCGCTTCGTCGGCAAGCGGCGAGAAGAAGGAAATCTCGGCGCCCGCTTCGCGCCAGTCGGCGAGAAGGTGCGGATAGGCGAAGGCGAACGCCACATCGCGCGCGACGGCGATACGTTGGCCGAGGGGCGGCAATCCCCTCCCCCCTTGCGGGGGAGGGTCAGGGAGGGGGGAAGGATGAAGGTCGCGGCTGTCTCTTTCCCCCCTCTCCGTCTCTCCCCCGCAAGGGGGGAGAGGGCGCGCCGCGCCCATGATCGGCTCAAGCTCGCATCCCTCCGCCACCAGTGCCGCCGCGCGGGAAATCTTCGTCTGCAAGGTCGGCATGCTCCTCCGCCTGCACCAGCCCGAGATGCCGCGAGGGAAGCGCGACGCCGGGATCGCGCCGCACCAATCCGAAGAGCGGCACGGAGGCGCGCGAAAAGCCCTCGCGGATCAGCTCGGCGTGACGCTTCGATGCCACCTGGTTGACGATCGCGCCGGCAACCGCAAATCCGTCCGCCAGCGCCGCAGCCCTCCGCAATCGCCGCGGCGCTTTGCGCCATGCCTTCCGCGCCGACAACGAGCACGACCGGCAGGCCGGTCAGCGCGGCGAGCGAGGCCGTCGAGCCGGCGCCGCCCGAGCCGCCGTCGTAGAGCCCCATGACGCCTTCGACGATGACGATGTCGGCGTCTTGCGCAAGCCGCGCGAGCCGCGCCGCGATCACGTCCGGCGGCATTGCCCACGGATCGAGGTTGATCGCCGGCCGGCCGCTCGCCGCTTCGAGGAATTTCGGGTCGATATAGTCCGGCCCGCATTTCGCCGCGGCGACGCGAAGCCCGCGCGCGGAAAGCGCCGCGATCAGCCCGACCGAGATCGTGGTCTTGCCGGAATGGCTCGCCGCCGCGGCGACGATCAATCCGCGCGCCGCGGCCATCGCGTCAGGCGGTTTCGCTCCGGCCGGCGCTCACGGCCGAGCGGATCGGCGACGAGCACGCGGCCGGCAAGCGCGCCGAGCCAGTCGAGACCGGCGCGCATCCGCACCACCTCGCCGACGACGACGATCGCCGGCGGCTCGATCCCGCTCGCGCGAAGATCGGCGGCGGCTTCGCCGAGCGTCGTCTCCAGCACCTGCTGCGTGTCGGTCGTGGCGTTCGCGACGATGGCGACAGGCTCGTCGCGGCGCGCGGCCGGCGCGGATCAGCGACGCCGCGATCTGGCCGAGATGCTTCATCGCCATGTACATGACGATGACCGGCGCGCCGCGCGCCACGCCCTCCCAGTCGATGGAGGACGGCGTCAGCGCCGCTCTGGTCGTGGCCGGTGAGGAACGTGACGGAATGATTGACGTCGCGATGCGTGACCGGGATGCCGGCATAGGCGAGCCCGCCGATCCCCGCCGAGACGCCGGGCACGACGCGGAAGGGGATGCCGGCCTCGACCAGCGCCAGCGCCTCCTCGCCGCCGCGCCCGAAGACGAAGGGATCGCCGCCCTTCAGGCGGCAGACGCGCTTGCCCGCTTCGCGCGAGCTCGACCAGCCGAAGCGAGATGTCGCGCTGGCTCGGCGACGGCTTGCCGCCGCGCTTGCCCGCATATTCGACCACCGCACCCGGCCGCGCGCGGTCGAGCACGCGCTCGTCGACCAGCGCATCGTAGATCACCACGTCGGCCTGGCGCAGCGCGTTCAGCGCATGCAGCGTCAGAAGCCCCGGATCGCCCGGCCCGGCCCCGACCAGCCACACCCAGCCCGGCTCGAAGCGCGGGCAGCCCGTCGAGGACGCATCTGTGCGTCTTCCGCCATCCGCGCCCTTCTATCGGGCTCGCGCCGCCGCGCGGCTATAGGAGCGGCATGTCAGGGAACATGCGCCGCGCCGCAGGCCGCGCCGGAAGCGGCAAGCCCCGCTCCGCCGCGGCTGGACCACGGGCGCCTGCGCCACCGCCGCGGCCAAGGCGGCGTTCCAGGCGCTTGCTGACCGGCGACTTCCCCGACCCGGTGACGATCCGCCTGCCGCGCGGCGAGACGCCGGCCTTCGCGCTGGCGCGCACGGCGACGCGGCGACGGCTCGCGCGAGGCGAGCGTCATCAAGGACGCCGGCGACGACCCCGACGTGACCCATCGGGCCGAGATCGTCGCGACCGTGCGGCCCGCCGCGCGGCCGCCGGCGTCCGCTTCAAGGCCGGCGCGGGCGTCGGCACGGTCACGCGCGCCGGCCTGCCGATCCCGCCGGGCGAGCCGGCGATCAACCCGGTGCCGCGCAAGATGATGACGGAGGCGATCGAGGACGGTCGCCGCTGGCGCATGGCGCGTCGCCGGACGCCGAGATCGAGATTTCGATTCCCGGCGGCGAGGCGCTCGCCGAAAAGACCTGGAACCCGCGGCTCGGCATCGTCGGCGGGCTGTCGATCCTCGGCACGACCGGGATCGTCGTCCCCTTCTCCTGCGCCGCCTGGATCCACTCGATCCACCGCGGCATCGACGTCGCGCGCGCCGCCGGCGTCACGCATGTCGCGGGCTCGACCGGCAGCACCTCGGAGGCAGCGGTGCAAGAGCGCGCTACGGCCTTCCCGACATCGCGCTGCTCGACATGGGCGATTTCGCCGGCGGGCTGCTCAAATATCTGCGCGACCATCCGGTGCCGAACGCTCACCATCGCCGGCGGCTTCGCCAAGCTGACGAAGCTCGCGCAAGGCGCGCTCGACCTGCATTCGTCGCGCTCCGAGGTCGACCGCGACTTCCTCGCCGGCGATCGCGCAGGACGCCGGCGGCGACGACAGCGCTCGCGGCGACAATCGCGCAGGCGAACACCGCGGCGGAAGCGCTGGCGCTTGCCGAGCGGGAGGGCTTGCCGCTTGCCCGCGCTCGTCGCCGCAGCGCGCGCGCGAATCCGCCAAGGCCGTCGCTCGGCGACGGCGCCGGTCGCGGTCAACGTGCTCATCGTCGGCCGCGACGGCGAATCCTGGCGGAGAGCGGCCATGGCTAGGCTTCTGATCCTCGGCGGCACGGCGGAGGCGGCGGAGCTTGCCGCACGGCTTGCCGGCGACGACCGGCTGGAGACCGTCACCTCGCTCGCCGGGCTGACGCGGCTCCCGAACGTCGGGCACAGGACGGGTGCGGCGCGGCGGCTTCGGCGGACCGGACGGGCTCGCCGCGTTCCTGAAGGACGAGCGCTACGACGCGCTCGTCGACGCGACGCATCCCTTCGCCGCGCAGATCGCCGCGCCACGCCGCCGAGGCGGCGGAGAATGCCGCAGACGCCGCGTGTAAAGCTGCGTGCGCCCGCCTTTCGAGCGGACGGCGGCACGACCGCTTCGTGCCGGTCGCGGACATGGAGGCGGCGGCGGCGGCGCTGCCCGAAGGGCGCGCGCGTCTTCCTCGCAGCCGGAAGGCGCGAGCTGCGCCATTCGCGGCGCGGGCCGATCTCTGGTGCCTCGTCCGCATGATCGAGCCGCCCGCCGCCGGCGAGGCGCTGCCGCAGGGCGAACTGATCCTCGGCCGCCCGCCGACCGACCCGGAGGCCGAGGCCGCGCTCTTTCCGGAGCACCGGATCGGCTGGATCGTGTCGAAGGATTCCGGCGGCCGCGCCGGCGCCAAGATCGTCGCGGCGCGCAGGCTCGGCCTCCCGGTCGTGCTGGTCGAGCGGCCGGAGCCGCCGGCAGGGCCGACGGTCGCGACGGTCGAAGGAGCGCTCGACTGGATCGAGAAGACGGTCTTCGCGGCTCAGAGCGACTGACGATTGTCGCCCCGCGGCTCCGCGAAGAAGGGAGCGCGGCTCACGCCGCGCGCTGCGCCTTCGCCTCGCGCTTGTCCTGCGCGAGCCAGATGTCGAGGAAGCTCCACAGCCACGCGCGCATCGGCGGGTCGTAGCGGAACCAGCCGGCCATGTGCTCAGACCGCGACTGCGCCTTCGGCAGGTCGAACCGTCTCGCGCCGTGCACGGTCCAGCGGCACGCCATGGCGTAGGTGAGCTCGCTGTGGAACTGGATGCCGAAAGCGGTGTCGTCCACCGAGAAGGCCTGGTTCTCGAAAACGTCGCCGCGGGCGAGCAACGTCGCGCCCGACGGCAGGTCGAAGCCTTCGCGATGCCATTGATAGACCATCTCCGGCCACGCGCCGAGCCGGCGGCCCTCGTCCGTCGCCTCGAGCCGGTAGAAGCCGACCTCCGCGCAGCCGTCGCAATGCGCCATGACGTTGCCGCCGAGATGCTTCACCAGCATCTGCGCGCCGAGACAGACGCCGAGAAACGGCGCTCCCTCTTTCAGCGTGACCCCGATCCAGTCCGTCTCCCGGCCGCAGGAATTCGTCCGGGTCGTTGGCGCTCATCGGCCCGCCGAAGATGATCGCGCCGGCGTGCTCTTCCATCGTCTCCGGAAGCGGGTCGCCGAAGCGCGGCTTGCGGATGTCGAGCTGAAAACCCTTCGCCTTGAGCATCTGGCCGAGCTTGCCCGGGCTCGAATGCTCCTGGTGAAGAACGATCAGGATCTTGCGGAGCGGCGGATGTCGGAGGGCATGGCTCAAAAAGTGCCGGGATTCTCCCCGCCGCTGCAACAGAGGAATTCAGTCGGCATTCCCGTCGCCGCTCGAATTATTTTCCGCCACGAGGCGCTTCATGGCGATCCGGTCGCGCCGGTTGACGCGCGAGGAGCTCGGCCACGCGCCAGACGAGATTCTCCTCGAATTCGTGGCTCTCACCGTCCGCGTAGGCGATCTCCCAGAGATTCTCGATCACCCGGATGCGCTCGTCCTCGCTCATATGGCGCTTCAGCACGCTGGTGAAGCGGTAGAGATCGACCGCCTCGCGCTCGGCTGCGACGGCGTCGCCGATCAGAAGGTCGAGATCGCCGCCGGAGAGCCCGAAATTCCTCGCCAGGAGCTCGCGCAGCTTCGCCGCGTTCGTTCGCGGTCTCACCCCGTCGATGGACATGAGATGCACAAGCAGCGCCGCAAGCGCGAGCCGCGTATCGTCGGGGGCGAAATGGCCGGCGTAGTCATCCTCGCCCAGCCGGCGGATGAAGTCGCGCAGCGCACCAAGCATCATTGTCCTCCAGGATGCAAGGACATAGGCGAGATCGCCGGGGAATTCACCCCCGCCGGTTGTCGCGCCCCATGGCGGTCGCGTCCCATTCTCACTAGAAGCTCGGCCGCATGAGCGATCTCGCCCTCCGCAGCGCCGGCAGGCGACGGGCGTGGCTGGACGAGGTCCGCGCCACGCTCGCGCTTTCGTGGCCGATCATCTTGACCAATCTCCTGCAGATCGCGCTGACCACGACCGACGTCATCATGCTGGGCCGGCTCGGACCGGACGCGCTTGCCGCAGCCGTGCTCGGCGCGACGCTGCTCTTCTTCTTCGTCATCTTCGGGATCGGCGTCGTCTCCGCAGTCGCGCCGATGGTGGCGCGCGAGCGCGGCATCCGGCTCTACTCGGTGCGCGAGGTCAGGCGCACCGTCCGCCAGGGCCTGTGGAGCGTGATCGCGATCGCGCTTCCCGTCTGGGCGATCCTCTGGTTCGCCGAGCCGATCTATCCTCGCCCTCGGCCAGAAGCCGGACATCGCGGCCGCTGCCGCGCGCTACATGTCGACGCTTCAATGGTCCTACCTGCCCTTCCTCGGCTACATCGCGATGCGCAACTTCATCGCCGCGGTCGAGCGCCCGATCTGGGGACTGTCGGCCGGCGACCATCGGCTTCATCGCCAACGCCCTCGCCGCCTGGTGCCTGATCTTCGGTCACCTCGGCTTTCCGCGGCTGGAGCTTTTCGGCGCCGGCATCGCCACGACCGTGTCGTCGACTGCTCATGTTCGCGCGTGCTGGCGGCGGTCGCAGTCTTCGATCGCAAGTTCCGCCGCTATCATCATCTTCGGCCGCTTCTGGCGACCCGACTGGCAGCGCTTCCGCCAGCTATGGGCGCTCGGCCTGCCGATCGCGGCGACGCTCGTCTTCGAGGTCTCGATCTTCAACGCCGCCGTCATCCTGATGGGCCTGATCGGCGAGACCGCGCTCGCCGCGCATTCGATCGCGATCCAGATCGCCTCGGTCACCTTCATGGTGCCGCTCGGCTTCGGCCAGGCGGTCACCGTGCGTGTCGGCCGCGCCTACGGCGCCGGCGACCGCGACGCGATCCGGCGCGCCGGCTGGACGGCGTATGCAATGGGTGTCGGTTTCATGGCGTTCACCGCAAGCCTGATGCTCTTCGCGCCGCACCTTCTGATCGGCGCCTTCCTCAATCAGGCGGATCCGGCGAACCAGCCGGTCGTGAGCCTCGCGGTCACGCTCCTCGCCATTGCCGCGGTCTTTCAGCTCGTCGACGGCGCCCAGGCGGTCGGCTCCGGCATGCTGAGGGGGCTTCACGACACGCGCGTGCCGATGCTCTTCGCGGCGCTTGGCTATTGGGGGATCGGACTGCCGCTCGGCGCGCTGCTCGCCTTTCCGGTTCGGGCTTCGGCGGTGCCGGCATCTGGATCGGGCTTGCCTCCGGCCTTGCCGTCGTCGCCGTCCTGATGACAAGCCGCTGGATGCTGCGCGAGCGTCTCGGCCTCGTCGGCCCTTGCACACAGGCGCAAAGACGTGAAATCCAATGACAAGGCGCCGGTGGCGAGCCACATAATGTCACAATCAGGCCTTTGAGGCTGGGCGCCATGGTCGGGGCAGAAAATTCCTCCTCGGAGAGGGCCGGTCAGGCCCGGCTTCGCCAGGCTGTTTGCAAGGTTCGGCAGCGGCGAGACGGTCGAGCGGATTCTGGTCGTCATCGGCGTCGCGGCGCTCCTCGTCGGCACGCTCCCCGGGCTCGCCCCGCTCTATGATCGGCTTTTGACGCTCGCATGCCTCGCCGTGGCGCTGGTCTTCGCCGGCATCTACGGCGTCAAGCTCCGCGCCGCGGCGGATCGCCGGGCCTTTGCGCTTTCCGGCCACGCCGTGATCGAGCTCCTCGCGGCGCTTCCAGTCCCGCTGGCGCTTCTTGCCGGCATGCCGGCTACGAACGCGCGGCTTCTCGGCGTCTTCTGGACGCTGAAGCTGATTCGCATGAACCCCGCCTTCGCGCTTTTGTGGCGCGTCATCCGCAACGAGCGTCAGCCGCTTTTGAGCGTCACGATGGCCTTCATCGTCGTGGTGCTCTTCGCCGCGACGATCGCCTATGTCGTGGAGCGCAACGTCCAGCCGGACGCCTTCGGCAGCGTGCCCGCGGCGCTCTGGTGGGCGGTCACCACGATCACCACGACGGGCTACGGCGACAAGATACCGGCATCTTTCGCTAGGCCGTCTCCTCGGCGGCGGCGTGATGGTCGCCGGCATCGGCCTCTTCGCATTGTGGGCCGGCATCCTCGCGAGCGGCTTTGCCGCCGAGCTGAAGCGCGAGGAGTTCTTGCAGAGCTGGGATCTCGTCGTGCGGCTGCCGCTCTTCCGCAATCTCGGCGCCTCGGCGCTCGCCGAGATCGCCCGCCTGCTCAAGGTTCACACTTGCCCCGCCGATTCGGCGATCGTCCGGCAGGGCGAGCCGGGCGACAGCATGTTCTTCATCGCCGAGGGCGAGGCGGAGGTTCGCGCCGGGCCGGCGCGCATCAGGCTGAAGCCCGGCCAGTTCTTCGGCGAGGCGGCGCTGATCAGCGGCGAGCCGCGGAACGCCACGGTGGTGGCCGTCGTGCCGACCCGGCTCCTGCGTCTTGACGTGATCGAGTTCCGTGGGCTTGCCGCGCGCCAGCCGGATCTCCTGCAGATCATCGAGGCGGAGGGCGCCAGACGAAAGGTCGCGCCCCACTAGTGGTCCGATCCCGACATTTGCTCCCCCCGGCACGTGCCTTGCATCGAAAGTCCCGGCGATCGGATTTCCCCGCGCCGATGAAACGCAATTCCGGCCGCAGCCGCGTTGTGCTGACTAAATATTCGGCATATCGCGCTTTGGACGGGCAATGCGTACGGGGTAGAAAGCGCGCGCCATGGATAAGCGCATCAGCAAGATGAACGGCGACGGGTCGGAGAAGCGTGCCCTCTCCCTCCGCGAGCCGCCGAGCGAGGAAGAGATTGCCGCGGTCAGGGAGACGATCCTCGCCAAGCTTACGTTGAATTCGGGCAAGAGCCCGACCGACGCGAGCGATCGCGACTGGTTCGTCGCCGCCGCGCTGACGGCGCGCGACCGCATCGTCCACCATTGGGCGGAAACCACCCGCCGCATGCGCGTCGAGAACAGGAAGCGCGTCTACTATCTCTCGCTCGAATTCCTGATCGGCCGCCTGCTCGGCGAGGTCTTGAACAACCTTGAGCTGACGGACGCCTTCAAAGCCGCGCTCGGCGACCTCGGCGTCGACGTCGGCGACATGTTCGCCGCCGAGCCCGACGCTGCGCTCGGCAATGGCGGCCTCGGGCGGCTTGCCGCCTGCTTCATGGAAAGCATGGCGACGCTCGGCATACCGGCGGTCGGCTACGGCATCCGCTACGACCACGGGCTCTTCCGCCAGGTCATCAAGGACGGGGCCCAGCAGGAATATCCGGAGAACTGGCTTTCCTTCGGCAATCCCTGGGAGTTCGAGCGCCCCGAGGTGACCTACGACATCGGCTTCGGCGGCTTCGTCGAGACGACGGTGCTTTCGGCCGGCGGCTCGCGCTCCGTCTGGCATCCGGGCGAGATCGTGCAGGCCGTCGCCTACGATACCGCCGTCGTCGGCTGGAAGGGCCGCCACGTCAACCCGCTCCGCCTCTGGTCGGCGCGCGCGGTCGATCCGCTCCGCCTCGACGTCTTCAACGCCGGCGATCACGTCGCGGCGCTGACCGAGCAGGCGCGCGCCGAGACGATCTCCAAGATACTCTATCCGAGCGACGAGACCCCGGCCGGCCAGGAGCTTCGGCTCAGGCAGGAATACTTCTTCGTGTCCGCCTCGCTCCAGGATCTCGTCGCCCGCCACCTTCATATCTACGGCGACATCCGCTCGCTTCCCGACAAGGCCGCGATCCAGCTCAACGACACGCATCCCTCGATCGCCGTCGCCGAGCTGATGCGCATGCTCGTCGACGTTCGCGGCATCGAATGGGACGAGGCCTGGGACATCACCGTCCGCACGCTCTCCTACACCAACCACACGCTGCTGCCGGAGGCGCTCGAAACCTGGTCGGTGCCGCTTTTCGAACGCATGCTGCCGCGCCACATGCAGATCATCTATCTGATCAACGCCCACCACCTCGACAGCATCCGGATCAAGGACGTGTCGGACGAGGAGCTCGCGGCGTTGTCGCTGATCGACGAGCACCGCGGCCGGCACGTTCGCATGGGCCATCTCGCCTTCCTCGGCTCGCACCGCGTGAACGGCGTCTCGGGGCTGCACACGGAGCTGATGCGCCGCACCGTGTTCAAGGACCTGCATCGCCTCTATCCGGACCGTATCGTCAACAAGACCAACGGCATCACTTTCCGCCGCTGGCTGCAGCGGGCGAACCCGCGCCTGACGGCGCTGCTCGTCGACATCTGCGGCGAGGGCATTCTGAGCGATCCGGACGGAATAGCGCGCTTCGCCGAATACGCCGACGATCCCGCGGTGCAGGAAGAAGTCGCCGACATCCGCCACGCGAACAAGGTGGCGCTCGCGCGCGTGATCGGCGCGACCAACGACATCCGCGTCAATCCGCGCGCGCTCTTCGACGTGCAGATCAAGCGCATCCATGAATACAAGCGCCAGCTCCTGAACCTGCTCGAGACGATAGCGCTCTACGACGCGATACGCGCCGACCCGGGCGCCGACTGGACGCCGCGGGTGAAGATCTTCGGCGGCAAGGCGGCCGCCACCTATCGGCAGGCGAAGCTCATCATCCGGCTCGCCAACGACATCGCCGACGTGGTCAACAACGATCCGACCATCCGCGATCTTCTAAAAGTCGCGTTCATGCCGAACTACAATGTGAGCCTTGCCGAAGTGATCATCCCCGCCGCCGATCTCTCCGAGCAGATTTCAACCGCCGGCATGGAAGCCTCGGGCACCGGCAACATGAAGCTTGCGCTGAACGGCGCACTGACGATCGGCACGCTCGACGGCGCCAACGTCGAGATCCGCGAGCGCGTCGGCGCCGACGACATCTTCATCTTCGGGCTGCAGGCGGAAGAGGTGCGCGAACGCACCCGCCGCGGTTTCGATTCCGCCGCCGTCATCGCCTCGTCCCCGGCCCTGAAATGGGTGATGGAGGCGTTGTCCGACGGCACCTTCTCGCCTGACGAGCGCGGCCGCTACACCCCGATCGTCGACGCGCTCTATCATCACGACCGCTTCATGGTGACCGCGGACTTCGACGCTTATTACGAGACCCAGCGGCGCGTGGAGGCGCTCTGGCAGAGCCCAAAGAGCTGGTGGGCGGCCGCGATCCGCAATATCGCGCATATGGCGTGGTTTTCCTCCGACCGCACGATCCGGGAATACGCCGAGGACATCTGGAACACGCCGGTCGAGCCCCCATCGCCCACGGGCTGAAGCGGCTTCAAGGCAAGCGATACCGAGCGTAACGCAAATTGAACGCCGCCAAGGGCCGCATCGGCTGGGTAAGGGCAAGACGCCGCACGCCGGCCCAAAGCCGCCGGAATCGCGTCATTCTCGCCCGCTGCGGCCGGTTCCGACGCAACCAGGCGTGCCCCTCGCCCGTTCAGGCACTGCGAAAAGCCCGGGAGTCCGGGCCTTAGGCCACGAAAGCACAGGCGTTTACGGTGTGGCCTCCAGGCACTTCCCAACCCCCTGGATTGGCGTCATGGTCGGCCGGCGGCGGGAGGTTTGGGTTGGCTTGAGGCCTCGGGCGAGGAGCTGCTTCGAGCCTGGACACTTGGCATTTGACAACACACGTTTGCTCCGCGAGTTAGAGAGATGTCCGTTTCGACCCCCCTTCTTGATACCATTCGCTCGCCCGACGACCTCCGCCGGCTGCCTGCCCAGGACCTGGCGCAGGTCGCGGAGGAGTTGCGTGCCGAGACCATCGACGCGGTGTCGGTCACCGGCGGCCATCTCGGTGCCGGCCTCGGCGTCGTCGAGCTGACGGTTGCGCTCCACTACGTCTTCGACACGCCGCGCGACCGCCTGATCTGGGACGTCGGTCATCAGGCCTATCCGCACAAAATCCTGACCGGTCGCCGCGACCGCATCCGCACGCTCCGGCAGGGGAACGGCCTCTCCGGCTTCACCAAGCGGACCGAGAGCGAGTACGACCCCTTTGGCGCGGCGCATTCCTCGACCTCGATTTCGGCCGGGCTCGGGATGGCGACGGCGCGCGATCTCTCCGGCGGCAGGAACAACGTCATCGCGGTGATCGGCGACGGCGCGATGTCGGCGGGCATGGCCTACGAGGCGCTGAACAATGCCGGTGCCATGCACTCGCGGCTGATCGTCGTCCTGAACGACAACAATATGTCGATCGCGCCGCCCGTCGGGGCCATGGCGGCGTATCTCGCGCGCCTTTTCTCCGGCCGCACCTACCGCTCGCTCCGCGAGATCGGCAAGCAGCTCGCGAAACATCTGCCGAAGGCGCTTGAGGTCGGCGCCGTCAGGGCGGAGGAATTCGCCCGCGGCATGGTCACCGGCGGCACGCTCTTCGAGGAGCTCGGCTTCTATTATATCGGCCCGATCGATGGCCATAACCTGAACCATCTTCTGCCGGTTCTGCAGAACGTGCGTGACGCCGAGAACGGCCCGATCATCGTTCACGTCAGGACGCAGAAGGGTAAGGGCTACGCGCCGGCCGAGA
The DNA here is from genome assembly GCA_963750115.1 of uncultured Alphaproteobacteria bacterium. Classification (GTDB taxonomy): domain Bacteria; phylum Pseudomonadota; class Alphaproteobacteria; order Rhizobiales; family Afifellaceae; genus DASWJZ01. Next base: position 344,625 of record CAVVPM010000018.1, on the reverse strand, counting down.
ACTCGGCCGACAAGTACCACGGCGTCGTCGCCTTCGATGTGATCACCGGCGCGCAGGCGAAGCCGAAAGCGAACGCGCCCGCCTACACCAAGGTGTTCGGCGAGAGTCTCATCAAGGAGGCGGAGAAGGACGAGAAGGTCGTCGCCATCACCGCCGCCATGCCTTCCGGCACCGGCGTCGACCTCTTTGCCAAGCGCTTTCCCGCGCGTGCCTTCGATGTCGGCATTGCCGAGCAGCACGCCGTCACCTTTGCCGCCGGCATGGCGAGCGAAGGCTACAAGCCCTTCTGCGCCATCTACTCGACGTTCCTGCAGCGCGCCTATGACCAGGTCGTGCACGACGTGGCGGTGCAGAACCTGCCGGTGCGCTTCGCGCTTGACCGCGCCGGCCTTGTCGGCGCTGACGGACCGACGCACGCCGGCTCGTTCGATCTCGCCTATCTCGGCTGCCTGCCGAACTTCGTCGTCATGGCGGCCGCCGACGAGGCCGATCTCGTGCACATGGTGGCGACCGCGGTCGCGCATGACGGCGGACCGATCGCGCTCCGCTATCCGCGCGGCGAGGGCGTCGGCGTCGATATGCCGGCTGTCGGCGTGCCGCTTGAGATCGGCCGCGGCCGCATCGTCCGCGAAGGAACGCGGGTCGCCCTTCTCTCGCTCGGCACGCGCCTTGCCGAAGCCTTGAAGGCGGCCGAGGATCTCGACGCGCGCGGCCTCTCGACGACCGTCGCCGATGCGCGTTTCATGAAGCCTCTCGACGAAGAGATGCTGCTTCGCCTCGGTCGCGAGCACGAGCTCCTGATCACGATCGAGGAAGGCTCGATCGGCGGCTTCGGCAGCCATGTCGTGCAGCTTCTCGCCGAGCGCGGCGCGCTCGACCAAGGCTTGAAGGTGCGTTCCTTGGTGCTGCCGGACGTCTTCATCGACCACGACAAGCCGGAGCGTATGTATCAAAAGGCAGGGCTCGATTCCGCGGCGATCATCGCCAAGGTGTTCGAGGTTCTACAGCAGGATGCGAGCAATCTGAGAACGCGACGCGCTTGAACGCGGCTTCGCCACGCGCTTGGAAGCGGCGGAGCGGCTTCCAACATCGGGTGACCTGCGAGCGATGACAACAGGTATCCTCCCTTGAGCGCCGAACTTGTCGCTGTCGCCGCCTTGGCGGTCTGGCTCTATCTTCTCGTCGGCCGGGGATACTTCTGGCGCGGCGCGGAGCGGGACGACGATCTCGTCGGGCGAGAGCGTCGGCCTATGGACGCCTGGCCGTCGGTGACCGCCATCGTCCCGGCCCGCGACGAGGCCGATGTCATCCAAACGTGCATCGGCTCGCTCTTCGCGCAGGACTATCCGGGACGCTTCCGCATCGTTCTCGTCGACGATCAGAGCGCTGACGGGACAGCGGAAGCCGCCCGCGCCGCGGCAAAAGCGGCGAATGCCTCCGATCGCCTGACCGTGCTCCGCGGGTCCGCGCCGCCGAGCGGCTGGACCGGCAAGCTCTTCGCGCTCGACCGCGGCTTCCGCCACGTCGCCGATCGGGCGGAGCCGTCGGACTTCGTGCTCTTCACCGACGCCGACATCGCCTATCGCGCGCCCGACGCCGTCAGGCGCCTCGTCGAGCGGGCCGTCTCGCGCGGCACGGTGCTGACCTCGCTGATGGTGAAGCTGCGTTGCGAGAGCTTTGCCGAGCGGCTGCTCGTCCCGGCCTTCATCTTCTTCTTCGCCAAGCTCTACCCCTTCGCCTGGGTGAACGATCCCGACCGCCGGATCGCCGCCGCGGCAGGAGGATGCATGCTCGTCCGCCGCCAGACGCTTGCCGACGCCGGCGGCCTTCAGGCGATCAAAAGCGCGTTGATCGACGACTGCGCGCTCGCGGCGCTCATGAAGAAGCAAGGCCCGATCTGGCTCGGTCTGACGGAGCGCGTGGTCAGCGTCAGGGCCTATCCGCGCATCGACGACATCGGCCGCATGGTCACGCGCTCCGCTTATGCCGAGCTCCGCTATTCACCGCTCCGGCTCCTCGGCACGCTTTCCGGCATGCTGCTTACCTATCTCACGCCGCCGCTTCTGGCGCTCTTCGGCGGCGGGCTGACGCGCGCCTTCGGCGCGGCGGCCTGGCTGGCAATGGCGCTCGCCTTCCAGCCGATATTGCGGCTCTATCGCCGCCTGCCGCTCTGGGGAATCGTGCTGCCGGCGATCGCCGCGTTCTACACCGCCTTCACGCTTGAGTCGGCGATCCAGCACTGGCGCGGTCGCGGCGGCTCCTGGAAGGGCCGCTTTCATGCGGCACCCGCCTCCGCCGGAAGGGCGCTCGGCGGATGATCACGGCAACCGAGGCGCGTTCGGGCAAGACGCATCGCGACGAGAACTTTCCCGTCGCTTCGCACTTCATTCAGGCGCGGCATCGCGCGCCGATCCTCGCCTTCTACCGCTTCGTGCGCGCCGCCGACGACATCGCCGACCATCCGCGGCTCAAGCCGCAGGAAAAGCTCGACCTCCTCGACCGGCTCGACGCCGCGCTGACCGGGCGCGGCCCCTCCGATCCGGAGGCCGAGCCGTTGAAGCACGCGCTCGCCGAACGCGGCTTGAGCCCGCGCCACGCACTCGATCTCCTTGCCGCCTTCCGCATGGACGCGGAGAAGGGCCGTTACGCCGACTGGCGCGACCTCATGCACTATTGCAGCCTGTCCGCGATGCCGGTCGGGCGCTTCGTCCTCGATGTGCACGGTGAGAAGCCGCAGGCGACGTGGCCGGCGTCGGATGCGATCTGCGCCGCGCTGCAGGTCATCAATCACCTGCAGGACTGCGCGGCGGACTACCGCAATCTCGATCGCGTCTACGTTCCGCTCGACGCGCTCGCAGAGCACGGCGCGCGCGTGGAGGATCTGAACGCGTCGCATGCGAGCCCCGGGCTCAAGGCAACGATCGCCGAACTCGCCCAGCGCTCGCTCGGCCTGCTCGGCGACGGCGCCGGGCTCGCCGACTCGGTCGCCGATACGCGTCTCGCGCTTGAGATCGCCGCCATTCGCCGCCTCGCTTTGGCCCTTGCGGAGGGGCTCAGACATCGCGATCCGCTCGCCGACAAGGTGCATCACGGCAAGGCCGGCTTCCTCCTGATCGCGCTCACCGCCGCCGCCGGCGCCCTCCTCCGCCGGCCTTTCGTGCGGCTGCGCTTCCGACCGCTTGCCGCCGGGACGCGCGGACGCTGATGACGATCGCGAGCAGCGCGCCGACGACGGCGGAGCGCGAAGCCGCGCCGACGCTGCCGGCTGCCGGCAGCTCATTCTACCTTGCCATGCGCATCCTGCCGCGCGAACAGCGCGAGGGCATGTATGCGATCTACGCCTTCTGTCGCGCGGTCGACGACATCGCCGATGCGGCCGGCCCGCGCGAACCGCGCCGCGCCGCGCTCGACCGCTGGCGCACCGACATCGACGCCTTGTTCGACGGCCTGCCGTCGCCTCTGACCGTCGGCCTCGAAGTGCCGACCCGCCGCTTCGGATTGCGGCGCGCCGACTACCACGCGGTGATCGACGGCATGCGCATGGATATCGAAGCCGACATGCGCGCGCCCGACTGGGCGACGCTCGATCTCTACTGCGACCGCGTGGCAAGCGCCGTCGGCCGCCTCTCCGTCCGCGTCTTCGGCGTCGAACCGATTGCCGGCGACGCGCTCGCGCACCATCTCGGTCGCGCCCTGCAACTGACCAACATCCTGCGCGACCTCGACGAGGACGCCGAGATGGGACGGCTCTACCTGCCGCGCGAAGCGCTTGCCGCCGCCGGGATCGAGACCGCCGGCCGTTCGCCCGAGGCGATCCTCGACGAAGCGAATCTCGACGCGGCCTGCCGCGAAGTCGCCGCGCGCGCCGCCGACCACTTTGCCGAAGCCGACCGCATCATGGCCGCGTGCCCGCGCCGTGCGGTGCGCGCGCCGCGCCTGATGGAGGTCGCCTATCGCGACATCCTCGCCCGCCTCCTTCTGCGCGGCTTCGCCGCGCCGCGCGCGCCGGTGCGAACCAACAAGCTCCGCGTGCTCTGGGCGATGCTCTGGTATTGGATCGTCTGATGGCGGGTGTCGTCCATGTCATCGGAGCCGGGCTTTCCGGTCTGTCGGCCGCAATCGAGCTGGCGGACGCCGGCCGCACCGTCGCCGTGCACGAAGCGGCCAAATTCGCCGGCGGTCGCTGCCGCACCTACTACGATTCCGTCATCGACCTCGAAATCGACAACGGCAACCATCTCCTCCTTTCCGGCAATCGCGCCGCGCTTTCCTATCTCCGCAAGATCGGCGGGCTCCCCGCCATGACGGAAGCGGCCGAGGCGGCGTTCCCGTTCGTCGATCTGAAGACCGGCGAGCGCTGGACGCTTCGACCGAACGACGGCCGTCTCCCATGGTGGATTTTCGACGCGCGCCGCCGCGTGCCGGGAACGCGCGTCCACGACTATCTCGCGCCGCTCGGCGTGTTGCGCGCGCGGGCATCCGCCACCGTCGGCAACGCCATGGCGTGCGGGGGCGCGCTTTACGATCGCCTGTGGCGGCCGGTGCTCCTCGCCGCGCTCAATACCGAGCCGGCCGAGGCCGACGCGCGGCTTGCCGCCCAGGTGCTCCGCGAGACGCTCGCCGCCGGGGGGCAGGCCTGCCACCCGATGGTCGCGACCGGCGGGCTCTCAGCCGCCTTCATCGATCCGGCGCTCGCCTATCTTCGCGGCCGCGGCGCCGCGGTGAACTTCAGCCGCTCGCTGCGCGAGATCGCGTTCGACGGCGAGCGCGCCGCGACGCTTCTCTTCGGCGAGGGAGAGATACCTCTCGGCCCAGCCGACCAGATCGTGCTTGCCGTGCCGCCCGTCGTCGCGCGCGCGCTGCTGCCCGGCCTTACCGTGCCGGATGCCTTCCATGCGATCGTCAACGCCCACTTCGCGGTGACGCCGCCCGCGGATCAGCCACTCATCCTCGGCATCGTGAACGGCCTCACGGAATGGCTCTTCGCTTACCCGGATCGGCTTTCCGTGACGATCAGCTGCGCCGACCGGCTGATGGACGAGCCGCGCCAGGCGCTGGCCGAGACGATCTGGGGCGAGGTCGCGCATCTGACCGGGCTTGCCGCAGAGCTTCCCCATTGGCAGATCGTGCGCGAGCGCCGGGCGACCTTCGCGGCGACGCCGGCTGAAGCGGCGCGGCGGCCGGCGGCGCGGACGCGCTATTCGAACCTCGTTCTTGCCGGCGACTGGACGGACACCGGCCTCCCGGCGACGATCGAAGGCTCGATTCGCTCCGGGCGGACGGCAGCCGCGACCCTGGAGCGCATGCCGACGAAGACAGGCGCGCCGCGGAGAGCCGCATGAAGGGTGAGGTCTTGGCCTTCGACAAGGGGCGCGCGGCCGTGGCCGCCGGGCTGACGCTCGACGAGCTCGACCGGCGCGTCGCCTCTGCGACGGACGCGCTCCTTGGCTTGCGCAAGGACGACGGCCATTGGTGCTTCGAGCTTGAGGCCGATGCCACGATCCCGGCGGAATACGTGCTCTTCCGCCATTTCCGCGGCGAGCCTGAGGACCGTGAGCTTGAGCGGAAGATCGGCGTCTATCTTCGCCGCATCCAGGAGGACCACGGCGGATGGCCGCTCTTCCGCGCCGGCGACCTCGACATCAGCGCCAGCGTGAAGGCCTATTTCGCGCTGAAGATGATCGGCGACGACCCCGACGCCGCGCACATGAAGCGCGCGCGCGAAGCGATCCTCGCACGCGGCGGGGCGGCGCGCTCGAACGTCTTCACGCGCTCGCTCCTTGCGCTTTACGGCGAGGTGCCGTGGCGGGCGGTGCCGAGCATGCCGGTCGAGATCATGCTCCTGCCGGCGTGGTTCCCCTTTCACCTCGACAAGGTTTCCTACTGGGCACGCACCGTCATGGTGCCGCTCTTCGTGCTGCAGGCGCTGAAGCCGAAGGCAGTGAATGCGCGCGGCGTTCACGTTCAGGAGCTCTTCGTCACGCCGCCCGCGAAGGTGCGCACCTGGCCGAAGGGCGCGCACCAGAAGGCGCCGTGGTCGCAGATATTCGGTGCGATCGACATCGTGCTGAAGCGCGTCGAGCCCCTCTTCCCACGCGTCACCCGGCGCCGCGCGATCGACAAGGCGCGCGCCTTCGTCGACGAACGGCTGAACGGCGAGGACGGGCTCGGCGCCATTTTCCCCGCGATCGTCAATGCCGTCCTCATGTACGACGTCCTCGGCGTTCCCGCCGACGATCCGCGCGTCGCCACCGCGCGCCGGTCGATAGACGGCCTGCTCGTCGTCAAGGACGACGAAGCCTATTGCCAGCCCTGCCTCTCGCCGGTCTGGGATACCGGGCTCGCCTCCCACGCGCTCCTCGAAGTCGGCTCGGCCGAAGCGGAGGACGCGGCGGCGAAGGCGCTTTCCTGGCTGAAGCCGAGACAGGTGCTCGACGTCGCCGGCGACTGGGCGGTCAGGCGTCCGGAGGTCCGGCCCGGCGGCTGGGCCTTCCAATATGCGAACCCGCACTATCCCGACCTCGACGACACCGCCGTCGTGGTCATGGCCATGCATCGCGCCCGCACCGGCAAGGGGGGCGACACCGGCTTCGACAACGCCATCGAGCGCGGCCGCGAATGGGTCGTCGGCCTGCAGAGCCGCGACGGGGGCTGGGCGGCTTTCGACGCCGACAACACCTTTGAATATCTGAACAACATCCCCTTTGCCGACCACGGCGCGCTGCTCGACCCGCCGACCGCGGACTTGACCGCCCGCTGCGTCTCCATGCTTGCCCAGCTCGACGAGGAGGCGCCGACGAGCCCGGCGCTCGCGCGCGGCGTGGCATGGTTGATGCATGATCAGCACGAGGAAGGGAGCTGGTTCGGACGTTGGGGCATGAACTACCTCTACGGCACCTGGTCGGCGCTCTCCGCGCTGAACGCCGCCGGCGTCGACCCCGGATCGCCGACGATCAGGAAGGCGGTCGACTGGCTCGCCCGCATCCAGAACCCCGACGGCGGCTGGGGCGAGGACGGCTCAAGCTACAAGCTCGACTATCGCGGCCACGAGCCGGCGCCCTCGACGCCGTCGCAGACCGCCTGGGCTCTCCTCGGCCTGATGGCGGCGGGCGAGGTCGAGCACCCGGCGACGCAGCGCGGCATCAACTATCTCGCCGCCAACCAGGGGGCGGACGGCTTGTGGACGGAGGAGCGATTCAACGCCGTCGGATTCCCGCGCGTCTTCTATCTCCGCTATCATGGCTATGCGAAGTTCTTCCCGCTTTGGGCGCTGGCCCGCTACCGGCGCCTTCGACGCGGCAACAGTCGCACTGTCGCCTTCGGGATTTGATCCGATCATGAATTTGCACGTCCCCCCCAGCCCGCTGCCGATCCTCGTGGTGACGGGGCTCGCGAAAGAGATGCGCCTCGCCGAAGGGCCCGGCCTCGTCGCGATCGCCTCGGGCGGCAATGCCATGCGGCTGCGGCAAACGCTCGCCGAGCGTGTCGCGCCGGGCTGCCGCGCCGTCCTCTCTTTCGGGATCGCCGGCGGACTCGATCCGCAGCTCGTTGCCGGCGACGTCGTGGTGGCGACCGGCGTCGTCGCGGAGGGAAAGCACTGGCCGGCGCACCCGGGGCTCGCTGATTTGCTTGCCGCCTCGCTCATCGCCGGCGGCATCGCCGTAAAGCGCGCCGACATCGCCGGCGTCGATGCGCCGCTCCTCGACGCGGCTGCCAAGGCGGCGACGCGGCAGCAGACGGGCGCCGCCGCCGCCGACATGGAATCGCACATCGCGGCGGCCTTCGCCGAGCGGCACGACCTCGCCTTCGCCGCGCTCAGGATCGTCTGCGACCCGGCCGACCGATCGATGCCGGCCGTCGTCGCCAATGCGCTCAAGCCCGACGGCGGGATCGATCACTTTGCGGTATTTGCCGACCTCGTTCGCCGGCCGAGCGAGCTTGCGCGGCTCTCCCGTCTCGCCGGCGAGGCGCGCGCGAGCTTCCGCGCCTTAAGCCGCTGTCGAGACCTTCTTGGGATTGGGCGTGGTTTTCCGAATTTCCTCGAGCTTCTCGGCGACGTTGCGTGAGAAGACGTATTCGGCCGGCCGCTGATCGGTAAGCGAGATCTCCGGCGCCATCGGCCCGTCGGTCCTGACCCCCTTCAGCGCCACCCACGCGGCTTTCCACGGCCGCCTGACCGTGTCGGAGACCGCGCTCGCCTCGTAACCGCAATGCACCATGCAGTCGGCGCATTTCTCGTAGTTTCCGGTGCCGTATTTATCCCAATCGGTGTCTTCCATCAGCTCCTTGAAGGTCTTCACGTAGCCTTCGCCGAGGAGATAGCAGGGCCGCTGCCAGCCGAAGACGGTGCGTGTCGGATTTCCCCACGGCGTGCAGTGATATTCCTGGTTACCGGCGAGGAAATCGATGAACAGGCCGGACTGGTTGATGGGCCATGCCTTGCCGCCCTTGCCGCGCGAGAAGACGCCGCGGAAGAGCTCTTTCGTCGCCCGCCGGTTCAGGAAATGCTTCTGGTCGGGTGCGCGCTCGTAGGCATAGCCCGGCGACAAGGTGATGCCGTCGACGCCCATCGCCGTCACCGCATCTAGGAAGGCGGCGACGCGCGGCGCATCGGCGTTGTTGAAGATCGTGCAGTTGATGGTGGCGCGAAAACCCTTCTCCTTGGCGAGCTTCAGAGCCGCGACGGCCTTGTCGTAGATGCCTTCGCGGCAGACCGAGCGGTCGTGCATTTCCCGGTCGCCGTCGAGATGGATCGACCAGGTGAAATAGGGACTCGGCTCGTATTCGCGGATCTTCTTCTCGAGCAGGATCGCGTTGGTGCAGACGATGACGAAGCGGCCCTGGCCGATCAGTCCGCGCACGATCTCCGGCAGATCCTTGTGGATAAGCGGCTCGCCGCCGGCGATCGAGACGACCGGCGCCCCGCACTCCTCGGCCGCATAGAGCGCGTCCTTGACCGAGATGCGCTTGTTCAGGATTTCTTCCGGATAGTCGATCTTGCCGCAGCCGGCGCAAGCGAGATTGCAACGGAACAGCGGCTCAAGCATCAACACGAGCGGATAGCGTTTGCGCCCGGCGAGATGCTGGCGGACGACGTAACTGCCGATTTTTGCGACTTGCCTAAGCGGTATGCCCACTATCGACTTCCTCTTGCTGCCCGATTTGCCCGCGCCGTGACGTTCTCTTCCAACTCGAGCGGCAGGCGGAACCGCACGCTTTCCTCGATCCCATCGAGTGTCGAGACCTCGACCGGCGCGATGCGCCGTAGCGCATCGATCACGTCCTCGACAAGCACCTCGGGCGCCGACGCACCCGCCGTGAGACCGATTATTTTAACACCGTCGAGCCACGCCGGGTCCACCTCGGAGCCGTCTGCGACAAGATAGCCCGGCACGCCCGATTCTTCGGCAATTTCGCGCAGCCGGTTCGAATTCGAGCTGTTCTTGGCGCCGACGACGAGGATGAGGTCGGCGACCCGGGCGAGGTCGCGCACCGCGCTCTGGCGGTTTTGCGTGGCGTAGCAGATGTCGCGCGTCTCCGGCCCCACCACGTCCTTGAAGCGCCGCTTCAAGGCCTCGATCAGCGCGCTCGTATCGTCGACGCTGAGCGTCGTCTGCGTCACGTAGGCGATCGGCGTGTCCTCGGCGAGCGGCAGCGCCGTGATCTCCGCCTCGTTCTGCACGAGGTATGTGGGCCCGTCGATCTGCCCGAGCGTTCCCTCGACCTCCGGATGGCCGGCATGGCCGATCAGGATGAGCGTGCGCCCGCGCGCGATATAGTGCCGTCCCTGGTTATGCACCTTGGAGACCAGCGGGCAGGTCGCGTCGAGCGTCGGCAATCCGCGGTCGCGCGCTTCGTCGACGACCGCGCGCGGCACGCCGTGCGCGCTGAAAATGGTGATCGCCCCATCCGGCACTTCGCTCAGTTCCTCGACGAAATGCGCGCCCTTGGCGATCAGATCCTCGACCACGTGCCGATTGTGCACGATCTCGTGACGGACATAGATCGGCGGCCCGTATTTCTTCAGCGCCAGCTCGACGATGTCGATTGCGCGCACCACGCCCGCGCAGAAGCCGCGCGGCTGCGCCAGTATGACTTGCAAGCGGTTATCCGCCGGGTTCTGCAACACGAGTCGCCCCTACCTGATGCCCGCCTCCTCGCACCCGCACCTATGCCACGCGGCGAGGCTAACGTCGAGTTGCCGAAGTGACTGACAGATAAGAAGTTTTGGAGGGTGGCCGGAATATGACACCGGCGCCGCGGCGGTTTTTGCGGGCGCCGCGGCCGTCAGCCCCCGAGGTGCTGCAGGCGGATGATGACCGAGTTCGCGCCCGGGTTGATGGCGAGCGCCGCGTCGTTGAATGTCGGGATCAGCTTTTCGCCGGCATTGTTGCTCAGCGCATAGGGCTCGCGCGGCATGCCGAAAAGCTTGTCGAACTGGTTGTTTCCGTTCACGTCGTGATAGCTGACCACGGCGTATCTGCCGGGCGGAATGTTGTCGAACTCCGTCTCGACGAAGCCGCGGGTGGCCGGAATCTTATGCGAGTAGGGGCAACCCTCGCGGCTCAGCCCCTTGTTGCAGACCGCGACGTCGACGGTCCCGCTGTCCGATTCGACGTTCTCGACGATGACGGTGACCGTGCCGAATTTCGGCGCCGGGGGCGCCGGCGGCGCACCCCCCTCACCCGTGCTTGCCCCGGGCTCGGTGGCGGCCGGGGCCGACTCGGCGGGCGCCTCGGCGAAAGCCGGCGCGGGAAGCGCCGCCGGCCTCCGTGTGCGCGACGACGACCGGATCCGGCCCGGGCACCGGCTCGATCGGCGCCGCGTGCGGCTTTCGCGGGACAAACGGCTCGAGCAACGAACCGGAGAGCGGATGCGGCGCGAAAAGATACGGCGGCATCACATCCGGAATCGGCAAAAACTGCACGCCCCCCTGCGCAGACTGCGCATGCGCAACGGCAGTCATGGCTGCCCCGGCGACAAGCAACGCGGCAATTCTCATTCGTTCCGTCCGGCCTCCGCGCGCCAACCCACCAGCATGAGGTGACCACCTTATTTTGTCAAAACGCAGACAGTTTCATATCGAAAACCGCCGATTTCCGCGGTTGCGCTCGGACGCCTCGATGGCTTCCTTCAGGGCTTCGCCGATCGGGCGCGATCTATAGCCGAGTTCCCGCTTCGCCTTGGTGCAATTGAAGGGTGCCGAACGAAGCGCGATCAACACGGCTTCGCGCGTGGCGACGGGCGGCCTGCCGGTCACGTGGTCGGCAATCAGCCCGGCGGCCGCGCCGACCGCCAGGGCGACGAACGGCGGGACGGTGTAGCGCGGCATCGGCCGCCCGGAAATCCGCCCGATCGCCGCCAACAGCTCGCGCATCGTCACGTTCTCGCCGCCGAGAATGTAGCGCTCGCCGGCGCGCCCGTGATCGCCCGCCTGGACGATCCCCTCCGCAAGATCGCGGACGTCGGCGAGGTTGAGGACACAGTCGAGGTAGAAAGGTGAGCGGCCCGACAGGAACAGCGACAGCATTGCCGACGGTGGCGTCCTGTTGTGGTCGCCGGCGCCGATCGGAATGGTGGGATTGACGATCACGACGTTCATTCCGTCCTGGGCGGCTGCAAGCGCCACCTGCTCGCCGCGATACTTGGAGCGCGTGTAGGGGCCGGGCATATCCTCCAGCCGAGGCGCAACCGACTCGTCGATCGCGCCGCCGTTGCCTCGCTTCGGGAAGAGGATCGATTCCGTCGAGCAATGGATGACGCGCGATATCCGCCTCGCCGCGGCGGCCTCAAGCGCCACCTCCGCCCCGCGATGGTTGACGCGATCGAAATCCGCCGGGTCCCCCTGCCAAAGATGCGCGATCCCGGCGAGATGATAGAGGCAATCGACACTGCCCAAGGCGGCGTCGAACTGGGCGCGATCGGTGACTGAGCCGCGGACATATTCGACCCCGGGAATTGCCTCCTTCGGCGTGTCGACATCGAGCACGCGCACCTTGTCGCCGCGCGCGGCGAGCGTTTCAACGAGACGACGGCCGATGAACCCGCATCCGCCGGTGACAAGAATGCTCGCCATTCAGCCCGACGCGCTCCCTGTGCCGGGCAGGATCGACTTGTCCGCTGTTGCCATCTAGGGAATTGCTCCGGCTTGGTCGGTTATCTGATGCGCAGCGCTTGCACCGCAACACGGACTGTCGGAAGGCCGGATTGCCGGCCAACCGCCTGTACCGCCCGGATACGGGTTGCCGCAAGCCAATTTGGTCGCGCATGGTGTCATGTTTATCGCGCGTGGGGGAGTAGGTGAACGACGCAGAGTTCGAAAGCCGCATGGGATCTGCCGGAAATGCGGTGGAGGAGACGCTTTCCGCCCTTCTCGCCACTGTGCCCGAAGCCGGCGAGATCGCGCGGCCCGCGCGCCTGATCGAGGCGATGCGCTACGCGACGCTTTCCGGCGGCAAGCGACTTCGCCCGTTCCTGGCGGTGGAGGCGGCGCGGCTCTTCGGCGTCGAGGGGCCGGGCGTCCTTCGCGCCGCCTGCTCCGTCGAGCTCGTCCATTGCTACAGTCTGGTGCACGACGACCTCCCGGCGATGGATGACGACGACCTCCGCCGCGGCCGTCCGACCACGCACCGCGCCTATGACGACGCGACGGCGATCCTCGTCGGCGACTCGCTTCTGACGCTCGCCTTCGACGTTTTGGCCGACGCGGCGACCGACCCCGATCCGGCGATCCGCGTGGCGCTCGTCTCCACCCTCGGCCGTGCATCGGGCATCGGCGGCATGGCCGGCGGACAGATGCTCGACCTTCAGGCGGAGGGCCGGTTCACCGCCGACGGCGCACCGCTCGCGCTCGACGAAACCGACATCCTGAGACTTCAGGCGATGAAGACCGGCGCCCTCCTGACGGCCTCCGCCGAGATGGGCGCGATCGTCGGCCGCGCCGACAGGAAGGGCCGTGACGCCCTCCGCACCTATGGTCACATGCTCGGCCAGGCCTTCCAGATCGCCGACGACCTCCTCGACGTGGAATCCGATGCGGCCACGCTCGGCAAGGCGACCGGCAAGGATTCGGAGAAGGGCAAGGCGACCCTCGTCGGCCTCTGGGGGGTCGATGCCGCGCGTCGGCGCCTCGCCGGCCTCGTCGCCGAGGCGGAGAAGGCGCTCGCCGATTTCGGGGAGAAGGCGGAAGTCCTTCGCGCGGCGGCGCGCTTCGTTGCCGCGCGGAAGAGCTGAGCCGTCGTGACCGCGTCAGGCCCTGGATCGCGCCGATCGCGCTCTAGCAAGGAGGCTCCATCAGGCTTATCCCGACGGTCGCAAGACCGCGCGTGATCGAGCCGGTGGTCGGCAAAAGCGGGATCAGCGAAGCCTGCAGCGCGTGGTAGATGTCGGGCTTGCCTTCAAAAAGCTCCGGCACATCGGGATCGCGCGCCTGCGGCCGCCAGCCGCCGTTCTCCCGATCGATCAGCGCGTCGGCGACGAAATCCCAGATGCGCCGGTACCAATTCTCATATTCGGCGGCGCCGTCGATCATGTTCAGGAAATGCGCGGCGCCGATCGCTTCCGCGCATGGCCACCAAAGGCGGTTCCTGAGGAGCGGCTTCCCCGCCCAGTCGAGCGTATAGTGGAAGCCGCCCGCTTCGGCGTTCCAGCCATCCGCCGCGGCGCGCGCGAAAAGCGCCTTGGCCGCGTCGGGGAGCCAGCCGATGCGGCGTCCGCCGAGTTCCCAGAGCTGCAGCAGAAGCCGCGTCCATTCGAGCGAATGGCCCGGCGTCGTCCCCGCCGGACGGAACACGTCGCCGCCGGAATAGTCGCGATCGAGCACCCAGTTCTCGTCGAAATGCTCGGCGACGCGCCAGCCGTTTTCGGCCGCGTGGCTGCCGATCACGCGGGCCGCGATGCTTTCCGCCATGCCAAGATAGGTGGTGTCGCCGCTCGCCTCGAACGCTGCCATGAGGGCCTCGGTCAGGTGCATGTTGGCGTTCTGGCCGCGATAGTGGCTGATCGGGCTCCAGTCCGTCGCAAACTCCTCCGCCGAGGCGCCGTGCTTCGCCTCCCAGAACCGCGTGCGGAGCACGTCGGTTATGTCGGCGAGAAGCCGGTCGGCGTCAGGGTGACCGGCGACCTTGGCGCTCGACGCGGCGAGAAGCACGAAGGCGTGGCCATAGGCGAGCTTGTTCGCGTCGCTCGGGCCGTCTTCGCCGATCCCCCAAAAATAGCCGCCGTTCTTCGCGTCGCGATGGCCGTTCCAGAGAAAGTCCATGCCGTGGTCGATGAACGTCTCGGCGCCCGGCCGCCCCATGAGCCGCGCGATCGCGAAGCAATGCACCATGCGTGTCGTCGCATGGAGCTCACGTGCCGGCGCCTTGCCGGTGGCGGCGCTTTTCGTGATCGGGCGGCCTTGATCGTCGAGCACGAAGAAGCCGCCGGCCGGATCGATGCTGTGGCGCTCGAAGAATTCGAGCAGCCGCGTCGCCTCGTTGAGTAGCCAGATGCGATGGGTGGAAAGCGCGGTCCACTTGGCCTGCGCTGCATCGTCCCGCGTCGTCGTCTTCCTCGGCATCAGAGTGTCCATAGTGCACGATGAGCCGCCCACGATAGCGCTTCCCGTCCGCGCAAAGCGAGTGACCTGCCGCTTGAATGGATTTCCGCGCCTCGGCCTGATAGACGCCGGACGCGCATTGACGAAAGGAAAGGCGGGCAGCTCCGTCCGCAATCAACGAAGCGCCGCGCAGTCAGTCCGGCAGCAAAAGGGAGGTTGTCGCCGATGCCGTCGTCTGCTGCGGAAGCCCGCCCCGATCCCGCGGTTCTGATCGGTGTCGACATCGGCACCGCCTCGGTGCGCGCCATCGCCTTTGACGCACGTGGCCGACGCCTTGCCACCGCCTCGCGTCCGACCCCGCTCAAGGTCTTGGAGACCGGCGGCGAAATCGACCCGGATGCAATCTACGACGCCGTTCTCTCCAACCTCGCGGAGATCGGCAAGGCGCTCGCCGGCCGGCCGGTCGCCGGCATCGGCGTTGCAAGCATCGGCGAGAGCTGCGTCCTCCTCGACGAGGCCGACCGCCCGACCGCGCCGTCGATTATCTGGTACGACCGTCGCACCGCTTCGGAAGCGCGGGCGATCGAGACAGCGCTCGGGGGCGAGCGCATATTTCAGATCAGCGGCCACGCCGTCGAGCCGATCTTCACGCTCGCGAAGTTGATGTGGATGCGCGCGCATTGGCCCGACGCCATGGCCAAGGCGCGCCGCGTCCTGTTGATGGCGGACTGGATCGCCTTCCGCCTCTCCGGCGAGATGGCGACCGACCCGATGCTCGCGTCGCGCACGCTCTATTTTGACATTAGGAAACGGCGCTGGTCGGACGAGCTCCTTGCCCTCGCCGGTGTGACGTCGGCATTTCCCGCGCCGCTCAAGCCATCGGGCACCGCGCTCGCTCCGGTGCGCGCCGCCGTCCTCTCCGACACCGGGCTTGCCGGGAAGCCGATCGTCGGCGTCGGCGGCCACGACCACATCGTCGGCGCGCTCGCGACCGGACTGAACGAGCCCGGCTCGGTGATCAACAGCATCGGCACTGCCGAGGCGATCGTTCTTGCGACCACCGAGCCGCTCGCGGACCCGGCGATAGTCCGCCGCGGCTATGTCCAGGGCGTCATCGAAACCGACCGCAAGCTCATCCTTCATCGCCGGATCGACCCTGAGTGCCGGTGGCGCGATCGAATGGCTTCGCTCGATCGTCGGCGGTCTTCCGCAGGAGCAGCTGATCGCGGAGGCCGCCAAGATTCCGCCCGGCAGCCACGGCGTCGTCTTCCTCCCGCATTTCGGCAACGGGCCGCCGCCTTTTCCCGACAGCAACGCCCGCGGCGCCTTCCTGGGATTGACGCAGACCGCCACGCCGGAGGTGCTCTACCGCGCGGTGCTCGAGGGCGTGGCGCTTCAGTCGCGCATGATGCTCGACGGCATGCTCGGCCTTCCCGGCGTCGACCCGCTCGGCACCATCCGGATGATCGGCGGCACCGCGCGCAACCGGCTCTTCCTGGCGATCAAGGCGAACACCTTCGGGCGGCCGGTCGTCGTCGTCGACGAGCCCGAGGCGACGGCGCTCGGCGCAGCCCTCTTCGGCGGCATCGCGGCCGGAATCTTTCCGACGCTTGGCGTGGCCCTTGCCGGTCTCGACCGCAAGGCGCACGTGATCGAGCCGGACGCGACGGCAGAATTCTACGCCGCACTTAGAGACGCCGTGTTTCAGCCGATCCTGGAGTCGATTCGCCCGATCGACCGGTATCTCGCCGATTTCGCCGCGGCGCAGGCGAAATCGCGCGACTGATATCTCGGCCGGCCGCTTCTATGCCTTGAGCGCGGCTTCCGTGATCACCCGGTCCTTCGCAAGCGGCAGGGTCGGCTTCATGCCGGCCTTCTTCAGTCCGTCGTGATAGACCTTCACCGCTTCTTCGGGCCCGATCGCCCGCTCCACGACGGCGCGCATCAAGCCGACCAGCGCGATCGGATCTTCCGCGAGATTGATCTTGCGGCCGAAGAGCGCGACGCGTGCGCCGTGGCGCTCGCCTTGCGAGATCAGCTCGAAGGTGTCGCGCGTCGTGCCTTTGCTTCCGCCGAGAATGCCGACGATCAGCCGCCCCGGATCGTAGCTCGAAAGCTCCTCCATCGCGCGCGGGCCGTTGTATTGGAGCTTGAGGAAGTGCGGATAGTCTTCATGCATGACGCCCGCGAGCGTACGCACGATGTTGTCGTTGATGAAGCTGCCGATATCCGCTTTGTCCGCCAGCCGAATGTCGAAGGCGGGATTGAAGACCTCGAGGAAGTGGCGAAGCTTGTGGGCGCCGGCTTCCGCGCGGAAGGCCGAATAGGCTTCGGCGTTTTCCGCGTCGATGTCGCGCTGGTTGGAGAAGGTGATCGAATAGAGCCCGAGATCGACGTGCTTTGTCGCCTGGTCGATTCGCGCGGTGCGATGATGGCGCGACGGCTCTTCCTTGTAGCGGCCGCCGCGCGCCGACCAGATGTCGGTGGTGTCGTTGAGCCGTATCGCGGGCGTCACCTTGCTCTTTTTGAAGAGGCCCTCATCCGAGAGCCGCTCGGCCGACGACGCCGACAGAAGCATGATATCGACAAGGCCGGATTTGGTCATCGCGCGGATCGCGTCGAGATGCGCGGCACGCGTCTTGAAGCGCGTCGGGTCGGCCGGATCGGGCCCGGGCGAGGCCGCGCCGAAGCCGATGTCGCCGTCCTTGGCGTCGGCGATGATGAAATCGGTCGGCTTGTAGGCGCCGGAGCGGATCGCGGCGAGCTTCGTGTCGAGGGTTTTCTTTGTCATGGTTCCCGGGGGAGATGGACAGTCGGAGGCTTGTCGGCCAGAAGATAGCAGACACCGGAAGGATATTCTCGGGCTTCATAGCAACTGCAACCGGTCACGGCCCGGACGCAAGTGGGCGACACAAAGCCATGAACCCAGGCGGCAATAAGACGCGGCGGCAATCAAGAAACAGCGCGCGCGCCGGGACTTCCAAGATTCCGCCCGCCAAGGGCCGGAGAGGCCCTGAGGCGCCGCCCGCGCCGCCGAGCCAGGCAATCCTGGCGCTCAACGCCTTCGACCCGCGACAATCCTCCGGCCTCACGGATTCGGTCGAACGCCTGCTCGCCCGCCGCCTCAAGACCTTCGGCCCGATCTCCATGCTCTTCTACGACCGGCCGTTGCATTTCGTCCGCGCCGAAGGCGCCTGGATGTACGACGCCAAGGGCAACGCCTATCTCGACGTCTACAACAACGTCCCCTCGGTCGGGCATTGCCACCCGCACGTCGTCGAGGCGATCAGCCGGCAGGCGGCGCTTCTGAATATCCACACCCGCTATCTCGACGAGAACGTGCTCGCCTACGCCGAGCGGCTTCTCGCAACGCTCCCCGCGTCGATCGCCAACATCGCCTTCACCTGCACGGGAAGCGAGTTCGAACGACCTTGCGCTGCAGGTCGCGCGCGCCGCGACCGGCGGCAGCGGCTTCGTCGTCACCGACAACGCCTATCACGGCAATTCCTCCGCCGTCGTCGAGATATCCCCCTCCTCGCGGCCGGGCCATCCGCCGGCGCCCAATGTGCGCTTCGTGCCGCCGCCCGATCCGCGCCGCTTCCCCGGCAAGACGGTCGGCGCCGCCTTCGCCGCCGCCGTCAAAGCGGCGATCGTCGACTTGGAGCGGAGCGGCATCCGCTTCGCGGCGCTCGTCTTCGACAGCATCTTTTCATCGGACGGCGTCTATGCCGATCCGCCGGGCTTTCTCGCGCCGGCGGTCACGGTTGCGCGCAAGGCCGGCGGCCTCGTGATCGCCGACGAGGTGCAGCCCGGCTACGGCCGCACCGGCAAGCACATGTGGGGTTTTGCGCGCCACGCGATCACGCCCGACATGGTCACGATGGGTAAGCCGATGGGGAACGGCTATCCGATCGGCGCCGTCGCCGCGGGCCCCGATCTCTTCAAGGCGTTCACCGCCGGCGTCGGCTATTTCAACACGTTCGGGGGAAGCCCGCTCGCCGCGGCCGCCGGCATGGCCGTCCTCGACGTGCTCGAAGACGAGCACCTGATCGCCAACGCGGCGAAAGTCGGCACGCACCTGAAGAGTGGACTGGAAGCGCTCGCCGAGCGCCACGAGGAAATCGCCGAGGTGCGCGGCGCCGGCCTCTATGTCGGCCTCGAGTTTCGCCGGGCTCCGCGAGGCCGCGTGGCGAACGCCGATATCGCCACCCGCGTCATCAATGCGCTGCGCGAAAAGCGCATCCTGATCGGCGCCGCCGGCCCGCATGGCAATGTCTTGAAGATCAGGCCGCCGCTCTGCTTCTCGATCGACAACGCCGACATGCTCGTCACCGCCATCGACGACGCGCTTCGCAGGCGGAGAGGCGGCAGGATGCATTCGCGCAAGCCGCGGCCGGGAATCCCACCCGCATCCTGAGGTGCGTCCGGATGGAGATCACGCGATGCACTCGCCGCCGTCGATGACGAGCGCGTGCCCGGTCATGAACGAGGAGCGGTCGGAGGCAAGGAAGAGGATCGCCTCGGCGATCTCGTCCGCGCTCGCGAAGCGGCCGAGCGGTATCTTCTCCTTCACATAGGCGAGGAGCGCCTCGCGTCCGCCCATCTGCCGCGTGAACGGATCGTTGAAGGGCGTATCGACCCAGCCCGGACAAAGCGCGTTGATCCGCACATTGTGCTTTCCGTAGTCGATGGCGATCTGCTTCACCATCGCGACCGCCGCGTGCTTCGAGGTGGCGTAGGCGATCATGCCGGGATCGTAGAACACGCCGGAATTGGAAGACGTGACGATGATCGAGCCGCCGCCCTGCCGGCGCATATGCGGCATGACGAGCCGCGCAAGGTTGAAATGCGCGCGGACGTTGATGCCCCACGACGCATCCATCCCGGCGGAATTGACGGCCTCAAGATTGCCCTCCACCTGGATGCCGGCGTGGCTGTGAAGAATATCGATCCTGCCGAAGGCCTCGATCGCCCGCTCGACGAGCCGGACGAGCGCTGCCCCGTCCGCCACGTCGGTGGTGACGGCAATTGCGTTGCCACCCGCTTGCGTGATCCGCCGCTGGGTCTCCTCGCCGGAAGCCGCATTGCGGTCGGCGACGACGAGCCGGGCGCCCTCGCGCGCCATGATCTCGGCGCCGGCGCGACCGATGCCCGATCCGCCGCCGGTCACGATCGCTACTCTGTCGTTCAGGATCATTTCGCCCCCTTGCCCGGCCGCCAGGATGTGACAAGTTCGCCCGACGACATCGGGTATCGACGATAGCAAGCTTCACGGGCGGGGCGAATGCGGTTCGACGATCTTTCCCATGAGCAGAAGCTCGCGTGCCTCGGCGAGCTTGCCGCCGCCGCGCTTGGCCGATACGGCATCGAGGCCGCGGAGCCGCCGAAGCTCGTCAATCTTTCGGAAAACGCGACCTACAGGGTTCACGCGGCCCGGCCGGAGCGAACCTTCGCGCTCAGAGTCCACCGCGAAGGCTATCATTCGCAAAACGCCATCGCCTCCGAGCTTGCCTGGCTGCAGGCGCTCCGACGCGACGGCGTCGTCATCACGCCGGTTCCCGAGCTCGGCCTCGACGGCGCTCTGATCCAGGCGGTCGGACACCCCGCCATGGCGGTGCCGCGCAACGTCGTGCTCTTCGCGTGGGAATCGGGCAAGGAGCCTTCCGAGACCGACCACCTGACGGAAAAATTCACCGTGCTCGGCGAGATCACCGCTCGCATGCACCGCCACTCCGAAGGCTGGCGGCGGCCGCAGGGCTTCGAGCGCCACACCTGGGACTTCGACACGAGCCTCGGCGATCGGCCGCATTGGGGCCGCTGGGCCGACGGCATGGGCATCGACGCAGCGAAGGCGAAGCTCTTTGGGCGCGCCGTCGACCTGATCGGCGAACGGCTCAAGCGCTTCGGCAAGGCCCCGGAGCGCTTCGGGCTCATTCACTGCGACATGCGCCTCGCGAATCTTCTGATCGACGGCGACGAGGTGAAGGTCATCGATTTCGACGATTGCGGCTTCTCCTGGCATCTCTATGACGCGGCGACGGCGGTCTCCTTCTTCGAGCACGAGCCGCATGTGCCGGAGCTGATCGCCGCCTGGCTCGCCGGCTATCGCGAGGTGCTGCCGCTTTCGACGGAGGAGGAGCGCGAGATGACGACCTTCATCATGCTCCGTCGCATGCTCCTTGTCGCCTGGATCGGCTCGCATTCGGAGACCGACCTCGCGCAGTCCATGGGCGTCCGCTACACCGAAGAGACCGCGCCGATGTGCGAGGATTATCTCACGCGGTTTGGGTGAAGGGAGAGGGCAAGACGCCGGTTCCTTTAGTCCCACCCTCATCCTGAGGCGCGAGGGGCGGCAGGGCGGGCCCGAGCCTCGAAGGGTCATGCAACCGGCCGCGGCGCTGGTGGAGGCCGCCTTCCATCGGCGCAGCGCCCACGCGCATGGCCCTTCGAGGCTCGGCGCTGGTGCGCCTCGCACCTCAGGATGAGGGTGGGACAGGGGTTGCGTTGGCGCGCTTACGCGTTCAGCGCCTCGAGCGACTCCGGCAAAGTCTGGCCACCGTCGACGACGATCGTCTGGCCGGTGATGTAGCCCGCCTCCTTCGAGGCAAGGAAAAGCGCGGTGTTGCCGATGTCCGCGACCGAGCCGAGCCGCTTCAGCGGGATCGAGGCGGCCATGGTCTTGAGATAGTCGGCGCCGAGCCCTTCGAGACCCTCCGTCACGATGTTCCCCGGCATGACGGCGTTGACGGTGATGCCGTATTTCGCGAGCTCGATCGATGCGGTTCGCAGGAATCCGAGCTGCCCCGACTTCGAGGCGCCGTAATGCGTCCAGCCCGGATAGCCGGTGATCGGCCCGGTGATCGAGGAAGTGATGACGATGCGGCCGGCCTCGCTTTCCTTCAAATAGGGGATCGAGGCTTTGACCGCGTGGAACGTTCCCTTGAGGTTGGTGGCAAGCACCGTGTCCCATTCGTCGGAGGTCATCGTCTCGATCTTCGCCTGCGGGAAGATTCCGGCGTTGGCGCAGAGCACGTCGACACCGCCGTGCCGTTCGGAAGCAGCCTTGGCCATCGCCTCCATGTCGGCGAGCTTGGTCACGTCGGCGGCGAAGGCGGAGGCGCCGTTGCCGATCGCCTTTGCGGCCGCCTCGGCCTGATCGAGATGCCGCGCGACGACGAGCACCCTGGCGCCTTGCGCCGCAAAGACCGCGGCGATGCCCTTGCCGATGCCCTTGCTCGCCCCGGTGACGATGACGGACTTGCCCTTGATCGACGTCAGCATGGTGGCCTGCCTGTTCGGCAACGAGGCGCCGCTTCGCTCGGCGCCTCGGGCAGTGTGGCGGAGTCCGGGTTCAGGAGTCCATATAGAGGTGGCCGATGTCGCCGTAGGCCTTCGATCCGGTCGCTTTGAGAATGATGCCCCAGATGACGCCGATGACGATGATTGCCGCACCGATCCACGGTATGTGGCTGCCGAAGCCGCCGGTGCCGCCGAACGTCTCCAAGTTCACGATGAGCAGGTAGACGAGATAGACCTGCGCGAGAAACGCGATGATCGGCGCGATCACCGTCGAGAACAGCCCGGCGTCTTCCGCGTGGTGGCGACGGAAATAGAGCAGGATCGCGATCGACACCACGGCCTGCAGGATAAGAAGCAGCATCGTGCCGAGGATGGCAAAGAGCGTGTAGACGCCGAGATAAGCCTGCGCGTTCGGATCGTTGGCGCCGTAGAACGCGGCGAAAAGCACGACCCACAACGCCGCGAGGCAGGATTGCGTCACCGAGGCTACGTGCGGGCTGTGATAGACCGGATGGGTCCGGCCGACGGCGCCCGGCAGCACGCCCTCGCGGCCGAGCGAATAGATGTAGCGCGCGGCGGTGTTGTGGAAAGCCATGCCGCAGGCAAACGAGCTCGTCAGGATGAGGAGGCTCATCAGCTCTTTTGCCCAGGTCCCGACGTGCTCCTGGATCGGCGAGAGGAACATGTTGCCGGAATCGGTGAACGCCTTCGCCAGCATGTCGCCTTCCGTCGGATAGGCGGAGACCGCGGCCCAGCTCGTGATGATGTAGAAGAGCCCGAGCCCGACCACGGAGAGATAGAGCGAGAGCGGGACGATGCGCTTCGGATCGCGCGATTCTTCCGCATAGTTCGGCGCCATCTCGAAGCCGACCCACGACCAGAAGGCCATGAAGATGCCGACCGCCGCCGCGCCGGCGGTGATCTGCACGGTGCCGACGGTCTGCGCGGGCACCGGCGTGAACACGTGAAAGAGGTTCAGCGCCTCGCCTTCGATGTGGGTCCCCGACGACGCGGTGAAGATGCCGATGTCGAAGATGGCGAGCATCAGGACTTCCAGGACGAGCGCCACGCCGAGCACCGCCACCGAAATCTTGACGTCGAAATAGCTCAGGATGCCGGCAAGGATGATGGCGAAGAAAGCCAGGTAGAGCCACGGAATGTTGATGCCGAGATGCGCGGCGATCCAGGCATTGGCGAAATAGGCGAAAAGGCCGTTCAGCGAAGCCTCGAAGACGCTGTAAGACATCAGCGAGGCGAGGCCGGCCCCGAGGCCCACCTCGCGGCCGATGCCGCGGCTGATGAAGGAGTAGAAGCCGCCGACCGCCGAGACCTTGCGTGCCATTGCGGCATAACCGACGGAGAAGATCGTCAGCACGATCGTGGCGAGAAGAAACGCCGCCGGGACGTGGATGCCGACGCCGAAGCCGGCGGCGAACGGCACGTTGCCGAGCATTGCCGACATCGGCGCGGCGCCGGTCACCGTCAGGAACAGAACGCCGATCAGCCCCACCGCCCGCGCGTGCAACTTGTGGACATGTGCCCGGTTGGCGATGTCATGATGTTCGAGTGTCGTCATCGAATGCCCCCCTCCGACCCCCGCGCGGGCGGCGTGCGCAACCGATTGGCGGCCGCACCCCCGCGCGTCGCCCGATTCATATCCTAAACGCAAAGAGAATCCATCTGCATGTCACGCCGCCTTAAGAAGGCGCCCCGACCATCTGCCGCCGCCTGTCGATTACGCGACGCGGCCTTCAAGCCAATTGCGAAGCAAACAGCGTGCCATCGGCGGCACGATGGGCGCATCCTGAAATTGTCTCCTTCAGGGAAATTGCGGCGTTCAGAACCGATAGGTGAAAAGACCGCGGCGCTCGTAGACCTCGGCCGCCTCCTCGACAAAGCGGGCGATCAGTTCCGCGCCGTACTCCTCCCGCAGCTTGCGCGCACTCGCGAGGAGCGGCGCTTTGTCTTTTGCCCGGCCGGGGCGCAAAAGCTCGTAGACTTCCATCAGCAAATCCTGCGGCACGTCGACGAGCTCGGCGGCGCGCGCAAAATTCTCCGCCAGCATCGGGCGGTTCGCCGCACGCGCGATCTCGGCTTGCTGCCGCAGTGCGGACGCCGTGATCCGAAGGTCCTCAAGCTCGACCTCGCCGGCAAGAAGCGCTTCGAGGTTGATGTCGTCGAGCCGCTTGCCGCGCCGTCCCTCGATCAGGTCGGGGCGCTTTTCCGCCAGCGGATAGTCGGCGACGCCTAGCTTGCGCTCGCCCATTTCGGCGCCCCCGCATAGCTGACCTCGATCGCCTCCGGCGAAGCGCCGTCGACGACGAGCGACGTCTCGATCGCATAGAGAAGCGCAACCCGCGCGTGATAGCGCGCGCCCATGGCCATGCCGCCGTCGGCACCACGACCGGCTCCGGCATTTCCCCACGCGCATATTGCCCGGCGTTCCGCCCGAGCTTCTGATAGTGCTCAAGCGTCGTGATCGGCGCGTTGGAGAAAAGCTCCAGATTATTATGCGGCAGACGCCCTCTTTGATGGATGACGGCGGTGCCCTTCGCCTGGATGCCGATGCCGATCCCGGAGCCGGATAGCCCGGCCGCGCTGAGCCCCAGGAAGGACGTATCGGCGGTGTGCTTCATGCGCACGATGCGCGCCGTGGCGCCGGCCAACTCGATCCCTTTGAACATCCCCTGCAAGAGCTCCGCGAGCGGGATGCCGCCGAGCGTACGGAAGAACTTCACGCCGAAAGCCGGCGAGACGCCGATCACGACCTCAAGCGGCGACGTCCCGACCATGGCCGGCCCCATGGTCCGGAAGGTGATGTCACCCGCGGCGCGGAGCGCGAATTCCTCTTCCTGGGCGAGCACGATCTCGCGGTCGAGCACGTCGCGGATCGCGTGCACCTCGCGGCGGCGTTGATCGGAAAGGCGGTAGCCGGTGCCGGGCCCGCTATAGTCGTTCGGATCGTTGACGGCGGAGAGCACATGTCCGTCGCGAATGACCGCGGAGGTCTGCAAATAGTCCCCCGAAATCCGCAGCTTGACGAGCCACAGGAGGTTCTCCGCCTCCGCGCGGAAACCGCGCCGCTCAAGCGCCTTGATCACGTCGACGACGCTGACCTTGCGCGCGCGTATCGTCTCTGAAATGAGCGCCACGTCGCGCGGACGGTAGCTTTCCGTCTCGTCCGACCCGGAAGCGGTCAAGACGCTCGATTTCATCGCCATCGTCGGCCGCCCGAGATCGAGCTCCTCGAACACGGCCGAAATCGCGTCGAGCGCCCGGCGGCGGACGTCGAGCGCCCGGTCCTCCAGGATCGGCGTCAGCCCGCCGTCGGCCTCGAAATCGCGCTGCAGGACGAGAAAGTCCTCAAGCTCCTCGCCGTTCAGGAGCGAGGGGTTGAAGGAATTGTCGTATTTCAGGATCGAGCCGAAGCCCGAGCAGATCAGGTCGGAGCCGGCGATGAGATAGGGCAGGATCTTCGCGCCGACGCGGATTTCCAATTCCGTCGAGCGCGCGTCGTTGCCCGAGGCGCATTCGAGGTCGAGCCAGACCGCG
Source organism: uncultured Alphaproteobacteria bacterium (assembly GCA_963750115.1). GTDB lineage: Bacteria > Pseudomonadota > Alphaproteobacteria > Rhizobiales > Afifellaceae > DASWJZ01. The sequence goes on along the minus strand of CAVVPM010000018.1, from coordinate 319,235 downwards.
ATCAGATTTTCCGCCATCAGCTCGCGCACGCCGCCGGGGATGGTGGCGGTCAAGGGCGCGCCGTCGATGCCGCCGTTCTGCGTGCCTTGCACGCCCATGCCGCGCTGCAGGCAGAGGCAGCGCGCCTCAAGATAGAGCAACGATTTGGACTCGTGGAAGCCCATCAGAAGCTCTGACCCGGCGCCCGACGTGCAGCGCATCTTGATGCCGCGCGAGGCATAGGCGGCGGCGAGGAACGCCTTCGACCACGGCGTATCGTCACCGTCGATGAAGGTGCGCTCCGTGCCGTAGACGGAGACCGTCTCCGCGTAGGAGGTGAAGCCCGCCATGCCGATCTGCAGCTCTTCCGCCTCTTCGCTTGAGCATTGGAAGAGCGTGCCGGCTCGGCCGACCGCCGCGCCGACGCAGCAGGCGAGCGCGTTCGACCAGGCATTGCGCGAGACGCGCATCGTCGTCTCGATCTCGTCGAAGCCGAGCTCGACCGCGATCGCCGCGTCGGCGGCAAGCTGCAACGGATCATCCTTGGCGTTCGTCACATGCGCCTGGTTGCCGGGGGTCTTGCGCGCGCGCATCTTTGAATAGGCGAAGGCGATCTCCATCGCAGAGAGCGCGGCGACCGCCTCCGCGAGCTTCGCCGGCGTCATCCCATGCGCGAGGCGCACGAGCTCGGTGCGCGGCACGTTCATATCGACCAGCATGCGGGCGATCTGCGGGGCCGGGATCGCCATCGCCTCCGGCGCCACCTGAAGGTCAAGATGGTAGCGGGCGATGAAGAGGTCGATCATGTCGAAGTCGGCGGCCGCGACACCATCCATCGCGACGACCTTCCCGCCTTCGATCACAAGACCCGGCTTCGGATCGTGCGGGCTGTTGAACGCCGCAAAGCCGTTCTCGGCATCCTCGACCGCGAACTTGTCGAGTCTCAGCGGCCGCTCGTCCCAGTCGGCGAAACGACGCCAGCGATTGGCAGCCATGCGATAGGTCCCGTCAGCGCCGCGGACGGACCGTCCAAAGGCGCGGCGCGCAGTTGGGCAGCAATCCGGCAAGGGGTCAAGCGGCTGCCCGGCGAGCCGCGACCGGTCAGAGGGCCGCGCAGGCGTCGAAGTCCCGCAACAGGCTTTCTCTGTCGGCCGCCGCCAATACCGTGAGCGGCGGCATCACGCGTTCGAAGGCGGGGTCGGAAAACCGGTGCGCGAGAAGCGCCTTCACGCTCGCGATGAGGGGCTTGCGGGAGGCAGCCGCGCGGATGCGGACGGCGACCTCAAGCGCGTTTTCGTCGCCGTGAAGAAACGCGCGCGCGCAATAGGCGGCATTGACGTTGGCGCTTCCCGAGATGCATCCGGCAAACGCGCCGGCGCGGGCTTCGAGAAGCGTCGCCTCGTTGCTCGGGAATACGCTGAAGCCGGGGACGAGCGCCGCGACCTCACGCGCATAATCGAGGTTGCCGGAAGAATCCTTCAGCCCGGTGATGCGGCTCCCGAACCGCTCGCAAAGCGCGGCGACGAGGCCGACGGAATATGCGACGCCCGACAGCGCCGGAAAATTGTAGAGGTAGAGGTCGATCGGTGCCGCCTCCGTCGCCCCAACCACTGCCGCGACGTAGTCGATGACGCCGGCCTCCGCGACGCCCTTGTAATAGAAGGGAGGAAGCAGCAGCGCGCCGGCAAAGCCGAGCTCGGCGGCGCGCTTCGAGAGCAGAACCGCGTCGCCAAGGGCGGCCGCCCCGGTGCCGACCATCATCCGCTTCGTCGGCAGCGATCTCGCTGCGGCCTGCATGATCGCGAGGCGCTGCGCGACCGTCAGCGATGTCGCCTCGCCGGTGGTGCCGCAGATGTTGAGCCCGTCACAGCCGTCATCGAGAAGCGAACGGCAAAGCGTGACGAAGCGCTCAAGATCAGGCTCAAGACCTGCCGTGACCGGCGTTGCGACGGCCGCAATGACCCCGCGAAGCTGTGATCGGCTCAAACCTCCACCCCCTGCACCTGGCATCCGCGCTGCCTTAGCCGGCGCGCACCCTTGCGCGCGGCGTCGCCGGTATCAACCGCTTCGCGCCGCTGCCGCGCCGGTCGAAATCCATCTTGCCTGCAAACCGTCTCATGCAGTAGGCACAATTTTTCATGATCCAGACCCAACGAATGATGCCTGAGACATGATAACTGCCGCGCAGCTCCGAGCGGCCCGGGCGCTCACCGGCCTCGATCAGCGCAGCATCGCGGAACGGGCGGGGCTGTCGGTGCCGACGATTCAGCGCATGGAAGCGAGCGACGGGGTGATTCGCGGCAACGTGGATTCGCTGATGAAGCTGATCGCCGCGCTCGACGCCGCCGGCATCGAGCTGATCGGAGAAGGCGCGGCCAGCCAAGACGGCGGACGCGGCGTTCGCTTGAAGGCATGAGCCTCCCGCTCCTCTCCGTCGCCGTGCTCCTCGCGCTCAGCCTGTTCTCGGTCGGGCGAAGCCGCACGCCACGCGTCTCGACGACCGTCTATGGCGCCGCCGCGGCGGTTTCGCTGCTCCTCTTCCTCGATGCGCTCGTGCATCTCGTCTCCGGCGCGCCGCCGCTCACCGCGAGCCTGCCGCTCGGGCTGCCATGGATCGGTGCGCATTTCCGCCTCGACGCGCTCTCCGCCTTCTTCCTTGCCGTGGTCAATCTCGGCGCGGCGTCGGCGAGCCTCTACGGCATCGGCTACGGCGCGCACGAAAAGGCGCCGCAACGCGTGCTGCCGTTTTATCCGGCCTTCGTCGCCGCCATGAACCTCGTCGTCATCTCCGACGACGCCTTCACCTTCCTCCTGTCGTGGGAGTTCATGTCGCTCACCTCGTGGGCGCTGGTGATGGCGCACCACAAGGAGCGCGACAACGCCGCGGCCGGCTATATCTATCTCGTCATGGCGAGCTTCGGCACGTTCTGCCTGCTTCTCGCCTTTGGCCTCCTTGCCGGGCCGGACGGCGGCTACGCCTTCGAGACGATCCGGGCGCACCCGGCCACGCCGCTGATCGCGGCATTCGTCCTCGCGCTCGTCCTCGTCGGCGCCGGGTCGAAGGCCGGCATCGCGCCGCTCCACGTCTGGCTGCCGCTCGCCCATCCGGCCGCGCCGAGCCACGTCTCGGCGCTGATGAGCGGCGTCATGACCAAGGTCGCCGTCTACGCTTTTGTGCGGATCGCCTTCGACCTGATGGACGGCGCCACCTGGTGGTCGGGTCTCGTCGTGCTGGTGCTCGGCGGCGTGACGGCGGCGCTCGGCGTCCTCTATGCGCTGATGCAGCACGATTTGAAGCGGCTCCTCGCCTACCACACGGTCGAAAACATCGGCATCATCTTCATCGGGCTCGGGCTCGCGCTCGCCTTCAAGGCAAACGGCATGGCGGCCGGCGCGGCTCTCGCGCTGACAGCCGCGCTCTTCCACGTCTTCAACCACTCGCTCTTCAAGTCGCTGCTCTTCTTCGGCGCCGGCGCGGTGCTGACCGCGACCGGCGAGCGCGACATGGAGCATATGGGCGGCCTGATCCACAAAATGCCGCTGACCGCCTTCGCCTTCCTCGTCGGCTGCGCGGCGATCTCGGCGCTGCCGCCCTTGAACGGCTTTGCCTCCGAGTGGCTGACCTTTCAGGCGATCCTGATCAGCCCGTCGCTGCCTGAGTGGGCGCTGAAGCTCGCAATCCCCGCGGTCGGCGCGCTTTTGGCGCTGTCGGCCGCGCTCGCCGCGGCGTGCTTCGTGAAGGCCTTCGGCATCACCTTCCTCGGACGCCCGCGTCGCCTCGCCGCCGAAAGAGCGAAGGAGGTCGATCGCTTTTCGCTCGCCGCGATGTTCGCCCTTGCCGGGCTTTGCGTGCTTGCCGGAATCCTGCCGGGCCTCGTCATCGACGGCCTCGGGCCCGCCGTCCACGGCCTCGTCGGCGCCAGGATGCCGAGCCAGCTCAGCGCTCCCTGGCTCTCGATCGTGCCGATCGCCGAGAGCCGCAGCTCCTATGACGGCCTGCTCGTCTTCGTCTTCATAGTCGTCTCGGCGACACTCGCCGCCTATGCGGTGCATCGCTTCGCCTCGCGCGCGCTAAGGCGCTCCGATCCCTGGGACTGCGGCTTCCCCGATCTCAATCCGGCGACGCAATACACGGCCGGAAGCTTCGCCCAGCCGATCCGCCGCGTCTTCGGCACGCTCGTCTTCCAGGCGCGCGAAGAGGTCGACATGCCGGCGCCCGGCGAATTGCGGCCGGCGCGGTTCACGGTAATCCTCCGCGATCTGATCTGGGACGGGATCTACGCGCCGATTGCCGGCGGCGTCGGCCTCGTGGCCGGCCGGCTGAATGCGCTGCAGTTCCTGACCATTCGCCGCTATCTCGCGCTGGTCTTCACTTCGCTCGTCACGCTTCTCCTGGTGCTGGCGCTGTGGCCCTGATCCTCTCTCTCTTCGTGCAGGGCGCGCAGATGGCGCTGGTGCTTGCGCTCGCGCCGCTTCTGACCGGCCTCGTCCGCAAGGTGAAGGCGCGGCTCCTCCGCCGCCGCGGCCCGCCGCTGCTGCAGCCCTATCGCGACCTTCTCCGACTCCTGCAGAAGGAGGTGGTGATCGCGCACAACGCGTCGTGGCTCTTCCGTGTCTCGCCCTACATGATCTTCGCCGCCACCTGGGTCGCCGCGGCGCTGGTGCCGACATTCGCGATCGGCCTCACCTTCAGCTGGTCGGCCGACCTGATCGCCATCACCGCGCTGATCGGCAGCGCGCGCTTCTTCCTGGCGCTCGCCGGCATGGACGTCGGCACGAGCTTCGGAGGCATCGGCGCAAGCCGCGAGGTGATGATAGCCTCGCTCGCCGAGCCGGCGATGATCATGATCACCTTCACGCTGGCGCTGATCGCGGGATCGACGCAGCTTTCGAGCATCGCGCAATTCATGCTTTCGCCGGCCGCGGGTTTGAGCGTCTCACTCGGTCTCGCGCTCATCGCACTCGTCATCGTGGCGATCGCCGAGAATGCCCGCGTGCCGGTCGACAATCCGGCGACGCATCTCGAGCTCACCATGGTGCACGAGGCGATGCTGCTCGAATATTCCGGCCGCCACCTTGCCATGGTGGAGTTCGCCGCCGCGCTGAAACTTCTCCTCTACGTCTCCATGATCGCCTGCATCTTCGTGCCGTGGGGGCTCGCCGGCGCCGGGGCCGGCATCGGCGCGCTTCTCCTCGGCGTCGTCGCCTATCTCGCAAAGCTCACGGTCGGCGCCGTGCTCCTCGGCGTCTTCGAGACCGCGATCGCAAAGATGCGCGTCTTCCGCGTGCCGGAATTTCTCGGCGGCGCCTTCATGCTCGGCCTCTTGGCGAGCCTCCTTCTTTTCGTGGTGCAGAGCCGATGACCGCAAAGCTCGCCTTCGACGTCGCACATCTTTTCGCCGGCGGGCTCGTGCTGGTCAGCCTGATGATGCTCTACCAGCGCCGGCTCTACGCGCTTTTGAACGTCTTCGCGCTGCATGCGGTCGTGCTCGCGCTTTCGGTCGCCTGGCAGGCTTATATCCAGCACGCGCCGCACCTCTACATCACCGCGGGGATCGCGCTCGTCTTCAAGGCGATCGTGATTCCTGTCGCGCTGCATCGGATGATCGTCCGCCTCGGTATCCATCGCGAGATCGAGACGGTGGGCGGCATCGGACCGACCATGCTCATCGGCATGGGTCTTGTGGCGCTTTCCACCGTCGTCATGCTCGAGGTCACCGCCGAGGCCGATCCGCTGGCGCGCGAGGATCTCGCTTTCGCGCTTTCGGTCGTGCTTCTCGGCCTTCTCGTGATGGTCACGCGCCGCAACGCCGTCAGCCAGGTCGTCGGCTTCATGTCGGTAGAGAACGGTCTCGTGCTTGCCGCAACCGGCGCCAAGGGCATGCCCTTCGTCGTCGAGATCAGCGTCGCCTTCTCGATCCTGATCGCCTTCATCGTGATCGGCATCTTCCTCTTCCGCATCCGCGAACGTTTCGACACCGTCGATGTCGGCGCGCTCGACAGTTTTCGCGGAGAGCTCCGATGAACGGCTTCGACGCGGTGAGCGCCGTCCTCACCATTCCGCTCGCCGCCGCCGCGGTGCTGGCGTTCCTGCCGAACTACCGCCTCGCCGCCCGCCTCAACGTCGCCGCCGCTTTGGCAACCCTGATCGCCGCGCTTTCGCTCTTCATCACCCGCCCCGTGCCGAGCGACTACTTCCTGGTCGACGATCTGAACATCGTCTTCATCGTGCTTTCGACCTTCGTCGGCTTCACCACCTCGATCTTCAGCGCCAGCTACATCGCGCACGAGATCGAGATCGGACGGCTCACCCCCGCTTATCTCCGCTTCTACCACGCGATGTATCAGGTGCTGATGTTCGCGATGAACCTCGCGCTCGTTGCCAACAATATCGGCTTGATGTGGGTGGCGATCGAGATCGCGACACTGACGACCGTCTTGATGGTCGGCATCTATCGCACGCACGAAGCGCTCGAAGCCGCGTGGAAATATTTCATCCTCGGCAGCGTCGGCATCGCGCTTGCGCTCTTCGGCACGATCCTCGTCTACATGGCGGCGCGCCCGGTCGTCGGCGAAGGCGTCGACGGAATGGTGTGGACGGTGCTCGTGGCGCGCGCCCGCGATTTCGACCCGGCGCTTCTGAACCTCGCCTTCGTCTTCCTGATCCTCGGCTATGGGACGAAGGTCGGCCTCGCGCCGCTCCACGCCTGGCTCCCCGATGCGCACGCGGAGGGCCCGACGCCGATCTCCGCGGTGCTTTCGGGGCTGCTCCTGAACGTCGCGCTCTATGCGGTGCTGCGCTTCAAGGTGCTGCTTGCCGCAAACCCCGCGGCGCTTGCGCCCGGGCCGCTCATGGTGACGATGGGGCTCCTGTCGCTCCTCTTCGCGGCGTTCATGCTTTACCGCCGGCGCGACATCAAACGCCTCTTCGCCTATTCGTCGATCGAGCACATGGGGATCATCGTGTTCGCCTTCGGCATGGGCGGGCCACTCGCGAATTTCGCCGGTCTCCTCCACATGACCATGCATTCGCTGACGAAGTCGGCGATCTTCTTCTCCGTCGGGCATGTGGCGCAGGTAAAGGGCACGCAGAAGATCGCCGATATCGGCGGCTTGACCGAGACGCATCCCTGGCTCGGCTGGGGCCTCGTCCTCGGCGTCGTGGCGATTGCCGGCCTGCCGCCGCTCGGCATCTTCACGAGCGAGTTCCTCGTCGTCACCTCGACCTTCGCGCGCGAGCCGCTGCTCGCGATCCCGCTTGTGGCGGGGCTGCTGATTGCGCTCGGCGCGCTGTTCCTGAAGTTGAACGGGATTGCCTTCGGCGAGCCGCGCGGTCCGGTCGGCCCGGCGAAGGCCTCCTACATCCCGATGTTCGTGCATCTCGGCCTCGTGCTCTCTGCCGGCATCTTCCTTCCCGGCCCGCTCGTCGCCTGGTTCCAGCACGTCGCGCATATGCTCGGATGAGGCACGAAGGACCCCGATGCCAAACCTCCGCGCACTGATCGCCCACGGCACGCCGGCGCTTTCCCACCGCCCGTGGCCGCGGATCATGGTCGGCCCGGAAACCTGGAAGGCGGCGGCGGAACGGCTGGCCGACGGTCGCTTGACGCTGCTCGGACTGTGGAGCGACCGCGACACCGCCCACATGGCCCTGCTCGACGAGGAGAGCGCCGATTTCGCCGTCGTGAGCCTCGCAGCCGCCGGCGGCCGCTTCCCCTCGGTCGGAAGGATGCATGCGCCGGCGATCCGCCTGGAAAGGGCGATCCACGACCTTTACGGCCTGGAGCCGGAGGGTGCCGCGGATGTTCGGCCCTGGTTCGACCACGGACGCTGGGGCGTCACGCAGCCGCTCGGACGCGCGGAGACCGCCAAGGCCGCACCGGCGCCCTACCGCTTTCTCCCCGTCGCCGGCGAGAGCCTGCACCAGATTCCGGTCGGGCCGGTACATGCCGGCGTCATCGAGCCGGGCCACTTCCGCTTCACCGCGAACGGCGAGACCGTCGTCCGCCTCGAAGCGCGCCTCGGCTACGTGCACAAGGGCATCGAGGCGCTGATGCGCGGCGCCGATCTTGAGAAGGCGCGCCGGCTTGCCGGACGCACCTCCGGCGACAGCACGGTCGCCTACGCGCTTGCCTTCTCGCGCGCGGTCGAAGCCGCCCTCGACATCAAGGCGCCGCCGCGCGGAGAATTCCTGCGTGGGCTGATGGCGGAGCTTGAGCGGATCGCCAACCATCTCGGCGACATCGGCGCGATCTGCAACGACGCGACGTTCCCGCTGATGCTCGCGCAGTGCGGTATTCTGCGCGAGCGCATCCTGCGCGCCGCCCATCTTTGTTTCGGGCACCGCCTGATGATGGATTGCATCCTGCCCGGCGGCGTCGCCGCGGATATTCCCGTTGACGGCGCCATGCTCCTCCGCGCGCTCGTCGCCGAGATTCGCCGCGTCTTTCCGCGGCTGATCGAGCTCTACGACAACACCGCGTCGTTGCAGGACCGCACGGTCGGGACCGGGAAACTGAGCGCGGCGCTTGCCGCCCGCTTCGGAGCCGGCGGCCCCGTCGGCCGCGCCTCCGGACGCAGCTTCGACGCGCGCCGCGTGCTCCGCTATCCGCCGTACGACGCGCTCGAATTCGTCGTCCCGATCGAGCATGGCGGCGACGTCAATGCCCGCATCTGGGTACGCATCCATGAAGTGGAGCAGAGCCTCGCTCTAATCGAAGCGATGCTCGACCAGCTCCCCGACGGACCCGTCGCCGCCGGCATCGAGCCTCGCCGCGGCGCGAACGCGGAAGGCGTCGCCCTCGTCGAGGGCTTCCGCGGCGACGTTCTGGTCGCCTTGCGGCTCGACGCGGACGGGCGCGTCGCGCGCTGCCATCTCCGCGATCCCTCCTGGTTCCAATGGCCGCTCCTCGAAGCGGCGATCGAAGGCAACATCGTCGCCGACTTCCCGCTCTGCAATAAGAGCTTCAACGGCTCCTATTCCGGGCACGACCTTTAGGCCGCACCATGCGCAGGACAATTTTCGAGAACATTATCCGCGGCCCGCTGACTGAGCCGCCGCCAAAACCCGACGACGCGATGACCGCGGAATTGGCCGCCGCACTCGACCGCGTTGCGCGCAAGCAGCTCGGCCGCTCGCTCTCGATCCGCGAGGTCGATGCCGGCTCGTGCAATGCCTGCGAGCTCGAGATCCACGCTTTGAGCAACGCCTTCTACGACCTGGAGCGCTTCGGCCTGCATTTCGTGGCCTCGCCGCGACACGCCGACGTGCTCCTCGTCACCGGCCCCGTCACCAAGAACATGGCCGAGGCGCTGACCCGCACCTACGCCGCGACACCCGATCCGAAATGGGTCGTCGCGGTCGGCGACTGCGCCTTCGACGGCGGGCTCTTCGCCGCCTCCTACGCCGTCGTCGGCGGCGTGTCGAAGGTCGTGCCCGTCGATCTCCATATCCGTGGATGCCCGCCCTCCCCGACCGAGCTCCTGAAGGGACTGATCGCGCTGATTGAGAAGGCCGGCGCAAAAGCCGGGGCAGCCTGACGCGGTCGGCCGCCGCGCCTTAACTCAGGCCACGCCGAACGCCTTGCGGCCGAGGGCTGAGAGGAGAGCCACGTCAGCGCGCGCATCCTCGACGCGGTTTTCGACCGGCGCCGCTTCCGTTATCGCGGCATGCCAGGCTTTCAGCTCCTCGACGAACGCCTCGCCGTAGGACGGACGATGCACCACCGTCTCAAGGTGGAGGCCGTCGGAGCGCTTCTCGATCAATTCGGTCGGCTGATGGTTCAGATAGGGCGACGGAAAGCGCAGCTCGAAAATGCGGTGGTCGAAGAAGAGCGTCACCTTTTCCGTGTAGTCGGCGAGCTTCGGTACGGCGAGATGAAAGACCGACCAGAGCGCATCGCCCGGCTGAAGGCGGATCGTGCCCAGCGCGCCCTCGCCGTCTGCGAAGACCGCGGCACCTTCGACCGCGCCGGTCGCGAGACCCATCGCATCGACGAGGCCGCGGACGAGATTGATGTCGTGCACCATCGAGGAAAAGAACGGGCCGGCAATGCCCTTGAGCGCGGTCCCGGAGAGCGGCGTGCCGACACCCTGCGCGATCTGCTCGGCGCGTCGGCGACCGCTCTCCTCGATCAACGCATGAGGCACGTCGTCGCCGGGCAGGAAATCGCGATGCGCGGTGAACGGCCAGGAATTCGGGATCGTTCACCTCGACCGAGATCAGGCGCAGGCGCCCGCCTTCTCTCTCCACAAGATCGCGGAGCCTGCGCCATGCGGGATCGAAGCGCTTCATGTAGCCGACCTGCACGACCCGACCGGCCTTGTCGCGTGCGGCGATGACGCGATCGGCGTCCGCGACCGCATAGCAGAGCGGCTTCTCGCAGAAGACGTGCAGCCCGTGCTGAAGCCCCGCCACCGCCAGGTCCGCGTGATAACTGTCCGGCGTCGCGACCACGACGGCATCAAGTCGCTCTGCAAGCAATGCCTCGGCGTGGGCGAAGGTCGATATGCCGTAGCGCTCGCCAAGATGCACCCGCACCTTCTCCGACGGGTCGGCGAGGCCGACGACGTTGAAGCGCTCGGGCATGGCAAGGAGGTTCGGCAGGTGCTCGACCTGCGTGATGAGGCCGCCGCCGATGATGCCGACCTTGATCCGATGCATCGTTAGGGTTCCACGCTGAAGCCGGCCTTGAGCGCGAAGCGCGCGAGATTGCAGAAGCCCATGCGGGCGTAGGCGAGCGGCGGCGCCTTGGCAGGATCCTGCTCCGCTTCCGCCACCACCCAGCCGGAGTATCCCGCATCATGGAGGATCGCGAAAAGCGCCGGGAAATCGATAAAGCCGTCGCCGGGCATGGTGAAGACGCCGTCGAGCACGGCCTGCATGAAACTCTCGTCGCTTGCCCGCGCCCGCTCAAGCACGTCGCGGCGACTGTCCTTGCAATGGACGTGCACGACGCGGCCGACGTGGCGCCGCAGCAGCGCCACCGGATCGCCGCCCGCAAAGATCGAATGTCCGCAGTCGAACAACAGCCCGACCGCCTCGCCGGTCGCCGCCATCAGCCGGTCGACCTCCTGATCGGTCTCGACGATCGTCCCCATGTGGTGGTGGAAGGCCATGCCCACACCGAATTCGGCCATCCGCTCGGCGAGCGCCGTGAGCCGTTTGCCGTAAGAGGTCCAATTTTCGTCGGCGAGCTGGGGCCGCTTTGAGATCGGCGCGAAGAGGTCCCCGTCCGATCGCCCCGACGTGTCGGCATAGACCACGTGGCGACAGCCCATCGCCCTGAGCAGCGTCAGATGCGGGAGGATCGCCTCCCATTCCGCCGCCGGCTCGCGCTCGTGGATGCGCCCGTCGTACCACCCCGAAACAAGCGCGAGATCATAGCGTGCGAGCAGCGGCGCAAGCGCCTCCGCATTCCTGGGAAACTTGCCCCCCATCTCGGTGCCGGCGAACCCCGCCTCGCGCGTCTCCGCAAGACAAGTCTCGACCGGCGTGTCGCCGCCGAGCGACGGGAGGTCGTCGTTGGTCCAGGTGATTGGATTGATGCCGAGCCGGATTGCCATTCGTCCCCCCAATTGAAGACACGAGGCATATCGACAGGAAAATTTCAATCTGTACAGTCTCTCGCTGAAGCCGCTTTAAGGGGGGGTGCATGGCGCCTGCGGTGAATTGCGTTGTCCGGAGGGATGACGAGGATATGTTTGGTGGTGGCGAAAGCCGACCGCGCAGCGCCGATGAGGCTCGGCGCCTTTGCGGCCGCACCCGACATCGCGCCGTGCCCCGTGCGGCAATCCGGAAATGTCATCGCTGGTGCGCCGTCCGCGGCCGCAGCGATGCATGTCGCCTCGGCAGCCCGGCATGCCGAGAGGCTGGCAGTATCATGCCGGGATAGGAGGGGTGTCATGAATATTCCAGGAATGCGCAGCTTCGTCCGCGCCGGCGCGTTCGCGCTCGGCGTTGCCGCAGCCGCCATGACCGCGACCGTCGCCACGGCGCAAATCAAGCAGGCCAAGGACGTCCACATCATCTTCGTCACCCACGGTCAGGCAGCCGACGTTTATTGGTCGGTCGTCAAGAACGGCGTCGAGGCCGGCCAGAAGGTCATGGGCAGCCAAGTGGAATACCACTCCCCCGACACCTTCGACATGGTGCAGATGGCGCGCCTGATCGACGCCGCAGTGGCGGAGAAGCCTGACGCGATCGTCGTCTCGATTCCCGACACGACGGCGCTCAAGGATTTCGATCATGAACGCCAAGGCCGCCGGAATTCCGGTCGGCGCCATCGACACCGGCATCGACCAGGTAAAGGACTGGGGTCTCGACCTCTGGGTCGGCGGCGGCTCCGAATACGATAACGGCCTCCGCGCCGGCGAGATCATGGGCCAGAACGGCGTGAAGTCGGCCGTGTGCGTCAACCAGGAGGTCGGCAACGTCTCGCTCGATGATCGCTGCAACGGCTTCAAGGACGGCCTCGCCAAGTCCGGCGGCAAGATGGAGATCGTGGCGGTGACGCATGGACCCGACCGAATCGGCCGGCCGCGTCGAAGCCTTCATCACGGCGCATCCGGACACCGACGGCGTTCTCGCGCTCGGACCGAGCGTCGCCGATCCGATTCTGCAGCGGCTGCGCGACAACGGCATGATCGGCAAGATCAAGATGGGCACCTTCGACCTGTCGCCGGTCGCGCTTGAGGCGGTCGACAAGGGCGACATGCTCTTCGCCATCGACAGCCAGCAATATCTGATGGGCTATCTCCCGGTCGTCTTCTTCACCATGAAGGCGATGTACGGGACGCTCCCGACCGACAACGTCATGACCGGCCCGGCCTTCATCATGAAGGGGCAAGGCGAGCACGTGCTCGCGCTGAGCAAGCAGGGCATCCGCTAGACCAGCGCAGGATGGGGCCGGCCGCGCCGGCCGGCCCCGCACCGCTTCCGCATACGGGAGACGACCTTGGCGATCGCGATTGACGAAAGACTGCGGCCGAGCCTCGCGGCTGACGCGCCTGCTCCGGCGGCCCGAGTTCGGCGCGCTCGCCGGCACCTTCCTCGTCATCCTCGCCTTTGCCATTTTCGCCGGCGATTCCGGCCTCTTCTCCTCGCGCGGCATCATCAACGTGCTGCAGGTCTCCGCCGAGCTCGGCATCCTCGCCACGCCCGTGGCGCTGCTGATGATCGGCGGCGAGTTCGACCTTTCGATCGGTTCGACGGTCGGCTTCGCCGGCGTCGTGATCGGGCTCGGCGTGACCGAGTTCCACCTGCCCTGGCGATCTCGGTGCTGATCGCCTTCGCCTTCGCGCTTCTGATCGGCTACGTGAACGGACTTCTCCTGATCCGCACCAAGCTGCCGTCCTTCATCGTCACGCTCGCCTTTCTCTTCATCCTGCGCGGGCTGACGCTCGCCGTCACGCGCGGCATCACCGGCAGGACGCAGATCCCCTACATAACCGACGGCGTGAAGGACACCTGGATCGTCCAGCTCTTCGCCGGCGACGCCTTCGGCGGCGTCTTCCGCTGGCTCGGCGAGATCGGCGTGATCGGGCTCCGCCCCGACGGCGCTTCCCGAACGTCCCCGGCGTCCCGGCGTCGGTGCTCTGGTGGATCGCCTTGACGGCGATTGCGACCTGGGTGCTTCTCAACACGCGCTTCGGCAACTGGATCTTCTCCGCCGGCGGCGACGCCAACGCCGCCCGCAACATCGGCGTGCCGGTATCGCGCGTGAAAGTCATCCTCTTCATCCTCACCGCGCTCGCCGCCACGCTCTTCGCCACCTCCAGGTCCTGCGCGTCGGCTCCGCCGACACGCTGCGCGGAACGCAGAAGGAGTTCGAGGCGATCATCGCCGCCGTCATCGGCGGCTGTCTGCTGACCGGCGGATACGGCTCGGCGATCGGCGCCGCCTTCGGCGCGCTGATCTTCGGCTTCGTCCAGATGGGCATCTTCTATACCGGCGTCGACACCGACTGGTTCAAGGTCTTCCTCGGCGTGATGGTGCTGATCGCAGTGCTCTTCAACAACTACATCCGGCGCAAGGTGACCGAGGCGCGATGAGCTCCGAGCAACCCGATCGTCGAGCTTCGCAACGTCTCCAAGCACTTCGGCTCGGTGATCGCGCTTCGACGGCATCTCGCTTCAAGGTGCAGCAGCGGCGAGGTCTGCTGCCTCCTCGGCGACAACGGCGCCGGCAAGTCGACGCTGATCAAGATCCTCTCCGGCGTCCATCCGCCCGATTCCGGCGAGGTCCTCTTCGACGGCCGGCCGATGCATTTTTCGAGCCCGCGCGACGCGCTCGATCTCGGCATCGCCACGGTCTACCAGGACCTCGCCACCGTTCCGCTGATGTCGATCATGCGGAACTTCTTCATGGGCCGCGAGCCGGTGCGCGGCTGGGGGCCCTGGCAGCGCTTCGACCGGCGCGCGGCGAACGCCGTCGACCGCGAAGAAATGCACAAGATCGGCATCCATATCCGCGATCCGCATCAGGCGGTCGGCACGCTTTCGGGCGGCGAGCGGCAGTGCCTCGCGATCGCCCGCGCCGTCTATTTCGGCGCCCGCGTGCTGATCCTCGACGAGCCGACCTCGGCGCTCGGCGTCAAGCAGGCGTCGCTCGTGCTGCGCTACGTCGCGCAGGCGCGCGCCGACGGCCTCGCGGTGATCCTGATCACCCACAACGTCCACCACGCTTATCCGGTCGGCGACCACTTCATGCTCCTCAATCGCGGCCGCTCGATGGGCTTCTTCGCCAAGCGCGACGTCAGCCGCGAGGAGGTCACGACCATGATGGCGGGCGGCACCGAGCTGCGCGATCTCGAAGAGGAGATTGCGCGCATCACGTCCCTTCGCAGCCGACGCCGCAAGCGGCGGCTCGGTAGAGCGATCCGGAGCGTTTACCGACGGATAGTCGTAACTGTCCGGCGCTTGGCTGCGAATGCCGCCGCGGGGGCCCCCGCCCGCGTAGAGCCTTTCGTAATCGTAATGATCCGCCGGTGGCGACATCGTGGGCGATGCCCTATTTCCTCACTTTGCGCGGCCGATCCGCCGCCCGACTTCAAACGGAGCCACCATGCAGCTAGGCATCATCGGGCTCGGACGGATGGGCGCCAACATTGCGCGCCGGCTGATGCGTGGCGGCCACGAATGCGTCGTCTTCGACATCCGCCCGCAATCGGTGGCGGCGCTTTCCGGCGAAGGCGCGGTCGGCGCCGATTCGATCGCCGATCTCGTCGCCAAGCTCAAGCCCCCGCGCGCCCTCTGGATGATGCTGCCGGCGGCGATCGTCGACGCCACCATCGCCGACGTATCGGGCCACCTTGAGCCTGACGACGTCTTGATCGACGGCGGCAATTCCTACTACCGCGACGACATCGCGCGCGCCAAAGCGCTGCTTCCGAAGCGCATCCACTATGTCGACGTCGGCACCAGCGGCGGCGTCTACGGCCTGCAGCGCGGCTTTTGCCAGATGATCGGCGGGGAAGACGCGCCGATCCGGCGGCTCGATCCGATCTTCGCCACGCTCGCGCCCGCGATCGATTCGAGGCCGCGCATCGCCGGGCGCGAGAAACGCCCCACCACGGCCGAGCACGGCTATCTCCATTGCGGGCCGAGCGGCGCCGGCCATTTCGTGAAGATGGTCCACAACGGTATCGAATACGGCCTGATGGCCGCCTACGCCGAAGGCTTCAACATCCTGCGCAACGCCAATGTCGGCGCGAAGCCGGAAGCGGCCGACGCGGAGACCGCTCCGCTCGCCGATCCGGAAGCCTACCGCTACGATCTCGACGTGGCGGAGATCGCCGAGATGTGGCGCCGCGGCAGCGTCATCTCCTCCTGGCTTCTCGACCTGACGGCGGAGGCGCTCCTCAACGATCCCGACCTCGCGGCGCTCGAAGGGCGGGTTTCCGATTCCGGCGAAGGGCGCTGGACGGTGAAGGCGGCGATCGACGAAGGCGTGCCGGCGCCGGTGCTGGCGACGGCGCTCTTCGAGCGCTTCGCCTCGCGCGGCGCCGCCGATTTTGCCGACAAGCTCTTATCCGCAATGCGCGTCGAGTTTGGCGGCCATGTCGAGAAGCCGGCGGAGAAGTAACATGGCCAAGGACGCCGGGCTATCCGATGCGCTGGTGCTGTTCGGCGCAAGCGGCGATCTTGCCCACAAGAAGATCTTTCCCGCGCTCTACGCGATGTGCAAGCACGGCAAGCTGCAGGTCCCGGTCGCCGGCGTGGCGAAGTCCGGCTGGAGCCTCGACGACCTGAAGTCGCACGCCGAGGACGCCCTGCGCGATCTGCCGGATTTCGACGCCAAGGTCTTCGCGCGGCTCGCCGGGCTCCTGCGCTACATCGACGGCGACTATCGCGACGCCGCGACCTTTCAAGCGCTGCGCAAAGCGCTGGGCGGCTGCCGCCGCCCGCTCTACTACCTCGCCATCCCGCCAAGCCTCTTTCCCGACGTCGTCAAGGGCCTCGCCGATTCCGGCGGCACCGACGGCGCCCGCGTCGTCATCGAAAAGCCGTTCGGGCGCGATCTCCAGTCGGCCGAGGCACTCGATAAGACGCTGCACGCGGCGCTGCCGGAAAGCGCGATCTTCCGCATCGACCACTTTCTCGGCAAGGAGCCGGTGCAGAACCTTCTCTATTTCCGCTTCGCCAATTCCTTCCTCGAGCCGATCTGGAACCGCAACTTCGTGCGCGGCGTGCAGATCACCATGGCGGAGAGCTTTGGCGTCGCCGGCCGCGGGCGCTTCTACGAGGAGGTCGGCGCCATCCGCGACGTGATCCAGAACCACATGCTGCAGATCGTCGCCATCCTGGCAATGGAATGTCCGGTCGGCGAAGCCAGCAACTTCGTGCGCGACGAGAAGATCAAGGTGTTCAATTCCATCCGGCCGCTCCGCCCCGACGAGCTCGTGCGCGGCCAGTTCCGCGGCTATCGGAACGAGCCGGGCGTAGCGCCGGACTCAAACGTGGAGACATTCGCGGCGCTGCGCCTGCATATCGATTCCTGGCGCTGGCAGGGCGTGCCGTTCCTGGTGCGGGCGGGCAAGGCGCTCGCGGTGACGGCGACGGAGGTGACGGTCGATCTCGACTATCCGCCGAAGCTTGTCTTCGGGGCGAGCCGGCCGAAGCGGCCGAACTATCTTCGCTTCCGCCTCAGCCCCGACGTGGTGATCGCGCTGGGGTCGCGCACCAAGAAGCCGGGCGAGGCGATGGCGGGCGAACAGGCCGAGCTCAAGGTTCTGCATCAAAGCGGCGACGAGATGAGCGCCTACGAGCGCCTGATCGGCGACGCGATGGCGGGTGACGCGACGCTCTTCGCACGTCAGGACAGCGCTGAGGCGCAGTGGCGCATCGTCGATCCGATCCTCGGCAACAAGACGCCGATCCACGAATACGATCAGGGCTCGATGGGCCCGGCCGAGGCCGCCGAGATCGCCAAGGGCGCCGGCGGCTGGCACGAGCCCGGCGCGCCGGACGGGGCGAAGCCTTGAGCACGAAGCGAAAGAAGACAGCGGCCGCGCCGAAGCCGTCGCGCTCCGCCGCGCGCGGAAAAGGCCGAAAGATACTTGCGATCGATGTCGGCGGAACGCACGTCAAAGTCCTGCGGAGCGGAAATTCGGAGCGCCGCCGGTTCGATTCCAGCCCCGATCTCAGCGCCGAGGAGATGACCTCCAAGGTCCTCGAACTGACCCGCGACTGGGCCTACGACGTCGTCTCGATCGGATATCCGGGGCCGGTCGTTCACAACCGGCCGATGGCCGAGCCGCACAATCTCGGCAAGGGGTGGGTCGGCTTCGACTTCGAGAGCGCCTTCGGCCGGCCGGTGAAGATCATCAACGACGCCGCCATGCAGGCGCTCGGCAGCTATTCGGGCGGCCGCATGCTGTTTCTCGGCCTCGGCACGGGCCTCGGCGCGGCGATGATCGTCGACGGAAAGGTCGAGCCGATGGAGCTGGCGCATCTCGAATTCCGGCACGGAAAGACGTTCGAGCACTATCTCGGCCGCGATGGCCTGAAGCGCATGGGCGTCAAGAAATGGCGACACCTCGTCGCCTCCGCGGTCAAGCATCTCACGGCAGCGCTTCAGCCCGAATACGTCGTTCTCGGCGGCGGCAACGTAGAGAAGCTCGACACGCTGCCGCCGCATGCGCGGCTCGGCGACAACGAAAACGCGTTCCTCGGGGGATTCCTTCTCTGGCAAGAGCGCCGGCGCCATGCTTGAGCCGGTCGACGCAGGCCGCGCGGGCTGATTCGCAACGGGCGGAGACGGAGGTCCCCCGGCACAAGAGCGAATGCGGGCGGGCGCTTGTTTGCCTGCCGGTCGGCAGACTAGACTGGATAAGACCCCGGCGAATGAAACAAAGCGGGTGTCTCGGAGACAATTGTCTCCAGGGGAGGATGGAAATGCGTCAAGTGGTAAAATTCCTCGCGCTGACGGCGCTCGGCACGGGTGTCGTTGCCGGCGTCGCAATGGCCGACACAAGCGGCAAGAAGATCGCCTTTTCCAACAACTACGCCGGGAACTCCTGGCGGCAGGCGATGCTGAAGAGCTACGACATCGTGACCAAGAAGGCGGTCGCGGACCACGTCGTGGGGGCGGCCGACGTCTTCACGACGGCGGACAAGGAGGTTCCGACCCAGGCAGCGCAGATTCAGAATCTGATCCTGCAGGGATACGACGCGATCGTCATCAACGCGTCCTCGCCCGACGCGCTGAACGGCGCGATCCAGCAGGCCTGCGATGCCGGCATCGTCGTCGTCTCTTTCGACGGCATCGTGACGGCGCCCTGTGCCTGGCGCGTCGTTGTCGACTTCGAGGACATGGGCAAGCAGGAAGTCGAGCACATGGCTCAGTTCCAGCCGAAGGGCGGGAACCTGCTGGAGATTCGCGGACTTGCCGGAACTTCGATCGACGACGCGATTCACAAGGGCATTGTGGAGGCCGTCGCCGCGCATCCGGAGTTCAAGATCGTCGGCTCCGTCGAAGGCGACTGGGATCAGACGACGGCGCAGAAGGCGGTCGCGACCATTCTTCCATCCCTGCCTGACATCGTCGGCGTCGTCGACCAGGGTGGCGACGGCTACGGCGCGGCGCAGGCCATCGCGGCTGCCGGCAAGCCGCGGCCGACCATCATCATGGGCAACCGCCAGGATGAGCTGCAGTGGTGGAAGGAACAGAAGGCCAAGGACGGCTACACGACCTGGTCGGCTTCGATCGCACCCGGCGTCTCGACGCTCGCCTTCTGGGTCGCGCAGCAAATTCTCGACGGCAACAAGGACGTGCCGCACGATCTGCTCGTTCCCTATCTGGCGTTCACCCAGGACGACTTCGAGGCCGCTCTGCCCAATATCGAAACGGGCAGCGTTGCGAGCCACGAATACACCCAGGAAGACGCGATCGCTGCGATCAAAGCCAACATGAAGTAAGCGCACGGCGCGTGCTCGCGCCTGCATCGTCGTTTTCGGCTGAGCGACCGAGGTGATCGAGGCGGACGCAAGCATTGTCAGACTGGACGGCGTCGAAAAGCATTTCGGCGCCGTCCGTGCGCTCGATGGCGTCGATTTCGCGGTCGCGGCCGGCGAGTGCGTGGGCCTCGTGGGCCACAATGGCGCCGGCAAGTCGACGTTGATGCATGTGCTGGCCGGCACCCTCGCGCCGGACCGCGGCAGCATCACGATCGCCAACCTGCCGCGGGACGCTTACGGCGTCGGCCTCGCCCAGACCCTCGGCATACGCTGCGTGTTCCAGGAGCTTTCGCTCTGCCCGAATCTGACCGTGGCGGAGAACGCCCGCATCAATCATGCGTCGCTCAAAGGTCCGGGATGGCGCCGCCGTGCCGGCAATCTGATCCTCGCCAAGCTCGACGAGATTTTTCCGGGGCATGGCGTCGGCGCCGCAGACGTGGTGAGCGATCTTTCGATCGGAAAGCGGCAGCTGGTCGAAGTCGCACGCGCGTTCACCGTGACCGAAGACCCCTTGCGGCTTGTCATCCTCGACGAGCCGACATCGTCGCTTGACGCCCATACCGCCGGGCAGCTCCTGACCTTCGTTCGCCGCGTCGTCGCGCAAGGTGCAAGCTGCATCCTGATCTCGCATCTCCTCGGCGAGGTCCTCGACAATTCCGACCGCATCGTCGTCATGCGCGACGGCAAGGTCATGGCCGCCGACCAAGCCCGCGCTTTCGATCGCGACAGGCTGGTCACCATCATGGGCGGCAGGGCCGAGCACCAGCGCCCGGCCGGCGCCGAGCCCTCATCGCGAAAGATTGCCGCGCCCGTCGTCGTGCGCGCGAGGCCGGTTCGGCAGGGCAACGAGGGCGAGCTCGTCGCGCACGAAGGCGAGATCATCGGTCTCGCCGGCCTGTCGGGACACGGCCAGACCGACCTCCTGCTCGACATATTCAAGGCGGCGTCGAGCCGCAGCAATCGCATCGAAGTTGCGGCGCCCGTCGCGCTGATCGCCGGGGACCGGCAATCGGACGGCATCTTTCCGCTCTGGTCGATCGCCGAGAATATCGGCATCCGCTCGCTGTCGCGCCTGCGGGACGGCATCCTGATCTCAGCCGCGCGCGAAGACGAGCTCGCCGCCGCCTGGCAGAAGAAGATCAACATCCGCACGCCCGACCTCCACAACAACATCCTCTCCCTTTCCGGCGGCAATCAGCAGAAGGCGCTTTTTGCGCGCGCCTTGGGGTCGGACGCGCGCATCGTCCTCATGGACGACCCGATGCGCGGCGTCGATATCGGCACCAAGCTCGAAGTCTACGATCTGATCCGCCGGGAAGCGCGCGAGGGCCGCACCTTCCTCTGGTACACGACCGAGACCGACGAGCTCGACAATTGCGACCACGTCTACGTCTTCCGCAACGGCAGGATCGTTGCCGATCTCGCTCGCGGCGAACTGTCGGAGGAGAAGGTTATCCAGTCCTCGTTCCACGAAGCCGGCCGGCCATGACGTCGATCCCGCTCCGGGACGCCGAGCGTCCGGCGCTGTTCGGCGGGGTCGCGCCGCGGCGTCTCTTGCGCGCGCTGCTGCCGGCGCTTTCCCTGGCGCTGATCCTGATCGGCATTGCCTGGCTCAATCCGCGCGCCATCAGCTATTTCGGCTTCAATCTGATGCTCAACCTGGCGATCCCGATCGCGCTCGCGACGATCGCCCAGATGTTCGTGATCACCGGCAACGACCTCGATCTCTCGATCGGCACCTTCGTCGGCTTCGTCGGTTGCGTGACCGCGACCTGGCTGCGCGAAGCGCCGCTCGTCGGCGCACTGGTGCTCGTCGGATCGATCGGCGTCTATGCCGCCTTGGGGGCGCTGATCTATGTGCGCAACCTGCCGTCGATCGTGGTGACTCTCGGCATGAGCTTCGTCTGGCAAGGACTGGCCATCCTGTTGTTGCCGAAGCCCGGCGGCAAGGCGCCGGACTGGCTGCTCCATGCCATGAGCTTCAAGACGCCCTGGGTCCCGCTGCCGATCATCGCGGCCGTCGTCGTCGCCGCTGTCGCGCATGTCGGCCTGATGCGCACCTCCTATGGCGCCGTTCTCCGCGGCTCGGGCGGCAATCCGGCCGCAATCAGCCGCGCCGGATGGTCGTTGCTGAAGACAAGGGTCTCTCTCTTCGCGCTTGCCGGGCTGTTCGGTGTTCTTTCGGGAATGGCGCTCATCGGGATCACCACGTCGGCCGACGCGAATATCGGCAACGGCTACACGCTGCTCTCGATCGCCGGCGTGATCCTCGGCGGCGGGGAATTCGTCGGCGGAAGGGTGTCGCCGATCGGCGCGGTGATCGGCGCCCTGACGCTGGCGCTCGCCGCCTCGCCGCTTCTGACCTTCATGCACATCCCGCCCGACTGGCAGGTCGGGGCGAACGGCGCGATCCTGATCATCGTTCTCGCCGCCCGCGCGATCATTTCGCGAAGGTAGCGCATCATGACAAAAGCGCTCCGCATCGTCTTCGACAGGCCCTGGATCTGGTCTTATCTCGGCGCGCTGCTCGTCTGGCTTGCGGCCATCGCCTTCACGCGCGGCTATGGCGCCGGCGGGATGGTCACCGCCGCTCTTTCGCTCGCCGTCTTCATGGTGATCGTCGGCGTCGGCCAGATGTTCGTCATCACGCTCGGGCCCGGCAATGTCGATCTCTCGCTTCCCGCCAATATCGGGCTCGCAAGCGCAGTGGCGATGAAGACGATGGACGGCAGCGACGCCATGGTTGCCGTCGGACTTGCCGCCGCGCTCGCGAGCGGCATGGGCGTCGGGCTCGCCAACTACCTGCTGATCTGGGCCTTGCGCATTCCCGCCGATCATCGCGACGCTCTCGGCAAGCTTCATCATCCAGTCGATCGACATCTCCTATGGCCGCGGCCTGCAGATCAAGCCGCCGCCGGGCTTTGCGGCATTCACCAACGTGCAGTTCGTCGGAATTCCGCTGCTTGCGATCTTGACTGTCCTCTTCACCATCGCCGCCGGGATCGCGCTTCAGCGCATGGTCTATGGCCGCTTCGTCACCGCCATCGGCCAGAACACGCGCGCAGCCTGGCTCGCCGGTGTGCCGGTCGGCCGCGTTCGCTTCGCGACTTACGTCCTTTCCGGTGCGCTCGGCGGGTTGAGCGGCGCGCTGCTCGCCGGCTACTTTCGCGGCGCCAATGTCGACATCGGCAACGAATATCTTCTCGCTTCGATCGCCGTCGTCGTCATCGGCGGCACGTCGGTCGCCGGCGGCAAGGCCAACGTACCGGGCATTTGGGGAGCGGCGCTGTTCCTGGTCCTGCTCCTGACCATGCTCAACACTTTCGGCGTCAGCGCCGGCGTGCGGCTGGTGCTGACCGGTCTCGTGATCGTCGGCGTCATCACCGCCGCGGGCGGACAGAAGGCGCTTCGATGAGGACCGTGCCGGATTTCCGATCGTATTCATCCGTGGGAGGAAGCCATGCCATTCGTCAACATCCGTCTCGTCAGGGAAGTCATCGCCGACGATCCTGAGGCAAAGAAGGCCGCAATCGCCGGCGAGGTCGTCAAAGCCATCACCAGGACGACCGGTCTCACCAACGACGACGTCTGGGTGGTCTTCGAAGAGGTTGCGGCCCGCGACTGGTATGTCGGCCCGACCAACGTCGAGACGCGGCGGAAGTCGAAATGAGTGCCGAGATCCGCGACGACCTCTTCCGCAAGGTCGTCGGAGACGACGCGGCGGTCGAAATCGTCGCGACCGGCTTCGATTTCACCGAGGGACCGATCTGGAACCCGATCGAGAAGCAGCTGATCTTCAGCGACATGCCGGGCAATCAGATGCGCCGCTGGTCGGCGGAAGACGGGATCACGACCTTTCGCAAGCCGTCGCACATGGCAAACGGCAACACCTACGACCGCGACGGCCGCATGCTCACCTGCGAGCACGCAACGAGCCGCGTGACGCGGACCGGCGGAGACCGCTCGATCACCGTCCTCGCCACGCACTATCAAGGCAAAGAGCTCAACAGCCCGAACGACATCGTCGTGAAAAGCGACGGGAGCATCTACTTCACCGATCCGACCTATGGCCGCATGCCGTATTACGGCGTGGAACGCGCCCCTGAGCTTGATTTCCGCGGCGTCTATCGCATGCAGGAGGACGGGTCGGAGCTGACGCTTCTCGTCGACGATTTCGCGCCAGCCGAACGGTCTCTGCTTTGCGCGCGACGAGCGCCGCCTCTTTGTCAACGACACCGAACGGGGGCACATCCGCGTCTTTGACGTCGGCGCGGATGGAATGCTTTCGGGCAGCAGCGTCTGGGCGGAGGTCAAGGGAACCGGCGCGGGCGCTCCCGACGGCATGAAGATCGATCGCGACGGGAATCTCTATTGCTGCGGCCCCGGCGGCCTGCATGTCTTTTCGCCCGACGCAACGTCTCTCGGCGTGATCCTGGTGCCGGAGGTCCTGGCGAACTTCACCTGGGGCGACGACGACCTGCAGACGATATTTTTGACGGCGTCGTCCTCGCTCTATCGCACCCGCACGAAGACGCCCGGCGTGCCGTTGTTCTGACGCGCGCCGCTGGCGCGGAAAATGCCGGCGCGGCGCGGCTTAGCTCAGCTGGAACTTCGTCATGCGCAGCGCGGTGCGGTCGGCCGAGAAGCCGACATGGATTTCGATCTCGCCGGGTTCGACAACCGGCTGAAGATCGACGCCCGGGAAGGCGAAGTCGGCGCGATCGAGCCGGAAAGTGACGCTTCGTTTTTCGCCGCCCTTGAGCTCGACGCGCTCGAAGCGCTTCAGTTCCAGGACCGGCCGGGCGACACTC
The DNA here is from genome assembly GCA_963750115.1 of uncultured Alphaproteobacteria bacterium. Lineage (GTDB taxonomy): Bacteria > Pseudomonadota > Alphaproteobacteria > Rhizobiales > Afifellaceae > DASWJZ01. Next base: position 294,987 of record CAVVPM010000018.1, on the reverse strand, counting down.
GCCACCGGATCGCGAATGAAGAGGAAGACCGGCGTCGCGCCCGGGCGGTCGCCCTCGTTCGTCACCGCCGTTTCGACGACGATCGCGTCGCCGACCGTGACTGTCGGATCGGCGAGGGTGAAGGGGACATAGGAGAGCCCGTGACCGAAGGCGAATTGCGGGCCGTTCGGCATGTCGAGATATTTGCTCGTATATTTGTCGGCGGGATTCTCCGGCCTGCCGCCCGACCGCACGGAATAGGCGATCGGCACCTGACCGACGTGGCGCGGCCAGGTCACGGCGAGCCTTGCCGACGGATTGATCCGGCCCGTCAAGAGATCGGCGAGCGCATGACCGGCTTCGCTGCCGGGAAACCAGCAGGCGACCACCGCCGCGGCCTTGGCGAAGAGTTCCGGCATGGCGATCGGGCGGCCTGAGAATAAGAGCAGGACGATCGGCTTGCCGAGAGCAAGGATGTTTTCGGCGAGTTCCGACTGCCGCCCGGGCATGTCGATCCGCGCCCGGCTTGCGGCCTCGCCGCTCATTCCCGCCGCCTCGCCGAGGCAGAGGATCACATGCTCCGCGCGTTTGGCCGCCGCCACTGCGTCGGCGAAGCCGGACCCGTCGACCCCCTCGACCGGCACGCCTTCGACGTGCTCGATGTCGGCATCCGGCAGCGCCGCGCGGAGCCCGGCAAGCACGCTCACCGCTTCCTCGCTCCGCCCCGCCGCGGACCACGAGCCGAGCATATCGGCGGCGGCGTTGGCGAGAGGTCCAATGAGCGCGATCCGCCCGGGGGCCGCGGGAAGCGGCAGAATCCCGTCGCGATTTTGCAGCAGCACCAGCGACCGCCCTGCAGCCTCGCGCGCCATCGCTCGGCTCTCGGCGATGATCGAAGGCATCTCCGGAGCGGTCTCCGGGCGCCTGCGATAGGGGTCGTCGAAGAGGCCGAGCCGGTCTTTCAAGCCGAACACGCGGGCAACCGCGGCATCGATCTCGGACATCGTGACGCGCCCGCGGCTGAGCGCCTCCGGCAGGCCCTTCTCATAGGCATAGCCCATCATGTCGATGTCGACCCCGGCCTTCAAAGCGAGCGCCGCCGCTTCGGCAAGATCGCCGGCCACGCCATGCCGCATCAGCTCGCCGATCGCCCCGTAGTCGCTGATGACGACACCGGAAAAGCCCCAACGCTCACGCAGCGTGCCGGTCAGCAGTCCGCGATGCGCGGTCAGCGGGATACCGGCGAGGTCGGTGAAGGCCGGCATGATTGCCGCCGCGCCCGCCTCGATCGCGGCGCGGAAAGGCGGCAGATAGATCTCCGCGAGCGCGCGCTCGGAGACGTCGACGGGCGCGTAGTCCCGGCCGGCCATGCACGCGCCATAGGCGACGAAGTGCTTGGCGGTCGCGGCGACGCCCGAGAGCCCGCTGCCTTGCAGGCCGTTCACCTTCGCCGCCGCGAACGCGGCGCCGACCAGCGGGTCCTCGCCGGGCCCCTCGGCGATACGGCCCCAGCGGGGATCGCGCGTGACGTCGAGCATTGGCGCAAATGTGAGGTCGAGGCCGGCCGCCGCGGTTTCGACCGCCGACTGCTGCGCGGTCCGTTCCCAGAGCGTCGCGTCGAAGGCGCCGGCCTCGGCGAGCGGGATCGGAAAGATCGTGCGGAAGCCGTGGATCACGTCGAAGCCGAAGAAGAGCGGAATGCCGAGCCGCGTCTCCTCAACGGCGATCCGCTGCGCCGCACGCGTCTCTTCCGTTCCCCAGAGATTGAGGAGGCTGCCGATCCGGCCGGCGCGCAACGCTTCGGGAATGTTGCCGGCGACCGTCGGACCGGTGACGGCATAGTTGGCAGTGACCATGGTGAGCTGGCCGATCTTCTCGGCCAGCGTCATCCTTCCGATCAGGTCTGCGGGAACGCTCAACTGCGGTCGCCTTCCGAAGTGTTTCGCGCCCGCGCCTCGCGCAACCGTGGAAAATCGCGGCGGACCATGCAAGTCGTTAGCAGGGAAACGATACCGCCTCTTTCAATTTCTGGCGAGCCGGACGCGGCCGATTCCGGCTCAGTCGATCGGGCTTCGCCAAGCCGTGTCGAACAGCCACGGCTTTGAGGCGGAATCGCGTTTGTCGCGGCGGCCGGCCGGTCGGTAGAGTGCCCGCGTGTGCGCTCCGCACTCCTAAGACAAGCTGGGCCAAAGACATGCCGACGGCGCTCCCGCAATCCCCTGTCGCATCCTTCGACGAAAGGCTCGGCCGGCAGCTTTTCTTGCTCGCCGGCGCGATCAACCACACGCGCGGGCGTCTGGCGCTTTATGTCTTCGCCGGGTCGATCGTCCTGGTGATCGTCGCCACGGCCGTCATGCAGGTCGAGCTCAACGCCTGGAACCGCCCCTTCTACGACGCCATCGAGCGCAAGGCGTTCGGCGCCTTCGTGCAGCAGCTTTTCGTCTTCTTCGGCATCGCCGGGATTCTTCTGGTCCTCAACGTCTGCCAGACCGGGCTCAACCAGATGATCCGGCTGAAATTGCGCGAGCTCGCGACAAAGGACCTGATCGAGAACTGGATGACGGAGAAGCGGGCGGCGCGGATCAGCCGGGCCGGCGAGATCGGGATCAATCCCGATCAGCGCATCCACGAGGACACCCACCACCTCACCGATCTCGCGACCGATCTCGGCGTCGGCCTGGTGCAGGCCTCGCTCCTGCTGGTCAGCTTCATCGGCGTGCTCTGGATTCTCTCGCGCGGCATCGTGCTGCATTTCGGCGGCCGCGATCTCGTCATCCCCGGCTACATGGTCTGGGCGGCGCTTCTCTACGCGCTGAGCGGCTCGCTGGCTTTCCTGGCGGGTCGGCCGCCCGTTGGTGCGCCTTGAGACGACCCGCTACGCGCGCGAGGCGGACCTGCGGTTCGCGCTTGTCCGCGGCGCCGAGCAGGCGGACGGCATCGCGCTGAATAACGGGGAGATCGACGAGCAGCGCGCGCTTGAGCTTGATCTCGGCAACCTCCTCGCCGTGCTCCGGCGAATCGTGCTCGCCACGGTCCGGCTGACCGGCGTGACGGCGGCCTATGGCTGGGTTGCGCTTGTCGTTCCGATCATCGTTGCGGCGCCCGGCTATTTCGACGGGCGCCTCACCTTCGGCGCGCTGATGATGACGGTCGGCGCCTTCAACCAGGTGCAGCAGTCGCTCCGCTGGTTCGTCGACAACACCGGCGCGATCGCCGACTGGCGGGCGACGCTCCTCCGCGTCATGAATTTTCGGCAGGCGCTGCTCGAGCTCGACCGCTTCGAAGCCGGCGTCGAGCGCATCGAGAGACGCCAGGACCCCGAGGGCAGGCTCGCCTTCGACGACCTGACGGTCATGAGCTTTCGCGGCCGGACGGAATTGAGCGAACATCATGTCGAGATCGGCCCCGGCGAGCGCGTGGTGATCGTCGGCAAGCCCGGCGCTGGCAAGAGCACGCTCTTCCTGGCGATAGCCGGCCTCTGGAGCTGGGGGACCGGCCGCATCAGCCTGCCTCCGCCGGGCGACGTGATGTTTCTGTCGCAGCGGCCCTTCGTTCCGACGGGATCGCTCAGGACCGTCTTGACCTATGCCGGCTCCAGCCAGCCGCAAGGCGACGCCGAGCTGACCGCCGTCCTTAAGCGGGTCGGCCTCGGCCAGCTCTCCCAGTCGCTGGACAGGGTCGAGCGCTGGGACCGGGAGCTTTCGCTCGGCGAACAGGGGCGCCTCGCCTTTGCGCGGCTCCTTCTGAACCGTCCGAAATGGGTGGTATGCGACGAAGCGCTCGATCTGATGGACGACGCCAACCGGCAGATCATCCTGTCGATCTTCGCGACCGAGCTCGCCGAGACCGCCGTGGTCAGCATCGCCGGCAGCTCGTCGCCGGGCAACTTCTATACGCGGGTCGTCCGGCTCGTCGCCCATCGCGCCGAGAAGGAGCAGTATCCGGCGGGCGCCGGCGACGTGTCCCCGGCCGGGCCGGACGGCCGGCTGAAGGCAGTCTGAGATGAATCGCGTTCCGCCGCAGCCGCTCGACGAACGAGCCCTCTTCGATCTCGTAGAGGAGCGGACGTTCCGCTGGTTCTGGGAGCGTGCGGACGCGACTTCCGGCATGGCGCCCGACCGCACCACGGCGCCGCCCGGCATCGTCACGATCGGCGGCACCGGCTTCGCTCTGATGGCGCTCATCGTGGGCGCCGAGCGAAGCTTCGTCGCGCGCGAAGCGGCGCGCGAGCAAGTCGCGCTCATCGTCACGACGCTCGAGCGCGCCGAGCGCCATCACGGCGTCTTCCCGCACTGGCTCGACGCGCGGAGCGGCGCCGTCGTGCCGTTCGGCCCCATGGATGACGGCGGCGACCTCGTCGAGACCGCGTTCCTGATCCAGGGCCTGCTCGCCGTCCGCCACTATTTCGCCGGCGACGAAGCGGCGGAGCGCGACCTGCGCCGCCGCATCGACGCGATCTGGCATGCGGTCGAATGGGACTGGCACAAATCGCCTGACGACGACGTGCTCCTCTGGCATTGGAGCCCGCGGCACGGCTTTGCGATGAACCATGCCATCCGCGGCTGGAACGAGTGCCTGATCGTCTACGTGCTCGCGGCTTCCTCGCCGACCCATCCGATCGATCCGGCGCTCTATCATCGCGGATGGACGGCCGGCCCGGATTTCCGCAACGGCAAGACCGCTTATGGCGTCGAGCTGCCGCTCGGGCCGCCGCTCGGCGGTCCCCTCTTCTTCGCCCACTATTCGTTCCTCGGCCTCGATCCGCGCGGTCTCGCCGACCGCTATGCCGACTATTTCGAGCAGAATTCTCGGCACGTGCGGCTGAACCGCGCCTATTGTCTCGCCAATCCGAAAGGATGCGCCGGCTATGGCCCGGCGTGCTGGGGGCTGACCGCGAGCGACAATTTCAAGGGCTACGCCGGACACGCGCCCGGCAAGGATTTGTGCGTGATCGCTCCGACCGCGGCGCTGGCGAGCTATCCCTACGATCCGGAAGCGGCGGCGCTTGCGATGCAACATTTCTATTTCGATCTCGGCGACCGCATCTGGACCGAATGGGGTTTCACCGATGCCTTCAGCGAAAAAGAAGGCTGGTACTCGCGCGACCACCTTGCCATCGATCAGGGACCGATCGTGATCATGATGGAGAATTTCCGTTCCGGGCTTCTCTGGCGGCTTTTCATGCAGGCGCCGGAGGTGCGCCACGGCCTGATGCGCCTGGGCTTTTCGAGTCCGCAGATCGCCTAAAAGAATTCCAGGGAAAGCGGGACCCGGGCTTCCGAGCCCGCCGTCACGAATGTGTGGGCGCGTGCGAAGAGGAAACCGCCGCGCCCATCGTGCCGCCGCGCGCGCTGGCGCCGAGATAGAGCCGGGCGACTTCCGGATCGTTGAGCAGCCCGACCCCGGTGCCGACGAGCGCGATGCGACCGGCCTCGAGCACCGCGGCCTGGTTCGCCACGGCCAACCCCGACCGCGCATTCTGCTCGACGAGCAGAACGGTCCGCCCGTCCCGCGCGAGCGCCGCGATCGAAGCGAAGACCGACTTGCGCGCTTTCTGATCGAGCCCGATCGACGGCTCGTCGAGGAGCACCAGCGCCGGGTCGAGCATCAGCGAGCGCGCGAGCTCGACCTGCTTCTGCTCGCCGCCGGAGAGCGAGCCCGCGGCTTCATGCCGCCGTTCCGCAACGATCGGGAAGAGCTCGGCCACCCGTTCTATCCGCTGCCGGATCAGCGCCTTGTCGGAAAGGATGAAGGCGCCCATCAGCACATTCTCCCAGACCGACATTCCGGGGAAGAGACTGCGATCCTGCGGCACGTGGATCACGCCCCGCGTCAGCCGCTCCTTCGATGCGAGGCGGCTGATGTCCTCGCCCCGAAACATCACCTGGCCGCCTTCCGGGTAGAGAAGCCCGCTGATCGTCTTCAGCACGGTCGACTTGCCCGAGCCGTTCGGGCCGATCAGGCACATGATCTTGCCGGTCTCGACGCTGAGGTCGATGCCCTTCAGGATCAATCCCGCACCGTAGCCGGCCGTCACGCCTCTGAGGCTGAGGATGATCGACTCTTGTTCGGTTGAGCTGGGCGTCGTCGGTGGCATTCGATCCGCCTCAGTCGCCGAGATACGCGTCGAGGACGAGCGGGTTGACCTGCACGTCGTCCGGCGCGCCCATGGCGATCGTCGCCCCGCGATCGAGAACGATCACGGGATCGCAGAGCCGCATGACCAGTTGCATATCGTGCTCGACGATGAGGAAGGTCACGCCCTCCTTGTGCCGGGCGCGGATATGATACTCCATCGTGTCGATCATCACGGGGTTGACGCCGGCGGTGGGCTCGTCGAGCAGCACGAGCTTTGGCCGGCTCATCAGGACCGCCGCGAACTCCAGGAGCTTGCGCTGGCCGTAGGAAAGGTCGGCGGCCGGCAAATCGGCGAGGCCGGAGAGCCGGAACTCCTCAAGCATCGCATGCGCGCGCGCGCGGTCCGTCCCCGTCAGTCTCGCGCCGAACAGGTCGCGCCAGGAATATCCCGCGGCGACGACGAGGTTCTCCTCGACGGAGAGTTCCGGAAAAATTCTCGCCTGCTGGAACGTACGCGACAACCCCTGCCGATAGAGCTGGGCGGGGCTCGGCCTCTTCACCGGGTGACCGCCGAAGCGGATGGCGCCTGAATCGCACTTCAGATAGCCGGTGATGATGTTGAAGGCCGTCGTCTTGCCCGAGCCGTTCGGTCCGATCAGACCCGTGATCGTTCCTTCCTCGACGGCGAAAGTGCATGCGTCGACCGCTCGCACGCCGCCGAAATGCTTGCACAGCCTGTCGACTTCCAGAAGCGCGGTCATCGTTGCGCCGCTCGCAATTTGATTGCGGCTTCCTGCTGCCCCGCTTGCCCCGATTTGCGCTGCCTGCGCAAGCGGTCGGTTATCGTCGGCAGGATTCCACGCGGCAGAAGCAGCATGATGATCAGGAAGATCGCGGCGTAGGCCAGGAGATAGAGCTGGCTCGCACCGAACTGGTAGGCGAAGTATTCTTGTCCCGGCACCAGAATGAACGCCCCGATGACCGGGCCCCACAAGGTCGCCCGCCCACCGAGGAACGCCATCAGCACCATGCCGATCGTGACCAGCGGATCGACCGCGAACTGCGGATAGACGAACCCGACGTAATAGGCCCACACCCCGCCGATCATCGCTGTGACGCCGACGCTTGCGGCAAACGCGATCAGCTTGACCCCGGTGACGCGCACGCCGACGCCGTGTGCCTTGTCCTCGTCGGCTCGCACCGCCAGCAAGGAGAGGCCGATCTTCGAGCGCCGGAAATAGAATGAAATCCCCATGGCCAAGGCGAGCAGCGCCAGCATCGCGTAGTAGAACGGCCAGCCGTAGGTATCGACCGGAAAGGGCGGTATCGCCACGGCCTTGCCCTGGGCGCCGTCGGTGATCGAGCGCAGGTTGAAGGCGAGCGTCTGCGCGATGAAGAGCAGCGTGATCGTGACGATGGCAAAGACATCGGCGCGGGTGCGCATGGCGATCCACCCGATGGGCACGCTGAGCAGGGCGGCTGCGACGCCGATCAGCGGCAGAACCAGGAAGGGCAGGTATCCGTTGCCGACGCTGTTCTCGAAGACGATGGCAATGGCATAGGCGCCCAGCCCGAAGAAGGCCGCGTGCCCGAGCGAGGGATAGCCGGCGTAACCGCCCAAAAGAATTCCAGGCGCTCGCCAGGCCGGCATACATCAAGGTGAAGATCAGCGAGTTCAATATCCACTGCGGACCGACGCCGAACGGCAGCAGCGCGAACGCGCCGAAGAAGATGGCGGCGCGCAGCAGACCGGGACCGCTCATATGGCGCCCCGCACGGCTGCACCGAAGAGCCCCCTCGGGCGGACGAGCAGCACGAGGAGCAGCACCACGAAGAAGGAAAAGTCCGACCAAATAGGCGATACGAGCGCCGCGATCACCGCCGAGCCGACCCCCATCACCAGCGCTGCGATGATCGATCCGCCGATACTGCCGAGTCCGCCGAGCACGACGATCGTCAGCAGGCGGCTGATCAGGTCGTAGTGGCTGCCCGGGTTGAATGGCGAGATCAGTCCGAAGACGGCGCCCGCCGCCGCCGCCGTCGCGGTGCCGAGCCCGAAGCCGAATGCCGCCACCATTTTGGAGTTCACGCCGAGGAGCTGCGCCGACATCGGGTTCTGCACCGTCGCCCGGATCGCCCATCCAAGCTTGGTGCGCTGCATGATCAGGTAGAGGAGGCCAAGCATCGCAAGCGAAAGCAGGAAGGCGTAGAAGCGAACCGCGTTCACCTGATATCCGAGCACCGTCCAGCTGAAATTCTCGTAGCCGGGTTGGATCGACCGGAACGTCGTGTTGTAGACGAGTGCGAGCAGCCCCTCGAGACCGAGCGCGACCGCGAAGGTGACGAGCAGCGAGAGATGCGAGACTTCGTCGGGCCGCAAGGGCCGCAGAAGCGTCCATTGGATCGCCGCGCCGACCACGAAGAGGATGGGCGTCGTGATCAGGATCGACAGGAACGGATCCATGCCGGTCAGGGTGAACAGGCTGTAGGTCAGATAGGAAGCCAGGATCACGAAGGCCGCCTGGGCAAGATTGACGACCTTCATGATCCCGAAAATCAGCGTCTGGCCGCTGGCCATCAGGGCGTAGACGCCGCCCGTCAGCACGCCGAGGATGACGGCCTGGACCAACGCATGCATCGCGCCCTCACCTCTTCGGCTTGATTGGGGTTTGGCGCGACGCAGGCCTCGACCAAGGCATGCGTCGCGCCTTTTTCCTATTCGCCCCAGTTGGGCTTCGGCGCGACCGGCGCGTGCTGCGCCTTGTCCGGGGGAAACACCGTGGTGAGCTGGCCGTTGATCCACTCGGTCAACAGATACTCACCCTGCGGCGCGCCGTCGGCGTCCCAGCTCAGATCGCCGACGAGCGTCGGCCAGCTGCCGCTGTGCAACGTCTTGATGATCGTCGCGTTGTCGACCTTCCCGGTCTTCTTCGCGACCTCCGCCAGCACCATGCCTGCCGAGTAGGCTTCGGCGGACGTGCTGTCGATACCGTTCGCGTCGCCGCCGTATTTCGCGATGTAGGCGGCGATGAACTCCTTGCTTCCGGCGACGGGCGAAGCCGGATACCAGTCGCCGCTGGTGAACACGCCCTCGGTGTTCTTGGCGCCGACCTTGTCCGGGAATTCGGTCGGGGAGTTTGCGCCGTTCGACATGAAGAGCCACTTCGGATTGAACTTCAGCTGGATCATCGCCTTGACCTGGGCGAATGCGTCCAACGACTGGGTCCCCGAAACGACGACGTCCGGATTTGCCGCGGCAACGCCGGCGATGATCGGAGTCAGGTCGGCCAACTCGGCCGGATAGGTCTGGTCGTAGACCGTCTTGATCCCGGCCTTCTCGAACTCGGCCTTGACGTAGTCGGCGATCGGCGCCGCAAACGGGTCGTCGAGTTTCGCGTAGGCGGCGGTCTTCGGGCGCTGGTCCTCAGGCAGAGACAGGATGTATTTCGCGAACACGTCGCCGCCCTTCACCACCGGGGCCGGCTGCACGAAGAAGAGATTGTCGAGGTGCTGGTCGAAGACCTTCGGTCCGCCGCCGGCCGGCTCGATGAAGGCGTAGCCGTATCGCTTGGCGACACGCGCCGCGGGGATCGTCAACAGGCTCGAAAAGGGGCCGAAGACGATATCGACCTTGTCGCGTGTGATGAGGTTTTGATAGTTGGTCACAACCTGGTCGGGGCTTGACGCGTCGTTGACGATCTTGATCTCGACTTTGCGCCCGAGAACGCCGCCCGCCTTGTTGATGTCGTCGGCCCACAATTCGTAGCCAAGCTTGGCGGCCTTGCCCGGGTCGGCGAAATCCCCGGTGAGCGACAGCGAAATGCCGATCTTGAGCGGCTTCTTGGCGGCCACCGCTAATTGCGGGGAACCCACCAAGAGCGCGGGAACCAGGGCCAACAGCCCGAGTAGTTTCTTCATGCTCATTTCCTCCTGTGCGTTTTCGAGGCGATGCCGTCGCCTCCGTCTTATTCGGTCGCTTCGAGGCCGCTTGACACGGGCTTGTTCTCACTTGTCAGCGTCATTCCCGCCGCGAGTGCGACCGTTTCGATCAACGCGGCAAAGTCCTGCTCAAGATAGGCGGCGGGATCCGGTTTCAGCGTGGCGGCGCCGAAATGCGCTTGCAGCGCCTCGCGCGTCGCGGCGGTGACCGGCATCGAAACGTCGAGCGCGCGCGCCGCAGCGAGGCCGAGGTCGAGGTCCTTGCGAAGGAGCGCCGGCGTGAAGGTCGTGGTGAAGTCGAGATTGACGAGCGCCGGCGTCTTGTAGCGGGAGAAGATCGAGCCCGATGACGCTGTTGTTGATGAACTCCAGGAAAGCGTGGCGCGGAACGCCCGCCTTCTCGGCCAGCACCGTGATCTCGGCAAGGTTCTGGATCACGACGCCGAGGAGGACGTTATGCGCAAGCTTGCAGAAGCGGGCGAGCTCGCCCTCCCCGACATAGGCGACGCCGTTCCCCGCCACGGCTTCAAGATAGGGCTTCACCACGTCGAAGGCGTCGCGCGGCCCGGAGACGACTGCGCTGAGCTTTCCCGCCTTGACCGTCTTGCCGTTGCCGCTCACCGGCGATGCCAGGAATGCGGCGCCGCACTTGTCGAGGCGCGCGCGGATTGCGGCCGATTGATCGGCACCGATGCTCGAACAATCGACGATGATACGTGGCACCGGAGCCGCGCTGCCGTTGACCACGCCATCCGCGCCGAACAGCACCTGCTCGACGTCGGCCGCGGTGGAAACCATCGTGAAGAGAATGTCCATGTCGCCGAGATCGGCAGGGCGATCGGTCAGTATCGCGCCCTTTGCCGCAAGCGGCTCCGCCTTGGCGCGCGTCCTGTTCCAGACATGCACTTCATGGCCGGCCTTCAACAGCCGCTCGGCCATCGGGAATCCCATGCGGCCGATGCCGATCCAGCCGATCCGGTGCGTGTTTGATCCCATGCTCTCCTGTCCCTAAATCCTGAACGGCGCCGCAATCGGCAGGTACTGGCGATCGGCAGAGCTTTTCGGAAACGGATTGCAGAGCGCGCCGGAGACGGCGTCGACGCTCCGGTCGCGCGGCTGCGAAAGCGCACGGTCCCGGCGCTCACGCGGTTCGCGGCCTTCGCGCGTGGCCGAGCGCGGCTCGATCCTCACGGCGCTCATCGCCTTCCTCCCTGCGGCGTTCGTGCCGTCTTGCATGCGGCACGCCGTTATGCAAACGTTTGCACGTATGTTGACTAGATTGACCGCGTGAGTCAATCCGCGTCACGACAAAAGATGCGTGAGGGAGGAGACGTGCGGCGACGCGCTACGCTCAAGGATGTTGCGCAGGCGGCCGGCGTCCACCTTTCCACCGTCTCGCGCGCCTTAAATCCCCACACGGTGCACCTGCTCACGCCCGCCCTCGTCGCCGAGATCCGCAAGATCAGCCGCGCGCTCGACTACCGCCCGAATGCAGCCGCGCATTCGCTCAGAACCAACCGGACGCGGACGATCGGCATCATCGTCCCCGACATCACCAACCCCGTCTTCCCGCCGATCATCCGCGGCATCGAGGACGCCCTCGCCAAGCGCGGCTATCTCGCGATCCTGGCGAATACGGACAGCCGTCTCGACCAGGAGGCGGAGATCGCCGATCTCCTGCGCGCCCGCGGCGTCGACGGCCTGGTGCTCGCGAGCGTCGAGCGCGAGGACAAGGCCGTCTCGCGGCTCGCGGCCGATGGGCTGCCGGTCATCACCGTCAACCGGCGCGTCGACGACCCCGCCGTATCCTCCGTGGTCAACGATGAGGACGCGGGCATACTCGACGTGCTCCGCCATCTTGCCTCGCTCGGCCACAAGCGGATCGCGAACGTCGCCGGCCCGCAGGCGATGTCGACCGGCGTCGACCGCTATCGCGCCTTCGAGCGCCACCGCCGCGCGCTCGCGCTCGACGACGACCCGGCGCTTGTCGTCTTCGCCGCCGGCTTCAACGAAGAGGAAGGCGACGCCAAGACCGAAGTGCTGCTTCGCCGCCGCAAGCGCTTCACCGCGCTCGTCGCCGCCAACGACCGTCTCGCGATCGGCGCGATCACGGCGCTTCGCCGACACGGGCTCGATTGCCCGCGCGACGTCGCCGTCACCGGCTATAACGACATGCCGCTGGTCGACCGCCTTTCGCCGCCGCTGACGACCGTGCGCATTCAGCAATACGAGGTCGGCTTCGAGGCCGCGAATGCCCTTGTCGACCTGATCGAGGCGCCGCCGGAGAAGCGCCAGCCGAAGCACCTCGTCCGTCCGGTCGAGCTCGTCGTTCGCGCCTCCACCGGTTCTCCGAGGAAATCGCGGAGAGACCCAGCCAAGCGCGCACCGGCGTGAGCCGACGAAGCCTGTTGCTTCGATTTGCGCCGGGTACGGAGCGGGGCATGGGAAGACGGCGAACCCGTTCGCTCCCCAACTAAATCGGACACGGCCGGCAAAAGGGTCTACCTATCCTCGCCATGGCCATCGACTTTCCCAATCAGAGCCGCAGCTACGATCCCCGCCATCACGGCATTCGCTTCTGGGGCCACGACGATGCGCTCGAAGTGTCTTTCCTCGTCGAGGAAGATGCGATTGCCCAGATCGACCGGACGACGCTTGCGACGGAAGCTGATTTTCTAAGCGCGTTCGACAGCCATCGCGATCGCATCATTGCGGCTGCGCGCAAGGCCTATTCCCGCCGCGGCGGCGGCTTCTACGTGTTGCCGGCCTCAAGCTTCTGAAGGTCCCGAGCCTTCCGACCTTCTGCGCGCCCGAAGCCGCCGAGCCTCGCTTAAGCCGCCGCCAACTGCCGAGCGGCAACGTCGGAGAAGCCGATAAGCCGCTTCTGAGTTTCGTCCCAGAGCGCCAACCGCACGCAGCCAAGGCTCTCGCGGAGCGTGAGCAGGCCGACGTCCCGAAGCTCCGGATGATCGCGCAGAACCTGCGGGAGCCGATAGTACGGGATTCGGCTCGCCAGGTGGTGAACGTGGTGCACGCCGATATTGGCGGTGAACCATGCGAGGATCCCCGGCAGCTCATAGTGCGAGCTGCCATGCAGCGCCGCCTCGTGCATATTCCAAGCTCGGGTGTCCGCCCAGGCGGTCTCCTCGAATTGATGCTGGACGTAGAAGAGCCACACGCCGATCGAAGCGGCGAGAAGCGCGACCGGAAGATAGATGAGCAGGAAAGGCCCGAAGCCGAGGAGCGAGGTCGCGCCCGCGGCGACGGCCGCGATTGCGGCGTTGGTCGCCATGGTGCTGATCCAAGGCTGCCATCCGGCCCGGAGAAGCCCGAGCGGCAGCCGGTTCTGCAACAAGAACAAATAGGCTGGGCCGAGTCCGAACATGATCGCGGGATGTCGATAGAGGCGGTAGACGAACCGGCTCCACGCGGAACGCGCCAGATATTCGCTGACGGTCAACGTGCCGACGTCACCCATGCCTCTCCGGTCGAGATTGCCGGAGCTCGCGTGGTGGGCGGCATGGGTCTCCGCCAGCACCCATAGGGCGTCAGGGTCAGCACCCCGATCACCCGACCGACCCGATCATTTGCGCTCCGCGTTCGGAAGAACGCCCCATGGCCGCAATCGTGCTGGATCATGAAAAGCCTGACGAGAAACCCCGCGCTCGGCAGAGCCAGGAGGAGATAGAGCCAGAAATAGCCCTGTCTCAAGGCGACCCACATCAACAGCCAGGTGAGAGCCAAGGGTGCCGCGGTGATGAAAATTTCGGCGCCGCTTCGCAGCGGACTTGGATTGCGATATTGCGCGAGGGCTCGGGCTAGGTCGCGAGCGCTGTCCGCCGTCTGCATCCGTCCTCCGGTTCTGAGGCGTTGGTGCGCCCCGCTATGCGGTGCCCGTCGAAGCGCACCGCGGTCCCTCAGAAATGGACCACCGCTGCCATCCCGAGGCCCAGAACCCCAAGCACGCAGATCACCAGATAGCCAGACGGATTCCTAAAATCACTTCCTACGAGACGAAGGAAATTACGCAACGGCGGCTCCATCAGTCGGCTGGCGCGTCGAAAAGAACGCGGCGCACTGTTTCCCCGCGGCTGAAGGGCGATGCCGCGCGAGCCGCAGCGCCCGTCTCAAATCTGTGACAAGTAACCGGCGTGCCGAACGCAGTATCACTTCTTCTTCCCGAGACGCGGCGCCGTGTCCTTTGCCGATTGAACGAGCTCGACGGGGCGCAGGTACTTCGGCCCGGTCGGCCTGTTCTCGTCCGATTTTGGCTTTCTCGCTTCCTTGCCGCTGCGCTTCTGACCCTTCGCCATCATCATCTCCTTCGCGGGACTCGCTTACCTCGAACCCGGCTCGATCAGAGTGCATCCAGCACCGAGAGGCGGCTCTCGAGAACGACGCGCTGCTGCGGGCCCGACGTGCTTTGAACGCGATACTGATGCTCTCCCCGTTCCTCCGGCAGCTGCGCCATGACTTTGTAGATTCCGGCAGCGCCGCGATCGATGGCGGCCGCCGACAGCCGCACTCTCTGCCCGACCTTGAACTTGTGCATGGCGAGCGTCCTTTCGCTTGGATTGGAGAGCGGAGACGCGGTTGCCCGCGCCCCCGCCCGATATTGTTACGGGTGCTGCAGGTTGGCGGCAGCCGGCTTGCCGGAGCGGCGGTCTTCCTCGACATCGAAGGAGATCTTCTGTCCTTCGACGAGGCCCCGCATGCCGGCCGCCTCGAGCGCGGAGGCGTGGACGAAGACATCCTTGCTGCCGTCGTCTGGCGCGATGAAGCCGAAACCTTTGGTAGTATTGTAGAATTTAACAGTGCCCACGGGCATGGTCGTAGTCCTTTTGCGAGACAGGCGCGCAGACGGACGCATGATCATGCAGCCCGTCCAGTTCAGGTTCGAGTTTTGGAAAGAGAGTTCTGAACTGTACGCCCAACTCAGCGCAGGCGAGCGGCCCAGTTGTCCGGCCAAAGTCGATGCTGATCTATGCGACTTAAATGCGTTTTATTGAGGGCGGGCAAAGAATTTCCTGCGGAGTACAAGAATTTACCGCGGGAATGGTGCCGCATGCCGGACTCGAACCAGCGACCTCGCATTACGAATATCGCTCAAAGCCTCTTTCGACCTTTTGCCAAGCGCTTTCGCTCTCATAGCGAGCCCCCCATGGCGTTTGCGCAATTAATACAGCAATTGCGCCTATTCTCTAATGCGTCCCCACGACGCTCAGCCAAAAGGCAACACACACCACGGCCAGTGCCGTCGAAAGCGTGATCGTGGTCGATGCCAACCCTTCGCCGGTACGAAAGCGACCTGCAACGAGAAAGGGCGTCACGCCGGTCGGGCATGCTGCAGCGATCACGGCGACCTTGGTCGGAACGGGCGGCAAGCCGACGATCCTCGCGAGAAGCAGCACGAGCGCCGGCATGGCCAGGACCTTGAGAAGCGCCAGCGCTGCGCTCGCGGAAATATGGCCGCGGATCCCGTATTTGCGCAGGCTCATCCCGAGTGCGAGGAGCGCGAGCGTGCTTGCGACATCGGCGAGATGGTTCACCAAGTCGGCGACGACACCAGAAAGCGGAATTCCCGCAACGCGCCAAACGGCCCCCGCCAAGACTCCGACGACAATCGGATTTGCAATCACGTTGCTGACGATCGACCGCGCAAGCGTCGTCGTCTCGGCGCTGCCGGAGCCGACGTGGTCCAGCGCCTCGGCCCGTACCATGAGGAATGCGACGGCGGTCATCATGACAGGAAGCTGCACGGCAACGATGAACGCCATCGGCACCAGGCCTTGCCCTCCGAAGGCAGCGGAAACGAGCGGGATTCCGACCAGCGTCGTATTCCCGTAGCCGGCAGCAAGTCCGCCTACGAGCCCGGCGCGCGCATCCCGCCCGAAGAGACGCCGGATGAGCATCGTGCCGACGATCCAACACAGGGAAAAGGAAGCAAAGAACGCCAACCATAGGCGCCACACCGACATGCCAGTCAAATCGGCGGTCGCGACGATCCGGAAGATCAGCATCGGGATGGCGATGACAAAGACGAAGTCCGCCAGACCGTCGCTGGTCGATGGACTGAGGAGCTTCGTCCAGGCTATTGCGGCGCCGATTCCGATCAGGCCGAATACCGGTAGCACAACCGCGAAAGTCTGTTGCATGGCGCCCCCGAGACGTGGCGAGCCGCACGTTCGCGCGGTGCAAGGCTCGCGGCCGTCCGTATCAGCCGAGCTTCGACCCGTTCGTGGTGAGATAGATGGAGTAGAGCGACGTCGTTCCGCAGATGAACAGCCGGTTGCGCTTGACCCCGCCGAAAGTGACGTTCGCGACCATCTCGGGGATGAGGATTTTGCCGATCAGCGTCCCGTCTGCGTCGTAGCAGTGCACGCCTTCGGCCGTGCTCGTCCAGATGCGGCCCTTCCAGTCGACCCGGAAGCCATCGAAGAGACCGCAGGTCGATTCGGCAAAGACCTTCCCGCCCTTGAGGCTCTTGCCATTCGCGGAGAGCGTGAAGCGGCGGATGTGGCGGGGACCGTCGGCGACATGGGTCGCTCCTGTATCGGCGATGTAAAGGAACTTCTCGTCGGGCGAAAATGCAATTCCATTCGGGCGCACCATGTCGCTGACCACACGATCCACTCCGCCGCCTTTCGGATCGATACGATAGACGTGGCAGCCATCGATCTCTTGATCGTGCCGGTCGCCTTCATAGTCCGTATCGATGCCGTAGGCGGGATCGGTGAACCAGATCGATTCGTCGGATTTGACGACGACATCGTTCGGCGAGTTCAAGCGCTTGCCCTGCCATTTCTCGGCAAGCGGGGTTATCGAGCCGTTGATTTCGGTGCGCGTCACGCGGCGCGTCAGATGCTCACAGGTAACAAGCCGGCCCTGGTTGTCGACCGTGTTGCCATTGGAGTTGTTGGAACGCTCGCGAAAGACGCTGACCTGATCGCCCGGATCCGTCAGGCGCATCATGCGGTTGTTCGGAATGTCGGACCAGATCAGATAGCGACCGGCGGCGAACCAGGCGGGCCCTTCCGCCCATCGTGCGCCGGTCCACAAGCGCTCGACGCGCACGTGGCCCGCAAAGCATTGCTTGAATCGCGGATCGAGCGTGACGATGCCTGTTCCTTCGATTTCACCGTACAACATGAGACCTCCCCGTTGGAGTATGACTTGAGCGACCCGCTACCTGCGCCTCTTTTCCCAAACCTCTGGGTTGAGGAACCCATCAGGCCGGCGGCCGTCAAAGACGGCAATCGCTATGTCGGCCGCTGCGATGGCGAGATGGCGCGCTGCTTCGACAGTATTCCCTGCTGTGTGCGGCGAAAGCACAATGTTGGGTGCCGTCAGGATGGGGTTATCGCGCGCCGGCGGCTCGACTTCGAAAACGTCGAGCGCCGCGCCGGCGATCTGTCCGGCGTGGAGCGCCTCGGCAAGCGCGATCTCGTCGACCAGCGGCCCCCGCGCCGCGTTGACGAGAATTGCCCTCGGCTTCATCGCGCGCAGCGCCTCCCGGCCGATGATGTGGCGCGTCTCGGCGACGAGCGGCAAGTGCAGCGAGACCGCGTCCGCCTCGGCGAGCAGCGTCTTGAGGTCGTCGATCTTTTCGGCGCCGCGCTTGCGCACCTCGATCTCCCCGAGCGCAGGGTCGTAGGCAAGGACCCGCATCCTGAATCCGTTTGCGCAAATTCTCGCGACGCGCGCACCGATATTGCCGATGCCAACGACACCGAGCGTCGCGATCGAAAAGCTGCTCGTATTGAAGCCTCCACCGCGCCGCATAGTCGCCACCAGCGACGCGGTTGTGTACCTCAGGCACGCGGCGAAGGGCGGCGAGCATCATCGCAACCGCTGCCTCGGCGACCGCATCGGCATTACCGCCCGGCACATTGGCAACGACGATACCGCGGGCGGTTGCGGCTGGAATATCGATGTTATCGACTCCGGCGCCGTGTTTTGCGATTACCCCGAGGCGTGGGCATGCATCCATGAGAGGTGCGTCCACCCTGATGTTCCGCACAATAACGGCATCGGCGTTTGCGAAGGACCGCCGGCGCTCCCCGTCGTCCTGGGCAAGCGGAGCATCTATGGCAAAGTGCCCGCCGAGCCGCGCAAGGCCATCGCTGTGGATCGGATGAGGAATGAACACACGCGGCGGGCTCATGTCCAGCTCGCGTCACCCGTTGCCCGCTCGCCCACAGGCAACCGGCGTGCTATCGGCGGCAGTTAAGGGAGCAACGCCATGCCGCACATCCTTGTGGAATATTCGAGCAATCTCGAAGAGCGGGTTATCATCAACCGCCTGATCGAGGATTTGCACAAGACCGTCATCAATTCCGGGCTGTTCGATCTGTCCGCGATTCGCACGCGCGCGCTCCCGCGGAGCGTCTACCGGATTGCCAATTCCAACCCCGACAACGCTTTCCTGCACATCATCGCGCGCATCAGGGCAGGGCGCTCGCGCGACGATCGCCAAAAGCTCGGCAACGCCCTTCTTGAAGCGGCGAAGGCAGCGCTCGCGGGCGACAACCGTCCGATTGCGCTCGGTGTTGAGATTTATGAGATCGATCCCGAAATGCTTTTTCGCCACATCACCATCAAATAGCCGGCGCCGCGGTGGCTACCGCTGGCCCTTGCCGCGGATTTTGGAAAGCGTCGTAGAAGTGCTGATCGCCTCCGGATCGATCTTCACCTCGATGATGGCAGGTTTCCCGGACGTGACCGCGCGCTCGAAGGCCGGCGCGAACTCTTCCGTTGTGGCGACGACCTCGCCGTGACCACCATGGGCGCGCGCAAGACCGGCGAAGTCGGGGTTGACGAGCTCCGTCGCAATCGTGCGGCCGGGATAGTGGCGCTCCTGATGCATGCGGATCGTGCCGTGGATGCCGTTGTTGACGACGACCACGATGACCGCGGCGTCATACTGGACCGCAGTCGCAAATTCCTGGCTCGTCAGCTGAAAACATCCATCGCCGGCAAAGGCCACGACCATGCGTTCCGGAAATCTGAGCTTTGCGGCAATCGCGGCCGGGAGGCCATAACCCATCGAGCCCGAAGTCGGAGCAAGCTGGGTATTGTAACGGCGGTGGCGGAAGAAGCGATGCAGCCAGCCGGAATAATTGCCCGCGCCGTTCGTCACGATGGCGTCGTCGGGAAGGCGCTCGCGCAGCCACAGCACGAGCGAGCCAAGTTGAACCGGGCCGGGATTCTCGCTCGGCGTCGACCAGACGCGGTAGGCCGCGTTGGCGGCGCGAGTCTCGGCCATCCACGGGACGCCGCCTTTCGGGAGTCTTACATCGTCGAGCGCCGCAACAAACGCCGTCGGCGTCGCGTGGATCGCCAATTTTGGCTGATAGACGCGGCCGAGCTCACCGGCTTCGGGGTAGACATGAATTAGCGCTTGGCGCGGGTCGGGAATATCCATCAGCGTATAGCCCGAGGACGGCATCTCGCTCATCCGCCCGCCGACCAGAAGAAGCACGTCCGCGTCCTTGACCCGCGCTGCCAGTGACGGGCTGATGCCGATCCCGACATCGCCGGCGTAGTTCGAGTGATCATGGTCGAAAAGCATCTGCCGGCGGAGCGAGCAGCCGACCGGGAGATTCCATCGCTCCGCGAAGCGTTGGATGCCGACGACGGCGAATTCGCTCCAGCGAGAGCCTCCAAGGATGACGAACGGCCGCGTTGCCGCCGCGAGCATCCGCTGAAACTCGATCATCTGCGCCGAGCCCGGATAAGTCTCGACCTCAACCCAGGGAGCCGCGTCAGAGACGATTGCCGTCTCCCGGAGCATGTCTTCCGGCAGCGCAAGAACGACGGGGCCCGGTCGCCCCGATGTCGCGATGTGCATTGCCCGCGAGAACGCCTCGGGAATGCGCTCCGCGCTTTCGATCTCCTCGACCCATTTGGCGACCTCGCCAAAGAATCGCTTTGCGTCGATTTCCTGGAACGCCTCGCGTTCCTTCATTCCTCGGGCGACCTGGCCGAGGAGCAGAATCATCGGCGTCGAATCCTGGCGCGCGACATGCAGGCCCGCGGAGGCGTTGGTTGCGCCGGGACCGCGCGTCGCCATGACGACGCCCGGACGCCCCGTCAATTTTCCCCACGCTTCGGCCATCATCGCGGCGCCGCCTTCCTGGCGCGCCATCGTGACCGCGATCGGTGCATCATAAAGCGCGTCGAGAAGCGCGAGGTACGATTCACCGGGCACGCAGAATGCGCGCTCGACGCCATTCAGCACCAACGCGTCAGCCAGGATGCGACCTCCGGTCCGCGGCGCGGCGGAGCCAGTCATGGCCGGGGGTCACTTTCCTGGACCCTCTGTGACGCGCCTTCGCGGCCACTGCCCGGTCCCTCAAACACGCGCGAGCAGGCATTCTCGATATGTGTCCGCATGGCAAGTCGTGCCGCCTCCTTGTCGCCAGCTTCGATCGCCTCGAACATCGCCACATGCTCGGCCTGCACGGTCAGCAAGTGGTCGAGCGGCCGCGTCAGCGAAAGGCTGCGAGCCAAATTCACCGCAAACTCGATTGGTACGCGCATCGACTCCATCACCGTCTCGAAGAACTCGTTTCCTGAAGCGCGCGCGACGGCGAAGTGGAACTCGACGTCTGCGTTCATGCCGACGATTCCTTGCGAGGCCGTGAGCGCCATACGGTCGAGCGCGTCTCGCATCGTCAGGAGCATTTCGGAGGTCCGATTTTGCGCGGCGTAGTAGGCCGCATCTCCTTCGAAGCTCGCGCGAAACTCGTAGCACTTGCGAACCTGAGCCAGGCTGCTCATAGGTCCGAACCCAATCGTCGTCGGCGTTGCCGCGGGACGGTCGGCAGATTTCTGCACATAGCTCCCGGAGCCCTTTCGCGACACGATCGCACCCATTTCCCGGAGACGCGACAGTGCTTCCCGGATGACGGGGCGGGACACGCCGAAGCGGAGCGCGAGCTCGCTTTCAGCCGGCAAGCGGGTGCCTTCGCCGAACTCGCCTCGGTCGATGAGGATAGCCATCCTCCGGGACAGGCGGTCGCTGAGGCGAGCAGCGGGGGCGACGACGCCCCATTCATCGATTATCTGTCGGACAGATTCTGATGACGCGATCGGATCGCTGCGCACAGCGGATTTCATGGCATTTTGTCCGATGTTCTTGTTGTCGTCACTGTCGCACCCGCAAAATCAGATTGACAGGTTTACCGAAGTCCCTACGGTTAATCTAGTGGGGAGCGGATGCGCTTCTCGCGTGAGTTGAGGGTTCGGAATTCGCTCGCGCACTGCCAAAGGCAGACGCGTGGTCATCTTCAGTGCGCCGTTCATCTTCGGTGCGCCGGTACTGAGGTTTAAGAACAGCAGCCCGACTGCACGAACAGCGGGACTGAGGTCGACGAGCGAACCGGCAGGAGGAGGAGAAGCCGATTGGACGCCGGAAGGCAGCCCATCAGAGGAACTGAGTCGTCGAATTGGGCGGTCGATGGCGAGCCGTTGCTTGTCGTCAGTGATGTCTCCAAGCAGTTTGGTGGAACGCAGGCTCTCAACCACGTCGGCATGTCCGTTAGTGCTGGCGAAATCGTTGCCCTCCTCGGCGAAAATGGAGCCGGCAAATCCACCCTCATCAAGATTCTTGCGAACGTCTACACGCTCGACGAGGGTTCCATTGCGTACCGCGGCCGCGACGTAGGCAGCTCATTGCGGCGTCTGCCGATAGCGTTCATCCATCAGGATCTTGGTCTGATCGAATGGATGACGGCAGCCGAAAACATATGTCTGACCCTCGGTTATCCCCGGCGGATGGGCATGGTCGATTGGGAAGCTGCGCGCCGGCGGGCAGCAGCGGCGCTCGATATCTTGGGAGCCGGCATCGATCCGGACACGCGAATCCAGAGTTTGAGCAGGACCGAGAAATCACTGATCGCCATTGCGCGCGCACTGGCCGCCGAGGCGGAGATTCTCGTCCTTGACGAACCGACCGCCAGCTTGCCGGCCGACGAAGTCGCGCGCCTCTTTGGCGCGCTGCGACGACTTCGCGCGCGTGGGGTCGGCATGATCTATGTCTCGCACCGGCTCGACGAAGTCTTCGAGATCGCTGACCGTATGGTTGTTCTCCGCGACGGTGCGGTCGTGGGCGAGCGTTGGATCGAAGCGACGACGCCCGAGGAGGCGATCCTTCTCATCGTCGGGCGCGAGCCTTCGCAAGTCTTCCGGCGGCCGACTCAAAGACAGGGGCTGCCGCGGTTGGGGCTCGAATTTGCGATGATCGAAGACGTCGGTCCCGTGGGCTGCAACATACACGCCGGCGAGGTCGTGGGCCTCGTTGGGCTGCGTGGTGCAGGACAGGAAAGTGTTGGCAGGGCGCTCTTCGGATTGCAGCGTTTGACTGCCGGGCGGATGCTTCTCGACGGGCGGGAGGTCGCCCCGCATTCTCCTCGCGAGGCCATGGCGGCGGGCGTCAATCTCGTCTGCGCCGATCGCGTCGGTGAATCCATCATGCCCAACCTTACGGTGCGTGAGAACCTGTTCCTCAACCCGCTGGCAGCCGGAAAGAATATCTTTTCGTTCCTCGCTCCCGCACGCGAGAATCGGGCATCGGTCGAGCTTGGGCGAAAGGTGGGCCTGAGGCCCAACAACCCGGGTCTCCCGATCGAGCTTCTTTCGGGCGGCAATCAGCAGAAGGTCGTGGTCGGACGCTGGTTGCATCTTGGCGCCAAGCTCTACGTTTTCGAGGATCCTACGGCCGGCGTCGATGTCGGCGCCAAGGCCGAGATCTACCGGCTATTTGACGTGGCGCTGCAAAGCGGCGCCGCCATCGTGATCGTGTCGACCGATTTCGAGGAAGTCGCCAAGGTCTGTCACCGGGCGATCGTGTTCGACCGCGGTCGCGTGGTGGCTGAGTTGAGCGCCGCAGACCTGTCGGTCGAGAATCTCGTTGCGGCGGCTTCGGCCAATATCGCGAATTTGGCGGAGATCGCAGCCGACGCTTTCATGGGTCCAACGGCGGGCTCTCATGCAATCAATTAAATCCAACGCGATCGAGCCCACCCGCTCGGAGCTCGCCGGGCTGTCCCGGTGGCGGGTATTGACCCGTCTGGCGCCCGTCTATGGCTTGCCCATCCTCACGATCGTGCTGATCATCTTCTTTTCTCTGCTCCTGCCCAATACCTTCCCCACGTATCTGAACTTTCGCTCGATCCTCGCCGACAAGGCGATCATCGCTCTGCTTTCACTTGCCGCGACGATCCCGATGATGGCCGGCCGCATCGATCTGAATGTGGGCTTCGGAATCGTCATGTGGCACATCCTGGCGATCGGCCTGCAGGTCATGTACGGCGTGCCCTGGCCGCTGGCGATCATTCTGGTGCTGCTCGCCTCATCGGCGGTCGGTCTGCTTAACGGCATCCTCGTCGAAATCGCACAGATCGATTCGTTCATTGCCACGCTCGGCACCGGGACGATCCTTTACGCGATCGCCTTATGGTTCACCGGCGGCCGCCAACTGATCGGTTCGCTGTCGCCGGGGTTCATCGCCTTCAATGCACTGTCGATCGCCGGGATTCCGATACCGGCGTACTACGTCATCATTGTCGCGGTTCTGTTGTGGATCATCAGCGAGCGGTTGCCGCTCGGCCGGCACATCTATGCCATCGGCGCCAACGAGAAGGCAGCGGCGCTCAACGGCATCCCGGTGCGTGCTTATGTCATCGGGGTGTTCGTCGGCTCGGGGCTGGTGGCCGGCTTCGCCGGCTGCGTGCTCGCAGCGAAGCTCCGCATCGGCCAGGCGAATGTCGGGCTCGACTATCTGCTGCCGGCGCTGGTCGGGGCTTTCCTTGGTTCGACCACGATCAAGCCAGGCCGGGTCAATGTCTGGGGCACGATGGTCGGCGTCGTCATTCTGGCGGTCGGGATCTCGGGCATCCAGCAGCTTGGCGGCGCGTTCTTCGTCGAGCCGCTGTTCAACGGCACGACGCTGGTGATCGCGATCGGCCTCGCAGCGTTCGCGCAGCGCCGTCGCGCGGTAGCGCGGTCAGCACCGAGCGCCGGCAGCGCAGAAGCAAGCGATATTCAGGGCGAGCAAAGTGAGGTGCCCGCCCTACCTGGTGTTGACGGCCACCTCGTGGGCCGCCGCTAGAGCCGGAGCAACCGGCCCGGCGAGCCACCAAATCGGCTCGCCAAACTCAACGGAGGAAACAGTATGTCGAAGTTCGGTTTGATAGGCGGTGCCGTCGTAGCCATCGCCTTTACTGGTCTTAGTATCACGGCGGCAAGCGCCGACGACGCCTATCTGCAGATGGCGAAAGATTACATCGCCAAAGTCACCGCTCCGGTCACCGAGTGGACCGGTCCGACAACCGGCCCGAAGGCGCAGGGCAAGAAGCTGGTGATCTACGTTTCGGACGATGAGCGCAACGGCGGTGCCAAGGGCGTCGGCGACGGTGCGCAGGAAGCCGCCAAGGCAATCGGTTGGGATTTCCGCCTTCTCGACGGTCAGGGCACGCCCTCCGGCCGCGCCTCCGCGCTGACTCAGGCCATCGCGCTCAAGCCTGACGGCATCATTCTGGGAACGATCGATGCCCGCGAGCAGGCGCCGCTGATCGCACAGGCGGTCGCACAGGGCATCAAGGTGGTCGGCTGGCACTCCGGCGGCGCCCCCGGCAAGATCGACGGCGTGCCCGGCGTGATCACCAACATCACCACGGACCCGCTTGAAGTCGCCAAGGCGGCGGGTCTCTACGCGGTGGCGGACTCTGATGGCACCGCCGGCGTCATCCTCTTTACCGACTCCATCTACGCGATCGCCACCGCCAAGACCAATGCCACCAAGGCGGCGATCGAAAAGTGCTCGGGCTGCAAGGTGCTGTCGGTCGAAGACACACCGATCGGCGATCTGCAGAACCGCATGGGCCAGCTGACGACGACATTGCTGACCAAATACGGCAAGGCGTGGACGTATTCGATCGCGGTGAACGACCTCTACTTCGATTTCGCCGCGCCGTCGCTGCAGGCCGCCGGCGTCGATCCGGCGAAAGGCTATCCGCGTAGCATCTCCGCCGGTGACGGTTCGATCGCAGCCTTCCAGCGCATCCGTGACGGCCAGTACCAGATCGCCACGGTCGCCGAGCCGCTCTACTTGCACGGATGGGAGTGCATCGACGAACTGAACAGGGCCTTCGCCGACCAGCCGCCAAGCGGCTACGTCGCCCCGCCGCACCTGTTCATTCAGGCCAACATCAACTCGGATGGCGGCGACAAGAACAGCTTCGATCCGGGCAACGGCTATCGGGACCAGTACAAGAAGATCTGGGGCGTGCAGTAGGGCTAAGGCCCCGCCGCGGGGGCGGTTTCGGCCCCGCACGACAAGCAAAGGAGAGACGGCGCTTTCGAGCGCCGTCTTGACGCCGCAAGGAGTTCGGCATGGCTGCGACGGATATTCCGAAACCTGCCTATGCGCACAACATGCGCGCCATCGGCCACAGCGACCAGGGCGGACGTCCAGACGCTGTGCAGGTAATGGTGAACAAGGGTTACGCCTATGTCGGTCACCTGTTCTCCAACGGCTTCAGCGTCATCGACGTGCGTGATCCGACCAAGCCGACCGCAGTCGACTATTACCCCTGCCCGCCGAACACCTGGAACCTGCATCTGCAGACCTACGACGACCTGCTGTTGGTGGTTCACGCCAAGAACATGTGGGCTCAGCCGGAGCTCGCCGACGAGCGCAACTACTACAAGGGCAATGCTGATTTCCACGCCCAGGCGGAAGCCAAAGGCGAGCGCAATTGGTCCGCGGGCATGGCCGTCTACGACATCTCAAAACCCGCCAAGCCTCGTCGCATCGGCTTCATGCCGATCGATGGCGGCGGCCTCCACCGGCTCTGGTATGTCGGCGGGCGCTGGGCGTACGCGTCCGCGCTGATCGAAGGCTTCAGCGACTACATCTTCATCACCATCGACATGCAGGATCCGGCCAATCCACGCGAGGCCGGCCGCTTCTGGCTGCCCGGCATGAACCTCGCCGCCGGCGAGACGACGAACTGGCCGACGAAGAACGGGCGCTACGGCTGCCACCACGGCGTGGTCAGCGGCGACACCGCCTACTGCGCCTGGCGCGACGCCAATCTCGCGGTGGTCGACGTCTCCGACCGGAGCAAGCCGAAGCTGATCGTGCACAAGAGCTGGTCGCCGCCGTTCCAGGGCGGCACCCACAATTGCCTGCCGATCCCGGATCGCGATCTTCTGCTCGTCCTCGACGAGGCCGTCCTCGACAAGATGGAGGACGGCATGAAGCCGATCTGGGTGTTCGACAACCGCGAGCCGTCGAACCCGGTCAGCATCTCGACCTTTCCGCTCGCCACGGACAACGACTATCTCAAGGTCGGCGGGCACTACGGTCCGCACAACGTCTACGAAAACCGGCCGGACGCCTTCGTCAGCTCCAAGACGATCTTCACGACCTATCAGAATGCCGGCGTGCGCGTCTTCGACATCGACAATCCCTACCAGCCGAAGGAGATCGGCGCGTTCGTGGCGGCACCGCCGAAGAAGCTGATCGATCCGCGCCCGAACCGGCCGCTGGTGTTGCACGCAGCCGACGTCTTCGTCGACAAGGCGGGGCTCGTCTACACCACCGAATTCAGTGTTGGGCTCTATGTCCTCGAATTCTCGGGCTGACGAGCGCGGCGCGCTTCCCCCGGCGTCGCGCAGGCGGCGCCTTACAGCAACGGTCGGGCCGGATGGCTTCGCCATCCTCTCTCGGTTGAAGGAAACTCAAGATGCCGACACCGGCATCGCAAGAAAATCGGAGACGTGACGATGGCCCGCAACAATCTTCCCAAGGCTGATTACGCCACCGGCAACATGCGGCTGGTCGGCTACTCCAATCAGGACGGCCGCTCGGACGGCGTGCAGATCATGGTGCACCGCGGCTATGCCTATATCGGGCACATCTTCTCGAAGGGCTTCAGCGTCGTCGACGTCCGCGATCCTGCCAATCCGAAGACCGTGAAATATGTCGCTGCGCCGCCGAACACCTGGACGCTCCACCTGCAGGCCTACGGCGACCTGCTTTTGGTGATCCATAACAAGGATATGTTCGCGCAGCCCGAGCTCGCTGACGAAAAGAACTACTACAAGGGCTCCGTCGATCAGCACGCCAAGCCGGAGGCGGAGGGGCGCGACTGGTCAGCGGGTCTCGCCGTCTACGACATCTCCAAGGACGGCGACCCGAAAGAGATCGGCTTCATGCCGGTGGAGGGGACAGGCCTGCATCGCCTCTGGTATGTCGGCGGCCGCTGGGCCTACGCCTCGGCGCTGCTTGACGGATTCAGCGACTACATCCTGATCGTCATCGACATGCAGGATCCGAAGAAACCGGTGCTGACCGGGAAATACTGGCTGCCCGGCATGAACGTCGCCGCTGGCGAAAAGCCCAACTGGCCGACGAAGAACGGCCGCTTTGGCCTCCACCACGCGATCATCCACGACGATATCGCCTATTGCAGCTGGCGCGACGCCTGCCTCGCCGTCGTTGACGTGAAGGACAAGGCCAATCCCAAGCTGATTACCCACAAGGTCTGGGCGCCGCCTTTCGGCGGCGGCACGCACAATGCGCTTCCCCTGCCCGACCGCAACCTGCTCATCGTCGTCGACGAGACCGTGCTCGACAATCAGGAGGATGGCTTCAAGCCGATCTGGGTGTTCGACAACCAGGTCAAGTCCAACCCGATCAGCGTCGCAACCTTCCCGGAGCCTTCCGACAAGGACTACCTCAAGGTCGGCGGGCATTTCGGCCCGCACAATGTCTATGAGAACCGCCCGGACGGACTGGTCAGCTCCGAGACGATCTTCGCCACTTACCAGAACGCCGGCTTGCGGGTGTACGACATCCGCGACCAGTTTCGGCCGAAAGAGATCGGCGCGTTCGTGCCGCCGCTGCCGACGGGGACCTGGGTCGATCCCCGCCCCAACCGGCCGGTAGTTCTGCATTCGGCCGACGTCTTCGTCGACAAGAACGGCCTCTGCTACGTGACCGACTTCAACGCCGGCCTCTATATCGTCGAATACAAGGGTTGAGGCCGGCACATTTGGCATAGGCCCCAAGAGGCGATCGATGGCGGGCGACGATCTTCCGAAGCCGAGCTACGCGAACAACATGCGCCTGATCGGACACAGCGATCAGGGCGGGCGCTCAGATGGCCAGCAGGTCATGGTCAGGAATGGCTACGCCTATGTCGGCCACGTGTGCTCGAAGGGCTTTTCTGTCATCGACGTGCGCGACCCTAGGAAGCCGAAAACGGTCAACTATATTCAAAATCCGCCCAACACGTGGAGCCTGCATCTTCAGGTCCACGACGACCTCCTCCTTCTCGTTCACGGCCGCGACATGTTCTCTCAGCCCGAAATGGCCGACGAACGGAACTACTATAAGCCGAAGGCCGGCCGACACGACGCACACGAGACGCCGGCGACCCGCAACTGGTCGGCCGGCATGGCAGTGTTCGACATATCCAAACCGGCAGAGCCGCGGCAGATCGGCTTCATGCCGGTGGAGGGCACCGGCCTGCATCGCATTTGGTACGTTGGCGGACGCTGGGCCTATGCATCGGCGATGATCGACGGCTTCTCCGACTACATTCTCGTCACCATCGACATGCAGGACCCGACGAAGCCGGAGATGGTCGGCCGCTACTGGCTGCCGGGCATGAACGTCGCGGCGGGCGAGGAAGGCAACTGGCCGCTCCCCACCGGCCGCTACGGACTTCACCACGCGGTCGTCCACGACGATATCGCCTATGGCGCGTGGCGCGACGGCTGCCTCGTGGTCGTCGACGTCAAGGACAAGGCGAACCCCAAGCTGATCGTCCACAAGAATTGGGCGCCGCCCTTCGGCGGCGGCACCCATAACTGCCTGCCGCTGCCCGACCGCGACCTGCTCATCGTTCTCGACGAGGCCGTGCTCGACAAAATGGAGGACGGGTTCAAGCCGATCTGGGTGTTCGACAACCAGGTCAAGTCGAACCCGATCAGCGTATCGACCTTCCCCCTCCCCGACGATCGGGATTATGTCGCCGTCGGCGGTCACTTCGGCCCGCACAACATTCACGAGAACCGGCCAGGGAGCTTCGTCAGCTCCGAGCTGATCTTCGCCACCTATCAGAACGCCGGCGTGCGGGTTTACGACGTCAGCAATCCGCTGCGCCCGGCCGAAGTCGGCGCATGTGTGCCGCCGGCGCCGAAAAAGCTCATCGACCCCCGCCCCAATCGTCCGATCGTGCTGCACTCGGCCGACGTCTTCGTCGACCGCAACGGCCTTGCCTACTGCAGCGACTGGAGCGGAGCGGGGCTCTATATCATGGAGTATCTCGGCTGACCGGTCCGGCGCGCGATGAGTGACGGCTTCGCAGAGTCGGGAACCAGCAGCGGGGCTGGCAGCCCGCCGCCTCGGCCCTGGCGTGTCTTCGCCTTCGAGCGCATGGACCCGACGGGCAAGTCGCTCGATTGGCTGCGCGAGCGCGGCGTCGAACTGACCCTCGGCTACGCGCTCTGGGAATTGCCCTTCTGGCGCTATGACGAGGACGCGTTCATCGCCGTCGCGCGTGGCCACATCGCAGTCATGGGGGCAAGCGGCACGCGCATCACCCGACGCATCATCGAAGCCCTGCCAGAACTCCGCTTCATCGCCAAATACGGCATCGGCGTCGACAGCATCGACGTCGAAGCCGCGACCGAGCACGGCGTCCTCGTGACCAACACCCCCGAGGACTTGCAGGTAACGACCGTTTGCGAGCACGCCATCGCGCTGATGCTGGCGCTGCAGAAGCAACTGCTGACGTGGACCCCCGCCTTCATGCGCGATGGCGGCTGGCGCGGCACGGTCTTCGCCACGCCCATGCTTGGCGCGACCGTCGGCATTGTCGGCTTCGGCCGAATTGGCCGCGGTGTTGCGGAGCGGCTGGCCGGCTGGGGAACGAAAATCCTCGCCTGCGACCCCTATGTCGCCGAGGCGCCGCCGGGCGTGACGCTCACCGACCTCCCGACCCTGCTCGCCGCGTCCGATATCGTGACGCTGCACGCCACGCCGACGGCCGAGAATCGCGGCCTGATCGACGCCCAGGCGCTCGGTCGCATGAAACCGACCGCTGTTCTGATCAACACGGGCCGCGGGTGGCTGGTTGACTACACGGCCCTCCGCAAGGCGCTCACGGAGGGCAAGCTCGCGGGCGCTGCGCTCGACGTCTACGAGCGCGAGCCGCCGGATCGAAATGATCCCCTGTTCGCCATGAAAAACGTCATCTGCACGCCGCACGTCGCCGCCTGGACCTACGAGGGCGTCCAGAACCTCGGTTGGCATGCGGCGCGCAATCTCTGGGCACTGATCGGCGGCGAAGGCCAAGCCGATATCGTCAATCCCGAAGCGCGACGTCACGAACCTCCGGCGTCGCGCGCAGCGAGGTAGACACTTGAACAACGAGGCTCAAGCAGCATTCGCGCCGATTTTGCTGCGAGGTCGGGTGCCGATCCCGATCCTGGCGCTGACAATGAGCGCCTTTGCCATTGGCACCGCGGAGTTCGTCATCGCCGGACTGCTGCCGGACATTTCGCGCGACCTCGCGATTTCGATACCCGCCGCCGGCCAGCTTGTGACCGCGTACGCGATAGGTGTTGTCGTTGGAGCGCCGCTGCTTGCCATCGCCACTGCCAAGCTGGCGCGCAAACGGGTGCTGCTGTTGATGCTCGGCATTTTCATCGTCGGCAATCTCCTCTCCGCTGTCGCGCCCGATTATCTCCTTTTGATGGTCGCGCGCGTTGTGGCTGCCTTCGCCCATGGCTCGCTCTTCGGGGTGGGCGCAGTCGTTGCTGCCGATCTCGTCGCGCCAAACCGGCGGGCAGCCGCCGTCGCGTTGATGTTCACCGGATTAACCTTGGCCAACATCGCCGGCGTGCCGCTCGGCACGCTCGTTGGGCAGAACTTCGGCTGGCGTGCCACCTTCTGGGCGGTCTCCGGCCTCGGACTCTTGTCTTTCGCTGCGGTCGCAGTGCTCATCCCGAATGTCGCCGACAAAGGCGGCATCGATGTCTCCAAAGAATTCGCCATTGCCCGGCAGCCGGCGGTACTCTTGGCGCTCGCCACGACGGTTTTTGGCTGGGGCTGCGTGTTCGTCCTTTTCACTTACATCGTTCCAATTCTTGAACAGAACAGCGGCTTCAGCCCACGCGCGGTCACCGTGATCCTCTTCGTCATCGGCGTCGGCGTGACTATTGGCATCAATGTCGGCGGCAAGCTGTCCGACCGCTATGGCCTGTCGCGTGCCTTGATTGGGATGCTGGCCGCGCTTGCGATACTTTCGGCGGTCTTCTCACCGGCGAGCCACGCCATGGTGACGGCGGTCATAGTTATCTTCCTGTGGGGGATGGCCGCCTTTGCGACCATCCCCCCTCTGCAGACCTGCGTGCTGGACAGCGCCTCCGAGGCCCCGAACCTCGCCTCGACGTTGAACGTCGGCGCTTTCAATCTCGGCAACGCTGGTGGAGCGTTTCTCGGGGGGCTTGTGCTCGATTGGGGCTTCGGGCTCTCCGCCGTTCCGCTCGCTGCCGCGGCGGTCGCTCTCATCGGGCTTGCGACCGCCGCGCTAGGCGGCGTTTTTACGAGGTGAAGAAAATGGCAACGCAATCGTGGAGCCTCAGCGGCGAGTTCATGGAGAGCTGCAACTGCGACTATTTGTGCCCCTGCATCTACACAAACTCGAAAGCGCCGGTGACCCATGACCAGTGCACCTCGCTCCAGGTCTACCGGATCGATCGCGGCCGATACAGTGGCACGACGCTCGACGGCTTGAAATTCGCCTTGATCATCCGCTCGGGCAAGGTCATGGCGGACGGCAATTGGATCTTCGCTGGCGTGATCGACGCGCGGGCGGATGAAGCCCAGCGCAAGGCGCTCGCGGCAATCGTCAGTGGTGAAGCCGGTGGGCCGCCGGCCATGATCCGCGACAATCTGGTCAGCGACTTCCGCGGCATCGCCTTCGCACCGATCGCGTTCGAAGTCGACGGTCTTGGCCGCGCCACCCGGATCGCGGACATCCTGTCCTTCGCCATTGACGGCTTCCCCTCGAGCGTCGAGCCCGAGGCTCCGCTCTACATCGACAACACTGAGCACCCCGCCAACCGTCGGGTCGCGCTGGCGCGCTCGCGAGAGACCCACGTCCACGCCTTCGGCCTTGACGTTGATCTGATCGGCCGCGGCAACAACGGCCACTTCGCGCCGTTCAGTTGGGTCGTCTAGGAAAGGTTCTCTCTCCCGCAGCAGGCTGGCTCACTGATGACCGTTATTTCTTCCGATCGTGTCTCGCCGCTCAGGAAACTTCTGCAGCGCGACCGCGTCACCATCCTTGTCGCGCTCGCCGGCGTGACGGGCCTCTCCTGGCTCTATCTCTGGCGGCTCGCGTCGCAAATGACCGTCGGGTCGGGCATGGCCGACACGGCCGGCATGGCGATGACGGCGGCCCCGAAGCCGTGGGAAGCGACCGACTTCGCGCTGATGTTCGTGATGTGGTGGGTGATGATGGTTGGCATGATGCTGCCGAGCGCCACGCCCATGCTCCTCACCTTTGCGACGATCAACCGGCGCCGCCGTGCTCGCTGCGATACCTTCGTCCCGACCGCGGTTTTCGCGGCGGGCTACCTCGCCTCCTGGGGCGGCTTTGGCCTCGCCGCGACGGTCATCCAGTGGGCGCTCGGCCGAGCAGGCCTGGTGTCGCCGATGGCGCAGACGACGAGCCCGTTCCTCGCCGCGGCCTTCTTCGTTGCCGCCGGGCTCTTTCAATTGACGCCACTTAAGCACGCCTGCCTCGAGAAGTGCCGCTCGCCCCTCGACCTCGTGCTCAATAGCTGGCGCGATGGCAGCCGTGGTGCGTTTGTCATGGGGCTCAGCCACGGGCTCTATTGCATCGGCTGCTGCTGGCTCCTGATGGTGCTGATGTTCGCCGGGGGCGCCATGAACCTCCTCTGGATGGCGGCGATCACCGCCGTCGTTTTCGTCGAGAAGCTCGTCCCCGGCGGTCCATGGTTCGCGCGCGGCAGCGGCATCGTGATGGTCGCCTTTGGCGTCTACTCGATAGTCCAGGCCTAGCGGATGATTAGCTGCCCGCGCGCATCTCCCCGCGCAGCGGCCAGATCAGTCCTTGTGGCATTCTGAACCCTCAAGCGCCCTTCGCATTCAGATAGCGCGCCCGCGTCTCTTCGTTCATCGGATAAAGTCCAGGGAGAGCGGCGCCGCTTTTGACCTCGTCCATGATCCACGCCTCCATCCGCTCCTGCTCGGCGGCAGCCGCGGCGATCTCTTCTGCCATCGCGGCGGGGATCACGACCGCGCCGTCGTCGTCCGCGACCACGATGTCGTCGGGAAAGACCGCGACGCCGCCGCAGCCGATCGGCTCCTGCCAGCCAACGAAAGTGAGTCCCGCGATCGAGGGCGGTGCAGCGATGCCTGCGCACCAGACCGAAAGCCCACTCTCGACGACGCCTACTCTGTCGCGCACCACACCATCGGTCACCAGGCCGGCGACGCCGCGCTGCACCATGCGCGAGCACAGGATGTCACCGAAAATCCCGGCGTCGAGCGTGTGCATTGCGCCGGCAACCGCGATCGATCCCTCCGGCATCGCCTCGATCGCGCCGCGCGTCGACTTCTGCGCCATCCACGATTCCGGCGTGGCGAGGTCCTCGCGGGCAGGTACGAAACGCAGCGTGAAGGCCGGCCCGACCGCGCGGCTCTGACCGCTGGTGAACGGCGGCGTGTTTCGCATCCAAACGTTTCGCAGTCCCTTCTTCAGGAGCACTGTCGTGAGCGTTGCTGTCGAGACCTGCTCCAGTGCCATCTTGAGGCTCGGGCTAAGGGCCATGCTTTCACTCCGGGATAGGTGACGGCCGACAGCGCATGGAACGCCGATGGTCCGCGCCGACCTACATCAGCACGACCGACTGCTGAGTGCCAAGCCTCTGGAAGGTTGTAAACGACGAAAGTCCTTCGCGGCGCGCCGTTAGCTGCGGAGCATGCGCGCAATATGGTGCCGCATGCCGGACTTCGAACCAGCGACCCTCGCATTACGAATGCGATGCTCTACCAACTGAGCTAATGCGGCTTCGTTCTGCTCCTTACTATCGGACGCCGGGCCGGGCAAGGTTCGGCGTCACGAAAGCCGTGAGCCCAAAAAGACGAACGGCTCCGGCGCGGAGCCTCGCTTCATGGAATCGACGCTCCGCTCCATCGCATGGTCTAAGTCGCAATTCCGGACGGAAAGCCGGTTTCCACCTTTCCCAAGATTGCTCTAGCCGCTCCGCAGGAACGCCGGCAGTTTTTGCCCGTCCTCTTCTGCGCTGTCGTCGCCGACGCCCGGATCGTCCGGCCGCGGCGGCTCGACCGGTAGCGGGCGGGAGACGCGCTCCGCCTTCGCAACGAGCGTGACCGGCGGCGACGCGGCCGCATCATCCGCTTCCGGCTTCGCGGCACGCCCATGCGCATCCGTTAGAGCCGCGGACGCGCCCTTCGCCGCCGCGCCGGCTTCGGCTTTCTCCGGCGGCAACGCTCCCGGCTCGCTGCGGAATATGTCGAGCCGCGGCGCCTCGATCTCGGCGAGCGGAACCTTCCACTCGACCGCGTCGAGCTTGCCGGAGACGGGCGACACCGGCGCCCATTCCTCCAGGACAATGCCATCCGCCGTCCACGCGGCGTCGCGCGGCGCGTAGACGGCGCGCGCCAGCCATTCGCGCGCACGGCCGCGATCGCCGGTTTCCTCCGCCTCAAGCTCGGCCATCAGGATCAGCGCGTGCTGCGTCGGTCGCTCCGCGATGATCGGCGCGAGCGCTTCGCGGGCACGGGCAAAGTCGCGCGCGTCGATCGCCGCGCGGGCGACGGCGCGGCGGCCCTCGTCGGCCTGCGGCCGCATGCGCGACAGCGCCTCGGCGCGTTTCAGGCGGTCGCCCGCCGAATCGCCGGCCCTGACATGCATGTACGCATCCGCGACCTCCGGATGCGGCGACGCCTTCCAGGTTGCCTCAAGCACGCGCGTCGCGCGCCTGATGTCGCCCTGGCGCGCGAGAAGCCGTCCGGCGGCGACGGCGGCAGGCACGAAATCGGTCGCAAGATCGTGCGCTTCGACCGCCGCATGACGCGCGGCGTCGGGGTCGCTTGCCTCCTTGTCGAGTGCCTTTGCGGTGAGGATGACGGCGCGCTGCCGGCGTGCCGCGCGCTTGTCGATGATGCGCGCGTCGGTCGCGCCGGTAAGCGTCGCAAGCGCGCCGTCCCAGTCGCGCGTTGCGGTCTGGTGGTGCAACAGCGCCCGCGCCGCCCAGGGCGCGGAAGGCGCCTCGACCCGTGCCCGCTCCGCGATCTGATGCGCCGCCTCCACTTCGCCCTCGCGCTCCGCTTCGATATAGAGGCCGCGAAGGCCCGCGATCCGCGTCGCGCTCTCTTCCGTCATCCGCTGGAAGACGTCGCGGGCACCGGAGCGGTCGCCCTTGAGCTGCGCCGTCTGCGCCGTGAGGAGCAGCGTGAGCGGCTGACCCGGCGCCCGCCGCGACGCTTCGAGCATGGCGCGCTCCGCCGCCTTCACGTCGCCGGCCGCGATCGCCACGAGCCCCTGCGACAGGGCCTCGCGCGCCCGCGCACGGTTGCGCCGTTTGATGCCGCGCGAGATCAGCCACGGCGCGCGGATCAGCGCGCGCAAGAGCCATATCAGGCCCATGACGATAAGCACGAAGACGATCGCGCCGATGACCGCCGTGGAAAGGCTGACCGCGTAGACCGTATCGCCAAGCGTCAGCGCCAGCTCACCGGAGGCGTTGCTCAACGCATGAACGCCGAATGCGACGCCGAACAGCACGACGAGGAGGAGGAGGAACTTCAGCATCGGCGCCGGCTATCCTCCCGCCGCGAGCCGCGACAAGGCCTCGGTGCGAAGCCGTTCGACGAGATCGTCCGCGTCGTTTCGTGCCTTGGCGTCGCGCTGCCAGCCCGCGGTCGCGGTCTGCACGTCGGCGGGAAGCCCGTCCCATTCCTTGAGCGCCGTCTGCAAGTCGCCAGCCTCGAGCGCGGCGCGGATGCGCGTCACGATCGCCGCCGGATCGGCGCCCGCCGTCGGATGCGCCGGGCGCACCGCGACCAGGCTGCGTGCGCTCTTGAAAAGCCGGTCGACCACGCCCGTCCCGTCGGGGATCGGCGTCGAAAGGTCGATCGCCGCGACCGCCGTCTCGAATTCGCCTCTGAGATGCGCGAGGGTCGGGAGCCCGCTATCGGCATGCGGCGCAAGCGCCTGAACCGCGTCCTGATCGATGCCGAGCGTCTTCAGCGCGGCAAGCTCGGTGGTGAAGGGCCGGCCGCTATCGAGCGCCGTTGCAAGCGCGTCGGCCGCAACCGCGGGCGCAAGCGCTGCCGCCGCGTCGATCTTCTGGCTCAGCGCCGCAAGTTTCGCTTCGATCGCGGCGAGGCGATCATCGCCCGACGCGTTGTCGACGCGCGTCGACAGCAGATCGACCCGCTGCTTGAGATCGGCAACCTCGCTCGCCACCGCCGACGTGTCGACCGGGCTTGCCGATTTCAGCGCCGCAACGTCGTCCGAAAGCGTCGCAAGGCGGGTTTTTAGGTCGCTCACCGCCGCCGCGTCCGGCGCCGGTACCGGTTCGCGGTCGGAGAGCTCGGCGACCGACTGCTTGAGCGAGGTCACCGAGTCACGCAGCTGTGCGAGACCGTCATTCGCGCCGGCCTGCTTCAGCGCGGCGACGTCGTCGTTCAAGGTCGAAATCTCGGTCGCGACGTCCGGCCCTTCCGGATTTGCAGGGGGCGGCACGAAATAGCCGCTGCGGGCGAGGAGAACGACGACGAGCGCGACGATCGCCGCACCCATGATCGCGGCGACGAGAAGCGGAACGAATGAGGTCGAGCCGTCCGCGGACTTCGCGTGCGGCGCGTCGGCGGCATGCGGTGCGCTTTTCGCCCGGCGATCGACGGGCGCGGAACGGCTTCCCGCGTCGGCGGCCTGAGCCTCATTTTTCCCGGTCGATTCCGCTGCCGCCGCGGTCATTTGCGCAGGCGCCCCGGGATCACTGGCAGCACCAGCATCATCGGCCGGGCCGGCGCCCTCCCCGGCGGTCGCCGCCGCACTTTCCGTATCCGGCGAAGTCTTGTCCTCTCCCGCGTCGCTCGGCGCGGCATCGCCGGCCGCCGTCCGCCGCGCGACCTCCTCGGCCGGCAGATCGATGGTGAGAGGCTTTCGCCGCGATCTCTGCGGCATCGCGCCTTCACCCTTGCTCTGCGTGTCCTTCGCCAATTCCATCTCCACGCAATCGATGGGGACATGATCGTTCAAGCCGGCCCGCGACGATCGGTTCCTCCCCTATAGTATAGGTCCGAACGGACCCTAAATCGCGTCTCGTCGACGCGCGCGGCAAGTACGCCGCACCTAAAGCAATTCCGGGAAAGTGGGAACCGGTTTTCCGTCCGGAATTGCGATAAAAACAATGAGATAGAGCGGATCGTCGATTGCGTGAGACGATGATCCGCTCTAGCCAGCGCCGCCCGCCGTCTTCCGCTCCGCCGTCTCGCTCTCGACAAGCGCGAAGAGCGCGATCTGGTCCGGACGCTCGGCCACCAGGACCTTTCCCGACGTCACGCGCGCAAGCGCTTCGGCGGTCGCCTCCGACAGACAGAAGCATGCGACGCTCGCGGCAAGCGGCGCAAGCCCGCCGGCGCGGAGTGCCAGCGCAAAGGCAGCGGCGCTCCGCCGCGAATAGAAGAGCGCGCCGTCGACGGAACCCGCCGTGAGTGCGGTCTCCGCGACCGTCGCGAGCCGTTTGCGCGGCTCGGCGCGGTAAAGGATTGCCGTCTCGACATCGAATCCCATCGCCTCGAGATCGCCGGCGAGGTCGCCGCGCCGCTCCTTTCCCGCCGCGTAGAGCAGCGGCCCGGCCGTCGGCGAAAGCGTCGCGCCTGCGAGAAGCAGAAGGTCCTCAAGCCCGCCGCCCGCCGAACGCGCCGCGGCGAATCCCCGCGCGCTTCGCCTCAAGCGCCGTCTGGTCGCCGACGGCAAGAAGCGGCACGTCGACCGGGGTCGGCCTGACCGCACGCGCGGCAAGCGCCCTGACCGCGTTGCTGCTCGTGACGAGCACGGCCTGGTAGGCGCGCCGCGCGATCGGCACCTTCGCGTCGATCACGATGTCGAGCATCGGCGAGAGGATCGCTTCATGGCCGAGCCGGATCAGCGCCCGTGCCGTTCGCGACGCGTCGGGCTCGGGCCGGGTCACGATCAGCCGCACCGGCCGGGCCCTCCAGGCATCGTTGAGCGGATCGACGCGGATCGCGCCATTCGAACCCCGGTCGTTGGGAGCCGTCGCGGCTCGCCCGCTGGAGAGCCCCGCAGCATGATCCCGAAAAGTGGACGGGGGCTTTCGGACAGGACCATGCAGAAACAAAAAGCTAGAGCGGAATGGCGATTCGAAGATAAGTCATTCCGCTCTAGACCCTGGTCAGGCGGACCGCAATGACGCCTCCCCTTCCACGCGCCCTGACGCTGCTCGGCATCGAGACGAGCTGCGACGAGACCGCTGCGGCGGTGGTGCGGCGCGACGCCCGACGGCCGCGGCGATGATGCTTTCCGACATCGTGCTGAGCCAGATCGCGGAGCACGCGGCCTTCGGCGGGGTGGTGCCGGAGATCGCCGCGCGCGCGCATGTCGAAGCGCTCGACGGTGTGATCCGCGCCGCTCTTCAAGATGCGGGGACGGGTTTTGAGGATATCGACGCCGTTGCCGTCACCGCCGGGCCGGGGCTGATCGGCGGTCTCCTCGTCGGCCTGATGACGGCGCGCGCGATCGCGGCCGCGGGGAGCCTGCCGCTCGTCCCCCTCAATCACCTCGAAGGGCATGCGCTGACCGCGACGCTCACCGACGCGCTCCCCTTCCCCTACCTTCTCCTGCTCGTCTCCGGCGGCCACACGCAGCTCGTCGCCGTCGAAGCCGTCGGACGCTATCTGCGGCTCGGCACGACCATCGACGACGCGCTCGGCGAAGCTTTCGACAAGACCGCCAAGCTCCTCGGCCTCCCCTATCCCGGCGGACCGAATGTCGAGCGCGCGGCGCGTTCCGGCGACCCCGCGCGCTTTCCCCTGCCGCGCCCGCTGAAAGGGACGCGCGGCTGCGACTTCTCCTTCTCCGGCCTGAAGACGGCGCTCCGCATCGCCGCCGAGGACGCGGCGCCGCTGAGCGAGGCGGACATCGCCGATTTTGCCGCCTCCTTCCAGGCCGCGACGATCGACGTGGTCGAGGATCGCACCCGCCGCGCGCTCGACCGCTTCCTCGATGTCGTCGGTCGGCCGCCGACAGCGCTCGTCGCCGCCGGGGGCGTCGCCGCGAACGCGGCCTTGCGCGCGCGCCTGACCACGCTTTGTCATGCGACGGACGTGCGCTTCGTCGCGCCGCCGCTGCGGCTGTGCACCGACAATGCGGCGATGATCGCCTGGGCCGGAGCGGAGCGGCTCGCCGCCGGCCTCGCTCCCGACCCGAGCCTTCCGGCCCGCGCCCGCTGGCCGCTCGACGAGGCAACGCCGGCGAGCGTTGGAAGCGGCAGGAAGGGCGCCCGCGCATGAAGGCATTCGACCACGTCGCGATTGCCGGCGCCGGCGCCTTCGGCACCGCGCTCGCGCTCGTCGCTCACAAAGCCGGGCGCAGCGTGACGCTTTGGGCGCGCGACGCGGCGACGGCCGAAGCGATCCACGTGCAGCGCGAAAACGCCAGGCACCTGCGCGGCGCGGCGATCCCGCCGGAAATCTCGGTGACCGCCGATCGCGAGAGCGTTCCGCGAAGCCGATCTCGTGCTCCTCGCGCTCCCCGCGCAGACGACGCGCGAGGTGTTGGCGCGCATCAAGGACGAGCTTCCCGCGCGCGCGCCGATTGTCGCCTGCGCCAAGGGGATCGAGCGCGGCACCGGCCGTCTGCAGAACGAGATCATCGCCGAGCTTCTCCCCGACGCTCGGCCCGCCGCGCTTTCGGGGCCGGGCTTTGCCGAGGAGATCGCCGCGGGCCAGCCGACCGCCGTCACCGTCGCCGCGCGCGATCTTCAACTTGCGCACCGGATTTCCGCGGCGCTCGCCGGCGACGGCTTCCGGCCCTATGCGAGCGCGGATTTGATCGGCGTCGAGCTCGGCGGCGCGATCAAGAACGTGCTTGCGATCGCCTCCGGCATCGTCGCCGGCCGCGCGCTCGGCGAAAGCGCCCGCGCCGCGCTGATCACCCGCGGCCTTGCCGAGATGATGCGTCTTGGCGTGGCGCTCGGCGCGGAGAGCGAGACCTTCATGGGCCTTTCCGGCCTCGGCGACCTTGTCCTGACCGCCACGAGCCGGCATTCCCGCAATCTCGCCTTCGGCATGGCGCTTGGCGAGGGCCGCGGCGCCGCCGACCTTCTCGGCCCGGACATGCCGCTCGCGGAGGGCGCCTATACTGCCAAGATTGCGGCGGAACTTGCCCACCGCCACGCGGTCGACGCGCCGATCATCAGCGCCGTCGCCGCCATCATCGAGGGAAAGCTCGCGGTCGGCGCCGCGATCGACGGCCTTGTCAGCCGACCGCTCAAGGCGGAGAGATACTAAGGGGGTGAAGACGATGGCGCATTGGCTGTTCAAATCCGAACCGGAAAGCTGGTCCTGGCAGAGCCAGAAGTCGAAGGGCGCCAAGGGCCAGGAATGGGACGGCGTCCGCAATTTCCAGGCCCGCAACAACATGCGCGCCATGAAGAAGGGCGAGCGCGGCTTCTTCTATCACTCGGGTGAAGAGAAGGCGGTCGTCGGCATCGTCGAGGTGATCGCCGAGGCGCATCCTGAATTCGAAGAACGCGGATTGGGAGTGCGTCGATCTGAAAGCCGTCGCCGACGTGCCGAAGCCGGTGACGCTTGCCGCGATCAAGGCCGAGCCGAAGTTGAAAGAGATGGTGCTCGTCAAGAATTCACGCCTCTCGGTGCAGCCGGTCAGCGACGCGGAATGGGCGCTCGTCCTGAAGCTCGGCGGTCTCGATGCCACGAAGTCTGAAGGCCTCAGGAGTTGTCCGTTGCGGGGCCGACGAGCGTGTTCCCGATCTCCGACGACAATCCGCGCAGGCACGTCGCGCCCTACGTCAACTATTCGATCATCGCGCTCTGCGTTCTGGTCTTCCTCTGGCAGCTTTCGCTCGGCTCCGACGGGGGCGACCGCGCGGCGATGAGCTTTGGCATGATACCGGCGCGGCTTTTCGGCTATCGCGACTTGACGCCGGCGCTGATCGTCGTGCCCGCCTGGGCGACGATCTTCACCTCCATGTTCATGCATGGCGGCTTCCTGCACATCGGCGGCAACATGCTCTATCTCTGGATCTTCGGCGACAACGTCGAAGATTCGATGGGGCACTTCCGCTACGCCGTCTTCTATCTTCTTTGCGGGACGGCGGCGGCGCTCGCGCAGGGTCTTGCCGCGCCGACCTCCGCCGTGCCGCTGATCGGCGCGAGCGGCGCGATTTCCGGCGTGCTCGGCGCCTATATCCTGCTCAGTCCCGGCGCCACGGTGCGCGTGCTGATCTTCCTCGGCTTCTTCGTGACCATGGCGCACGTGCCGGCCTGGATCGTGCTCGGCATCTGGTTCCTCCTGCAGCTCCTGAGTGCTGCGTCGG
The DNA here is from genome assembly GCA_963750115.1 of uncultured Alphaproteobacteria bacterium. Taxonomy (GTDB): domain Bacteria; phylum Pseudomonadota; class Alphaproteobacteria; order Rhizobiales; family Afifellaceae; genus DASWJZ01. The sequence goes on along the minus strand of CAVVPM010000018.1, from coordinate 253,326 downwards.
CGAACGCGAGCGATCCGGGCGTCGCCTTCTTCGCGCATATCGGCGGCTTCGTCTCCGGCCTCATCCTGATCATGGTCTTCAAGAAGCGCTGGGTCGCGATTCTGGAAAAGCCGCGCACCAAGCCGTTCCATCTCGAGCACCGCCGCGGTCCGTGGGGTTGAAGGCACCAATTAGCCGCGGTGCCTAAGGAAGATTCCGCGCAACACATTGCCACAACGTGCGGATTCGACGCCGATTTCGGTTGAGCGACCGCCCCTGCCCGCGTTCAACTGCGAATCGCGGCGGAATGCGCCGCAGGGGGAATTGAACGGGCCTTCGCCAAATCGCGAAAGGCTCGCGTCCAATCGCGGGCAGGGAGTGGTCTTTTCCGGCCGCTCTTACGATTGCGCTTGGACCAGAAGGGGCTCTGCCATGACGACCGTCTTGAACTCATTCCGGAGGGTGGCGCTCGCCGCCGCCTGTTGTGCTCTCGCGTCCGTAAGCTGGGCGGCCGCGCCCGACGACCTTCCGGTCCCGGCGTCCGCGCCCGCCGCGACGGTCGCGCCGCCGATCGGCGACTATGCGCTGCAGACGCAGATGGTGGTGCACAATTGGGTGCTCTGCGTTTCAGAGCCGGTGGCGGAGAAGCTGGCGCGCGCGCGGGTCGCAAGCGTCGACGACGCGCGCGCCGTCTACGCCGACCTCGCAAAAGCGCGGACCTGCGGCCAGTTTGCGGAACTGAATGTAATCCTGCGCGAGAAGCTCTTCGGCTCGGCAAGCGATTCCAGTCACGACACGCGGGTCTTCGCCGCGCTCGTCAATCTCTCCGGCAGCTGGGCCTCGGGCTTCGTCGTCTCAGGGAGCCTTCCGGAAGATTAGCCGGGGGCGCTTCGTCCCGCCGCATTCTCTGTTTCGTTCGGCGCGATCTTCGCCAAGCGCGGAGAGCGAAAGCGGCGGCACAGTGATCTTTTTGCGATTCCGATTCTGAGCGGAACCGGCCCGGGCGGCACGTGTTGAACGTGACGGCTCGGGGCCTCGCCCTCGACGCGTTCGCGTCGACGGCCCACTAGGGAAGAGGATAGCAGGAATGCGCAAGTTGATGATCGCCGCGAGCGCGGCCACCCTTCTGGCCGTTTCCTCCATGGCAGCCCTTGCGGCGGAAGCGAACGGCAAGATCCAGAGCATCGACCCGACCGCCGGCACGGTCACTCTGGCGGACGGGACGACCTACCAGCTGCCGGCGCAGTTCGACGCGGCCTCCCTGCAGGTCGGGGAGCAGGTCACGATCACCTACGATCAGGGCTCGGGCGGCACGATGACCGCCACCGACGTCAAGCCGCAGAGCTAAGCTCGAGCGCATCTGGAGCGGCCGCGCCCGGCGCGGCCGCTTCGCTTTGTCTTTTGGCGGAGCAGCCGCCATAAGGCGGCATGCATCCGGCCGCCTTTGTTCGCGCCAACACCGCACTCCTTGCGCCGCCGCTCGTGCCCGAGCTGCGGCTTCATCTCGCGCACGAGGCCCTGCCCTTGTGGGAGAAGACGGAGGAGGCGCTGAGCGAAGTGGGGGTGCCACCGCCTTATTGGGCCTTTGCATGGGCCGGCGGTCAGGCGCTCGCGCGCTATCTTCTCGACAATCCGCGGGTCGTCACCGGCAAGAGCGTGCTCGACGTCGCATCGGGCTCCGGGCTCGTTGCCATCGCAGCGCTGAAGGCCGGCGCGACGGCAGTGCTCGCAAACGAGATCGATGCCTTCGCGCTTGCCGCCATCGCGGCAAATGCCGCCGCAAATGAAGTCGTGCTTCAGACGACGGGCACGGACATGATCGGCGAAGATTCCGGCTGGGACGTGGTGCTCGCCGGCGACGTGTTTTACGAGAGGCCGCTCGCCCAACGCCTCCTCCCCTGGTTTCAGACGCTTGCGCGGCGCGGCGCGACGGTTCTCGTCGGCGATCCCGGGCGCTCCTATTTCTCCAAGCAAGACTTTGACGAGCTTGCGTCCTACGCCGTGCCGGTCACCCGCGCGCTCGAAGATTTGGAGATCAAGCGAACCGGAGTCTGGCGGCTCCGCGCCGAGGCGCTCTTGGGATAGAGAATTCGCAGGGAGTGGTCGCGTGCTCATCGCAATCTTGTCGCAACTGAACGTCGTTTCCGTCCTCGCGGCCACGCTCGCGGGATGGATCGTCGGTTCGCTATGGCATTGGGTGCTCGGCAATCGATACGCGGAGTTGTTGCAGCGTCCCGCCCGTCGCTCCGCGAGCGCAATGGTCGTCTCTTTCATCGCCGAGCTGGTGATGGCGACGATGCTCTTCGGCATCGTCCATCATATCGGCGCGGTGAGCGTCGAGCGGGCCTTGTTCTCCGCCGTCATGGTGTGGATCGGCTTTGTCGCCACGACGATCACAGTCAACAATCGGCTGGCCCGCGATCCCTTTGCGCGAGCCATCATCGACGGCGCCCATTGGCTGATCGTGCTCCTCGTCATGGGCGCCGTCATCGGGGCGTTCGGGGACTGAGCCGCCTGTCCGGCCGGGCGCCCCACATTTCGCGGATAATGCCGGCAAAGGGCCACGATTCGCGGCCGTCTTTTCGCCTGCCGCCCTTCGGCTCTCATACCTAACCAACTGTAAACAAAGCCTTTTCCCACATTTGCCGCGGGCGCGCGCTCTTTATGGACGCGGCCGCCCGCGCTCCCCATAATAGCTGCAAGAATACGGGCGAGCCCGCCGGGCGCCGCGGGAGGAAAGGTTAATGACGGAAGCGAATATCCATCCGGTCTCCAAGGAATGGGCCGCGCGGGCCTATGTCGACGCGGCGAAATACAAGGAAATGTACCGCCGAAGCATCGACGACCCCGACGGCTTCTGGGCCGAGCAGGCGAAGCGTGTCGACTGGATGAAACCGTTCACCAAAGTGAAGAACGTCACCTACGGACACCCGGACGTCTCCATTAAATGGTTTGAGGATGGCGCCCTGAACATTTCGGCGAACTGCGTCGACCGACATCTGAGGGACCGCGCCGAGCAGGTCGCGCTCCTGTGGGAGGGCGACAATCCGAAGGAAGACAAGAAGGTCACCTATCGCGAGTTGCACGCCCATGTCTGCCGCCTCGCCAACGTCTTGAAGGCAAACGGCGTCAAAAAGGGCGACCGCGTCACGATCTACATGCCGATGATCCCCGAAGCCGCCTACGCAATGCTCGCCTGTGCGCGAATCGGCGCCGTCCATTCCGTCGTCTTCGGCGGCTTCTCGCCCGACTCGCTCGCCAATCGCATCGTCGACTGCAGCTCCGATTTCGTCATCACCGCCGACGAGGGCCTGCGCGGCGGCAAGCCCATTCATCTGAAGGCCAACACCGACAAGGCCGTCGCCCGCGCCGAGCTCGACGGCATCCATGTCCGCCATGTGCTCGTCGTCCGCCGCACCGGCGGCCCGGTGCATTTCGAGCGCGATCGCGACCTTTGGTACCACGAAGAGGTGGCGAAGGTTTCGGCCGACTGCCCGCCGGTGGAGATGAACGCCGAGGACCCGCTCTTCATCCTTTATACGTCGGGCTCGACCGGCAAGCCGAAGGGCGTGCTCCACACCACCGGCGGCTACCTCGTCTACGTCGCGACGACGCATCGCTTCGTCTTCGACTACCACGACGGCGACATCTATTGGTGCACGGCCGATGTCGGCTGGGTGACGGGCCACTCCTACATCGTCTACGGGCCGCTCGCGAACGGCGCCACGACGCTGATGTTCGAGGGCGTGCCGAACTACCCGAGCGTCTCCCGCTTCTGGGACGTCGTCGACAAGCACGGCGTCAACATCTTCTACACCGCGCCGACCGCGATCCGCGCGCTGATGGGCGCCGGCGAGGCGCACGTGACCAAGACCTCGCGGAAATCGCTGCGTCTCCTCGGCACGGTCGGCGAGCCGATCAATCCGGAAGCCTGGGAATGGTACTGGCGCGTCGTCGGCGACGGCCGCTGCCCGATCGTCGACACCTGGTGGCAGACGGAGACGGGCGGCATCCTGATCACGCCGCTTCCGGGTGCGATCGCGCAAAAGCCAGGCTCGGCGACGCTGCCCTTCTTCGGCGTCAAGCCGGCGCTCGTCGACAACGAGGGCCGGCTCCTCGAGGGCCCCGCCGACGGCAATCTCGTCATCCTCGATTCCTGGCCCGGCCAGATGCGCACCGTCTATGGCGACCACCAGCGCTTCGTCGACACCTACTTCTCGCACTTCAAGGGCATGTATTTCACCGGCGACGGCTGCCGCCGCGACGAGGACGGCTATTACTGGATCACCGGCCGCGTCGACGACGTGTTGAACGTCTCCGGCCACCGCATGGGGACGGCGGAAGTGGAATCGGCGCTGGTCGCGCATCCGAAAGTCTCGGAGGCGGCCGTCGTCGGCTACCCGCACGACATCAAGGGCCAGGGCATCTATTGCTACGTGACGCTGATGGACGGCGAGGAGCCGACCGAAGCGCTGCGCAAAGAGCTGCGCGACTGGGTGCGCTCCGAGATCGGGCCGATCGCCTCGCCCGATCTGATCCAGTTCGCGCCCGGCCTGCCGAAGACGCGCTCCGGCAAGATCATGCGCCGCATCCTGCGCAAGATCGCCGAGGACGATTTCTCCAATCTCGGCGACACCTCGACGCTCGCCGACCCGACGGTCGTCGACAGCCTCGTCGACAACCGCCAGAACCGCAGGGTGTGAAAGGGCCCACCGCCTTCCATGTTGTTCAAGCGTGAGACCCTCGATCTGATCGCCGACGGGCGCGTGACCCTCGCCTTCCGCCGCTGGACGCGGCCGCGGGTGAAGGCCGGCGCGACGCTTGCGACCGCCGTCGGCGTGCTCGTCGTCGACGCGGTGCAGAAAGTCGCGCCGAGCGCCGTCAAGGAGGCGGACATCGCGAGCGCCGGCTACGTGTCGCGGCGCGCGCTGCTCGAAGCGCTTCCCGGCGACGGCGACCTCTATCGCATCGCCTTTCATCGCGCCGCCGCCGGCCCGGCGAACGGGCGCGCGCGGAACGGGCGGTTCACCAAGAAGGAGATGCGCAGCGTCATCGTCGCGCTGAAGCGGCTCGACCAGGCGAGCCCGCGCGGCCCCTGGACGCGCACCTTCCTGCGCCTGATCGACAAATATCCGGCGCGCCGCGCGCCCGATCTCGCCGCAAGCCTCGGGCGCGAGCCGATGATCTTCCAGCACGACGTGACCAAGCTCCGGGAGCTCGGCCTGACCGAGAATCTCGAAATCGGCTACCGCCTCTCGCAGCGCGGCCGCATCGTGCTCTCGGAGATTTCCGAGCCCTGACCTCCCCCTTGCGGGTCGAGATTTGCAAGCCAGAGGCGCGGCAAATCTCGGGAGGGGGTCTTGGCGCGTCAGGCTCCGGACTACTTCCCGAAATCGACCGCGCCGGTATTCCCGCCGCAAATGATCACGCCGACGCGCTCGCCTTCCGCCGGCTTGTAGCGCCCGGAGAGAAGCGCCGCGAAGGCGGCCGCGCCGCCCGGCTCCGTCGCGAGCCGGAGCTTCTCCCAGATGACGCGCTGCGCCGCCGCGATCGCGTCGTCTTCGACGAGCGCCACGTGATCGACGTGCCTTTCAGCGATCGGGAACATCAGCTCGCCGACCCGAAGCGGCGCAAGCGAATCCGCCGCGATCCCGCCCGCCGGCGCGTCGACCGGCTTGCCGGCTTGAAGCGCCATGTGGAGCGTCGGCGCGGTCTCCGGCTCGACGCCGACGATCTTCACCGAGCTTCCGCCCGTCCCGTACCAGGCGGCGATCCCGCCGATGAGCCCGCCGCCGCCGACCGCGACGAGAAGCGCATCGAGGTCCGGCGCGTCTTCCTCGATCTCGCGCCCGAGCGTCCCCTGCCCCATCAGCGTTTCGGCCTGGTCGTAGGCGTGCACCTCGATCGCGCCGCTCTTTTCGGCAAGCGCTTGGCTCGCGGCAAGCGCCTCGGCGTAGCGCTCGCCGACGATGACGAGCTCCGCGCCGTAGGAGCGGATGCGCTCGAGCTTCGCCTTCGCGGCGACGCTCGGCACGAAGATCGTCGCTCTGTGGCCGAGCTTCATCGCGGCATAGGCGACGGCCGCGCCGTGATTGCCGCCCGACGCCGCGACGACGCCCGCCTTCGGCACCGCGCGCGACAGAAGATTGGTGAAGGCGCCGCGCGGCTTGAACGAGCCGGTGTGCTGCAAAAGTTCGAGCTTCAGCACGAGCCGCCGCCCGGGTAGCCCGAAATCGCCCCCGTCGGCCTCGATCACCGGCGTCCGCCGGAGATGCGGGCGGATCAACGCCGCCGCCCGGCCGATGGCGTCCCGACCGATCGCCGTCGTCGCGTTTTGAACATTCATGGCTCTTGCCCTTCACTCGCCGCCGGCACTCTTGACATGCTTTAGCGAATTGTCGCCATGACGGCGATCCTCAAGCGATGGGAGCGCGCCATGCCCAGGATCGACATTGCCACCGTGCCGGAGCGCAAGGGCTCGGGCTATCCGCCGCCGGTCGACGCGCCCTGCGCCGAGCGCGCGCGGCAGCGGCTCGGCGACGCCGGCGGGCTTAAGGACTTCGGCGTCAATCTCATGCGCCTGCCGCCGGGCAGCTGGTCGAGCCAGCGCCACTGGCACAGCCACGAAGATGAGCTCGCCTTCCAGGAATGCGTCCGCTTGCGACATTAGCCTGCTCCACCAATGTCACCCGCTGACTCTTTTGGTGATCGAGCAGCATCGGAACACCCTTTTGAGCGCTCGCGTTTGAACTCCAGCCCAGGAGGTTCGAATGTTGAAAGCGCTTGCGATTGCCGCCGCCCTCTCGATCGCGCCGATCGGCGCCGCCGATGCCGCCGGCTTCACGTTCCAATTCGGAGGCAACGACCACCACCATCACGCCGAGCATCATTACAGCCACTATCGGCATCACCACAGGGTGTGCGGCTGGGTATGGCACCAATCCTATCGCCACCACCATCACCATCGTTACCGGGTATGGGAGTGCTGGTGGCGGTGAGTGGGGGGCGCCCCGCTCGAAATTTCGCCGCTTTTCCCCTATCACTACCCCGCATCGCCCGACTTTGCCGTGAGGGTGTTTTCGGCGGTTCTGCGCCCCCGGAATCGCGCGCCGTCGAATCGAGGTCGGAAATACCCGGACACCGGGCCCCCAAGGCCAGAAACCTGGGCCGGAACCCGGTGCCGGAAACATGGGCCAGAAACCTGGGCCAAGAACCTGGAAGGACGCCGCATGAAATTCAGCCGAGCCGCCCTCGTCGCCGTCGCGCTTGTCGCAATCGGAGCCACATCCACCGAAGCCGCGAGCGCCACCGCCCTTGACCGGCAATTCGAAGACGCCGTGGCCCGCATCCTCGCGACCGTCCACAACGATTATCTCGACGGGCTGAGCGCCGCGCAGCGGCGCGATTTCACCGCATGTGCCCAGCGCGTGATGGCGGCGGCCCCGCGCCCGCGCAAGCAATACGTGCTCTCCGCGCCGAACCAGAGCGAGATGCGCGCGCGCTTCGACGAGGTCGCGCAGGATAACCAGGCGGCCTTGAAGAAGCAGATCACGCGCCAGTGCACCGTATAGGGCATGATCTCGAAAAAGTGGCTCCGCTTTTCGGCAAAGATGATGCCCGATACCCACAGCCTTCGCTCCGCGAAGCGCCGCAGCCTGAGGAGAGTGCGGCCTTACCTCCCAACCATGGCTGGCACTCCCGAGAGCCATCTGCTAGGGCTCCGCTCGACGGCATAGTACGGGCGAACCCGTGGCCGTAACGAACGCCACGAGTGCTTGGCCGCATATTCCTGGCAAGAACTTGAACGCCTTGGGGCGGCGGGCTTGTCTCGCTGCCCCTTTTTCTTTCTCCGGCCGCAAGCTCTTGAGACAGCCGGTGCTCCTTGAGACAGGTGGGGCTCTTGACGCACAACGCCGGGAAAGCAGGAGGCCGCCATCCCCCTGAGAGCGCCCGCCCGCGCGGCAAGCCGGATCAGAAGTCGCTGGCGATCCCGTTCACTTCCCAGTCGCCGTAGCGGACCGGGTCCGGCCCCTCGCGGCCGCCAAGCTCGGGCTCCTTCCCGCCGACCGTCGGCGTCGCCCGCGTCCGTCGCCGCGCCTCCGCCTCGGCCTTGGCGCGCTCGCCGGCCGCGCGGATGCGGCGCTTCACCGCCCTCTCGTCCTCGCCCGATTGCGTCATTTCGCCGTCATTTCGATTGAACCGAAACGCGCCCCTTCCCATCATATAGGGGGCGGGCGCCCGGCGCATAGCGAACCGGCGACGCGATTCGAGGCACGATCGATGAACCTCATCAAGACAGGCATGCTGCTTGCGGCGCTGACCGCGCTTTTCATGGGCGTCGGCTATCTCGTCGGCGGCTCCGGCGGCGCCTTCTTTGCCTTCCTCCTCGCCGCGGGCATGAACCTCTTCAGCTACTGGAACGCCGACAAGATGGTGCTCCGGATGCATGGCGCGCGCGAGGTCGATCGGCAAAGCGCGCCGGAATATTATTCGGTCGTGCGCGAGCTTGCCGCCCGCGCCGGGCTGCCGATGCCGCGCCTCTACATCATGGACAATCCGCAGCCGAACGCCTTTGCGACCGGCCGCAATCCGCAGAACGCCGCCGTCGCCGCGACGAGCGGCCTGCTCGGTTCGCTGACGCGCGAAGAGCTGTCGGGCGTGCTCGCGCACGAGCTTGCCCACGTCATCCACCGCGACACGCTGACCATGACGGTCGCGGCGACGATCGCCGGCGCCATCTCGATGATCGCCAACTTCGCCTTCTTCTTCGGCGGCTTCGGCGGCAACCGCAACAATCCCTTCGGCTTCGTCGGCGTGCTTCTCGCCGCGATCACCGCGCCGATTGCGGCACTCCTGATCCAGATGGCGATCAGCCGCACGCGCGAATATTCCGCCGACCGCACGGGGGCTCAGATCTGCGGCAACCCGCTGTGGCTCGCCTCCGCTCTCGGCAAGATCGCGAGCGCCGCCGGCCGCACGCCGATGCCGACGGCGGAGCTTCATCCGGCGACGGCGCCGCTCTTCATCGTCAACCCCCTGACCGGCGAGCGCATGGACAACCTCTTCTCCACCCATCCCTCGACGGAGAACCGCATCGCCGCGCTTCAGGCGATGGCGCGTTCCGAGGGCATCGGCGCCGCCGACGGCGGCCTTCGCCCGCGCGCGTCCTCGCCCTTGTCGGTGCCGCATCCCGGTCCCTGGTCGCGGCTTGGCGCAAGGCGCGGCCCTTGGGGCTGACGCCGAAGACGCGATCCGGAAAGCCTGGTCCGCGCCGCCGTGAGCCGCAGGCGGCTCCGCCCGGCCTCGCCGTCCGCCTGACCGCCACCAATATCCTCCGCCAGGTCGTCGAGCGCGGCATGCCGCTCGACGCCCTCCTCGACGACAAGGGCGGCGATCCGCATTTCCGCGCGCTTGAGCCGCGCGACCGGGCGCTTGCCCGCGCCATCCTCGGTGCGAGCCTCCGCCGCCGCGGCGAGATCGAGGCGGCGCTCCGCTCCGCGCTCGACCGTCCGCTGCCGGAAAATTCCGCGCCGCTTTCCGCGCTCCTGCACGTCGCCGCGGCGCAGATCCTCTATCTCGATATTCCCGATCACGCTGCAGTCGACGTCGCCGTCGAGCAGGCGGGAGGTGACCGGCGCACCGGCCGCGCGCGCGGCCTCGTCAACGCCGTCCTCCGCCATCTGGTGCGTAAACGCGAAGAAATCCTCGCGCGCGCGAGCGACCGCGACGGCCGCGTCAACATGCCGGACTGGCTCTTCGCGCGGCTCAGCGACGCCTATGGCGAGGCGACGGCGAAAAGGATTGCCGCCGCGCATCTTGATGCCCCCGGCCTCGACCTTTCGGTCAAAAGCGCGCCGGAGCTTTGGGCCGAGCGGCTTGGCGGCCGGCTGCTCCCGACCGGGACGATCCGGCTTTCCGGCACCAATCGCGTGCCGGAGCTCGCCGGCTACGACGAGGGCGCGTGGTGGGTGCAGGATGCGGCTGCCGCTCTGCCGGCAAGGCTCCTCGGCGATGTCGCGGACAAGAACGTCGCCGACCTCTGCGCCGCGCCCGGCGGCAAGACCTTCCAGCTCGCGGCAGCGGGCGCGCACGTCACCGCGATCGACCTTTCCTCAAGCCGGATGAAGCGGCTTCAAGAAAATCTCGATCGCCTCGGGCTCCAGGCGCGCCTCAAAATCGCCGACGTGCTCGACTGGCAGCCCGAGCAAAAATTCGACGCCGTGCTCCTTGACGCCCCCTGCACGGCGACGGGAACGATCCGCCGCCACCCGGACATCGCCTGGATCAAGCGCCCGCAAGATATCGCGACGCTCTCCACGTTGCAGACGCGCCTGCTCGATCGCGCCGCACAGCTCGTGAAGCCCGAGGGCCGTCTCGTCTTCGCGACCTGCTCGCTCTTCCCCGAAGAGGGGGAGGCAATCGTTGCCCCCTTCCTCGCCGCGCATGCGGAATTCGCATTGGTGCCGATCGAACCGTCCGAAGTCGGGGACAATCCGGCGCTCGTCTCCGCTTCGGGCGCGCTCCGCACGCTTCCCTTTCACGGCTTCGGAAGCGACCCCGCGCTCGCCGGAATGGACGGCTTCTTCGCGGCGCGGTTCAAGCGTTTGGTTTAATGGCGCTTCGCTTGCCAATATCCCCGAACAGGGCTACCCGCTCAGCATGTCAGCGATCGCGCCGGCCGACCAGCTGCGCCTCGCTCTGCACCGCGCGGGGCAGCTAACGAGGCGATTGCGGCTCGGGGCGGTGTCCGGGCCGATCGGGCGATTCCGTGCCGCAGGTGGCGGCCGCTCGCAGCTTCTGATCGCGCCGCCGGACCTCCGCACCGCCGATCCGACGATCGCCGCCGAGATCTACGCCGGGCGCTTCGCCTTTGCCGGTCACGTCATGGAGACGGGCGGCGCATCGCCCTTCGATATCGGACCGCCGTCGGAGGATTGGCTGCGCGAGCTGCATTCCTTCGGCTGGCTTCGCCATCTTCGCGCCGCCGACACGCAGCTTGCGCGCTCCAACGCGCGCGCCATCGTCGAGGACTGGCTGTCGCTTCACCGCCGGCCGGGTGGCGAGGTGGTGTGGGACACCGACGTCGTCGCGCGCCGCGCGCTTTCCTTTCTCGCGCAGTCGCCGCTCATTCTGCACGACGCCAACCACGACCTCTATCGCGACTTCGTGCGCTCGCTGCTCCGCCATGCGAGCGTGCTTCGCTCGGCGATCGGCTCGAGCGAGCCCGGCCTGACGCGCATGCATGCGGCGATCGCGATCGCGCTGATCGGTCTGTCGCTGTCGCAGCAGGAACGCCTCGCCCGCGCCGGCTTCGACCGGGTCGATTCGGAGCTCGACGTGCAGATCCTCCCCGACGGCGGTCACGTCTCGCGCAATCCGGCCACCGTCGCCGACATCCTCGTCGACCTCCTGCCGCTCCGGCAGGCGCTCATCGCGCGCGGTCTCTCGCCGTCGGAGACGCTGCTCCATGCGATCGACCGGATGATGCCGATGCTACGCTTCTTCCGCCACGCCGACGGCGCGTTCGCGCATTTCAACGGCGTTGCCTCGTCGGCGGCGAGCCTGGTCTCGACCGTCATCTCCTACGACGAGACGCTCGGCGCGCCGGCATCGAGCGCCACCTATTCCGGCTATGAGCGGATCGAGGGCGGCGACTCGCTCGTCCTCGTCGATGCCGGCGGCCCGCCGCCGCTGGCTTTTTCGAGTGAAGCGCATGCCGGAACGCTGTCGTTCGAATTCTCCCGCGGCATCAACCGCATCGTCATCAATTGCGGGGCGCCGGCCGCCCGCCACCAGACGCTTCGCCGCGCCGCGCGCCGCACCGCCGCCCACTCGACGGCTGTCCTGAACGACGAATCGTCGAGCCAGTTCTCAAGCCCCGACACCCGGGCGCAGATCGTATCCGGCCCGCACACGGGGGTGGCGCGGCGCCACAACCCCGACGACGGCTCCACCATCCTGCAGATGAAGCATGACGGCTATACGCGTCGCTACGGCCTCGTCCACGAGCGCAATCTGCGGCTCGTCTCCGACGGCGGCCTGCTTGAAGGCATGGACCGCTTCAACGGCGAGCCGCTGCAACCGGGCCTCGTCTTCGCCGTGCGCTTCCACCTGCATCACGCAGTTGCCGTCCATGCGACGGAGCGGCGGACCGCGCTCGACCTCCGCCTCGGCGACGGCAGCATCTGGCGCTTCGAGGCGAACAGCCCGATCGCGCTTGAGGAGAGCGTGCATCTTTCCGACGTCTTCGGCAGCCGCCCGACCAACCAGATCGTGCTCACGAGCAATGCCAATTCCGAAGTTCCGGTGAAGTGGCGCTTTTCGCTGATGTCGTGATCCTTTGCGGAGGCTGTTCCGCGTGCTAGTCGGCGTGACGTTCTCCCGCCGCGAAGGTCCGCCCCCGAAGGTCCATCCCCCCAAGGTCCGTCCATGTCCGCCGAAATTGCCGGCCCCGAACGCCTCACGATCAAGCGCGCGCTGATTTCCGTATCCGACAAATCGGGGCTGATCGAGCTTGCGCGCGCGCTCGCCGGCGAGGGCGTGGAGCTCGTATCGACCGGCGGCACCGCGCGCGCGCTGTCCGACGCCGGGCTGAAGACGATCGACGTCAGCGCGGTGACCGGCATGCCGGAGATGATGGACGGGCGGGTTAAGACGCTGCATCCGCGCGTCCATGGCGGGCTGCTCGCGCTCCGCGATAATCCCGAGCACCAGAACGCAATGGAAAGCCTCGGCATCAGGGGCATCGATTGCCTGATCTCGAACCTCTATCCGTTCGAGGCGACGATCGCCAAAGGCGCCGCGGCGCCCGAGGCGATCGAGATGATCGACATAGGCGGGCCGGCGATGATCCGCGCCGCCGCCAAGAATGCCGGCTGGGTCGCCGTCGTGACCGAGCCGGCGGACTATGGCGCGCTTGTCGGCGCCCTCAAGGAAGGCGGCGTGCCGCGCGCGCTGCGTGCGCGTCTTGCCGCCAAGGCGTTCGCTCGCACCGCCGCCTATGACGCCGCGATTGCCGCCTGGTACGCGCGGCAGGTGGAAGATGACTTTCCCGAGCACTTCGTCGTTTCGGGCGCGCTCCGCGAGCGCATGCGCTACGGCGAGAACCCGCATCAGCAAGCCGCGCTCTATCTGACCGGCGAGAGCGGCCCGAGCGTCGCCAAGGCGCGTCAGGTTCAGGGGAAGCCGCTTTCCTATAACAACATCAACGACGCCGACGCTGCTTTCGAGCTGATCTCCGACCTTCCCGCCGAGACGCCGGCCGTCGCCATCATCAAGCACGCCAATCCCTGCGGCGCGGCCTTCGGCGTCGACCTCGCCGAAGCCTACGGGAAGGCGCTCCGCTGCGACCCGGTCTCCGCCTATGGCGGGATCGTCGCGGTGAACCGTGCTCTCGATGAAAGCGCTGCGGCCGCGATTACGGGCATCTTCACCGAGGTCGTCATCGCGCCCGACGCCGACGACGCAGCGCTGGCGTTCTTCGCCAAGAAGGCCAATCTCCGCCTGTTGCTCACAGGCGGCATGGCCGACCCGGCGGCGAAGACATTCCGCTCCAGGAGCGTCGCTGGTGGGCTCCTTGTGCAGGAGCGCGACGCCGCGCTCGTCGAGAAGGCCGATTGCCGCGTGGTGACGAAGCGCGCGCCGAGCGATGCGGAGCTCGCCGACCTGATCTTCGCCTTCCGCGTCGCCAAGCACGTGAAGTCGAACGCCATCGTCTACGCCAAGGACGGCGCGACGGTCGGCATCGGCGCCGGCCAGATGAGCCGCGTCGATTCGGCGAGAATCGCCGCGATCAAGGCCGCCGACGCCGCCAAGGCCGCCGGTCTCGGCGCGCCGCTCACGCAGGGTTCGGCCGTTGCCTCCGACGCCTTCTTCCCCTTCGCCGACGGATTGCTGGCGGCGGCGGAAGCCGGCGCGACGGCCGTGATCGAGCCGGGCGGGTCGCTCCGCGACGACGAGGTCATCGCCGCCGCCGACGCGGCCGGCCTCGCCATGGTCTTCACCGGCATCCGCCACTTCCGGCATTGAAGCAGAGACGCGGCGGATGTGGCTTGCCTAACCTCCCCCTTGCGGAGAGGTTATGGTGGCTCATCGCCGAAGGGAAAATCCTGGAATGCCCGTGTTCGTCTCGTTCCTCCGCGGCATCAATGTCGGCGGCAACAAGACGATCCCGATGGGCGCGCTTAAGGCGCTCTATGAAGGGCTCGGCTTTGAGAGCGTGAAGACGCATCTGAACTCGGGCAACGTCATCTTCACCGCGAAGGAAAGAAGCACGGCGAAGCTATCCGCGACGATCGAGGCCGCGATCGAAAGAGACTTCGGCTTCCCGCCCGCCGTTATCCTCCGTGACGCGGCGGCGCTAGGAAGAATCGTGGAGACGAATCCCTTTCCGGCCATGGCGAAGGATGACCCGAGCCACCTTGTCGTGATGCTTCTGGCGGGAAAGCCCGACAAGGACGCCGCGAAGCGCATCGCCGACGCCTACCAGGGTGTCGAAGAGGTGTGGATCGCCGGCGAAGAGGCCTACGTCACCTATCCGAACGGCATCGGGAAATCGAAGCTCACCAACACGCTGCTCGAAAAGCACCTACGCGTCGCCGGCACCGCAAGAAACTGGAATACCGTGACGAAACTTCTCGCGATGGCGGACGAGCGCGACGGCTGATGACGCCAACCCCAACCCTCTCCCAGGGAGAGGGTGTCGCCGAAGGCGACGGGTGAGGGGTTGCGGGCTCTCGATTATTCTTCAAAGCCGCATCCCCTCATCCGGCTGCTTTGCAGCCACCTTCTCCCTCTGGGAGAAGGTCGCGCCAGCGCTATGCTGCTCCCGCCGTCTCCCGCTCGCTCTTCCGCATCCGCTCGCTGGCGCTCTTCAATTGCCCGCAGGCGGCGAGAATGTCGCGGCCGCGCGGCGTGCGGATCGGCGAGGCGTAGCCGGCGCGGTTGACCACCTCGGCGAAGGCCTCGATCGTCTCCCAGTCGGAGCACTCGTAGGGCGCACCCGGCCACGGATTGAACGGAATCAGATTGATCTTGGCCGGGATGCCCGCGAGGAGCCGCACCAGTTCCTTCGCCTCGGCGAGCGAATCGTTGACGCCCTTCAGCATCACGTACTCAAACGTTATCCGTCGCGCGTTCGACAGACCCGGATAGGCGCGGCAGGCGTCGAGCAATTCGGCGATCGGCCATTTCCGGTTGATCGGCACGAGCACGTCGCGAAGCTCGTCGCGGACCGCGTGGAGCGAGATCGCGAGCATGGTGCCTATCTCGGCGCCGGCGCGGAAGATCATCGGCACGACGCCGGAGGTCGAAAGCGTGATGCGACGCTTGGAGAGCGCGATGCCGTCGCCGTCGGCGGCGATCAGGAGCGCCTCCTTGACGTTGTCGAAATTATAGAGCGGCTCGCCCATCCCCATCATCACGACGTTGGAGACGAGCCGGCCCTCGCTCGGCACCACCGCGCCTTGCGGCGTCGCGGCGTCGGGGAAGTCGCCAAGCCGATCGCGCGCGACCAGGATCTGCGCGACGATCTCCTCCGCCGTCAGGTTGCGCACGAGGCGCTGCGTCCCGGTGTGGCAGAAGGTGCAGGTCAAAGTGCAGCCGACCTGGCTTGAGACGCAGAGCGTGCCGCGCCCCTCCTCCGGGATATAGACGGTCTCCACCTCGACCGGCCTGGTCCCTTTAGCAAGTTCGGCCCCCCGCGCAGGAAAACGCAAGAGCCATTTCCGCGTGCCGTCCTCCGACACCTGCTCGGCGACGATCTCGGGGCGCGCAAGCGTGAAGCGCTCGGCGAGTGCTTCGCGGAGCGGCTTCGCGATATTGGTCATCGCCGAAAAGTCGGTCACGCCGCGGAAATAGAGCCAGTGCCAGATCTGGCTCGCGCGCATGCGGACCTGGCCGGTCGGCACGCCGGCGGCAAGGATCGCCTCGCCGAGCGCCGCGCGCGAGAGCCCGACGAGCGGCGCCTTCTCGGGCACGACGGCGATCGGCTGAGCGGTGGGATCGAGGGCAAAGACGGTGGTCATCGATAAATATTCTAGCATATTTCAGCGGAGGATGCCGCTGACCCCATCGCAACTGCCGTCATGCCCGGACTTGATCCGGGCATGCATTCCGTAGCGGTTGCTCTTTGTCTGGGTTCGCGGAATGGATTGCCAGGTCGCGCCCGGCAATGACGACAGTTCCAAGACGGGCAGCGGGACGACCGCCGGTGCGCTACTTGCACTCCGAGGTCATCTTGTCGGCTGCAGCCGTGACCCCCGCGAGCGAATAATTGTAGCTGGTGTCGTTGCCGCGCCGCGAGCTCGCCTTCACGGTCATCGTGGTGCCGCCCTTCATCGCATCGAGCAGCGCCGCCTCGTCGGCCTTGTTCACCAGCCAGGCGCTGTCGCCCTGGGTGAACATCGTAAAGCTCTTGTCGCCGATCTGCACGATGACCGAGGATTGCTCCTTCATCGGGTAGCCGGTGACGAAGTTCGCCTCGGTCTTGACCCCCTCGCTCGGACTGCTCGTAACCGAGAAGCTGACGCGGCCGTGGTCGAGTTCCGGCGGGCAGCATCTTGTCCGGCTCGGAGTAGATGTAGCAGACCTTGCCTTCGCCGGTTCCGGCATAGCTCCCGGTGTAGGTCCACATCGTCCATTTGTTGAAGGTGCCGACGAGGGTGGGCTTGACCGCAGCCTGCGCGCCGGCCCCGGCGACGCCGAGCGCAAGCGCAGCGCTGAGAAGAAGTCGAATGTGTTTCATCGTCGCTGTCGAATCCGTCTATCGATGCTGGGCGGAGTTGCGGCCGGCCTCGGATGACCTGCGTCGAACCGCAGAGTTCCGCGCTTTGGTTACCAAAACGTCAATGAGGGCCCCGCCGCCTCAGCTCGCCGACGCGACCGGGGGCAATAGGTCGAAAGAAATGGGCGACACTGTGACTGCGCGGGATTAGCTCACAACCTCGTCGGCGAGCGCGTGCCGCGCCGCCTCGCGGTGCTCTTTGCGGATCGAGCCGCTGACCGCGGAGATCGCAGCGAGGAGCACGGTCGCATCGTCGGCGAAGCCGATTCCGGCGATGAAATCCGGGATGACATCGAAGGGTGCGACGAAATAGGCAAGCGCCGCGAGGAGCGTCAGGCGCGCGCCCGTCGGCGTTTTCGGGTCGAGCATCGCGTAATAGGCCGCGACCACGTCCTCCATGAACGGGATCGTGCGAAGCGCGCGGCGCACGGTCGACCAGAACCGCGCGCGCACCCGCTCCTCCTTGTCGGCCGCGTCCTCGGGCCCGAGAATCTCGATGTCGGGAACACGCGTCGCCATTCTTCTCCTCCACGTCGCTCCCAAGATGGCGTGCGGCGGATCGTCTCGCAAGGCGTGAAACCCGCGGCTAGGCGCCGGCCTGCCACTTCCGGATCGCCTCAAGCGGCCAAATGAGCATGATGACGTTCAGCGTGAGATTGTCGCGAATCATCAATCCGACGAAGAGCTCCAGCGCGATAGCGGTCGCGATCGTCAGCCAGACCGGTAGCCGCGAAGCGATGAAGAAGCCGAGCAGCATGAAGGAAATGTCGGACACCGAGTTGATGACGCTGTCCCCATAATAGTCGAGCGAGATGGTCGCCGCGCGGTAGCGGTCGATGATAAAGGGGCTGTTCTCTACGATCTCCCAGAGCGACTCGACTAGCGTCGCGGCCACGAGCCGGACGCCGAGCGGCACACGCCGCGCGACGAGCCACAGCACGCCGTAAAAGATGAAACCGTGGATGACATGCGAGGGCGAGTACCAGTCGGAGAGGTGCTGCGAATTTTCCGAGCTCGCGACGACACCGTACCAGAGCTTCACGGTGCCGCATGTGCAGATCGGCGTCCGGCCCATCAGAAGCAGGACCAGCGCCGCGCTCGCGATGACGCCGAGGGTGAGCGCGATATGGCGGCCCGTCAGACGCTGCCTGGCTTCGTCCACAACACCTCCTGTCGTCATGCCCGGGCTTGGATGCCGGGAAGCTGTTCCGCATCGGCGCTACTCTCGGCAACGGTCACGCAATGGATCGCCGGGTCAAGCCCGGCGATGACGATGGTGGGGTGATGGCCTATTGCTGCTGCAACCGCTCCATTGGAGCGGCGGACTTCGCGAGCCGCACCAGGTTCACGAACTCGGCTCGATAGCCATATTCGTCCGAGCCCTTGTTGGCGTTCGCGAGCGCGATCACGTCGTCATAGCTGAACGATCCCGTGTAGCGCCCGCCGCGCAGGATTTGTCCGAATGCCGCAACGGACGCCGCGAAGCGGGCTTCGCGCGCAGGCGTGCCGCCGCCGGTCGCGTCGACCGCATCCGCCCGCGATATCGGCGTCTCGATGAGCCGGCTCGTATCTTCCGTCGGCAGCTTGTAGCGGATCTTGAGGAAGCCGTATTCCTCGCCTTGGCCCGTCGCCGTCGATGTGGCGTTCTGCTGGTAGCGCAGGCTGTCGACGAGCTTGGCGTCGCTCCCCGTCGGCGTGATCTCGTAGATCGCCGTCACCGTATGGCCGGAGCCGATATCGCCCGCGTCGACCTTATCGTTATTGAAGTCCTCGCGATTCAGGAGCCGCGTCTCGTAGCCGATCAGCCGGTATTCGGCGACGGTCGCGGGATTGAACTCCACCTGGATCTTCACGTCCTTGGCGATCGGGAAGAGCGTCGAGGTCGCTTCGTCGACCAGCACTTTCCGCGCTTCCCCAAGCGTATCGATATAGGCGGCGGCGCCGTTGCCGTTTTGCGCCAGCGCCTGCATCAGTCGGTCGTTGTAGTTGCCCATGCCGAAGCCGAGCACGGAAAGGAAGATGCCGCTCGCCGCGCTCGCGCTCGACAAAGCCCTTCAGCTCGTCCGTGTCGGTGATCCCGACATTGAAGTCGCCGTCGGTCGCGAGGATCACGCGGTTGACGCCCTCCTTGTCGAAATTCTGCTCGGCCAGCTGATAGGCTTGCCGGATCCCTTCCGCGCCGGCGGTCGAGCCGCCTGCGGAAAGGTTCTCGAGCGCCGCGTCGATCTTCCCCTTGTCGGACGCCTTGGTCGGCGCGAAGCGCCGTCCCGGCATTTCCCGCATAGGTGACGATCGCCACCGTGTCGTCGGGCTTCAGCTCGCCGACGAGCAGCTTCATCGAGTTGATGAGGAGCGGCAGCTTGTTCGGCTCGTCCATCGAGCCCGACGTGTCGATCAGGAAGACGAGGTTCGCGTGCGGACGCGTGGCCGACGCAATGTCGTAGCCCTTGATGCCGATCGTGACGAGCTCCGTCCCGGAATTCCACGGTGTCGGCATGACCGTCACCGAGGCCTTGAACGGCGCTCGCGGGAATCGGGCCCGGGTAATCGTAGGGGAAATAGTTGATGAGCTCCTCGACCCGCACCGCATCCTCGCGGCGGCAGCGCGCCGTTGTTGAACGAGGCGCGCATGAAGGAATAGGACGCCGTATCGACGTCGATGGAGAAGGTCGAGACCGGATCCTCGGCCGTCACCTTCACGGGGTTGGCTTCAAACGACTGAAAGCGGTCGCGGCCCTGGTCCTGGTTGGTAGCTTGCGGAGCGGGCTCCGGGCTTCCCGCGTCATAGCCGAAAGCGCCGGCCGGAGGCGTCGCTGCAGCCCCGCCGGCGACCGGCGACGACGCTGCGAGCCGGCTCGATTCGGCCGGCATGTCGCCGCATGACGCCGGAAGTCGCCTGGGCGGCGAGCTCGTCGCGAGGGGAAGTGGCTGCCGATGTCGCGTCGGATTTCATCGCCGCGGTGCTCGCATCCGCCGCCTGCTCGACCGGCGGCGCAGCGTTTGACGCCGGCTTTTGCCGCAGCCCGTTGAACGTCTCAAGATTGGCCGCCGTCAGAACGGCAAGCGTGAGCACGGCAAGGCTGACGCCGCCGGCAAGCGCAGTGGTCATTCTCATGTGTCGTCGTCCCGTCACGGTTTCAAACGCGGCATGGGCCGCGCTCCTGAGACGGGAGAAGAGGCGCGATCCTTGGCGCCGCGATTCGATTTTTGCATCGAAGGCGGCGAGCGCCGCGCCGACAGCCGCCTCGCGTGCGCCCGCTCGCGGCTCGACGCGCTCGGCATCGAGCGCCTCTTTCAATCGTTCCAGCTCATTCATCGCCATCGTCCATCCGGGCGCTCAAATGCTTCTTCGCCATGTGCATGCGCCACGACACCGTACTCTCCGCGCAGCCGAGAATTTTTGCCGCCTCTCGATGCGAAAGCGCCTCGCCGAGAACGAGCAGCACCGTTTCCCTCAGACTCGGGTCGAGACTTTTCAGCGCCTCCTCGAGCCACGCCGTTCGCTTGTCGGTGTCGGCCTGGTCCGCCTCTTCGGCGGCTCGCAGCACCGCATATTTCTCCACCAGCGCCTCCGACGATTTCCGCCGCCTCAGGGAATCGCGGCAGCGGTTGATCACGATGCTGACGAGCCATGTCGTGAACCGGCTGCGGCCGCGAAACCGCGAAAGCTTCGTCGCCAGGGTGATGCAGACTTCCTGGGCGATGTCCTCCGCATCCGCCGCCGAGCCGACGTAGCGGTAGGCGACGCGATAGATCAGCGCGTAATGCCGCTCCACGAGATGACGGAAGGCTTCACGGTCGCCGGCAAGTGCGGCCGCTGCAAGCGCGCTGTCGTCGGTCGTGTCCAGCATCTGTCGCATGAGACGAAGCTCGCACCGCGTTCCTTGGCGGAAGCCGAAGAAATTTGACTGACGCCGGCGGGTCGGTCCACCGGCTGCGGCCTTCTGCCGGCTTGCCGGACCGCGAAGCCGCCGCAAAGATTCCCTAACCACATTCGACGATTGAGGGCGCCGTTTCGCAATTTCGTTCCCATTTGATGAAAATGAAACCTGAACGGCATTTCCTTGGTCGACGGCACCCGGCGGGAACGGGACGATGAGTGATTTCAAGGGCGGAGATCGCCCGATCGAACCCGCGAATGGTGGCGATCACCGCCACGCACATCGTCAGCGCACGCTGAGGGCGGCGAAGGTCGTCCTCACCGACGCGACGATAGTCGATTGCACCGTGCGCGATCTGAATGAGGGCGGCGCACGCCTAGTCTTCGGCGACGCCTTCACGCTACCGGCGGAATTCCGGGTCGTCATCGTCTCGTTGAGCACGATCGCGCCGGCGCGGCTGCAATGGCAGCGCGGGCTTGAAGCAGGCGTGACGTTCACCGGCCCGGCAGAGCCGTTCCACACCCTGAAGCCTTAAACCCGCGGGAATCCGGCGCGCGACCGTCAGCCACGGGTCGGCGCCGATTGACTCTCTTTTATCGGAATGAGAACATAACAAGAACAATCAGCTTCATTTGAAGCGCTCGTCTTGAGTTCATCATGCCCGAAAAGCCGCCTTCGAGCCGCGACCGGCCGCGCTTTCCGCTCTCGCTCCAGGAAATTGGAAGGAAGCGGCGCACGTTGCGACGCCCCGGTGAGCCGGCCTATGCGGAACTCCTCGCCGCCTCGAATTTCTCGTTCCTGAGCGGCGCCTCGCACCCCGAAGAGCTTGCCGCGACCGCATCCCTCCTCGGCCTTGCCGGCTTTTCGATCGCCGACCGCAACACGCTCGCTGGCATCGTGCGCGGCCATCTCGCGGCGAAGGAGACGGGCACCCGCTACGCCGTCGGTTGCCGCCTTTCCTTCGCCGACGGGACGCCGGACGTTGCCGTCTGGCCGCGCGACCGCGCCGCCTATGGCAGGCTTTGCCGGCTGCTCACGACAGGCAATCTCCGCGCCAAGAAAGGCGAATGCCACCTCGCCTTCGCCGACCTTCTCGAGTGGGGGGATGGCATGGAAATGGCGGTGCTGCCGGGCGCTTCCCTCCCCCCTTGCGGGGGAGGGATTGGGAGAGGAGACGGCTACAACCGTGACGCTCCTCTAACCTCCCCCTTGAGGAGGAGGACGCTTCGACTTGTCGAAGGGGGGGACACGAGCACCAGCGCCAGCACCTCCACCTTAACCTCCCTCTTGCGGGGAGGTCGAAACCGGCAAGCGGAGCGCAGTCGGTTTCGGGAGGGGGTTACGCTGGAAGGAGAGCATCCCCCTTCCGGAAGTTTGCTCTCGCAACGCTCGGCAAACTTCGACCTCCCCTCAAGGGGGAGGTTAAGCAGCGCTCAGCCACAAAGCCCGCTGGAGCGAACGCTCGTCGCCCTCGCCGAAGCCTTTCCCGGCCACGTGAGGCTCGGCGCGACGTGTCTCTATCACGGCGACGACCGCCGCCGGCTTGCAGCGCTTTCCGACCTTGCCGACCGTTACGGCATCCCGCTCCTCGCACTCGGCGACGTGCTCTACCACGCGCCGGAGCGGCGCGCTTTGCAGGATGTGCTCTCCTGCATACGCGAGAAGCGAACGCTCGACACCGCCGGAAAGCGGCTGGAGGCGAATGCCGAGCGGCACATGAAGAGTGCCGCCGAGATGGCGCGGCTCTTCGTCGATCAGCCCGCGGCGCTCGCCGAAACGCTTTCCGTGCTTGAGCGCCTCAGCTTCTCGCTCGACGAGCTCCGATACGACTACCCGCTCGAATCGGCGGGCCCGAGCGCGACGCCCTTCGACGAGCTCGTGCGCCTCACAAAGAAAGGCGCGGCCTGGCGCTATCCGGAAGGCGTCCCGGAGAAAGTCGCCGCGACGATCGAGCATGAGCTGAAGATCATCAAGGAGCTTCGCTACGAAGCCTATTTCCTCACCGTTCGCGACATCATGGAGTTTGCGCGCTCGAAGGAGATCCTCTGCCAGGGGCGCGGCTCGGCAGCGAATTCCGCCGTCTGCTACTGTCTGCGGATCACCGATGTAAGCCCGGCGCGCACTGATCTTCTCTTCGAGCGCTTCATCTCGCCGGAGCGGAACGAGCCTCCCGACATCGACGTCGATTTCGAGCACGAGCGGCGTGAGGAGGTGATCCAATACGTTTTTGACAAATACGGCCGCGAGCACGCCGGCATCGCCGCCACCGTCATCACCTACCGTTCACGCTCGGCCGCGCGCGAGGTGGGCAAAGCCTTCGGTCTTTCGGAGGACGCGGTCGGCGCTCTCGCCGGAAACGTCTGGGGCTGGTCGTCAACCGCCGTCGACCCGGGCGACGCCCGCCGCGCCGGGCTCGATCCCGACGAGCGGAGGATCGCGCAGGTCCTCGCAATGTCACAGGAAATCATCGGTTTTCCGCGCCACCTCTCGCAGCATGTCGGCGGCTTCCTCATCACCCGAAGCCGCCTCGACGAGGTGGTGCCGATTCTGCATTCGGCGATGGACGGCAGGAACATCATCGAATGGGACAAGGACGATCTCGACGCCTTGAAGATGCTGAAGATCGACGTGCTCGCGCTCGGCATGCTCACCTGCCTGAAGAAAGGCTTCGATCTTCTCGAAAGCCATTACGGCGAGCGGCTGAGCCTCGCCTTGATCCCCGAGGACGATCGCGCCGTCTACGCCATGATCTGCCGCGCCGACACGATCGGCGTCTTCCAGATCGAGAGCCGCGCACAGATGACCATGCTGCCCAGGCTTCGCCCTGAGAATTTCTACGATCTCGTCATCGAGGTGGCGATCGTGCGCCCCGGCCCGATCCAGGGCGACATGGTGCATCCCTATCTCCGCCGCCGGCAGGGGTTGGAGACGGTGATCTATCCCGAGCCGTCGCCGGAACATGGCGACAAGGACGAGCTCAGGAACGTGCTTCAGAAGACGCTCGGCGTGCCGCTCTTCCAGGAACAGGCGATGCGCATCGCGATCGTCGCGGCGAAGTTCGAGCCGTGGGAGGCCGACAAGCTCCGCCGCGCCATGGCGACCTTCCGTCGCGTCGGCACGATCGGCACGTTCAAGGCGAAGATGATCGACGGCATGGTCGCGCGCGGCTACGAGCAGACTTCGCCGAGCGCTGCTTCAGCCAGATCGAGGGTTTTGGCGAATACGGCTTTCCCGAAAGCCACGCCGCGAGCTTCGCGCTCCTCGTCTACGCCTCCGCCTGGATCAAGTGCCACTACCCGGACGTCTTCTGCGCCGCGCTCCTGAACGCGCAGCCGATGGGCTTCTACGCGCCGGCGCAGATCGTGCGCGACGCGCGCGAGCACGGCGTCGAGCTGCGCGCGGTCGATATCAATTTCTCGGATTGGGACTTCACGTTGGAGAGCGAATTCCCCTCCCCCCTTGCGGGGGAGGGCTAGGGAGGGGGGAAAGACACAGCCACCGCCTCCCTTCCCCCACGCTCACGTCACAGGCGACGAACGCAGCTTCTCAAAATACCGCCGTCACAATCAGACAAAAGCCGAAGAGCTGATCTGGCGCGAGCTGCGCGCTAGCCGGCTCGATGGGCTCAAGTTCAGACGGCAGGTCCCGATGGGACGCTTCGTCGCCGACTTCATCTGTCACGAGACAAGGCTCGTCGTCGAGCTGGATGGCGAAGCGCATGACGAACAGGAGGCGCGCGACCTGGAAAGAGACGACTGGTTCTGCTCGCGCGGCTACCACACGCTGCGGCTCAGAAATGAAGAGGTGCTGAAATATCCGGATCGGGTGGTGGAGAAGGTTCGACAGGCCTGTGCTCTTCATGCTTCCCCCCTCTCCGTCTCTCCCCCGCAAGGGGGGAGAGAGCCAGCGCCTTCCCTCCCCCCTTGCGGGGGAGGGCCAGGGAGAGGGGAAGGACACATCCACGAACGCCACGCCGAGCAAGCCCCCTCCATCCGCACCACGCACGCCGTGCGTCTCGGTCTC
Source organism: uncultured Alphaproteobacteria bacterium (assembly GCA_963750115.1). Taxonomy (GTDB): domain Bacteria; phylum Pseudomonadota; class Alphaproteobacteria; order Rhizobiales; family Afifellaceae; genus DASWJZ01. The sequence continues at coordinate 228,660 of CAVVPM010000018.1, read as the reverse complement.
CGCCAGATCAAAGGTTTTCGCGAAGATGACGCCATCCGCCTCGTGAAGGCGCGCGGCGAATCCTACCGCAATGTCCGCGATCTCTGGCTGCGTTCCGGCATTTCCCGCGCCGGGCTCGAACGCCTTGCCGAAGCCGACGCCTTCCGCTCGATCGGCCTCGATCGCCGCGAAGCGCTGTGGGAGGTGCGCGCGCTTGATCCGCTGTCGGCGGCCGAGCGCCTGCCGCTCTTCGCCGCCGCAAAGGCATCGCGGACGCGATCTGCAGCGGGAAGCGAAGGTGACGCTTCCCTTGATGCCGGAGGGCGAGCACGTGGTGAATGACTACCGCGCCCTCTCCCTCTCGCTTGAAGGCGCATCCCGTCTCGTTCCTGCGCGAAAAGCTCGCCGCGCACGCGATCGTCGAGACGGAACGGCTCGCTGACATGCAGAGCGGTCGCCGCGTCTCCGTCGCCGGCCTGGTCCTCGTCCGCCAGCGTCCGGGCACGGCATCGGGCGTGATCTTCGCAACGCTGGAGGACGAGACCGGAATCGCCAACGTCATCGTCTGGCCGAAGATTTTCGAGCGCTACCGCGCAGTCGTGCTCGGCGCGCGGCTGATGCGCGTTACCGGAAGATTGCAATCCGAGCAGAGCGTGATCCACGTCGTGGCGGAGAAGCTTGAGGATCTGACGCCGCTCCTTTCGCGCCTTTCCGCCGAATTGATCGGCACGCACGGCATGGCGCCGACCGACGAGGTGCGCCGGCCGGTCGACGAGCTGCGGCAGGCCAAGAAGAAGAGCTCGCGCATGGCGCGCCTTCTCGCGGACGAGCCGGAACTCGTCGCCGAGCTACGCGCGCTCCACGCAGCCAACGCCGCCGTGATGCCGAAGGGCCGAAACTTTCATTGAGGGCCGCCCACCCTAACCTCCCCGCAAAGGGGGAGGTTACGCAGCGTCGGCTTTCACGCCCTCAGCTCGCCAGCCGCGGGCTGTGCTCGCGCAGATTCCTGCACCGCCTCAACCGGATCCTTGAACGGCAGGCCGAGGCTCTTCGCCACCGCCTTATGCGTGATCTGGCCGCGATGCACGTTGAAGCCGTCGCGAAGATGCGGATCGTCGAGCACCGCGCGCATGCCCTTCTCCGCCAGCGCCAGCCCGAAGGGCAGCGTCGCGTTGTTGAGTGCCTGGCTCGACGTGAGCGGCACCGAGCCCGGCATGTTGGCGACGCAATAATGGATGACGCCGTCGACCGCGTAGACCGGATCGGCATGCGTCGTCGCACGCGAAGTCTCGAAGCAGCCGCCCTGGTCGATCGCGACGTCGACGACGACGGCGCCGCTCTTCATGTCCTTCAGCATGTCGCGCGTGACGAGCTTTGGCGCGCTTGCGCCCGGAACGAGCACCGCGCCGATCACCACGTCGGCCGAAAAAACCTCCTCCTCGATCGTCGCAAGCGTCGAGAACCGCGTCCTGACGCGGCCCTGGAACAGCTCGTCGAGCTCGCGCAGCCGCGGCAGCGACCGGTCGAGCACGATCACGTCCGCGCCGAGCCCCGCCGCCATGCGCGCCGCATGCGTGCCGACGACGCCGCCGCCGAGCACCACGACCCGCGCCGGCTGCACGCCCGGCACGCCGCCGAGGAGAAGCCCGCGCCCGCCGTTGAATCGCTTCAGCGCCATGCCCGCCGCCTCGATCGCGAGCCGTCCCGCGACCTCGCTCATCGGCGCAAGCAGCGGCAGGTGCCCGCGCGCGTCGGTCACGGTCTCGTAGGCGATCGCGGTCACGCCCGATTCCATCAGCCCGCGCGCCTGGCGCGGATCCGGCGCAAGATGCAGGTAGGTGAAAAGGATCTGCCCGGCGGAGAGACGCTGCCATTCCTCCGGCTGCGGCTCCTTCACCTTCACGATCATCTCGGCCTTGGAAAAGACCTCGGCCGCGCTCTTGGCGATCGTCGCGCCGGCCTTCGCATAGACGGCGTCGTCGGCGCCGATGCCCGCGCCCGCACCGGTCTCCACGATCACCTCGTGGCCGGCGGCCACATATTCGCGCACGGCGCCGGGCGTCAGCCCGACGCGGTATTCCTGCGACTTGATCTCCTTCGGGACTCCGACCTGCATGGCAGCCTCCATCGCTCGCACCGCTTACTAGCAGGCGGCAAGGTGCATTTCCCGGCAATTTCCGGTGCAATCTATTGAGTTCTCGCAGGATTCAAGCAAAGATATGCTGAATTGAGAATGAAAGCAGCGTCATGGGCCTCGATCGAATTGACCGAGCGATCCTCGCCGAGCTCGCGGGAAACGGCCGCATCAGCCACGCCGATCTTTCCGAGCGCGTCGGCCTTTCGCCAACCGCCTGCGCGCGCCGGCTGAAGGCGCTTGAGGAGTCCGGCCTGATCACCGGCTACCGGGCCATCATCGGCCTCGATCGGCTCGGCTACGGCACCACGGTGATCGTCAGGATCACGCTCGACAGTCAGGCGGAGAATGCCCTTGACCTCTTCGAAAAGGAGCTGGTGAGCTGCCCGTCGGTCGTGCGCTGCTTCCTGATGTCGGGGAGCGACGACTACATCATCACGGTCAATGCGCGCTCGATCGCCGATTTCGAGCGCATCCATCGCACCGAGCTCGCCTGCCTGCCGCATGTCGCGCGCGTGCAATCGAGCTTTGCGCTGCGCACGGTGATCGACCGCGGCGTTCCGCCGGCCGCGCTTGCACCGCACGCGCACGACGGATGATGCCCCCTGTCAGTGCAGAACGCCAAAGACCCAAAGGAGAAGGATAATCGGCAGCGGAATGCCGATCAGCCAGAGAAGTCCGCCCTTCAGCATTGCCGTTCTCCGTTGCGAGGCCTCGCGGTGAGGCCTTGACCAACGGCGGAGCCGGCAAGGAGTTCCCGCCGAAGGCTTTTACCCGGCCCGGCCCGCCGGCCCTTGACCTCTACCCAGGGCCGACCGACGATCTTGTGGCTGCGGCGGATGCCGATGCGTGACGGAAGGCGATGAAGACGATCCTTTGCTACGGCGATTCCAACACCTGGGGGAGCGCGACCCGCCCGGGCAACGACCAACGCTATGCGCCGGCGGAGCGCTGGCCCGGCGTTCTCCAGGCCAAGCTCGGCAACGACTGGTCGGTGATCGCGGAGGGCCTCCCCGGCCGCACTACCGTGCACCCCGATCCGATCGAGGGCCGCTGGCTCGACGGTTCGGCTTATCTTCTCCCCTGCCTGAAGAGCCATCGCCCGATCGACCTGGTCGCGATCATGCTCGGCACCAACGATCTGAAGCAGCGCTTCGGCGTGCCGGCGGGCGACATCGCCAAAAGTGTCGGCGCGCTCCTCATGATCGTAAAGGGCTCAGAGACGGGCCCCGGCATGAGCGCTCCGAAAATGCTCGTGATCTGTCCGCCTCCCATCCTCGACAGCTACGGCGAGCGGCCGGATTTCACCGACATGTTCCATGGCGGGCGCGAGAAGTCCCTCAAGCTGGCGCCGCTCTATCATGCGATCGCGGACGAGCATGGCGCGGCGTTCCTGGACGCCGGCACGATTGTCGAGACGAGCCCCTTTGACGGCGTCCATCTCGATCCGCGCGCGCATGCCGCGCTCGGCGAGGCCCTGGCCAACCACATCCTCGCCCTTCGCTGATAGCCTGCCGACGTCGCTCAGCGATGGAAGAAGCCGCCGTCGTCGTTGTGGTACCAGAACGGCGGAACATCCTTGCAGGTATAGCCGAGCGTGCAGCGCGCCGCGTCACGCGTCGGCGCAGAGGCCTCATAGGCCCATTCTCCGGTCGCACAGAAGCTTCCGTTCGCGACGAACCGGTCATAGGTGAAGCGGCCGGTCGAGAGCACGATGGCGCCGCTGTGAGCGACGAGATTTTGCGCCTGCCGGCAGCTCATGGCGAGCGTCGAAGGACGCTCCGCGCCGGCGCTCGTCGTCGAAAGCGCAAGAAGGGTGACAATCAGCAGTCTGCGCATGTGAGACTCCGTTCTGGCGCCCCCGCTAAACGCAGCCGCTCATGCGGCCGTTCCGGATTCTGCGCCGACGGAAGCGCTGCCGCAACAGGAGAGACGGCCGCGGATTGAGCCGGCGCTCAGAGGCCGCCAAGGAGCGCGTCGGCAAGGAGCTTGACGTTGAGGATGACGATCAGCGCCGCGACGACCCACGCGAGGATTGCCACGGAGCGTGAGATCACGAACCTCCCCATCTTCCGCCGGTCGGTGACGAAGTGGACGAGCGGGATGACGGCGAATGGAAGCTGCATCGACAGGATCACCTGGCTCAGCACCAAGAGCTTGCCCGTGCCGCTCTCGCCGTAGAGCGCCGTGACGGCGACCACCGGGATGATGGCGAGACCCCGCGTCAAAAGCCGCCGCGCCCAATGCGGCAGCCGAAGCCTCAAAAAGCCCTCCATGGCGATCTGGCCGGCAAGCGTCGCCGTCACCGTCGAGTTGACGCCCGAGGCAAGCAGCGCGACCGCGAACAGGATCGACGCGATGCCGAGGCCGAGCAGCGGCGACAAGCAGCTGGAAGGCCTGGCCGATCTCGGCGACATCGCTGGTGACCGCTCGTGTGAAATGCCGCTGCCGCCACGATCAGGATGGCGGCGTTGACGAACAGCGCCAGCATCAGTGCGATCGTGCTGTCGGTCGTCGCCCAGCTGATGGCGTGGCGCCGGCCCTCGTCGTTCCGCTCAAAGGCGCGCGTCTGCACGATCGAGGAGTGGAGATAGAGATTGTGCGGCATCACGGTCGCGCCGATGATGCCGATCGCGATGTAGAGCATGCCGGAATTGGTGACGATCTCCGGCGAAGGCACCAGCAGGCCGTGCAGAAGAGCACCGATCGGCGGGGCGGCCGCCACGATCTGGATCGCGAAGCAGACGAAGATGACGATCAGAAGCGCGACGATGAAGGCTTCCAGGAAGCGAAAGCCGCGGTTCATCAGGAGAAGCAGCAGGAAGGCGTCGAGCGCCGTAGATCAGCGCGCCGCCGATCAGCGGAATGCCGAACAGCAGTTGCAGCGCGATCGCCGTGCCGATCACCTCGGCGAGGTCGCAGGCGATGATCGCCAGCTCGCAGACGACATAAAGCGCGAGATTGACGGGGCGCGGATAATGGTCGCGGCAGGCCTGGGCGAGGTCGCGCCCGGTGACGATGCCGAGCCGCGCGGCGAGCGCCTGCAACAGGATCGCCATCAGGTTCGACAGCATGAATGACGAAGAGCAGCGTGTAGCCGAACGGCGCGCCGCCCGCGAGATCGGTCGCCCAGTTGCCGGGATCCATATAGCCGACCGACACCATGTAGCCGGGCCCGGCAAAGGCGAAGAGCTGCCGGAACCAGACGCCGCCTTTCGGGACCGTGATCGTCGCGTGCGCCTCCGGCAGGCTCGGCCGATCGCCGACGCGCATGAAGCGCCACCCGGAGTTGTCAGGCGCGTCTACAGGCTCTGCGATTGTAGCTTCCTCGGACATGCACATGCTGCTGGATGGCGGCGGGAACCCCTCGACTCGCGAGCATATGGCACGGTTTTCATGCAACTGCAACTCATTCGCATTTTCAAAATGTCGCAGGGCGGCGGCTCCCCGCCTGGCTGGCGGGCCGTTTTTTTCGCTGCCTCTATTCGTCGCTCTGACTGGTCAGCCGTGTCTGTTCGCCGCGATAAGGCGCTCGATCTTGGCTTGCGCGCTGGCATCGCTCTCCTCGTAGGCGATCGAGTCGGCGTAGCTCCCGTCGGCATTGAAGAGCATCGCTGAAGCCGTGTGATCGAACGCGTAGTCGCCCCCGCCGAGATCGACCTTGCGGAAATAGATCCGATAGGCCTTCGCCGCCTTGTCGATCGCAGCCTGCGAGCCGGTCAGCCCGATGAAACCAGCGTCGAAAGCGGCGACGTATTGCTTCATCACGGAGACCGTGTCGCGCTCCGGGTCGACGCTGACAAAGGCGACCTTGAGCGGCGCCGCCTTGTCGCCCAGTCTCTGCACGATACCGCTCAACTGAAAGAGCATCGTCGGGCAAAGGTCGGGGCAGTAGGTGTAGCCAAAATAGAGGATATGCGGATGGCCGAGGAGATCGGCCCGCGTGAAGCGGTGACCGTCCTGGTCGACAAGCTCGAACGGCCCGCCGACTTCCGCCACGTTGTTGGCGATCCAGCGTTCGACCTGTGGCTTCCACAGCGTGATCGCGCCGCCGAAGGCGACCGAAATCGCGACCGCCGCATAGACCGTCACTGCGACGATGCGGTCAGCTCGCGAAACGACAGCGCGATGGGCCATCAAAAGGCTCCTCCAAGGGGAATGATAGAAGCTGCGCCGCCGCGACGAAAGGTTCGCGCCGTGGCGTCGACGCAGAGACGCCGGGGCGGCATCCCCGAAAGTCGCTTGACCGCCCCTCGAGCGTATGAATAATCCTCAAAGTGGTCATACCGTAGCGGTGGCTGACGCGTAGCTTAAGGGGCGGCACCTATGCACATACCGGACGGCTATCTCAGCCCTTCGACCTGTGCGGTGACCTACGCCGCCGCGATTCCCTTCTGGTATGTGGCGCTCGACCGGGTGAAGCGCCTTCTGCAGAGCCGGCTTGTACCGCTGCTCGCGGTCGTCTCCGCCTTCTCCTTCGTCGTCATGATGTTCAACCTGCCGATTCCGGGCGGCACCACGGCGCATGCCGTCGGGATGGGCGTCGCCGCGATCGTGCTCGGGCCGTGGCCGGCGATTCTTGCCGATCTCGATTGCGCTGATGATTCAGGCGCTCTTCTTCGGCGACGGTGGCATCACTGCATTCGGCGCCAATTGCTTCAACATGGCGATCGTCGGCTCGCTATTCGCCTATGCCGGCCTATCGTTTGATGGCGGCGGGCGCGGCGATCAATTCTCCCCGACGCGTCGTCGCCGGCGGCGTCGCCGGCTATCTCGCGATCAACCTCTCCGCCTTCTTCGCCGCTTGCGAGTTCGGCGTGCAGCCGCTCCTTTTCCACGACGCGACCGGCGCGCCGCTTTATGCGCCCTACCCGCTCAGCATTGCGATTCCCGCCATGATGTTTGCGCACCTGACGCTTGCAGGCGCGGCCGAGGCCGTCCTCACCGCCGGCGTCGTCGCCTATCTGCAACGCGCCAATCCGAGCCTGCTGCAGCTGACGGCGATGCGGCTGGAGCCGCGCCCGCAATCGCCAATGATCGCAGGCGGATGGCGCGGAACGCGCAGGCTCTGGGCCGGGCTTGGCGCTCTGATGCTGTTGAGCCCGCTCGGGCTTCTTGCCGCCGGCGCCGCCTGGGGCGAATGGAGCGCCGGCGACTTCCAGGATCTGGCGGTCCGCGCGCGGATTGCGCATGCCTCCGGCAACATCGCGCCGCCTGACGCATGTTCCGCTCGGCCTTCAGCACCTGTCGAGCATCTGGACGGCGCCGATGTCCGGTTACGCGCCGGCTTTCATGCACGATGCGAACTTCGGCTACATCATGTCGGCGATAACAGGCGTCGGCCTGATCCTGGTCGCCTTCTCTGCCCTCTCGCTCGTCTACGGACGCTTTCGCCAAAAGGAGGCCTGAGCGCGGGGTCCGTCCCGCGCCGGGAGTCGCGATGGGAGAGCAGTCCTTCGTTTGCGGCGGCCGCCGCACTGGCAACTTTCTCGACCGGCTTGCCGGCGGTCTTTCGCATGCGATCGATCATGCGCTTGATGCTGAGGATGTGTCGCGGCGGGACGGCCTCCTGCAAAGGCTCGACCCGCGCGTCAAGGTCGTCGGCCTCCTCGCTTTGATCCTGGTCGCGGTCTGGCTGAAATCCCTGCTTGTTCTCGGCGGGCTCTTCCTGGTCGCCGTTGCGCTCGCCTTGGCCTCGCACGTGGCGCTGTCGCGGCTTGCAAGGCAAGTCTGGCTTGGCGTCTTCGCCTTCACCGGACTGATTGCGCTTCCGGCGATATTCCTGGTGCCGGGTGAAATCCTCCTCCGCCTGCCGCTCCTCGACTGGCCGGTCACGCTGCAAGGCGTGCGCAGCGCCGCTTTCCTTCTCGGACGCTCCGAAACGGCAGCGACCTTCGCTCTTCTGCTCATCCTCTGCACGCCCTGGCCGCATGTGCTGAAAGCGCTGCGCATCTTTCGCGTGCCGGTCGTCCTTGTCGTGATTCTCGGCATGACGCATCGCTACATATTCATCTTCCTGGAAACCGCCGGACAGATGTTCGAGGCCCGGCGCAGCCGCATGGTCGGCGGGCTCGCTGCGCGTGAACGCCGCAGGATCGCCACGGCGAGCGCCGGCGTGCTGCTCGGCAAGGCCCTTGCTCTCAGCACCGACGTGCATCTTGCGATGATCGCACGCGGCTATCGCGGCGAGGTGCATCTCCTCGACGACCTGCGGATGCGATGGACCGATTGGATGGCGCTCGTCTGCTTCGCCGCTACCGCCGGCCTCGCTCTCGGGCTGCAGGCATGACCGCGCTCTTCGAGGTTAGCGACGTCCATTATGCCTATCAGGATACGCCCGCCCTCGCCGGCCTCAGCCTGACCGTCGAGAAGGGGCAGCGCATCGCGCTCCTCGGCGCCAACGGCTCCGGCAAGTCGACGCTGCTCAGGCTCCTCGACGGGCTCTATTTCGCGGATCGGGGAGAAGTCTCCGCCTTCGGCGCCGTGCTCTCCGAAGCGGCGATGCAGGACGACGAGACCGCCTTCGCCTTTCGCCGGCGCGTCGGACTGGTGTTCCAGAACCCCGACGTGCAGCTCTTCAATCCCGACCGTCTTCGACGAGCTCGCCTTCGGCCCGCTGCAACTCGGCTGGCCGAAGGAGACGATCCGCCGGCGCGTCGCCGCGATGCTTGCGGAATTTTCTATCGCGCATCTCAAGGACCGCTCGCCGCATCGTCTCTCCGGCGGTGAGAAGAAGCGGGTGGCGCTTGCCTCCATATTGATCCTCGAGCCGGAAGTGCTTCTCCTCGACGAGCCGACCGCCGGGCTTGACCCGAAAAGCGCGAGCGGGGTCATCGATTTCCTGGTCGGAATGCCGCGGCCTCGGGCGCACCGTCGTCACCGCGACCCACGACCTCGACATCGTCGAGGACATCGCCGACCTTTGCTTCGTGCTGCAGGAAGGGCCGCGTCGTCGCCTCCGGCAGTCCGGCAAAGATCCTGCACGACCTTCCCCTCCTCGCGCGCACGCATCTCGTGCACGCCCACCGCCATGCGCATGGCGGGGAATTCGCTCACAGCCACCACCACCTGCATCGCGGTCTCCACCGGCATCCCGGCGAGCATTCCTGACCCCTGGCTCGCTTCTCGCCTTCGTGAGCGTGCTGGCTTTTGCGGCGGCCGGTGCTATTGCGATTTGAACCGCCGGCGAACGGGAGGAGGCCATGCAGCGCATTACCATCACGATCGACGACGATCTGCTCGAGGCCGTCGACGCGCTCAAGCGAAAGGCGCGGCTATCTCAGCCGCTCGGAGGCCTTTCGCGACATCGTGCGCGACATGATCGACCGCGAGAGCGCCGCGAAATCGAACGCCGCGTGCATGGCGACGCTGAGCTATGTCTTCGACTACGAGACGCGCGACCTTGCGCAGCGGCTGGCGCGCGCCCAGCACGACCATCACGATCTGGTCGCCGCCAACATGCGGGTGCCGCTCGACCACAGCAGCTGTCTCGAGCTCTCCGTCCTGCGCGGCGCCTCGAAGGCCATTCAAAGCTTTTCCGATGAGATCACGACACAGCGCGGCGTACGCCATGCGAATCTCCATCTCGTCCCGGTGAAGGTCACGTCCGACCGTCACCGCCATGGCCCCGACACCCGTTCCCACGAGCACATCCAGGCCTAGAACAGGGAAAAGTGAGACCCGGTTTTCCGCCCGGAATTGCCACAAAACTACGAGATAGAGCGATCCGGCTGTTCCCAGCCTCGGAAGGCGCGACGAACCCCTCAGGCCGCGACGCCGTCGAGCTTCACGCCCTTGCGCGGCGGCAGCGGCTGCCCCCCGGTCGGCGTCGCGCCGAGCCGCGGCAGCCGCATAAGCGCCCCGACCAGCGCCATTTGCGCCGCCACGTGCAGCCGCTCCTGCGCGTCAAGCCAAGCCAGCGCCTCTTCCAGCGTCTCGGCTTCGGCGATCTTGTGCGACGCCGTCAGAAACGCCGCGTCCGGCGCGCCGCGGCGACGAAGCGCCGCGTTCGCCCAGCGGAAGTGCGCCTCGCGGACGGCCTCGTCGCGGGTGAGCGCAAGGAGACCGTCCTTCGGGAAATAGGCGCGCTCAGACGTCGCCTCGCGATGCCGCCTGAGGATCGGGTGCGGCTCCCGCTCCTCGGGGGTGACCAGGAGGCCGGCCCGCCGCAGCGCCTCGCCCGCGCGCGGCTGCCGCTGAGACGCGAGAGCGGCGCGGCAAGGAACAGCCCGGCAAGCGTCGGCGCGAGCCAGGCCAGGATCATCGGCGAGAGAACCAGGCGGCGACGCGCCGTCGCGAGCGCCGAGCGCCGTATGCCAGCGGTGCCGCCGCCAGGCGTCGCCCCAGCGCGTCTCGCCGTCCTCGCGGCGCTGCGCGCGACCAGCCGGAATCGCGGCCGGTCAGCGATCTCGTAGAGATGCCGGCTGTGGATCACCATCATGATCGGCGCGTAGAGCGCGGAAAGACGAGCTCCGCGAGCGCGCTCGCGATCAGCCGCAAAGCCGCCGCCGCAGCCGCGCCGCAGCTCCGGCGACGCCAGCGCCGACAGCCAGCCCGAGCGCCTTCGGCAGCAAGAGCACGCCCACCGTCACCACGAACAGCCGCAACATCCGCTCCGAATCGAAGAGCGGCCAGCTCGGAAAAAGCTGGAAGCCGCCGGAGAAATATTCCGGCCGGACGAACTGCGCCTGCAGGCCAGCACGAAGCCGAAGACGATCAACAGCAGCCAGATCGGCGAGGCACAATAGCTCATGATGCCGATGGCGAGATGCACGCGGCTCGGCCATGTCAGTCCGTTCGCTGCGATGACCCTGAGATGCTGCAGGTTGCCCTGCGCCCAACGCCGGTCGCGCACGGCGGCGTCGATCAGCGAAGGCGGGCTTTCTTCCCACGAGCCGCCGAGGTCGGGCGCCATCTCCACGCGCCAGCCGGCGCGGCGCATCAGCGCCGCCTCGACGAAATCGTGCGACAGGATCGGCCCGCCGAGCGGCTTCCTGCCGGGCAGCTCCGGCAAGCCGCAGGCAGGCAGCGAAGGCCGCCGTGCGGATGATGGCGTTGTGTCCCCAATAATTGCCGTCGCCGCCCTGCCAGGCGGCAAGCCCGCGCGCGACGACCGGGCCATAGACGCGGCCGGCGAATTGCTGCAGGCGCGCGAAGAGCGTGCGCCCGCCGGCAAGGACCGGCACGGTCTGCAGGATGCCGAGCTTCGGCTCCGCCTTCCATGGCCGCCGCCAGCGCGACGAGCGTCTCCGCCGCCATCATGCTGTCGGCGTCGAGAATGACGAAATGGTCGTAGCGGCCGCCCCAGTTCTCGACGAAGTCGCGAATGTTTCCGGCCTTCTTCGCGGCATTGCTCCAGCGCCGGCGATACCAGACCGGCATGACGCCCGTCGAGCGACCGCTTCAGGCCGTCGACAGCCACCGTCTCGGCAACCCAGGAATCGGCACTGTTGGAATCGGAGAGAACGACGATCTCGAACGCGTGCGCGTGGCCGCTCGCGGCAAGGCCCTCGCGCCATGACCCGCGAGCGCCGCCATCAGCTTCGCCGGGTTCTCGTGATAGATCGGCATGACGAGCGCGGTGCTTCGAAGAAAGACGCCGAGGACCGGCTTCGCAAGCCGGATTTCCGCCGCTGCGGCGGCACAAGGAGCCCCGCCAGCGCCGATGTGGCCGCAAACGAGATCCAGGCGAAGTTGACCGCGAAGAGCGCGGTCATCAGCCCTTCGAGAACGGTCATGCCGCCGGCCGAGACGACCTCGATCATCTCGTAGGTCCCGCCGATCGCCGCCGCGGCCGCGCCCGCCGAACGAGATGAGGCGCGCGCAACATTGCACGCCGCAGCGAGGCTCGTCTCGCGGGCGCCGACGGACAGCCGCGCAAGCTCTGGATCGGGGTGCCGAGCGGCTCGGCCGGCGGCATGCCGCGGGCGCTTTGATCGGTCAGCACGACATGCTCACTCATGACGCAGTCCACCGATACAGCCAGGTTTCGCTGGCGGGCTTTCCGCCTCGCATCAGAACCAGCCGGAGCTCGGAAGCTTCTCCGATGCCAGTATCAACTCGAAAGAAACGCGAAGTGCGCCGTTCGGCTCCACGTCATGGACGACCGCATTGACCGAGCTCGCCGTTGGACGCGGACGCGTGTGACCGATAGGCCGGTCGATATCCACCTTGCCGCTGTCATCCGACGCTCTGAAATCCACCACGAAGAGGCGTCGCTTCTGGTCGAAGCTCAGGCCGGCGCGGCTGGCCGACACCCACAACAATCCCGGCGGCGGCAGCACTTCGTCGGTCCACCGCATGCGGTAGGAGAAGCGCAGCGGCGTCCCTGCCGAAGTCGCGCCGTCCGGCCGCCAATAAGCGACGATATTGTCGTTGATCTCCTTGTCGGTCGGGATCTCCACCAGCTCCACGCCGCCTTTGCCCCAGTCGCCGATCGGTTCGATCCAAAGGCTCGGGCGTCGCTGGTAGCTCGCCTCCGCGTCCTCGAAATCGTCGTAGCGTCGGGCCCGCTGCATGAGGCCGAAGCCACGCGGCCGCTGATCGGAGAACGAGGAGATCTGGAGGTCGCGCGGATTGTTCAAGCGGCCGCCAAATCCACTCGCCACGGCCGGAGAGCATCTGCAGCCCGTCGGAATCGTGCACGGCGCGCCGGTAGTCGTCGAAGCCGCTGCGGTTCATGTCGTCGAACAGGAACATCGAGGTCAGCGGCGCGACGCCGACCTTCTTGACGTCCTTGCGGAAGAAGACTGCGGCCTCGACCTGCATCACCGTCTCCGCGCCGGGCGTAATGTCGAAACGGTAGCCGCCGGCCAGCCGACGGGCTGTCGAGAAGCGCATAGACGACGAGCGTATCGGCCTCCGCCGACGGCTTCTCGATCCAGAATTTCCGGAAGACCGGGAACTCCTCGCCCTCCGGCTCCGCGGTATTGATGGCAAGTCCGCGCGCGGAAAGCCCATAGACCTGGTTGCGGGCGACCGCCCGGAAATAGCTCGCGCCCTGGAAGACGACGAACTCGTCATAGACGTCGGGCGTATTGATCGGGAAGCGCGCGCGAAATCCGGAAAAGCCCAGGTCCGACGCGTCCTTGGGCGGCTGCACCAGCGGGCCGTAGGTGAAGTAGTCGGTGGAGAAGGGGACGTCCGTCGCCTTGCCGTTCTCGACGAGCGCGATCCTGACCGGCTCCGTGTAGACGAAACCGAGATGGAAGAAGTCCAGCCGGAACTGCGTCGCCTGGTCGGCCCAGATTGCGGCGTCGGGCTTGAACCGGATGTCGCGGAACTGGTCGTAGGTCAGATTCCTGATGCTCGCCGGCAGTTGGTCGGACTGCGGCTTGAAATCCGTAGAGGCGATCCGACTCGCCTCCCCCAGGAGCCAATCGAAGCTGAAAGGAACAGCCGCTTGTGGCGAATTTGCGCCCTGGCTTTCGGCGATTGAAGCCGAGCCGAGCGTTGCAACGGCCATCGTCCCGAAGACGAACTTACGTCTGTCGATCGTCATCAGGCACCCGACACCAACAAAGGAAACTAAAGGAGCACACCCCTCGCCGCACGGCACGCAACGCCGGTGCGCGCCGCAACGGCCGCCGTGGCCGAGAACGCCGACAATTTAAGATCGGTTCCAGGAATGGATTCGCGTCCGGGACTGCGGACCGCACCGAACCACCGAAACAGGCGACCCGCTGGCAGGCACTCATGAACTTCGGAACCACCGGTCACAGCCATGCCGGCGGTCGATTTGCCCCGGCATATTGTCCCAGATCAAGGAGGAACAGCGGGCCAGATGTAGCCTTAATTGTGGCGCGCGCGTCAACAAGGGAACGCAGGGAGGTGCCTCTGTCATGCCGGCGACTAAGTGTCTCAGCGTGCTTCTCGGTGCTTTGGCAACGTCGTTAACTCGCACGCGAAAAAGGCCATTTGCTGTCAACGCCGCGCGTAGCGACAACGCGCGCGCAACCGGGCGGAGAGGCACGCGTCGATGAGCGCCAAGCCGAACGACATGACCCCGGTCATCGATCTCACGCACGCGAAGGGGACCGGCCCGATCCGGCGCCAGCGCCCGGTCTATGTCGATCTGCTTCCGCCCTGCAACAACGCCTGCCCGGCCGGCGAGAATATCCAGGCCTGGCTCGATCTGGCGCAGGCGGGCAAGTACCGCGAAGCGTGGGAAACGCTGGTGCGCGACAATCCCATGCCGGCTGTGCACGGCCGGGTTTGCTATCATCCATGCGAGACCGCCTGCAATCGCGGCATGCTCGACGCCTCCGTCGGCATCCATGCCGTGGAGCGCTTTCTCGGCGACCTTGCGACCAAGGAGAAGTGGCCGTTCAAGATCGAGGCTGCGCCGAGCGGCAAGCGCGTGCTCGTCATCGGCGCCGGACCGAGCGGGCTCTCTGCCGCCTACCACCTCGCCCGCCTCGGTCACACGGTCGAGATTCATGAGGCAGGCCCCCTCCCCGGCGGCATGATGCATTTCGGCATACCGGCCTATCGCCTGCCGCGTGCGGAGCTGATGCAAGAAATCGGCCGCATCGAGGGGATGGGCGTGAAGATCGTCCTGAACCACAAGGTCACGGACCTTCTCGCCGAACAGCAGGCCGGCGGCTTCGATGCCGTCTTCATTGCAATTGGCGCGGGTGTCGGCAAGCACGTCGATATTCCGGCGCGCGACGCCGTGCGCGTCTTCGACGCCGTCTCGCTTCTCCACGACGTGAGCAGCGGCGAGGCGCCGCGTCTCGGGCGCCGTGTCGTGATCTATGGCGGAGGCAACACGGCGATGGATGCGGCACGCACCGTGAAGCGCCTCGGCGCCGACGAAGCGCTCATCGTCTACCGGCGCGATCGCGCCCACATGCCGGCGCATGCCTTCGAGGCCGATGAGGCGACCGAGGAAGGCATCAAGATCAAATGGCTGACGACGATCAAGGAGGTCATCGGTTCCGACCTGACCGTCGAGGAGATGGAGCTCGACGCCGAGGGCCGGCCGCATCCGACCGGACGGTTGGAAGAGCTCAAGGCCGACGCGATCGTGTTGGCGCTCGGCCAGGAGACCGACTCCGGCTTTCTCCGGCAGGTTCCCGGCATCGAATTCACGGCCGACGGCGCCATCAAGGTCGGTCCCGACATGATGACCGGCCGTCCGGGCATCTTTGCCGGCGGCGACACGGTGCCCGGCGAGCGTACCGTGACTGTCTCCGTCGGACACGGCAAGCACGCCGCCCTCGACATCGATCGGTGGCTTTCCGGCAGCCGTGTCGATCGTCCGCCGCGGCATCCGCTCGTCAGCTTCGCGATGCTGCATCTGCCCGTCTACAGCGACGCCGACCCAAGCCTGCAGAAGACTCGCGCGGCGGCCGAGCGCGTCGCCGGCTTCGAGGAGGTCGTCGCCGGCCTTGACGAGCGAAGCGCGCGTTACGAGGCGGAGCGCTGCCTCTCCTGCGGCAACTGCTACGAATGCGACAATTGCTACGCCGCCTGCCCTGAGGACGCGATCGTCAAGCTCGGGCCGGGTCGCCGCTACCGCTACGACTATGATCTCTGCACCGGATGCGCGGTGTGCTTTGAGCAGTGCCCCTGTCACGCCATAGAGATGGTGGCCGAACCGCTGAGGAATGGCTGACATGGCTGGAAAAGTCGCGACCATGGACGGCAACACGGCCGTCGCCTACGTCGCCTATCGGGTCAACGAAGTCTGCGCCATCTTCCCGATCACGCCCTCCTCGCCGATGGCGGAGCTCGCCGATGAGTGGTCGGCGGCCGGAATCAGGAACATTTGGGGAAACAGTCCCGTCGTCCAGGAAATGCAGAGCGAAGGCGGCGCCGCCGGCGCCGTGCACGGTTCGCTCCAGGCCGGCGCGATGACGACGACCTTCACGGCGTCGCAGGGCCTGATGCTGATGATCCCGAACATGTTCAAGATCGCCGGCGAGCTTACCTCGACCGTCTTCCACGTCGCCGCCCGTTCGATCGCGACCCAGGCGCTGTCGATCTTCGGCGACCATTCCGACGTCATGGCGACGCGCACGACCGGCTTCGCGCTGCTGGCATCCGGCTCGGTCCAGGAGGCGCACGATTCGGCGCTGATCGCGCAGGCCGCGACGCTCCGCTCGCGCGTGCCGTTCGTGCACTTCTTCGACGGCTTCCGCACCTCGCACGAGATCAACACGCTGACGCTCGTGAGTGAGGCCGACATTCGCGCGATGATCGATGACACGCTCGTCCGCGCACATCGTTCGCGCGCGCTCAACCCGGAGAATCCCTTCATCCGGGGCACGGCGCAGAATCCCGATACCTTCTTCCAGGGGCGCGAGGCGGCGAATCTGCTCTACGCCGAGACGCCGGCGATCGTTCAGAAGGCGATGGACGATTTCGCCAGGCTGACCGGCCGGCAGTACCGGCTCTTCGACTATGACGGCCCGGAGAATGCCGAGCGCGTCGTCATTCTCATGGGCTCCGGCGCTGAGACGGCGCGCGATACCGCCGCGGCGCTCCGCCGCGCCGGCGAGAAGGTCGGCGTGCTCCAGGTGCGCCTCTACCGTCCCTTCTCCGCGTCTCACTTCCTCGCCGCGCTCCCGCAGAGCTGCCGCGCGGTCGCCATCCTCGATCGCACGAAAGAGCCGGGCGCGGGCGGCGAGCCGCTCTACCTGGACGTCGTGGAATTGCTCGCGCAGGCCGTGGCGAACGGCCGGCGCGCGACAATGCCGCGCGTGATCGGCGGCCGCTACGGGCTGTCGTCCAAGGACTTCACCCCCGCGATGGTCAAGGCGGTGTTCGACGAGCTGAAGAAGCCTGCGCCGAAGAACGGCTTCACCGTCGGCATCCTCGATGACGTCTCGCACACCAACCTCGATTTCGACCCGCGCTATTCGATCGAGCCCGACGACGTCGTCCGCGCCGTATTTTACGGCCTCGGCTCCGACGGCACGGTCGGCGCCAACAAGAACACCGCCAAGATCATCGCGGAGGACGCCGGGCTCCATGCGCAGGGCTACTTCGTCTACGATTCCCACAAATCCGGCGCCCAGACGGTCTCGCATCTCCGCTTCGGGCCGCGGCCGATCCGTTCGCCCTACCTGATCGGGTCGGCGAACTTCGTCGGCTGCCACCAGTTTCATTTTCTCGAGCGTCTCGACGTGCTGCGGCTCGCGGCCCCCGGCGCGACCTTTCTCCTGAACAGCCCCTTCGGGCCGGAAGCGGTGTGGGAACATCTGCCGCGCTCGGCGCAAGAGCAGATCATCGACAAGAAACTGAAATTCTTCGTCATCGACGCAACGCGGGTCGCCAAGGCGGTCGGTCTCAAGACCCGCACCAATACCGTGCTGCAGACCTGCTTCTTCGCGCTCTCCGGCGTGCTCCCGCATGACGACGCGATCGATCAGATCAAGAAGGCGATCCGCAAGACCTACGGGTCGAAGGGCGAGGAGGTCGTGAACAGGAATTTCAAGGCCGTCGATGAAACGCTCTCCGAGCTGCACGAGGTGAAGGTGCCGAAAAAGGCGACGAGCACGTTCGATCGTCCGCCGCCGGTGCCGGCAAGCGCTCCGGCCTTCGTGCGCGAGGTCACGGGCCGGATGTTCGAAGGCCTCGGCGACGACATTCCCGTCAGCCTGATGCCGATCGACGGGACCTTCCCCTCCGGAACCGCCGCCTGGGAGAAGCGCAACGTATCCGACCAGGTACCGGTCTGGCGCGCCGACCTTTGCGTCCAGTGCGGGCAATGCAGCTTCGTCTGCCCGCACAGCGTGATCCGTGCGAAATATTATGACGAAGCCAAGCTCGGCGACGCCCCCGAGAGCTTCAAATCGGCGGCGGTCAACGCGCGCGGTTATCCCGATGTCCGCTTCAGCCTGCAGTTCTACGTCGAAGACTGCACGGGATGCGGGCTTTGCATCGAGGCCTGTCCGGCTCACAGCCCGATCGAGCCGGACGTGAAGGCGATCAACCTCGACGCCAAGGCGCCGCTCCTCGAAGCGGAGCGCGCGAATATCGCCTTCTTCGAGCGCCTTCCTGTGAACGACCGCGCGCGTGTCGATTTCGAGAACGTGCGCGGCGTGCAGTTCCTCGAGCCGCTCTTCGAGTTTTCAGGCGCATGTGCCGGTTGCGGCGAGACGCCCTACCTGAAACTTCTCTCGCAGCTCTTCGGCGACCGGATGATGGTTGCGAACGCGACCGGCTGCTCTTCGATCTACGGCGGCAATCTCCCGGTCACGCCATGGAGCAAGAACCACGAGGGCCGCGGCCCCGCATGGTCGAACTCGCTGTTCGAGGATGACGCCGAATTCGGGCTCGGCTTCCGCCTTGCCGCCGACAAGCATGTCGACCTTGCGAGAAGCCGCCTGCAATCGCTCGCAGCTCGGCTCGGCGAAGACTTCGTCAACGCCATCCTGACCGCGCCGCAGACACGCGAATCCGAAATCCGCACCCAGCGCGTCCGCGTCGCGGAGTTGAAGGCCAGGCTGCTCAAGCTCGCCGATGGCGACGAGACGGCGCGCGATCTCCTCTCCGTCGTCGATCATCTCGTCCGCCGCAGCGTGTGGATCGTCGGCGGCGACGGCTGGGCCTACGACATCGGCTATGGCGGCCTCGACCATGTGCTCGCCAGCGGCCGCGACGTGAACGTCCTGGTGCTCGACACGGAGGTCTATTCGAACACCGGCGGCCAGGCCTCGAAGGCGACCCCGCTCGGCGCGATCGCCAAGTTCGCCTCCGCCGGCAAGCGCACCGCTCGCAAGGACCTGGCGCTCCAGGCGATCTCCTACGGCAATGTCTACGTCGCGCAGGTCGCGATGGGCGCCAACCCGCAGCAGACCTTGCAGGCCTTCCGCGAGGCCGAGGCCTATCCGGGCCCGTCGCTCATCCTCGCCTACAGCCATTGCATCGCGCACGGCTTCGATCTTCGCTTCGGCATGAAGCAGCAGGATCTTGCGACGGCGAGCGGCTACTGGCCGCTCTTCCGCTACGGCCCGGCAATGCGCGAGGTCGGCGAAAACCCGTTCCAGCTCGAACTCGCCGCGCCCGACCATTCCGTTCAAGGACTATGCCTATAACGAGCTCCGCTACCGCGCGCTTTCGCTGGCGCGGCCGGCGGAGGCCGAAGCGCTGCTGCACCAGGCGCAAGCCGACGTGACGGCGAAATATCGCAGCTACGAACAGCTCGCGAGCCTGGAGGAAAGGCCGGCGGCGGTCCCCATCAAGGCGGCCGCGGAGACGGCCTAGCCGCGGACGACACGGATGATTTGAGGGAGTGCCCGGTCGATGGATTTGACGACACGCTATCTCGGACTTGAGCTCAGAAATCCGGTTATTGCGGGCGCAAGTCCGCTCACCGGCGGGTTCGACAACATCCGCCGCCTGGAAGACCTCGGCGCCGGCGCTGTTGTCCTCCCCTCCGTCTTCGAGGAGCAGGTGGAGCGCGAGGACGAGATGATCGACCGCCTGATGACCGTGGGCATCGACAACTCGCCCGAGGCGCTCACCTATTTCCCCGCCGCGACGGCCTATCCGATCGGGCCGGAGCGCTACATCGAGCTCGTCGGGCGCGCGGCGAGCGCGGTCGACATTCCCGTCATCGCGAGCATAAACGGCATCACCGATCACGGCTGGATCGACTATGCGCGGCAGCTCGAAGAGGCCGGCGCGAGCGCGATAGAGCTCAACATCTACTTCATCCCCTCCGACCTCGAGCTTTCGGGACGCGACGTCGAAAGGCGCTACATCGACATCCTGAAGGCCGTCAAAAGCGCCATAAATCTCCCCGTCGCGGTCAAGATCGGCCCCTATTTCAGCGCCATCGGCCACATGGCGCAGCGGCTCGATCGGGCCGGCGCCGACGGTCTGGTATTGTTCAATCGGTTCTACGAGCCCGACATCGATCTTGCACGGCTCGCGCTCGATTCGGATCTCGAGCTTTCCAAGACCTACGAAATCCGCCTGCCGCTTCTGTGGGTCGGGGTTCTGTCGGGGCGGCTCAAAGCCTCGCTTGCTGCAAGCACCGGCGTCGACAGCGTGGACGAGGTGGTCAAATACCTTCTGGCCGGCGCCGATGTCGTCATGACGACGGCCGCGTTGCTGCGCCACGGGATCGGGCACATCAAGGCGCTCGTCGGCGGGCTTGAAGCGTGGCTCGCGGCGCGCGACGTCGATTCCGTCGCCGCCATCCGCGGCCGCATGAGCCACCGGAACGTCCCGGACCCGACAGCCTTCGAGCGTGCCAACTACATCAAGATGCTGCACGGCTATAGGGCGCACGAAGCATAGCTTCGATCGGGCCGCCACGCGTTACGAAGCAGCGGAAGCCGGGCGACCGAGGGCAGGGACGTCACGCTTCGGTACGGCGCCGCAGGCAACGACCGCGGCCGCCTCCCCCGCCGCCGCCACGTCGTGCGTCGCGTAGACGACGATCCGCCCCGCAAGGCCGCGAAGCACGCGCCTCAGTATCCGCGCTGCCTGCTCGGCGTCGAGATGCTCGGTCGGTTCGTCGAGAAGTACGACCGGCGCGTCGGTCAGGAGCGTGCGCGCAAGGTTCAACCGCTGCGCCTCGCCGAGCGACAGCATGTCCTGGCTGATCCAGGCGTCGAGTCCGCCGGCAGCGCGAACGCGGCCCTCAAGCTCGACCGCCGCGAGCGCCTCCAGGCACTCGGTCGCGGAAGCATTCGGCGCGAAGAGGTTCTCTCGAACCGTGTCTGACAGGACGGCGGCGTCGTGCAGGGAAAGATGCGTCGTCGTTGAGCGCGTGACGCGATCGAGCGCGGCGCCTCCGCTCACGAAGCGCCCGGAATTATCGGCGCCGATCCAGCCGGCAATCTGCTTCAGGAGGGTCGTCTTCCCCGCGCCGCTCGGCCCGACCAGCGCCGTCGGCCGGCTTGTTGCAAGCGTCAGGTTGACCGCGCCGCCGAGGACGCGCCCGTCCGGCGCTTGAAGCGGCACATCTTCAAGCGACAGCGTGCTGGAGAGCGCAGAGGGTGAGTGCGGCGACGCCACCGCCGCGCCCGCCGTCCACCTGTCGAGCGCTTGCCTTGCGGCGCGTTCGCGCACCCGCCCGAGCGCCACGCGCGAGAGGCCTTGCACCGTCTCGCCGAGCGCGAGCCAGGCGAAGGCGACAAAAGCGGGGATGAGCAGCGCCCCGCCCCGAATTCCGGCATGCCACGCCGCGAGGAGGACGCTCAAAGCGGCGAACGGCCCGAGAAAGCCGGCAACCGCATCGAGCACGGCCAGCGCGCGGCGCTCGCCAAGCTGGGCGATTTGCGCGTCGGCAAAGTGCGCGAAGGCGGCGCCGAGCCGCTCGCTCCACGCCGCCTCGGCCTGCAGCGGCACGGCGGCGGCGAAGACCGAGCCGAGCCGGCGCCCCGCCGCCCGTTGCGATGCCCGCACGCGATCCCAATCGCGGCTTGCGCGCGGCATCGCCCAGCGCATTGCAGTCGCCGTCGCCAGTGCCAGCAGCGCAATCGGAACGATGGCAAGCGGGACAAGCCAAAGCGTCGCGATGATCAGCGCTGCGGCAGCAGCAGTGAGTGTCGCCGCCGGCATGTCGACGCGAAGTCGCGCGAAGTCGACGTCCTCGACGTCTTCCATGTAGTCGGAAAGCCGATCCTGGTTGCCGAGCTGCCAGCCGACGGCACGGACGGATGGTGCCGCCGCCATCGCCGCGAAGAGCCGCACGCGGCGCCGCACCTGATCGGTAAGCGCCGCCTGGTGCCCGACGATCCGCTCGCCGTATTTCGCCGCCGTCTTGGTCAGCGCAAAGAGACGGACAAGCGCGGCCGGGAAGTGGAAATTGAAGGCGAAGGCGGCGGGCCCGAGCCCGGCCAGCGCCACGGCGCCGAGGAACCAGACCGAGACACCGGTCAAGAGAATGCCCGAAAGGACGGCCGCGAAAGCCAGCGCGAAAGCGAGGCGCCAGGGCGCCTTCGCCGCGTCTGGCGCGTTTGCCGCGACGGCGGAAGCTGCGCGGCGCGCGCTCATGCGGCGATGGCCTTGTCGGACGGGCGAACCGCGTCCATGACGTAGTTCCTGTCGGCGATGTTGATCAGCGCCTCGTCATGCGTCGCCACGACGACGAGACGATCGCGGGCGACCTCGACGAGGACGCCGCGGACGAGTGCTGCGGTCGCGGGATCGAGCTTCGCGGTCGGCTCATCGGCAAGCACGACGCCGCTCGAAAGAAGAATTCGGGCGACGCCGATGCGCATGCGCTGGCCGCCGGAAAGGTTCTCGCCGCCCTCTTCGATGTGCGCGTCAAGCCCGCCGGGCAACAGGCGATCGTCGAGAAGCCAAACCCGCTTGGCAGCCTCAAGCAGGCCAGCACGAGAGGCCGGCTTGCGGTTCCAGGCGATCGCATCGCCAAGCGTTCCTTCCGGCACGTAGATGTCGGTGGAAATCCAGTCGACGCCGCGGTCCGACATGCCTCCGGATTGTTCTTCGATGCCCGCCAGCGCGCGCAGCAGGGTCGATTTGCCGGCGCCGCTCGGACCGGAAATCGCGACCATTCCGCTCCGCGGAAGCTCGAGCGCGACCGTCTTGCCGACATGCGGAAGGACGAAGGTGGCGGAATCCGTCGCTGCGCCGGCCGGCCCGGTCACGGGCTCGAAATACCAATCCAGTTCCTTGGCGGCGGCCTCGCCCTCCGCCTTCAGATGATATTGTTCAGCGTAGCGGCGGAAGGGCGTGAAATAGTCGGCCGCGACGATCAGGATGAAGAGGCTCTGCCACAGTCTGAGCCCATAGAAGCCGGGCATGTGCAGGAGCCCGAGATGTCCAAGGCCGAGGAAGACGGCAAGCACGGCGATCGACAGCGCGGAAAAGAAGTCGATGATGCCGGCGTTGAGAAAGGCCGACCGGAGCACGACCATCGTGCTCCTCGCATAGGCGGTCATCCGGTCTTCGATCTTCGCGTGCTCATGTTCGAGCGCATGATTGGCAAGGATCGTCGGAAGCGTTCTGATCCGATCGGAGAACTGCGCCGCGAGCCGCCCGAAGGCCTTCTCCTGAGCCTCGGCCCTCTCCCGCACCATTCCGCCCACGATGGCGAGGAAGACGATCATGACCGGGGTCGCGAGAACGAGCGCGAGCGCCGCCTGCCATGAGACGACGGCGATGGCGATGGCGGCGGCAAGCGGTCCGATGGCGAGCATCGCGCCCGCTGCCGCGTGCCCGACGGCGAGGCCGGCGACTGCCTCCGGGTGGCGCTGCAGGGAGGCGATCAGCGCGCCGGCAGGCCGCGCGCGGAGCCGCGCCGGGCGCATTTCGCCGAGCGAGCGCTGCAGCACGCCTCTGATCGCATCGGCGAGCCCGGCTTCCGCTTCGGCCGATCGAATATCCGCAACGAGACCCATGCCGCCGGCGAAGATCAGCGCCAGGAGCGCAGAGCCGAGCGCCGCTGCTTCGAGGCGTCCGGCCTCGATCATCGCGCCCGCGAGAACGGCGAGCGAAGCCGCGAAACCGAGCCGCGCAAGGACGCGCGCCGATTGCCAGATGAGCGCCTCCCGCAACCCCGCGGCGCCGCGGCAGCGGGCATAGGCGAGCGCCGCCCCCGCACCCTCCGGCATAGCGCGGACAGGCTTTTTCATGCCATGCGAGTCGCATGCGCGCCGCCGGAACCGTTTGATGTGCATCAAGGTTGGCTCCCGGCGGCCCGCACTAGGGAAACGTGGAATTCGTAGGGGCTTTCCATGACCAACGCGCTGCTCGTCGACCTCTCGCGCCTGCAGTTCGCCTTGACGGCGATGTACCACTTTCTCTTCGTCCCCCTGACGCTCGGCCTCTCCATTCTGATCGCAATGATGGAGACCGTCTATGTGATGACCGGCCGCACCGTGTGGCGCGACATGACCAAGTTCTGGGGCCTCCTCTTCGGCATCAACTTCGCCCTTGGTGTCGCCACCGGCATCACCATGGAGTTCGAGTTCGGCATGAACTGGGCGTACTACTCCCACTATGTCGGCGATATCTTCGGCGCACCCCTCGCCATCGAAGGGCTGATGGCCTTCTTCCTTGAGGCCACCTTCGTCGGCCTCTTCTTCTTCGGATGGGAGCGGATGTCGCCGCGTGCGCATCTCGTCGCCACGTGGCTGATGGCGCTTGGAACGAACCTTTCCGCGCTCTGGATCCTGATCGCCAACGGCTGGATGCAGAATCCGGTCGGCGCGACGTTCAATCCCGCCACGATGCGCATGGAAGTGTCGGACTTCATGGCCGTCCTCTTCAACCCGACGGCGCAGGCGAAATTCGTCCATACGGTCTCGGCCGGCTATGTGTGCGGCGCCGCCTTCGTGCTCGGCGTCTCGGCCTTCTATCTCCTGCGCGGCCGTCACGTGGCGCTCGCCAAACGCTCCTTCGTGATCGCCGCGGCGTTCGGCGTCGCTTCCGTGCTCTCCGTCATCGTGCTTGGCGACGAGAGCGGCTACACGATCACCGACAACCAGAAAATGAAGCTCGCCGCCATGGAGGCGATGTGGAAGACCGAGCCCGCACCGGCTTCCTTCACGCTGGTCGGCGTCCCCGACATGCAGGACCACACGACGCGTTTCGCGATCAACGTCCCCTGGGTCATGGGCGTCATCGGCACGCGCTCGCTCGACAAGCAGATCCCGGGCATCCTCGAACTGGTCGACAAGGCCAAGGATCGCATCCGCCACGGGCTCACGGCTTATGCCGCGCTTCAGCGCCTGAAGACCGACCGGACCGACGCGACTGCTACCGCCACATTCAATTCGGCGAGCGACGACCTCGGCTATGCCCTGCTCCTGAAGCGTTACGTCGACGATCCGCTCAAGGCAACGCCCGACCAGATAGACCAGGCCGCCTGGTCGACGGTGCCGAGCGTGCCCTACATCTTCTTCACCTTCCGCTTCATGGTGCTGTTCGGCTTCCTGCTCCTCGCCGTGTTCGTCCTCTCGCTCTGGTACACGATGCGCGAGGTGGAGGCGCCGCGCTGGCTCTTCCGATTGGCGCTCTGGGCGCTGCCGCTGCCATGGCTTGCGGCGGAGCTCGGCTGGTTCGTCGCCGAGTTCGGCCGGCAGCCCTGGATCATCGACGGCGCGCTGCCGACCTTCCTCGCCACTTCCGAGCTTGGCGTGCCCGATCTTGCGCTGACGATCATCGGGTTCACGCTCGTCTACGGAACGCTTGCGGTCATCGAGGTGACGCTGATGCTGCAGGCGATCAGGAAAGGTCCGAGCATCGTGGCGGACTATGCCGGGCCGGATCGCAACGCCCAAGACGAAGCCGGCGGGCCCGGCGTGTTCGTCCCCGCCAAATAGCGCGCCCTTCGCAAGGAAGCACGGTCATGTTTGAAATGCTCTTCGCCTACCCCACGCTCCGCCTGATCTGGTGGGTGCTGCTCGGCGTTCTCCTGATCGGCTTCGCCGTCGCCGACGGCTTCGACATGGGTGTCGGAGCGCTTCTGCCCTTCGTCGCCAAGAGCGACATCGAGCGCCGCGTCGCCATCAACACGGTCGGCCCGGTCTGGGAGGGCAACCAGGTCTGGTTCATCCTCGGCGGTGGCGCGATCTTCGCCGCCTGGCCGGCGCTCTACGCGCTCTCCTTCTCCGGCTTCTATCTTGCGATGTTCCTTGTGCTTTTCGCGCTGATCCTGCGGCCGGTCGGCTTCAAATACCGCTCGAAGCGCGAGAGCGCGACATGGCGCCGGAACTGGGATTGGGCGCTCTTCGTCGGCGGCGCGGTGCCGGCGCTGATCTTCGGTGTCGCGGTCGGCAACGCGCTGCAAGGCGTGCCCTTCCACTTCACCGACGATTTGAGGCCGATCTACGAGGGTACGCTCTTCGGCCTCTTGAATCCGCTGGCGCTTTATTGCGGGCTGGTGTCGCTGTCGATGCTCGTCATGCATGGCGCTGCATGGCTCGCCTTCAAGGCCGACGGCCCCGTGGCCGATCGCGCCGCCGCGTTCGGACTAAAGGCCGCGCTGATCGCGGCCATCCTTTTCGCCCTCGGCGGCGTCCTTGTCTGGCTCGGCCTCTTCGGCGGCTACCAGGTGACGAGCGCGATCGTCTGGGACGGGCCCTCGAACCCGCTCGGCAAGACGGTCGTGGCCGATTCCGGGGCGTGGCTCCATAACTTCCGCGCGACGCCATGGCTCTGGGTCGTGCCGGCGCTTGGCGTGGTCGCGCCGCTCCTTGCCGCACTCGGCTTCCGTGCGCGGCGGGCGGGGCTCACCTTCCTCGCTTCGAAGCTCGGCATCGCCTGCATCATCGCGACGGTCGGGCTCTCGATGTTTCCGATCATCCTGCCGTCAAGCACCAACCCGAACGACGCGTTGACCGTCTTCGACGCTTCCTCAAGCCGCGCGACGCTCCGCAACATGCTGATCGCGACGGTGATCTTCCTGCCGATCGTGCTCATCTACACGGCGTGGGTCTATCGCGTGCTGTGGGGGAAGGTAACGGAATCGAGCATTCGCGACGCCGGATCGGCCGTCTACTGACCAATCGGGAGAGGAGAACGACGATGTGGTACTTTTCCTGATTCTCGGTCTCGGCCTTGCCGCGACAGTCGGCATCCTGAACGCGCTTTGGTACGAGTTGCGCACCGTGCGCGAGAAGGAAGAACCGGCGCCGCCCATGAAGACGCCATAGCCGGAAGCGCGGCGCCGGCCGCCCGGCGCTCTCCCGATGGACTCCGCCGCCGCCATCTCCTACCGTTAGCGGCAGGTTAAGAGCTTAGGTTCAGGCTAGGCTCAGTGCAGCGTATCGGAGCTTTTCAATGCCGCGCTCGTCTTGGAAGGGCTATCTCAAGCTCTCGCTCGTCTCGTGCGCCGTCGCGCTTTACAATGCGACCTCAAGCTCCGAGCGGGTGACCTTCAACACCCTCAACCGGCAGACCGGCAACCGGTTGAAGCAACAGCTCATCGATTCAGGCACCGAAGAGCCGGTCGATCCCTCCGACCGCGTCAAGGGCTATCAGGTCAGCAAGGGACAATATGTCGTCGTCGAGGAGGAGGACCTCGAAGCGCTGAAGATCGAAAGCACGAAGCTGATCGACATCGAGGCGTTCGTTCCGCAGTCGGAAGTCGATGAGCTTTATCTCGACAGTCCTTATTTTCTCGCGCCCGACGATCGCGTGGCCGAGGAGGCCTTTGCGGTCATCCGCGACGCCATGCGCCGGAAGGGCGTCGTCGGGATCGGCCGCGTCGTGTTGAACCGGCGCGAACGCATGCTGATGCTCGAGCCGCGCGACAAGGGCATCCTCGCCACCACGCTTCGCTACCCCTACGAGGTGCGCAAGGACGCCGACTATTTCTCGACCATCCCGGAGATCGAGCTTCCCGAAGAGATGCTGCAGGTCGCCGAGATGATCATCGAGCGGAAGGTCGGCCATTTCGAGCCGAATAAATTCAGCGACCGTTACGAGGAAGCCGTCGTGAGCTTGCTGAGGGCAAAGCAGGCCGGCGAAGCTTTCGCGGTTCCCGAGGCGCCGGCCCCGGCAAAGGTGGTCAACATCATGGATGCGCTGAAGCGGAGCCTCGAGGCGGAAGGGGGCGCCGCGGCGACGCGCCGCCCGCGTGCGCCGAGCAAGAAGCCTGCGGCGGCCGCGGGGAAAGCCGCCAAGCCGAAGGCGAAGCGCGCCCGCTAAAGCATGATCCCGAAAAGTGGAAACCGCTTTTCGGATAAGATCATGCGTCAACAAAACGTTGGGCCACCGGTCTGATTCGAGTTGAACCGAAACCGCTCTAAGGGGTTCGCCTTGCGCCCTTGATGAGGCAGAATGCGCCGCATGAAGAAAGGCGGCGAATTGGCATCGGCGGCGCCTCCGTTCGCGGGTCAGACACTCTACCTCGTCGGTCGCGCCGAGGGCCTTACCCGGCGGCGGCTTGAGCGTCTGATCGCGGCGCAGGGCGGCAAGCTGGCGGCCAGGCTGAACGCACGGGTCACCGTCGCAGCCGTCGGCCACTCCGCGGTCTCGCGTGTGCTGCCCGACGGGCAAATGCAGTTCCCCGCCGGGCTGCCCGATACGGCCGAGCTGATCAGCGAGTTCGAGCTTCGCCGCCGTCTCGGCCTTCGCTCGGCGCCCGCTCTCGCCGACCGCGATCTCGGCGCCGGAGACCTTGAGCGGCTGGCGAAGCTCACCCGCGCGCAGGTCGCAAGCCTCGTTCTATTCGACGTTGTCGAGAGCGTCGACGGTCGTTTCGGCTACCGCGACCTCGTGGCGGCCCGAGAGGCCGGCCGCCTGCTCGCCCGCAACGTTACGCTTTCGAGAATCATCGAGACGGCGATCGCGCTCGCAAGGCGCGGCAACAGCCTCGCCGACACGAAGCTTGCGGAAGCGCCGTCGGGCGGCCTCGTGCGCGAGCTCTCCGGCCAGCTCGCGGAGCTTTCCGGCCAGCTCACCATGGCGCTCGGGGCGAGCGCGACGTCGATCGACGACCTGATCGCGTCGGCCGAGACTGCGGAAGCGGAGGGAAACTTCGCGGCGGCGGAAAAGCTCTATGCGACGGCGCTCCGAGCCGAGCCGCACGATCCGGTCATTGCCTTCAACCTCGGAAATGTCTTCGATGCGCAGAACCGTCCCGCCGAAGCGAAGATCGCGTGGCAGATAGCGGTCGCGCGTGACCCGGGCTTCGCCGAGGCCTGGTACAATCTCGCGCTCGCCGCCGAGGATTCCGGCCACGAGGAGCTGTCGATCGCGCAATATCGGCGCGCGCTGCAGGCCGACCCCGACTATTCCGACGCCGCGTTCAACCTGGCGCTGCTCCTGACGCGACTTGAGCGGAGCCGCGAGGCGCTTGCGCTCTGGGAGCGGCTGCTTGAGGCATCTCCCTCCGGCGCCCAGGCGGCGACGGCAAGAAAAGCGGCCGCGCTCTGCCGGATGCACCTGAAGCAGCTGCAATCGAAAGCCGGTTGAGGCTTCGCCTCAGATCGTCTCGACCCAGGCGGACAGGCGATCGAGCATCGCGCGCCGCACCTCCGGATCGCGCCGCCCCGTCCGCGCCGCAACGTGAAACGAGTGGTCGGCGTCCGCGATCAGCTCAAGCGACGCGCGGCTTCCAAGATTTTTGATCAGCGGGGTGAGCAGATCGAGGCTGGCGAATTCGTCGCGCGTTCCCTGCAGAAACAGCATCGGGATGTCGACGTCGAAAAGATGCGCGGCGCGCTCGTCCGACGGCTTTTTCGGCGGATGCAGCGGAAAGCCGAGGAACACGAGCCCGCGCACGCTCGGAAGCGCCGACGCGGCCTGGGCCTGTGAGGTCATGCGACCGCCGAAGGATTTGCCGCCGGCAAAGAGCTTCAGGCCCGGCAGCCTCTTTCCCGCCTCCGCCACCGCCGCGCGTACGGCCGCGTGGGCGATCGCCGGCGGATCGGGTCGCCGCGAGCCCGCCTCCATATAGGGGAACTGGTAGCGAAGGGTGGCAATGCCGCACTCGGCAAGATCGTTTGCGACCGCTTCCATGAAAGGATGCGCCATGCCGGCGCCGGCGCCGTGCGCGAGCACAGTGCAAGCCGTCGCTCTCTCCGGCGCCGTCAGCAGCGCGGAGACGCGGCGCTTGCCGTCGACTTCGATCGTGAGCGCCTGCGCCATCAAGGAAATGCCCGCCGCGAGCGTGGGAACCGCAGCGAGTTTCGCCTAGATTGGGAGCCGTGAACAAGCCACTCGACGCATACCGGGCGAAGCGTGACTTCGCCAAAACGCCGGAACCCGCGGGCAAGAAGACCCGGCGGAAGAAGGCCGGCAATTCCTACGTCATCCAGAAACACGCCGCCCGCCGGCTCCACTACGATTTCCGCCTGGAGATGAATGGCGTCCTGAAGAGCTGGGCGGTGCCGGAAGGGCCGAGCCTCGTCCCCGGCGAGAAGCGCCTCGCCGTCCATGTCGAGGACCACCCGCTCGAATATGGCGGGTTCGAGGGGGTGATCCCGAAGGGCGAATATGGCGGCGGGACCGTCATGCTTTGGGACAGGGGCACCTGGGAACCGGAGTTCGACCCCGAGTTCGGCTACAAGAAGGGGCATCTGAAATTCCGCCTGAACGGCGAGAAGCTGAAGGGCGCATGGCACCTCGTCAGGATGGCGCCGAAGCCGCGCGAGAAGCAGGAGGCGTGGCTCCTCTTCAAATCGGAGGACGAATTCTCGCGGCCGCCCGGCTCGACGCCGATCACCGAGGATAGACCCGACTCGGTCGCCTCGGGTCGAAGCATCGAGGAGATCGCCGAGGACCGCGACAATGTCTGGTCGTCGAAGCAGGGCGGCCTCATCAAATCCAAGAAGCCCAAGCCGAAGAAGCGCATCGATTTCTCGGCGCTGCCGGGGGCGAAGAAGGCGCCGCTTCCGTCCTTCATCGAGCCCTGCCTTCCGACGACGGTCGCCAAGGCGCCGGGCGGCAAGGACTGGGTGCACGAGATCAAATACGACGGATATCGAATCCAGGCGCGCATCGACGCCGGCAAGACCAGGCTGCTGACGCGCAGCGGTCTCGACTGGACGGAGAAATTCAAGCGGCTCGCCCGCGCGTTCGCAGACCTTCCCGTCGATCGCGCGATCCTCGACGGCGAAGTGGTCGTGCAGTCGGATACCGGCGCCGCGAGCTTCACGCGGCTTGTCGACGCGCTGTCGGAGGGCGCCGAGGCGAATATCGTCTATTACGCTTTCGACCTCCTCTATGCCGACGGCTTCGACTTGCGCGGCATGACACTTGTGAAGCGAAAGGAAGCGCTCGCCAGGATTCTTACGAGCGAAGACGGCGGCCCGGTCCTCTTTAGCGAACACCTCACCGGTGACGGCGACCTGATCTTTCGCCATTCCTGCCGCCTCGGTCTTGAAGGGATCGTCTCGAAGAAGGCGAGCGCGCCCTATCGGTCGGGGCGTGTCACGACCTGGACGAAGACGAAATGCGCCGAAGAGGGGCCCTTCGTGATCGCCGGCTTCGTGCCCTCCACCGTCGCCAAGGGCGCCGTCGGCGCGCTCGTCCTCGGCGAGCGGGTGAACGGAAAGCTCGTCCCCTCCGGCCATGTCGGCACCGGCTTCAGCGACGAGATGGCGCGCGAGCTCGGCCGGAAGCTCGATGCACTGAGGCGGAAGACGCCGGTCTTCGCGGACCCGACCGCCGAAGCCAAGAAGGCGAAATGGGTCGAGCCCGAGCTTGTCGCGGAGATCGAATACCGCAGCCGGACCGGCGGCAACATCATCCGCCACGCGTCGTTCAAGCGCCTTCTCGAGGATACGAGCCCGGAGGAAGTGGTTCGACCCGGATCGAAGCCGCCCGGCAAAACTTCCGGCACGGCGCCCGAAATCCGGCTGACGAATCCAGGCCGCCTGCTCTGGCCCGCGGACGGCGTGACGAAGCAGGGGCTCGCCGACTTCTACACCGAGATCGCGGACTGGATTCTCCCGCACATCGTCGACCGGCCGCTCAGCCTGTTGCGCTGTCCCGGCGGAATCGCTCAGGAATGCTTCTTCCAGAAGCACAAATGGGCGGGCCTCGGCAGCGCCGTCAGGCTCGTACCCGTCCCCGAGAGCGACGAGCCGATGCTGGCGATCGACGCCCTGCCGGGCCTGCTCGAGCTCGTCCAGGCCGGCGTCCTCGAAATCCACCCCTGGGGTGCGAAGGCCGACAGGCCGGAGTTGCCGGACAGGATCACGCTCGATCTCGACCCCGGGGAGAACGTTCCCTGGAACGCCGTCGTCGACGCGGCACACGAGGTCCGCGCGCGACTGAAGCAGTCTGGGCTTGAGAGCTTCGTCAAGACGACCGGCGGCAAAGGGCTTCATGTCGTCGTGCCGCTTCTGCCGAAGGCCGACTGGCCCACCGTCAAGGCCTTTGCGCAGCAGATCTCGATCGCGATGGCGCGTGACGACCCGCGCCGCTACGTCGATAACATGTCGAAGCGGGTTCGGCCGGGACGAATCTACGTCGACTATCTGCGCAACGGCATGGGTGCAACCGCCGTCTCCGCCTATTCGACGCGGGCCCGCACGGGCGCGACCGTTTCGACGCCGCTTGCGTGGGAGGAACTCGGACCGGGCATTCGCCCGAGCCATTTCACGGTCAGAAATCTGCCGCAGCGGCTTGCCTATCTCGATCGCGATCCCTGGGCGGAACTGCAATTGCTGCAACAGCAACTTCCCGCCGCAAACGCGAAAGCGCCTCCGCGAAGCGGCGGGAGATCCAAGACCAAGCCCTCCGCCGCGTAGCGTTGGCGCGCTTAAGCGCTTGCCGGCCTCACGGCGCGGCCGGTCGCGGCCAATTCATAGGCCGCTTCACAGATCGCGTAGGTCTTAAGGTTGTCGCGGCCGGACGTGGCAGCCTCGCGCCCGGCCTTCAGGCATTCGAAGAGATGCGCGCAGGTCTTGTAGACGCTCTCCTCGACCATGTGCCAAGGCGGCTTCGCCCAATGAAGCAGCGGGATTTCGATCTCGCTTTCCGTGAGCCTGCCGTCGACCGTGACCTGCAGATTATAGCCCGGCTTCGTCACGATCGCACCGCGCGGGCCCTCTATCTCAAGCATCGTCTCCGGGAAGGGGTCGGGCAGCTTCTTTGATTCATAGGTCGCCTCGACCACCGACACCGTGCCCGATGTATGCCGGAAGAGCATCGTCGCCGTATCTTCCGCCTTCACCTTCGGATTGCGGCGCTGCGTCTCGCAGAAGACGCGCTCCACCTCGCCGAAAAGAAAGCGCGCGACGTCGACGACGTGAATCCCGAGATCGAGGATGACGAAGCGTTCCTCGTCGTAGAAATAGGGCTGGCCGCTATAGATGTCGTAGCCGGTGCGGAAGCTGATCCGCGCCCAGGACGCATCTCCGATCGCACCGGAATCGAGCACCTCCTTCACGCGTTGCAGCGGCGTCTGGAAGCGAAAGTTCTCGTGCACCGCAAGGAAGAGGCCGGCCTTCTCCGCGGCCTTTACGATGGCGACGCAGTCGGCCCAGTCCGGCGCGAAGGGTTTTTGCACGATGGCCGGCACGCCGTGGCTGAAGGCGAGCCCGGCGAGCGCGCGGTGCGTGTCCATGCGCGTGACGATGTCGACGAGGCCGAGATTGCGCTCACGAAACATCGTCTCCGCGTCGGTATACCAATGCGGCACGCCGAACGCCTCGGCGGCGGCCTTCGCCTTTTTCGGATCGACATCGCAAACGGCGACGACATCGGCGCCCGCCGGCTGAAGGTCCTTCCAGGAATTCAGATGATTGCGGGAAAAAAAGCCGCAGCCGATCAACCCGATCGGAACCCGGTCAGCCATCGGCGCCCCTCTGTCCCATGCTACCCCGCGGCCTTCGTGTTCTCGCGCAGTCGCTGCGCGTAGACGTTGATAATGAGCGCCGCGAGCAGGATCAGGCCGCGGATCAGGATTTTCAGGAACGGGTCGATCTGCACGTGGTCGAGGCCGTTGTTGAGCACGCCGAGTACGAAGAGGCCGACGATGGTGTTGCCGATGCCGCCACGGCCGCCGAAAAGCGAGGTGCCGCCGACCACCACCGCCGCAATGGCGTCGAGCAGGAAGGGCGTGAACTCGTTCTGCTGCGCGCTCCCGAAATAGGCGACGCCGAGCATGCCGGCGATACCGGAGCAGACCGCGCCGATCACCATCACGCTGCCGATGACGAGCTTGACGTTGACGCCGGAATATTCCGCCGCCTCGCGGTTGCCGCCCACCATGTAAATGTAGCGGCCGAAGCGCGTATAGGTGAGGACGATATGCGCGACGAGGAGCATCGCCGCAGCGACGATGACGACCCATGGCGCCGAGCCGATGCGGCCGGAGCCTAGCGTTGAGACGATCGGGGGCACGGCGTAGGCGATCTGCCCGCGCACGAGGAGCGCCGAGATGCCGTCGGCGATCTGCATCATGGCAAGCGTCATGATGAAGGAAGGGATGCCGATCATGGTGACGCCGAAGGCATTGAAGAGGCCGAGCGCGAAGCACGCGATGAGCGCGAAGATCACCGCCAGGTATCCCGGCAAGGGCACGTTGGCGATGTTCACATAGGATTCTTGCAGCGTGAAATAAGCGACCACGATGCCGGTCGCATTGGCGATCGACGCGACCGAGAGGTCGATCTCGGCGCAAAGGATCACGAAGGTCAGGCCGACGGCGATGATGCCGGTGATCGAGACCTGGTTCAGGATGTTCGCCAAATTGGCGCCGGTGAGGAAGGAAGGACTTGCCGCGCTGAAGAACACCACGAGGAAGAGCAGCGTGGCGAACGGCGCGATGTTGCGCATCTGACTCTTAAGCCATGGCCCAACGCCACGCTTTTCAGACACTGCAATCGGGTCCGACACCGGCGTCATCGAAGCTCCCCCAAAAATCAGCCCTAGGCCGCCTCGAGCAGCCGGTCCTTGCTGACCGTCCCTTCCGCAAACTCTTTCACGATCGCGCCCTTTTTCATGACCAGGATGCGATCGGCGAGCGAGAGAATGGTTTCAGGCTCGGTCGAAACGACGATGATCGCGATCCCCTGGTCGCGCAGCCCGCGCACGATCTTCATGACATCCTCCTTGGCGCCGACATCCATGCCGCGCGTCGGCTCGGAAAGGATCAGCACCTTCGGCGCGTGCGTCAGCCATTTCGCCAGCGCGACCTTCTGCTGATTGCCGCCGGAGAGGTTGCCGAGCAGCATGTCGACGCTGGCGGTCTTGATCCGCAGGCTCGTCACGTGCTTGCCCGTGATGGCGCGCTCCATGAACGGCTTGAGCCAGAGGTTGGAGATCCGATCGAGAATGCTGATGGTCGCATTCTTGTAGATCGGCTCGTGGTGAAACAGCATCGATCGCCGGCTCTCCGGGACGAAGGCGAGACCGGCGCGGCGCGCCGTCGCCGTGTTCGAGAGCTTCAGCGCCTCGCCGTCGAGCGCCAGCACGCCGGACGGCTTGATCTTGCCGAAAAGCGCGCGCGTGAGCTCAAGCGCGCCGCAGCCCATGAAGCCGTAAATCCCCAGAATCTCGCCGGCGCGAACATTGAGCGACACCTCCTTCAGGGAGCCCCGCCAGCTGAGGCCGGTCGCCTGCAGCACCATCGCGCCGTCACGCTTCGGGTTGAGGGCGAATTCGCCCGTATAGGTCTCGCCGAGCTCCTCGTGGCCGACGCCGATCATGCGCTCGATGACCCAGGCCTTGTCGATGCCCGCGACCGGGCTCGTCACGACCTTGCGGCCGTTCCTGAAGATCGTGATCTCGTCGGAGATTCGCAGGATGTCGTCGAGGAAGTGCGAGATGAAGATGAAGCTTCTTCCGCCTTCCTTCAGCCGGCGCAATACGGAGA
The DNA here is from genome assembly GCA_963750115.1 of uncultured Alphaproteobacteria bacterium. Classification (GTDB taxonomy): domain Bacteria; phylum Pseudomonadota; class Alphaproteobacteria; order Rhizobiales; family Afifellaceae; genus DASWJZ01. The sequence goes on along the minus strand of CAVVPM010000018.1, from coordinate 193,339 downwards.
AGAGCCGCTCGACTTCGGGCGGCGAGAGGGCGGAAGTCGGCTCGTCGAGAATCGACGATTCGCGCCCCGGAAAAAAGCACCCGCGCGATCTCGATCAGCTGCTGCAGGCCGATCGAAAGGGAGCCGATGCGCTCGCGCGGGTCAACCTCGATGCCGAGGCCGGCGAGATGCTCGCGTGCCTCGCGCACCATGCGCTTCCAGTCGACGAAGCCGCCCTTCGTCGGCTGCATGCCGAGAAAGACATTCTCCGCGACGGTCAGGTCCGGCACGATCGAGAGTTCCTGATGCACCATGCCGACGCCGGCGTCGAGAGCGTCGCGCGCCGAGCGGAAGCGCACCTCGCGCCCGTCGAGCGTCATGGTGCCGGCAAAGTCGGCGTGCACGCCGGCGATGATCTTCATCAGCGTCGATTTGCCGGCGCCGTTCTCGCCGACGAGCCCGTGAATCTCGCCTTCGCGCAAGGCGAAGTCGACATCGCGGAGCGCCTCGACGCCGCCGAACGATTTCGTAATTCCGGCAAGCTGCAGAATGACGGGAGCCTCCGCGGCGTCACCGGCCGTGGCGTCTGCGATCTCGCTCATCGAATTGTCGCCATCCGTTTCCGTCGCGGCATGTCGCGTCATGCGGCCTGTCCGGACGCTTACAAAGCACCGCCGCCGGGCGCCGCTGGGGCGGACCGGCGGCGGCGCTTCGGCGTCAGATCAGGAAGTGGTTTTCCATCCAGAGCATGCCCTGGGCGTTGTCCTTGGTGACCACCGGGCCGTCGGCGACGATGCTCTTCGGGATGCCGCCCGAGGAGGCGTCCCCGGTCTTCTCGCCGCCCACCACCGCGGCGACGCCGGCGACGATCGAGTAGCCATGAATGCGGCAGGACGGATTGCGCACGGTCGCGTACATCGTGCCGTCGGCCACCGCGCTGATCGCCGGCGGCATGGCATCGCATCCGCCGATCAGGATGTTGGTGCGGTTCTGCCGCTTCATGACCTCGTAGGCGGCGAGCGCCATGTCGTCATTATGGAAATAGGCGGCGTCGATCTTGGGGTACTTGGTCAGCAGCGTCTCCCAGATGCGGGCGACCTTGGAGACGTCCCAATCGGCCGGCTGGGTGTCGAGCACCTTCATGCCGGGATTGGCCTTGATCACCGATTCGAACCCGCGGGCGCGGCCCTGAGCGCCGGTATGGCCGAGCGCGCCCTGGGTCATGATGATGTTGCCCTTGCCGCCGAGCTTGGAGACGAGCGCCTGGGTCACCGAAGAGCCCATGAACTCGTTGTTCGGGGCGATGAAGGAATGCAGGTTGATCTTGTCGAGCGGCGCGATCAGCGTGTCCATGTCCATGACCGGCACGCCCTTGTCGATCATCTGCTGGACCGGCTGCGTCAGCGTGCCGATGCCGAACGCCTGGATCGCCACGAAATCCCAGTCCTGCGAGGCCATGTTTTCGATCGCCGCGCGTTGCTTCACGGCATCGAGCTGGCCGTCGAACCAGGTCACCTCGACGTTGAAGAGCTTGCCCCAATATTCGGCCGCCTGCTTGCCCTGGGCGCACCAGGTAGCCTGCAGACCGGCGTTGGAAAAGGCGGCCTTCAGCGGCTTTTCCGACGCGCCGACAGCCATCGCCTGCTGGGCGAGCGCCGGGCTTATCCCAAGTCCCCCGATCAGGGCGGCCGCCGCGGCCGAGGTCTTGAAAAACTCGCGCCGCGACTGCGGCGTCATCTCGAACGTCTTGGACATCATGCGTTTCCTTCCCGTGACCGCCCCTTGGTGGGCGGATTTAGCGGCGGAACCATTCCCTATTCTGTGGCTAAATGCCAGTGCCCGAATGGCCGCGGGGCGGCGGCGCCACGTTGCTCGCCTCTGATCTACTCTAGTGCGGCGTCATGCGGCTGAACTCGTCGCGCATCCATTCGAGAATTTGCACCAGGAACTGAGCCACCGTTCGCGCATCGGCCGCGCGGCGAAAAGCGTCGCACACGCGCCCGCGGAAATAGTCCGAGTTGACGATCAGCTCCGCCGTCAGGCCGTCGAGCAGCGTTGGCATGTCCTCTTCCCTGACGGTCGGCTCGATACCCTCCACCTGCGGACGCAGCCTCGTCAGGTTCCTGTGTTCTTCGAGAAACGCGTCAACGAGCGGCTGATCCTGCAATCGCACCGTGGCGAGGCTTTTGAGGACGCGTTCCTCCACCCGCGCGCCGCCGATCTCAGCGCTCCGCTCCAAAAGTTTCAGCGCGAGCGGTGCGTGGCCATGCGTGAACGCCATCGAATCGATTGCCGTGAACAACCCTTCGATCTCATCGGCGTCATTTGCCGCGACCGCGCGCTCCATCAGTCGCGGCAGCACCCGCGGCGCCGTGCCCGGACGGTGCTGCTCGATGACGATCTCGGGCCATCGCAGGTGGCTGGCAAAATTGTACTCGGCCACCGACGTGCGCATTCTCCAGCTGTTGGAGACGAAGAACGCCTCGGCGATCGCAGCGAAACGGTCGAGGTCGCTGTCGTCGACAGCCGAAGCACGCTGCAACATGTGAAAGAGAACGTAGATCACCGACTGCCGAAACCACGGGCAACCTTCGTGAAAGAGCCTTTCCAAGAGGGCGAATGTCCGGCTCGGATCGACCTTGACGCCGTGATAGGTCAGGGCTCGCTCGCCGAGCAGCATCAGATAGACGTCGAAAGACAGATCCTTGCGGCTCAGTATCTCTGCGATCGCATCGATGCCTTGTTCCGGATGTTCGAGGCAGACAAGTCCGGCGTGCCATGCCTGGCGAAAATCGTCCGGCCGCGCGAAGGTCACGCTCAGCTCCTGGAAATTGAGCGGCTGATAGGCCGGCTGGCGTTGCAGCACCCCGGCGACCGGCCGCGCCAGCAACCTGAGCGTCAGGCCACGTCCGAGCAATCTTGCGATCGGCGTGGAGAGAACCCGCTGCATTTGAACGCGCCAGATCGAAGCCAGCCGATCGAGCTGTTGGCGATCGCCGCGGCAGCCGTTGAGGACGGCAAGCGACATCTCGGCAAAGGTTTCGGTGGCGAAGGCATCGGGAATTCCGGGAAAGCGGATGATGTCCTCACCGATCGTCGCGAGCACGCTCCAGCCTTTCTCGCGCTCGCGGAACCAGAAGCGGTAGAGCATCGGTATCAGGAGGCGCCTGACGCCCGGCGTCCGGTCCCGCGCGGCCGTCAACAGCTGATCGGTGAGGCCTTTGGCTTCGGCAGTCCGGATGGCGACGTAGCGCGCGTTGAGCGTTGCCGCCGAGGCGTTTCGCGGCATCGGCGTCAGCCCACCTTCAACAAGCCCGTGACGACACGCTCGACGAACGCGTTCGCGGCAGGCGGCGCGGCGAGAAGCCCCGCGGCGATGCCGTCCCGTTGACGTATGTTGTCGGTCTGCGCCAATTCGAGGATGGCGGCTTCGTCGCCATCCTCTACGAGCGAAAGCGTCAGGCCGCGGGCATCATCGAGATCGCCATTCGAATCCAGGTGAGTGCGGCGTTTGTCGAAGAATCCGTCACGGACCAGCGCCAGCGCTTCCTGATGGAATCCGCTTTCCAGCAGATGCGCGATCACGTGGCGGAGCGCATAGGGCTCGTGGTGGGCCTCCCACCGGCGACAGTGCGCCAGTATTCGCTCGCGCCCGAGCGCCAAATCCACCTTGAAGCGGTCGAAGCCGCGCGGCGGCGCAACCAACCAGTCGCCGATCGATTTGTGCGCAATTCGATACACGCCGCCATCGGCAGTGTCGGGATCCCAGACCACGAAGCAGTTGAGTTTGCGTAGGAGCGGCAGCAGCACCTCGTCCCAATCGAGGCCACTGATTGAAGCGACTTGGGATCGGGTCAGCGGCTCCCGCGCGGCAAGCAGGACGCCGAGAAGAAGCCGCGCGTCGCCGTAGCCCTGACCGTCGGGAAACCGGGCCTCGGCACGGTTATGATAGAGACCGGCAAGAGACTTCGGCAGCCGGTCGATTTCATTCGGCGTGAGCGTGCCGGCCGACAACTCGTCCAGCACCATTTCGGCGTAGCGAAAATTTCCGGCGCTGCGGTCCGCGAGCGCTTCGATCGTCAGGCGGCGCAGGGCTTCGTCGGCGGCGAGCTCTCCGCCGAGCTTGGCCGACGACAGACGTTCGCCGAGATAGTCGCGCAGGTCCTCGCGCTGCGCGGCAACCGACTCGCCGAGGAGGCACTCTTCGGCGGACTGGAAGAGCGGCAACACGCGATCGTGCGGTCGCGTCGTAGCGAAAAGCTTGAGCCAGGGCGGAAAATTTTCGAGCGCCTCGGAGAGGATGCGCGGAATTGACGCCGCGCCTGCGGCAACCCCTTCGACCGCCTCGTCGAGCGCGTCGACGACAATGTAGCGTGCGCTCTCCATGGTCGTCAGGCGGAGCGGCTCCAGTACCCCCTGCCACAGCATCGTTCCCGGCTGGCCGTCGCCTTTCAGCGCCCGCACCAGATCCTCGCTGCTTCGCAAGCGCGCCCGGTAGGCCGGCACGGTTCCGCACAGCATTGCGGCGAGGGAGCGGACGAACCGCCTCGGATCGACGGTGTCCTCGCGCTGCGAATTGCAGAAGTGATAGGCGAGGATGCGGTCGCCGGGATTGCGCCGCAAAAGCTCGGCGATCAATGCCGTCTTGCCGCTGCCGGGTTCCGCCTCGACGAGCAGGCAACGGCTGTCCGTCGCGAGCCACGCATCAAGGCGCTTCATCACCCAGTCGCGCCCGACGAAGCCGAGCGCCGCCGTCTGCTCCTCCGGGAACGACAGGCGATCGTGCGAAAGGTTGTCGACGAAGATGCGATAGCGGCGGCGATCGGCGAGGCCCTCGCCGATCCAGTGCAGGACCTGATCGAACCCCTCCTGGTAGGCGACCGGCGAGCTCCGCCAGTTCGTCAGGTCGATCGGCTCATAATGGTTGATCGCGAGCGGCGGCTCGCAATCGATCACCGTGACCGAAATCACCGCCTTCTTCATGCGCACGGCAAGGATCAGCTCGTTATGGCAGACGCTGATCCCGTGCGCCGTCGCAACGTCGCTTTCGAGCCGCACCGAATGCGGGCTGAGCAGCGCGATCACGAGCTTGCAGCTCTCGAGCGCCGTCTGCAGCGGGGTCCAGAAATCCTCGGCGTCCGGCCGGATGTGATCGCTGTCGAGCCAGACCTGGAAGCCGGCCGTCTCAAGCGACGTCTTGATCTTCTTGGCGATGTCGGCGGCATCGCCCCAGCCGTAGCTCTCGAAAATAACCGCGCCGGGTTGCGACTGGTCGCCTGGGTGAATCACAGCACTCAAAGCAGCCATCCGTATGCGGCGAATTCTCGCTGGCTACCTGACGCTACCGGGGCCGTGGCCGAACAGGCAAGAGCACCGCGCCGCCTGCTCTGCTCAGGCACGGGTCGGGGCGCTCGCGCCCGCGCCCGCGAGATTTGGACGCCATGAGAAGCATGGTCCCCGTCGTTAACCAAGAAGACAGGTCCTGCCAGACGATGCCGGAAGAGCGCGGCCGAAATCCGGAGAAGCGACCAAGCGACTGTAGGTTAGTCGGAAATTTGGAGCGGGCGAAGGGATTCGAACCCTCGACCCCAACCTTGGCAAGGTTGTGCTCTACCCCTGAGCTACACCCGCAACTCCTTGGACGCCGGCGGGATAGTCCGGCGCCGCGGCGTATATGACGCAAGGGCCTTAAGATTGCAACAAGCGCACGCGGGGCCGGCCCGGACCCGAGCCGGAGTTGCCGGCGCCGCCCGAAGCCTTTAAGCCGCCGGCAGCGTTCTCGATCTCACCCGCGGCCCGCCTATGCCTGCCTCCCGCGCCGATCTCCTTGATTTGCTTGAGAGCCTGCAGATCAGCACCACGACGATCGAGCATCCCCCGCTCTTCACCGTGGAGCAAAGCCAGGCGCTCCGCGGCGAGATCGCCGGCGGTCACACCAAGAACCTCTTCCTCAAGGACAAGAAGGACCAGGTCTTCCTGCTCGTCGCCGAGGAGGACGCCGATATCGACATGAAGAGCCTGCACCGGCTGATCGGCAGCGCGCGGCTTTCCTTCGGCAAGCCGGAGCTCATGGCCGAGCTGCTTGGCGTGATCCCCGGCTCCGTCACGCCTTTCGGCGTCATGAATGACGCGAGCGGACGCGTCGCCGTCATCCTCGACGCGCCGCTCCTTCGTCACGAAAAGCTGAATTTCCATCCGCTCGAAAACGTCGCGACGACGACGATCGGCCGCGACGATTTCCTGGCTTTCCTGCGCCATACCGGGCACGAGCCGGCCGTGGTGCACGCGTCAGGTGGCAATGCGCGTGAAGAGGCATTGGAAAGCCGACAAAAACCCGCCACATAAGGGCGAGTTCAGGAAATATTGGAGCGGCCATGAGCGCCGAATCTCTCATCTTCGGTCAGGACGGGAACGCTGCCGCGCCGGCGGCAAGCGCCGATCTCATCAAGGAAACGACCACCCGCGACTTCAGCGCCGACGTGCTCAATGCCTCGCGCGAGGTGCCGGTCCTCGTCGACTTCTGGGCGCCCTGGTGCGGCCCCTGCCGGCAGCTGACGCCGATCCTCGAAAAGGCGGTCAAGGCTGCGAAGGGCAAGGTGCGGCTCGTCAAGATGAACATCGACGACCACCCGCAGATCGCCGGGCAGCTCGGCATCCAGTCGATCCCCGCCGTCATTGCCTTCAAGGACGGCCAGCCGCTCGACGGCTTCATGGGCGCGATCCCGGAAAGCCAGGTCGCCGCCTTCATCGAGCGGATCGTCGGGCCGGGCGGCGCCGACGACGGGGCGGCGGAAGCCCTGCAAGCGGCGACGGATGCGCTCGCGGCGCGCGACTATGCCGGTGCGGCGGCGCTCTTCTCCGGCGTGCTTCAGGCCGACCCCGACAACATGACCGCGCTCGGCGGACTGATCCGCTGCTTCGTCGCGCTCGGCGAGCTCGCGCAGGCGCGTGGCCTCCTTGCCGGACTGACGCCCGAGCAGGAGAAGGACCCGGCTCTCGTCGCGGCGACGACCGCGCTTGAGCTTGCCGCGCAGGCCGAAAAGCTCGGCGGGCCGGCCGACCTTCTACGCCGCATCGAAGCAAACCCGAACGACCATCAGGCGCGCTTCGATCTCGCGCTCGTGCTGAACGGCCAAGGCGATCGCGCCGCCGCGACGGAAGCGCTGCTTGAGATCGTGCGCCGGAGCCGCAGCTGGAACGAGGAGGCGGCGCGCAAGCAGCTCGTGCAGTTCTTCGAAGCCTGGGGCGCCAAGGATCCGGCGGTGATTTCCGGGCGCCAGAGCTTGTCGTCGCTGCTTTTCGCCTGAAGCCGGCGCGCGCAATTTCGGAGGCCGGCAATGGCTGTCTTGGCTGGGAACAAGCACTACGAAAGCGCCGCCGATCTTCCCGAGCGCGTGCCGGTGTTCCCGCTTGCCGGCGCGCTGCTCCTGCCGAACGGCGAGATGCCGCTCAACATTTTCGAGCCGCGCTACGTCGCGATGGTCGACGCCGCGATGATCGGCAATCGGCTGATCGGCATGATCCAGCCGGCGCTCGACGCCCCCGAGGGGTTGTCGACGCCCCCGCTTTGCACGGTCGGCTGCCTCGGCCGCATCACGCAGTTCTCGGAGACCGGCGACGGCCGCTATGGGATCGTGCTTTCGGGCGTGAGCCGCTTCCGCGTCGTCGAGGAGCTTGCCGCAGACACGCCCTACCGCCAGTGCCGGATTTCCATCGACGCATTTGACGACCTCCGCGAGCCGCGCAACGGCGAAGAAGCGGTCGACCGCTCGGCGCTGCTTCGCACGCTCCGCGACTATCTCAACGCCAACGGGCTCGAAGCGGATTGGGAGAGCGTCAACAGCGCCTCCAATGCCGGCCTGGTGACGGCGCTCGCGATGATGAGCCCATGGGGTCCACCGGAAAAGCAGGCGCTGCTTGAATCGCCGGATCATGCGGCGCGGGCGCGCACGCTGATCGCGATCACCGAGATGGCGCTCGCCGGCGCGAACGCCCCTTCGGCGCCGCTGCAATGATACGAAGGAGGACATGATGGCGGAGCGCGAGACGCGAAGCGGCCGTGCCGTCGACCCGAAGCTTCTCGAAATATTGGTGTGCCCGGTCACCAAGACGACGCTCGAATATGACCGCGAACGCCAGGAGCTGATCAGCCACGCGGCGAAGCTCGCTTTCCCGATCCGCGACGGGATTCCGATCCTGCTTGAGGAAGAAGCGCGGCGGCTCGAGGAATAGCGAGCGCCACCGCTCGGCCGTTGTTCAGGCGGCGGCCGATTTGCCAGCCCGCCAAAGCGGCGGTCGCGCGCGTGGAAAGAGGCGAGCGCCTCGGCAAGGTCCTCGCCCCCGAAATCGGGCCACAGTCGCTCGGTGAAATAGAGCTCGGCGTAGGCGCTTTCCCAAAGCAGGAAATCCGACAGCCGTCGCTCGCCGCTGGTGCGGATGACGAGGTCGACGTCGCGCGGCTCGTCCTCGCCGGTCAAAAGTCGCGCAAAGCCGCGGCGGGTGAAATCCTCCGCGCAGGTGGCCCGCGCGGCCGCCCTCAGGATCGCGTCGCGCGCCGAATAATCGAGCGCAATGCGAAGATGCAGCCTGGCGCCGCCGGCCGTCTCCGCCTCGGCGCGCTCGATCTCCGACGCGAGCCCGCTCGGAAGGCGGTCCCGGCGTCCGATCACAGTAAGGCGTGCGCCGCTCCGCACGAGCCGCGCCGTCTCGGTTCTGACGTAGCGTCGCACCAGCCCCATCAGGGCCGCGACCTCGGTCGCCGGCCGGCGCCAGTTGTCGACGGAGAAGGCATAGAGGGTAAGCGTGCCGACGCCCTGGTCCGGCGCTGCTTCCGCGACGCGCCGAATGGCCTCGACGCCGGCTTCGTGCCCGCGGCTTCGCGTCATTCCCCGCGCCGCGGCCCAGCGCCCGTTGCCATCCATGATGATGCCGACGTGAAGTTTCGTGGCGAGAGCGCTGTGCATTGCTGCGTTCCGTTACAAGGTGAGTTTTGCGTCAGGCGGGGCGGGCGGTGAGGCCGATCGGGTGCTCGGCGCCGGCGGCTTTGGCGGCGTCGCGGACCACCTGCTCGAGCACCGTCAGATAATCGAGGAAGCGGCGGCGCCCGCGCGTCGTCAGGTGGCATCTCGTATGCGGCCGGTTGCCTTCGTAGCCCTTGATGATCGCCACAAGACCGGCCTCCTGCAGCACCTGCAGGTGCCGGCTGAGGTTGCCGTCGGTAAGGCCGCAGAGTTCCTTCAGGTCGGCGAAGGCAAGGCCGCTCGGATGCGCCATCAGCGACGTCAGCACGCCGAGCCGCGCCTTCTCGTGGATCACCCTGTCGAGGCCTTCGTAAGAGAAGCGGGCGATTTCGGCGTCACGCTTCGGCATCGTCGCTTCCTGAAGCAACGTGGAGGACCGCCGCCATCAAGATCTGGCCGATCACAAAGGGCAGGCCCATGGTCCACGGCGAGAGCGCGTGACTGCCGCTCGCAAGCATCAAGACGCCGAGTCCGGCGACAAGATACCATGCGCCCACCAGCGCGACGCCGCGCGGCAGGGAGCGGACCGAGGCGAATATCCCGAGGCTGACCATGACCTGCCAGAGACCGGGAAGGGTCCAAAGGGAGTCCGGCGCGAACCGCACGAACACGACACCGAGCAGCACACCCGCCGCGGCAGCCGGCGTGAATTGCTCGATTGCATTGTGGATCATCGCGTCGGCGAGATCGGAATGCAGCCGGCGCGAACGCCCCTGCATTTCGAACCCGACGATGCCGGCCGAGAGAACGGCGGCGGCGACCCAACCCGCCAAGAAGGTCAACGGATGCTGCGTCGGCTCGGCAAGCCACAACGCCTGTCCGATGGCCGTGACAAGCGCGAGGCCGCCTGTCGCGGCAACCACCGCCGGACCGTAGCCGCGAAACGCCGTCGCCGCCGCAATCTGGCTGCGGATCGTCAATATGTCCGAGAGGGCCTTATCGAGGTCGGGCATCGCACGAGTTCAATGAGCTTTACATTGCAAAGTATAAACGATCGCAAAGCAATTGCAAGCCGCTCCTGCGGGTTATGCCCGTCAAACGCTAAAGCAATTCGCCCTTGAGGAGCTTCGGCAGCGCTCCGCTCAGGCCCGCCGCCTCGCCGATAAAGAGCGACTTCAGCCGCGGCAACCGGTCGACAATGCCAAGCCCGACATCGCGGAGCGCTCGAAGCGGTGCGCGGTCGTTGGAAAACAGACGGTTAAGCGCGTCGGTCATGACGCCCATCTGCCAGGTGTCGTAACGCCGCCAGCGTTCGTAACGGCGCAAGACTTCGAGCGAGCCGATATCGAGCCCCAGTCGATAGGCATCGACAACGGTCTCCGCCAGCGCCGCGGCGTCTCGAAAGCTCAGATTCAGCCCCTGCCCTGCAATCGGATGGATGCCGTGCGCGGCGTCGCCGAGAAGCGCGAAGCGCGGCCGCACGAAATCGCGGGCGAGCGTCAGCCCCAAGGGATAGGCGGCGCGCGGCCCGTCGAGCGCGATCGCGCCGAGCCGGTGTCCGAAACGGCGTTCGAGCTCGACGAGAAAGACGAAATCGTCGCTCGCCATGAGCTTCTCCGCCTCGGCTGCGCGCTCCGTCCATACGAGCGACGCGCGGTCGTTCTTGAGCGGCAAGATGGCAAACGGACCGCTCGGCAGAAAATGCTCGACCGCCACGCCGTTATGCGGCCGCTCGTGCCGCACCGTCGCGACGATCGCGGTCTGCGGATAGCGCCAGGTCACCGCCTTGATGCCCGCCAAGCCGCGAAGCCGCGAGCGGATGCCGTCGGCGGCGACGAGCAGCCGCGCCCGGCGAGCACCGCCCGAGGAGAGCGCGACATCGACGTGCCCGTCCACGTCGAAGCGCTCAACCGCGTCGGGCGCGGTCAGCCTGATCCCGGCCTTGCGGGCCGCCTCGCCGAGCGCTCCGATCAGCCGCTCATTCGGCACCATGTGCGCGAAGGGCTCGCCCTCCTCCACACGCCCGTCGAAGGTGAGGAAGATCGGCCTCACCGCATCGCCCGTCCGGCTGTCGGTGATCTCCATCGACAGGATCGGCTGCGCTTCCGCTTCAAGCTCCGGCCAGATGCCGAGCTGCTCGAGCATGCGCTTCGCCGCCGCGGCGATTGCGGACGCGCGTTCGTCGCGTCGATTCCCGTCGGGCGGCTTGGCATCCACCACCTCGATCACGAGGTCGGGCGCGCTCCGCGCGAGCGCGAGTGCCGCCGTCAGCCCCGCCGAGCCGCCGCCGGCGAAGAGGACGTCCGGCGCCGCAGGCTTCGCCATCGTGCTCTACCTCCCGCTTGACTTCACCGCCGCCGCTGCCGAGGTTCCGCGTCCTTGGCCCTCTCGGGCCGGAGGCGGATGGGGGCACCGTGGCGGCAGCTGTTGCGAACCTGCTTGACATCCTCGACTTGGAACCGCTCGAGCACAACCTCTTCCGCGGTCGCAGCCCTCAGGATGGTTGGCAACGCGTTTTCGGCGGCCAGGTGATAGGCCAGGCGCTTGTCGCCGCTTCGCGCACCGTCCCGCCGGACCGCAACGCCCATTCGTTGCACGCTTATTTCCTGCGCCCCGGCGATCCGGGCGTGCCCATCATCTACGAGGTCGACCGTATCCGCGACGGCAAGAGCTTCGTCACCCGTCGCGTCGTCGCGATCCAGCACGGCCATGCGATCTTTTCCATGTCGGCTTCCTTCCAGGTCGAGGAGAACGGGCTCGACCATCAAATGCCGGCGCCGAAGGTTCCGCCGCCCGAGGAGCTCATGTCGGAGGATGAGCTCAAGCGCCAGTTCATGGAAAGCGCGCGCGAGCCCATGAAGGGCTATTGGCGTCGCGAGCGGCCGATCGAGCTCAGGCCCGTCAGCCTCCGCCACTACGTGACGCGCGAAAAGCTCGATCCCGTGCAGCACGTCTGGTTCCGCACCACGGGTCCCCTCCCCGACGACCCGGTCGTCCACAAATGCGTGCTCGCCTACGCTTCCGACATGATGCTGCTCGACACCTCGCTCTATCCGCATGCGCGCACGCTCTTCGATCGCGACCTGCAGGTGGCGAGCCTTGACCACGCTCTTTGGCTGCACCGGCCCTTCCGCGCCGACGACTGGCTGCTTTATGCGCAGGACAGCCCGACTGCCTATGGCTCCCGCGGCTTCAATCGCGGCGCGATCTATACGCGCGACGGCGTGCACGTCGCTTCCGTCGCGCAGGAAGGTTTGATCCGCGTCTGGAAGGAGGCGAAGCCCTAGCGTGTCGATCGAGCCGGCGGCCGCCGGCTCCCGCCTCGCTTGTTAACGCACCCCGCAGCTGTCAACCTTGCGGAATGGATACGCGCCTCAATATCGGCTGCGGCATGACCCCGACGGTCGGCTGGCTCAACTATGACAATTCGATAAGTGTGCGCCTCTCACGCTTTCCGCTGGTCGAGAAATCGCTTCACGCTCTTCGCCTGCTCGACGACGCCCAATCCGATTTCATGAGCTTCTGCCGGACTGCGGACATCCGCTGGGCGAACGCGGTCAAGCACATTCCGCACAGAGTCCAACTCCGTCGCAGTGATCTACTCGAGTCACATGCTCGAACACCTCGACCGCAGCGAGGCAAAGGCATTCCTCGCAGAAGTCATGCGGGTGTTGCAGCCCGGCGGGATTCTGAGGCTGGCCCTTCCGGATCTGCGCCGCCACGTCGAAGACTATCTCGCGTCAAACGACGGCGACCAATTCATCTTCAATATGCACGTTTGGCGCGATCGCCCGCGTGGCCTAACGGCGCGTCTGAAGCATATCTTCGTCGGCGAGCGGCATCATCTTTGGATGTACGACGCGAAATCGCTTGCAAAGCTTCTCGCGGCCTCAGGCTTTGTCGGCGTCCTCGAGCGCAAGCCGGGAGAGACCGGCATCCCGGAGCCGGGCGATCTTAACCTTCGCGAACGGGATTCCGAGAGCGTCTACATGGAAGCCCGCAAGCCCTAAGGCACGGGCGGACAAGGAATTCCGCCCGATTTAGGCCGTTCGCCACGTGCGGTAGCGAATGCCGGGCCGCGACTTTGGCACGAGTTTTGAAATGCTCCCTCGCGAGCGGCCGGCTCCGGATTTTAGGGGGGTTCGGCCGATCCGCCAACTCTAGTCATGGAGCACGTGCCCAATGAAGTTGATCATAGCCATCATCAAGCCCTTCAAGCTCGATGCCGTCCGGGATGCCCTGACCGGTATCGGGGTTCAGGGTCTCACCGTCACCGAAGTCAAGGGCTACGGCCGCCAGAAAGGCCACACCGAGATCTACCGCGGCGCCGAATACGCCGTGAGTTTCCTTCCAAAACTGAAGATCGAGGTCGCGGTCGCCGCCGGCGAGGCCGACAAAGTGGTCGACGCCATCGCCGAGGCCGCGAAAACCGGCCAGATCGGCGACGGCAAGATCTTCGTCCTTGACCTCGTAAGCGCCCTTCGCATCCGCACCGGCGAGACCGACGCGGAAGCACTCTAGTGCCTAATCTTTAGGCGCTGGGCTTCAAGGATTTGTTAACGTGGTGAAATTTTGTGCAGAAAGGCTGGAAAGGTCGCCGCACGGCCCGCAGGGCGGTTTGGCACGGCCTTTGTATCGCTCCGCCGAAGGGCGCCGCGATGCTGGCTCTCCCTCTCTGCGGGTAACAACGATGGAGAACGCGATGCGCTGCTTCGCAGCTAGAATACTGGTGGTGATCGGACTGCTGTTTGCGGGGCTGGCCATGCCGGCATTCGCCCAGGATGCCACGACCACGACCACGACCGACCAATCCGCTGCACCCGCGGCGGCACCCGCAGCACCCGCTGCAGCTCCCACGCCGACGATCAACGCGGGCGACACGGCATGGATGCTGACCTCGACCGCCCTCGTCCTCTTGATGACGATCCCGGGTCTGGCCCTCTTTTATGGCGGCATGGTGCGCAAGAAGAACGTGCTTGCCACCGTCATGCAGAGCTTTGCCATCACCTGTCTGGTGACCGTGATCTGGATGATCGTGGGCTACTCCCTTGCCTTCCGCGACGGCGGCTCGGCCAACGCCTATATCGGCGGGCTCGATCGCTTCTTCCTCAAAGGCATGGGCGTCGACGCGGTATCGGGCACCATTCCCGAATCCGTCTTCATGATGTTCCAGATGACGTTCGCCATCATCACGCCGGCGCTGATCTGCGGCGGCTTCGCGGACCGCATGAAGTTCTCGGCGATGATGTGGTTCATGGGGCTGTGGTCGATCTTCGTCTATAGCCCGATCGCCCACTGGGTTTGGGGCGGCGGCTTCCTTGGCACGCTTGGCGTGCTCGACTTCGCCGGCGGCACGGTCGTGCACATCAACGCCGGGGTCGCCGGTCTCGTCTGCGCCCTCGTCCTCGGCAAGCGCAAGGGGCTCGGCTCGGAGAACATGGCGCCGCACAACCTCGTGCTCTCGATGATCGGCGCCTCGCTGCTGTGGGTCGGCTGGTTCGGGTTCAACGCCGGTTCGGAGCTCGCGTCGGACGGCCGCGCCGGCATGGCGATGACCGTGACTCAGATCGCCACGGCGGCGGCGGGCCTCTCCTGGATGTTCGTCGAATGGATCGCGCGCGGCAAGCCGAGCATCCTCGGCATCATCTCCGGTGCCGTTGCCGGCCTTGTCGCGATCACGCCGGCTTCCGGCTGGGTCGATCCGACCGGCGGCCTCGTCATCGGCATTGCCGCCGGCGTCGTCTGCGCCTGGGCGGTGATGTGGCTGAAGGAGATGATCGGCTACGACGACGCGCTCGACTCCTTCGGCGTGCACGCCATCGGCGGCTTCCTCGGCGCCATATTGACGGGCGTCTTTGCGGTTGCGGCCGTCGGCGGCGAGGGGCATTCCGGCCTGATCGACGGCAATGCCGGTCAGGTCTGGATCCAGTTCCTCGGCACGATCGCGACCATCGTCTGGTCGGGGGTGATCAGCTTCATCATCCTCAAGGTCATCGACATGTTCATCGGGCTCAGAGTTTCGGCCGAGGTCGAGGTCGAAGGTCTGGACATCAACCTCCACGGCGAAGTGGTCCAATAGTCCAAGTCGGAATGCACCTCCCAGGACTCGCCCGGCTGCATCTCGCAGCCGGGCCTTTTCTTTGCCTCTCGTGCGCTGGTTAAACGCACCTTAACCACGTCTCTCTAGGGTCGCCGAGAAGCTCCGTAAAACGCGGCGACCTGGCATGACGTACGCCCTATTGCGTGATGGATTTGCGGCCCAAGGCCGCGCGCATGAATTCCTTGGCCGCTATGCTTGGCGCCTCGGCGGCGCCGCCGCCATGGCGCTCGCTGCGGCCCTCCTCGTCGCCCTGATGACCTGGCACGTCGACGACCCGAGCTTCAGCTACGTCGTCGACGGCCCGGCCCACAATCTGCTTGGGCGTCCGGGCGCGGCATTTGCCGATCTCGCCATGCAGCTCCTCGGTTTCGCCGTGGTCGGCATCGTGTTCCCGCTCGCTCTATGGGGCTGGAACCTGTTCCGCCTGCGCCGACCGCGCCGGCTGATCCGCCAGCTCGTCATGTGGCTCGTCGGTGCGCTTCTCTTGTCGACCGGCTTCGCCTGCCTGCCGACCATGGCGCAGTGGCCTTTGCCAACCGGCCTCGGCGGTGCCGTCGGCGATTTGACGCTCGGCGTTGTGCTACGCACGAACGGAGCCGCACTCTCGCCCGGCCTCTATGCCGCGCTTTTCGTCATCCTGACCGGCCTTTCCGTCGGGCTGATCTGGGCGTCATGCCTGCCGCGCAAGAGCGCCACACCGCCCGCTCCGCGCGCGCCGCGACGCCGGGTCGTGGAGCCCGAGGATGACGAAGACGAAGAGCAAGAGGAAAGCGCCTCGGTCGGCAGGCTCCGGGTCGCCGCCGGAATCCTCGCACATCTCGCGCTTTCGGCACAGGCGCTGGCGGCACGCGCGATCCGCTGGGAGCTTGCACGCCGCGCCGAGCGCAGGGCGATCGCCCGCGCGGCACGCGCCCGCCGGCACGAGCCGCTGTTCATCCCCGATGCCGAACCCGATTTCGACGTCGATTTGGAATTCGATCACGCCTTTGCCGATGCCATCAACGAGCGCCCCGCTGCGCCGACCGCAAAGGTCGTCGTCCAGCCCGCCGCACCGCGTCCGCGCCAAAGCGCCCGCGTCAAGAAGGAGGCGCAGGCGTCGCTGCTTCCTTCCGACGAATTCGAGCTGCCGCCCCTGCATTTCCTGCTGGAGCCGCAGAAGCAGCGCCGCCGCGATGCGTCCGTCGATCCCGCCGCGCTCGCACAGAACGCCCGCCTCCTCGAAGGCGTGCTCGACGATTTCGGCGTCAAGGGCGAGATCATCAACGTCCGCCCCGGTCCGGTCGTCACGCTCTACGAGCTTGAGCCGGCGCCCGGCATCAAATCCTCCCGCGTGATCGGGCTCGCCGACGATATCGCCCGCTCGATGAGCGCGATTTCCGCGCGCGTCGCCGTCATCCCCGGCAAGAACGCGATCGGCATCGAGCTGCCCAATCTGAACCGCGAGACGGTCTATCTGCGCGAGCTTCTGGCTTCGACCGACTTCGACGGCACCAAGGCGAAGCTTGCGCTCTCGCTCGGCAAGACGATCAACGGCGAACCGGTCATCGCCGACCTCGCCAAGATGCCGCATCTTCTTGTCGCCGGCACCACCGGCTCCGGCAAATCCGTTTCGATCAACACGATGATCCTGTCGCTGCTCTATCGGCTGAGGCCCGACCAGTGCCGGCTCATCATGATCGATCCGAAAATGCTGGAGCTTTCCGTCTATGACGGCATCCCGCACCTCCTCGCCCCCGTCGTGACGGATCCGCGCAAGGCCGTCGTGGCGCTCAAATGGACGGTCCGCGAGATGGAGGACCGCTACAAGAAGATGTCGAAGCTCGGGGTCCGCAATATCGAGGGCTTCAACCAGCGCATCGCCATCGCCAAGAAGAAGCGCGAGGTGCTGACCCGCACCGTTCAAACCGGCTTTGATCATGAAACCGGCGAGCCGATTTTCGAGACCGAGGAGCTCGAGCTTGAGCCGATGCCTTTCATCGTCGTCATCATCGACGAGATGGCGGATTTGATGATGGTCGCCGGCAAGGACATCGAGGGCGCCGTGCAGCGGCTCGCCCAGATGGCGCGCGCCGCCGGCATCCACGTCATCATGGCGACGCAGCGTCCCTCCGTCGACGTCATCACCGGCACCATCAAGGCGAATTTCCCGACCCGCATCTCCTTCCAGGTCACCTCCAAGATCGACAGCCGCACGATCCTTGGCGAACAGGGCGCCGAGCAGCTGCTCGGCCAGGGCGACATGCTCTATATGGCCGGCGGCGGTCGTATCCAGCGCGTCCACGGTCCTTTCGTCTCCGACCAGGAAGTGGAGGACATCGTCGCCCACCTGAAGAGCCAGGGCGTGCCCGACTACCTCGATTCGATCACCGACGAAGACGATGCCGAGCGGCGGCTTCGACGCCATGGCCGGCGGTTTGGAGGAATCGAACGACCTCTACGACCAGGCCGTGGCTGTCGTCCTTCGCGACCGCAAGGCCTCGACCAGCTACATCCAGCGGCGGCTCTCGATCGGCTACAACCGCGCCGCCTCGTTGATCGAGCGGATGGAGCAGGAGGGCGTGGTCGGCTCCGCCAATCACGCCGGAAAGCGCGAGATCCTGGTCGGCGAGAGCGCAGCCTGACGCCGCGCCGGGTGCCCTTGTCCGGTCAAGAATAGCGCCTAAGTCTCGAAGGAATCGTCGAGGAGATTCCCGTGAGCCCTGCCCGTCTCGACCGGCGCACATTGCTTGCCGCGCTCATCGCAATGGCGCTCGCGCCGCAAGTCGTGCGCGCCGCCGACAACGCCGATAGCACCGCCAACCCCATCACCGACGACCAGCGCGCCGTGCTCGCCGAAATCTCGGCAAAGCTCTCAACCATCGACACGATGGATGGCGACTTCATCCAGTACAATCCGAACGGCGATCAGGTGCAGGGGCACTTCTACCTCTCGCGGCCCGGCCGCGTGCGCTTCCAATACGATCCGCCGTCGTCGATCAGGGTCATCGCCGACGGTAAGTCGGTGCTCGTCTACGATCAGAAGCTCCAGACATACGACATCTGGCCGCTCTCGCAGACTCCGCTCAAAATGCTTCTCGACAAGAACCTGAACCTCGCGACATCCGACCGCGTCTCGCGCGTCGGCGTCGCGCCCGACCTGGTCGAGGTCCTGCTCAACGACGACACGCGCTTCACCTCCGGCACGCTCGATCTCATCTTTGACCGGATTTCTTACGAGCTCAGGCAATGGACCGTGACCGATCAGCAGGGCCTGCAGACGATGGTCGCGCTCTATAACGTCGAGACCGGAAAGCCGCTCGATTCCAGTCTCTTCAAGATCGACTATGCCGCAGCCACCAACGCCGCCCGCGAAAACCAGAACCAGGATCACTGAGAAGCCGGGAGGCTTGAAAACGGAAATCGGCCTTCCCACGTTATGCGGAAGCGGAGAGGCAGCCCTGTGAGACACGCCCCCCGTATCGTAGGGCATGCCAGCACCGGTATCGGTGAAACCCGCGGGCGCCCGGTCTGGAGACAGGCCGGGCGCTTTTTCATGTGGAGATTGAAGGCCTAAGCTGGACTTAGCCGGCTCGCTGCCGTCACTCGGTCCTCTTTCCGCCGGTCGCCCTGATGCCGCTCTCCATCGCCACCTGGAACATCAACTCCGTCCGGCTCAGAATCGGGCTTGTGCAGCGCCTCCTGCGGGAATGGCGCCCGGACGTTCTGTGTCTCCAGGAAACCAAGTGCCCGGACGCCAATTTTCCGCGCAAGGCGTTCCGCGAAGCCGGCTATCGACACGTCGCGATTCACGGCCAGAAGGGCTACCACGGCGTTGCCATCGTTTCGCGACGGCCGCTTCGCTGCGTCGACCGGCGGCGCTTTTGCGGCAAGGAGGACGCGCGTCACATCGCCGCGACGGTCGAGTATCGCGGCCGGCCGATCACCATTCACAATTTCTACATCCCGGCCGGCGGCGACGAACCCGACCCCCACAACAATCCGAAATTCGCGCACAAGCTCTCCTTCGTCGAAGAGCTTTCGAGCGCCATGACGGCGCTCGCCGCGCCCGGCTCTGTTCTCGTCGGCGATCTGAACATTGCGCCGCTTGAGACCGACGTGTGGTCGCACAAGCAGCTGCTTAGGGTGGTGTCAGCCACACGCCGATCGAGACGCAGGGGCTGGAACGCGCGCGCGCCGCCGGCGGCTGGGTCGACCTGATGCGCCATTTCGTGCCGCCGGAAGAGAAGCTCTTCACGTGGTGGAGCTACCGCTCGCCCGACTGGACGGTGAACGACCGCGGCCGCCGGCTCGACCACATCTGGGTGACGCCCGACCTCACCGCGGACGCGAGAGGCGATCAGCGTGCTGAGAGACGCGCGCGCCTGGGATCGGCCGTCCGACCACGTTCCGGTGATCGCGTCGTTTCGCTAGGGCATGATCCCGAAAAGTGGAGACCGGTTTTCGGATAGGATCATGCTCCAGAAAGAAGCCACGATCCCGAAAAGTGGAGGACCGGTTTTCGGACAGGATCAGGCCCCGAGAAGAAGAGATGGTCTTTCACCCCGGGCAGGAGGAAATGCTAAAGCTCAACCGCCCTCAGCCGATCGCCGATCGTGTTGAATTCCGCCGCCACCTGCAGCACGTAGCGCGCCAGCTGCGACCGCAGAATCTTGCGCGATCTCCGGATGTTCCTGCAGCAGCTTGCGGAACATCAGCTTGCGGATCTGCAGCACACGCGCGCGGGTCTCCACCCTGCACCGACTCGTTCGCGCGCGCGTCGAGGATCAGCGCCCGCTCGCCGAGGATCACGCCGGCTCCGATCTCGCGCTTCACCACCTTTTCGGTGCCCGCGCACCTTGTGCTCGCCCTTGAGGCTGCCGGACACGATCACATAGGCCGAATGCAGAAGCTGCCCCTCGTCGAAGAGCAAGAGCTTCTCCGGCAGCGACCGGCTCTCGGCCGAGAACGCGATGAGCTTCAGGTGCTCCGCGGAGAGCCCCGTGAAGAACGGAATCGTGCGCAGCACATCGACGTCGGAATCGAGCGATTGCAGCGATGACATCGTCTACCGCGCCAGCTTGTAGCCGCCCGATTCAGTGACCAGGAGCTCCGCGTGCGACGGATCGCGCTCGATCTTCTGCCTCAGGCGATAGATGTGCGTCTCGAGCGTGTGCGTCGTCACCCCGGAATTGTAGCCCCAAACCTCCGAAAGGAGAACCTCGCGCGTGACGATCCGGTCGCCCGCCCGGTAGAGATATTTCAGGATCGCCGTCTCCTTCTCGGTCAGCCGGACCTTGCTGCCGGCCGGATCGAGCAGCATCTTGGCGGCCGGCCGGAAGGTGTAGTGGCCGATGGCGAAGGTCGCGTCCTCGCTCTGCTCATGCTGGCGAAGATGCGCGCGGATGCGGGCGAGCAGCACCGCGAAGCGGAACGGCTTGACGACATAGTCGTTGGCGCCCGCCTCAAGACCGAGGATCGCGTCGGAATCGGTGTCGTGTCCGGTCAGCATGATGATCGGCGCGCGAACCCCGCTCTTGCGCATCAGCTTCACCGCCTCGCGCCCGTCCATGTCCGGCAGGCCGACATCCATGATGACGAGGTCGACATGGCTCTCGCGCGCCGCCTGCAGGCCGGCCGTCGCCGATTTGGCGTGCGTCAGCTCGAACTCGTCGTATAGCGAAAGCTGGTCGATAAGAGCCTCGCTCAGATCGGCGTCGTCATCGACGATGAGGATCTTGCGGGAAGTCATGAGGGCCTCGCAGGTCTCGCTTGGGCAATTTAGGCTAGAGAGGCGTCGGGTGCCACAGCCGCGGTGTGCGGAGGGGAAAAGGACAGTCGTGCGGGCGCGTAAGACAGAAGTCCAGGCCGGGCTTGGCAAGCGGATTTGCGCGGTATCACGGTCTTTTCATCGCCGCGTGAACCGCATCGCGGGCTCGTCCGCTGCGGCCCGCTCGCCTTGAAATGCGCGCTCGGGCGATCGGGCGTCACCCATCTGAAGCGCGAAGGCGACGGCGCGACGCCCGCCGGGCGCCTCAGACTTCTCTTTCTGATTTTCCGGCCCGACCGCGGGCTGCGTCCGCGCTCCGCCGCTTCCCTGCCGCGTCATGCGCCAGAACGATGGCTGGTGCGAGGACCCGACGAGCGGCCGCTACAATTGCCCGATCCGGCTTCCCTCGGCGGCCGGCCATGACAGAATGTGGCGGAACGACCACCTCTACGACGTCGTCGGCGTGCTCGACTGGAACATGTCGCCGCGCATCCGCGGCCGGGGGAGCGCGATCTTCCTGCACCTCGCGCGACCGGGCTACGCGCCGACCGCCGGCTGCATCGCGCTGAGCTCGCGCGACCTTCGATTGCTCCTTGCCGCCGCCGGTCCGCGGCCGGAGTTCGTGATCGGCGCCAAGCCGCGCAGAGATCCCGAGATTCCGGGCGCTTGAGACGCTCGCCCGCGCCGGCGAATGTTTCTTCAGCCGTCCGCGCGAAGAAACCATTTTCGCATATTCGCTGAAGCCAATTCGCCGTGCGCGACGAAAACCGCCGGCAACAGGCGGCTGTCAGTGCTCGCCAGATCGAGCAAGGGCAAATTCGGACTTTCAGTCTCGATTGCCACAACGGAGATGGAGAAAGTCATGACGAAGTCGTTACGTCGCTGGCGCTCCAGTCGTCGCTACAGGCGACCCTGCGCGCCCTGAGCAGCCTCACGGCACGCCAGCTGGGCGAGCTCGGCATCCGACCCGTCGAGATCCAGCACCTCGCCCGCGAAGCAGCGCAGGGTATAGTCGAGCCCGGGACTGGCGCGCGCCTTGGCGAGAAGGCGCCCGCAGCGGCGCGGAGACGCGATCGCCCGAAGGCCGCCGCTGCTAGCGTTCGCGCCGCGCCACCGTCCGCCAGCGCCGCACCACGTCTTCGACGAAATCGCTCGTCTCGCTCTCGCGTCAGACGGTCGACTGCAGCGACGGAAGCTGGTTATGCGGCAGCCGGTCAGGCGGCAGCGACGCAAATCGCACCCGCATCGGCATCGACACCGCCTCGCCGAAGGCGATCGCCTCGCGATTGCCGATCGACGGCAGCGCCGCAAGCGTCGAGCTCGCCGCATCGCTCACCGCCGAGCGGATGATCGCGTGGTCGGCTTCGTTGGCCATGCGCATGGCAAAGATCGAGCTGCATTGCGACAGGATGGTCGGATCGAGCTCCGCCGGCCGCTGCGTGACGAGCCCGAGATAGACGCCGTATTTGCGGCCTTCCTTGGCGATGCGCGAGATCGAGCGCCGCGTCGGCCCGAAGCCCATGCGCTTGTCGGACGGGCACGTAGCGGTGTGCTTCCTCCGCCACGACGAGGAGCGGCACGCGCCCGCGGCCCCAGACGCCGAGGTCGAAGGCAAGCCGGCAAAGCACCGAGACGACGGCGTCCACCACTTCGGCCGGGAACCCCGCCATCTCGACGATGGTGATGCGCTTCCCTTGCGCGGGAATGCTGAACAGCGTCCTCAGGAGTTCGGCCATCGTGTCCTCGATGGTGCGGCTCGAGAACATGAACTGGTAGCGCGTGTCGTGGACGACCGACTGGATGCGCGATCTTGAGCCGCCTGAGCGCCGGGCGATCGTCCTTGCCGTCGAGCTTGCCGAGCTGCTCGTCGATCATCGCAAGCACGTCGTGGATGCGATAGGGCACCGGCGAATCGACCGTATAGCCGCCGTCCTCCGATGTCCCGCCGGACGAGCGACGGCGTTGCGGTCCGAAGCCCTGCGCGTAGCGCGTCTTGGCGATCGGAATGAGGTCGGCGAGAAGATCGACCTCCTCGCTGACGCCGGGCCGCCGACGGTAGATGACGTCGACGATCTCCTCGAAATTGAACAGCCAGAACGGCAGGCTGAGCGTCCGCGGGCTGATCACCTCCGGCTCGTTCCGGAACGCGGCCGCGTATTCGTTGTGCGGATCGATGAGAAGAACGCGCGTGGACTTCGGTTGCCTTCAGGATGCGGTCGAGGAGGAGCACCACCGCGCTCGACTTGCCGCAACCGGTCGTGCCGAGCACGGCAAAGTGCTTCTGCAGGAGATCCTGCACCCTGAGCGTCGCCTCGATGGAATCGTCCTGGCTGAGCGTGCCGATCGAGATCGTCTGCGTGCCGCTGTAGTCGTAGATCGTCTCAAGGTCGCACGCGTCCATCTCGTGCGACGGCGGCGCCGACCGGCGGATAGGTTCGGATGCCGCGGTCGAAGCTCGCCTTGCCGTCGGCTCCTCCCGGGCGGATCTCGCCCTGCAGCTCGACGCTCGCCAGCATCGTGTTCGGCTGTGCTGGCGCCGCCGCCTCGGCGGCATAGATCAGGCCGACGATCCACGACCGCCCGGATTCGATCGCCAGGAGCTTGCCGACCGAGAGCGGATCGCCGTGGCGCTGTTGCAGCGCTCCTGTCGACCGCGACGACCGCGCGCGAGCCGCTGACCGAAACGACATGCCCGAGCGGGCTGGCTGTGCCGCGCGCGCAAAGGCGCTCGCGGACGCTGCTGAATCGCGAACTGACTTGGCTGCACTGATGCCCCCGCAGCACGGGACGGCGCGATTCCGCGCCGCTCCTATATCTGATAGGCTCGTCCGCAACGAGTTCGATTTCTCCGTGCTGCACTATCGCAGGAGTGGCTTAAGGATCGGCTAAACCGCGGACGGCCGATTCGCCCGAAGATGGTAACGAAAGGCCGCATAAGGTCGAGCGCTGCGCTTTCAGCCCCGCGTCCCGAAAATCGCGCTTCCGACCCTGACATGCGTGGCGCCATGCGCGATCGCGGCCTCGAAATCGGCGCTCATCCCCATTGACAGCGACCTCAAGGCCGATGTCGCCCGCAAGCCGCCGCAAGCAGCTCGAAATGCGGGACCGGATCGTCGGCGAGCGGCGGAATGCACATCAGCCCCTCGATCGCAGCCCATGCGTCTCGCGGCAGCGCGCGACGAAAGCCGCCGCCTCGCCTGGCGCACGCCGGCCTTTTGCGGCTCGTCGCCGGTATTCACCTGCACGAAGAGCGAAGGCGCGTCGCCCCTGCCGCGCCATCTCCTTGGCAAGCACCGCGGCGAGCTTGTCGCGGTCGAGCGTATGGATCGCGTCGAAGAGCGCGACCGCCTCGCGC
The DNA here is from genome assembly GCA_963750115.1 of uncultured Alphaproteobacteria bacterium. GTDB lineage: Bacteria > Pseudomonadota > Alphaproteobacteria > Rhizobiales > Afifellaceae > DASWJZ01. The sequence continues at coordinate 169,199 of CAVVPM010000018.1, read as the reverse complement.
ACCTTGTTGGTCTGCAGCGGGCCGATCAGATGCAGCCGGACGTCGGGATGGCGCTCGCGCAGCGGCGGCCACTTCCCCTCCGCCTCCTGCACCCGGTTCTCGCCGAACTCGCGCTGCCCGGCGGCAAGCACCGGCTCGATCGCCTCGGCGTCGAAGGTCTTCGACACGGCGATCAGCGTGATCTGCGGCCGGATCGCGGCCGGCGCGGCCGCGCCGCCGCCGCAATCCGCGCCTTCACCTCCCCAAGCCTTCGTGCGGCGTCCGCCATCGATGCCTCCGGACCGCGCGCGCTAACACGACGCGCCCGGCAAGCGGCAAATCGCCGCGCGAATGTTGACCGCCCGGCGAAATTCAGGTGAAGGTCACGCCGCTTCCGGAGCCGGTCTGAACTCGATGTCCACCGAGCGCTACAATCCGCGTGTCGTCGAGCCGCGCTGGCAGTCCGTCTGGGCCGAGCGCCGCCTGTTCGAGACGCCGACCGAGGACCCGCGCCCGAAATACTACGTGCTGGAGATGTTCCCCTACCCGTCCGGGCGCATCCACATGGGCCACGTCCGCAACTACGCGATGGGCGACGTCCTGGCGCGCTATCGCGCGGGCGCGCGGCTTCAACGTGCTGCATCCGATGGGCTGGGACGCCTTCGGCCTGCCGGCGGAGAACGCCGCGATGCAGAACAAGGTCCATCCGAAGGCCTGGACCTACGACAACATCGCGGCGATGCGCGCGCAGCTGAAGATCGATGGGCCTGTCGCTCGACTGGAGCCGCGAGTTCGCCACCTGCGACGTCGATATTACGCGGAGCAGCAGCGCTCTTCCTCGATTTCCTCGACGCCGGCCTCGTCGCGCGCAAGACCGCGAAGGTGAACTGGGACCCGGTCGACCAGACCGTGCTCGCCAACGAGCAGGTGATCGACGGACGCGGCTGGCGCTCCGGCGCGGAGGTCGAGCAGCGCGAGCTGACGCAGTGGTTCCTGACCATCACCGCATACAGCGAAGAGCTGCTCGAGGCCCTGAAACGCTCGACCGCTGGCCCGACAAGGTTCGGCTGATGCAGGAGAACTGGATCGGCCGTTCGGTCGGCCTGCATTTCGAGTTCGGCCTGAAGGGCGCGCCCGAGGGCTTCGAGACGCTGCCGATCTTCACCACGCGCCCCGACACCATGTTCGGGCCGACCTTCGCCGCCGTCGCTCCCGACCATCCGCTTGCCCGCGCGCTCGCCAAGACGCAGCAAGGAGGCCGCCGACTTCATCGAGCTCTGCCATCATCTCGGCACCTCGGAGGCGGCGATCGAGGCGGCCGAGAAGCTCGGCTACGACACCGGCATCAAGGTCACGCATCCGGCCGACCCGACCTGGGAGCTGCCGCTCTACATCGCCAACTTCGTGCTGATGGACTACGGCACCGGCGCCATCATCGGCTGCCCGGCGCACGACCAGCGCGACCTCGACTTCGCGCGCAAATACGGCCTGCCGGTCATCGACGTCTTCGTGCCGGCGGACACCGGCAAGCGCGTCGAGGACACCGCCTTCGTGCCGCCGAAGTCGCAGAAGGTCCGCTACGTCCAGTGGTCCGGCGAGCCCGGCGTCGAGATCACCTGCCAGGAGGCGATGGACCGCACCCTTGCGCTTTTCGAGGAGAAGGGCTGGGGCCGGCGCCGAGGTCCAGTACCGCCTGCGCGACTGGGGCATCTCGCGCCAGCGCTACTGGGGCTGCCCGATCCCGATGATCCATTGCCCGACCTGCGGCGTGGTGCCGGTGCAGGCGCGAGGACCTGCCGGTGACGCTTCCCGGACGACGTCGACTTCGACCGGCCCGGCAACCCGCTCGACCGCCATCCGACCTGGCGCGACGTCGCCTGCCCGAAATGCGGCGGACCGGCGAAGCGCGAGACCGACACGATGGACACCTTCGTCGACTCGTCCTGGTATTTCGCCCGCTTCACCGCGCCGCACGCGAAGACGCCGACCGACCGCGCGGCCGCCGATCGCTGGCTGCCGGTCGACCAGTATATCGGCGGCATCGAGCACGCGATCCTGCACCTCCTCTATTCGCGCTTCTTCACGCGCGCGCATGAAGAAGACCGGCCATGTCGGTCTCGACGAGCCGTTCGCCGGGCTCTTCACGCAGGGCATGGTCGTGCACGAGACCTACCGCAGCGCCGAAGGGCGAATGGCTGGAGCCCGCCGAGGTGCGCATCGAGGGCGACGGCGACGAGCGGCAGCGCCGTCGCCGATCGCGACCGGCGACGCCGATCGAGATCGGCCCGATCGAGAAGATGTCGAAGTCGAAGCAGAACACCGTCGACCCGTCCGACATCATCGAGACCTACGGCGCCGACACGGCGCGCTGGTTCATGCTCTCCGATTCGCCGCCGGAGCGCGACGTGATCTGGACGGCGGCCGGCGTCGAGGGCGCGCACCGCTTCGTGCAGCGCGTCTGGCGGCTGTCACGCGCCTCGCCGGCAGAGCTGCCGCCGCCGGACCTGCCGCGCCCGGCGATCTTTCGGCGAGCGCGCGCTCGAGCTTCGCCGCCACGTCCACCGCACCATCGACACGGTCACGCACGACATCGAGCGGCTGCGCTTCAACCGCGCCGTGGCGCAGCTCTACGAGCTGACCAACGTGCTGACCGCCGCGGCCGACGGCGGGCGCGACCCGATTTCGGCTGGGCGCTGCGCGAAGCCGCCGAGGCGCTGATCCTGATGCTCGCGCCGATGATGCCGCATCTCGCCGAGGAGTGCTGGAAGACGCTCGGCCACGAGACGCCTGGTCGCCGAGACCGCATGGCCGGAGGTCGAGGCCGACCTGCTGCAGGTCGACACCGTGCTCCTTCCCGTGCAGGTGAACGGCAAGAAGCGCGCGGAGCTGACGGTCGCCATCGACGCGCCGAATGCCGAGGTCGAGAAAGCGGCGCTTGCGCTTGAGCCCGTTCAGCGCTTCCTGGAGGGCCGCCCGCCGCGGCGCGTCGTCGTCGTGCCGAACCGGATCGTCAATGTCGTCGCCTGAGCCGCCGCCTCGCCGCCGCATTGCTGCTTCGCTGGCGCTTTTCGGCCTTGCCGGCTGCCAGGTCCGCCCGCTCTACGCGACCGGCCGTCGGCGAGCGCCGGGCCGCAGGCCGACCTTCCGGCAATCGCCGTCCAGGAGCCGACGCAGCCGCGTCGAGCAGGTCTATCCGCAATGCGCTCCTCTTCGGGCTTGCGCGGCGGCGGCGAAGGCGCCGAGCCCGCGCTACAGGCTCATCTACCGCATGACCGTGCGCGAGCAGGCGCACTTTGCTCGAGCGCGGCACCGGCACGCCCAACCTCTACCAGCTGACCGGCAGCGTCTCGTTCCTGCTGAAGGACGCGACGACCGACGAGTCGCTCTTCGGCGCCAGCGTCACCTCGACTCGACTCCTACACGCGCTCTTCGCAGAGCTTTTCCAACATCCGCGCCGAGCGCGACGCCGAGGATCGCCTTGCCAAGTCGCTCGCCGAGCTGACCCAGGCGCGGCTCGCCGCCTATTTCGCGACGCCACTAGCGCATGACTGCCCAGGTACTCGGTCGCGGACCGAGAATGGCGAGGCGCCGAGCCGATGGCTCACCGTCAAGGCGCACGACGCCGACCGCTACCTCGCCTCGCCGCCTGAGGGCGTCCGGCTCTTCCTCATCTACGGCAGCGACGCCGGCGCGATCACCGAGCGCGCGCGGCTCGTCGAGCGCGTCGCGCTGCATGCGCGGCGGCGGCGACGGGTGCTGCGAGATCGGCTCCGACGAGCTCTCCGTCGATCCCGGGCCGCGTCGCCGACGAAGCCTATTCGGCCTCGCTCTTCGGCGGCGAGCCGGTGATCGCGCTTCGCGTCCTCGACGGCCGCCACAACGTCATCGGCGCGCTGCAGCCGCTCCTCGACGCGGCCGCCCGAGGCGGCCTGGCTCATCGTCGAGGCCGGCGAGCTTTCGCCGTCGAGCCCGCTCCGCAAGGCCTTCGAAGCGTCGAAGCAGCGCCGTCGCCGATCCCGACCTATCCGCTCGAAGGCGATGAGCTCGCCGCGCTCATCCAGGCCGCCGCCGAAGAGGCCGGCATGACGATCGAGCCCGGCGGCGCTCGAGCTGCTTTCGAGAATCTCGGCGGCGACCGGCTGGCGATCCGCGGCGAGCTGGAGAAGCTCTTCCTCTATCTCGGCGACAGAAGACACGTCACCGTCGACGCCGTCGAGGCGATCGTCGGCGACACGACCGCCGCGAAGACCGACCACGCGATCGACGCCGCGCTTCTCGGCGACAACGAAGCGCTGGAGACGACGCTCGCGCGCCTGCGCGCGGAAGGCGGCTCGCCGTCGGCGCTCGGCGCGTTGGCGCTTCGCCATCTCATGCAGCTGCAGATCGCTGCGCGCCGCCGTCGATGCCGGCGAGCGGCCGTCGCGGGCGTCGATTCCGCGCGCCCGCCGATCTTCGGCCGACGCCGCCCGACGGTCGAGGCGGAGATCGAGCGCTGGCCGAGCGATGCGATCGTCGACGCGCGCCAGCGCATCGACCGCGCGGTGATGCTGATGCGCCTGCAGCCGGCGCTCGAAGATGGCGGCGATCTCCGAAGCGCTGCACGACATCGCGCTCGACCGCGCGGCGGCTGAAGGCAGGCGCGCTGACGCGACCTAAGCGCTAGTCTCGGATAGACGAGCTACGCCGCTGCAGCTTGCGGCAGATCCGCATCGAGCTGCTCGAGATCGCGATAGGCGATGCTGATCTCGCCGCGCCCGCTCTCGCCGCTGCTGAGCGCGACCTTCATCCCGAGCAGGTCGGAAGCTCCTTTTCCAGCGCCGCGATGTCGGCGTTCCTGACGCCGTCTTGCGGTCCAGGCCTCTTCGCGCTCGCGCGGCTGCGCCAGGCGCTCCGCCTCGCGCACCGAGAGGCCCTTGGCGACGACGATCTTCGCGCAGCCTCTCCGGGTCGGGCGATGCGAGCAGCGCGCGCCCGTGGCCGGCGGACAAGCGTTCCCGCTTCCAGCATGCTCGAGCACTGGCCGGCGGCAGCTTCAGCAGCCGCAGCGTGTTCGTGACGTGCACGCGGCTCTTGCCGATCGTCTCGCCGAGCGTCGCCTGCGTATAGCCGAACTCCGCGATCAGCGCCTGATAGCCGCGCGCCTCCTCAACCGGATTGAGGTCGGCGCGCTGCACGTTCTCCACGATCGCGACTTCGAGCGCCTCGCTGTCGGAGACATCGAGGATGGTGACGGGCACGTCGTGCAGGCCGGCGCGCTGCGCCGCACGCCAGCGCCGCTCGCCGGCGATGATCTCGTAGCGCTCGCCGACGCGCAGCGCACGGCGATCGGCTGCACGATGCCGTGCCGCTTCACCGAGTCCGCCAGCTCGGCAAGCTCCTCGTCGCGAAAGTCGCGCCGCGGGTTGCGCGGATTGCGGTCGATCAGATCGATCGGCAGCGTGCGCCGCCCGCCCTCCGCGCGCGACCCTGAGCTCCGGCTCGCTCGCGGGATAGGCGCCGAGCAGCGCGTCGAGCCCGCGGCCCAGGCGTCGCTTCGGTTCCACTGCCAAGCGTCTCTCCCTTAGCCTCTTCGCGTCACGCCGCGCGGAGCGTCGCTTTCGCGCTGGATGATCTCGCTGGCGAGCCTCAGATAGGCTTGGCTGCCGGCGCATTTCAGATCGTAGAGGAGCGCCGGCTTGCCATGCGACGGCGCCTCGGAGATGCGCACGTTGCGCGGGATCACGGTGCGATAGACCTTGTCGCCCATATGCGCGCGCACGTCGTCCACCACCTGGCCCGACAGCTTGTTCCGGCCGTCGAACATGGTGAGCACGATGCCGTGGATGCGAAAGCTGCGGGTTGAGCCCGGCGCGCACGCGCTCCACCGTCGAGAGTATCTGGCTCAGGCCTTCGAGCGCGAAGAACTCGCATTGCAGCGGCACCAGCACGGCGTGGCTCGCCGCCATGGCGTTGATCGTGAGGAGATTGAGCGAAGGCGGGCAGTCGACCAGCACGTAGGTATAGGCGGCCTCCGCGCGGCTCCATCGGCAGCGCCGAGACGGCCTTGCGCAGCCGGAAATTTCGGTCCGGCATCGCCGGCGATCTCCAGCTCGACGCCGAGGAGATCGAGCGTCGAGGGCACGATGTCGAGCCGCGGCACGGCCGTCTCGACCGACGCCTCCGCGAGCGACGCGTCGCCGACCAGCACGTCGTAGGTCGACGGCGCGTCGGTGTTCGCGCTCCACGCCGAGCCCGGTCGAGGCGTTGCCCTGCGGATCGATGTCGACGATCAGCACCGTCTCGTCGATCGCCGCGAGCGCCGTGCCGAGATTGATCGCCGTCGTGGTCTTGCCCACCCCGCCCTTCTGGTTGGCAAGCGCCAGCACGCGCGGACGCTCCGGAAGCCTGTCGCTCATGTTCATGGCCGCGGCCCCTTGGGGCGGAGATGCCGGATGGCGAGAACGCGACCGCCCGAATCCGTCGCGCTCGCGATAGTCTACCACATCGAAGGCGAAGGACTGAGACGCTGCTTCGAGCTCCTGCACAAAATCCTGGCCCTTCAGGAAGAGCATCACGCTCTGCCGCGTGGAGGTAAGGCGCTGCGAGCGCGAGCAGATTGCGGCAAGCGGCGCAAGCGCGCGCGCCGAGACGATGTCCGCGCCGCCCGGCCATTTCCGGCCATGCGCCTCGATCCGCTCGTGCCGCCACGCTCGCATTCGCGCCCGGTCTCCCGGATCGCGGCGCGCAGGAACGCGGCCTTCTTGCGGTTCGATTCGACCAGCGTGAAATGCCGCTCCGGCAGCGCCTTGCGAGGCGATCGCGACGACGAGCCCGGGAAACCCGGCGCCGCTCCCAAGATCGACCCAGTCGCGGAATTCCGGCGCATGGTCGAGGAGCTGCAGGCTGTCGGCGACGTGCCGCGTCCAGACGTCGGCGAGCGTCGCCGGCGCGACGAGATTGTGCGCCCGCTGCCATTCAGCGAGGAGCGCGACGAAGCGCTCGAGGTCGCGCTCGCGCAGTCGTCGGTGACGAAGCGCGAAGCGGGCGAGCGCATCCGCGGCCGTGCGCGCGTCACGCGACACTGCGGCCGGCCGGTCGGGCCGGCGCTTGACGTAGCACAGAAGCCGCGTCAGCGCCGCGGGCGTGACGCCGTCGATGCGGCCGGCCTGGCCGAGGTTTGCCGGACGCACGGCGGCAGCTTCTGGCGCGACCTCGGTGGAGAGCCCGCCGATCGCGGCGTAGTCGAGGTCGGCGGGAGCTCGAGCGCCTCGTCCCGCCGCATCGCGTCAACGTCAGCCTGCTGACGCTTCAGATAGACGGCGTATTGCGCGTCGATGCGGATCTGCTCGGCGATCGGCGTCGCGATCGACGCGATCTCCGGCCAGATCGCGGCGAGCCGGCCGAGCGTCAACGTCCGGATGGGCCAGGAGATCGAAGCGCCGAGCGGCGGACGCCGTCCTGGTTGACGTGAAGGTCATGCCGCGCGGCTTCCGCTGGCGTCAGCGTCAGCCCGTCCAGCAGCCGCCGCGCGCTCGCGAGCGCCTCCGCCTTGGCCGCAAAGACCCGCGCCCGCTCCGTTCCGACGCATCCCGCCGCAATGCCGAGCGGCGTCAGCCGCTGGTCGGCGTTGTCGGCGCGGAGCGACAGCCGGTACTCGGCGCGCGAGGTGAACATGCGATAGGGCTCGCTGACCCCGCGCGTCACGAGGTCGTCGATCATCACGCCGAGATAGCCGTCGGCGCGGCCGACGGTGACCGCCGCCGCATCGCCGGCGGCGCGCGCCGCGTTGAGCCCTGCGACCAGCCCCTGCGCCGCCGCTTCCTCGTAGCCGGTCGTGCCGTTGATCTGGCCGGCGAGATAGAGCCCGGGCAGCTTCAGGCATTCGAGCGTCGGCGAGAGCTCGCGCGGATCGATATGGTCGTATTCGATCGCGTAGCCGGGCCGCAGGATCTCGGCGCGCTCAAGCCCCGGCATCGAGCGAACGAGGGCGAGCTGCACGTCCTCCGGCAGCGAGGTGGAGATGCCGTTCGGATAGATGGTGTGATCGTCGAGCCCCTCCGGCTCGAGGAAGATCTGGTGGCTGTCGCGGTCGGCGAAGCGGACGATCTTGTCCTCGATCGACGGGCAATAGCGCGGGCCGCGGCTCGCGATGCGGCCGGAATACATGGCCGAGCGGTTAAGGTTACCGCGGATGATGCGATGCGTTTCCGCAGTGGTCCGCGTGATGTGGCAGACGACCTGCGGCGTCGTGATTGCGACTGTCAGCGCCGAGAACGGTTCCGGCGGCTCGTCGCCGGGCTGGCGCTCAAGGCTCGCCCAGTCGATCGTCCGGCCGTCGAGTCGCGGCGGCGTGCCGGTCTTCAGCCGGCCGAGCCTGAGACCGACGCGGCGGAGCGTCTCGGAGAGCCCGACCGCTCGGCGCCTCGCCGTAGCGGCCCGCCGGCGTCGTCTTCTCGCCGAGATGGATCAGCCCGGAGAGGAACGTGCCGGTCGTCAGCACGACGGCCGCGGCGGTGATCTTGCGCCCGTCCTTCAGCCTGACGCCGGCTCACGCGCCCGCCGGTCGACGAGAAGATCGGCGACTTCGCCCTCCACGACCCGGAGCCCCGCCTGGTTCCGCGATCTCCGCCTGCATGGCGGCGCGGTAGAGCGCCCGGTCGGCCTGCGCGCGCGGGCCTCGCACGGCCGGCCCCTTGCGGCGGTTGAGCACGCGGAACTGGATGCCGGCCCTGTCGGCGACGCGGCCCATCAGGCCGTCGAGCGCATCGACCTCGCGCACGAGATGGCCCTTGCCGAGCCCGCCGATCGCGGGGTTGCAGGACATCTCGCCGATGGTTGCGAACCGATGCGTGACCAGAATCGTATCGGCGCCGAATCGGGCCGCCGCCGCCGCGGCTTCTGCGCCGGCGTGCCCTCCTCCCACGACGATGACATCCGCCGCTTGATCATGGCGTCCTCGGTTTCACGTGGAACGCCCCTAATGCGGCCATCGAGGTTTTACGTGAAACCTATTTCCCGATGCAGAACTCGCTGAACAGCCGGTCGAGCACGTCTTCGACGTCGACGCGCCCGCTCAGCCGGCCAATAGCCTCGCTCGCCGCCCGCAGCAAGTCCGCCGTGATCTCGTCGGCGGACGCTGGCGCGGCGGAGAGCGCCGCGACCGCCTCCCCGATCGCTTCCTTCTGCCGCTCCCGCGTGACCAGCGCGTTGCCGGCGCCCAAACCCTCCGCCGCGGCCGACGAAAGCCGGTCAAGGAGCGTCTGGAGGCCCTCCCCGGTCTTGACCGATATCCCGAGCTCAGTCCCCGCAGGTGCCGGCGCGAGATCGAGCTTCGTCGCGATCCGCCAGGTCGGCCGATCGGGAACGTCAAGCGCCCCCTCGCCCGGCGCGCTCGCGTCTTCGAGCCAGAGGATCAGGTCGGCCGCCTCGGCCGTCAGCCGCGCGCGGCGGACGCCCTCCGTCTCGGCCGCCGAAGCCGTCTCTCTCAGCCCCGCCGTGTCGAAAAGCAGCGACCGGATAGCCGCCGAGATCGAGCGGCACTTCGAGCACGTCGCGCGTCGTCCCCGGCTCCTCCGTAACGATCGCCACGTCGCGGCGCGACAGCGCGTTCAGGAGCGACGATTTTCCGGCGTTCGGCCGCCCGAGGATCGCCACGCGAAAGCCTTCACGAACCCGCGCGCCGGACCGCGCCCCGGCAAGCGCCTCCCGCATCTCGGCCCGCACCGCCGCGATGCTCTTGCCAAACTCGGGCGGCAGCGCCTCGCTTACGTCGCCCTCGTCGGAGAAATCGAGCCGCGCCTCGATCGCCGCCCGAAGATCGATCAGAGCCTGCCGCCAGGCCTCGGCGCGCCCTGCAAGCCCGCCCCGCGCCTGACCCAGGGCCTGACGGCGCTGCACTTCCGTCTCGGCCGCGATCAGATCGGCGAGCCCCTCCACCTCGGTCAGATCGAGCTTGCCGCCATCGAAGGCCCGGCGGAGAAACTCGCCCGGCCGCGCGAGACGCAGCCCGAGCGCGGCGAGAACATCGAAAAGCGCCTGGACGACCGCCCTGCCCCCATGCACCTGCAGCTCGGCCATGTCCTCGCCGGTCTCGCTCCTCGGCCCCGGGAACCACAGCACCAGCCCCTGGTCGATGACCTCGTCCCTTCGCCGGCGCCGCTGATGTTTCGGAGCGCCGCGCGCCGCGGCTCCGGCAGCGCCCCGATAAGCGCCTCGAGCGCCTCCCCGGCCCGTGGCCCGGATATCCGGATCACCGCGACGCCGGCCGGAACGGCGCCGCTTGACAGAGCGTATATGCTATCCATCGAAATCCGCTTTGCCGAGGAATGATGAACCGCCTGGCAGGCTCCACCAGCCCCTATCTTCGCCAGCACGCCGACAACCCGGTCGACTGGTGGCCGTGGATACCAGAGGCCTTCGCCGAGGCGAAGCGCCGCAATGTGCCGGTGCATCTCTCGATCGGCTACGCCGCCTGCCATTGGTGCCATGTCATGGCGCGCGAGAGCTTCAGCGACCCGGCGACGGCGGCGCTGCTCAACCGCGGATTTCGTCTCCATTAAGGTTGACCGGGAGGAAAGCCCGGAGGTCGACCAGATCTACATGCGCGCCCTGCATGCGCTCGGCGAGCAAGGCGGCTGGCCGCTGACGATGTTCCTGACGCCCGACGCCGAGCCGTTCTGGGGCGGAACCTATTTCCCGCCGGAGCCGCGCTTCGGCCGGCCGGCTTCCGCCAGCTTCTCGGCGCCATCGCGGCCGCCTGGACGTCAAGGACGAGGCCGTCACAAAGAACGCCGCGGCGCTTCGCGCGCACCTGAACCAGCCGATCACCCCCTCGCCCGGCTCGCCCGATCCGGCCTTCTCGACGATTCCGCCGCAAACGATCCTGTCGGTTTGGGACCATGCGCGCGGCAGCTTCAACGGCGCGCCGAAATTTCCCAACCCCGTCGTCCTGGAGCTCCTGTGGCGTGCCTTCCGCCGAACCGGCAACGCGGACTACCGCTCCGCCGTTGTCGACGACGCTCGTCAATCTCTGCCAGGGCGGGATCTATGACCACGTCGGCGGCGGCTTCGCCCGCTACGCCATCGACGATCGCTGGCTCGTCCCGCATTTCGAGAAGATGCTTTACGACAACGGGCTTCTTCTTTGGGTGCTGTCGTTCGCCCAGCAAGAGACCCCGCAGCCATTGTTTCGGATGCGAATCGACGAGACGGTCGGATGGCTGGCGCGCGAGATGCAGCTCCCGGCCGGCGGCTTCGCCGCGAGCCTCGACGCCGACACCGACCACGAGGAAGGCCTGACCTACACCTGGTCGTTCGACGAGCTGCAGGAAATCCTCGGCGACGACCTCGCATCCTTCGCCGCGATCTACGACGCGTCGCCCGCCGGAAACTGGGAAGGAAAGATTATCCTTAACCGTCTCCTGCCAGCGGCGCGCGATTGGCTCGGCGACGCGCGCGAAGAAGAGCTTGCGGCGCTTCGGGCAAAGCTCCTTGGCCGGCGCAGCCACCGGCCGCAGCCTCCGCGCGACGACAAGGTGCTCGCCGACTGGAACGGGCTCGCGATCGCCGGGCTGGCTGCTGCCGCTCGCGTCAACGTCAGCGCCGCGGCGCGCAACGCCGCGCTCGCCGCCTTCCGTTTCGTGGCTGAATCGATGTCGGACGGACGACCGCCTGGCGCATTCGGCGCTCGGCGACGATCGCGTCTTTCCCGGCGTCGCGACCGACTACGCCAACATGATCCGTGCCGCGCTGGCGCTCTTCGCGTTCGAAGGCGATTCGACGTTCATCGACCGCGCCGAGACATGGTTCGCAGCCGCTCGGCAGCATCACTTCGTCGAAATCGCGTCTGCCTACAGCCTCGCCGCCGATGACGCGCCGCCGCTCATCGCCGCCTCACTGTCGTTGACCGACGAGGCAACGCCTGCCGCGACCGGCACGATGGCGGCGAATGCCGCGACGCTCTTCATGCTGACCGGCGACGCGTCCTATCGCGCGCACGCCGACCGGCTCCTGGCCATCTTGCAGCTAAATCACGCCGGGACGTCGTCGGCACGCGCGAGCCAACAGTCGGCCTTCGATACGCGCTTCGCGGCCGCCTGGCCTTCGTCATGGGGGAGGGAGAGAAGCCGACGCGCTCACCCGCGCAGCGCTTGCCGAAGCCGATCCCGGCGCTTCTTCGTGGCGCGGGCGAAGCCGGAGACAGATCCGGCCCGGCCATCCGGCCGTGGGCAAACGCCCGACGCGCGGAGCGGCGGCGCTCTTCCTCTGCGACGCCTTCCGCTGCCTGCCGGAGATCGTCACCGAAGACGGCGGCGCGCGGCTCTCGCAGAAACGCGGCGCGAGCTCGAATGCTGGCCATCGTGACCAGCTTCCAGCGCCAGCACGAGTTATGGTAAGATAAATCGGCATGAGCGAGTTTCGCAAGATCACAGTCCAAGTGCCCGAGGACGACCTCGAAAAAGCGCAGGAGCTGACCGGCGAGGGCATGACGGAGACCGTGCGACACAGCGCTGCAGCGGCTTGCCCAGGTCCAAGCGCAGCGAGAGCCTCGCGAAACTCCGCGGCACGTTCAAATTCACCATCGACCTCGATGAGCTTCGAGAAGACCGAAAGTGGTAGCCGTCGACAGATTCGACGCTGGATCGCATTCATTCAGGGCGACAGGCGGCGCCGACGTCGAAGTCGCTTGGATCGAGTCTGCCCTTCCGGAATGTGGCGCTTCGCCCGAGTCGTGCTGACGGAGATCCTGTCAGAGCCCACAGCTCCCGGCCGAGCAGCGGGCAATCGTGCTTCGCTTGCCGACCTTCGAGATCACGGAGGGCTATTGGATGCGCGCCGCAGCTACCACGCGTTCGACAGTCTCTGACGCAGCGGCTCCGTGCGCGGCTTCCCGATGCGCTGATCGCGCAGTCCTGCATCGACCACGACGTCGCCGCTCATCACGCGCGACCGCGATTTCCGCCACTTCGCCAAGCACTGCGGGCTGCGGCTCGCGTGAACCGAGCCCGCACCCGCGGCAAAGCGTCGGCCCAAAAATGCGAACCGCTTTGCGAGAATCCGATGCGCAAACGAACACCTGGAGCGCAGCTCCGATTCCGTCGGAGCGTCCAGCGCTTCTAGGTATTCATCGAATCGAAGAACTCCGCGTTCGTCTTCGTCTGCTTCAGCTTGTCGAGCAGGAACTCGATCGCGTCGACGACGCCCATCGAGGAGAGAATGCGGCGAAGCACGAAGATCTTCGAAGCTCGCCCTTCGGAACGAGCAGCTCTTCCTTGCGCGTGCCGGACTTCAGGATGTCCATCGCCGGGAAGATGCGCTTGTCGGCGACCTTGCGGTCGAGCACGATTTCGGAGTTGCCGGTGCCCTTGAACTCTTCGAAGATCACTTCGTCCATGCGGCTGCCGGTATCGATCAGCGCCGTCGCGATGATCGTCAGCGACCCGCCTTCCTCGATATTGCGCGCCGCGCCGAAGAAGCGCTTCGGCCGTTGCAGCGCGTTGGCGTCGACGCCGCCGGTCAGCACCTTGCCGGAGGACGGGACGACGGTGTTGTAGGCGCGGCCGAGGCGCGTGATCGAATCGAGCAGGATCACGACGTCGCGCCCGTGCTCGACGAGGCGCTTCGCCTTCTCGATCACCATCTCGGCGACCTGCACGTGACGCGATGCCGGCTCGTCGAAGGTCGAGGAGATGACCTCGCCCTTCACCGACCGCTGCATGTCGGTGACTTCCTCGGGCCGTTCGTCGATCAGCAGCACGATCAGGTAGCACTCCGGATGGTTGGCCGTGATCGAGTGCGCGATGTTCTGCAGGATCACCGTCTTGCCGGTGCGCGGCTGCGCGACGATCAGCGCGCGCTGGCCCTTGCCGAGCGGCGCGACGAGATCGATGACGCGTGCGGTCATGTCCTTCCGCGTCGGGTCCTCGACCTCCATCTTGAAGCGCTCGTCGGGATAGAGCGGCGTCAGATTGTCGAAGTGCACCTTGTGGCGCGCCTTTTCGGGATCCTCGAAGTTGATCCGGTTGACCTTGAGCAGCGCGAAATAGCGCTCGCCTTCCTTCGGGCTGCGGATTTGCCCCTCGACCGTGTCGCCGGTCCGAAGCGAGAAGCGCCGGATCTGCGACGGCGAGATGTAGATGTCGTCGGGGCCGGGCAGATAGTTCGCGTCGGGCGAGCGCAGGAAGCCGAAGCCGTCCTGCAGCACCTCCACGACGCCTTCGCCGATGATATCGACCTCGTTGTCGGCGAGCTTCTTGAGAATGGCGAACATCAGCTCCTGCTTGCGCAGCGTGTTGGCGTTCTCGACCTCGTGCTCCTCGGCAAAGCTGAGAAGCTCGGTCGGCGATTTGGACTTCAGGTCCTGAAGCTTCATTTCATGCATGGAATAAGTCCCGGCGGGGAAAAGAAGCGGGAGAGGGGAGTGGTAAACGCGGCCGCGTTTTGATCACCCGCCGCAGGCGCGGGTCCGCGTCCTTGCGCGCATTTTCACGCAGGCGCAAGCCCTAGATAGCGACCCGGCCGACCCGAGACAAGCCTCTTTCTCAGAACGGCTTCACAACCGACCAGGATGACGATCGCAATCATCAAGAGCGTCGGAACCTCGTTGGCAATCCGGTAGAACCGCGCCGGGCGCACGTTCCGATCCGCCGCAAACTTCGCACCCAGCGGGCGAGAACCCCGTGATAGCCAGAGAGCAGAAGCACGCAGACAAGCTTGGCGTAAAACCAGCCGTCGCCCCAGGCGCCGATGAGCCACGCCATCCACAGCCCGAAGACCCAGGACGCGACCATCGCCGGCGTCGCGATCCCGCGAAGAAGCCGCCGCTCCATCACCTTGAACGTCTCCGACTTCTCCGAGCCGGGCGTGCTCTCCGCATGGTAGACCATCAGCCGCGGCAGATAGAGGAGCGCCGCCATCCAGGCGATCACCGAAATCACGTGCAGCGATTTCACCCAAAGCATCGGACCGATCACCCGCGGCGCACGCGCTTGACGAGCTGCGCAACATTCTTGATCGGCGTGTCCGGCGTAATGCCGTGACCGAGATTGAAGATATGCGGCCGGCCCTCCATGGCTGAGAGTATCTGAAGGATACCCTGGTCGAGCGCCGACCCTCCGACCACCAGGCGCAGCGGATCGAGATTACCCTGCAGTGCCGTCGACGTCGTACAAGCTCGGCTGCCTCGTACATCGGAAGCGTCGAGTCGACCGCGATGCCGGTCGCGCCGGTCATCTCGGCAAACATTCTGAGCCGCACGCTCGCGCCGCGTGGAAACGCAATGATCGGAACACCAGGCCGCAGGGCATTCACTCGCTTCACGATCAGGCGCACCGGATCGATTGCCCAGCGCTCGAATTCCTCGGCGTCGAGAATACCGGCCCAGCTATCGAATATCTTCACGGCATCGGCGCCGGCATCAATCTGGCCGACCAGATAGGCGACCGACGCCTCGACCAATATATCCACCAAACCTTGGAACCGATCCGGGTTCTCAAGCGCCAAGCGCCGCGCCGCGACATGCTCCGTCGTTCCCCGTCCGGCAACCATATAGGTCGCAACCGTCCAAGGCGCCCCGCAAAAGCCGATCACCGCCTTGTCGCTGGAGAGCGCTTTCCGCGTCAGCCGCACAGTCTCGAAGACGGGCCCAAGCTTCTCGGCAATGCCGTTCGTCTGAAGCGCACCGAAGTCGGAGGGAAGGGGCGACAGCTGCGGGCCCTCGCCCTCCTCAAAATGCACACTCTGCCCAAGCGCGTGCGGAACAACGAGAATGTCGGAGAAGATGATCGCGGCATCGAAATCAAACCGCCGCACCGGCTGCAACGTCACCTCGGCCGCGAGTTCCGGCGTAAAGCAGAGCTCAAGGAAGGAACCCACCTCCTTTCGCAGCTTGCGGTATTCTGGAAGGTAGCGCCCGGCCTGCCGCATCAGCCAGATCGGCGGCGGATCGACCGGCTCGCCAGCGAGAACCCTCAGCAGTTTCGAGCTCTCGCTCACGCGGCAATCATCTTCCTTAAGAGACTCTTATCGATGGCTTCTATTACTGTTAGGGCCTGAATTAGAGGGATTATCGTTTCTTCACAATCTGTGCCGGATGGCCGTCGCCTGGGATGGGCATCAAGCGAGATCTGGTGATTATGTGAGTTGAGCGATGGCCACGGCGCTTTTGCGCGAGATTGCGGGCATCTATATCGCTCCTCCCGGGCACAGTCGCCTGTGGATCAAATGCCATTCCGCGAAGCGAGATGACCTGCCTTATTTCATCCACCGCCGATCCAGGTGTTGAAGCTTTCGGTGAAAGCGGTATCGCAGGAGCATGATGACCGCTAGGGAACAAGGAGGCGGGATTCCTCCACAGGATCGCATGTGCCCACGCAGCGTTATTTCCATCTCCACCTGATCTCCGATGCGACCGGTGAAACGCTGATTGCCGTCGCGCGCGCGGCGGCGGTGCAGTACAAGCACACGCACGCGATAGAGCATATCCATTCGCTGGTGCGCACCTCAGCGCTGGTTGAGCAGTCGCTCGCGGAGATCGAGCAGTCGCCCGGCATCGTCCTTTATACTCTCGTCGATGCCGACCTTGCCGCGCTGATCGAAAAGGGCTGTCGCAATCTCGGCGTGCCCTGCGTCTCGGTGCTTGAGCCGGTGCTGACTGCCCTGCAGGCCTATCTTGGCACGCGCTCGGCAGGCCGTGTCGGCGCCCAGCATGTCCTCGATGCTGAATATTTCCGCCGCATCGATGCGCTGAATTTCACGCTTGCCCACGATGACGGGCAGCACTTCGAGGCGCTCGCCGAGGCGGATGTCGTGCTCGTCGGCGTCAGCCGGACCTCGAAGACCCCGACCTCGATCTACCTCGCCAATCGCGGCATCAAGGCCGCCAACATCCCGCTCGTGCACGGCGCGCCGATCCCGGCGGAGCTGATCGGCGCGCGCAAGCCGCTCGTCGTTGGCCTCGTCGCAAGTCCCGATCGCATCGTGCAGGTGCGCCAGCATCGGGTTCTCGCGATGAAATCCGATGAGCTGACCGATTCCTATGTCGATCGTGACCAGGTGACCCAGGAAGTCACCTGGAGCCGCAAGATGTGTGCCCGCTACGGCTGGCCGGTGATCGACGTGACGCGCCGCTCCATCGAGGAGACCGCTGCGGCCGTGATCGCGCTGCTCGCGACGTGGAAGACGGCGTGACGAAGATGCTTGTCTTCGGCGCCCGGAAGGTCGCGGCGTGAGCGCGCCGAAGGCCTTCGTCGTCGGCTGGCCGATCGCGCATTCGCGCTCGCCGCTGATCCACCGCTTCTGGCTTGCACGCTACGGGATCGACGGGGACTATCTTGCCGAGGCGGTGCCGCCTCAGTCGATCGAGGCGTTCTTCGGGAATTTGGGAGAAAGGGGCTATGTCGGCGGCAACGTGACGCTCCCGCACAAGGAAGCGGCGTTTCGCGCCGCGGCTTCGGCGACCGCCGTCGCTGCTAAGCTCAAGGCCGCCAATACGCTCTGGCTCAAGGATGGGCGGATCCATGCCGACAACACCGATGTCTATGGGTTCGCCACCAATCTCGATGAAGAGGCCCGGGAATGGCGGAGGGGTTCGACGGCGCTCGTCCTCGGCGCCGGCGGTGCGTCGCGCGCCGTCCTCGCGGCGCTTGTCGACGCCGGCTACAGCCATGTCGCGCTTTTGAACCGAACAGCGGGGCGCGCCGAGGCGCTGGCCCGAGAGTTCGGCCCAATGATTCGCGCCGGCGGGCTCGACAATTTGGCCGAGGCGATCACCGCCGCCGATCTCGTCGTCAATGCCACCTCGGCCGAGCTGGACGGAAATGCCGGCCTCCTCGTTCCCTGGCAGGCCGCGAAGAAGCCGGCGATCGCGACCGATCTCGTCTATGTGCCCTTGCTGACGCCGTTTCTGCGAGGCGCCATGTCCGCCGGGCTCAAGGTCGTCGATGGGCTCGGCATGCTTCTGCATCAGGCGGCGCCGGGGTTTGAGCGCTGGTTCGGCGTGCGGCCGGCGGTCGACGCGGAGCTCCGCGCGCATATCGTTGCCGATCTTGAAAGGTGAGGGCGGTGCTGATCGTTGGCCTCACGGGATCGATCGGCATGGGCAAGAGCACCACGGCCGCGATGTTTTCGGCGCGCGGCGTCCCGGTGCACGATGCCGACGCCGCGGTTCATCGGCTTTATAGCGGCAGCGCGGCCGAGCCTCTCGAGGCGGCGTTTCCGGGTGTCACCGAGAGTGGCGCCGTCGACCGCGCGCGCCTTGCCGAACACGTCGTTGGTGATCCGGACAAGCTCGCTCAACTCGAGGCGATCGTGCACCCGCTGGTGCGCGAGAGCGAGGCGGCGTTCCTGGCGCGGCATCGCGCGGCGGCAACGCCGCCTCGTCGTGCTCGATATCCCGCTTCTCTTCGAAACCGGATGCGGCGGGCCGGGTCGACGCGATCGTCGTGGTGACTGCCGATCCGGCGGTGCAACGCGCGCGCGTTCTCGCCCGCCAGGGCATGACGGAAGAACGGCTCGACGCATTCCTCGCGCGCCAGGTGCCGGACGGCGAGAAACGGCGGCGGGCGCATTTTCTGGTCGATTCCGGACACGGGCTGGAGCGTGCCGCGCGCACGGTCGACGCGATCCTCGCCGCCCTTGCCTTCACCCTTTGAATCGGCGGACAACCGGCGATCGAGGCTTGCATTCCGACCGCATCGGACTCACAAGATCAGGCATGCGGGAAATCGTATTCGATACCGAAACGACCGGCCTCGACTGCCTGAAAGGCGACCGGCTGATCGAAATCGGCTGCGTCGAGCTTCTCAACCACATCCCGACCGGCCGCACCTTTCATCGCTACATCAATCCGCGCCGTGCGGTCTCCGATGGGGCCGTATCGGTGCATGGCCTGACCGACGCGTTTCTCCGTGATCAGCCGGCTTTTGAGGACGTCGTCGACGCCTTCATTGAGTT
Source organism: uncultured Alphaproteobacteria bacterium (assembly GCA_963750115.1). GTDB lineage: Bacteria > Pseudomonadota > Alphaproteobacteria > Rhizobiales > Afifellaceae > DASWJZ01. Next base: position 150,290 of record CAVVPM010000018.1, on the reverse strand, counting down.
CGTCGGCGACAGTCCTCTCGTTGCGCACAATGCGGGCTTCGATCGCGGCTTCATCAACATGGAGCTTGGCCTTTGCGGCCGCGCGCCGATTGAGGAGCATCGCTTCGTCGATACGCTGCTGCTTGCGCGCCGCCGTCATCCGAACGGGCCGAACACGCTTGATGCGCTTTGCACGCGCTATGGCATCGACAACAGTGCGCGGACCCTGCATGGCGCACTCCTCGATGCCCAGATTCTGGCGGAAGTCTACCTCGAGCTCCTCGGCGGCCGGCAGGCGACGCTGGCTCTCGGGGGGTTGCAGCAGGGCACCGCGACGCTGGCGCTTCAGCGCGGCGTCGAGGCACGGCCGCGCCCGCTCGTGCCGCGCCTCGCCCCCGAAGACGCTGTCGCGCACGCGGCTTTCCTCGCCGATCTAGGCGACGCGCCGCTGTGGCGGCGCTACTCAGTGGCAAATGCGGTTGGGGCGCGCGCCTGAACTTTTGGCGCTTGGCGGATCAGCTCGGTTGCGCGCCCGCCCGCTGCGTGTTCGCCTCGGCCAGGCGGTGCCGATAGAGCGCGGCGAAATCCACCGGATCGATCAGAAGCGGCGGGAAGCCGCCCTGTCTGGTCGCGTCGGCGACGATCTGCCGCGCGAACGGAAACAGCAGCCGCGGACACTCGATCAGGAGCAGCGGGTGGATGTGCTCCTGCGGAACGTTACGGATCTGGAACAAGCCGGCATAGGTCACCTCGACGATGAAGAGAGTTTCATCGCCGCGCACGGCCTTGGCATCGAGCTTGAGCTCGATCTCGAAATCGGTCTGCGATTGCGGCCGCGCGTTGACGTTGACGTTGACGTTAAGATTGGGCGACTGGTCGGTCGGCTTGAGCGACGCCGGCGCGCCGGGATTTTCGAAAGAGATGTCTTTGACGTACTGGCCGAGCACGTGAATGCCGGCCGGCTGCGTCTGGTTCTGAGGGGGAACGGGTCCAGCCTGCCCGCCATTGCCACCCGTTTCGGCCATCGTCTTTGCCTTGTTCTGTTCGCGCGTCCGCCTAGCACGGGCGCGCCGAACAATCTACGCCTCGGGCCTCTTCGCCTCGTCCCCTCCGCTGCGACGCCAGGGGCTCTCCGGGTGCGGGTGCCGGGCGTATTCGCCGCGCTCAAGCTCGACCACGCGCGGTCCGGTCGTCGGCCGGAGCCATCCGCTCCGAAGGAACGGACCTGGACCCGGCTCCGGAGGAGCCGCCAGAGCGCCTCGCGGACGAAGGGTATGAAGAGGAGGATGCCGACGAGATCGGTCAGGAATCCAGGCAGGATGATCAAAAGCGCGGCAAGGGCGAGCACGGCACCCTCGGCGAGTGGGCGCGCCGGCGTGCGCCCTGCCTCCATATCCGCCCGCACCTTCATCAGCGTCTTGATGCCATGCATGCGCAAGAGCAGGCTCCCCGCGACCATGCCGAGGAGGACGAGCGCGAGCGTCGGCAAAACGCCGATTGCCCTGCCGACCAGGATGAACCCCGAAATCTCGGCGAGGACGACCGCCAGGAAGACGAATGAGAACGGTATCCGCATGGCTTTCCTTCTGATCCATATGGGAGATTTAGCCCGGACTGCAAAGGAATAGGCATGCCCACGCTGGACTTAGCCCGAAAGGTGCTTACATTGCGCGGTTAGAGCGGCGCCTCCGGCCCCAATGTGCCGCAAGCCTGTGAGCCTACAGTCTCCGATGAGCGGGTTCTTCGACGTTTATTCGATCATCTTTCTGATCATTGCCGTGGTCATTTTCATGCGGCTCGGCAGCGTGCTCGGCCGGCGTACCGGCAACGAGCCCTCGCCCTATGAGACGCGTGTGAAGACGCCGCCGCCCGGCGCCCGGAACGACAACGTGGTCTCGCTTCCTTCCCGCGACCGGCCTCCTTCCGTCCCCGCCAACGCGCCCGACCTTGAGACGCTCTCGCGCCATGCGGCGGCGGGCACGCCGCTTCATGACGGGCTTGTCGCCATCAGCAAGGCATCGGCGGATTTCGACCCGGAGCATTTCATCACCGGCGCCAAGGCGGCCTACGAGATGATCGTAACGGCGTTCGCCCAGGGCGACCGTCAGACGCTGAAGAACCTTCTCGCAACGGACGTCTATGAAGGCTTCGTCGCGGCGATCGACGAGCGCGAGAAGAAGGGCGAGCACGCCGAGCTCACCTTCGTCGGGATCGAGGAAGCCAAGATGATTTCAGCGGAGCTTGAGGACAAGACGGCGCGCCTCTCGCTTCGCTACGTCGCCGAGCTCATCACCTGCGTGCGCGACAAGGACGGCAAGGTGATCGACGGTGATGCCGCCGAGGTGCAGACGATTCGCGATGCCTGGACGTTTGCGCGCGACGTGAGCTCCGACGATCCGAACTGGAAGCTCGTCGCCACCGAGGCGGTCTGATCGGGCCGGCGCGCGGCCTGCATGGAAAGAGCCGGGCTTCGCTTGGATCGTGTCGACGCCGAAGCGGCGCTGCTTCAGGAAATCCGCTTCTCCGACATGTCTTTCTGGAGCGGTGACGACCATGCCGCCGCGTTTCGAACGTTTGTCGCGGGTGCCGCGCGTCTTGCCGAGACGGCGCCGAAGACGCGCGCGCTCGGGATCGACGGCGAGGCGCTGCAATTCGTCGCGCGGCAGGCTCTCTCGCTTGCTTTGCCGCAAGCCGAGGAGGCCGCGCGCGGCTTCTTCGAGCGCTGGTTCGTGCCGCATCGGGTCACCGCGTCCGGCTTCGTGACCGGCTATTTTGAGCCGGAGGTGACGGCGAGCCGGCTGCCGACGCGGCACTTTTCCGTGCCGCTCTACCGCCGCCCGCCGGAGCTCGTCGATGTCGCCGAGGACGATCGACCGGCCGGCTGGGCTCCCGACATCCGGTTTGCACGCAAGACGCAAGCGGGGCTTGAGCCCTTCTTCGATCGCACGGCGATCGAAGAGGGTGCGCTTGCCGGCCGCGGATTGGAAATCGCCTTCGTTGAAAGCCCGGTCGACGCCTTCTTCATCCATGTGCAGGGTTCCGCGCGGCTGCGGCTCACGGACGGGGGGACGGCAAGAATTGCCTTCGCCGGGAAGTCCGGCCATCCCTACACGGCGATCGGTCGGCTCGCGGTCGAGCGCGGGCTCCTTGCGCTCGAAGCCGCAGATAAGGATGGGCTTGAGGCGTGGCTTCGGCAAAATCCCGAAGCCGGGCGCGCGCTCATGCGCGAGAACCGCTCCTACATCTTCTTCCGTGAAACCGCGCTTGCCGGAGGGGAGGGGCCGCTCGGCGCCGCGGGCGTGCCGTTGACGCCGCTCCGCAGCCTCGCCGTCGACCGCACGCTCCATACGTTCCACGCGCCGGTCTGGGTCGATGCGCCCGATCTCACCGACCCGGAGCGAGGGACGCCGTTCCGTCGGCTGATGATCGCGCAGGACACCGGCTCGGCGATCGTCGGGCCGGCGCGCGGCGACATCTTCTTCGGCTCCGGCGCCGAAGCCGGCTCGCGCGCCGGCCGCGTCCGCCACGCCGCGACGATGATCGTTCTTGTGCCGAGGGTGGCGGAATGACGCGGCGGCTGACCGGGGAGGAAGAGGCGCTTTGGGACCGCCTGCGCGGTACGGTGAAGCCGCTGAAAAAGCGGCGGGCGAGCAAACCGGCACCTCGGATTGCCACCAAGCCGGCGCCGCGGGATGGTGTGTCGGAAAAACCCGCCGAGCCGCCGGCGCCCATTGCCGTCCCGAAGCCGGCAAAGACGCCGCCGGCGCTGGCGCCGCTCGAACAAAAAACGCGTCGGCGCCTTTCGCGCGGTGCCGTCGAGATCGACTCCCGGATCGACCTTCACGGCATGCGGCAGGAACGCGCTTTCACGGTGCTTGCCGCGTTTCTCGCCCGTGAGCAGGCCGCGGGCGCACGCATCGTCCTCGTCGTCACCGGCAAGGGCGCTGCCACCGAGGAAGGTCGCGGCGTGCTCCACAGGGCGGTGCCGGAATGGCTCGCCCGCCATGACCTTCGGCATCTCGTCGTGGGTTTTGAGGAGGCCGCGCGTCGCCACGGCGGCGCCGGCGCGCTCTACGTCAGAATCAGGCGGCGACGAGCGGCGGCTCATCCAGCGGCGCCGCGGGCTTGAGCGCATAGCGGTCGGCGTCGACGCCGTAATAGGCGACGTAGCGTGAGGCGATCGCGGCAACCGGAAGCACCATCAACACGTCCGTCGTGCCGAACTGCCGATCGATGACGGCGCCGTCGCCGACCATGGCGCCGAGGCGGAGATAGCCTTTGATGAGCGGCGGCAGCGCGCGCAGCGCCGCACGTTGATCGATGGCGGCGGCCGGCATCCGCTCCATGTCGACGCGGCGGCTCGCGCGCGCGCACACGTCCCATTCCGCCGGCGCTCTTGCATGGCGATGCAGAAACGAAAGCGGCAGAGCGAGCTGATCGGGGTCGGTGCCGTCGAGGCTTGCGCAACCGATCATCACATCGACGCGGTGCATCCGCGCATAGGTCCAGATGCCGTGCCACAGAAGCTCGAGCGCGCGCTTGTTGCGGTAGGGCGGAAGCACGCAGGAACGGCCGAGCTCGAGGAACTTCAGATGCGGCTTTCGCGCGATGAGCTGTGCGATGTCGAATTCGCCGGCGCTGTAGAAGCCGCCGTGCCGTCTGGCGACGTCATGGCGAAGCAGCCTGTAGGTGCCGGCGAGCCTGGGCTCGGCGCTGCGCCGCCCCGCATTGTCCGCGGCATGATCGAGGACAAGGAGATGGTCGCAGATCTTGTCGAAGCGGTCTTGGTCGCGCCGCGTATGGCGGGCACGAAGATCGGCGACCGCCGACATCTCTTCATAGAAGACACGGTAGCGGAGCGCCTGCGCCTGCCGTATCTCCGACGCGGATCGTGCGAGCCTGACCTCCAGTTCGCCGAGGCGTCCGAGCGCCGGCGCCTGGCGGGAAGCCGGCGAGGGCAGCACATTCGATTTGGCGATGCGGGCGAGCGCGCGGTCGGCCCCGGCAGCGATCGTCGGCTTGAAGCGTCTCACGAGAAGCCGCGGCGAGAGGAGCGCTTGCCGCCTCACCCGCGCGCCTCTTGAGGCAACGACCCATAGGCCGAGACCCGTCGCCGCATGTCTTGCCCCCACACCCGCCGGCGAATCGCTTTCGCCGTGATCCGACCGAAGTAGCGGATGCGGATTACGCTTGCACGACAGATAGCCGGCGCCGGCGCCGGCGCCGCTATGCGGCGATCGCGAGCTCCGCCGGGAGCGCACGATAGGCGAGCGCCTCGGCGACGTGGATGCGGGCGACGGTTTCCGCCGCGTCGAGATCGGCGAGCGTGCGGGCGAGCTTCAGCACGCGATGGTAGCCGCGTGCGGTGAGCTGCATCGAGGTCGCGGCATCTTCGAGCAGCCGCATGCCGGCGCGCTCCGGCGTCGCGACCGTCTCGATCAGGTCGGCGCCGGCCTGCGCGTTCGAGCGGACGCGGCTTGCGCCAAGCCCCTGATAGCGCCGCGCCTGCAGCGCCCGCGCCGCGCCGACGCGCTCTTTGACGTCCGCGCTGGTCTCGCTCGGGGCCGGGCGGATCAGGTCGCTCGCGGCAAGCGCCGGCACCTCGATGCGGATGTCGATGCGGTCGAGCAGCGGCCCGGAGATGCGCGCCTGATAGTCGCTCGCGCAACGCGCGCCGCGCCGGCATTGGTGGCCGGGTTCGCCCGCTTTGCCGCAGCGGCAGGGGTTCATCGCGGCAATGAGCTGGATGCGCGAAGGATATTGAATGCGGTGATTGGCGCGCGCCACCATGCATTCGCCGGCTTCGAGCGGCTGGCGCAGCGAATTGAGCACCTGCGGCGAGAATTCCGGCAGCTCGTCGAGGAAGAGGACGCCGTTATGCGCAAGCGACACTTCGCCCGGTCGCGCCCTGACGCCGCCCCCGACCATCGCCGCCATCGACGCGGAATGATGCGGCGCGCGAAACGGCCTGCGGTCGGAGAGTTTTCCGTCGGTGAGCTCGCCGGCGATCGAGGCGATCATCGAAATTTCCAGGAGCTCGCGCGGTAGAAGCGGCGGCAGGATGGAGGGGAGGCGTGCGGCCAGCATCGACTTGCCGGCGCCCGGCGGGCCGACCATCAGCATGTTGTGGCCGCCGGCCGCGGCGATCTCGAGCGCCCGGCGGGCAGCCTCCTGGCCCTTGATGTCCTTCATGTCGGGAATGTCGCTGCCGCCCGAGCGGATCGCGGGCTCGGGCCGCTTCAAGACCTGCAGTCCGCGGAAATGGTTGGCGAGAGCGATCAGGCTTTCAGGCGCGATGATCGGAAGGCTCTCGCCGGCCCAGGCCGCCTCCGCGCCGCAGGCGCCGGGACAGATCAGCCCGCGCGACAGTGCGTTCGCGCCGATCGCCGCGGGAAGCACGCCGGCGACCGCCGTGATGCGGCCGTCGAGCGCAAGCTCGCCGAGCACCACATGCTCGGCAATCGAATCCGACGCGACCGCCCCCATCGCCACCATCAGGCCGAGCGCGATCGGCAGGTCGTAATGGCTTCCTTCCTTCGGCAGATCGGCCGGCGCGAGATTGACGGTGATGCGTTTTGCCGGAAGCGCCAGCCCCGAGGCATGCAGCGCCGCATGCACCCGCTCGCGGCTCTCCGCGACCGCCTTGTCGGGAAGGCCGACGATGTTGAAGAGCGGCTTTCCCGGCGTCATCAGCACCTGCACGTCGACGGGAATCGCCTCGATCCCCTGAAACGCGACGGTGGTGATACGCGCGACCATCGAAAGCCCCCGAACCCGATACCCGCGACCTTAGCTGCAAACGACACGGGCCGTCAAGAACGAAAGAAGAACGAATGACCTAGAGGCCGAGTACGGCACTGAACAGACACGCAACCGCGACCGTCAACAGTGTCCAATCGACGAATGACCAGCGTTGCATGAGCCAGCGAGGCGGCTCGCGCAGGCGCGGCGCGGTGCGGATCAGCCAGACGACGCCGAGCGCCACCCATGCGAGAAGGAAGGCGATCGCGAGGAGCGCCGCGTGCGCGCCGTGCGCCAGGTACATGATGGCGAGGAGAAGTCCGATGCCGCACGCGGCGAACAGAAGATACAGGCCGGCGACGACGATGGACTTGCGGAGAAATTCCTTGGTGATGCGCGGATCGGTGCGCATCTGCCGAAATGCGAACCCCATCGCGACGCAGACTGCGATGAAGGTCGCGAGCTCGCCAATCGACATGGCTCCGACCCGCTAGGCGATCTTCCCCTCCACCGCATCCCAGAAGAGCGCCGCGATGTCGGCGCCGCCAAAACGCTTCACCTCGCGGATGCCGGTCGGCGAGGTGACGTTGATCTCGGTCAGATAGTCGCCGATCACGTCGATGCCGACGAAGAGGAAGCCGCGCTTCCTCAATTCCGGTCCGATCGCTTCGCAAATCTCGCGGTCGCGATCCGTCATCTCGCTCGGCACCGCCTTGCCGCCGACATGCATGTTGGAGCGCGCGTCGCCAATCGCCGGGATGCGGTTGATCGCGCCCACGGGTTCTCCATCGATCAAGATGATGCGCTTGTCGCCCTGGCGCACGGCCGGCAGATAGCGCTGCACCACGAAGGCCTCGCGGAAGCGCTCGAGGAAAAGCTCAAGCAGCGCGGAGAGGTTCTCGTCGTCCTCCCTGAGCCGGAAGACCGCAGCGCCCCCCGCGCCGTAGAGCGGTTTTAGGATGATGTCGCCGAGCTCGTTCCTGAAATCGCGGATCGTCGCCGGGTCGCGCGTGATCAAGGTCGGCGGCATCAGTGCCGGAAACTCGGTCACCAGGAGTTTCTCCGGCCCGTTCCTGACCGCCTCCGGATCGTTCACGACGAGGGTCGCGGGGTGGATGCGCTGAAGGAGATGCGTCGTCGTGATGTAGGCGAGGTCGAAAGGCGGATCCTGGCGGAGAAGCACGACGTCGAAGCCGGAGAGATCGGCGACCTCCGCCGCCCCAAGCGTGAAATGGTCGCCCTTAAGGTCGCGCACCGTGACCGGCTCGACTCGCGCCTCGACCCGGCCGTCGCGCATGGCGAGGCGATCGGGCGTGTAGTGGTAGAGCGTGTGGCCGCGTCGCGCGGCCTCGAGCATCAGCGCGAAGCTGGTATCGCCGGCGATCGTGATGTTTGCGATGTGGTCCATCTGGACCGCGACGTTGAGCGTCATCAAGGCTCTCCTTCTTGGATGCCGTTAGCCGCGCGCGTCGTTAAGTGCAATCGAAGAGCACGGTGGAAACGACTCAGATGGCCTTGTCGAAACCCGGACGGAAGGCATCGGGGAGATGCTCGGGGAGCCGCCACGGCGTCACGAGCACCATGTCGTAGCGGAAATCGTGCCCGGCGGCGGCTTCGTGCTTCGCGAGCCAGAGGTCGGAGGCGCCGACGATGCGGCTCTCCGACAGGCGTCCGACGGATTGCAGCGCCTCCTCGCGCGTCGGCCGCGCCTTGACCTCGACGAAGGCGATCGTTCGCCCGCGCTTGACGACGAGGTCGATCTCGCCGAGCGGCGTCTTGTAGCGGCGGGCGAGCGGGCGAAATCCCTTGGCGAGAAGCAGGACGAGCGCCGCGGCCTCGGCAAGGTGGCCATGGCGGTAGGCGGCGTAGCGATTGCGCGGCGTCGGGCGCGCCATCAGCTTCCGCCCTTCAAGGCGAGGGCGCGCTGATAGAGCGCGCGCCTTGAAAGGCCCATCGCCGCGGCGACCGATTGCGCGGCCTCCTTCACACTCATCGATTGAAGCGCGTCCTTGAGCGCCGCGTCGATCGCTTCTTCGGGCGGCGGCGCGGCTTCTCCCGGCGGCGCGACGAGAACGACGATCTCGCCCTTCACCGCCGCGCCACGATAACGCGCGGCCAGCTCCGACAGCATGCCGCGATCGAAGGTCTCGTGGATTTTCGTCATCTCGCGACAGACGGCCGCCTGCCGTTCGGCTCCGAGCAGATCCGCGGCGTCATCAAGCAACGCGCCGATGCGGTTCGGGGATTCGAAGAGGACAAGCGTTGCGGGGATCGGCGCAAGCGCCTGAAGGCGCGTGCGTCGTGCCGCGGACTTCTGCGGCAGGAACCCGACGAAGAGGAACGGGTCTGTCGGGAGGCCAGCGGCGGCAAGCGTCGTGACGATGGAGGAAGGGCCGGGGATCGGAACCACGCGATGGCCGGCGGCAACGGCGTCGGCGACGAGCATGGCGCCCGGATCGGAGAGAAGCGGCGTCCCGGCGTCGGAAACGAGCGCGACCGAAAGGCCCGCGGCAAGCGCGTCGAGCAGACCGCGATGCGCGTCTTTGCCGCTGTGCTCGTGATAGGCGCTGACTTTGGCCTCGATGCCGTAGCGATCGAGAAGCCGCCGCGTCACGCGCGTGTCCTCGCAGGCGATGCGGTCGGCGGCGGCGAGCGTGTCAAGCGCGCGGAGCGTCACGTCGCCGAGATTGCCGATCGGTGTCGCCACGACGTAGAGGCCGGGCAAAAGCGGCGGCGCCTGGAAGAATGTCCCACGGATCAAGAAACCCTTCGCTTTGGCATCGGCGTCGGAGTCGCTTTTCATTGTCGTGGTTATGTCATCGACGGCAGGCGTTTTGCTTGCCGCTCCCAGGAATTCTCCGTAGGTTCGTAGTCCGCCGAGCGAGGCTTGGAAAGGAGCGCGCGCTTGTCACGCCGCGACTCGACTTCAGGAATTGGGCGCGCCATCCGCATTGTCGCATGCGTGGCGGCGGCGGTGGTGCTGGCGGCCTGCTCGAGCCTCAACTTCGGAAATCTCAACCCTGGTAGCGGCGCCGGCGTCAGGACCGCCGAGGTCATCGGCACAGGCGGCGTGCGCGTCGCGCTGCTTCTGCCGGAAAGCGCGCGCGGCAATGGCGGCGATACGGCGCGCGCCTTCCGCAACGCCGCGGCACTTGCGATGCAGGACTTTCCGAATGCCGGAATCCAGGTTGCCGTCTATGACACGCGCGGAACTCCGGCCGGCGCGCAATCCGCCGTCGGCACCGCGCTGAGCGACCATGCCGAGATCATCCTCGGACCGGTCTTTGCGAGCGAAGTCTCGGCGATCGCGCCGGCGGCGCGACAGGCGGGCGTCCCGGTCGTCGCCTTCTCTTCCGACGCCGGCGTCGCCGGGCCCGGCGTCTATCTTCTGACTTTCCTGCCGTCCGATGACGTGAACCGCATCGTCTCCTATGCGGCGAGCCAGGGCCGGAAATCCTTTGCGGCGCTTCTCCCGGCGAGCACCTATGGGTCGGTGGTCGAGGCGGCGTTCCGCAGCGCCGTCGCCACGGCGGGCGGGCGCATCCTTGCGCTCGAAACCTACAATTCGACGGGCGACCTGAAGGACAAGGCGGCGGCGATCGCCAAGATCGCGCCGCAGATCGATGCGCTTCTGATCCCCGACGCGGGCGACGTCGTGCCGACGATTGCCGCCGAGCTCGCCGCCGACGGCGTCACGCGCGACAAGGTGAAGTTCCTCGGCTCGGGACAATGGGACGACGCGCGTGTCCTGAACAACGCGGCGATGGTCGGGAGCTGGTACCCGGCTCCGACCAAGGCCGGATTTGAGGACTTCGCACGCAAGTATCAGGCGGCCTTCGGATCGGCGCCGCCGCGCAATGCGACGCTCGCCTATGACGCGACAGTGCTTGCCGCCGGCCTCGTGCGCCAGTATGGCGCCAATCGCTTCGCCGCATCGGTGCTGACGAGCCCGAATGGCTTTGCCGGAGTTGATGGCATCTTCCGCTTTCTGCCTTCGGGCCTGACCGAAAGGCGGCTCGCCGTCTATGAGGTGACGGGTTCTGGCGCGCGCGTCGTTGCGCCGGCCGCGCGGAGCTTCGCTGCCGGCGGCTGAAATCCGGGCGCCGGCCCCGCATCTTGCCAATGCGGCGCAAATGGCCCATCTAGCAGCGATCGACTTTGGCCGGACGACCTGGGCCGTATCGCCTTCGCGTGAAGCGGGCGCACGTTCAGAACTCTCTCCCAAATTCGACTAAGCCGGACAGGCGCGCGGGAATGGCGCCCTGTTCGCCGTGCATACCGTCAACGAAAGGACATTCCATGAGAACGGGCACAGTAAAATTCTACAACAGCCAGAAGGGCTTCGGGTTCATTCAGCCGGATGACGGCGGCAAGGACGTCTTTGTCCACGCGACTGCGCTCGAACGCGCCGGCATGCGCGGCCTGGTCGAAGGCCAGAAGATCGGTTTCGACGTCGAGGTCGACCGGCGCAGCGGCAAGGACGCTGCCTCGAACCTGCAGCAGGTTTGAGCGAAGAGCGGACACGCTCGCGTGTTCCATGTTAAGTAGCCATCGCCTGATGGCGGTGGCCTTGGGATCGAGGGACAAGAGTTAACGGATGGCGAAGGAAGAGCTGATCACCCTTGAGGGGCTCGTGACCGAGCTCCTCCCGGACGCGCGCTTTCGCGTGCAGCTCGACACCGGCCACACGATCGTCGCCTACACTGCCGGCCGCATGAAGAAGCACCGCATCAAGACGCTCGCCGGCGACCGGGTCACGGTGGAGATGTCGCCCTACGATCTGGAGAAGGGCCGGCTTGTGTTCCGCCACAAGGATGAGCGCGCACAGACGAACCCGTCGAAGGCGCCCCCGCGGCGGCCGTTCCGGCGGCGCTGAGGCGGCTGCCGCCCGCTGCCGCGGGCGGCGTTTCCAAGAAAAGTGGGTTCCCCACATGGCGACCGCCTTGCGCGAATCGCTTCGAGGCCCCACACTTGCCCTGCCATGCAACAACGGAAAGGAGGTGATCCAGTGTCTCATTGTCTAACGCCGCGGTCACGGAGTTCGCGGACCTGGATTCTTGCCTCCGGCAGGATCCGCGCCGCCTGAAAAAGGCGCTGGTCGCGACATCTGCCGCGGACCGACAATGGAAGGGCCGCCCCTCGGGCGGCCCTTCGTCATGCCTGCAGGCGGCTATCGGGCGTCCATCTCGGCGTGCTCGACCTTGCCGGTCTTGCCATCGATCACGATTTCAAGCTTGTCGCCGTAGGCGTCCTTCCCCTTGATGCGCCAGTCGGCGTCGATCGTGCCGTCGACGTCGGTGATCGTTGTGAAGCCGTGATCGACAGCGATCGCGCGAGCCTGTTCCTCCGGTAGGCTCGGCTGCGCAAAGGGCCACACGAAGGCCATCGCGGTAGCCGGTGCGAGGAAGAGAGCGCCGAAGGCGGCGAGGCGGACGAAGACACGCATTTTGAACTCCCGTCTTTGTGGCCCGGGCGAACGTGGCCGGCGACCCATCCCTTCTGGCGCCGCGAAGCGGCGGTTTTCAGGCGGCAAGATCCGCGACGACGGAATCGAGCACCAGCCAGCCGTCGCGCGTGGTGCGGAGCCGCTCGTCGCCGCAGGGCTCGATGAAGCCGTGCTCGCGCAGGAACGTCAGGCGCGCGGGCGAGAAGTCGCGCCCGCTCATCGTTCGATAGCGCCCGGTCGAGACGCCTTCGGAGAGTCTGAGGCCCATCAGGAGCATTTCGTCGGCGGCTTCCTCGAGCGTCAGCTGATCGTCGGTGACGAGCCCGTGACCGTTCTGCTCGACCCTTTCGAGCCACCGCTCCGGATGCCTCTCGCTCATCGTCGCGCGTTTCGTCCCATCGACCACGAGCCGTCCGTGCGCGCCCGGGCCGACGCCGATATAGTCCTGGTAGCGCCAATAGGTGAGGTTGTGGCGCGACTCCGCGCCGGGCACCGCGTGATTTGAAATCTCGTAGGCGGGAAGGCTGCGCGCGGCGGTCACGTCCTGGGTGAGCGCATAAAACGCGGCGGCGCGTTCCGGGTCGGGCACTTTAAGCTTGCCGGCCTCGTGGAGACGGAAGAACGGCGTCTCCGGCTCGATGGTGAGCTGATAGAGCGAGAGGTGGTCGGCCGCCATGGCGATCGCCGCGCTGAGCTCGCTCCGCCAGGCGCGGAGCGTCTGCGCCGGTCGCGCATAGATCAGGTCGAAGGAGAGGCGCGGAAAGATTTGCCGCGCGAGCTCGACCGCGTTCCGCGCCTCGGCGGCCGTATGGATGCGGCCGAGCGCGCGCAAGGCGGCATCGTCAAGCGACTGCACGCCAAGTGAAAGCCGGTTGACCCCGGCCGCCCGATAGCCGCGGAAGCGCTCTGCCTCGGCGCTCCCGGGGTTCGCTTCGAGCGTCACCTCCGCGTCGGGCGCGACCGGCCAAAGCGCTGCGATCGCGTCGAGCACGGCGGCAACGGTTGACGCCCGCATCAGCGAAGGCGTGCCCCCGCCGAGGAAGATCGAGGTGACGCGCCGCCCCGGCGAGAGCGCGGCGAAATGCGCAAGCTCGCGCGACAGCGCCGCCGCAAAGCGCTTCTCGTCCGGCGGCTCGTGGCGGACATGGCTGTTGAAGTCGCAATAGGGGCACTTCGCCGCGCAGAACGGCCAATGAACATAGACGCCGAACGACGTCGCCTCTTCCGCCACCGGGATCGGGGCGCTCACGCGGATTTGCCCAGGAAGCGCTCCGAGAAGCGTTCGAACGCGCGGGCGCGATGCGAAAGCGCGCCTTCCGCGGCCGATCCGTGCTTCTCCTTTGCGCTCATCTCCCCAAAGGTAAGCGAATGTCCGTCAGGCTGAAAGATGGGGTCGTAACCGAAGCCGTTTTTGCCGCGCGGCGGAAAGACGAGCGTGCCGTCGACGCGGCCTTCGAAGGTCTCCACCTCGCCGTCGGGCGCAGGCGACGGCGAGGACGGCGACAAAATGCGCCCGCCGCTGCTCCCGCGTCGCTGCGCCTGCCGCCTTGAGCTTCTCCTCGACGCGCCGCATCGCCGCCGCAAAATCCTTCGACGGCCCGGCCCAGCGCGCGGAATAGATGCCCGGCGCCCCGTCGAGCGCGTCGACCGCAAGCCCGGAATCGTCGGCGAGCGCCACGAGCCCTGAGGCGGCGGCGGCGGCGCGCGCCTTGAGGATCGCGTTCTCTGCAAATGTGCCGCCCGTCTCCTCCGGCTCGTCAAGCCCGAGCTCGGCAGCGGATTTTGTGGCGATGCCCGAAGGCGCGAGGAGCTCTGCGATCTCGCGGAGCTTTCCCGCATTGTGCGTCGCGACCGCAATCGGGCCAGGCGCAAGCCGGATGGCCATCGTCTCAGAGCACGGCGAGCTTTTGCAGGTCGACGAGCCGCGCTATGCCGGTGCGGGCGAGCTGAAGGAGCGTCGAGAATTCCGCTTCGCTGAAGGGCATGCCCTCGGCGGTTCCCTGGATCTCGACGATGCCGCCGGAGCCGGTCATGACGAAGTTGGCGTCCGTCATCGCGGTCGAATCCTCGGCGTAGTCGAGGTCGAGCACCGCATTGCCGTCGACGATGCCGCAGGATATTGCGGCGACATGATCGTGCAAGCACGCCGTCGCCGACGATGCTGCGGGCGCGCATCCAGGCCAGCGCGTCATGAAGCGCAACCCAGGCGCCGGTGATGGCGGCCGTGCGCGTGCCGCCGTCCGCCTGCACGACGTCGCAGTCGACGGTGATCTGCCGCTCGCCGAGCGCCTTGAGATCGACGACGGCGCGGAGCGACCGCCCGATCAGGCGCTGAATCTCGAGCGTGCGCCCGCCCTGGTGCCCGACCGTCGCCTCGCGCCGCATCCGTTCGTGCGTGGCGCGCGGCAGCATGCCGTATTCCGCCGTGACCCAGCCCTTGCCGCCGCCGCGAAGCCAGCCCGGCACCTGTTCGGCGACGCTCGCCGTGCACAGCACCTGGGTATCGCCGAAGCGCACCAGGCACGAGCCTTCGGCGTGCTTGGCGACGGCGCGGTCGAGCGTGACGGCGCGCAGCTCATCCAATGATCTTTTCGACGGTCGCATTTGCCATCCCTGGAGCCGGAATGGGCGTGTTAAGCTCCACAACGATCAGGGTAAAGCGGAGACTTGCCATCGGCCGCGGGCGTTTCAATATTGGGGGTTGCAACGGAAGGGCTGACCAGGGAATGCGTGCCGACGGACTTGCCGCTCTCGACAATCGGTCGCGCGAGATCTTTCAGCGCATTGTCGAATCCTATCTGGAGACCGGCGATCCGGTCGGCTCGCGCAATGTGAGCCGCATCCTGGCGACGACCTTGTCGCCCGCCTCGGTCCGCAACGTGATGGCGGACCTCGAGGACATGGGGCTGATCTATTCGCCGCATACGAGCGCCGGCCGGATGCCGACCGAGCTCGGACTGCGCTTTTTCATCGATTCGGTGATGGAGGTGGGCGATCTGTCGGCCGGCGAGCGGCAGCGCATCGATCAGGAGGTGGCGGCCGTCCGCGCGGCGGAATCGGTTGAGACGGTGCTTTCGGAGGCCGGCCACATCCTCTCCGGCCTGTCGCGCGGCGCCGGCGTCGTGCTCGCGGCGAAACAGGACATCCGCCTGAAGCACGTCGAGTTCGTGCGCATCGAGGAGGCGCGCGCGCTTGTCGTTCTCGTCGCCGAGAACGGCGCGGTCGAGAACCGCGTCGTCGAGATTCCGCACGGCCTTCCGACCTCGGCGCTGGTGGAGGCGGCGAACTATCTGAATGCTCATTTCCGCGGACGCACGCTGACCGAGGCGCGGGTCGAGCTTGAGCGCCAGCGCGAGGAGCGCCGCCGCGAGATCGACAGGCTCACCGAGCGCGTCATCGAGGCGGGCTTCGCCACCTGGGCGGGGACGGCGGAGGATTCCGCCACGCTCATCGTGCGCGGCATGTCGAACCTGATCGGCGACGTAAAGGCGCTCGACGATCTGGAGCGCGTGCGGCTCCTTTTCGACGACCTCGAGAGCAAGAAGGACATCATCCAGATTCTCGGCCTGGCCGAGCAGGGCGAGGGTGTCCGCATCTTCATCGGCTCGGAGAACAAGCTCTTCTCGCTCTCCGGCTCCTCGCTCGTGGTGGCGCCGTTCCGCGATAGCGGCGACCGGGTGATCGGCATTCTCGGCGTCATCGGCCCGACCCGCATCAATTATGCGCGCGTCGTGCCGGCGGTGAACTACACCGCCCAGCTCGTGACGCAGCTTCTCGCGCGCTAAGTCCCGCTCCTGAATAGGGAGGCGGCGTTTCGGATAAGATCGTGCCTCGATCAGGGGAATTCCGCGCCCGCTTATGATCGGAATACAGGCGCCGCCGGCGCCGAATTGCGTCGCCGGCTTGATTTTCGGCTCCCGAGCTTCGATATCGGCGGCGAACCATCAAAGCGACCGACGATGAGCGACAACGACGCGAAAGAGAAATCCGCCGACGCGGCGCCGCGCCCCGGCGAAGCAACGGCGAGTGCGACGGCGACAGCTGCGGCGTTTGCCGCGAGCCCCTGGTCCGAGGACGGGGAGGGCGGCGACGCGGCGTTCGACCCTGTGGCCGAGATCGCCCGCCTCGAAGCGGAGAAGGCGGACCTGACCGACCGGCTCGTCCGGCTTGCCGCCGACATGGACAATCTTCGCAAGCGCAGCGAGCGCGAGGTCCAGGACGCGCGGAAATACGCGGTGACGAAGTTCGCCGCCGACATGCTGGTGGTCGGCGACAATCTCCGGCGCGCGCTTGAGGCCGTGCCGCAGGACCGGCGCGAATCCGGCGACGAGGTGTTGAAGGCGCTTTGCGAGGGCGTCGAGATGACCGAGCGCGAGATGGACCGGCTCCTCGAGAAGCACGGCATCACGCGCATCAACGCAGTCGGCGAGCGCTTCGACCCGCACCGTCATCAGGCGATGTTTGAGGTGCCGGATGCGACAGTTCCGCCGGGTTCGGTCGCGCAGGTGGTGCAGGAGGGCTATCAGATCGGCGACCGCGTGCTCCGCGCCGCACTGGTCGGCGTTTCGAAAGGCGGGCCGGCCGCCGAACCCGCGGGCACGTCCGAAAGCGGAGCCGACACGACCGGCTGAGCGAAGAGCCGTGCGCTGGCGGTCACGGCAAGTTGACGCGGCCGCGCCCTTGCTTCGCCCTCGTTCTTACCGACCATCGCGGCTCCAAGGGGAGGAATTGCGATGGCTGATCACGGGACTTTCTTCTGGAACGAGCTGACGACCGCGCAGGTCGAGCCCGCCAAGAAATTCTACGAAAAGACGCTCGGCTGGACTTTCGACGGGATGCCCATGCCGAACGGCGGGACCTATTGGGTCGCGAAGGCAGGCGACAAGCCGGCGGGCGGGATCTTCGATACGACCGGTACCGACATGGCCAAGATGCCGGAATTCTGGATGGCGTATATCGCCGTGGACGACGTCGACAAGCGCGTCGAAAAGGCCAAGAAGGCGGGAGCGACGGTGATGCGCGAGCCCTTCGACATTCCCGGCGTCGGGCGCATCGCCATCCTGAAGCAGCCGGGCGGCGCCGGCATCGGCTGGATGACGCCCGCGCCCATGTAGTCCGACCGCGCGCGCATTTCCTCGGACGATCACGTTCCTGCCCTTGACCGGACGGATCGGCTGCGGGCAACTCCCCAGCCGGAAGGGGAGCCATGGACGACCGGGAAGAGCTTCGCGAGATCATCCGGCGGCGATCGTTGCGCGTCGGCGGCACCTTCAAGCTTGCCTCCGGCCGCACGAGTTCCGTCTACATCAACCTGAAGCCGACCATGCTCGACCCCGAAGGGGCGCGGCTGATCGGAGCGGCATTGGCTGAGCAAGCCGCCAGGCTCGGCGCCGATTATGTGGGCGGCCTCGAAATGGGCGCCGTGCCGCTTGTCGCCGCCGCCGCCGCGATGAGCGCGGTCGCGGAAAGGCCCGTGCGGGCGGTCTTCGTGCGCAAGGCGGCCAAGGATCACGGGACGCAAAGCCTCGTCGAAGGGCTCGCCGAAGGGGAGAGCCTTGAGGGCAGGAGGGTGGTCGTCGTGGAGGACGTGACGACGACCGGTGGCTCCTCGCTGAAGGCCGTCGCGGCGCTTCGCGCTGCCGGCGCGGTTGTCGAGCACGTCGTCACCGTCGTCGATCGCGAGGAGGGGGCGGCCGAAGCCTTTGCGGCCGAGGGGATTGCGCTTCACGCGCTTTGCAGGAAGAGCGAATTCACCGCCAAGGCCTGAGGGGTTCAGGGCGCCGTGACGTGTCTCAGCGTCGGATTGAAGCCGATCCCTGTCGAGAACGAGCAGCACATTGGGGAAGCCGGACGGCTTTCATCGCGGGCAGCGTCCGGAGCTCTTGTCACGGGACAGGTCGAATCACATCCTTGCGAGCCGCGAAAGCCCTTCTTATATGAGCCGAAACCCGCGTCGGAGGCGGCCTTGAACCGACCTTCGGCGTGTACTTAAGTTGATCTCATTTGGGGGCCGGCGGGGGGCGTAAGTTCACCCTCCCGATGATGGACGCCGTCTCGGGTCCGGCCGGCCTGCCGGAACAGGAGAGCTAAGGAAATGGCGAAAGTCATCGGCATCGACCTCGGCACGACCAATTCGTGCGTCGCCGTCATGGACGGCAAGAGCCCTAAAGTCATCGAGAACTCGGAGGGCGGGCGGACGACGCCCTCGATCGTCGCCTTCACCTCGGATGGCGAGCGCCTCGTCGGCCAGCCGGCGAAGCGGCAGGCGGTGACCAACCCGCGGTCGCACCATCTTCGCGGTGAAGCGCCTGATCGGCCGCCGCTTCGAAGATCCGACCGTCAAGGAAGACCAGAAGCTCGTCCCCTATAAGATCGTGAAAGCCGATAACGGCGACGCCTGGGTCGAGATCGACGGCAAGAAATACTCCCCCTCGCAGATTTCCGCCTTCATCCTGCAGAAGATGAAGGAGACGGCCGAATCCTATCTCGGCGAGAAGGTCGAGAAGGCGGTCATCACCGTCCCGGCCTATTTCAACGATGCGCAGCGCCAGGCGACCAAGGACGCCGGCAAGATCGCCGGCCTCGAAGTGCTCCGCATCATCAACGAGCCGACCGCCGCCGCGCTCGCCTACGGGCTTGACAAGAAGGAAGGCAAGACCATCGCCGTCTACGACCTCGGCGGCGGCACCTTCGATATCTCGATCCTTGAGATCGGCGACGGCGTCTTCGAGGTGAAGTCGACGAACGGCGACACCTTCCTCGGCGGCGAGGACTTCGACATGCGCCTCGTCCATTACCTCGCCGACGAGTTCAAGAAGGACCAGGGCATCGATCTGCAGGAAGGACCCGCTCGCCCTGCAGCGTCTGAAGGAAGCGGCCGAGAAGGCCAAGATCGAGCTCTCCTCCTCGCAGCAGACCGAGATCAACCTTCCCTACATCACCGCCGATGCGTCGGGTCCGAAGCATCTGACGCTGAAGCTTCAGCCGCGCCAAGTTCGAGAGCCTGGTCGACGACCTGATCCAGCGCACCATCCAGCCGGTGAAGAACGCGCTGAAGGATGCGCGGCATCGTCGGCGGCCGACATCGAGGAAGTGGTTCTGGTCGGCGGCATGACGCGCATGCCGAAGGTGCAGGAGATCGTGAAGCAGCTCTTCGGCAAGGAGCCGCACAAGGGCGTCAACCCCGACGAGGTGGTGGCGATCGGCGCGGCGATCCAGGCCGGCGTGCTGCAGGGCGACGTCAAGGACGTGCTCCTGCTCGACGTGACGCCGCTGTCGCTCGGCATCGAGACGCTGGGCGGCGTGTTCACGCGCCTGATCGACCGCAACACCACGATCCCGACCAAGAAGAGCCAGGTCTTCTCCACCGCCGAGGACAATCAGGGCGCGGTGACGATCCGCGTCTTCCAGGGCGAGCGCGAGATGGCGGCCGACAACAAGCTGCTCGGGCCAGTTCGACCTGGTCGGCATTCCGCCCGCGCCGCGCGGCGTGCCGCAGATCGAGGTCACCTTCGACATCGACGCCAACGGCATCGTCAACGTCTCGGCCAAGGACAAGGGCACCGGCAAGGAGCAGCAGATCCGCATCCAGGCCTCCGGCGGTCTCTCCGACCACGGAGATCGAGAAGATGGTCAAGGACGCCGAGGCGCACGCCGAAGAAGACAAGCAGCGGCGCGAGCTGGTCGACGCGAAGAACCAGGCGGAAGCGCTTGGTCCATTCGACCGAGAAGGCGCTTGCCGAGCACGGCGACAAGGTCGACGCCGGACGACGAAGTCCACGATCGAGACGGCGCTCGCCGATCTGAAGTCGGCCACCGCGGGCGAGGATGTCGCCGACATCCAGGCGAAGACGCAGGCGCTTGCTGCAGGCCTCCATGAAGCTCGGCGAGGCGATGTACAAGGCGTGCAGGAGGCCGGCCCCGTCGGAGCGAGCGGTGGCGACGGCGAAGCTTGGCGGCTCGCCTCCGGCTCGAGGAGGATGTGTCGACGCCGATTTCGAGGAAATCCCGGAAGAAGAGCGGAAGCGCTCCGCCTAAGCTTTTCGACATGTGGGCCGCCCGGCACAACCCGGGCGGCCTTTCCTCTTCCTCCTCTCAGCGATTCCTGAATGGCGAAACGCGATTTCTACGAGGTGCTGGGCGTCTCGCGGGGCTGCGACGAGAAGGCGCTGAAGGGCGCCTTCCGCAAGCTCGCCATGCAGCTTCACCCCGACCGCAATCCCGACGACCACACGGCCGAGCTGAAGTTCAAGGAAATCAACGAAGCCTACGAGGTCCTGAAGGACCCGCAGAAGCGCGCCGCCTATGACCGCTTCGGCCATCAGGCCTTCGAGCAGGCGGCGGCTTCGGCGGTTCGGCGCCGGCGCCGCGGCGGGCTTTGCCTCCTTCGCCGACATTTTCGACGAGTTTTTTGGCGATTTCCGCGGCGGCACGCGCCGCTCCGGCCGCGAGCGCGGCTCCGACCTCCGCTACAATCTCGAAGTGACTCTGGACGAGGCCTTTGGCGGCAAGACCGTGGAGGTGGAGGTGCCGACGAGCGTCACCTGCGACGGCCTGCGACGGCTCCGGCGCCAAGCCCGGCACGAGCCCGAAGACCTGCCCGACCTGCGGCGGCGCCGGCCGCGTGCGCGCCAGCCAAGGCGGCTTTTTCCACATCGAGCGCACCTGCCCGGCCTGTCACGGCCGCGGCGAGGTTGTCGTCCGACCCTTGCGCAAAATGCGCCGGCGCCGGGCGCGTGAGCGAGACGCGCACGCTCTCCGTCAACATCCCCGCCGGCATCGAGGACGGCACGCGCATCCGCCTCGCCGGCGAGGGCGAAGCGGGCGTGCGCGGCGGCCCGGCGGGCGACCTCTACATCTTCCTTTCGATCAAGCCGCACGCCTTCTTCCAGCGTGACGGCGCCGATATCTTCTGCCGCGTGCCGGTGTCGATGACGACGGCGGCGCTTGGCGGGCAATTCGAAGTGCCGACGCTCGACGGCGGCCGCTCGCGCGTGAAGGTGCCGGAGGGGACACAGAGCGGCCGGCAGATCCATCTCAAGGGCAAGGGCATGCCGGTGCTGCGCTCGCGTCAGGTCGGCGACATGTATGTGCAGATCGTGGTGGAGACGCCGCGCAACGCTGTCGCGCCGCCAGCGCGAGCTTCTGGAGGAGTTCGAGCGCGTGTTCGAACGAGGAGAACAATCCGGAATTCGACGCGGCTTCTTCTCGCGCGTGAAGGATTTCTTCGACGCGCTTGGCGAGAAGTAGGAAAGCGCCGGTTCGTTGCCGCGGCGCAGTCGCGGGCGGTGGCCGGGGGAAGAAGGGTGGCAGAATGGCAAGGCCGGGTATTTCTCTCGCCGAGCGGATTGAGGACGAGGTCCGTTTCTTCAGGACCTGGGCAGCAAGCCCGCTCAAGGTGGGCGCCGTCTCGCCGACAAGCCGCGCGCTTGCGGCGCTTCTGGTGAAGCACGCAGCGCCCGACCCGACCGGCTATACGCTGGAGCTCGGACCCGGAACCGGCGCTGTCACCGCAGGCGCTGCTCGATTTCGGCGTGCCCGAGGAGCGGATCGTCGGCGTCGAATACGACACGGACTTCTGCGATCTGCTGCGAAAGCGCTTCCCCGCGCGCCCGATTTGATCCAGGGTGACGCGCTCGATCTCGACGCGACGCTTGGCGAGTATCGCGACATCCGATTTTCGGCCGCGATTTCCGGCCTGCCGCTCCTTAACCTGCCGAAGGCGAAGCGCGCCCCCTATCTGGAAGGCGTGCTCGATCATCTCGTGCCCGGCGGGATCGTCTCGCAGCTCTCCTATTCGCTGATACCGCCGCAGGAAGCGATTCCCGGCCGGCTCGTCGTCGACAAGTCGAAATGGGTGACATTCAACCTGCCCCCCGGGCGGGCGTGGATCTATCGCCGGCCGTGAGCCTCGCTAAGACTCCGGCCGTCGCTCTCAGACAAAAGGACATAAACATCTCTTTATATGTTCTTGCCCGGCGGGCGCCGCGGTGCTACCTGCCGTCACTTGCGAAGAAGGTGAGTTCGTCATGGCTGCACGTGCGGAATTGAAGGAAGTTGGCGGCGACTATGCCGTGAAGGACATCGGCCTCGCCGACTGGGGCCGCACCGAGATCACCATCGCCGAGACCGAAATGCCGGGCTTGATGGCGATCCGCGAGGAGCTTGGCGAGAGGAAGCCGCTGACGGGCGCGCGGATCGCCGGCTCGCTCCACATGACCATCCAGACGGCGGTCCTGATCGAGACGCTGGTTGCGCTTGGCGCCGAGGTGCGCTGGGCGTCGTGCAACATTTTCTCCACCCAGGATCACGCCGCCGCGGCGATCGCCGCACGGGGCATCCCCGTCTTCGCGCACAAGGGCGAGACGCTTGAGGAATATTGGAACTTCGCCGACGAGATCTTCGAATGGCCGGCCAAGAACGGGCAAGCCGAGACGGCGAACATGATCCTCGACGATGGTGGCGACGCGACGCTCTTCGTGCTGCTCGGCGCCCGCGCCGAGGCCGACCCGTCCGTTCTTGCCCACCCGAAGAACGAAGAGGAAGAGGCGCTCTACGCCACGATCAAGCGGCGGCTTGCGCGGAGCCCGGGCTGGTTCTCCAAGTTGCGGGGCGCGATCCGCGGCGTTTCCGAGGAAACGACGACCGGCGTCATGCGCCTCTACGATCTGCAGAAGAAGAACGCGCTTCCCTTCCCGGCGATCAACGTCAACGACTCGGTGACAAAGTCGAAGTTCGACAACAAGTACGGCTGCCGCGAGTCGCTCGTCGACGGCATCCGCCGCGCCACCGACGTGATGATGGCCGGCAAGGTCGCCGTCATCTGCGGCTACGGCGACGTCGGAAAGGGCTCCGCTCAGTCCCTGCGAGGGGCGGGGGCGCGGGTCGTCGTCACCGAGATCGATCCGATCTGCGCGCTTCAGGCGGCGATGGACGGCTTCGAGGTGAAGACGCTCGCGTCGGTCGCGCCATCGGCCGACATCTTCGTCTCCGCGACCGGCAACAAGGACGTGATCACCATCGACCACATGCGCGCCATGAAGGACATGGCGATCGTGGCGAACATCGGCCACTTCGACAACGAGATCCAGGTCGCGGCGCTCAGGAACTACAAGTGGCGGAACGTCAAGCCGCAGGTCGACATGATCGAGTTCCCCGACGGCAAGCGCATGCTGCTTCTGTCGGAGGGCCGTCTCGTCAATCTCGGCAACGCCACCGGCCACCCGAGCTTCGTGATGAGCGCCTCCTTCTCCAACCAGGTGCTGGCGCAGGTCGAGCTCTTCACGCGACCGGGCGAATACGAGAACCGCGTCTACGTGCTGCCAAAACACCTCGACGAGAAGGTCGCGCGGCTGCATCTCGCGAAGCTCGGCGTCGAGCTGACCGAGCTCAGCGACGAGCAGGCCGCCTATATCGGCGTGTCGCATGACGGCCCCTTCAAGGCCGAGCACTACAGGTACTGAGAGGCGCGACCCGCCTCCCGGGACGGAGTGGGCGGCCCGCCGACTTGTCGGAGGGCCGGGCGCGGGGAGTTCTCCGACTATCCGCGGGCGACCAATCATTCGCCTCCCCCTCTTCCACCGGTCGGGCAAGCCCGATCGGCACGCTCTCCTTGCAGAGGGAGGGTTTGCGCTCTCGCCACAGCCCCGGTCACGCATGGTTAACGCTTCCTTTCCTTCTCCACCGTTAGCCTGAAACCCTGCCTTTTCCGCCTTCGGCGGAGCGGCTAAGTTCGATTGATTCGTCCGGGGAGGCCACCCGGATGCGGCGGGGCGGATGGCGACGCAAAGCGAGGCAACTCGATCCGGTGCTCTTTGGACGACGCGGCGCCGCGCGGCGGCAGTCCCGGTGCTTGCGCTCCTCTTCTGGCCGGCCGAAGCGCTCGCGCGCTCCGGTCCTTCTCTGGCGACGCTCGGCGATCTCGCCTGGTGGGCGGTGACGGCGGGCATCGCGGTTGCGGCGCTTGCTGCCTTCGCGCTCTATCTTCGCACGCGGCGCGACGAGCGGGTGATCGCTGCCGAGAAGGAGATCGCGGCGCTCAACGCGGCGCTCGATCGGACGAACGCGCTCCTCGACGCCGACGACCAGCGGACCGTCATATGGGAGAGCGCGGTCGGCGAGCCGAAGGTGTTCGGCGGTCTCCCCGAGCGCGCCGGCGCGCCTGCCGACAGGACGGCGTTCCTCACCTTTCGCGCCTGGCTCACCACCGAAAGCGCCACGACGCTTGAAGTCGCGGCCGACAAGCTTCGCCGCAACGGCGAGGGGTTCCAGACGGCGCTCAAGACGGCGTCGGGAACGCTCGTCGAGGCAACCGGCCGCACGAGCGGCCGCCGCGCGGTTCTTCGCTTCCGCGAGCTGAGCGGCGAGCGCCAGTCCTTCGCCGAGCTGAAGGAGCAGGCGTTTCGCGTCATCGGCGAAGTCAACGCGCTCCGCGCGCTCGCCGATTTGCTTCCGATCCCGCTCTGGCGGCGCAACCGCACCGGCCGGCTTACCTGGGTGAACGATGCGTATGTCCGTGCCGTCGACGCGGCGAGCCCTGAAGCGGTGCTCTCCGCCGGCATCGAGCTTCTGCCGTCGCGCACGCGCGATGCGATCCGCGAGGCGCATCGCGCCGGTAGCGCCTTCAACGAGAATGCCGTCGCCGTCGTCTCGGGCAAGCGCCGGCAACTCGACGTGTTCGATGCGCCGATCGAGGAGGGGACGGTCGGCGCAGCGCTCGATGTCTCCGAGGTCGAAGCGATCCGCGACCAATTGCGGCGCCTGACGGAATCGAATGCCCGCACCCTCGACCGGCTTGCCGCCGGCGTCGCTGTCTTTGGCAAGGACGGCCGCCTGCTCTTCCACAATGCCGCCTTCCGGGGGATTTTCGGTCTTTCGGCGGAGTGGCTCGCCTCCGGCCCGGAAGAGAGCGCGGTGCTCGATCAGCTGCGCGCCGATCGCAAGCTGCCGGAGCAGTCGAATTACCGCGATTGGCGCGCCAGGCACCTCGCCGCCTACCAGTCGAGCGAGCCGAGCGAGGATTTGTGGCATCTGCCCGACGGGCGCACGCTCCGGGTCGTGGCGATCCCGAATTCCGAAGGCGGCATGGCCTATGTCTACGAGAACGTCACCCAGGAGATCATGCTGGAGAGCCGGCTGACGGCGCTCTCGCAGCTGCAGGGCGAGACGCTCGACCATCTCTCCGAGGCGGTCGCCGTGTTCGCCACCGACGGCCGGCTCCGCCTCTTCAACCCGGTCTTCGCCGAAATCTGGCGGCTGTCGCCGACAAGCCTCCGGGCTGAACCGCATATCGGCGAGATCATCGCCAACTGTCAGGTGATCTATTCCGACAAGCCGGCCTGGGACGAGATCCGCACCGCGGTCACCAACCTCAGCCACGAGGTTCAGGCGATGGGCCGCATGGAGCGTCCGGACGGCAGCGTCATCGACTACGCGACCGTCGCGCTGCCGGAGGGGATGACCATGCTCACCTTCGTCGACGTGACCGACTCGACGCGGATCGAGCGCGTGCTGAAGGAGCGGAACGAGGCGCTCGAGGCCGCCGACCGGCTGAAATCGGATTTCATCCAGCACGTCTCCTACGAGCTGCGCTCGCCGTTGCAGACCATCATCGGCTTCTCCGAGCTTCTCTCCGACGCAGCGATGGGGAGCCTGACTGCGCAGCAGCGCGAATACATGGAGCACATCGATTCCTCCTCGCGCGCGCTCCTCGCTTTGATCAACGACATCCTTGATCTTGCCACCGTCGACGCCGGCATCATGACGCTCGACATCGCCGAAACCGATATCGCGACGGTCGTCGCCTCGTCGGTGGAAGGCCTGCGCGATCGTCTCGACGAGCAGAGGATCAAGCTCAAGATATCGGTGCCGAAGGATATCGGCGTCTTTCACGTCGATGCGCAGCGCGTTCGTCAGATCCTCTTCAACCTCGTCTCGAACGCCATCCGCTTCTCGAACGCCGGCGGCCACATCCGCCTCAAGGCCGCGCGGCACGGGACCTTCGTCACCTTCACGGTCGAAGACGATGGTGTCGGTATTTCCAAGGAGGCGATGGCAAGCATCTTCGACCCGTTCGAGACGCACGCCGTCCAGGGACGGCGCGGCGGCGCGGGTCTCGGCCTTTCCATCGTAAGAAGCCTGGTCAAGCTCCACGGCGGCGACGTCGAGATACGCTCCGAGGAGGGCAAAGGAACGACGGCGGTCGTGCGCCTGCCCGTGGTGCCTGCCGCGGTCGCCGTCGCCGCTGAATAGCGCAGCGATGGCGAGCGCAGGCGCGGGCGTCCGCATGGCGTTCCGACTTCCGCGGGAATCGGCGACGGAGCGGTTTGCACAGGACGTCGCCGCGGTTTTGCGGCGCGGCGATCTGGTGGCGCTTTCCGGCGGGCTCGGCGCCGGCAAGACGACCTTCGCGCGCGCGCTCCTTCGCGCGCTTTCAGGCGATGCGGCGCTTGAGGTTCAAAGCCCGACCTTTCCGCTGCGCCTCGACCATTCCCTGCCGCGACTGAGTGTTGCGCATGTCGATCTCTACCGGCTCGAACGCGCGGGCGAGCTTACGGAGATCGGCCTCGACGAGGCGATCGCCGAAGGCGCCGTCCTCGTCGAGTGGCCGGAGCGTCTGACCGAGCACCTGACGGACGAGCGCCTCGACCTTGCCTTTGCGATCGAAGGCGAGGGACGCCGCGTCGAGGTCGCCGGCGCGGGAAGCTGGCCGGAGCGGCTCGCCCGCACCGCGTCGATCCGCGCCTTTCTCGAGGAGGCGGGCTGGCACGAGGCGTCGCGCGCGCCGCTTTCGGGCGACGCATCGACGCGCGCCTATGAGCGTATCCGGCGCAACGCAACGTCGGCGGTGCTGATGAATGCGCCGCCTCGCAGCGAAGGCCCGGCGATCTATGCAGGGCGCTCCTATGACAGTGTCGCCCACCGTGCTCTCGACGTAAGGCCCTTTGTTGCGATCGACCTTGCGCTCCGTCGAACCGGAATCCACGCGCCCGAGATTCGCGCAGCCGACTTGGCGGCGGGCCTTCTCCTCCTCGAAGACCTCGGCACCGAAGGCATCGTCGACGGTGCCGGCGCGCCAATCGTCGAGCGCTACGAGGCGGCGATCGATCTTCTCGTCTACATGCACGGCCGACCCTGGCCGGACGCGGTCGCGCTGCCCGGCGGCGAACGTTATGAGCTGCCACGCTACGACCGCGACGCGCTCCTGATCGAAGTGTCGCTCTTTCCTGACTGGTTCGCGGGAAGGGGCGGCGAGGCCGCGTTTCCGCCGGAGCGCCGTGCCGACTTTCTCGCTGCCTGGTCGCGGCTGTTGGAAAGGCTCGACGGTAGATCGTCCGCCTGGGTCATGCGCGACTTCCATTCGCCCAATATTCTTTGGCAGGCGGGTGAGGTCGGCATCGCACGCGTCGGCGTGATCGATTTCCAGGATGCCCTGATCGGCCATCCGGCCTATGACGTCGCCTCCCTCGCCGGGGACGCACGCGTTGCGCTCAGTGAGGCGGACGAAAGGCGGCTGAAGGCGCGCTATGTCGCCGGCCGCAAGGCACGAGATGCGGGTTTCGACGCCGCGGCTTTCGACACGGCCTACGCGATTCTCGGGCTGCAGCGCGCGACCAAGGTCTTGGGGCTCTTCACGCGGCTCGCGCTTGCCGAGGGGAAGCCCGGCTATCAGCGGCACCGGGCGCGGCTCAAGGCGCTGATCCGTCGCAACCTCACTCACGCAGTTCTTTCCGATATGCGCCTCTGGTATGAGCCCTATCTCTGAAGGGTGGAGGCCATCGGATGTCCATGCCGGAAGCGGCGCCGAAGACGGCGATGGTGCTCGCCGCCGGCCAAGGCATGCGCATGCGGCCCCTCTCAGAAACCGTTCCGAAGCCGCTTGTCGCCGTCGGCGGGCGCGCGCTGATCGACTATTGCCTCGACGGTCTCGTCGCCGCCGGCGTGGAGAAGGCGGTCGTCAACGTCCACCATCTTGCCGATCAGCTTGAAGCGCATCTGAAGGCTCGGGCGGCGCCCGAGATCATCGTCTCCGACGAGCGCGATCGGCTGCTTGAGACGGGCGGCGGCGTGAAGCGGGCGCTGCCGCTTCTTGGCGCGGCGCCCTTTCTCCTCAGGAATTCCGACTCCTTCTGGCTCGAAGGCGTGCGCCCCAATCTCGGCTGGCTCGCGGGCGGCTGGGATGCCGATCGCATGGATGTTCTCCTGCTTCTCGCGCCGACAGTGCGCGCGATCGGCTATTCCGGCCGTGGCGATTTCGCGCTCGACAAGGACGGGACGGGTGACGCGCCGCGCCGAGCGTGCGGTGGCGCCCTTCGTCTATGCCGGCGCCGCGATCCTTTCGCCGCGCCTCTTCGATGGCGCGCCGGAGGGCGCGTTCTCGCTGAACCTTCTCTTCGACCGCGCGATCGAGGCGGGACGGCTTTTCGGCGTCCGGCTCGACGGGCTCTGGATCAATGTCGAGACGCCGGCCGCGGTCGCCGCCGCCGAGCGTGCGATCGCGGCAAGCGCTGCGTAGGGCGCGGGCGATGGAGCGGCGGAACGTCTTCACCATCCCGCCTGGCGCGCCTTTCCTCGACACGCTTGTCGAGGCGCTTCTCGACGGCCGCCTGATTGAGGATTTTCGACCGGCGGAGCCGTTTGCGCTTGCCGATGTGACGCTCTACCTGCCGACCCGGCGT
This sequence comes from uncultured Alphaproteobacteria bacterium, assembly GCA_963750115.1. GTDB lineage: Bacteria > Pseudomonadota > Alphaproteobacteria > Rhizobiales > Afifellaceae > DASWJZ01. Next base: position 121,448 of record CAVVPM010000018.1, on the reverse strand, counting down.
TCGGCGCGCGCCATCCGCGCGCGGTTCCTTGCGCGCCTTGGCCGGCCGCTTCTGTTGCCGCGCATCCGCACGCTTGGCGACATCGACGAGGACGAGGCGAGTTCTCGACCTTGAGGCGGCTGAGATTCCCGCCGGCGGTGCCGGCGATGGAGCGCCAGCTCGTGCTGACACGGCTTGTCCATGCCTGGTCGGCGGCCGAGGCGCGGCGGCTTGCCGGTCTGCCGGACGAGGAGATGCTGGTGCCGGCTTCGCCCGCCGACGCGGCGCGGCTTGCCGCTTCGCTTGCGAGCCTGATCGACCAGGTCGGCATGGAGCCCTCGGCCTGGCGGGGTCTTCTCGACGCGGCGCCCGACAGCCTTGCCGAGTACTGGCGGATCACTCTCGAATTCCTGCGCGTCGTGACCGAATTCTGGCCGCAGCATCTCGACGCTCAGGGTCTGATCGATCCGGGCGTGCGACGCGACGCGACGATCCGCGCCGAGGCGGCCCGCCTTGCGCAAAACGGCTCGCCCGCGCCGGTGATCGCCGCCGGCTCCACCGGCTCCGTCCCGGCGACGGCGGAGCTTCTGAAGGCCATCGCGCATCTTCCGAACGGCGCCGTCGTCCTGCCGGGTCTCGACCAGGGGCTCGACGAGGACGCGTGGCAGGCGATCGGTGGAGCGGAGGCTGCGGCCGCAGGCCATCCGCAATACGGGCTGAAGCTCCTCCTCGAAGGCTTTGGCGTTCATCGCGGTGAGGTCACCCCGCTGGGAACGACCGCGGCGGAGCTGGAATCCCGCGATCGTTTCGTCTCCGAAGCGATGCGTCCGGCCGAGACGACGGAGCACTGGGCCGGCCCGGCGGCGCTTTCGGCTGAAACGAAGCGCGCGGCCGTGGCGAGGATCGGCATCGTCGAGGCCGCGAACGAGCGCGAGGAAGCGCTTGCCGTCGCCGTTCTCCTCCGCGAGGCCACCGAGGAGCCGGACGCCGTTGCCGCCCTGATCACGCCGGATCGCGGACTTGCACGCCGCGTCGCGGTGGAGCTTCGGCGCTGGGGGATCGACGTCGACGATTCCGCCGGCCGCCCGCTTGGCCGCACGCCACCCGGCATCTTTGCCCGGCTCGTCGTCGAGACGGCGCTCGGCGGCACCGAGGCCGAGACGCTGCTTGCGTTGCTCAAGCACCCTCTCGTCGCCTTCGGCGGCGAGCCGGCGAAGACGCATCGCGCGGCCCGCTCTCTCGAACGCGCCATCCTGCGCGGCCCGCGCCTGAAGCCCGGCATGGCGGCGCTGCGTCATGCGCTCGCGACGCTCCGCGCGGCGCGCTTCGCGGAGTCCGGCGACGCCGACACCTATCCGAGCACCGCGGCATCCGGGCTTTTTCCGTCCGACTGGGATGACGCCGAAGACCTGGCCCTGCGCGCCGAGGCAGCGCTTCGACCGCTGGAACATCTGCGCGACGACCGAAGCCGGCGCTCGAATCCCTGGTCGAGGCGCATCTCGAAGCGGTGCGGGAAGCGGCGGGGAGTGCGCTTCTTCACTGGCGAGGCGGGCGAGGCGCTGGCGCTCGCTTTCGACGCGCTCCAGGCGAGCGCGCACGCCGGCCCAAAGATCATGCCGCGCGAATATCCGGCGCTCTTCGCCGCCTTGATCGAACGCATCGCGGTGCGCCGGCGCGGCGGCGTCGACCCGCGCGTCCATATCTGGGGTGCGCTCGAAGCGCGGCTCCAGAGCGTCGACAGGGTCGTGCTCGGCGGCCTTGAACGAAGGCACATGGCCGGCGCAGACGCGGCTCGACCCGCTGCTCTCGCGGCCGATGCGGGAGGCGCTTTCGCTCGAGCCTCCCGAGCGGCGCATCGGCCTTGCGGCGCACGATTTCGCGCAGGCGCTTGGGGCTCGCCGAAGTATGGCTGACGCGCGCCGACCGCGAGCGACGGCGAGCCGAAAGTCGCATCGCGCTGGCTGCAAAGGTTGACGGCGCATGCCGGCAAGGATCTCGCCGATGCGATGCGCGCGCGGGGCAAGAGATATCTCGGCCTGGCGCGGCGGCTCGACCGGGCCGTGAAGGCCGATCCGCCGGTGCGTCCGCGTCCCTCGCCGCCGGTGGAGATGCGCCCGACCCGGCTATCGGCCACGCGCATCGAGACGCTGATCCGCGACCCTTATGCGATCTACGCCGAGCGCGTGCTGAACCTCCGTCCCTTCGAGCCGCTGGCGAAGCTTCCCGATGCGCGCGAGCGCGGCAACATCGTGCACGACATTCTGGAGCGCTTCGTGCGCGAGCGTCCGCGCGGGCCGTTTGACGCCGCCGCGCTCGCGCGGCTTCTTGACGCTCGGCCGCGCGGCCTTTGCCGGATACGCCGATTTTCCCGAGCTGATCGCATTGTGGTGGCCGCGCTTCGAGCAGATCGCCGACTGGTTCGTGGCGACGGAGGCGGCATTCGGCGACGACGTCGTCGAGCGCCATGTCGAGGGCAAGGGCACGATGGCGGTGACCCCGGACTTCACGCTCTCCGCCCGCGCCGACCGTCTCGATGTGCTTGCGCGACGGCACGCTCGCCATCATCGACTACAAGACCGGGCACACCGCCCTCGCCGAAGGAGGTGCGCTCGCTCTCGCCGCAGCTTCCGCTCGAGGCGCTGATTGCGCGCGCCGGCGGCTTCGAGGGCCTCGCGCCGATGGAGACGAGCTCGCATCGTCTACTATCGGCTCGCCGGCCGCGCCGACAAGGACGAGCGCGCCGATCGCACGGACTCCAAGGACGGCACCCTCGCCGAGACGCTTGCGACGACGGAAGCGCGGCTGCGCGATCTCATCGCGTATTTCGCGAAGCCGGAGGCGTTCTATCTCTCCAACAAGGTGCCGAAGCCGCGCCGCACCTACGTCGGCGACTACGATCATCTGGCGCGCATCTCCGAATGGATCGCGACCGACCAGGAGGACGACGATGCCGGACCGACCTGACGGAACGGCGAACGATCTCAGCCGGACGCGCGCCAACCAGCGAAAGGCGTCGCATCCCGGCTCCTCGGCCTGGGTGATCGCCAATGCCGGCTCGGGCAAGACGCATGTTTTGACGCAGCGCGTGATCCGGCTGCTTCTCTCCGGCGTCGATCCGGCCGCGATCCTCTGCCTGACCTTCACCAAGGTCGCGGCCGCCGAAATGTCGCGCCGCGTGTTCCGCGATCTCGGTGCGTGGACGAGCCTCGACGACGCGGCGCTCGGCGCGGCCATCGCCGAGCTCGAAGGCGCGCCGCCTACCGCCGCGCAGATGCGTCGGGCGCGACGGCTTTTCGCCAAGGCTCTGGAGACGCCGGGCGGGCTCAATATCCAGACGATCCACGCCTTCTGCGAGCGGCTGCTGCACGCTTTTCCGTTCGAGGCCAACGTCCCCGGCCAGTTTCAGGTGATGGACGAATCCGCGACGGCCGCGGCGCTCGCCGCGGCGCGCGAGCAAGTCATGAACCAAGCGGCGGCCGCACCCGATTCGCCGCTCGGCGAGGCCGTGCGCCGCCTTGCGGTCGGGACCGCGGACCAGCAGATCGGCGAGGCGCTCGACGCGCTGATCGCAAGACGCGACGATCTTCGCCGCTGGGCGGAGAACGCCGCTTTGGACGGCGCGGCGGGCAGCATCGACGACGTGCTCGCCGATCTCAGAAGGCGGCTCGGCCTCGCCGACGACGAGACGGAAGACTCCGTCTGCCGCGCGATGTGCGACGCGCCGGGCTGGAGCCGCGCGGAGTGCGCCGAGCTTGCCGCACTGCTCGGCAGCGCGTCGGGCAAGAATGATCGCGCTGCTGGCGCGGAACTGGGAGCGCTTGCGGACGCCGCCGACGCGGCTTTGGGGTCGAAGCTGCGCCAGAGCTTCTTCCTGACGAAGGACGGATTGTCGGGCCTGAAAGCACGCAGCGCGACCACTCGCTTCAGCAAGGCTGTTCGCGGCCAGCGTTCCGGGCTCGAAGAGGACTTCACTGCGGAGGCGGAGCGCCTTCTCGCGCTGCTCGCGCGTCTTGGCCTGGTTCACGCCTACGATGAAACCGCGGCGCTGCTCGTTGTCGGCGACGCGATCCTCGCCGCCTATCATCAGGCGAAGCGGCGCGCCGGTGCGCTCGACTTCTCCGACCTGATCGTCAAGACGCGCAACCTCCTTTCGCGCTCCGACGCCGCGCAATGGGTGCTCTTCAAGCTCGACAGCCGCATCGAGCACATCCTCGTCGACGAGGCGCAGGACACGAGCCCGGACCAGTGGACGGTGGTGAAGGCGATCGCCGAGGACTTCTTCTCCGGCGAAGGCGCGGCGCGCGCTCCGCGCACCATCTTCGTCGTCGGCGACGACAAGCAGTCGATCTTCCGCTTCCAGGGCGCCGTGCCGGCAATGCTGTCGGAGATGCAGGACTTCTTCGAGAAGCGCATCATAGAGGCGCGGCAGTCGCTCGTCGTGACGTCGCTCTATCTTTCCTTCCGTTCGACGCACGAGGTGCTCGCGGCGGTCGACAAGGTATTCAGCAACGCACTCGCCGGCGAGATCACCGCCTCGAGCTACACCGCCCATGCTTCCCACCGCACCGACGAACCGGGACATGTCGTGCTTCTGCCGCGCGTGGCGAGGCAGAAGCGGGAGGACCCGGAGGACTGGACGGAGCCCTACACCGCGCCGAGCGCAGCGGAGACCGAGCTCGCTGAAGACATCGCCGCGGAGATCGAGAGGCTGATCGGGACGGTGCTCCCGTCCGGCAAGCGCGTCACCGAAAGCGGCATTCTCGTGCTCGTGCGTCGCCGCGATGCTTTCGCGGCGGCGATGAATCGCGCGCTCCTCGCCCGCAACATTGCGACGGCGGGCACGGACCGCATTGCCGTGTCGAAGCATATCGCCGTGCTCGACCTTCTCGCGATCGCCGACGTGATGCTTCTCCCCGACGATGACCTTCAGCTTGCGGCGGCATTGAAGAGCCCGCTTCTCGGGCTCGACGAGGCGGGCCTGATGCGCCTCGCGATGGACCGCGGACGCAAGAGCCTGTGGCGCGCGCTGAATGCCGCGAGCGAGGAGCCTTGCGCACGGATCGCGGCGCGCCTTCGCGGTTGGCGCGACATGGCGGACCGGGTCACGCCGTTCCGCTTCTTCGCCACTATCCTCGGCCCCGACCATGGCCGTCGCCTTTTCCGCGCGCGGCTCGGCGGCGAGGTCGACGACGTGCTCGACGCGTTCCTGAGCCAGGCGCTTGCCTATGAGGCGACCGAGCCGCCGTCGCTGCACGGATTTCTCCGCTTCATCCGCGCGAACGAAAGCGACATCAGGCGCGAGACGGAGGAGGCGGCGGCCGGCGTCCGCGTGATGACGGTGCATGGCGCGAAGGGACTCGAGGCCGACATCGTCTTCCTCGCCGATACCGGCGGCGCGGCGGTCGTCCATCAGCTCAGAAAGCCGCTGGTCGATATCGGCAAGGACCGCGACCACCCGGCGTTCCTCTGGCGGCGCATCCAGGCCGAAGCTTCCGAGCTGCAACGGAACGCGGATCAGCGCGAGGATTGCGAGACGGAACGCGAATATCTGCGTCTTCTCTACGTCGCGATGACGCGCGCGCGCGACGTGCTCTACGTCGCCGGTGTGAAGTCGCTGCTCAAGAAGCAGCCGCGCACATGGTATTCGATCGTGGATGCCGCACTCGTTCCAACGGACATCGAGCGCGACGAGGAAGGCAATCTTGTCGCGCCGTACCTTTGGCCACCCGAGCGGCGCCCGCCTGCCGAGCCCGAAGGCGGGCCAACTGGCGCCGAAGAGGAGCCGACCGAGATCCCGCCGTGGCTCACGACGCCTGCGCTCGCACCGCCCCGGCCGCCGGAGCCGCTTCGCCCTTCGGGAGCGCTTGCGGAGCCCGATCTGCCGCCCCCGGGCCTCGAAGGCGGCGCACCCGGCGAGCGCGGGCGGCTCCGTGGCCGCCTGCTTCATCGCCTCCTGCAAGTGCTGCCGGCATGGCCTGAGCCGGAGCGGCCGCGCGCCGCGGAAAGGCTCATTGGAACGGAGCTCGCGGATGAGCCAGACCTCTTGCAGACGATTCTGGCGGAGGCAGAGGCGGTGCTCGCCGCCCCGGAGCTCGCCCGCTTCTTCGGCCCGGAGAGCCGGGCGGAGGTCGCGATCGTCGGCGAGCTTTCGACGGCCCGTGGCCAATATGCCGTGAGCGGGCGGATCGATCGGCTGGTGCGCGACGCGGCCGGCTGGCACCTCCTCGACTTCAAGACCGACCGTCGGGTTCCGGCGACGCCGGCGGAGGCCGACCCGGCCTATATTCTGCAGACTTGCGCTTTACCGCCGGCTCCTGATGGAAATGGAGCCGGGTGCCGCGGTTTCCGCGACGCTTGTCTTCACCGCGCAGCGGCCGACGATCATGCCAATCCCGGCCGAAATGATGGAACAGGCGCTCAATAGCCTCGAAATCCGCGCCAATCCGGTTCCTTGACCGAACCTATCCGACTTCCTACCTTTCGCTTTGACGAATCCGCCCGTATTCTCCCAAGGAGACCATGATGACGACCGCCGTGACCGACAGCAACTTCGCCACCGACGTCCTTGCCTCCAAAGAGCCGGTCGTCGTGGATTTCTGGGCGGAGTGGTGCGGCCCCTGCAAGATGATCGCCCCCCATCTCGAGGAGCTTTCGGGCGAGTTCAACGGCAAGGTCAAGATCGTCAAGCTCAACATCGACGAGAACCAGCAGACCACGATCAAATACGGCGTGCGCTCGATCCCGACGCTGATCCTCTTCAAGGATGGCGAGCCGGTCGACATGAAGGTCGGCGCCGGCCCGAAGAGCGATCTGCAGAAGTGGATCCAGAACGCCGCGGCTTGAATGAGCCGCTGACCCTCTCCCCTCGAGGGAGAGGGTGGGGGTCCGGCCTTGGCCGAACCTCGGGAGAGGGAGAGATTTACGGCCGCCCTTTCCTTCGGAGCTATTCCGGCAGCGGGCCGTTTTCCTGCAACACGCTTCCCGCGAGATAGAGCGAGCCGCAGATCAGGATGCGCGGCGGCTTCTCGTCGCGCTGCTCCTTTGAAAGCGTTTCGAGCGCTGTCCTGACGTCGGGGAAGGCGCGCGCCGGGACGTCCGCTTCCGTCGCGATCTTCGCCAGCGTCTCCGGATCGAAGCCGGCATCGCTCCCGCTCACCGGCACCGTCATCGCATGGCGGACGAGGCCGGCGAAGGGGTGGAAGAAGCCCACCGGGTCTTTTGTCGTCAGCATGCCCGAAATGAGGATGAGCGGGCGCGGATCGCGATCCTCGATCTCGGCAAAGGCCTGGGCGATGACCGCCCCGGCGGCGGGGTTGTGGCCGCCATCGAGCCAGACGTCGGAACCTTCCGGCGCCGCCTCGACGAGGGCGCCGGACTTGAGCCGCTGCATCCGCGCCGGCCAGTCGACGGTGGTGAGCCCTGCTTCGATCGCGGCGACGGGCAGTCGCACGCCCGCCGCGCGCAGCGTGGCGACGGCAAGCCCCGCATTCTCGACCTGGTGCGCGCCGGCAAGCCGCGGCAACGGCAGATCGAGGAGCCCGTCGCCGTCCTGGTAGACGAGGCGACCGCGTTCGGCGAAGGCCATGTATTCCGCACCGTGGCGGAAGAGATGCGCGCCGGCGGCGTTCGCCTCGACCTCGACCATGGCGAGCGCGTGCTCATTCTGCGGCGCCACGATTCCCGGCACGCCGCGCTTCAGGATGCCCGCCTTCTCCGCCGCGATGCCGGCAAGGTCGGTGCCGAGGAACTCGGCGTGATCGTGGCTGACCGAGGTGATCACCGTGGCGAGCGGATGGTCGATGACATTGGTCGCGTCGAAACGCCCGCCGAGCCCGACCTCGAGCAGCAGGAAGTCGGCCGGCCGCTCGACGAAAAGATAGAATGCCACTGCCGTCGTCACCTCGAAGAAGGTGATCGCCTCGTTGCCGTTCGCCTGAAGCACGTGGCGGATCGCCGCGATCAGGTCGGCGTCGTCGCAAGCCTGCCGCCGGTTTCTTCGCCGAGGCGGATGCGCTCGTTGAAACGGACCAGGTGCGGCGAGGTGTAGACGTGCACCCTGTTGCCTGCCGCCTCGAGCGCGGCGCGCAGGAAGGCGATCGTCGAGCCTTTGCCGTTGGTGCCGGCGACGTGGATCACCGGCGGCAGCCGGTCCTGCGGACGGTCGAGACGATCGAGCAGCCGCTCGATCCGCCCGAGCGACAGGTCGATCTTGCGCGGATGGAGCGTGCCGAGCACCTCCAGCAGCGAATCGAGTTCGGACATCGGGATCAGCTTGCGGGCGGGGGCGGTTGATCCGTAATGGTCGGCGCGTCGGGCGGTTCCTCGACCGCGCCGTTGCCGCTCCAGCCGCCGTTCCCCGCAGCGTGCGGAAGCGGCGGATGGTTCGGCGGCGGGAGCTTCAGCATCAGCCGGCAGAGCCGCGCCACCGTCTCGCGCAGCTTGTGCCGATGCACGACGATGTCGACCATGCCGTGCTCGGCGAGATATTCGGCGCGCTGGAAGCCCTCCGGCAGCTTCTCGCGGATCGTCTGCTCGATCACCCGCGGGCCGGCGAAGCCGATCAGCGCGCCGGGCTCGGCAAGATGCATGTCGCCGAGCATGGCGTAGGAGGCGGTGACGCCGCCGGTCGTCGGATTGGTGAGCACGACGATGTAGGGAAGCCCCGCGTCCTTCAGCCGGTCGATGGCGATCGTCGTCCGCGGAAGCTGCATCAGCGAGAGGATGCCCTCCTGCATGCGCGCGCCGCCCGAGGCGGCGAAGACGACATAGGGCTGGCGCCGTTCGAGCGCCGCCTCCGCGCCGGCGATGATCGCCTCCGAGGCGGCCATGCCGAGCGAGCCGCCCATGAAATCGAAATCCTGCACGGCGGCGACGAGCGCCACGCCGTCGACCGTGCCGGCGCCGAGCATGACGGCGTCTTCGAGGCCGGTCTTTGCCTTCGCCGCCTTGAGCCGCTCCGTGTAGCGCCGTTCGTCGCGGAAGCGCAGCGGGTCCAGCGCGACCTGCGGCAGCGGCAGCGGGTCCCAATGCTCGTCGTCGAAGAAGAGGCGCAGGCGCGTTCGCGCATCGACCCGCTGGTGATAGCCCGAATTCGGGAAGACGAACTGGTTCGCCTCAAGGTCCTTGTGGAACACCATCTCGCCCGTCTCCGGGCATTTGACCCAGAGATTCTCCGCCGTCTCGCGCTTGGTCCACAGCGAGCGGATGCGGGGGCGGACGACGTTTTCGATCCAGTTGGCCACCTGTTCGTCCTCTACTCGGCCGCCATGAGGCGCGACGCACGCACGCCCTCGGCGAGCGCCGCAACCAGGTCGGTGACCGCCCCGACGGTCTTTGCGGTCGCGCGGCCCTTTTCGTCGAGGCTCTTCTCGACCGCTCTCACCAGCGCCGAGCCGACCACCACGGCGTCGGCGTTCCGCCCGATCGCGGCGGCCTGTTCTGGCGTCGATACGCCGAAACCGACGGCAATGGGTAGATCGGTATGCCGCTTGATCCGTTCAACTGCCTCCGCGACGCGGAGCCGGTCGGGCGTCTTCGTGCCGGTGATGCCCGTGATCGAGACGTAATAGACGAATCCGGATGTATTCCTAAGGACCGCCGGAAGCCGCCTGTCGTCCGTCGTCGGCGTGGCGAGGCGGATGAAATTCAGACCCGCCGCCAAAGCCGGGATGCATAGCTCCTCGTCCTCCTCCGGCGGCAGGTCGACGATGATGAGCCCGTCGACGCCGGCCGCCTCGGCGTCGGCGAGGAAGCGCGCATTGCCGTAGACGTAGATCGGATTGTAGTAGCCCATCAGCACGAGCGGCGTCTCGCCGTCTCTCTGGCGAAACGCGCGCACCATTTCGAGCGTCTTCACCATGCTCTGGCCGGAGTGCAGCGCGCGCCGGCCCGCCGCCTGGATCGCCGGCCCGTCGGCCATCGGGTCGGAGAAGGGCATCCCGAGCTCGATGACATCGGCGCCGGCCGAAGGCAGTGCCTTCAGGATCGAGAGCGACGTGTCATAGTCCGGGTCGCCGGCGGTGACGAAGGTCACCAGCCCCGGCCGCGCGGCCTTTTTCAGCTCGGCGAAACGACGATCGATACGGGTCATAGGTGTCGGTATCACACTCCCGCATGGCCGGAAAAGGCGAGTCGTGGCTGCGTTCCCGTTCGGCCGGCGGCCGCATCATTGGCCTGAACACGGCATCGGGCTGTGATAAAACTGACCACCTTCTCGGCTAATGACGAATTCTCACCCCTGAGGAGCACCGAAATGTCCAAACCCCTCAGCAAGCTTGCCGCCGCAACCGCCGGCGCCGCCGTCCTCGGCATCGCGACCCTGGCGCCGGCCGCGGCCGAAACGGTAAAGCTGACTATTCTCGGTGTCGGGGACATCTATAATTTCGCCGGCCTCAAGGATAGCGGCGGGTTTGCCCGCCTGAACGCCGTGGCCAAGGCGGAGAAGGCGAACAACCCGAACACGCTCTATGTCTTCGACGGCGACATGCTGTCGCCTTCGCTTCTGTCGGGCCTGGACAAGGGCGCGAACACGATCGAGCTCACCAATCTGGTGCCGTTCGACATCGCCGTCCCGGGCAACCACGAATTCGACTTCGGCCCGGACAACTTCCTCGACAAGATGAAGATGTCGAAATACCCCTGGGCGGCAATCAACGTGACGCACGCCGATGGCAGCGCGATCGAGGGCCTCGGCGGCACCATGGTGAAGGAGATCGCCGGCCTCAAGGTCGCGCTCGTCCCGGTCGCGCAGGACACGACGCCGGAAGTGTCGAGCCCCGGCGACTGGAAGTTCGGCGACACCGTGAAGGCGGCGATCGATGGCGCCAAGGCCGCGCGCGCCGCCGGCGCCGACCTCGTGATCGGCGTGGTCCAGGCGGACCACGCCTATGACCGCGCCATCATGGCGAGCCACGCCTTTGACCTGATCGTCTCCGGCGACGATCACGACTACATGACCGGCTATGACGGCATCACCGCCTACGTCGAGACATCGACCGAGGCGAAATATCTCGACCCCGTCGACCTGACCGTCAATATCGAGGAGAAGGACGGCAAGCGCTCGATTTCCTGGGAGCCGTCGTTCCGCTTCATCAATACGAAGTTCGTGACGCCGGATCCGGAGACGCGAGAAGCTCGTCGACGATTTCAAGGCAAAGCTCGACACGAGCATGAACGTCGAGATCGGCTCGACCGTCGGGCCGCTCGACTCGCGCCGCAATATCGTGCGGAGCGAGGAATCGGCGATCGGCGACCTGGTCGCCGATGCGATGCGCGCCGCGACCGGCGCCGATGTCGCGATCACCAATGGCGGCGGCATCCGCGCCGACAGGACGTATGACCCCGGCACGGTGCTGACCCGGCGCGACATCCTGACCGAGCTGCCGTTCGGCAACGTGACGGTGCTGACCGAGGTCACCGGAAAGGAGCTGCATGACGCGTTGGAGAACGGCTTCAGCCAGGTCGAGGACGGCGCCGGACGCTTTCCGCAGGTTTCCGGCCTGAAGGTCGTCGCCGATCTCAAGCAGCCGGCGGGTAGCCGCGTCGTCTCCGTGATGGTCGGCGACAAGCCGCTCGATCCCGCGGCGACCTACAAGGTTGCGACCAACGACTTCATGCTGAACGGCGGCGACGGCTACACGGCGCTGTCGGGTGGCAAGGTGCTGATCGGCGCGAAGGGCGGCAAGCTGATGGCGAGCGACGTGATCGACTACATCGCCAAGGCCGGCAAGGTCGACGCCAAGGTCGAGGGCCGCATTGCCTTTCAGTGACGCAAGACCAATTCTTGTTGATAGCGATGGTCGTGCTGCTTGAGCTAAGTCCGGCTATAGCCTTGGCGATCATGTTCGGCGCGAGGGTCTTCTGACGCCCGCAGCCGGCAATCCGCGCATGCGCGCGCTGCACCGAGCGGCTAGAGCATGATCCCGAAAAGTGGAAACCGCTTTTCGGATAAGATCATGCTGAAACAAAAGGATAGAGCCCGAATTCTGAATTCAATCAGAACCGAAAAGGCTCTAGGTTGGAACGCGCGCTCAACGCCGGCAGATTTTTGTTGGAGTTCCGAGAGACAGAGCGCGACGCGCCTAAAGCTCAAACCCCAAAATCTTCCCGACGGTGAACACGTCCTTGTCGCCGCGGCCGCACATGTTCATGACGATGATCTTGTCCTTCTCCATCGTCGGCGCGAGCTTGATCACCTGCGCCAGCGCGTGCGCCGGCTCGAGCGCCGGGATGATGCCCTCGAGCTTGGTGCAGAGCTGGAAGGCGTTGAGCGCCTCCGCGTCGGTCGCCGGCACGTAGGTGACGCGCCCGCTATCCTTCAGCCAGGAATGCTCCGGGCCGACGCCCGGATAATCGAGCCCGGCGGAGATCGAATGGCCTTCGAGTATTTGCCCGTCGCCATCTTGGAGAAGATAGGTGCGGTTGCCGTGGAGCACGCCCGGCGACCCGCCGGTCATCGAGGCGGCGTGCCCGTTTTCGACGTCGATGCCGTGACCGCCCGCCTCGACCCCGTAGATCGCGATGTCGCGGTCGTCGAGGAAAGGATGGAAGAGGCCGATCGCGTTCGAGCCGCCGCCGATCGCCGCGACGAGCGCGTCGGGGAGGCGGCCTTCCGCTTCCATGATCTGCTCGCGCACCTCGTTGCCGATCACCGACTGGAAGTCGCGCACCATCGCCGGATAGGGATGCGGGCCGGCGGCGGTCCCGATGATGTAATAGGTGGTCTCGACGTTTGAGACCCAGTCGCGGAGCGCCTCGTTCAGCGCATCCTTGAGCGTGCCGGCGCCCGAGGTGACCGGAACCACCTCGGCGCCGAGGAGCTTCATGCGGAAGACGTTCGGCTTCTGCCGCTCGATGTCGGTCGCGCCCATATAGACGACGCAAGGGTAGCCGAAGCGGGCGCAGACCGTCGCGGCGGCGACGCCGTGCTGGCCGGCGCCGGTCTCCGCGATGATGCGGGTCTTGCCCATGCGCCGCGCGAGCAGGATCTGGCCGAGGCAATTGTTGATCTTGTGCGAGCCGGTGTGATTCAGCTCGTCACGCTTGAAATAGATTTTGGCGCCGCCGTCTCTCCCCGACGCGGCCGCGACCTCGCGGAGATGCTGCGTCAGGCGCTCGGCGAAATAGAGCGGGCTCGGCCGTCCCGTATAATGCGTGCCGAGATCGCCGAGCTCCGCCGCGAAGGCCGGGTCGATCTTCGCCGCCTCGTAGGCCTGCTCGAGGTCGAGGACGAGCGGCATCAGCGTCTCGGCGACGAAGCGCCCGCCATAGAGGCCGAAACGGCCGCGCTCGTCCGGCCCGGAGCGATAGGTGTTGGGCTGCGTGATGTTCATGGCCATCGCACTCAGACCGCGATCCGCCGCGCCGGGCGGATATCTTGGTCATGGTCGCGGACGGCGCGGATGAAGGCGCGGATCAGGGCGACGTCCTTCTTGCCGGGCGTGCTCTCGACGCCGGAGGAGACGTCGACGCCCGGCGCACCGGTGAGCTTCAGCGCCGCCGCCACGTTTGCCGGCCCGAGCCCACCGGCAAGGAGCCACGGCTTCGCAGGCGCAAATCCGTCGAGGATCGACCAGTCGAAAGGAACGGCGTTGCCACCCGGCCGCGTCGCGCCCTTCGGCGGCTTGGCGTCGATCAGGAGGCGCTCGGCTGCAAAATAGTGTTCGCTCGCCGCAAGATCGTCGCGCGTCGCCACGGGGACCGCCTTCATCACGGCAAGACCGGTCAGCGCGCGGACGGCCTCGACGCGCTGCGGCGTCTCGTGGCCGTGAAGCTGCAGGATGTCCGGACGGAGTGTCTCCGCGATGAGCGAAAGCAGGCCGTCGTCGGCGTCGACGCTGAGCGCCACGATTCCGGCCTTGCCCCGCGCGCGCCGCGCAAGCGCTGCGGCGCGGTCGGGCGCTATGTTGCGAGGGCTTGGCGGAAAGAACACGAAGCCCACGAAATCGGCGCCCGCCTGAAGCGCGGCGTCGACGCTCTCCTCCTCGGAAAGCCCGCAGATTTTGACCTCTGTCGGCATGCCGGCTCCGTCGCACGAAACCGCGGAAAAGTCGAATCGCGCTCAGTGCGGCGGAACCCCCAGGAGCGCTCGATTGTTACGTCATGAGCCCGAGAGCGAAACAAACGGGCGCCGGAACGAAACCAATTTGCGGGTCGGGCGTCCATTGTCCGAAACGATCGCCTCCTACTTTCGGCACATCGAATTACGGGGACGTGTCATGACCAGCAAAACCAGCATCCTGAGATACTTCGCGATCCGCACGGTCGCGTTTATCGGCCTCACCGCCGTCTCGACCGCCGTCATGGCGCTGCCCTACCTCGCTTAACCCTAGTCCCCGCTCCGACTCCAGTCCGGCGGGTGCGGCGGAGCCAACGCGCTCCGCCGCTGCCTTTTTGGTCACCCCTCGGTCATGGCCGCAACCGCACCGGTCAGCCGGGCGATATCCTCCGGTCGTGACAGCCGGTGGTCGCCGTCGCGGACAAGCGTCAGCACGGCATCGTCGAAAGCGAGATGCTCCATGAGCCTGGTCGCGTGATGCCACGGCACGTCGGCGTCCTGCATGCCCTGGATCACATGGACCGGGCAGCCTGCCTCGATCGGACGGTCGCCGAGGAGATGCTTCGCACCGTCCTCGATCAGCGCCGCGGTGATGATGTCGGGCTCCGGCGCATAGGCCGAGGGGATCGGCAAGAAAGCCCTCTTTCTTCAGGCGCCGCCGCTCGGCCGGCTTGAAGGCGTCCCACATCAGGTCCTTGGTCATGTCGACCGCCGGGGCGAGAAGCACCATGCCGTGGACGCGCTCTTTTTCGCCGCGCTCGCCGAGGCGCCGCGCAAGGAGCAGCGCCATCCACCCGCCCATCGACGATCCGACGAGGATCTGCGGACCTTTCGTGGCGAAGTCGAACACGGCCTCCGCCTCCTCCAGCCAGCGCGAAATCGTGCCGTCCTCGAACCGCCCGCCGGACTTCCGTGGCCGGAATAGTCGAAGCGGGTGCGGCGCGACCCTTGCCGCCCGCCCATCGGTCGAGCGCCTCCGCCTTGCTGCCCGCCATGTCGGAGCGAAAACCGCCGAGCCAGAAGATGCCGGGCGCCTTTCCCTTCCGCCCAAGCACCGCGATCGGCTCGCGACTCGCCGCCCTCGCCGACGTCGAGATGTTTCAATCGTGCCTCGCTCATCCTATTGCTTCCGCCCCAACCTGCCCAAAGCCCCGAGGTGCGGGAACAGCCTCAATGTCGTCAAGCGCGCCGCCATCGCGTGCTCGACGCATGCCGGCCGCTACGGTGCTCCAGGTCGTCCCCGCGCTCGACACGGGCGGCGCCGAGCGTGCGACGATCGATATTGCGGCGGCGCTTGCCGGCGCGGCGACCGGGCGCTGGTGGCGAGCGCCGGCGGCCGGCTCGAGGCGGACCTTGCGGACGCAGGCGGAGCTCTCCTGCGGCTTCCCGTCGGATCGAAGAACCCGGCGGTGATGGCGGTCGCGTTGCGCGCCTCGCCTCCCTCATCCGCCGCCGAGCAGCGTCGATCTCGTGCATGCGCGAAGCCGCGCCCCGGCCTGGTCGGCGCTCCTCGCCTGCCGCCTGACGGGCACGCCCTTCGTCACCACCTTCCACGGCATCTACGGCGAGAGCGACTCGCTGAAGCGCCGCCTACAATTCGGTGATGACGCGCGGCGACGTCGTCATCGCGAATTCGGAATTCACCGCGCGGCTGATCCGCGAGCGCTATCGCGCACCTGCCGAGCGCATCGTCGTGATCCCGCGCGGCATCGACCTTGCCGCTTCGATGCGGCAGAACGGTGGGCGCCGAGCGGCTGGCGGCGCTTTGCCGGCCTGGGGGCTCTCCGGCGCGCGAGCCGTGTCGTCCTCAATCTCGCGCGGCTGACCGGCTGGAAGGGGCAGGAGGTCCTGATCGAAGCGGCGTCGCTCTCCCCGCTCATCCGGCACTCGGGACGTTGTCGTGAGGTGCTCGCCGGCGATGCGCAGGGGCGCGAGGCTATCGGCGCGAGCTTGAGGATCTGATCGCGGCGCACGGGCTCAAGGGGCGCGTGCGGATCGTCGGCCATTGCGACGACGTGCCGGCCGCCTTTGCGCTTGCCGACGTCGCGGTCGATCGCCTCGACCGAGCCAGAGGCGTTCGGCCGGACGGCGGTCGAGGCCGCCGCGATGGGCGTCCCGGTCGTGGCGACGGCGCTCGGCGCGACCGACGAGACCGTTCTGGCGCCGCCGCAATTCGCGCCGAAGGCGCGGACGGGCTGGCTGGTTCCGCCTGGCGACGCGGCGGCGCTCGCCGGCGGCGATCGGCGCGGCGCTCGACCTCGCGCCGGCGAGCGGAGGCGCTGGCCTCGCGCGCACGCGGCATGCGGACGGCTTCGCGCGCGAAGCGATGCAGGACGCGCGACGCTTGCCCTTTACGACCGTTTGGCTGTCGCAGAGCGCCGAGCCGCGAGAATCTCGAAACGATAAGGCTATCTGCGAGTTGACTTGTGTGCGAATTCACCGAATTCTTCACCGTTGCTGGTGGCAGCCTTCACCGGCTGCCCCTACCTGACATCGCTTGCAACAACGTAAGGAGAACTGACCATTCGCCGACCCTATCGTGCTGCCCCCACCGTCAAGGAAGGGCCCCGGATCAACGACGAGATCCGAATCCCGCAGGTTCAACTCGTCGACGCGGAAGGACGAGAATCGCGGGATCGTCGACACCGAGAAGCGCGTGAGCTGGCCGAAAAAGCCGGCCTGGACTTGGTAGAAATCGCACCCAATTCGCGCCCGCCCGTCGTCAAGATCCTCGACTACGGCAAATACAAGTTCCAGGCGCAGAAGAAGGCCGCCGAGGCGCGCAAGAAGCAGAAGACCGTCGAGGTCAAGGAAATCAAGATGCGGCCGTGCATCGACACGCATGACTATGACGTGAAGATCAGCGCGGCGCGGCGGTTCCTCGATGAAGGCGACAAGGTCAAGATGACCCTGCGCTTTCGCGGCCGCGAGATGGCGCATCAGGAGCTCGGATTGAAGCTTCTTTTCGCGTGCGCGACGAGCTGAACGAGATGGCCAAGGTCGAAGCCGAGCCGAAGCTCGAGGGCCGGCAGATGATCATGATCCTGGCCCCTGTCCGTGAAGGCACCCGACCCGGGCGCAGGCTGCGGCGGCGCTTGAGATCGGGCGGCGCCGGGCAAAGGCTGGCCGCCCCATCAGTCGTCGCGGCGGGCGTTTCCGATCCTGCCGGGAAGCCGTCTTGCCTTGAAATCGCGGGGCCCGGATGCACTAGTGTCCGGCCGCGACCTAGGGCGCTGGCGTGCAGCCGTAGCTCAGCAGGTTAGAGCGTCGGATTGTGGATCCGAAGGTCCTCGGTTCAATCCCGAGCGGCTGTACCATTCCAGCCTCGGCAATCTCTTACGTGAAGCCGGGCCGGCAGGGCCCTTCCGCGGCGCCATGCAGCCGGCGCGCCCTAAAGGCTCAGCTCCGCGAGGCCGCGAAAAAGCTCCAGCGCCTCAGGGTTCGCGAGCGCCTCCCGGTTCTTCACCTCGCGCCCATGCACGATGTCGCGCACCGCAAGCTCGGTGATCTTGCCGGATTTGGTGCGCGGGATGTCGGCGACCGCGACGATCTTCGCCGGCACGTGGCGCGGCGAGGCGCCGGCGCGGATTTTCGCGCTTGATGGCGCGCTTGAGTTCTTCGCTCAGCGCCACGCCCTCGGCCAGGCGGACGAAGAGGACGATGCGGACGTCGTCGTCGAAATCCTGGCCGATGGCGAGCGCTTCAAGCACCTCCGGCATGCCTTCGACCTGCGCGTAGATCTCCGCCGTGCCGATGCGGACGCCGCCGGGATTGAGCGTCGCGTCGGAGCGGCCGTGGATGATGATGCCGCCGTGCTTCGTCCATTCGGCGAAGTCGCCGTGCGCCCAGATGCCGGGGAAGCGCTCGAAATAGGCGGAAGAATATTTGGCGCCGTCCGGATCGTTCCAGAACATCACCGGCATCGAGACGAAAGGCTTCGTGCAGACGAGCTCGCCCTTCTCGCTCGCGCACCGGTCGCCCATCCTCGTCATAGACGTCGACCGCCATGCCGAGCCCCGGGCCCTGGATTTCGCCGCGCCAGACCGGCTTGTTCGGTATGCCGAGCACGAAGCAGGAGACGATATCGGTGCCGCCGGAGATGGAGGCGAGGTGGATGTCCGGCTTGATCGCCTCGTAGACGAAGTCGAAATTCTCCGGCGCGAGCGGCGAGCCGGTCGAGGTCATCATGCGCACGCTGCCGAGGTCGTGCGCTGTCGCGCGGCCGCAAGCCCGCCTTCTTCACCGCGTCGATGAATTTCGCCGAGGTGCCGAAGATCGTCATCTTCTCCGCATCGGCGTAGTCGAAGAGGACGTTGCCGCTCGGGTAGAAGCGGCGAGCCGTCATAGAGGAGGAGCGTCGCGCCGGTCGCAAGCCCCGAGGCGAGCCAGTTCCACATCATCCAGCCGCAGGTGGTGAAGTAGAAGAGCCTGTCCGCCGGCCGTCAGCGAGCAATGCAGGCGGTGCTCCTTCAGATGCTGGAGCAGCGTGCCGCCGGCGCCGTGCACGATGCATTTCGGCACGCCCGTCGTGCCGGAGGAGAAGAGGATGTAGAGCGGGTGGTCGAAAGGGAGCCGCTCGAAGCTGAGCGGCGCCGGCGTGAACGGGTGCGAGGAAGCGTCGAGCGCCACGCCGCGCGGCAGCTCCGCCGCGACCGCTTCGCGCCCGGCCGAGATAGGGAACGATGATGGTCTTGCTGGCGCCTTCGAAGCTGCGGCGACATCGCCTTCAGCTTGTCCGCGACCTCGATCGCCTTGCCGTTGTACCAATAGCCGTCGCAGGCGAAGAAGAGCTTTGGCTCGATCTGGCCGAAGCGGTCGAGCACGCCGCGCTCGCCGAAATCGGGCGAGCAGGAGGAGAAGGTCGCGCCGAGCGACGCTGCGGCGAGCATGACCGCGATCGTCTCCGGCATGTTCGGCAGCATCGCCGCGACGCGGTCGCCGGCGCCGATGCCTTCCGCCCGCATCGCCTGCTGCAGGCGCGAGACGAGGCGCGTGAGCGCGTCGAAGCTGAGCCGGCGCTCGACCTTGTCTTCGCCGCGAAACACGATCGCCGTGCCTTCGCCGCGTCTGGCGCAGCAGGTTTTCGGCAAAATTCAGCCGCGCATCGGGAAAGAAGCGCGTCTCCCGCATCGCTGCGCCTTCGCGCATGCCGCCGCCGCCCTTCTCGCCGACAACGCCGCAGAAATCCCAGACCAGGTCCCAGAACGCGCCGGGATCCGCCACCGACCAGGCATGCAGCGCATCGTAGCCGGCAAGCGGCTCGCCGCTGCGACGCGCGCTTCGGCGGCGAAGGCGGAAATCGGCAGCGCCGGCGAGCGTCCTCGGATCCGGGGTCCAGAGCGGAGCTTTCGTCCATCGTCGTCCGTGCGGTTCGGATACCCGAAGCATTGCCATAGGCGCGCGAATGCGCCAAGCGGTTGCGCTCAATCGCGGCCGCCGAGCGCGGCTGGCACAAGGGTTGAATGTCGACGTGGAATGAAGCGCTTCGCCTGGATCCTTGCGCGGCCGTGGTGCTGGTCGCGTCGCGGCGCTGTTCGCGCTCATCGCCGCGCTGCTGCCGCGCGATGTCGCTGAAGACGCAGATCGGCGAGCAGATCGCGCGCTGGACCGGTCGCGACGTATCGCTTGCGCGGCGAGCCCCGGATCAGCCTCTTCCCGCCGCTCAGCGTCACGCTGGACGACGTGCGCAGTCGGCGGGCCGGCCGGCATGGACGATGCCGCAGATCCTCTCCATGGACCGCCTGAAGGGCACGATCCGCCTGCTGCCGCTCATCATCGGCCGCGTCGAGATCAACTCCTTCACGATGGTGCGGCCGCTTGTCCGGCTTGTCCGCGACAAGGCAGGCACACGCAACTGGGAGTTCAACTCCGGCGCCGCGGCGCTGCAGCTCGCCTTTGCCGGCGACGTGCCGCTCGGCAAATTCCACGCTCGAGGGGGGCACCGTCCTCTACGAGGACCGGCGAGCGGCGACAGCGGAGCGGCTCGATTCGGTCAATCTCACGGTCGATTGGACGAGCGTGCGCAAGCCGATCGAGGTCGACGGGTCGGGCATCTGGCGCGGCGAGCAGGTGACGTTTTCCGGCAGCGCCGAATCGCCCTTCGCCTTCCTCAACGGCGCCGCGACGCCGGTGCGAGGCGCGCATCGACTCGGCGCCGATCAGCGTGATCTTCTGACCGGCCAGGCCAGACGACTATCCGCTGCCGCACCTGACCGGCGCGCTCAAGCTGTCGCGCCCTCGCTCCGCCGCTTCGCCTCCTGGCTCGGCAGCCCCATCGGGCCCGGCTCTACGCTCGGCCAGGCGAGCCTCTTCGGCACCGCGCCATTCGGCAACCATGTGCTGTCGGTCGACGATGCGCGAGTTCACGCTCGACGGCAACAGCGCCTCCGGCGCGCTGAAGATCACCGCCGGCGCGAAGCCCGATTTCACCGGCACGCTTGCCTTCGATACGCTCGATCTGACGCCCTATTTCGCCGGGCTTCCGCGGCGCTGTCGCTCGGGCCGGACTGGCGGCGCGTGCCGCTGCCGACCGATTGGTTCGCCGACATGAGCGCCGATATCCGGCTCTCCGCGAATTCCGTGAAGCTTGGCGCGCTTGACCGCGGCGAACACCGCGGCGAGCGTCTCGCTGCGGGACGGGCGTCTCGAGATCGGGCTCGCCCGCGCGGTGCTCGGCGAGGGCAGCCTGGCCGGCGATCTGGCGGTCGCCAATTCGGCCAGCGCGATCGGGGCGCCGCCGTCGAGGCACAGCTCCGCGCGAACGACATCAGCCTTGCCGACGCGTCCGCCTTCCTGGGCCTGCCGAGACGGCGTCACGGGGCCGGCATCCGGTGCGTCGTCGACCTCACCGCGACCGGCGGCAACCTCGGCGCGCTGTCGGCTGCGCTCAGCGGAACCGCGCGAATGCACGTGCGAGCAGGGCGCGGTTCCGCTCTTCGGCCTCGCCGAGATCGCGGCGGCGAACGACGTAAGCGGCTCCAGCCGCTGCCGACGGCCTGGCGCCGACGCCGGTCCAGTCGGCGGCGGTCCGGCTTTCCTTTTCCGGCGGCGTCGGCAACGTCGATCGGGCGAAAGTGGTGACCTCTTCCTATTCGGCCGACGCACAGGGCTGGGTCGAGCCTGGCGGACGGCAGCCTCGGGCTGAACGGTACGCTTCGACCCGGCGCACCGGGTTCGCCGGCGGGCGCAGTCACGCCCTTTACGATCGGGGGAACCGCGGGCCAACCCGTCACGCGGCGGCAGGCCCAGGCAAACTGAGCGCGTCTTGCAGGCGGAATGGGCGGCGCGTCGCTTCCGGAAATTGCCGCGTCAGGCTTGCTGGTTCAGCGCACGTCCGCGGCTCACGATCGTCGCCGCGAGCACGCCGAGCGTCACGAGCGCGATCAGGATCGTGCAGACCGCGTTGATCTCCGGCGTCACGCCGAGCCGCACCTGGCTGTAGATCTTCATCGGCAGCGTCGTGGCGCCCGGCCCGGTGGTGAAGCTCGCGATCACGAGGTCGTCGAGCGACAGCGTGAAGGCGAGCATCCAGCCCGCCGCCACCGCCGGGAGATGACCGGCAGCGTGACCAGGAAGAACGCCTTCATCGGCGGCGCGCCGAGATCGAGCGCCGCCTCCTCGAGGCTCCGTCGAAGCTGACGAGCCGCGACTGCACGACGACGGCGACGAAGCACATCGAGAAGCTGATATGGGCGAGCGTCACCGTCCAGAAGCCGCGGTCGAAGCCGATCGGCGACGAAGAGCAACAGCAGCGACAGGCCGGTGATCACGTCCGGCATCACGAGCGGCGCCATCACCATGCCGGTGAAGAGCGTGCGCCCAGGAAGCGGCCGCGTCTGACCAGCGCGACGGCCGCCATCGTGCCGAGCACGGTGGCGACGGTCGCGGAGAGCAGCCCGACGCGCAGCGTCACCCAGGCGGCGTCGAGGATCGCCTGGTCTTGGACCAGCGCGGCGTACCACTTGGTCGAAAAGCCGCGCCCACACGGTGACCAGCCGCGACGCGTTGAACGAGTAGACGATGAGCAGCACGATCGGCAGAGTAGAGGAACACGAAGCCGAGCACCACCGAGACGAAATTGAACAGGCTGAAGCGCCGCATCACTTCGCCTCCCGCAGGCGCGCCTGGGTGTTCTGGAAGAGCACGATCGGCACGACGAGGATGATGAGGAGCACGATGGCGACCGCGCTCGCCACCGGCCAGTCGCGGTTCTGGAAGAACTCGCTCCACAAGCGTGCGCCCGATCATCAGCGTCTGCGAGCCGCCGAGCAGGTCGGGGATGACGAATTCGCCGATCGCCGGGATGAAGACGAGCAGCGCGCCGGCGAAGACGCCGGGCAGCGACAGCGGAAACGTGATCTGCCAGAACGCCCTGAACGGCGTCGAGCCGAGATCGGCCGCCGCCTCGAGCAGACTGCGGTCGAGCCGCTCGAGCGAGGCGTAGAGCGGCAGCACCATGAACGGCAGGTAGGAATAGACGATGCCGATATAGACGGCGAAGTTGGTGTTCAGGATGATGAGCGGGTGGTGGATGAGGCCGAGCCACGTCAGCAGCCTGATTGAGCAGTCCCTCCGGCTTCAGGATGCCGATCCAGGCATAGACGCGGATCAGGAACGACGTCCAGAACGGCAGGATCACCAGCATGACGAGGAGCGGGCGGATCGCGCCCGGCGCGCGCGCCATGCCGTAGGCGATCGGATAGCCGACGAGGAGCGTGATCAGCGTGGAGAGGAAGGCGATCCACAGGCTCGACAGCAAGGCGTGGAAATAGAGCGCGTTCTGGGTCAGCCAGACGATAGTTGTCGAGGGAGAGCTCGGAGAGCTTGTCTGTGATATCGCCGATGCCGTCGAAGACAGGCGTGTAGGGCGGCATTGCGATCGCCGTGGTCGACAGTGAAATCTTGAGGACGATCACGAAGGGGATGAGGAAGAAGACGAGCAGCCAGACGAATGGAATCCAGGTGGTGATCCGGCGCTGGATCGGCGTTCGTGTCTCTCCGCCACGGCCCCCGCGCCCCGCTACTGCGCCAGCACGACGCCGGCGTCGGGCGCCCAGGAGAGCCAGACGCGGTCCTCCCAGGTGATCGCCCGCTCCACCGAGCGCTCGGCATTCAGGAGGCTGGCGCGCACCGATACGCCGGACGGAAGACGCGATGTTGTAAAGCGTCATGTCGCCGAAATAGGCGATGTCCACGACCTCGCCCGCGACGGCGTTGACGTCGCGCCTCGGCGGCTCGTCGTGGCCGATCCGCACCTTCTCCGGCCTGACCGCGAACCACACGGTCTGGCCCTTTTTGACGTCGAGCGCGCTCTCCGATTCGATGATCGGCCCCTCCTTCGCGGCGAAGCGGATCAGCGGTCGATGTCGCCGTCTCCGACCGGCCCTTCGAAAATGTTCACCGAGCCGATGAAATCGGCGACGTAGCGTGAGTTCGGCGCTTCGTAGATTTCCGCCGGCGTCGCCACCTGCACGATCTGCCCTTGGTCCATCACCGAGATGCGGTCGGCGACGGTCATCGCCTCTTCCTGGTCGTGGGTGACGATGACGAAGGTCAGTCCGAGCTGGTATTGCAGGTCGACCAGCTCGAACTGCGTCTCCTCTCGCAGCTTCTTGTCGAGCGCGCCGAGCGGCTCGTCGAGCAGCAGCACCTTCGGCCGCTTGGCGATGGCGCGGGCGAGCGCCACGCGCTGCCGCTGGCCGCCGGAGAGCTGATCCGGCTTGCGCTTGGCGAACGGCTTCCATCTTGACGAGCTTCAGGACGTCCTCGACGCGCTCGGCGATCTCGTCCTTCGGCATCCGGTCCTGCTTCAGCCCGAACGCGACGTTCCCTTCCACCGTCATATGCGGGAAGAGCGCGTAGGACTGGAACATCATGTTGACCGGCCGCTTATGCGGCGGCACGCCGGAGAGCGGCTTGCCGTCGAGCCAGATCGAGCCTTCGCTCGGCTCTTCGAATCCGGCGAGCATTCGAGAAGCGTGGTCTTGCCGCAGCCGGAGGGGCCGAGGAGCGCGTGAAATTCGCGCTCGTAGATCGTCAGTGACTGGTTGTCGACGGCGACGAAGTTGCCGAACCGCTTGGTCACGTTGCGAAGCTCGATGAAGGGCTTCGCCTCCGGATCGTTCCAAGGCTGGAACTGACGCCGGACGGCGCCGACGACATTTTTCAAGGCGTGCCCCCGACGGTTGCCACTGACGCCGCCGCCCGGTGCCGCAAGCAGCGCATCGCAATCGACCTTACTGGCCGGTCTTCACTTCCGTCCAGATGCTGGTGATCACGCGCTGCGTCTTCGGATCGTTCGGCGTCGTCGTGTAGAGCTTGGCGAGGGTCGCGTCATCCGGATAGATCGCCGGATCGCCGCCACGTCCTTGTCGAGCAGCGGCTGCGACGCCTTGTTGCCGTTGGCGTAGTAGACGTAGTTGGAATTGCGCGCGGCGATGTCCGGCTTCAGCATGAAGTTGATGAACTCGTGGGCGTTGTCCGGATGCGGCGCGTCGGCGGGGATGCCGAAGCTGTCGAACCACATCAGCGCGCCTTCCTTCGGAATCGAATAGGCGATGGTGACGCCGTTTTTCGCCTCCGCGGCGCGGTCGCGTGCCTGCAAGACGTCGCCGGAATAGCCGACGGCGAGGCAGATGTCGCCGTTCGCGAGCGCGTTGATATATTCGGAGGAGTGGAATTTCTGGATCGACGGCGCGGATCGACTTCAGGAGGTCGCCGGCCTTTTGCAGGTCCGCTGGCTTCTTGGAGTCCGGGTCGATGCCGAGATAGTTCGAGCGCCGCCGGGAGCAGGTCGTCCGGAGAATCGAGCACCTGGACGCCGCAATCGGCGAAGCGCGAGAGGATCGCCGGATCGAAGATCATGGCCCAGGAATTGACCGGCGCGTCGGCCATCCGCTTCTTGATCTTGTCGACGTTGTAGCCGATGCCGGTCGTGCCCCACATGTAGTTGACCGCGTATTGATTGCCGGGGTCGTAGGTCGCGAGGCGGTCGGAGATCTCTTTCCACTGGTTCTTGAGGTTCGGGATCTTCGACTTGTCGATCTTCTGGAAGACGCCGGCCTTGATCATGCCGGGCGAAATTCGTCGCGGACGGCACCACGACGTCATAGCCGGAGCCGCCGGCGAGCAGCTTCGTCTCCAGGATCTCGTTGGAATCGTAGACGTCGTAGACGACCTTGATGCCGGTCTCCTTGGTGAAATCGTCGAGCACACCGTCGCCGATATAGTCCGACCAGTTGTAGACGTTGACGACCGGCTCCTCGGCCGATGCCGCAAGCGGCAGGGCGATGAGGGCTGCGGCTGCCAGCAGCCTGGCGATGGTGGGGTTCACGTTTTCTTCCTCCGTGACAATGGACCGTCGAGCGCACCTTGGGGAACCTTAGGGGCGGAGCGAAAACGCTTCAACCCGAGAGTTCATGGTCGGAGAGCCCGAGGACGTGCTCGTGGAAGGCGCCCGGTTGCGCGACCGGCGGGCTGAGGCGGTGCCCGCAATCGATGCGTTCGCACAACCGGCATGTGACGCCGACGGGCCTCGCCGCAACCGCTTGGGCGCCGAGCGCCTCGGCGATGTCGCTCGTCCGCCACCCGATCAGCGACAGCCGGCGCGGAGGCGGGATAGCGCCGATCGCTGGCGCGTCTTCGCCAAAGGCGATGGCGCGGTAGGTTGCGCCGTCGGGAAGAACGAGCTCGGCATGCGTCACCGTGTCGGTCGGGGGGTCGAAGAGGGGGAGCCGCGGGCAGAGCGGCGCCCGGCGCGGCAGCGGGAACTCGGCTCCGGCGACGCGCGCGAGCGTCGCGCCCGATGCATCGGTCGTCACCACGAACGCCGGCGGCAGCCCGTGGACCGCGCCGAGGGCGGCGAGGCGGAGCGCGATCCGCGACGGGGTGAGGGCGAAGCGCTGCGACAGGAGGATGATGTCGAACTGCGTCTCGCGTGCCGCCGCCGCAAGCCGTTCTCCCGGAGCAAGGATCGCCGCGCCGAGCCTTGCCGCAAAGCCGTTGCGGCAGATGCGCGCCGCCTCGGGCTCCGTCATTCCAGCTTCCTCGGCGAGCCGGTCGAGGAGTGGCCGATGCCCGAGAAAGGCGACCTGGCGCGCGACGAGAAATGGACGCGCAAGCGGCGGCACGCGCTCGGAGATGAAGAGACGAAGCGTGTGCCGGTCGTAGCGGAGCTGCTCCGTCGGCATCACGTGGCTCGGGAGGATGCGAAGGTCGATGCCGAGCCGCTCTTTGAGGTGGGCGCCGAGTGCCGCCGCAGGATCGTCGCGCGGGGCAAGCTCCGCGGCGACCGTGTCGGCCTCCGTCTCGATCGTTGGGAAATACGGACCGGCCGCGTCGAAATAGGCGGCGACCCTGCCGGCCGCAAGGCGCGTGCCGACCTCGCCCGTCGACCCTCCGCCGCTCGCCAGCGTGTGTGACAGGTCGGAGAGACGCTCGAGCGCTTCGCGGTAGGCCTCGAAGAGCCGCGTCGTTCCGCGCGCGGCGTTCGGCGCCGACTGCACGAAATCCGTAAGCTCCGAGGGCGACGCGATTTCGCCGGCGAGGAGCGGATCGGCGAAGACTTCCTTGAGCGCCTCGACGGCGCCCTTGTCCTGGTCCGCCGAAAGCTCGGCGGCGTCGATGCCGTAGCTCGACGAGAGCTTCATGAGCACCTGCACCGTCAACGGCCGCTGGTCGCGCTCGATCAGGTTCAGATAGCTCGGCGAGACGCCGATCGCCGCGGCCATCTGCGTCTGGCTCAGGTCGAGACGCTGCCTGAGGCGCCTCAGCCGTCCCCCGGCAAAGATCTTGCGACTGCCCATGGCTCGCTCCTTTACAAAATTTACAACAGGAAGGCCATGCTCCACAAGACCATACAATATGACACGTTTGTCCGAAATCAGCAGGCGTAAGCTCTCGACTTTCTGCGTTGCAGTGTAAAGAACAACGACATGCGTTTGAGCGCGCGCGGAGGATCGAGATGACGATGGTGGCGGAGCCGGTGCCCGGGGCGCCGGCGGGTAGGTTCGATGGGATTGAGCGCCCCTACGGGCCGGAGGCCGTGGCGCGGCTCAGGGGATCGCTCCCGATCCGCCACACGCTTGCGGAGCACGCGGCGGACCGCCTGTGGCGGCTTCTGAACGAAGAGCCGTTCGTCGGGGCGCTCGGCGCGCTCTCCGGCAATCAGGCGATGCAGATGGTCCGCGCCGGCCTTCGTGCAATCTACTTGTCGGGTTGGCAAGTCGCGGCCGACGCAAATGCCGCGGGGGCGATGTATCCCGACCAGTCGCTCTACCCCGCGAACTCCGGACCGGAGCTGGTGCGCAAGATCAACCGGACGCTGCAGCGCGCCGACCAGATCGAGGCGATGGAAGGCCGTCATTCGGTCGAGACGTGGTTTGCGCCGATCGTTGCCGACGCGGAAGCGGGCTTCGGCGGGCCGCTCAACGTCTTCGAGATCATGAAGGCCTATATCGAGGCCGGCGCAGCGGGCGTGCACTTCGAGGATCAGCTCGCCTCGGAGAAGAAATGCGGTCACATGGGAGGCAAGGTCCTGATCCCGACCGCCGCCCATATCCGCAACCTCGTCGCCGCGCGTCTTGCCGCCGACGTGATGGGCGTTCCGACGCTCGTCATCGCCCGCACCGATGCGGAGGCGGCAAAGCTGATCACCTCCGACATTGACGAGCGCGATCGCGAATTCATCCTTCCCGGCGAGCGCACGCCGGAGGGCTTCTATAGCCTGAGGAACGGGCTTGAGCCCTGCATTGCGCGGGCCCGGGCCTACGCCCCCTATGCCGATCTGATCTGGTGCGAGACCTCGAAGCCCGACCTCGACCAGGCGAAGCGCTTCGCCGAAGCCGTGCACGCGGACTTCCCCGGCAAGATGCTCGCCTACAATTGCTCGCCGAGCTTCAATTGGAAGAAGCATCTCGACGATCAGACGATCGCCAAGTTCCAGCGCGAGCTCGGCGCCATGGGCTACCGCTTCCAATTTATCACGCTCGCCGGCTTCCATCAGTTGAACCACGGCATGTTCGAGCTCGCGCGCGGCTATCGGGCGCGGCAGATGGCGGCCTATGCGGAGCTGCAGGAAGCCGAGTTCGCCTCCGAAGCAGACGGCTACACCGCGACGCGGCATCAGCGCGAGGTGGGAACGTCCTATTTCGACGCCGTATCGATGACGATCAGCGGAGGGCTTGCTTCGACGACCGCGATGGCGGGCTCTACCGAAGCGTCACAGTTCAACCCCGCAACGGAACGCAGCGCCCGCCGCGCCGCGTGAAGGAGAAGAAGCCATGATCGCGACCAAGGTGAAGGAGCGGGTGGAAACGCTCACCTCGACGATGTCTGACGAGCAGAGTGCCGCGCTCCGCAGCCTCGGCAATGAGATACACCGACTGAACGGAGCCGTCGTGCGCTGCGTCGAGACGGGGCTGTCGGTGGAGCTGCAGCGGACCGCCCGCCACCATGCCGAAGGCGGCTATTGGGGCGATCTCATGGTTCCGATCGTCGTCAAACAGGGCTGAATCCGGCCGATCTGCGCGAAAAAGCGCGACCGAGCGGCGCTCCGCCGCCCGTTAGAACCCGCGCTCACGAAGCTGTGACGCTCGGTCGCGCAGGCTGCCATGGTCTCCTACCAATTGTGTAATTAGTTGCGCATCGTTGCGCGCCGCGATAGCGGGTGCCGCTTCCACCCGCAAATCGCAAAGGACCAGCATGTCGGCATTCGAAGCGGTTTCGCCCTCTGCCAGCGTCAGACTGACGGGGCGGGGTCGGACGATTGCGACCCTTGTGGTCCTCCTCGCCTTTTTCATGGATATTCTCGATTCAACCATCGTCAACGTGGCGATTCCCTCGATTCGGCAAGGTCTCGACGCGAGCTACGCCGACATTCAATGGATCATCGCCGGCTATTCGCTGGCCTTCGCGCTCTTTCTCATTACCGGCGGCCGGCTCGGCGACATCGTCGGCTACAAGAAGATGTTTTTGATCGGCATCGCGGGGTTCACGGTCGCTTCCGCCCTGTCGGGGCTCGCCATGAGCACGGAAGTGCTGATCGCCTCGCGCTTTCTGCAGGGGCTGATGGCGGCGACGATGGTCCCGCAGATCCTCTCCACCATCCAGGTTCTCTATGTGACGACCAAGGAGCGACAGAGCATCTCGGCTTTTTATGGCGGCATCGCCGGCATTGCCACGGTGCTCGGCCCGATCATCGGCGCGCTTCTCATCACCGGCAACGTGTGGGAACTCGGCTGGCGCACGATCTTCCTGGTGAACCTGCCGGTCGGCGTCGCCGCCATGATTCTGGCGTGGATCTATCTGCCGAGCGCCAAGTCGCCGCATCCGCTGCGGCTCGACCTTGTCGGCGTCGCGATCGGCGTGATCGCGATGCTGATGCTGATGTTCCCGCTGATCCAGGGGCGCGAGCTTGACTGGCCGGTGTGGGTCATTGCCTCGATGGTGATTTCCGTCCCCGCCTTCATCCTTTTCGCCTACACCCAGATCGTGAAAGACCGGCACGACGGCTCGCCGCTCGTCGTGCCCGACCTCTTCCGGCGGCAATCCTTCGTGGCCGGCATCATCCTCAGTCTTTCCTTCTTCTCGGTGATCTTCGGCTTCTTCTTCATCTTCACGATCTATCTGCAGATCGGCCTCGGCTATTCGGTGCTGAAGGCCGGCCTGACCGGCATTCCGTTTTCGCTCGGCGTCAGCGTCGCGGCGGCGATGTCGGGTCCGATCCTGGTTCCGCGCTTCGGCCGCAAGATCATCTCCGTCGGCCCGATCGTCATGGGCTGCGGCTATGCTTTGTTCATCGCGACGGTGCACCATTTCGGCACCGACGTGACGCCCTGGGAGCTGGTCCCTTCGCTCATCATCTCGGGCGCCGGCATGGGCTTCGTCGTGGCGCCGATCTATCCGTTCATTCTGGCGGAGGTGCCGATCAAGGATGCCGGGTCGGCGTCGGGCGTCGTCAACACGGTGCAGCAGATCGGCGGCGCCATCGGCGTCGCGGTGATCGGCGTCGTCTTCTTCGGCCTCTTGGGCGACCTTGCGAATACCAGCGCCGTCAGCGTGCGCGCTGATCTGACCGCCGACCTGACCGAGATCGGCGTCCCGCCCTCGCAGATACCGAAGGCGACCGGGAGTTTCGAGACCTGCTTCACCGACCGCGCGAACGCCAAGGACTTCGACACGATTCCCGACAGCTGCAAGCGCGCCCAGGAGGCGCTGTCGCGTAACGAGGAGTCGGACCCGCAGTCGATCGCCGCGATCCGCAAGGCGTTCGAGGCGCGCGGCATGGAGGCGAACGCGCGGAACTTCACTCGAACGATCGAGCGCACCATCGCCTATCAGATCGCCACGTTGGTGGTGATTTTCTTTCTGAGCTTCCTGCTTCCGGCCCATCCACGCAGCCGCGAGGAAATGGAGAAGCTTGTCGCCGAGGGCGTCGTCGGGATGATTTAGCCCGGGTTTGCGGAACCGCGGGCTCCCCGCTCCGGATTAACCCTGCCGCCGCGGGGCTTCGCTCTCTGTGCGAAAGCGGCTAAGTATCGGGCATGAGCGTATTTGCAGAGAACCTGGCGCAGGACGCGCCACCGCCGGCGCGCGGCGTTGCCGACGAGGCGACCGCCCGCGAATGGTGCCGCGCGCGCCGCATCGACGATATCGAGTGCATCATTCCGGATCAGGCCGGCGTTGCCCGCGGCAAGCTGATGCCGACGGAGAAATTCTTCGGCGGCAATCCGATGACGCTGCCCGCCTCGATGTTCACCCAGACCATCACCGGCGAATATCCGGAGGAGGAGGAGGCGTTCATCGAGGCGCTGACGGATTCCGATCTCATCTTCCGCCCGGACTACTCGACGCTGGCCGTGGTGCCGTGGGCGAGCGATCCGACGGCGCAGGTCATCCACGACGCCTTCCACAAGGACCGCACGCCCTTCGAGATCGCGCCGCGCAACGTGCTGCGGCGGGTCGTCAGTCTTTACGGCGAGCGCGGCTGGCTGCCGGTGGTCGCGCCGGAGATGGAGTTCTATCTCGTCAAGCCGAACATCGATCCCGACTATCCGCTCGAGCCGCCGGTCGGTCGCTCCGGCCGGCCGGAGCGCGCCCGCCAAGCCTACTCGATCAGTGCGGTGAACGAGTTCGAAGAGCTCTTCGACGACATCTACCGCTTCTCCGAGGCGCAGGGGCTTGAGATCGACACGCTGAACCATGAGGACGGCACCGCGCAGATGGAGATCAATCTGCGCCATGGCGATCCGGTCGAACTCGCCGACCAGGTGTTCCTGTTCAAGCGCACGATCCGCGAGGCCGCGCTTCGCCACAAAATGTATGCAACCTTCATGGCGAAGCCGATCGCCACCGAGCCCGGCTCGGCCATGCATATCCATCATTCCGTGACCGACATCGCGACGGGCCGGAACATCTTTGCGGATTCCGGCGCCAACGCGCTCGCGCCGAGCTTCCTCCGCTATATCGGCGGCATGCAGGCCTACCTGCCGCGCGTCATGTGCATGCTCGCGCCCTATGTGAATTCCTATCGGCGGCTGATCCGCAATACGAGCGCGCCGATCAACGTCCGCTGGGGCTTCGACAACCGCACCGTCGGGCTCCGCGTGCCGCTTTCGGATCCGGCCAACCGGCGCGTGGAGAATCGTGTCCCCTCGTCCGACGCCAATCCCTATCTTGCCATCGCCGCGTCTCTCGCTTGCGGCTATCTCGGCCTCGTCAGGGAGCTTGACCCCGACCGGCCGATGGAGGGCGCGAGCCACGAGCAGACCTTCGCGCTGCCGCGCTCGATACTCGACGCGGTGAGGCTGCTCGAGGCGACACCGGAGCTGGTCGAGATATTCGGAGCGACCTTCGTGCGCACCTATCGCGCCATCAAGGAAACGGAGTACGAGACCTTCATGGGCGTGATCAGTGCGTGGGAGCGCGAATACCTGCTCCTGAGCGTCTAGAACATGCGGCGGCGAGGGCAGAAGCGGTTCTCCGACAGGGTCGGGCTTCGGCGAAGCAGCCGGGCGGCCATTTCGATCCGATCGAAATTGCAACGGCTATAGGTCTGATGGCGCGCGCTTTCCCGCCATCCTTCTTCCGGTTGTCGGCGGGCGATGTCCCCACATATGCCCCGCTCGACGGGTCGCGAAGGGCCGACGTCTGCATCGTCGGCGGTGGCTTCACCGGGCTTTCCGCCGCGATCCACCTCGCCGAGGCCGGCGCGGACGTGGTGCTCATCGAGGCCGACGCCATTGCAAGCGGCGCCTCCGGGCGAAACGGCGGTCAGATCCATTCGGGCCTCCGCCGCGACGTGATCTGGCTGGAGGAGCGCTTCGGCTTCCAGGATGCGAAGACGTTCTGGGACATGTCGGAAGAGGCAAAGGCGCTCCTCCGCTCCTTGATCGTCCGCTTTGCCATTCCCTGCGATCTCAGATCCGGCGTCATCGAGGCGCTGCACAAGCCTTCGCTTCTTCCCGACGCCCAGAAACTGGTGCGCGCGCTGACCGACCGCTTCCGCTACGACCAGGTAAGCCTCCTCACCCGCGATGAAACGGTCGCGGCGCTCGGCACCGCGCGGTTCTTCGGCGGTACCCTTGACCGCGGCGGCGGCCATCTCGACCCTTATCGCTTTGCGCTCGGGCTCGCGCGCGCGGCGGTGAAGCTCGGTGCGACGTTCCACGAGAAGACGCCGGCGCTCAGCCTGAAGCGCGAAGGCGGCCCGGTCGTCGTCACGGCGAAAGGCGAGATCCGCGCCCACCACGTCATCGTGGCGACGGACGGACGCTCCGGCCGCTTCGAGCGGCTGACACGCCGCCGCATGGTCGGCATCAACAGCTTCGTCATCGCGACGGAGCCGCTCGGCGCGGCGGGTGAGCGGATCCTGCCCGGCGGCGAATCCGCGGCCGACAGCCGCTTCGTCGTGCGCTACTGGCGCAAGACCGCCGACGGACGGCTTCTCTTCGGCGGCGGCGAAAGCAACGCCGGCCGCGTTCCCGCCGATATCGCGTCCTTCGTGCGGCCGCATCTCGCCGAAGATCTATCCGCGAGCTCGACAAGGTCCCGATTGCGCACGGGTGGGGCGGCGTCGTCTCGGTCACCGCGTCGCGTCTGCCCTTCGTGCGCGAGATCGCCCCGGACGTATGGGCCGCGGGAGGCTATTCGGGACAGGGCGTGGCTCTCGCGCCGTTCGTCGGCAAGCTTCTTGCCGATGCGGCGCTCGGACGGCGCGACGCCGTCGCGGCCTTCGCCGCCCTTCCGATCGCCACACTTCCGAGCGCGACATGGCTGCGCCGGCTGCTCGTCACGCTGGCGATCTGGCAGGGGAGGATCGGCGATCGCCTTTGAACCGTGATCAGAGGCGGGCGCCGGGTTTTTCGGCAGGATTTTGCGCCTAGAGACGTGAGAGCCGCGCGGACTCAATTAGGACGATAGCGCCTCCGGCGGCCGGCTTGGTCGTTTACGCGCTCTTCAGCACGAATCGGCGAAGCGCTGCGCGGCTGGAGCGCGAAAACTGTTTCTTAGCTTGGATACTGAATTGTTGCGGCCACAACCGATGGTCCGTAGAGGGGTGCAGCAATGAATGCCGGGACTCGCCCGCTCGCCTTGTCCGCGGCGGGTTCCGGCCCTCCTGGCGGGACCGGCCCGCGCGCGGACCGCGCACCCGAAGGGCGATCCGATTCTCGCCGTCGGCCAACGCGCCACGAAGGCCGGATCATTTCATTTCAGGGAGCGGAATGTCAGCTAGCGCCGCCGGACGCGCCCGCCCGATGATCTCGAGCCGGCGCGTTCAGCTCTATTTTGGTGTGGTGATCGCGGCGCTCGTTGCCGCGGCTCTCTATACTCACGGGATGATTGAGCGGCGTGAAAGCTCGCTCGACAATGCTTCCGGCGTCAGCATCTCAGACACTGCCGGCCAGACCGTCGTCGCGTTCCAGGGCCTCAACGAAGCGCTGCTCAAATTCGAACGCAGTCGCGCGCCGCTCGATCTCGCGGAAAGCAAGCTGCGCTTTTCGATCCTGCAAAGCCGCGCCTTGGCCCTCGGCAGCGACCGGTTCTCGCCGCCGCAAGCGCGCGTGGTCGCCGATCTCCAAGGGCTCATGCACCAAACAGCGCTGGTGCTGGCAAACGCCGATACCAGCCTCGACGTCGAGCCGATCCTCCTGTCGCTGGAGCCACTCGAGCCGCAGATTCTCGATCTTGCAGCCGAGGCCGATCGCCTTGACGCTGCTCAGGCATCGCGCCGTCGCCAAGTGCTCGAGAGTCTGCACAGCCAAATGTCGGCGCTGACATTCGGGCTGATCATCTGCGGTCTTTGTCTCGTCGGCGCGCTTATCTTCCACAATCGTCTTTTGCGGCGCGCCCATCGCGAACTGAGCCAGACCACGCGCGACCTGAAGCAGGCTGCCGACGACCTCGCAGCCGCCAATCGCGCCGTCGCCTCGGCCAATTCGGAGCTCACGCGCCAGAACATGCAGTTGAGCGAGAAAGAGAGTTTGCTTCAGTCGCAGAACATTCTCTTCGACGCCGCGCTCAACAACATGTCGCAGGGCCTCTGCATGTTCGATGATGCGTTGCGGCCGATAGTCTTCAATAGCCAGTTCGAAGAGCTCTTTCAGATTGGAAGCACGCTTCGCAAGGAAGTCGATGGGCCGGCTTTCCCCCGCCTGCCGCTTCACGACTACCTTCCCGACCTTGCTGCTGAAATTGAACGCAACGTCCGATCCAACCAGGCAGCGGCGTTCGAAGCCGAGCGTCCTGACGGCCGCGTCATTGCCGTGGTCGTGCAGCCGATGGCGGCCGGCGGCTGGTTGGCGACCTTCGAGGACGTGACCGAGAGCGCCGGCGCGCCGAGGCCCGCATCGCCCACATGGCGCGCCATGACGGGCTGACCAACTTGCCCAACCGCTACGCCTTCCGCGAACGCATCCGCGATGCGCTGAAAGCCGCGACCGACGATGGCGCGATGCTCGCCGTCATGTGCGTCGACCTCGACAACTTCAAGGAAGTTAACGACACGCTCGGCCATCCGACGGGAGACGCGCTGCTCTGCGCCGTAGCCGAACGGCTCGCCCGCAACGTCCGCGAGACGGACATGGTGGCGCGCTTTGGCGGCGACGAGTTCGCAATTCTGCAGGCGCGAGTCGAGCGGCTCGACGACGCCGATCGTCTCGCCGCGCGGCTTGTCGGTGAACTGCGCAAGCCGTTCCTGATCAATGGCGAGCCCGTCTACGCCACCGGGAGCATCGGGGTCGCGATCTCGCCCCGGCACGGCAACGACGCGGACGTGCTGCAGAAGAACGCCGACCTGGCGCTCTATGCGGCGAAGGCCGATGGCAAGCGCGTGCATCGCTTCTTCGAAAGCGTCATGCATGAGCGGTTGACCAATCGCCACGTCCTCGAGCGCGACTTGCGGCAGGCGGTGGCGTCCGGCGAGCTGCAGCTCAACTACCAGCCGATCGTGCATCTCCGCACGATGCGGATGACGGGTCTCGAGGCGTTGTTGCGTTGGACGCACCCGGTCCACGGTGTTGTGCCGCCGAGCAAGTTCATCCCGGTCGCCGAGGATACCGGGCCTGATCAACGAGATCGGCCGTTGGGTGCTGGCGCAAGCCTGCGCCGACGCGGAGCGCTGGCCTTCGCACTTGAAGGTGGCCGTGAACCTTTCGGTCGCGCAGTTCACGCAGGGCGACATCGTCGAGGACATCCGCGCCGCGTTGAGCCGCGCCGGGCTCAGGCCGGAGCGTCTGGTCGTCGAGATCACCGAGTTGCTGCTGCTCACGGAGAGCATCTCGACATTGGATACGCTGCACCGGTTGAAGGAGCTTCGCATCGAAGTCGCGATGGACGACTTCGGAACCGGGTATTCGTCGCTGAACTACCTTACGGAAATATTCTTTCGACCGCATCAAGATCGACCGTGATTTCATCAGCACCGCGCGGCAGGGCGACAAGAACGCGGCGATCATCCGAACCATCGTCCAGTTGGGTCAGTCGCTCGGCATGACGACGGTGGCGGAGGGGGTGGAGACGAAGGAAGACCTGGAGATGCTGCTCGCGGCCGGCTGCCCCGAGGGGCAGGGCTATCTCTTCAGCCGGCCGGTGCCGCGCGAAAGGCTGCCCGAAATCATCGATGCGGACGAACGCGGCATAGGCAAGGTCGGCCTGAGCTCTACGCTGAGCGCGTGTCTGAGCCAGGCCGGCAGGTCGCACATGCTTTCGAGGACGACGTCGGCAAGCGGCATGAGGTCGGCTCGACCGCCATTGCCGGTGAGGACGCCGATTGCGGCGCCGGCGCCGGCGCTCCGCGCCATCTCGAGGTCGTGCGGGTTGTCGCCGATGACCGCAATCGCCTTGAGCGGCACACCGCTCGCGGCGGCAAAGGCGTGCACGATGTCGGGCGCCGGCTTCGGGTTCGTGACTGAATCGTAGCCGAAGACGTGCGGCAGGAAGCGCGCGATATCGAGAGCGGCGAGGGCGGCTTTCGTCGCCGCCGTCCCGTCGTTGGTGGCGACGCCCATGGCAAGGCCTGCCGCGTGAAGCTCGCGCAGCGTCGCGTGAAGACCGGGGACCGGCACGGAACAATGGACGCCGTTCTCGTAGAAGACCTTGTCGATCTGCTCGACCATCGCCTTCAGCCGCGACCCGGCGAGCGAGGGATACCAGATGCGCACGATGTCAACGGTATTCCCGGCTGCGAGCGCGCCCCCGGCCAGGAAACGGCCGGTCTCGCGGTCGAACCCGCCGGCGACGAGCATGGCCTCCGCCGCATCGCTGTCGCCGTCCGCAAGGTTAAGACAGAGTTCCCTGTAGACGCGCGACCAGCTCGCCTCAAAATCGAGAAGAGTGCCGTCCTTGTCGAAAAGGAGTCCCCGCATAGCCTCTGCCTGCCCGAAAGGAAGCACGATGGTCAAGGCGAGCGACGCGCTGCGGGTTGCCGGCTGGCCGGTCGCCTCCCATGATGAAGCGCGTCGGCGTCTCCAGCCGGCGCGAGCCGAAGGAGGACCGCGATGAGCGAACGGAAGCCCGAGCGCACATACACCGACTCTGAGGTGACGGAGCGGCTGGCGAAGGAGCTGCCGCATTGGACGCTTGTCGAGGGAAACATCGTGCGTCGCTACCGTACGTCGGGCTGGAAGGGGACCCTGATGGTGGTCAATGCCATCGGGCATCTCGCCGAGGCTGCTTGGCATCATCCCGATCTCGAGGTCTCCTACGCCTGGGTCGAGGTTTTGCTGAAGACCCATACCGCGAAGGGGATCACCGGCAAGGACTTCGCGCTTGCGCGAAAGATCGAGGAAGTGATCGCCTGGCAGCCGGGAAAGGACGATGCGGCCTTGGATGGGACGCCGGCCGATCCGCGCTTCGCCTATATCAAATACGACGCCTGAAGAAGTTCACGCCGGCCTGTGCCAGCCGGGATCGGCGAGGCGCTGCATGCCGCTGCTGTCGGTGAGCGGGAGCCAGGCGCTCGCTTTGCGTCCCTCGATGACGGCGTCGGGCATCACGTCGATCAGGGGCACAAGCGCGAAGGCGCGCTCCGTCAGCCGCGGATGCGGGATATGCAGCCCCGGCTCGTCGATCGCGACGTCCCCGAAAAGCAGGATGTCGATGTCGATCCGGCGCGGGCCCCAGCGCTCGATGCGCTCGCGTCCGAGCTCGCCGCTCGACGCCGAGGACCGCTTCGAGCAATCGGCGCGGCGCGAGCGTCGTGTCGACCCTGACCGCCGCATTCAGGAACGCCGGCTGGTCGATCTTGCCCCAGGGCGGCGTCAGGTAGAGCGCCGAGACGGCTTCGACCTCGATCTCCGGATTGGCGGCGAGCCGATCGATCGCGGCCGCGATCAGTTTGCGGCTGTCGCCGATATTGCCGCCGAGACCGAGCACGGCGGAAGTCATCGCGGCGTGCCGCCGGCACCGCTTCCGGCAGCCTCGATCGCGGCCGTCATCTCGCAGCGCCTCGACATGCTCGGCGACGTCGTGGACGCGCACGATAGCGGCGCCGCCGAGTGCCGCGACGACATTTGTCACGAGCGTGCCGACGAGTCGGTCGGGATTGTCGCGTCCCGTCACCTTGCCGATGAACGATTTTCGCGAGGTGCCGACAAGGATCGGATAGCCGAGCGCGGTCAGCTCGCCGAGGCGGCGGAGGAGCTCCAGGTTCTGCTCCGGCGACTTGCCGAAGCCGAATCCCGGATCGAGCACGATCCGGTCGTCATGGATGCCGGCTTGATGGGCGATTTCGAGCGTGCGCTCGAAATATGCGAGGCACGCCTTGACCGGGTCGCCGGCGAGCGGCTCCGCCGAGCCGAGCAGGCCGGGATTGTGCATGGCGACGACGCCGGCGCCGTGCCGGGCGGCGACCTCGGCCATCTCCGCGTCGCCCTGCAGCCCGCGAATATCGTTGATGATTTCAGCCCCGCACAGCACCGCGGCTTCGGCGACCGACGCCTTCATCGTGTCGATGGAGATCAAGCGCGTCGCCCGGCGGCGAGCGCTTCGATGACCGGGAGGACGCGCCGCTTCTCCTGCTCCGCCGGCACGGCAGCGGCATCCTTGCGGGTCGAATTCCCCGCCGATGTCGAGGATGGCCGCGCCCTCAGCGGCGAGGCGCCGTCCTTGCGCGACGGCCGCATTCTCGTCCTTGAACAGCCCGCCGTCATAGAACGAATTCGGGCGTCACGTTGACGATACCCATGACGATCGGGGTCCGCGCGCGTGCGTCGCGCACGCCATCGGTCGAGCATCGCCGCGAAGCGGGATCCGACATCCGAACTTGGGCCGCGGAGAGAATTCGGCGTGCCGGCGATTGTCATCCGGGGACTGCTAGAGCAGGCGCCACTTGAACACAATGAACGCGGGGCTTCGCCCGAGGCGCGCGGCGCGCGGTCGGCCCCGAAGGCCGACGTGTCGGCCGTACCACAGCCCCAATATTTCAGCCGAGAAACCCGTTTCGCGGGCTGGACGCAAGCATCCCGCAACAGATTCGCGCTATCGCGGTCGGCAACGGAACCCGACATGCGGTTCCTGAAAGGGAAGCGTTGAGGCAACGCTCGGAGATGATGTTTCGCAGGATCGTCCAGGCTTTTCCCATGCACCTTCGCCGCTTGGCGAGGCGGCGCTATCGCCCGGAACGATATTACATGCGCGGCTATGGCCCGGCCTGTGCGGCCCGCGAGGCGACCTGCGTTGATCCCCGCCCCGGCCGGCACGCGACGGCTGTGATATCTGCCACCGTGCCGTGCAACTGGTGATGGGCTCCGGAACTATTTCTTAACTGGCGGCAAGCATTCTGCGCACCGGAGGCTCCGAAGTGGTCGATATCCAGGCGCACCGCACGCGCCTCCGCGTAGCGCGTGGGGCAGTGGCGTTGGCAAGAGATGACTTTGCTCGCCCCGGTCGCCGCGGAAAGAAGTCTCGAATGCGTCGTCATCGACGACGACCCGGATATCTGCGCCCTGATCTCGCACGTTCTCTCCAAGATGGGCGTGACGAGCGTCGGCCTTTCGAGCGCCGGCGCGCTCGCGAAGCGCGCTTGAGGCGAAGCATCCCTCGATCGTCTTTCTCGACGTCACGCTCGACCGTTCCGACGCGATCGACGGCATCCGCATCCTGCGGCAGACGAGTTTTGCCGGCGCGGTGCAGCTCATCAGCGGCAAGGACCAGGAGCTTCTTGAGGACATCAAGGCGATCGGCGAGCGGCACGGGCTTGAAGATGCTCGACCCGCTGCAGAAGCCGTTCCGATCCGAGCATCTGCGGCGGCTCTTCAACGGCGATCACGAGCTTCGTCCGCGCCCGCCGACAGCCGCAGGCGGAGCCCGCTCGCGCGTCGCCGGCCGATGCGGCGACCGAGGAGCCGGCGCCGCGACGATCGACCTTGGCGAGGCGCTCGCAGAGCACTGGCTCGACATGCGCTATCAGCCGAAGGTCGACCTGGCGCGCAGCCGCGTCGTCGGCGCGGAGGGGCTCGCGCGGATCAACCACCCGGTCCACGGCATTCTCGGCCCGACCTCCTTCCTGCCCGGACGCTTCCGAGGCGGCGCTTCGACGCCTGACCGAGTTCGTCATCAAGAAGGCCTTCCTCGACTGGGAGGTGATGCGCAGCGCCGGGCGGAACCTGCATCTCGTCGGTGAACTGCGCCGGTCAAGGCTTCTGACCGATTCCAGCCTCGCCGACCTCGTCCGCGAGTTCCATCCGCGCAACAAGGAGTGGCCGGGTCTCATCATCGAGGTGACCGAAGAGGAGGCGGTCAAGGAATTCGACGCGGTGGCCGAAGCGGCAGTGCAGCTGCGCATCTATGCCGTGACGCTTGGCGATCGACGATTTCGGATCGGGCTATTCGTCATTTGCGCGGCTGAAGCAGTTTCCGTTCTCCGAGCTCAAGCTCGACCGCAGCTACGTGCAGAACTGCGCGACGGACCCGGTGAATGCCAGCATCTGCCAGAGCATCGTCGACCTCGCGCGCGCCTCCGGCGCGGCCTGCGTCGCCGAGGGAATCGAGACGGAGACCGACCGCGACGGCGCTCGTCCGCATGGGCTGCGACATCGGCCAGGGCTTCTCTTCGGCCGCCCGATGAGCGTCGGAAAGCTCATCGAGAAACGGCCGCCTGAGCATCGGACCCAAAGTCGGACCGGTTTTGCGAAATCCGATGCGAAACCATCGGAGCGTCCTCGAAGCCGATTCGGCGCGGCGCCCGGTCACCCGCGTCGCGCGAGCGAAAAGGCCGCGGCGGATTCCGTCGGCTTTGACGGCGTCGTGACGATGCCCTCAGCGCGGCGAGTACTTGATCGCGCAGTGCTGCGACAGCTCCTTGAACAGCGCGTCGGTGTCGAGCGGCTTGCGGAAATACCTTCACGGCGCCGCCTCGGCCCATCATGTCGCGCCCGCTCGAATGCTCGGTGCCCGGCTCGAATGTCTGCCCGGTGATCATGATGACGCGGGATGTGCTTGGTCGATTCGGTGCTCTTCAGACGCCACAAGCAGATAGTGCCCGCCGCCCTCGGGCATCACGTAGTCGGCGATGATGGCGTCCGGCCTTTCCTTGACGGCGAGGCGGTAGGCCTCGACCCCGTTCGAGGCGATCATCGTCTCCGCGCCGCACTTCTTCAGCCGCCGCTCGAGCGCGCGCGCCAGGTCGCGCGTCGTCCTCGACGATCAGCACCTTGTTCGCTTCTCGCGCACCAGCGTATCCTCGCCGCTGAAGTCGCTCGCCGGCGTGACGGCCGCGAGAGCGGCTCTCGTCGATCTCCAGCACCTCGCCATGATCGACTTGATGGTGTCCCAGGTTTCCTGGTTCTTCGGCACGTAGAAGGCGCCGAACGAATCGCAGCGCACCAGCGTGTCGGAATCGTCGCGGCCGGTCAGCATCACCACGTCGACCGGCGGCCGCTGCGGGTCGAGCAGCCACTCGCAGACGCGGAAGCCGTCGGCCTCCGGCATGTTGATGTCGAGGATGAGAAGCCGCGGTGGGATTGCGTGAGGCCTTGAGGATGGCCTGCAGCCCGTTCTCCGCCGTCTCGACCTCCAGGCCGAGCTTCTTGCAGCGCACCGACAGCGCCCGGACGACGGCGGGATCGTCGTCGGCGATCAAGACTTTTCGATTGGTTCCTCGGTGTCCTGCGCTGGTGCCGTCATGGCCATCTTTCGCTCCCGCGGTTCGGAAAGGGGAAGGTCTTGGGCCGCCTGCTGGCGCTCCAGGCTGGCGCTCAATGCGTCGATCAGGTCCTGGGCCTTGTAGGGTTTCTCGACGAAATAGGTGGCGCCCGGCGCGCAGCGCCTTGAGCCGCGCCCGGTCGGCGGAGTCGGCGGACAGGATGATCGCGGGGATATTCGCGCGTGTGGACGGAGTTCTGCAGCCGCTCAAGCAGCGCGAAGCCGTCCATCACCGGCATGCGCAGGTCGAGGACGATGGCGTCGGGCGGATCGTCTGGCGCGATATCGAGGCCCTGCTGCCCGTCGAACGCCATGATCGGCTCGAACCCGGCTTTGCTGCAGCCGCAGAGCCGATCGCGCGGGTGATTTCCCGGTCATCGTCGACGATCAGGACGCGCGTGCTGCCACGTTCATACTCCTTGCAGCCGGCAGCCGCCGGCAGCCCTGCTAGTGAACCTCGCGGCCTTCGGGGCTGCGCGCATAGGCGCCGCGAATGGCGTCGGCGCAGGCCCTTCCGGGCGGCCGGAGAGTGCCCACGTTCCGATCGGGCGGAAGCGGATGTCCGGCAGCGGTCCGTCGGGGCGGTTGCGATTGCTCCGCATAGGCGTCGAGGATGCGCTCGGTGATCTTCGACATCTCGTGCTTCTTCGCAGGCGATGCATGCGAGCCAGTTGCCGGGGCGCAGCGGCGAGCAGAAGATCATAGGAGCGAAGCTGGCGGTTGAGCAGCCGCTCGACCTCCGCCAGCGCGCGGGCTGTCCGGCCTGCCATGGTCGTCGCCAGTGGCGATCGAGACCTTCTGGAAGCTGTGCCGCGACGTCTTGAGGAAGGCGAAGTGCAGCGGGATCAGCGAGTCGACGTCGAAGATCGGCAGCGTGAATGCGAAGGTGCTCCCCTTCTTGCGGCTCGCTCTCGACC
This sequence comes from uncultured Alphaproteobacteria bacterium, assembly GCA_963750115.1. Taxonomy (GTDB): domain Bacteria; phylum Pseudomonadota; class Alphaproteobacteria; order Rhizobiales; family Afifellaceae; genus DASWJZ01. Next base: position 78,857 of record CAVVPM010000018.1, on the reverse strand, counting down.
GTGAGCGTGCCGTAGTTGACGCGAACGAAGCTCGCTCGCGATGTGCAGCCCGAGACCGAAGCCGCCTTTGTTCTGCTGCTTGTCGCTTGGCAATCTGCTGGAAGCGGTCGAAGATGAGCTTCACGTGCTCCGGGCGCGATGCCGGGGCCGCTGTCGGTGACGCCGATGGTGACCGCGCTTTTGCTCCTGGCTGTAGCGCGCCCAGACCTGGATCTTGCCACCCTCGCCGGCGTATTTGCAGGCGTTGGCGCCAAGGTTCACGATGACGCGGCCGACGCTCTCGGAGTCGGCGAAGACTTCGGGAGTCCCTCGGGAACGGCGAACTCGATCTCGACCTTGTGCGCCGGCGGCGAGCTGCTCCAGCGTCGGGCGGGCCGCTCGATAAGCGCGGCCGACGTCGCTGCTCCTCGCGCTTGACGCCGATCAGGTCGGACTCCAAGCGGCTCGCATCGAGGATGCCGTCGACCATCTGGCTCAGCTGATCGACGCGGGTGAGGATGATCTCCAGAAATTCGGACTGCTCCTCGTTGACGTCGCCGGCGAGGCCCTTCCTCGATGATGGCGGCGAATTCCTTGATCACGGTCAGCGGCGAGCGGAAATCGTGGCAGGCGTTCTCGACGAAGCGGTGGTTGGCGTCGCGCAGCAGGTTGAGCCGGGTCTTTTCGGCGGTGAGACCTTCGATCTCCCGGCGCGCCTGCGATAACGCGCTGCTGGTGGAAGAGCGCATGGCGGATGGATCGCTCGAGCGCTGCCGGCGTCAGGCCTTCCTTCGGAAGGTAGTCCGCGGCACCTGCATCGACGCTGCTCAGGTCGGCCTCGGCATCGGCATTCTGCGCCAGCACGATGATCGGCGCTGGGCAGTGCGAATCGACGCCCGCGCGGACGAATGCGATGGCGTCTTCCGATCCCGCGGTGTCGGCGCAAAGGTAGACATCGTGCTCGTGCTTCTGCATGAGCTCTACGCCCTGGCCCCAATCGCTCATCCAGTCGCTGACGGAGCGGCCGCCGAACGCGTCGTTGAGCAGCGCCCCTGTTCGTTGCCGCGGACTGGGCGTCGCGGTCGACGAGCAGGACCCGGAGCCCGGTCGACTGAGCCCGCGCTGATGCCGCGTCGGCGTCGGACGATCTGCCGCGGGAGGCGGGGAGATGGTTCTGGGGCCGTGGCCGGCGCAGGCGAAACCTCGGTCCGAAAAGTCGCGAATTCGCCGCGTGGCATTCGCTGATGTCCCTTACTGGCGTCCGGCCGGATCGACCGGCGAGGGGACGGCCGCGCTGCAGATTTCTGCGGAGACGTACAAAGATTCGGCCAGCCCGGTACGCAATACAGCCCTTATTCCCTAAAATTCAGTTTAACGGCTCCTGGAAACGCAATCGTAAGGTGCTGTATTCTTAGGGATAAAGTGCAGCGCTGCGACTGAGCCGCGGGACCGGCCGCGACGTGTGCACAGCCGCTTGCCCGCACGCGCTCCGATGCGCGTGCGGAGCGAAGCGAGCCTAATCGCGTGCCCGTCCGCCGGAGCCGTAAAGCCGAGGTTTGCGACGAGATCCTTGACCACCCCCATGCGGAACGGCTTTGGCAGCGCGGGGAGCATCCGGAGCCCGAACTTCTCGCCCACCGCGGCAACCTCGTCGAGAACGCCCTGGCTGCGGCCGCTCATCAGCTGCACCGGGCCCACGTAGCCATGCTGGGAGAGGATCGGAAGGACGTCCATGGCGCCGGACTGGCCGAGACCGAGGTCGAGAAAGATCAGTTCGGGGCTCTGCTCGGTGAGCGCGGTCTCCAACGCCGTAGGCGTCGCGATCTCGGCAGTCTCGAATCCGAGCCGCCGCAAGGTGAAAGAGAGCGCTTTGCAGATACCGGCGTCGTCGTCGACGACGAAGCAATGTCGGCGCGCAGGCACAGGAGTCCGCACAGCCTCGGCCGTAGCCGATTGCTGGCTTGGTTCAGACATGACAGCCTCCATTTCAGTCTTTTTCGAACGCGGATTCTTTGCTTGCGATCCGCGTCTCGTCCGAAGAGCGTGGCAGAAAAAGCTTAACAGACTTGGCTGCTGCTGATTGCCAATGATGCAACCGCAAAGAGCATTCGGCGCCGCCGCGCCGGGCAAGAATCAGGCTGCATGCTTGAGCACGGCGCGCAGCGCTTCCGCCAGCTGTTGCTTCTTGTACGGCTTCTTCAGGATCGGGTCCTTGACGTTGGCGAGCAGGCTGTCCGTCTCCGCCGCGTAGCCGGTCGTGAGAAGCACCTTGAGTTGCGGCAGGAACTCGCGCGCGCGCTCCACGAGGTCGAAGCCGCTCATGCCGCCGGGCATGATGAGGTCGGTGAACAGCAGGTCGACGTTCTCTTCGGAGCGGAGAATTTCGAGCGCCGGCGCGCCGGCTTCCGCCTCGAGCACCGAATAGCCGAGCCCGGCGAGCTGGGTCGACACGAAGCGACGCACCTGCGGCTCGTCCTCGACGAGCAGAATCCTTTCGCTTCCGCCTTCGGCGGCCTGGCCGGGCCGCGCCTCGGCGCCGTTTCGGAATCGATCGCCACGCGCCATCGGCAAGTAGAGACGCACCGAGGTTCCGTGTCCCGGCTGGCTCTCGATGCTGACATGGCCGCCTGACTGCTTGGCGAACCCGTAGACCATTGAGAGGCCCATGCCGGAGCCTTTGCCGACGCCTTTGGTGGTGAAGAACGGATCGAAGGCGCGGTCGAGGACGTCGCGCTCCATGCCGACGCCGGTATCTTTCACTGTCACGCGGATGTAGTCGCCGGGAGCGAGCCCACAGCCCTTCAGGCGCCTCGACCGCCTCGGTTTCGATGCTGAGGAGACCGCCCGTCGGCATCGCATCGCGGGCGTTCAGAACGAGGTTCAAAATGGCGGATTCGAACAGCCCCCGATCGATATAGGCAAGCTTGTCGGTCGACGAGCGGTGCTCAAGGGTTATGTGGTCGCCGAGCGTGCGGTTGAACATGTCTGTCAGCGAGCCGATCACGTCACCGAGATTGAGCGGTTCGGGGTGCAGCGCCTGGCGCCGCCCGAAGGCGAGGAGCCGCTGTGTCAGATCGGCGCCCTTCTCCGCCGTCGTCATGACGAGCTCGGCGGTGGCCTTGAGCTCCGGGTCGTCGATTTCATCGAACAGGATCTCCGAATTGCCGAGGATGACGGCCAGGAGATTGTTGAAGTCGTGGGCGACGCCGCCGGTCAGATGCCCGAGCGATTCCATCTTCTGCGCCTGCCTGAGCTGCAACTGCATCTCGATGCGCTCCGTCTCATCGGAGAGGACGCCGACGAAATGCGAGGTGGCGCCGTTCGCGTCGCGGATCGGCGAGATCGTCAGGCCATTCCAGAAGCTCGTTGCCGTCCTTGCGATAGTTGAGGACGGAGCCGCGGAAATAGCCTCGCCTTCGATCGCGCCCGCGTATCTTCTGGATCGCGTTCGGCGTCTGTCTCGTCTCCCTGCAGGAAGCGCGCATTGCGGCCGATGGCTTCGTCCTTGCTGTAGCCGGTGAGCCTCTCGAAGGCCGGATTGACGTAGATCAGCGGATTGTCGAACTCCGCGCGTCGGTGATCATGATGCCTTCGCCGATCGCCTCGAGCGCTCGGTCGCGTAGCCTGCAGCGTTGCCTCCGTCTTGCGCTGCTCGGCGTCGGCAGCGAGCACGAAGGAGATTGCCCTCAGGAAGTTGATGTCGGTCTCGCTGAACGCGCGGAATCCGTCGGAGCAGACGACGAGAACGCCGATCCTGACGGCCTTTTCGCCGATCGGAAGCACCACGCCTGAGCCTTTGTCGTTCTGCAGTCCGGGGATCAGGTTGAAATTGCGCCGCGAGAAATGCACGGGCACGTCGGAGTTGACCCCGCGCGCAAGCGGCGGGCAATAGTCGAGCGGCACGGCGCGGATGTTGACGGATTGCGTCGGCCATCCGCTGCCGGCGCGCAGCCTGCAGCACGCGCTTGTCGGCCGACAGCTCCAAGATGCCGACCAGCTCGACGCCGAGCGTGCGGGCGACGAGCTCGACCGCGACCTGATAGAGATCGTCGCGCGGCACGCCCTGCAGCGCGAGCTGGCTCAGCACCGCGGCGGATTGCTGTTGCCGCGCGCTCGCCGCGAGTTTCGCTTCGGCGTGCTTGCGCGCCGCGATATTCGATCGAGGAGCCGCGGTAGCCGAGGAAGTTCTCATGCTGGTCGAAATACGGGCGGCCGTTTGTCGATATCCAGCGCTTGGCGCCGTTCCTGTCGGACGATCGGATATTCGAAATTGCGGAACGGCTGCCGCGTCTCGTGGTCGAGAATGTGCTGCTTCCACTCCGGTGCCGACACGTCGGCCTTGGCGATCTCCCAGGCCGCGCGTCCGATCAGCTCGTCTTCCGGCATGCCGAAGACCGAGCGCGAATCGCCCACGATCGAGGTGATGCGGAACTGCTCGTCGGTCTCCCACAGAAGGTCCGAGCCGACCTCCGCGAATTCGCGGAAGCGCACCTTGCTCTTGTTGAGCGATTCCTCCGCTTTCTTGCGCGTCTCGATCTCCTGTTGCGCGGCCTGGAACAGGCTGGCCTTTTCAATGGCGATCGATGCGTGGGCGGCGAGGCCTTCGATGATCCGTTCGGATCGTTCGCTGAAGACGCCGGACGTCTGGTGGCCGAAGAATAGCGCGCCGATCACGACGCCGGAGCGCGACAACAGCGGGACCGCGAGATAGCTGCGCACCGGCGTTGCGCCGTCGCGAAGCGGATGGCTGGCGAGGGCTTCCGCAAATCTCGCGTCCTGGGTGATGTCATCCGAACGGAAGACACCTGGCCCGTGCAGGATGGGACCGACGATTCCCGATTCGCGCGGCAACGGAAGCGCGTCGAAGATGGTTCGATCGACTCCGGACAACGCGTAGAGCTCGAAATGATCATCCTCCGGCCGCTTGCCGGAAAAGAGCGCGCCGAACTCGGCACCGGTCAGCTCCATGCCGGCATGCGTAACCGCCTGCATGAGCGCCGTCAGGTCGAGTTCCGCGTTGAGCTTGGCGGCCGTTTGATTGAGGATCTCAAGCGTGCGCTGCTCTTCGACCAGCGCAATCTGCGCCTTCTCTCGTCGGTTATGTTGGCGGCGACGGCCACGATGGCGACGAGCGCACCGTTCTCGTCTTTGACCGGGGAGTTGGTCACCTTGGCGAGGATGTCGGGGCCGCGTCTGCACGGCAGCAAGAATTCGCCCGACCAGCTCTCCCCGGCACCGAGATGCGAGCGCAGCATGGCCGGGTCGAACTGTTTCTTGATGGACGGCAGGACGTCGCCGATGTTGCGGCCGATGACTTCTGCGACCGGCCAACCGGTCAGCGTCTCCGCGAAGCGGTTCCAGAAGGTGATCGATCCGGCCATGTCGGTCGCGATCACGGCTTCTTCGACCGATTCCAGGAGATCGGCCTGGAAGCGGATCTGCCTTTCCGCCTGCTTCTGCTCGGTGATGTCCTGGATCATTACGAATTTGCGCGGCGCCTCGCCCGCAATCGGCTGGATGAGGGTCGCAGAGCGCAGTCCGTAGACGATTGTACCGTCTTTTCGCAGATAGCGCCTTTCGCCGTCCTTGGGCGGCCGGCCGGTCCGCGACCGCTCCGCGATGATGCGGCGGTAGTCCTCGATATCCTCGGGCGCGAGCAGATCCTCATAGCGCAGGGAGCTGAATTCATCTTCGGCGTAGCCGAGAAATTCGGCCATGCGCTTGTTGGCGCGGATAATGCGGCCGTCCTCTTCCATCCAGAGCATGGCGACGCTGGAGAACTCGAAGACCGCCCGATAGCGCGCATCGCGGTGCGTAAGCATGCGATTTTGCAAGCGAAGACCTTCGGCCTGATCGGCGCGCCTTCCCTCGAATCGAAGCAGGCCTCCCATGGCGAGCACGCCGGTCGGATAGAAGATCGCGGTGATGGGCATGATGGCGAGAAGGCTTTGCGCGGCATCCGCCTCGAGCCAGCCGAGCCCCCGCGCCACCACAACGATGACAGGGCGAAGGAGCGCGACCGCGAGGCCGATGGCGAGGAGCCAGGGGATCGTGGTTTTGCCGCCGAGCACGCGGGCGCCGAGGCCGAGCGATGCCATTGCGGCTATGGTGGCGCCACCGAAGAGCACGCTTCCGGCACCCAGCTCGATGCGGAAAAATTCGGTCACCGCTGCGGCTACAACCGCAGCGAGCGGTCCGCCGAGAAATCCCGACATCACCAGCGGCATGTTGGCGAGGTCGAGCAGGACACCGCCTCGTGCGTCGAATGAAGCGGCCATCAGCGTCACGGCGATGCCGGCCATGACCAGGCCGAACAGGCCGCCGCGATAGTCCTTGCGGAACGCCGGGTGGGTAGCCTCAAGCCGACTAAGCAAATAGGTGAGACCAACCAGAACCAGCAGGTTGCAGGCCATATTGGCGACGAGGTGGGGCAGCATTGTCATATCAGCCGATGATCTCGAAATGCCTGAAACCGGGCCAAGCGCAGGCGCGCCCCATCGGCTTGCCTGAGACTCGTTTCAATTTGACCTTCCCCCGGGCGGTACGATTGCCGCTTTTTCATATTGAGCGATAATACCGCAACAAAGGGTTGAGAAAGTTCTAAGTAAATCGATCGCCTTAGAAGAGGATGGCAAGAAAAGATGCTTTCTAAACCGTCACTTAGTTATGGACGGGGGCTCTTCCGGGCGGTCCGGCAGGTCGGGCAACGCGGGAGCCCCGGCGCGCCCGATATTCAACCGCGTGACTGCAAGGCCTGCGAGTGCTGGGCGTGTGCTGGCACGACATGGCGCCGCGGGGAAACGAGTAGATGGCAATGCGGCGGTGGTCGCGGCCGGGCCGCATCGCGAGCGACGTGCGGGACATCGACCACACGATCGCGCCGGTCGACGGCGTTGAGACAGATCAATGTCGGTTCCTCAGCGCCTTCTAGCGTCCAGAACTCCGCTCCGGGAACCGGGCCATGCATCGACTGGCGCTCGCCTTAGCCCTTGTCTGCGCGGCAGGATCCGCCGCCCTCGCAAACGAAGTCGATCGCGGGCGCGCAATCGTCGAGGAGAAGTGCGCTCGCTGCCATGCTACCGGGCCGAACGGCGCAAGTCCGCTTGCCGCTGCGCCGCCGTTCCGCACGCTCGGGACGCGCTATCCTCTCGACGACCTCGAGGAGGCGCTGGCGGAGGGGATCATGACCGGTCACCCGGCAATGCCGCAATTCTCGTTCGAGCCCGCGGAGATATCGGCGATCATCGCTTACCTGCAGTCGCTGCAACAAGAATGAGTTGCGGTCGGCACCGCGAGGGCTCCGCATGCTGGCAAATCTAGGGCTGGGGACGGTGCTGATTTCAATCACCGTCATCACCCACACGTTTGGGCTGATCGCTTTGAGCCGCATCATGGTCCAAATCGTTCACTGGGCGCGCCTGCATCGTCATGGGCTCGGCAAGACGCTGGCGATGGTAGCGACGGTGTTCGGGCTGTTCATGATCCATACGGTGGAAGTGTGGACCTGGGCCGGGGCGTATCTCGTGCTCCACGCGGTGTCGAACTTTCCCGATGCGCTCTATTTCTCCACCGTTACCTTCTCCACGGTCGGTTACGGCGACATCACGCTTTCGACGCAGTGGCGCCTGTTCGCGTCGCTTGAAGGCGTGAGCGGCTTCCTCCTGATCGGCTGGTCGACGGCCTATCTCGTCGCGGCGTCGACGCGCTACGGACCGTTCCGGCTGGGCGAGCACTTCTGAAGCCCGGTCCCGTGGGCGGGGGATCGGCTTCAGCGCAAGAGCAATGCTGGCAAAGAGAGGAGGCCGCGCTACGGAGCCGTCAGGGGCCGCGCCTTCACTGTCTTCTGAATGGCATCGAGCAGCATGTCGCCGAGCAGGGGCTTCTCGACGATTCTCGCGCCGGCGGCTTGAGCGCGCATGCGCAGGCCGGCGGACGGGTGGCTCGTTATCAGGACCACCGGCAGATTGACGGAACGCTTGCGCAGGGCGTCGACGACATCGAGTCCGTTGGTGCCGGCGAGATTGAAGTCGATGACGAGGCAGCCGGTTTCAGGCAGGTGCTTCTCCGCGAGGATTTCGACGCCGCTGCGAAAGGTCGTTACGCCAAAGCCTTCCAGCTCGAGCGCAAATTTCAGCGCCCCGATGAGCGCTGCGTCATTCTCCACGACGACCACCGCCGGTTTGGCATTTTGGATGTCGCTTGTTTGCATCGCGCAGCCGCCAGGAAGGCCGGCATTGACGCGGGTTTATGGGCGGCCCGCCTTGATTTGGCGCAATTGCGCACTCAGGCGTCGGCATTGGTTAATCCGCTATTCGCGGAGCTTCCCGGCGAGGAGCGCCATACGAACGAGGTTGGAGAGGCTCGTCGCCTGCATCTTGTTCATGAGGTTTGCCCGGTAGACCTCGACCGTTCGCGGGCTGATGCCGAGATCATAGGCAATCGTCTTGTTCGGATTGCCGGTGATGAGTCCTTGGAGCACCTGCTGCTCGCGCGCCGACAGAGACGAAAGCCGCGCCGCAACCGCAGCCCGCTCGGCGTCGACCTGATCGCCGACGGCGCGTCGCTCGATCGCCGTGCGCACGGCGTTAAGGAGCACTTCGTCTGCGAAAGGCTTTTCGATGAAGTCGACGGCGCCGAGCTTCATGGCCTCGACTGCGAGCGTTATGTCGCCGTGCCCGGTGATGACGATCACCGGCGCCCCGTAGCTGGTCTCCTTCAGGCGGCGAAGCAGCTCGGTTCCCGTCATGTCGGGCATGCGGATATCGGTGATGATGCACGCCGGATGCTCGGAAGGAGACGTGGCAAGGAAGGCCATGGCCGATTTGTAGGTGCGGGTTGCGATTCCGGCCGCATCGAACAGGAACGCCAGCGAATCGCGCATCGCGTCGTCGTCGTCGATGACACAGACGTAGGCGTCAGTCGGCATTTTCGCTGCTCTCCGTTGCGGCGGCGCGAAGCGTCAGGCGAAAGACGCTGCCGCCTCCTGCATTGGGCCCGACCGTGAGCTCGCCGCCATGTGCCTCGATGATCGTTCGCGAAATGGAGAGGCCCACGCCCATGCCCTGGCTTTTCGTCGTGACGAACGGTTGGAAGAGTTGCGCGGCGACTTCCGGCGCGATGCCGGGGCCGGTGTCGATCACGTCCACCTTGACCATGTTATCGCTGACCCGCTTCGACTTTATGATGAGCTCACGTCGCGGCGATCCGGCGTCGGTCATCGCCTCGATGGCATTGCGCATGAGGTTGAGGAATACCTGCTGGACCTGGATCTTGTCGGCATAGACCCGGTCGGCGTTTAAATCGAGATCGAAGCGCACACGCACGCCATGCTGCTTGGCGCCGACGAGCGCCAGCGCGCTCGCCTCCTCGACGAGCTTGGTCAGGTTCTCCTCCTGCATTTCGCTGTCGCCGCGGGCGACGAAATCGCGCAGCCGGCGGATGATCTCGCCGGCGCGAAGCGCCTGACTTGTCGCCTTGTCGAGCGCCTCCTTGACGCGCATCGATTGCGCGTCGGAATGGTCGGCGATGAGCCTCTGCGATCCTTTCAAGTAGTTTGCGATCGCCGAAAGCGGCTGGTTCAGCTCATGCGCGAGCGCCGAGGCCATCTCGCCCATCGCCGTCAGCCGCGAGATATGGACGAGTTCCGACTGCAGCTCTTGCAGCCGCGCCTCGGTCTGCTGGCGCTCGGAGAGATCGCGAATGAAGCCGGTGAAGAAGCGCTGGGCGCCGGATTTCATTTCGCCGACGGCAAGTTCCATCGGAAACGTCGAGCCGTCCTTGCGTTCGCCGACGACGACCCGGCCGACGCCGATGATGCGGCGCTCGCCCGTCGTCAGGTAGCGTCCGAGATAACCGTCGTGGCTTTGACGGTATGGATTGGGCATCAGCATTTTCACGTTCCGGCCGAGCGCCTCGGACGCCGAGTAGCCGAAAAGCCGCTCCGCCGCGGTCGAAAAGGATTGCATCGCCCCGGCTTCGTCGATGACGATCATCGCGTCGGGAACGGTGTCGAGGATCGAGCGAAGGTGGGCCTCGCGCGCGCTGGCGTCGGCGGTCGCGCGCGCCGCGTCCCGGCGCGTGCGCTGGAGCCATTCGCCGCCTGCGGCGATCCCGACTCCGACAAACGCGAATATAGTGACGTCGGCAACGCCGCCGCTCCCGAGAGCGATTATCGCAAGCGCTGCCCCGAGAACCGTCGCAAAGAGGCTTGGCCCGACCCCGCCGAGCGCGCTCGAAATGAGGGTGGCGGCGACGAAGAACATGAGCAGCGCATCGGCGCCGAGGAGCGACGTCAGCAGCGCGTTCGCCCCAAAGGCGACGAGTATGGCGGCGGCGGCAATTACGTAGCCGAAATAGGAGCGCTGGCCGGCGAGGGAGCTTTGGCGGGGCGGCAGCGTGCTCTTTTCGTCGAGAGGGGTTGGGTTATCCATCGTGTCGCGCACCCGGCCTCCGGGATTCTACGTAGGGTAAATACCCGAATTTTCCGCTGCCGGCTCTCGCTTTACCCATCGGGTATCGCAACCGGAGGATTGGTCATGTTGCATTGGCAAGGCGAGACGGCGGGCGCAAGGGTGTTCCCGTTTCCGGCGGCCAAGGACGCTGCCGCGCATTCGGTTAACGGTCTCCTTGATCTGATCGGCACCTGCATGAACTTCAGCCGCAATACTGAGATTTTCGGCGAAGGCGACCCGGCGGACTATCTTTACAAGGTGGTGAGCGGTGTCGTGCGCATCTGCAAGCTCATGAGCGATGGCCGCCGCCAGATCGGCGCCTTCTATCTTCCGGGCGAGGTGTTCGGCTTGGAAGCGGAGGAAGCGCACAGGTTCTCAGCCGAGGCGATTGGCGATTGCCGGATTCTGGTCGTGAAGCGCAGCCTCTTCCTTGCCAAGGCGACGCGCGAATGCGCCGTGGTGGCGGAGCTTTGGTCGCAGACGATGGCGGACCTTCAGCAGGCCCGCAATCACATGCTGTTGCTCGGCCGCAAGAACGCGCAGGAACGAATTGCCGCCTTCCTGCTTGAGATGGCGGAGCGTCTGTCGCGCACCGGCGAGGTCGAGCTTCCGATGTCACGGCAGGACATCGCCGACTATCTGGGTCTCACCATTGAGACGGTTTCGCGCACTTTGACGCAGCTTGAGCGTGACGGCCTCATCGCCATACCGGTGTCGCGACGGATCGTGTTCCGCGACCGGGCGGCACTCGACGTGATGAACGACTGCCTGGCGGCGTAATCCCGTTGCACGGAGGAGACGCATGATCAAAGTGCGTACGGTCTTTGCCGTCATCCCGGCGGCGGAGGCGGCGGAAAGCGCCGTCGCGGCGTTCGAGGCGCTGCCGCTCGGCGACAAGGCGAGGTTGACCGGCCTCCATGTCGCGCCGCTCGCGATTACCTATGGCCTCGCCTCCGACATGGCGCTCGCCTCCTTCATCGAGGCGCAGATGGCCGCTGCCGAGGAGGAGCGCAAGGCCGCGGAGGCGGCGTTTATCGGGGCGGCCCGCAAGGCCGGCATCACCTTCGAATGGCGCGCCGAGAAGTCGCCGGACAGCCTCGTTTCGCCGCATGCCGGTGCGATGTCGCGCGCCGCGGACATCGTCCTTTGCCCGACTCTGCCGGATGAAGCTTCGATCGGGCGCCATCAGCTCGAGGAGATCGTGTTCTCGTCGGGGCGGCCGGTCATCGGCCTGCCCGTTGGCTGGTCGGTGCGCAAGCTCGGCAGCCGTGTCTTGATCGCCTGGGACGGCGGCCGCGAAGCGGCACGCGCGGTGTTCGATGCGCTTCCGATCCTCGTTCATGCCGAAGCCGTCCGCATCGTCTCGGTGCAAGGCGTCGCGGGCGAGCCGGTGCGCCAGTTCACGCCCGGCGATGACCTCGCCGCGACGCTTTCGCGGCACGGCGTGCCGGTCGAGACGATGACGGCAAAGAGCGGCCATGCCAGCGTCAAGGACGCCTTGAAGGCGCAAGCGCTCGACTTCGGCGCCGACATCGCGGTGATGGGATGCTACGGGCATTCGCGCATCCGCGAACAGATTCTCGGCGGTGTTTCCCGCAGCATGCTGAAAGAGATACCTTTCCCGCTTCTCCTCGCCAACTGACCGGCCGATTGATCGGCCAATTGATCGGTAAGCGCATGCGAGCGATGCTGTTGGAGGGGCGCGGCAAAGCGCTGCGCCTTGTGAATCGCGCAGAGCCGGACCCTGGCCCGGGGCAAATCCGGGTTTCGGTCGCCGCCTGTGGTGTCTGCCGCACCGATCTCCATGTCGTCGACGGCGAACTGCCGGACATCCCCTATCCGATCGTGCCGGGACACGAGATCGTCGGGCATGTCGACAAGATCGGCGCGGATGTGTCCGGCTTCGTGCTCGGCGAGCGCGTCGGCGTCGCCTGGCTTGGCTACACGTGCGGGACCTGCCGCTACTGCCTCTCCGGCCGCGAGAACCTCTGCGACGACGCGCGCTTCACCGGCTACACGCTCGACGGCGGCTATGCCGAGAAGGTGATTGCCGACGCCCGCTTTGCCTATCCGCTCGGTCCGGAATACTCCGACATTGAGGCGGCGCCGCTCCTCTGCGCCGGCTTGATCGGCCACCGCTCGCTTCAAATGGCGGGCGAGGGGGAGCGGATCGGCATCTATGGCTTCGGCGCGGCCGCCCACATCGTCGCGCAGGTCGCCCGCCATCAGGGCCGCAAGGTCTATGCATTCACGCGCCCGGGCGACCGCGACGCGCAGTCTTTCGCCGAAGACCTCGGCGCTGCCTGGGCCGGCGGTTCTGACGAGACGCCGCCCGAGCCGCTCGACGCGGCCATCATTTTCGCGCCGGTCGGGAGCCTGGTGCCGGCCGCGCTTCGCGTCGTCGTCAAGGGCGGGACCGTCGTCTGCGGCGGCATCCACATGAGCGACATCCCGGCCTTCCCCTATTCGATCCTTTGGGGCGAGCGGGTGGTGCGGTCCGTCGCCAACCTCACCCGCGACGATGCGGTTCGCTTTCTTTCTCTCGCACCAAAAGTGCCGGTCAAGACGCGCGTGGAGGCGTTTCCGCTCGTCGAGGCGAACGCGGTCCTCGACAGGTTGCGCACGGGCAAGCTCACCGGCGCGGCTGTGCTGGTGCCCTGAGTGTCGACGGCAGGAGCGCCGTCGATGCCGACAGCGCCCGGCGGCGGGGAAGTCCGCGTGCCATGGCACGCTTTGCATCCCGACGCGGTTCTTGAAGCACTCGGCGTGAGCGGAGCCGGGCTGACCGCCGCGGAAGCGGAGGACCGGCTCCAAAAATTCGGCCGCAATGTCCTCCCCGAGCCGCGGCGGCGCTCGCTGATCGGCATCTTCGTCGGGCAGCTCGCGAGCCCGCTCATCTACCTGCTTCTTGCCGCGGCCGTCGTCTCGCTGCTCGTCGGAGAGGAGGCGGATGCAATCTTCATCGGCGCCGTGCTCCTCCTGAATTCGGCGATCGGCGGGGTGCAGGAATGGCGCGCCGAGATCAACACGGCGGCTCTCCGCTCGTCGATCAAGGCGAGGAGCCGGGCGCTTCGTGATGGCGCGGTCAGGCTCCTTGAAAGCGCCGCGCTCGTTCCCGGCGACATCGTATTGATCGAGGCCGGCGACCGCGTCCCGGCTGACATACGGCTTCTCGCCGCCTTCGATTTGAGGGCCGACGAGTCGACACTGACGGGCGAATCCTTCGCGGTGGACAAATCGGCGCATGCCGAGATCGAGCCCGCGACCCCGGTCGCGGATCGCGCGACGACGCTCTTTGCGGGCACGACCGCGCTGACCGGCCGGGCGGAGGGTGTGGTCGTCGCGACGGCGACGGAAACCGAGATCGGCAGCATCGCGAAGGAGCTCGCCAAGGCGCCGCAGCCGCCGCCGTTGACCGGGCGGCTCGGACGCTTCAGCCGCAATCTCGGCATCATCGTGGTCGGCTTGATGGCGGTGCTCGTCGCAGCGCAGCTCTTTGAAGGCGCGTCTCTACGCCAGACGGTCTTCGTGGCGATCGCGCTCGCCGTCGCGGCAATCCCGGAAGGCCTGCCCGTCGCGGTGACGATCGCCCTTTCCATCGCAACGCGCCGGATGGCGGAGCGCAATGTGATCGTCCGCAACCTCCCGGCCGTGGAGGGGCTCGGCTCGTGCACGGTGGTGGCGAGTGACAAGACCGGCACGCTCACGGCGAACGCCTTGACGGCGAAGCGGCTCTGGCTCCCGGAGGCGGGCGTGGTCGAGGTGGGCGGCGAGGGCTACGACCCGCGCGGCGATTTCCGCTTCGAAGAGGGTCGTGACGAGCCGGGTCGGAGGGAGATCGCGCGGGCCGCGGTCTCCGCGACGCTCTGCAATGACGCGACGTTCAACCCCGCCGACACCAAAGGCCATAGCGGCGACACGCTGGACGTCGCCCTCCTCGTGCTGGCGGCGAAGGCGGAGCTCGATCCGGCATCGATCCGCGCGGCGGCGCCGAGAATGGGCGAAATCCCGTTTGCGGCCGAGCGGCGCTTTTCCGCCACGCTCAACGGTCATGCCGATGGGCTCAGGCTGCACGCGAAGGGCGCGCCGGAGGTGCTCTTGCCGCTTTGCGCCAATGCGACGGAGGCGGCGCATCGGGCGGCCGAGCGCATGGCGAAGGACGGTCTCCGTGTCCTCGGCATCGCGGAAAAAGTGGTGACCGCGGAGGGCCCTTTCGCCACCGCCGACATCGAGAGCGAACTCACCGGGCTGACCCTCGTCGGGCTCGTCGGCTTCATCGATCCGCTGCGGCCGGAAGCGCGCGAGGCGGTGGCGGCGTGCCGGCGCGCCGGCGTTTCCGTCCGGATGGTGACCGGCGACCATCCGGTGACGGCGCTTGCCATCGCGCGCGATCTCGGGATGGCGGACGCGATGAGCGAGGTCACGACCGGGCGCGAGATCATCGGGCTCTCGGCCTCGCCTGAGGAGCGCGACCGCGGCTCTCCGAGGCGAAGGTCTTCGCGCGCGTCGAGCCGAGCGCAGAAGGTCGACATCGTCGAGGCGCTTGAAGTCGGCCGGCCACATCGTCGCGATGACCGGTGATGGCGTGAACGACGCACCGGCGCTCCGCCGTGCCGATCTCGGCGTCGCCATGGGAGGCAGCGGAACCGACGCGGCGCGCGACGCCGCCGACCTGGTCATCGCCGACGACAATTTCGCCTCGGTCGTCGCCGGCATCCAGGAGGGCAGGGCGGCCTACGCCAACATCCGCAAGGTGATCTATCTCCTGGTCAGCACCGGCGCCGCGGAGGTCGTGATCTTCTTCCTCGCCACGCTGACCGGCAACTCCGTTGCCGCTCAGCGCCGTGCAGCTCCTTTGGCTGAACCTCGTCACCAATGGCGGTCAGGACGTGGCGCTTGCCTTCGAGCGGCGCGAGAACGACCTCCTGCATCGACCGCCGCGCCCGGTGAACGAGCCGATCTTCGATCGTTTGATGATTTCGGAAAGCGTGGTTTCCGGATTGGCGATGGGCGGATTGAGCTTCGCTTTCTTCGTATGGGCGCTTTCGCAGGGCTGGAACGAGCGCGACGCGCGCAACGCGCTGCTCTTTCTGCTCGTCCTGTTTGAGAACGTGCAGGTCTTCAACTGCCGCTCCGAGACGCGCTCTGCCTTCCGCATACCGCTCGGCAACAATTGGCCCGTGGTGATCGCCGTGGCGGCGGCGCAGACGGTGCATGTCGGCGCGGCCTTCGTGCCGGGCATCAGTGACGTGCTCGAGATGCATCCGATCTCGGTCTGGCTTTGGCTGGCGCTGGTGCCGATCGCGCTTTCGCTGCTCCTCGTGATGGAGCTATTCAAGCTGATCTGGCGAAGGTTTTTGGCGCCGACCGTGCTGCAGGGACGTTCGCCGGTCTTCAAAGCGGCTGAACGGAGATGACGCGGTAGGTGTGCATGTGGCCGTGCTCGTCGCGGATCGACACGTATTCGCCCAGCAAAAAATGTTCGCTGCCGAGGTGGTATGCGTTTTCGTTGTCGCTGTCGGTGTCGTCGACATAATCGAAATACCAGGCGCCGCCCGGCTTGCGGGCGAGATGGCCGATCATGTCGTCCTCGCCTTCACGGAAGCGGTGGACGCGGCAATGCTTCTTGTATTTGTGCCAGAGTTCCGGCGAGAGCCGCTGCTCGTCGTCGAGCGGAGCGACGAGGTCGTAGCCGGTTGCGCGGCTTCCTTCCGGATGCCCCGGTTCACGGGCGAGCTCAAGATGGATCTTGCGGAATTCCGCGGGAAGAGGGGACATGGGCCGTGTTCCTTGGAGCGTCGTCTTGCTGCTTGGGTGGAGCGGGACACCAGCCGGCGGCCGGAGTCAATCGCAGTGCGCGTCTCTGGGTTCCGCGCTCGGCGACTCCTCGTCGAGGATGCGGACCGCGGCGCCGTCCAGATCGTCGTACTGACCGGAGCGCAGCGACCAGAGAAAGGCGATAAGGCCGAGCCCGCCGAGGAAGAGCGCCGCCGGAATGAGAATCAGGATCGCGGTCACGCCACCGCCTCCGGTCAAGCGGCTGCGGCTGGCGTCGCGCGGATCTCCGCGTGCGGAATTCGAGCGGCAGGCGGAGCGCGTTCGCGGTCACCACGATCGACGACGTGGACATGGCGATCGGCCGCGATCAGGGGCGTCGCGTGGCCGCTCATCGCGATCGGCACGGCGCAGACATTGTAGATGACCGCAAGCGCGATGTTTTGCAGGATCGTGCGCCGCGCCGCTCCGGCCATTTTCAGCGCCGTCAACACCGGCTGAAGCCTTTGGCCGGTGAAGACGAGGCCGGCCGCTGTCTGGCTGATGTCGGAGGCGCTCGCCGGCGACATCGAGACGTCGGCCGCGGCAAGCGCCGGCGCGTCGTTGATGCCGT
This sequence comes from uncultured Alphaproteobacteria bacterium, assembly GCA_963750115.1. Taxonomy (GTDB): domain Bacteria; phylum Pseudomonadota; class Alphaproteobacteria; order Rhizobiales; family Afifellaceae; genus DASWJZ01. Next base: position 62,039 of record CAVVPM010000018.1, on the reverse strand, counting down.
CGCCGACCATGAGTACGTGCTTGCCCGCGGCGCGCAGGCTCGTGAGCATGCCGGCCTTGTCGGTCGGCAGACAATGGGCGCGCCATTCGTCGATGCCGGCGCGGCCCGCCGCGCGCGCCACGGCCGCCTCGCGATCGCCCGATACGAGGAGGACGCGCAGCCGCATGGCCTTTAGCGCCGCAACGGTGGCGGCGGCATCGCTTCTCAGCGCGTCGTCGAAGCCGAAGCGGATTGCCGGCGCCGCGCCGACGCGGAGCCATATCTCCGCGCGCCCGCTCTCCGCCTCCTTTCCGCCGGCGTCGACCCATTCGCGGCGCCCGAGGCGAACGACGTTGCCGCTCCACGTCGCCTTCCATGCCGGCCCCGGCGTGTTCCGTTACGCCTGTGAGCGAGGTCGGCTGAATGCCGCGTTCGGCGGCCGCCGCGGCAAGGCTCTGCGCGAGAGGATGGCGGCTCGCCTGGCCGAGCGCTGCGGCGAGCGCCCAGGTCTCGACGTCGGCGAGCGGGCTTTCGACAAGCTCGGGCCGTCCCTCGGTCAGCGTGCCGGTCTTGTCGAAGACGACGGTGTCGACCTTCGCCAGCCTTTCGAGCGCCGCCCCATCCTTCAGCATGATGCCGCGCCGCATGAGGAGGCCGCTCGCCACCACCTGCACCGCCGGCACCGCAAGGCCGAGCGCGCAGGGGCAGGTGATGATGAGAACGGCGATCGCGGCGCTCAGCGCCGGCTGCCACTCGCCGCTGGCGACGAGCCAGCCCGCCAAGGTCGCTGCGGCGAGGATGAGCACGCTCGGGGCGTAGATGCGCGATGCCCGGTCGGCGATGCGGACAAAGCGGCTGCCGCTCCGTTCCGCCGCCTCCATCAGCCGCGCGATGTCGGCAAGGAGCGTATCGCCCGAAGCGGCGGAGACGCGCGCGAGCAGCGGTCCGGTCAGGTTGAGCGTGCCGGCGAAGATGCGGTCGCCGACGCCGGCCGGCTCCGCGTCCGACTCGCCCGTCAGCATCGAGCGGTCGATGTCGCTGGTGCCTTCGACGATAAGCGCGTCGACCGGGATGCGCTCGCCCGCCACGACGCGCACGAGGTCGCCCGGTGCGATCTCGCCGATCGGCACGTGCGCGGCGTTGCCGTCGGCTTCGACGCGCATGGCGCTTCGTGCCGAGAGCGCCAGGAGCCGCGCCGCCGCCGAGCGCGCGACACCGCGCATGCGGTGGTCGAGATAGCGCCCGATGAGCAGGAAGAAGAGCAGGCCGACCGAGGCGTCGAACCAGGCGTGGACGCCGTGCGTCGCGGTCTCGACAAGGCTCGTGCCCGCGGCGAGCGTCACGGCAAGCGAGATCGGCACGTCCATGTTGAGCGATCGGCTTTTCACTGCGCGCCAGGCGGAGCGGAAGAAGGGCCGGCCGGAATAGATGATCGCCGGCAGCGCGATCAGGGCGGAGATCCAGTGGAAGAGATCGCGCGTCGCGTCGCTCGCGCCTGCCCAGACGGAGACCGAGAGGAGCATGATGTTGCCGACGGCAAAGCCGGCGACGGCGATGGCGCGCAAGAGCTCCTTGCCGACCGCGTCGCCGTCGGCGGCGGCGAGCGCCGCGGCGTCGAAGGGCCGCGCCGTGTAGCCGATCGCCTCGATCGCCGCGAGCATGGCGTCGGGCGAGCCGGTCCGCGCTTCGAATTCGACGCCGACCCGGCGCCCGGTGAGATTGGCTCGTGCTGCCGTGACGCCGGGCTCTTTGAGCAATACCCGTTCGATCGCCGAGATACAGCCGGCGCAGTGCATGTCCGGCACGAGGAAGTCGATGTGCGAGCGCCCGGGCGCGACCTCGTGCACGAAGGTCGCGTCGACGCGTCCGGCGCCGACCGTCGATGCGCTCGCGTCGAGAGCGGCCGTCGCCGTTGATGCGCCGCGGCAGATCACGATTGCGGCTCCGCGGCCTTCACGAAAATCTCCTGCGTCTGGCGGAAGCACGAGCGCGTTCCGCTGCCGCGCCTCAACGTCGACCTCCCAAATTCCGGGCGGCAGCGTGTCCTGCGCCCGGTAGGAGCCGTCGGCGAGCGGCGTGAAGTCGATCGTCCGGTCCTCGCGCGTCGTCGCCGGCCTTCCGACATGCGCGCTGACGGCGAGCGCCGCGACCCGCTGTCCGAGCAAATCGGCGAGCACGAAGTTGAGCGCGCCGCCGTCGGCGAAAAGCCGCGGTTGCCAGCCTTTCCTGTCCTGTTCGCGCGCCTTCGCCAGAAGCTCGTCGTAGTGCTGGCTCGACACGTAGCTGTTCTCCACGACGAGGCCGGGGAAGGTGCCGGTGGCGATGAACGCCATCACCATGTTCACCGCGATGATGACGCCGAAGCAGAAGCACATGATGGCCAGGAAGTGCCAGCCGGTCAGCGGGTGGTCGTCATCGACGCGAAAGACGCGCATCGTCATTTCTCCGGTCCGAAGAACTCGGTCCTCTGGTGTGCGGTCTCGCCGTCCTCTTCCTTGAGCGCGAAGGAGAACGGGGTTGAGCCCGGTTTGACGGCGTCGCGCGCCTGGGCGACGAAAACCTTGATCTCGCGCAGTTGGTCGGGCGGAACCTCGACGCTGATGCTCTTGGCGCCGTCAGCCTGCGTGTCGGCAAGCCACACGGTCGCCTCGGGCAGATTGTCGATGCGAGACCGTGAAGCGTCGCGGCTGCCGCCCGCATGTTCAGGACCTTCACCGTGTAACCGTTGCGGATCGAGCCGTCGGAGAGCGTGACGTAGAGCGGATTGCGGTCGGGGAGCACGTTGATCCCGAGCCGGTCGCGGGTGGCGAGCCGACCAGCATGGCGATCCCGATCAGCGACCACAGGCCGAAATAGATGAGCGTGCGCGGTCCGACGATATGCGAGACGCCGACGCTGCGCTGATGCGCCGTCGCCGCCGCGCGGCCCGCCGTTTCCGCCTCCGCGCCATGCGCGTTGTAATCGCGCAGCGTCGTATAGGAGATGAGCCCGCGCGGCTTGTCGACCTTCGCCATGATGTCGTTGCAGGCGTCGATGCACAGCGCGCAGGTGATGCATTCGAGCTGGTTGCCGTCGCGGATGTCGATGCCCATCGGACAGACGACGACGCAGGCGTTGCAGTCGATGCAGTCGCCGACGTCGATACCCTCGGCCGCGGCGCGCTTCTTCCGTGCGAGCGCGGCTCGCCGCGCCAGGCGTTGTAGGTGACGAGCAGCGAATCCTCGTCGAGCATCGCGCCCTGGATGCGCGGCCAGGGGCACATGTAGGTGCACACCTGCTCGCGCATGAAGCCGGCGAAGATGAAGGTCGTGGCCGTGAGCACGCCGACGGTGATGTAAGCGACCGGCGCCGCCTGAGCCGTGAACAGCTCGCGGAAGAGCGTCGGCGCGTCGGCGAAATAGAACACCCAGGCGCCGCCGGTGCGACACGGCGATGAGGAGCCAGACGGCATAGATCGCTGCTGCGCTTGGCGAGCTTTGCGGTGCCCCAGCGGCGCCTTGTCGAGCCGCATGCGGGCGTTGCGGTCGCCCTCGATGAGGCGTTCCACCCAGATGAAGAGGTCGGTCCACACCGTCTGCGGGCAGGTGTAGCCGCACCAGACGCGGCCGGCGACCGAGGTGACGAGGAACAGGCCGAGCCCGGCCATGATCAGGAGGCCCGGCGACGTAGTAGAATTCCTGCGGCCAGATCTCGATGAAGAAGAAATAGAAGCGCCGGTTGGCGAGGTCGACGAGCACCGCCTGGTCGCGGCGCGTTCGGGCCGCGATCCCAGCGAATCCACGGCGTGACCCAGTAGATGGCAAGGGTCACGGCCATGATCCACCATTTGAGCTTGCGGAAGGTCCCCCAGGTGCGCTTCGGGAATATCTTGACGCGCGCCTGATAGAGCGATTGCCGTTTGCGGGCGTTGACCGGCTCGACGTCGTGGCGGACGACGCCGGGACCGCCAGCAAAGGTATGCTCGTCCATTTTCATGTCCGGGGCCCGAAAGGGGCGGTCAATGAATGGTCGACGCCTCGCATCGGAGCACTGCCTACGCCTTGACTTGCCTCAACGGCCGCCCCGACCTCATCCGCGCTGTCGGGATCAAGCGCGAGAAGCGGCCGCAGCCTCAATTCTTTGCCATCTCCGTCGTCCCGGAAATCGCCGACGTCGAGACTTCGCCGCCGCCGAGCGAATGGACGAAGAGGGTGAGCTCCTTGATCGTCGTCGGATCGAGCCGCCCGGCCCATGCCGGCATGACGCCGTGGCGCGGCTTGGTGATCTGTGCGACGATCGCGGCCTCGCTGTTCCCGTAGAGCCAGATCGCGTCGTTAAGCCGTGGGGCGCCGACGGAACGTCCGCCCCCGCCGTTGTCGCCGTGGCAGGCCGCGCAATTGTCGGCGAAAATCTGCTTGCCCGTTTCCGCCAGGGCGGCGTCGTGATCCTCGCCCGAGAGGGAGAGGACGAAGTTCGCCACCGCCTGGATCTGGTCGGGCTTCAGGATTCCGTCGGCACCGAAGGCCGGCATCTGCGAGACGCGCGTGTCGGGGTCCTGCGTGTAGCGGATGCCGTGCGTGATCGTGGTGTGGATATCCTCGAGCGTGCCGCCCCACAGCCAGTCGTCGTCATTGAGGTTCGGGTAGCCGGGCGAGCCCGCCGCGCCGGAGCCGTGGCATTGCACGCAATTGACGAGGAAGGCCGAGCGCCCGCCGGCGATCGCGAAGCGCTTCAGCTCGGCGTCCTTGGCGATATCCTGCGAGCGAGAGCGAGGCGATTCGTTCGAGATAGCCGGCCTGCGCCGTCTTTGCCGCCGCGAGCTGGTCCTCGACCCTCGCCCGCGTCGAATAGCCGAGGAGCCCGCCGGTGGCGGAATGCACGAGCGGGATGGCGGGATAGAGAACCATGTAGACCACCGCGAAGGCGATGCAGGCATAGAAGGTCCACAGCCACCAGCGCGGCAGCGGCGTGTCGAGCTCGCGTATGCCGTCCCAGACGTGCCCGGTCGTGGTCTGCCCGGTGGCCTCGTCGACTTCGCCCCGATTCGTCCTGACCCTTGTCGCGGTCGGCCATCGCTCAGTCCTTCTTGTCGTCGTCGTAGCGGAAGGGGATGTCCGCCTGCTCGCGGTAGCGGTTGCGGGTGCCCGAGCGGTTCGCCCAGACGAGCGCGCCGACGAAGACGGCGGTGAGGAAGACGAGCCCCCAGCTGTCGGCGAAGTGGCGGAGCTGATCGTAGTCCATCGCCCTACCTGTCATTGGCTTCGGAGCGCGGCTCGTAGCTGGTGAAGTCGACCAGCGTGCCGAGCATCTGCAGATAGGCGACGAGCGCGTCCATCTCGGTGAGGCGCGTCGGATCGCCGTCGAAATCGCGCACCTGCACCTTGTTGCCGTAGCGCGCGACGAGGCCGCTGGTGTCGGCGTTCGGGTCGGCCTGGGCGCGAAGGTCGGCGAGCGCGTTTGCGATCATGTCGTCGGTATAGGGGACGCCGACATCGGCGTTCGCCTTGAGGTGGGCGGCAATGTCGTCGGTCCGGAGTTCGGTCTCGCGCCAGATGCGGATAGCCCGGCATGATCGAAGCCGGCACGACGGAGCGCGGGTTCGATCAGGTGCTGCACGTGCCACTCGTCCGAATAGCGTCCGCCGACGCGGGCGAGGTCGGGGCCGGTCCGCTTCGATCCCCACTGGAACGGATGGTCGTACATCGATTCCGCGGCGAGCGAGTAGTGGCCGTAGCGCTCGACCTCGTCGCGGATCGGGCGGATCATCTGGCTGTGGCAGAGATAGCAGCCCTCGCGCACGTAGATGTCGCGCCCGGCGAGTTCGAGCGGCGTGTAGGGACGCATCCCCTGCACGTGCTCGATCGTGTTCTGCAAATAGAACAGCGGCACGATCTCGACGATGCCGCCGATCGTGACGACAAGGAACGAAAGCATGAGCAGCAGCGTCGCGCTCTTCTCGATCGTCGCGTGGCTGGCGAAGAACGCAAAGCGGCGTTGCGGCGCTCGCGTCTTGGTTTCGCTGGTCGACATCGTCCCGTCACTCCGCCGGCTGGACGGCGCCCATGGCGCGTTCCTGGCGCACGTCGCCGCGGATGGTCTTCCACACGTTGAAGGCCATCAGCAGCCACGCCGCTCAGATAGAGGCAGCCGCCGAGCGCGCGGATCAGGTAGTAGGGATGCATGGCCGCGACGGTCTCCACGAAGGAATAGACGAGGAAGCCGAGGTTGTCGTATTCGCGCCACATCAGGCCCTGCATGATGCCGGAGACCCACATCGCGGCGGCGTAGAGGACGATGCCGATGGTCGCCAGCCAGAAGTGCCAGTTGACCAGGCGCAGGCTGTAGAGGCGCTCGCGGTCCCACAGCCGCGGCGTGAGGAAATAGATCGCGCCGAAGGTGATCATGCCGACCCAGCCGAGCGCGCCGGAATGCACGTGGCCGATGGTCCAGTCGGTGTAGTGGCTGAGCGAGTTCACCTCGCGGATCGACATCACCGGGCCTTCGAAGGTCGACATGCCGTAGAAGGCGACGGCGATCATCATCATGCGGATGATCGGGTCGGTCCTGAGCTTGTCCCAGGCGCCGGAGAGCGTCATCAGGCCGTTGATCATGCCGCCCCATGAGGGCATCCACAGCATGACGGAGAACACCATGCCGAGCGTCTGCGCCCAGTCGGGCAGCGCCGTGTAGTGCAGATGGTGCGGGCCGGCCCAGATGTAGAGGAAGATCAGCGACCAGAAGTGGACGATCGACAGCCGGTACGAATAGATCGGCCGGTTCGCCTGCTTCGGCACGAAGTAGTACATCATGCCGAGGAAGCCGGCGGTCAGGAAGAAGCCGACGGCGTTGTGGCCGTACCACCACTCGATCAGCGCGTCCTGCACGCCGGCATAGGCGGAATAGCTCTTCGAGCCGAGGAAGGAGACCGGCACCGCGAGGTTGTTCACCAGGTGCAGCATGGCGATGGTGACGATGAAGGACAGGTAGAACCAGTTGGCGACGTAGATGTGCGGTTCTTTGCGCTTGAAGATCGTGCCGAGGAAGACGACCAGATAGGACGACCCAGACGATGGTCAGCCAGATATCGACGTACCATTCCGGCTCGGCGTATTCCTTCGACTGGGTGACGCCGAGCAGGATAGCCGGTCGCGGCCAGCACGATGAAGAGCTGGTAGCCCCAGAAGACGAACCAGGCGAGCTTGCCGCCGAACAGCCGGGCGCCGGTGGTGCGCTGCACCACGTAGAAGCTGGTGGCGATCAGAGCGTTGCCGCCGAAGGCGAAGATGACGGCGGAGGTATGCAGCGGGCGCAGCCGCCCGAAGGTCGTCCACGGCAGGTCGAGGTTGAGCGCCGGATAGGCGAGCTCCAGCGCGATGTAGAGGCCGACCAGAAATGCCGGCGAGCCCCCAGAACACGGTGGCGATGACCCCGGCGCGGATGACGTCGTCCATATAGCCGGTCGGCTTCTCGTGCAGCGGGATCGCCCGCGCCGAGACGTCCATGGTCTCGGAGCCGCCAGACCATGAAGCCGAGCGCGATCACCATCACCAGTCCCATCTGCAGGGCAAAAAGCGGATCGTGAGCCTCGGCCGAGGCGATGAGCGCGACAAACGCGATCGCCAGGAAGACCCAGGCTTGCATCATCTGCATCGGCACACCCCCGCGCCCCGATGCGCCTGGGGGCGGAACCTCGCTCGTGCGTAGACGGCGAGGGCCGAGGCGCTTTGATTCAGATCAAGGATGCCCGCGAGGAGCGGCGAGTTGACGCGCGAGCGGGCGTCGTTTTGCGCTCGCCGTCCTTGACGGGCCGTGTGCGCTAGGCAATTTCGCGCTGTCGAGAAGGCCGCGATTCCCCCTCTCGTCCGATCCGCAAAAAGCCCTGTTTGCCTCCGATGAGACAGGCGCCGCGACGATCGAACGCCGGCGGCCACAGCGTGAGAAAGCCGATGCAGACGTCATCCCGCGATCCGACCTTGCGCGCCGTGCCCGGCGCCGACCGCCTGGAGCTTGCCGCCGCGGGCCCCTGGACGGCGCTACATGCGTCGACCCTCGAATCCCTGATCGGCGCCGCGCCGCTCGGTCAAAGGAGCCGCGGGAGCGTGCGCATCGATCTTGCCGGAATCGGCGAGCTCGACACGTTCGGAGCCTGGCTGCTTGAGCGGCTTTTCCGCGCCTGCCGTGAGGGCGCCCGCGAGGCGAGCTTCGTCGGCGTGCCCGAACGCTATCGCGGACTGCTCGACGAGATGACCGCCGTCAATCGGGAGCCGCCGCCGGCTCGCAGGGAAGCGAACAAGCTCCTTGTCGGATTGGACGGCATCGGCCGCGCGATCGAGGAATCCGGCAAGGACGCCGGCCGTTTCGCGGCCATGCTCGGAGCGCTCGGAGCGGCCTTCGCCCGTGTCGTGGTCCGCCCAAGAACCTTCCGCCTCACCTCGGCGGTCCACCAGCTCGATCGCGTCGGCTGGCAGGCGATCGGCATCATCCTGCTGATCACCTTCCTGATCGGCGGCATCATCGCGCAGCAGGGCATCTTCCATTTCCGCAGGTTCGGCGCGGAGGACTACGTCGTCGATCTGGTCGGAATCCTGGTGCTGCGCGAGATCGGCGTGCTGATCGTCGCGATCATGGTCGCCGGCCGCTCGGGCAGCGCCTATACGGCCGAGCTCGGCTCCATGAAGATGCGCGAGGAGATCGACGCGCTGCGACGATGGGCCTCGACCCGGTCGAGGTCCTGATCCTGCCGCGCGTCGCTCGGCGCTGTTCGTCGCGCTTCCGATCCTGACGCTTCTCGGCGCCATGGCGGCGCTGTTCGGCGGCGGGCGTCGTGGCCTGGCTCTACGGCGGCATGAGCCCGGAGATCTTCATCGCGCGGCTCAAGATGGCGATGTCGCGTCACGCATTTCGAGGTCGGCATGATCAAGGCGCCGTTCATGGCGCTGGTGATCGGCGTGGTCGCGTGCGCCGAAGGGCTGCGCGTCAAAGGCAGCGCCGAATCGCTCGGGCTGCAGACCACGACCTCGGTGGTGAAGTCGATCTTCCTGGTGATCGTGCTCGACGGCATCTTCGCCATGTTCTTCGCCTCGATCGGGATGTGAGCGATGCAGCGGACGCCGCACGACGCCGCTGATCCGCGTGCGCGACCTGGTCGTCGGCTTCGGCCGCGCCTCGTGCTCGACCGGATCTTTCGCTCGACGTGCGCCGCGGCGAGATCCTGGGCGTCGTCGGCGGCTCCGGAGCCGGCAAATCGGTGCTGTTGCGCACCGATCATCGGCCTCATCCCGAAGCGGAAGGGCACGATCGAAGTCCTCGGCGCCGACCTCGATCGCGCCGGCGAAACGGCGCGGCAGCGCGATCGAGCGGCGCTGGGGCATCCTCTATCAGCAGGGCGCGCTGTTCTCGTCGCTGACCGTGCTGCGAGAACGTGCAGTTTCCGATGCGCGAATATCTCGACATCTCCGACCGGCTGATGGATGAGATCGCGCATCGCCAAGCTCGAAATGGTCGGTCTCGGCCCTGACGATGCCGAGAAATATCCCATCCGAGCTTTCCGGCGGCATGACCAAGCGGGCGGCGCTCGCGCGCGCGCTTGCGCTCGATCCCGAGATCGTCTTCCTCGACGAGCCGACCTCCGGTCTCGATCCGATCATCGGCAGGCGATTTCGACACTCTTGATCCGAACCCTGCAGCAGACGCTCGGTCTGACTGTCTTCATGGTCACGCACGATCTTGACAGCTCTATCGCGCCTGCGACCGCGTCGCCGCGCTTGGCAGAGGGCAGGATCGTGGCAGAGGGCCCGATCTCCGCAATGCTCGCGAGCGAGCACCCCTGGGTGAAGGCTTATTTCAGAGGCAAGCGTGCGCGGCCGCGAAACAGACGCCGCTCTTGCGCAAGGAAGCATGGTGAGGTGATGGAAACCCGCGCGCGCTATGTATTGGTCGGGCTCTTCACGCTGGCGATTATCGTCGGCCGGCTTCGGCTTCGTCTATTGGCTGAGCAATGCCGGCGGCCTCGGCGAGCGTTCCGTCTATCGGGTACGCTTCGGGGCCCCGGTTTCCGGTCTGTCGCTCGGCTCCGACGTGCTCTTCAACGGCATTCGCGTCGGCGAGGTCACCGATCTCAAGCTCGATCGCGACAAGCCGTCCGACGTGGTCGCGATGATCGCGGTCAAGGCGGACACGCCGATCCGCTCAGACACCAGGGTCGGGCTGAGCTATGGCGGGCTTACCGGCTCCGCCTCGATCGCGTTGCAGGGCGGGGCGGCATCCGCGGCGCCGCTGCAGGCGGAAAACGGCGCGCCGCCGCTCCTTGTCGCCGCGGCGGATGCCACGCAGGACTGGACCGGCGCGGCGCGCCAGGCTTTTGGGCAGGTGAGCGACGTGCTTTCGCAAAACTCCGACGCGCTGCACGACACGATCCAGAACATCGACAGTTTTGCCGCGGCGCTCGGGCGGAATTCCGGCAAGGTCGACAACCTCCTCGCCGGGCTGGAGAAGTGGATCGGCAATGCCGCGGCGCCGCCGGCGACGATCTACGAACTGAAAGCCCCGGCGAGCTTCCCCCCGGCCTTGAAGTGCCGAAGGGGCAGCTCGTCGTCGCGCAGCCGACAGTCGCCGTCAGCCTCGACACGCAGCAATTCCTGGCCGGAACGGCGACCAGCGAGAACCTCGTCTTCGACGACGCGAAATGGAGCGACAGCATTCCGAAATCTCGTTCGCCAGAAAATCATCGAAGGCTTCGGCAACGCCGATTATCAGGGCACCGGCGGCGACATGCAGAACATCACCGCCGACCGGACGCTTGAGATCGACATCCGCGCCTTCCGCATCACGACCGGCGCGACGCCGGAGGCGGATGTCGAATTGGCCGCGAAGATCGTCGGCAGCGACGGAAAGGTGCTTGGCGGCCGCGTCTTCCACGCGACGGCGCCGGCGACGGCGATGCAGGCGCCCGCGGCCGCGGCGGCGATGAATGACGCCTTCACGAAAGTGGCGACCGAGCTGATCGTCTGGGCGATGCAGCTTCCCTGAGCCGGCGTGTGCGTGCTCTCGCGAAAACGCTCTACGAGACGCGCTCTTCGAGGGCCGGGTCCATGCTCTTGAACAGGCGCTCCACGTCGGCGCGGTAGCAGAGCTCGGTTCCGGGCGTCATGATGGTGGCCGCTCCGGCCGCCACGCCGTAGCGCACGGCGTCGGATATGGTCCACCCGCGCTCAAGCGCGAAGACGATCGCGCCGACCATGCTGTCGCCGGCGCCGACGGCGCTCAAGGTCGGCACTTCCGGCGCGCGAAAACGCTCCGCGAGGTCGTCGGTCACGAGCAGGGCGCCGTCGGCGCCGAGCGATACGACGACGACCTCTGCGCGGCCCTGCCGGATAAGCGAGCGCGCGGCCGCCAGCTGCTCGGCGGGGGTATCGACCGTCTGTCCGAGCATCGCGGAGAGCTCGCTCAGGCTCGGCTTCATCAGAAAGACGCCGTGCTGCGGGGCAAAACGCATGGACCGTGACGTATCGAGGACGAGCCGCGCTCCGATCTGTCGCGCCACCCTGGCGATCTCGGCCGAAAGCTCGTCCGCCGCGGCGCCCGGCGGGTAGCCGCCGCTCGCCACGAGATAGTCGGGGCGCGGCGTCAGGCCGGCGACGGCATCGAGGCATTGATTGATCTCGAGCGGCGAGAAGTCGGGCCCGGCAGCACGAAGCGAAATTGCCTGCCCGTCTCGATCTCATTCACCGTGAAGCTTTCGCGCGTGCTCCCGGCGATCGGCACGATGCATTGCGCGAGGCCCATTTCCTCCAGGCTGAGCCGCAGCGCCTGCCCGTGCGGCCCGCCGGCCGGGTAGACCGCGGTGGCGTTGCCGCCAAGCACTTTTACCACCCGTGCGACGTTGATCCCGCCGCCGCCGGGATCGAAGCGGGGCGGCGCGCATCTCACTTTGTGCGTCGGCACGACACGATCCGTCGCGGTCGAAAGATCGAGCGTCGGGTTCATGGTGAGCGTTGCGATGGCGTGCATGCGTCGTTCAACCTCTTCGACCGGGCCGCGTCCCGAAGCCGGGCCGTGAAAGGCTGGCCGGCCTCGTGCCCCGGATCAGCGCGGCGGCGTCATTCGGGCTCCAGGGCGACGACGGATTGCGGCATGATGCGGATGTGGTCTTTGACCTCGCGCACGCCCTTCGTGTTTTCGGCGCAGACGCGCACGGCGTTGCGCTCCGCTTCCGAGCCGACGTTGCCCCAGAGATGGGCGACGCCGTTGGCGACGGTGACGTCGACGAGCGACGTGCGCACGCCGGCTTCGCCCTCGGCGGCCGCCATGATGGCCGAGCGGATCGTGTCGTCCTCCGGGTTCCTTTGGCCGGCCTTCCCGGCCGCGAGCCCTTGCAGCAGGTTCGCCCTGCTGACGATGCCGACGAGCCGACCGTCGCGCATGACCGGCACGCGTTTGATGCCGTGCGCCTCGAGCAGCTCGGCAATTCTGTCGAGCGGCATATCTTCATCGATGGTCACGGCGTCCTTCGTCATGACGTCGCGGACGTGCAGGCCGTGCGCCTTTACATAAGCCCGCGCCTTTTCCTCCGGCGACGTGGCGAGCGCGAGCCACCACGGCCGCCGCTCGGTGATGAGCTCGGCGCGCCGCATCAGGTCGCCCTCGCTGACAATTCCGACGAGGCGGCCGGCGCCGTCGACGACGGGGACGCCGCTGATCCGCCGGTCGAGCATGAGCTTCGCCACGTCGGCGACGCCGGCCTCCGGACCGACGGTCACCACCTGCGTGGTCATGACATCGCCTGCTCTCATTTCCGTCCTCCTGGAGCTCGCGAAAAAGCGGCGCCGCTCAGCGTCCCGCGCCGCCTCGGCTCCCCGTCTCAAGCTTTTTCGACCACCGTTTGCAACATCCCGCGGACGGTTTCGGCGACCTCTTTCAGCTTCGGATTGTCGATCGCCGCCATGGAGGCCACGGGGTCGATGGCCGATATCTCGACGCCGCCGTCGGTCGCGCGCAGGATCACGTTGCAGGGAAGCATCGCCCCGACGCGCGGCTCGAGCTTCAGCGCCTCAAAGGCCATTTTCGGATTGCAGGCGCCGAGGATCACGTAGTCGCTCACATCGGCGTTGATCTTCGTCTTCAGCGTCTTCTTGACGTCGATTTCGGTGAGCACGCCGAAACCTTGATCCGCCAGCGCCTTCTTGGTGCGCTCGATGGCCTCGCCGATTCCGGCGTTCGGGAGCTTTCGGTCGAAGGTGTACATGCTCGATCTCCTCATGCGGCCGGCCGCGGCGTCTCTACGGAGCCTCGGAAACGAGCCACGCGCGCGCCTCCGCCGCCTCCTTGAGCGGGAACACCCTGACGGCGCCGGGCATCATGAAGCCGAAGGCGCGGATCGTGTGCCCGATCCAGTCGATGTCGGTGACGACGGCAACCCGCTCCCAGCGCAGGAGATGCTCCATTCCGACCTTGAAATCCTGCCACATGGCGGCCGGCTCGATGCCGGTGAATTCCGGGTCGATCTCGTAATAGAGGCGGAGCTTGTCGTGCGTCTTCAGCGCACGCTCGACCGCCGGCACGAGCACGTCCTCGTAGTCGCGCCGCGTCACGAAGCCCTTGCACGAGAAGCCGAGGACATCGGAGGGAAAACCCGTCAGCTGATCGATCATCGGAAGACACCCTTCAAGGTTCGAGCCAACGTCGCATCCCGCTCTAGCGTGCCGCCACCTTGCGGAGGGTGGCAGGCTGCGCCTCCTTGGAGGCGACGCGTCGCTTCACCTCCAGGAAGCTGTCGGGGCTGACCGAGATCGAATTGATGCCGCAGGACACCAGGAACTCGGCGAATTCCGGGTGATCGCTCGGCGCCTGGCCGCAGAGGCCAACCTTGGCGCCGGCTTTGTGCGCCGCGGTGATCACGCTGCCGATCATCCACTCGACCGCCTCGTCCTGCTCGTCGAAGAGGTCGGCAAGCTCGCCCGAATCGCGATCCACGCCGAGCGTGAGCTGGGTCAGGTCGTTGGAGCCGATGGAGAAGCCGTCGAAGCGCTCGGCGAACTCGTTCGCCAGGATGACGTTCGACGGTATCTCGCACATCACGTAGACCTGCAGTCCGTCCTTGCCGCGCTTCAGGCCGTTCTCGGCCATCACCCTCAGAACCTTGTCGGCCTCGCCGACCGAGCGGCAGAACGGGATCATCACGATGACATTGTCGAAGCCCATTTCGCTTCTGAGCCTGCGTATCGCCTTGCATTCGAGCGCGAAGCCCTCGCGGTAGCGCGGCGAGTAGTAGCGCGACGCGCCGCGGAAGCCGATCATCGGGTTCTCTTCCTTCGGCTCGAATTCGGCGCCGCCGACGAGGCCGGCATATTCGTTGGTCTTGAAGTCGCTCATCCTGACGATCACCGGCTTCGGGTAGAGCGTCGCGGCGATGCGTGAGAGGCCGCGGGCGAGATGCTCGACGAAATATTCGGTCTTGTCGTCGTAGCCGGCCGTGATCGTGGCGATCTCGTTCTTGGCGGCCTCGTCCTTGAGTTCGTCGTAGCGCACCAGCGCCATCGGATGCACGCGGATGTGGTTGGAGACGACGAACTCCATGCGCGCCAGGCCGACGCCGTCGGCGGGAATCCGCCACCAGCGGAAGGCCGCGCCCGGATTGCCGAGATTAAGCATGATCTTGGTCTTGGTGTCGGGGAGGTTGCTCATGTCGGAGGTCTCGACCTTGAACTTCCCGATGCCCTCGTAGACGAAGCCCTCGTCTCCCTCCGCGCACGAGATCGTGACCTCCTGGTCGTCGTGCAGCACGTGGGTGCCGTTGCCGGTGCCGACGATGGCCGGCAGACCGAGCTCGCGGCTGACGATCGCCGCATGCGATGTGCGCCCGCCGTGATCGGTGACGATCGCCGCGGCGCGTTTCATGATCGGCACCCAGTCCGGATCGGTGATCTTGGTGACGAGAATCGAGCCGTCGACGAAGCGGTCGATCTCGCTCACGTCCTCGATCAGGCAGACCCGGCCCGTGGCGATGGCGTCGCCGACGCTCAAGCCGGTGACCAGCTTCTTGCCGTGTTCGCCGAGACGATAATGACGGAAATCCCCGGCGCCGCGCCGCGACTGAACGGTCTCCGGCCGCGCCTGCACGATGAACATCTCGCCGGTCTCGCCGTCCTTGGCCCATTCCATGTCCATCGGGCAGCCATAGTGCTTCTCGATCGTCGCCGCCCAGCGCGCCAGCTCCAGAATCTCCGAATCGGAGAGCACGAATGCCGCCCGCTCGGCCTTCGAGGTCGGCACGTTGCGGGTCGGCTTGTCGCCGCGGGCATAGATCATCTTGATTTCCTTCTCGCCGCGCTTCTTCTCGATGATCGGCGAGAGCTTCTTGGTTGCGAGGAGCGGCTTGAACACCTCGTATTCGTCGGGATCGACGGCGCCCTGGACCACGTTCTCGCCGAGGCCCCAGGCGGCGTTGATCAGCACGATCTTGTCGAATCCCGTCTCCGTGTCGATCGAGAACATGACGCCGGAACCGCCGAGATCGGAGCGCACCATGCGCTGCACGCCGATCGACAGCGCCACCTTCATGTGGTCGAAGCCCTTCGCCTGCCGGTAGCTGATGGCGCGATCGGTGAAGAGCGAGGCGTAGCAGCGGCGGCAGGCATCGAGGAGCGCCTTCTCGCCGCGGATATTCAGGTAGGTCTCCTGCTGTCCCGCAAAGCTCGCGTCGGGGAGGTCCTCGGCCGTGGCGGAAGAGCGGACCGCCACGTCGGCGTCCTTGTGGCCGATCCGCCGGCAGAGCTCGCGGTAGGCCTCACGGATGGCATCGGCGGTTTCCTTCGGCCATTCGCCGCGCAGCACGCTTTTTCGGATCGCCGCGCCGGTCTCCGCCAGCGTCGCCTTGCCGGAGGCGAGGTCGTCGACGTGGCTCTGGATGGTCTCGTGCAGGCGGTTCGCTTCGACATAGCGCCAATAGGCGTCCGCCGTGGTGGCGAAGCCGTAGGGCACCTTCACGCCCCTCTTGTCGAGCGTTCGCACCATCTCGCCGAGCGAAGCGTTCTTGCCGCCGACGCGGGCGACATCGCCGCGGCCGAGCACGTCGAACCAGAGAACCTGCGCTGACTTCTCACCCATGGGTTCCTCCCGAAACTTCCGTTAGCCACCTCGCCGGCGCTCATCCGATCACGTCGCCTGCGGCTCTGAGGGTCGTAGGCAAAGTCGCTCGACACCCCCTTGATCAAGATCAACTGCGATTGCGGGGGCTTTCGGAAACGCCTCCGGCATCCCGGATCAGCCGGAGGCCCGCGCTCTCCTGACGGCGAGATCGAACGACTGGCCGACGGCGGGCATCTCGACATGGGTGCCGGTGAGCCGCGTGGCGAAGCTGCGCATGGTGCCCGCCTCGCCGTGGACGAGGAACGTGCGGCCTGCTTGCGTCTTCCTGTGCCAGGCGAGAAGCTCCGCCTGATCGGCGTGGGCGGAGAAGCCATTGATCGTGTGGATGCGGGCTCGTACCGGAATCCGCTCGCCGAAGAGGGTCACTTCCTTGGCCCCGTCGATGATCTGGCGCGCGAGCGTGCCCTTGGCGGCGAAGCCGACGAAGATGACGGTCGAATCGTGGCGCCAGAGATTGTGCTTCAGATGATGGCGCACCCGCCCGCCCGTGCACATGCCCGAGCCTGCCATGATGACGGCGCCGCCCGTGACGTTGTTGAGCGCGATGGAGCCGGCCGTCTCGCGCACGAAGTGCAGCCCCGGCAGGGAAAAGGGATCGCGCCCCTGGCGGAAGAGCGCAGCCGTCTCGTCGTCATAGCACTCGGGGTGGCGTCTGAAGATTTCCGTCGCCGATATCGCCATCGGCGAGTCGACGAAGACCTGGATCGATCGCGCGAACGCGTCCTTCTCGGTGCCCTCGCGCAAAAAGAAGACCAGCTCTTGCGCGCGCTCCAGCGCGAAGGTCGGGATGATGACGTTGCCGCCGCGCTTGAAGGTGTCGCGGATCGCCGCGTAGAGCTCCTCGACCGACGGCCCGATCGGCTTGTGCAGCCGGTCGCCATAGGTCGTCTCCATCACCACGACGTCGGACGCCGGCGGTGTCGCCGGATCGCGGAGAAGCGGCCGGCCCGCATTGCCGAGATCGCCGGAGAACAGAACGCGGGCGCGATCGTTTCCTTCCGCGAGCTCCAGGAAGACGCTGGCCGAGCCGAGGATGTGGCCGGCGTCGAGGAATGTGGCCCTGATCCCGTTCGCGACGCGGAACGGCTGGCCATAGACGGCGTTGCGCCCGAAGAGGTCGAACGTCCGCAACGTGTCGAGGATCGAATAGAGAGGCTCGTCGCTCCTTTGCCGCTGCCGCTGCCGCCGCGCCTTGCGCGACCGGTGGCGCGTCTCCTCCTCTTGCAGATGCGCTGAATCGAGGAGCACGAGCCTCGCGAGCTCGCGCGAGGCGGCCGTTGTGACGATTTCGCCATGGAATCCGCGCTTCACCAGGAGCGGCAGGCGCCCGCAATGGTCGAGATGCGCATGCGTGAGAAGGACCGTGTCGATCCCGGCGGCATCGAAGCCGAACGGCTTGGCGTTTTCGTCCGCGAGCTCGTGGCTGCCCTGGTAGAGGCCGCAATCGATCAGGATGCGGCGACCGGCGCATTCGACCAGGTGACAGGAGCCCGTGACGCCGCGGTCGGCGCCATGGAAGGAGAGCTTCACGACATTTTCCTCCCGTTGTTCTCGTGGTTTGCTTGCGGCTGCGATTTTGCGCTGCGAAGACGTGCCGAGCGGCGTGCCCGGTCAGGCCGGGGGATGGAAGGGGTTTCCGGCTGCGTCATGCCAATTCAGGATGCCGTCCCATATCTCCTCTGCCGTTTCGGCGAACCAGAATAGGTCGCGGTCTTCCGGATCGATGGCGCCTTCGTCGACCAGAAAGTCGATGTCGACGGCCCGCCGCCAGTAGCTTTCGCCGACGAGCACGACGGGAATCGGCTTGATCTTGCGCGTCTGGATCAGGGTGAGCATCTCGAACAACTCGTCGAAGGTGCCGTAGCCGCCGGGGAAGGCGACGAGCGCGCGCGCTCTCAGGAGAAAATGCAGCTTGCGCAGCGCGAAATAATGGAAGCGGAAGCAAAGCTCCGTCGTGACGTAGGGATTGGGATATTGTTCGTGCGGCAGGCTGATGTTGAGGCCGACGGATTTCGCCCCGACATCGAAGGCGCCGCGATTGGCGGCCTCCATGATTCCCGGCCCCCCGCCGGTCATGACGACGATGGGGTTGTCGCTGTTGCGGCGGTAGGTCTCGCTGACGAGGCGTCCGAATTCGCGCGCGATCTCGTAATAATGGCTCTTGGCAAGCACGCGCTCCGCAATCCCGAGCCGGCGTTCGAGCTCGGCGTTGCCGGGATCGGAAGCGAGCGCCGCGCTGACAAGCGCGACCCTGCGGCGTGCCTCGGCCGGCTCGCAGATGCGCGTGCCGCCGAAGACGACGATGGTGTGCTCGACGCGGTTCTCGGCAAGCAGCAGCTCGGCCTTGAGGTAGTCCATCTGCAGACGCACGCCGCGCAGATCGTCGCGGTGCAGGAATTCCGTGTCCTCCTCCGCCATGCGGTAGTTCGGCGACGCGAGTATCGCCTGGATGCGTGCCATCGCGCCCGGGTCTTCCTCGATCGGCTTCGGCTGCTGCCACGGCAACGGCTCGCGGCGCCGGCGCGGCTCGGGCGGCGCGGGTATTCGCGAATCTCTGGTCGAATCCTTGCTGCTCATCGCCTCCCCGCCTCTGTGCGGCGTCGGTTCGCACGTTGTTGCGAAACGGCCTGAGGCGCAACAGCGGACTGAGATCGAGTGCGGCTTCGACGGGAAGCCTAGCCGTTGAAGCGGGCGTCGGGCGGCCCGCCGATGCCGAGATGAACCGCGAAGAGCGCACCGGCGAGCGGCTCGCGGCTGAGCTTCTCCGGCGGCATGCGGTATTTCGCCGAGGTGATGTAGAGTGTGTCCATACGCGCGCCGCCGAACGCGACGCAGGTCGGTTGCGAGACCGGCATCGCGATCACGCGAACGGCGCGGCCCTTCGGATCGTAGCGGACGACACGGCCGGACGGCGGCTGCGTCAGCCAGTAGCAGCCGTCGTCGTCGACCGCGGCGCCGTCCGGCGCGCCGTCATTTTCGCCGAGTTCCAGGAACACGCGGCGGTTCGAAAGCGCGCCGTCGCCCGCATCGAAGTCGAAGGCCCAGACGGTCCGGCGCCGACTGTCGGCGTAGTAGGCGATTCTGCTGTCGGGGCTGAAGGCAAGGCCGTTCGACGCGTATATCCCGTCGACCATCCTGTGGCACGAAAGGTCCGTGTCGAGACGATAGAGCGCGCCGGTCGGCTTCGTTTCGTCGGGATCGTAGAGGCTTCCCGCCCAGAAACGTCCCTGGCGGTCGGTCTTGCCGTCGTTGAAGCGGTTGTCCGGAAGGTGCGCCTCGGGCTCGGCAATGGGCGTGAATCGTCCGCTCGGCGGGTCGAAGAAGAAGAAGCCGGTCTTCAAGGCGACGACCATACCGCCGTCGCGACGGAGTGCCAGCGAACCGACATCCGCAGGCGTTTTCCAGTATTCGTCTTTGCCCGTCGCCGGATCGAAGCGATGCATCTCGCGGGCTTTGATGTTGACCCAGTAGAGAGCGCTTTCCATTGGATCCCAGACCGGGCCCTCGGCCAGCTCGGCCCCGCAGTCGAGCACGCATTCAACAATTGCCATCCGCGTCATGTCCCCGGGCTTCGTCCTGGTCAGGCCGCGTCCGCCGCGATATCGAGCACGAGCCGGCCGATCACCTCGCCGCGGCGGAGTTTTGTGAGCGCGTCGTTCACGGCGTCGAGCGGCGCGGTGTCGGTGACGATGGAGCGGACGCGGCCGCTAGCTGTGAGCGACAGGGCCTCGGCCAGCTCTTTTCGTGTGCCGCCGCGCGAACCGATCACTTGAAACTCATTCTGCGCCACCCGCTTGCCGCTCAACGAAAAGGTGTCGGGCGTGTAGCCGACGACGGCGATGCGGCCGCCGACACTGAGCGCGTCGAGGCCGGCCGCCATGGTCGCTTCGGTCCCGACGATGTCGAAAACGCAATCGACGCCCTTTCCGTCGGTCAGGCCGCGCACCGCTTCGCCGATCTTGCTCGCTTCGATCGCATCCGTTGCGCCGAGCGAAAGCGCCCAATCGCGTTTTGTCTGCGTGCGCTCGGCTGCGATCACCCGCGCGCCGGCAAGTCTTGCGAACTGCACCGCGAACGACCCGACGCCGCCGACGCCGATGATGAGCGCTGTCTCGCTCAGGGAGAAGCCCCGCGCGGCGGATGGCGTGATAGGCGGTCAGCCCGGCGTCGCAATGCACGGCGGCGTCGCGCCAGGAAACGCCGTCGGGGATCGAGATCAGTTGCCGCGCCGGAACGCGAAGCCGCTCGGCATAACCGCCGCTCGCGCCCTTGACCCCGATGACGCCGCTCATGTCGGGCGAAAGCTGCTCACGCTCGCTCCGGTACCACGGGCTCTCCGGCGGGATCAGGAAGATATAGGGGACGACGCGATCGCCGGGCTTGAACGACTGAACTCGCTCGCCGACGGATTCGACGATGCCGGCCGGTTCGTGCCCCATGATGAACGGCAGCTCAGGCGTGTAGCCGAAGCCGTCGAGTAATTTCAGGTCTGTGCCGTCGATCCCGCACGCCATGACCTTGACGACGGCGTCGTCGGGGCCGGGGCGCGGGTCCGCCACCTCTTCGATCGCAAGCGGTGTCCCGAACGCCTTGAGGACCGCGGCTTTCATGACCTGCCGCTTGTCAGTGCTTTCCGTTGTGGGGGATTTTGGCCATGGCGCGCGCCTCCTCCGGTGTCGCGATGTCGCGCCCGAGGTCGCGCGCGATGCGCACGATCTTGTCGACGAGATCGGCGTTCGAGCGGGCATATTCGCCCGCCGTCAGGAAGGGATTGTCTTCCATGCCGATGCGGATGTGGCCGCCGAGATTGATCGCCGTCGACAGCACCTTCCATTGCTCCACCGGGTCCATCACCGACGTGTTCCAGATGAAATTCTCCGGACAGTGATCGGCCATGTAGGTCATCGCCTGCACCGTCGGCGGCGTCCAGCAGCCGCCCTTCCAGCCGAGGAAGAAGGTGACCCAGACCGGTCCCTTGAGGAAGCCCTTCTCCATCATGCGCATGGCGTTCCATACGCCGCCATAGTGGAAGGCCTCGATCTCCATCTTGGTGCCGATGCGGCCGGTGAGCTCGCAATACTCCCTCAGCTCGTCGCGGTCGTGGATGGCGTAGAGCTCGACCGGATCGTGGCCCGGCTCGTAGTCGAAGCACTCGTCATGGGCGTTGAAGCAGGTGGAGACCATGTCCGGGTGCTGGTCTTCGAGAAGCACCTTGCGCTGCGCGAAGCGGCCGTTCGCGATGCCGTACTGGATGATGGCGTCGCATCTGTCCAAAATGCCGTCGCGCAGCTTTCGCCAGCCCGGGATGTCGAGATCGGAGAGCTTGGTGCCGTCGGCCTGGATCTTCGCGTCGACCGTGTAGGGGCCGTGCAGGTGGCAGATCGCGGCGCCGGCATTGACGGAGCGGACATATTCCTCCGCCACCGCCTCGAGCCCCTTCGGCGTCGGGTTGCTCGGATTCGACGGATACGACATCGTCGAATCGCAGGTGACGGTAATGATGAGCTTGTCCAACGGTCTACTCCTCCTAAATTCACGCACCGGCATTTCACCAACCGGCCATTCCCCGAACCGGACGGCTTGTTGCTATCCCCCGTTCGCCGCTATCGGCATGTCGATCCCGGCGCGACGCGCGGCCTTCGCGAGCGCATCCCAGGTCGGCGCGTCGACGCGAAGCTCTGTCGTCGCCTGGGCCTCCGCGTTCTCGCGATCGCCCGGCATCATGACCGGCCGCTGCGGATCGAGCGGTGGGGAGGCACGAATATGGTCTGAGAGTTCGCGGGTGAGCGCCGCAAATCCGGACTGCGGCGCGATCGCCACGAATGTCATGTCCGTGCCCTTGCGTGAAGTGTCGATGACGCCGTCGCCGTTCAGCATCGTGGTCAGCACCTCGACGAAGAGCGCGAGCGCCGTGCCGCGGTAGCCGAGCGCCCCGCCGAGCGGCTGGATCGCGCCTTTCGGCACGGCATAGAGCACGTTCGGATCTGTCGTCGGGCGGCCTTCGGCGTCGTGGAGATAGCCTTCGGGCGCCGGCGTCTTGCGATCACGAAGAACGCGGATCACGCCCTCCGGCGCCGCCGCCGTGGAAAAATCGGCGACGATCGGCGCCGCGCCTTCGACCGGCCAGCCCATGGCGATCGGGTTCGTCGAAATGCGCCCGTCGCGGCCGCCGAACGGCGCCACCCAATGGCCGGACGGCGCGCCGTTGCAAACCGCAAGCCCGACGAGCCCGGCTTTCGCCAGCGCCTCCGGATAGGCGCCGATCCGCCCGGTATGGCCGAGGTGGCGGCCGTTGATCATCGCGATCCCGGTCGCCCGCGCGACCGGGACAAGCGCCTCGACCATCAGCATGCCGACGACCTGGCCGAAACCACGCTGCCCGTCGACGTTGAGGCGCGACGCGGCGGTCTTGACGATTTCGGGCCTGGCGGCGGGATTGATGACGCCCGACTTGATCTCATCCAGGTACTGAGGGATGCGCATGACGCCGTGCGAATGAAGGCCCATCGCGCTCGCCGCGACGAGGTGATCCATGACCACCCGCGCATCGTCCGGCGGCGTGCCGGCGCGCTCAAGGAGCGCGAGGCCGAGGCGCATGATGTCCGCGGGCGCCACGCGAAACGCCGCGGGTTTCGGATCGGACTTTTGCATCGAGCCGGCCCCGCCAGTCGCTTCGCTAATGGAGGCTCGCCGCGTGGCGTTCCACGAAGGCGCGGTAGACGCCCATGTGGGTGCGCACGGCATGGCGCGGTCCCGGCCAGCCGAAAAGATCCCAGCTCAAGGCAACGGGCTTGCCGGCAAGCCGCGCGCCGATTGCTTCGAGATCGAGGACGCCGCCGCCGGGCGGGAAGTGCAGTTCGGATGTCCGCGTGTCGGTGTCGGAATAGTGGACGTGATCGACGGCCGCGACCACATCGTCGTCGAAATGATCGAGGAGGCCGCGGCCCAAGGCGACGCCGCAATGACAGAAGTCGAAGCAGATGCCGGCGCCGACCGGCTTCAGCGCCGCCGCAAGCTCGGAAAGCGCGCGATGCTTGAGCGCGAAGGTGAAGGGGTGAAGCTCGACCGAGACGGGGGGAGGGTTTTGGAGCCCGCTCCGGCGCGTCGCCGCCTCGATCGCCTGTGCGAGCGTCCGGCAGGCCGCGTCGACTTCGCCGCGCTTCTCGACCCGGCCCTCCCAGATCAACACGCGCGGCGCGCCCATTGCCGCGGCCCAGCGCATATGCGCGGCCAGTCCCTCTATCGTCGTCGACAATGCGTCGGGGCCCGCGAAGGGATCGAAGGTCGCGTCGCCGACGACATTGAGCGTCGAGACGATGAGCCCCGCGCGGCGCACCACGTCGCCGGCCGCCGCGGCATGTGCCTCGAAGACCGGCACGCCCGGAAGCCCGGGCCCGAGCTGATGCGCATGCACCTCCATGCCCTCGAAGCCGAGCGCGCTGACCGTCTCCGCCGCGATCTCGATGTCGTCGCGGCCGGCCATCAACGACATGCCGATGAGCTTGCCGAGGTCGGGCGGCGGCGTCACGGCCGCGAGCCCGCAAGGCGCGCGACGACCTTTCTGAGGCGCTCGCCCATTTCGGCCGTGCGCTCGGCGCCGATGCGGCTGGAAGGCCCGGAAAGGCCGATGGCGCCGACAAGCGTTCCGCCGATTCTGGCCGGCACCGCAAGGCAGGTGACGCCTTCGGCGGTCTCGTCGCGATCGATCGCGTAGCCGCGCGCGCGCGTGTCGTCGAGACGTTCGCGCAGCTCCATCGGGCCATGCGCCGCGACCGACGTGCCGCCCTGGTAGTTCAGCATCGCAAGCTCGCTGTCGAGCGCCCGATCGTCGAGCGCCGAGAGGTAGGCCTTGCCGAGCGCCGAGCAATGCATCGGCCGCGTCGTGCCCAACCGCTCGCGGACTGTGATGACATGGAGGGAAGGAAAGAACGCGAGGTAGACCATCGTCCCATTCGCCGGAACGCCCATGATGGCGGCCTCGCCGAACTCGTCGCGGAGATCGGAGAGGATCGGATCGACGACCATGCTCCAGTCGAGATGGTCCACGTGCGAGGAGATGAAGGGATAGAAGCGGGCCGGCGCGATGGCGTAGCTCTTCGTGTCCGGGTCGCGAACGACGTAGCCGAGCGATTCGATCTCGCTCATCAGGCGAAGCGCCGTGCTGCGGTTGACGCCGAGCACCTGCGCGATGCTCGCCGCCGTTTGCGGTCCGCCGATGAGCGCCTCAAGCGCCTGAAATGCGCGGCGGATATGACTCCCCCCGGAACTGAGCGTCGCAGGCTCCGGCCCGGAGAGTTCAACATGCATCGTGTCTGCTGCCATGGATTGAAGCTTTAGTAGAGAATTCAAGTGAGCGCAACACGATGCGCGAGACGCGACAATTTTCCCCCACGCGCTTGACTTGATGAGCCCGATAGAATTACCTGCAGTTCAAAATATTACGCAAGTTGCGCGGTGCGCAACACTCAAGCGGCGGCCGGATCGGCTGCGCAAGAAGAGGGAGGAAGTTGCGAATGACAAATCTACAGAGGATTCGCGGTCTCGGGCTGTGCGTGGCCACGGCCGCTCTCGCGCTCTCCGCCATCGGCGGCGGTGCGGCTTTCGCGCAGGACAAGCCCACATTCTATATCATCGCGCCGAGCCTTACGGACCCGTTCTGGATCACCGAGCAGAACGGCGCCAAGCAGGCGGCCAAGGACTTCGACGTGAACGTGGTGTTCCAGGCGCCGGCTCAGGACACCGGCGACGCCGGCATGGTGCCGCTGGTGCAGGCGGCCATTGCGGCGAAGCCGGCGGGGATCGCGATCGACTACACCTCGAAGACCATGGAATCGGTCACGACCGCCGCGCTCGACGCGGGCATCTCTGTCGTCCTCTACAACAACAACCGCTTCGAAGGCGAGAACGCGCCGGGCGACAAGCGCATCCTCGGCCTCTCCTTCGTCGGTCAGGATGAGTCGGTCTCCGGCGAGATTCTGACGAAGGCCTGGCTGCCGAATCTTCCGAGCGACCCCTGCAAGGTCCTGATCGTGAATCCCTTCCCGACGGCGTTCGTGCTGACGCTCCGCGCCGACGGTGTGAAGCGCGCGCTCGATGCCGTCGAATATCCTTACGAAGACCTCGTCGCGACCGGCGACCAGGGCCAGAACCTCTCCTTGATCAGCGCTGCGTTGCAGGCGGACAAGGGCATCTGCGGCATCGTCGGGCTCGGCAATCCGGCGGCGAACCCGGCGGCGAAATATGTCGGCGACAACGGCCTCAAGATTCCGGTCGCGACCTTCGACGTCGGCGCCGAAGCCGCCAAGCGCATCAAGGACGGGACGCTTACCATGGCCATCAACCAGCAGCCCTTCCTGCAGGCCTACTTCGCGGTGGCCAACATGACCAACCAGGCCAAATACAGCCTGAGCCCCGTCAACGTGAACACCGGCACGTCGATCGTGACGCAGAAGAACATCGATACGGTGCAGGCGTGCATCGACGCCGGTCGTTGCTGAGGCTTGCCTCACCGGTCCAGGCCGCTGCATTGATGGCGGCCTGGACCCGGCCCTGCCGTAGTTCCGCCGGCGGTCGGCGGCGAAATGGCTGAGATGTCTCTGGATCCTGATACGTCCCCCGCGCCGGCCACGGCCGCAGTGCCGCACACGTCGCCCGTCGAGGCGCTGCTCAAGGTGCGCGAGCTCGCACCGGGGCTCGGCCTCATTGTGGTCGTCTTGTTCTTCACTCTCCAGACCGGGAACTTCTGGTCGCCGCAGACGATGACGGCGATCAGCACCGTCGCCTCCACGATCGGCATCGTCGCGATCGGCGTGACGATGCTCATGATCAGCGGCGAGTTCGACCTGTCGGTCGGTCAGAATTTTGCCTTCACCCCGATCATCTGGGGCATTCTCTTCGTCACCAATCATTTCAACGAATGGCTCGCCCTCGCGATTGCGCTTGTGGTCGCGGCCGTCGTCGGTGTCGTGAACGGTCTCGTCACAACCCTCTTCGGGATCCCGTCCTTCATCACGACCCTCGGCATGTTCTTCGTGCTGCAGGGATTGAACAATCTCCTGATCAGCGGACACCAGCTCATCATGTTCGATCCGAGCCTCTCGATGACGCTGCTCGGCGCGCGCATCGGAATGACGCCCTTCTACATGCCGCTCGTCTGGATGTTCGTCATCGGCTGCGTGTTCTGGTTCGTGCTGACGCGCTTGAGATACGGCAACTGGACCTTGGCGACCGGCGGCAAGGTCGGGCCGGCCAAGGCGATGGGCGTCCCGACCGCGCGCGTGAAGCGCACCAACTTCATCATCAGCTCGTTCTTCGCGGGGCTCGCCGGCTGCATGCAGTTCGCCTATCTCCGCGGCGTCACCCAGGCGCAAGGCCAGAACTACGAGCTGCTCGCCATCACCGCCGCGGTCCTCGGCGGCACGTCGCTCTTCGGAGGCACGGGCACGGTCTGGGGCAGCGTCATCGGCGCGTTCCTGCTGGCGACCATCCAGATCGGGCTTGTCCTGATCGGCGTGCCGGGATCGTTCTACGTGACGTTCATCGGGATCATGCTGGTTCTCGTCGTGATCGCCAACGTCAGGCTGGGCCGCTTCGGATCGAGCCAGGCATGAGCAAGACGCCGCTCCACGTCGAAGCGCCGGCGCCCGTCCGCGCCAAGATGCACGAGGTCGATCGCACCGGCGAGCCGGTCTTCGAGCTGCGCACGATCTCGCACAGCTATGGCCGCAACAAGGTCATCTTCGACGTGAACCTTTCCGTCTGGCCGGGCGAAGTGGTGGCGCTCGTCGGCGACAACGGCGCCGGCAAGTCGACGCTTCTGAAGATCTTTGCCGGCTACCAGCGGCCGACCTCCGGGACCCTTCGGTTCATGGGCAGGGACGTGCGCTTCCGCACGCCCGCCGACGCACGCGCGATCGGCATCGAGGCGGTCTACCAGGACCTCGCCATGGTGGACCAGCTGAGCCTGTGGAGGAACTTCTTCCTCGGCAAGGAGGTCGCGCGTCCGATCGGTCCGCTGCGGGTCCTCGACCGCCGCCGCATGCGAAACGAGGCGCAGGCCGCAATCACGGAACTCGGCCTGACCCGCGTTCGCTCCGCCGAGCAGCTGGTCTGGACGCTGTCGGGCGGCGAGCGGCAATCCGTGGCGATCACGCGGGCGATGCATTTCGGCGCCAAGCTTCTCCTGCTCGACGAGCCGACCGCGGCGCTTTCGGTACGCGAGACGCGCCATGTTCTCCAATCGATCGGCCGCGCCCGCACGCATGGGCTCGGCATCCTCTATATCGACCATAACATGAGCCATGTGCTTCCGGTCGCCGATCGGATCGTCCTCCTCGAGCTCGGCCGCGTCGCGCGCGTCATCGACCGCGGCGAGGTCAGCGTGGAGGAGCTGCAGGAACTCATCGCCAAGCGCGCCAAGCCCATCTGAGTGAGGGGCGGAGGCGATAAGGCGGGCTCGGGTTGAGCGGCGTGACAGGACTCTCTTGGATCAAGACACGGAAGTGACACCCATGACGACGATTGGACTGTGGTTGTCGATGCCCGAGCCGCTGGTGGCGGAAGCCGCCGCCCGCGCCAGGCCCGACTGGGTCGGTCTCGATCTGCAACACGGCGCCTGGGATCTCGGCACCGCGTTCCGCGGCATTCAGCTCCTCGACGCGCTCGGCATGCCGGTGCTCGTGCGTGTCTCGGAGCAGGAGCTGGAGCTGATGCCGCGCCTCCTCGATCACGGTGCGTCAGGGGTCGTGGTGGCGATGGCCTCGAGCACCGATCTTGTGGCCGAGGCGGTCCGGCGGGCGCGCTACCAGCCGGAGGGCGTACGCAGCTTCGGCGGCCAGCGCTACGGCCTCCGGTCGGCGCCGGAGCGTGTTGCTGAAATCCGCCCGCACGTCTTTCCGATGATCGAGGATCGGCGCGGGGTCGCCGACATTGAGGCGATCGCAGCGGTCAAGGGGATCGCGGGCCTGCATATCGGGCCGGTCGATCTCGGGCTTGGACTTGGGCTCGATCGCGACGACCCGCGCTTTGCCGATGCGCTGCGCACGATCATTGCCGCCGGACGCGCCGCCGGTGTGCCGGTGACGATGCATGCGGTCCGCGCCGATCAGGCGGCCCGTTGGCTTGATATGGGCTTCGATGAGCTCGTGCTCACCGCCGACATCGAGCTTCTCCGCGCCGCATTCACGATGCAGGTTGCCGATGCCCGGCGCGCCGTCGCGAAGCCTTAGCAGACCTGACGGCGGCGCCGGGAGCGAGCCTAGCGGCCGAACTCGAAGTAGAATCCCGTGTGCGGGCGATCATGCCAGCGGTCGCCGTACCACCAATGGCGACCGCCGTGCCACGAATGGTAACGGTCGTCCCATCGCGGGCGCCCGAAGTACCAGTAGATCGTCGGCGGCATCGGCGGCCTGACAACCGGCGGCGCCGATCGGTAGGCAGTCGTGATATAGCGCGCCGACGCCCATCCCCGATAGCCGGCATAGTAAAGCTCGCACCAGCTCGTGCATCGAATGACGTCGACGCGCGCGCCTGCCGGCATCACCGTCAGCGTCCGGTAGTGGCTTCCCGGACCGGCGCGGAGATTAAGATCGTTCGTCGTCCAGCCGGTTGCCGCCTGCGCGGCCGTGCCGGCGACGAAGAAGGCAAAGCAACCGGCCGCAAGAGTGCGGAAAAGCATCATCTCATCTCCTTCCGCCCCCGAAGATGAAGATGCTGCCAAGCCTCGCCGTCGGCGCCTTGATCGAGATCAAGGCAGGGCGGCGACGAGCATTTCGACTGCCTCAAGCGTCGGCGCGGAAGCGGCGCCGCCGGGGCCCGTCGTTGCCAATGCGCCGCAAGCCGCGGCGAAGCGCACGGCGTCGCTGAGCGAATCGCCGCGGCCGAGCGCCACGGCGAGCCCGCCGTTGAAGCAATCTCCGGCGCCGACGCTGTTGACCGCCTTCACCGGGCAGGGCGGCACGAAGCCCTCGCTTTGGGAATCGCGGAAATAGACGCCGCGCGCTCCCATCTTGATGATCGCGGCGCGAGCGCCCCGCGCCATCAGCCGGGACGCCGCGATGGCCGCCTCCGACTCATTTGCCGGGCGAATGCCGACGAGCGACTCCGTCTCGGTCTCGTTGGGCGTAACGATGTCGGCGGCGCGAAGAAATTCGTCGCTAAGGCCGCCGGCAGGAACGGGAGCGGGGTCGAAGACGACGATCCCGCCCGCCGCACGCACGACGGATGCGGCGGCGAGATTTGTGTCGAGAGGAATCTCGATCTGCAGCAAGAGGACGCGGGCGGTCCTAAGCGTCGAGGCGGCGGCGTCGACGTCCGAACGCCCTACGCAGAGATTCGCCCCGCTGATCACGACGATGCAGTTCTCTGCCTGACCGTCGACGTTGATCACGGCGACGCCCGTCGGCGCGTTCGGGTCGGAGCCGAGATGGGTCAGGTCGACGCCGAGCGCCTCGAGCCGCTCGCGCGAGCGCGCCGAAAGCATCCGTTCCCGTGCGGCCGATGAGGACCGATCGCGCCCCGAGCCGCGCAACCGAAGCCGCCTGGTTCGCCCCCTTGCCGCCCAGCGTCATCGTGTAGCGCTCGACCCATCACCGTTTCGCCCGGGCGCGGAAGGCGGTCGGAAAAGGCGGTGACGTCGACGTTGACGCTGCCGCAGGTCGCAATCGTGATGGGCGATGTTACGATCATCAGAGGTTCCTGCCGTAGCCGCGGCTTTCTCCTCGGACCGTTTGGGCGGCGCAAGGGATTGCCGTCAAGTCAGACGGTCGAGTGCTGAAGCGAAACGGGTTGGCCCCTTCCGGGGCGCGATGCTTTGGGGCTAGGTTGGCCGGGCCCGTGACAGCAAGAGGAGGGGAGGAGCCGTGGATAAAGCCGTGGCCCGTCTCAATATCGAGCACTATCGCAGGAAGTTGGCGGAGGAAACGGACGAGACGAAGCGGCAAATGCTTATTCGGCTGCTGGCGGAGGAAGAGGCGAAGCTGGCGGCGCTGAACGCCAAGACCGAGCCGAACAAGGAGAAGAACTAAGTTTCCGGCTTCCACTCCCGCCAATGTGTTGGGCGCACGGGAATTCGCTGCTTCGTTTCCACATTGATCCGATCCGCCCGCAACGCGGCGGCACGGAAAAACGAGCGCGTGCGGCCCCTCCTCGTCGATGACGGCAAGTTCGAGGATCGCGGTCGAAAGGTGCCGCAGATATAGGCTTCCATTCCACGACGAATATGATGCCGTCACGCGGGCAGTCGGCTTTGATTTAGATCATGACAAGCCTCTGCCGGCGCGGCGGGTGGCCGGCGGGCGTCCGGGTTGACCTGCGTCAAGGGCGAAGGCCCGGCTGCCGCCCTATCGTGCACGTGCTCAGGACGATGGGAGGGTTGCATGGTCGATTTGGCGCTGAAGGCCGAGCGTCCGTTCAACATGCGTGAGGGAGGCATGCCGTGGACACGAAGCTGATCCTGCTTCCGACGGACGGGTCGGAAAGCGCGCGCAAAGCGCAGGAATACGCAATCGAACTGGCGGTCAGCACAAAGGCGCGGCTGCTGGTGCTCTTCGTCCAGCAGCAGCACGGCCGCGAGCGCGTCCCGCCGGACCTTGAGGAGTTCGAGCGGGTGGAGAACATCTATATGACCGAGGCCGACCTGCTCCGCGGCGCCGCCGAGACCATTGCCGCGAGGACCGCGGAGATCGCTCGGAAAAGCGGCGTCAGCAACGTCGAAAAAGTGATCGCGGAAGGCGATCCCACGCAGGAGATCATCGCGACCGCCAGGGCGCGCAAGGTGGACACGATTGTCATCGGCAGCCGCGGCCTCGGCGATTTCCAAGGTCTGATGCTCGGCAGCGTGTCGCACAAGGTCGCCCAGATGGCGCCTTGCACCTGCATCATCGTGCGCTAGCCGCGGGAGGAGGTGGCGCGGAGGAGTTGGATGAGCCTCGACGGTCACGCAGCGAAGCGCCACGCGAGATCGGGCCGGCAGGTTCCGCGCGCCGCAGAAGACGGCTCCCGGGGCGAACCCGTCGAACGCGTGTCTTCGATTTCGGTCGCGGGGCGAGCGAACGGCCACGAGACCGCCGCGACGGGCAAGAGGAGCCGCAGGGCGGGAGCGTCGGCGGGGTCCGCCGCGCCTTCCGCCGCGAGCCGGGACTCCTACGCGGTTACCGCGCTCGCCGACGTCATCGACCGCTCGCGTCCATGCGGCGATGGCGCGCTTCACCGCCGGGCTTTCGCCGGCCGCGCTCGTCGACGCCTACCTCGACTGGGCGATTCACCTTGCCGCGGCTCCGGGCAAGCGCGTCCAGCTCATGGAAAAGACCGCGCGCAAGGCGACGCGCCTCGCTCGACTATGCCGAGCCGGGCGGCGCTCGGCGGCGCAAGCCGCGCCCTGCATCGAGCCGCTGCCGCAGGACCACCGCTTCGCCGGCGCCGCGTGGCAGCATTGGCCGTACAATCTCATCTACCAGAGCTTCCTGCTCACGCAGCAGTGGTGGCACAACGCCACCACCGGCATTCGCGGCGTGACCCGGCAGCACGAGAATGTCGTCGAGTTCGTCGCGCGGCAGCTGCTCGACATGCTCTCGCCGTCCAACTTCCTCGCCACCAATCCGGAGCTGCTGGAGCGCACGATGCGCGACGGGCGGCATGAATCTTGTGCGCGGCTGCCGCGAACTTCCTCGAGGACTGGGAGCGCGCGGCGAGCGGCAAGACGCCGGTCGGCGCCGAAAGCGTTCGACGGTCGGCGCGCAACGTCGCGACGACGCCCGGCAAGGTGATCTACCGCAACGGCCTGATCGAGCTGATCCAGTACGCGCCGACGACCGCGAAGGTGCGGCCCGAGCCGATGCTGATCGTGCCGGCCTGGATCATGAAGTACTACATCCTCGATCTGTCGCCGCGCGAACTCGCTGGTCAACTACCTGACCGAGCGCGGCTTCACCGTGTTCATGATCTCGTGGAAGAACCCGGGCGCCGAGGACCGCGACCTCGGCATGGAGGACTACCGCGAGCTCGGCGTGATGGCGGCGCTCGACGCCGTCTCGCGCGATCGTTCCGGACGCGCAGGTGCATGCGCGTCGGCTATTGCCTCGGCGGCACGCTTGCTCTCGATCGCGGCGGCGGCGATGGCGCGCGACGGCGACGACCGGCTGAAGTCGGTCACGCTGTTCGCCGCGCAGACCGATTTCACCGAGGCCGGCGAACTGATGCTCTTCATCAACGAGAGCCAGCTCGCCTTCCTCGAGGACATGATGTGGGAGCAGGGCTTTCTCGACACCAAGCAGATGGCCGGCGCCTTCCAGATGCTGCGCTCGAACGATCTCGTCTGGTCGCGCATGGTGCACGATTACCTGATGGGCGAGCGCGCGCCGATGACCGACCTGATGGCCTGGAACGCCGACGCCACGCGCATGCCCTACCGGATGCACGCCGAATATCTGCGCCGCCTGTTCCTCGAACAACGACGCTGGCGGAGGGCCGCTTCGTGGTGGGCGGCGCGACCGGTCGCGCTGACGCGATATCCGCGCGCCGATCTTCGCGGTCGGGACGGCGCAGCGATCACGTCGCGCCCTGGCGCTCGGTCTACAAGATCCACCTGCTGACCGACACCGAAGTCACCTTCCTGCTGACCAGCGGCGGGCACAACGCCGGGATCGTCTCCGAGCCCGGGCACCAGGGCCGGAGCTACTGGGTGGCCACGAAGACGAGCACGGATCGATATGCGGATCCGGACGCCTGGATGAGCGCCGCGCCGCACATCGAGGGTTCGTGGTGGCCGGAATGGCTTCGCTGGCTCGAAGCGCATTCGGGAGCGCCGGGGTCGCCGCCGGGCATAGGCGCGTCAGCTTCCGGCTATCCACCGCTCTGCGCCGCGCCGGGCACTTACGTGCCTGCAGGACTGACGCGCGACCCGAAAGCGAGCGTTGGCTCGTCTCACGGTTTCCGACGCTGATATTCCGCGTCGACATGCCCGACCCAGCGCTCGAAGCTGTGCGAAAGTATCTCCCAATCCGCTTCGATCTCGTCCTTCGCGGCGTCCCATGTCGATTCACTCGGCTGCACCAGCTTCTCTCGGAGCGCTCGCGCTTTGGCGTAGATTTCACTGATCTCCCTGCGGTGCTCGGGCGCGATATGTCCGCTCCGCGCGATTGCGGCCCCCTTTTCAGCGAGCCGCTTCTCCAAATCGTCGAGGCGTTGCCGAAAGTCGGAAGAGATTTCGCTACGGCCCATGGCACGATGCTCCAATCTGTTTGCGAAACGCGGCAGTCGCTCAATCAGGCGATGATTGTGACAACAGCTTCGCTGCCACGGATGGGCTGCAGCCGTCATTGACCTAGATCAGGCGAGCCGCCCGGACTTTGCGCTCATCGTGGCGCGCCGGCCGGAAGCGGCCTATAGCCGGCGCAAAGATCGAAGGAGCCGACGTGATGCCAGAGACGATCCGGGAAGTTGTCGCAGTCTTCGATGACACCAAGACCCTTGATGACGCCGTCTTTGCGCTTGAGACGCGCGGCTTTGACCGCGCCGCCTTCTCGCTGCTGGCGAGCGAGGCGGCGGCCGAGGAGAAGCTCGGCCATCGCTATCAAGAGGTGAAGGAGGTCGAGGACGATCCGAAGGCGCCGCGCGCGGCGTTCTTTTCGCGCGTCTCGCGGCTCGAGGCCGACTATCTGCCTGCCCCGATCCTCGCCTCGATCGGCGCCCTCGTGGTTGCCGGCGTGGGAGCGGTCTTGCCTGTTGTGGTCGCCGCGGGGACCGGCGCCTTGCTCGGGGCGGCGCTTGGCCACGTGATGCATCAGCACGAGGCAACGCGCGTCAACGAGCAGCTCGGGCGCGGCGGTCTGCTCCTCTGGGTGAATGTGCGCAACGCGCGGGAGGAACAGACTGCGCTCGAGGTTCTCGGCGAGCATTCGGCCCACGACGTGCATGTCCATGACATCGCGGCATGAGAACGCACACTTGGCGCCGACGATTCCGCATGCCTCTTGCCGCGCGTTTCGTCTGAGCTGGCAGACAGATTCGCCCAAGCCCGCGGCGCGCGCGCTCGCATCCTAATCGCTGTCGAGGGTGCCCTGCGCCGTGATCGTCCCCGTTGTGGTCGGCGGGCCCTTCAGAATCCATTCGAACACGACGGCGATCATCGCCCCGGCAAGCGGGCCGACGAGATAGATCCAGGCATTGCCGAAATCCCCGCGAACGAGATCGGGAGCGAGCGACCGCACGGGGTTCATCGAAGCCCCGCTGATCGGCGCCGCCCAGAGCCCGGCGAGCACGATATAGCCGCCGACCGCGATCGCGCCGTTGGTGCCGATGTTGCGGGCGCCTGACGCCGTGCCGAGGATCGTGTTCACGAGGCCCGTGGTGAGAAGCACCTCCATGCCGAGCGCCTGCAGGGCGCTGATGCCGGCGCCCGGCTCGGTCGCGCCGAGCCCGCCAATTGTCCCGAACATGGCGCGCAGGAAGATCGCGGCCGCGATGCCGCCGGCGATCTGCGCGATGATGTAGCCGGGCACCCGTTGCCACGGGAAATTTCCGCGCACGGCGAAGGCAAGGGTCACGGCGGGATTGAGATGCGCCCCGCTGACCGTGCCCATGAAGTAGATGACGACCATGACCATGAGGCCGGGCGCGGTCACCGCCATCGCCAAGGAGACGGCGCCGCCGCTCTGCGCGGCGACCGTGCCCGCGCCGGCCGCGACGACGACGAGCAGGAACGTTCCCCAGACTTCCGAAAAGATTCGCCGCCACTCAAGCGACGAGTCGAGGAAATTGGGCGCCGCCGCCTTGTCCAGCATGCGTTGCCCCGCTCCGCCTCCGGGCGGCTCCGTTGCCATCGTCATGTCACCCTCCATTCAGGACGCGGATTGCCTCGGCGCGTCGGATCCGCCGATTGGCGACAGCATAGACCGCCTGACGTCGTGCGCCGAAGCGGCCGAGGGCTCCGTGGCGCGTCCCGGGAAATTCTGGAGATCGTCGCTGGAAAGCGTGCGCCGGCGCGTCCGTTTTCGACCGCGGACGACCGTTCCGGCGACGCTCGCCCGCGATGCGGCGGTCGAACCCGCACGCCGTCGCGGCCGGAGAACATCAGCGCTCACAACAGGAAAATTGGTGCCCAGGGGCGGAATTGAACCACCGACACGCGGATTTTCAGTCCGCTGCTCTACCGACTGAGCTACCTGGGCTAGGCTCCCGCCGCGCGACCGCTCGACCGCCCGGACGACGAAGCCGGCGGGTTATATCGGCTCGCAAATGGGCTGTCCACATGCCCGGCCGACGCGGCACGCGCGATGCGCCGAGGGCGAAGGGCCACGATCGTGGCCGTCTTGCCACAGGCAAGTTGTTGCCGCGGGTACGAACAAGGGGCTATCGTCGCAACGAGAAGGGAAGGTTCGGGTGGGCGCCGCGAGCTCGGCAGCGGCTGCGCCGAGCGCCCAGAAATGTGCGAATCCAGGGGCAGAACCCATGTCATTTCATGCGAAAGCGCGCAAGCTTCGGCCTTCCAGAACCGTGATGGCGGCGGCACTCCTCATCTTCGCATGGGCGCCGAGCGCGCCCGGCGTCATGGCTGCCGGCCTCTTCGATGGCCTCGCCGGCTCCTGGAAGGGCGACGGCTCGATCGGCTGGACGAGCGGCGAAACGGAGCACATCCGCTGCACCGCGAAATACGAGGTCGATGGCGGCGGCAACAAGCTCACGCAGAATTTGACCTGCGCGACCGATTCGACGCGGCTCGTCGTCAAGAGCGACATCTCCTACAATCCGAGCGCCGGCGCCATAACCGGAACCTGGTCGGAGACCAATTACGGGATCAACGGGCGCGTGACCGGCAGTGCCAATGCCGCGCGGATCAAGGCGATCGTGCAAAGCGGCGACCGGCGCTTCACCGCCCGCGTGACTGTCACCACCAACGGCGGCAACCAGACCGTGACGATCGCGCCTGAGGGGATCGACGTGACGGAAGTGAACGTCACGCTGAAGCGCGAGGGCTGACGCGAGCCTATTCCGCGGCCTGCGTGGCCGCCGGGCGCCGCGCCCGCCGTCCCAGGCGAAAGAGGAACATCGCCGTCGGCCTGAGAATCAGGAGATCGGCGGCGAGTGCCGCAAGCATCGCGAAGGCGCTGAGCCAGCCGAAGGTCCTGAGCGACGGCAGGTCGGAAAGGACCGTCACAGCGAGGCCGCAGGCCAGCACCACCGACGTCAGGATCAGCGCCGGGCCGACCAGCACGGTCGCCCGCTCGACCCCGATTCCCGGGTCGGCTTCCGGTCGATCTTCGAGCCTGAGCCGGTTCAGGAAGTGGATCGTCGCGCTGAGAGCCGAGACCGAACGATACGATCAGCGCCACCACCGCCGCGAAATTCAGCCCATCCCCCATCGCCCAGAGAAGCGTGCCGGAAAGCACGATCGGGAAGATGCCCGGCAGGATCGACAGGCACATGACGATGAACGAGCGGAAAGCCAGCCCGATGAAGGCGGCGACGAAGACGATCTCGATCGTCAGCGCGCGGTTCAGCTTGCCGATCATGTTGGCGCTGTTCCGCGCCGCGATCACCGAAAGGCCGGTGACCGCGATGTTGTAGCCCGGATGCGCGGCGCGAACCTTGTCGAGCTTCTTGTCGAGTTGGTTGATCACCGGGAGGAGCCGGCTTGAATCGATGTCGGGGATGCGGCCGGAAACGACGACGGCGTCTTCGTTCGCCGAGATGAAGCGTCGGGTCAGATGCTCCGGCAGGATGTCGACATATTGCTTGAGCGTCGCGACGTCGGTGATGCCCGCCTTCTCGCGCAGCCAACGCCGCAGCGTTTCGAGCGACCACACATTGCCGACGCCGGCCTGGTCCTCGACGGCCGAGTGAACGGCGGCGATCGTATCGAGCGTCTCCGGCGCATAGAGAGACGCGCCCTTCGGAAACTCGATCAGCACGTCGATCGGGTTCGCGCCGGTGAGCTTGGCATCGAGCTGGCTGGCTCGCGGCGACCGCCTGCTCCTTGTCGGGCACCTGGTCGGCGAGCCGGTAGCGCGGCTCGAGCGTCGCGTAGATCGTGGCGAGGCCGGCGACGACGAGGAGGCCGATCAGGCTGTAGAGGCCCGGGCGGCTCACCATCCGCACCGCGACCCAGCTGCAGAAGCGGCGCAGCGCGTTGACGCCGATATCCCCGGCGCGGACCTTTGCGGCGAACACCTGCTCCTTGCGGATCAGGAGCACGCCGAGGAGCGGCACCAGCGTGAGCACGCCGAGAAGCGCGATGATGGTCGCGAGCAGCCCGGCCTCGCCGAAGGTGCGGATCAGGTCGGAGCTGGAGAATTGCAGCGCGATGAAGGAGATGCCGGCGGTGCCGTGGGTCAGCACGCAGGCCGGCCCGACCACGAGCACGGCATTGCGGAAGGCGGTGAACCTGTCCTCGCCGGCAAGCAATCGGTCGCGCGCCGCGAACGTGAGCTGCATGGAATCGGCGAAGCTGATCACCATGATCAGCGGCGTCATCACGTTCAGGAACATGTTGAGGCGGAAGTCGAGCCAGCCGAGCGCGCCGAGCGCGAGGAGGATCGCGATCAGCGGCGGCCCCGCGGCGATGATCATGAAGGATACGCGCCGGAAGAAGATGATGGCGATCAGGCAGCCGGCGGCGAAGCCGAAGGCGTTGTACATCAGCCGGTCGCGCTCGACCGCGTTGCGGATCTCAAGCTGCATGACCGGCACGCCGGAAAGCTGCGCCGTCAGCCCGGTGCCCTCGAGATCGGAGGCCATCGTGTCGCGTATCTGCGTCGACGATGTCGTTCATCTGGCCGCTGCCGGCGATGCTCGGCTCCAGCGCAAGAACGATAAGCGCGAGCTGGCCGTCGTCGGAGAGGAGCTTGCCGCGCAGGATCTCGTTCGATCGCACGCGCTCGATAAGCTGCGTCGTAGGCGGCTCCCGTCGGCAGCGTCTCCGGGAAAGAGCGGGCCCGGGATCGTGCCCGTTCTCCGGCGCCGTGCGCGCGGAGAAGAGCGAGATGATGCCGCGCGTGCCGTCGATGAGCTGCAGGTCGGTGACGAGGTTGCGCAGTCCTTCGAGCGACTTGCGCTCAAGCAGCGTCTTGCCTTCGACCACGACGAGGACGTCGAACTCGCTCGACGGGAAGCGCTGGGTGACGTCTTCGAATTGGCGGAACTCGGGCGTGTTGGAGCGGAACAGCTGGGAAAGCGAATCGTCGACCTTGAGCCGCGTCACGCCGAAGCCGGCGGCGATCGCGAGCGCGATCAGGACCACCAGGCTGACATAGGGAAGGCGCAGCGGGATCAGCCCGATCCGCTCCATGCCGTAGGCGAGGCGATGCAGCTTGCGCGCCGGTCGCGGCGGCTCCCCGCCGGCGTCGCCGACCTGGCTTCTTTCCGTGTTGCCGGCTGACACGCGACCTCCCGAACATGTCCCGAGCCGGGGCAAGATAGAGACTCTTTTCGCCGCCCCGTCAAACCGCAGAAATGGCGCATCCACGCGTCATTTTCGGACCGCTCCCTTGACGCAGCGTCCCGCGGCCGACCGAACGAGCGGGCGGGCGCGGGATCGGGCGCCATGCATCGCTATTCCTCCGCGTCGCTGCGGCCGTCGGGCGTCCTCCTCGGCGGCCGGAATGACGTAGGTTCCGGAGAGCCAGCGATTGAGGTCGACCTTGGCGCAGCGCTTGGAGCAGAAGGGGTAGGCCTCCTCGGTCGCCGGCTTTGCCGCAGATCGGGCATTTGCGGCGGCCTGGCGCCGGGCCGGGTTCAGCGCGAGCGGCGCGCGCCCGTCACGTCGGAATCGCCCAGCGGTCGTAGACCGGGTAGCCCTCGCCGGCGAGCAGCGCCATCGTCTCGTAGAGCGCCAGCCCGACGACATTGGTGTAGGAGCCGACGAGGCGGCTGACGAAGGCGCCGGCGCGGCCCTGGATGGCGTAGCCGCCGGCCTTGCCCTCCCATTCGCCGGAGGCGAGGTAGGTTTCGATCTCCTCGCGCGACAGCCGCTTGAAGCGGAGCCGCGTCTCCACGATGCGGTTGCCGGATCTTGCCGCTCGGCGTGATCAGGCAGAGCGCGCCGTAGACGCGGTGCGCCGCGCCCGGAAAGGAGCCGCAGGCAGGCGGCCGCCTCGTCGGTGAATTCCGGGTTCGGCAGGATGCGCCGGCCGACCGCGACGACCGTATCGGCGCCGAGAATGAAGGCGTTGCGAAGCGTCGGATCGCGCTCGCGCGGCGCGCCGCGCCGTCTCCGCCTTGGTATAGGCGAGCCGGCGGGCAAGCGCGCGCGGCAGCTCCTTGCGCTGCGGCGTCTCGTCGATATCGGCCGGAAGCAGCTTGTCGGGCTCGATCCCGACCTGGCCGAGAAGCTGCAGCCGCCGCGGCGACGCGGAGGCGAGCACGAGACGGGGGCGGTCGGAAGTCGCCTTTCGAGCATGCTCACTCGGAGGCGTCGCGGTTCCGATGAAAACGGATTTTCGAGCGTCATCCTAACGCATGGCGCGAATTCTGTGAACTCAAGAACCGGCCGGCCGCCGAAGCGCTCGTCGAGCGCGCGGCGAGGCGGCTCGCGCAGCTCGCGATAGGCGGCGAGGATCTGCTCGCGCGATCCGAAAGCGCCGGTCGGGTCGGGCGTCGGCCAGTATTCGACCGCGATCGGCTGCGTGCGCGTCAGCTCCAGCGCGCGGTGGTGCGCCTCCGGCGAAAGCGTGACCGCGAGGTCGAAGTC
The DNA here is from genome assembly GCA_963750115.1 of uncultured Alphaproteobacteria bacterium. Taxonomy (GTDB): domain Bacteria; phylum Pseudomonadota; class Alphaproteobacteria; order Rhizobiales; family Afifellaceae; genus DASWJZ01. The sequence continues at coordinate 22,252 of CAVVPM010000018.1, read as the reverse complement.
GAGGTCGGCGAGCGCCTCGAGCGCGGTCGGCACGTGGTCGCCGAGAGTCGAGCCCGATCTCGGCAAGCACGGCGTCGACGAAGGGATCGCGGTCGCCCGGCAGGACGCCGGCCGAGGCGGTGCGGAAGCGACCGGGATAGAGGCTCGTCCGTGAGCGCCCGGGCGATCGGCGAGCGCACGGCGTTGCGGCCGCAGACGAAGAGCACCGATGTCGACTTCCGCCGCCGGCAAGGTCAGCCGCGCCAGTGCAGCACGCAGATCAGCGTGAACAGCCGCCGCGCGGTGTCGAGGTCGAGCTCGATCTTGCCCTTAAGCCGCGTCCTTCAGGATCTCCGAGCCCTCGTTGTGGAGCCCGCGCCGGCCCATGTCGATCGCCTCGATCCGGCTCGGCGAGCCGCGACGCGGATGGCCTGACGGTAGCTGTCGCAGATCAGGAAGTAGTCCTTCACGATCCTGCGGAACGGGGTGAGCGAAAGCGCATGCGTGACCAGCGGCTCGTCGTCTGCGGAGCGCACGTCGAAGACGAGCCGCTGGTCGACGAGCGACAGCACGAGCCGGTAGGGGCCGGCATGGTCGGGGAGGGCGAAGCGGCTCTCCTCGACGAGGTCGTAGATCGCGACCGCGCGCTCGTGCTCGATGTCGGGCGACGCCCGCCCGAACGATGCGTCGTCGAGCGTGACGGCGATCAGGCGTCCGTCCTTGTCCGCGCCGCTCATCGCGCGCGCCCGCTAGAGATTGAGGCGGATCGCGACCGAGCGCGCATGCGCGTCCAAGCCCTCCGCCTCGGCGAGCGTGATCGCCGGCTCGGCAAGAACGCGAAGCTGTTCGGCGCCGAGCTTCAGGATCGAGGTGCGCTTGATGAAATCGAGCACCGAGAGACCGGAGGAGAAGCGCGCCGAGCGCGCCGTCGGAAGCACGTGGTTCGGCCCGCCGACATAGTCGCCGATCACCTCCGGCGTGTGCCGTCCGAGGAAGACGGCGCCGGCGTTGCGCACGGATCGCAGCAGCGCCTCCGGGTCGGCGACGGCAAGCTCCAGGTGCTCCGGCGCGACCCGGTTTGAAAGCGCGATCGCCTCGGGGAGCGACGCGACCGTGACGATCGCCCCGAAATCCTCCCAGCTCGCCGCCGCGGTCTTGCCGCGCGGGAGCGTCGTGAGCTGCCGCGTCGACGGCGCCGGCGACGCGCTCGGCAAGGTCGGCGCAATCGGTGATCAGGATCGACTGCGCGGCGGCATCGTGCTCGGCCTGCGCGAGGAGGTCCGCGGCAAGCCAGTCCGGATCGTTGTCGGCGTCGGCGACGACGAGCACTTCCGAAGGCCCGGCGATCATGTCGATTCCGACCGTGCCGAAGACGAGCCGCTTCGCTGCGGCGACGTAGTCGCGGCCGGGGCCGACGACCTTGGCGACGGGCGCTATCGTTGCGGTGCCGTAGGCGAGCGCCGCAATCGCCTGGGCGCCGCCGATCCGATAGATTTCGTCGACGCCGGCAAGCCGCGCGGCGAAGAGCACCAGCGGATTGAGGACGCCGTCCGGCGTCGGCACAGCCATGACGACGCGCAAAACGCCCGCGACCTTGGCCGGAACGGCGTTCATCAGCACCGAGCTCGGATAGGCCGCGGTGCCGCCCGGCACATAGAGCCCGACCGCATCGATGGCGGTCCAGCGGCTGCCGAGCTCGACCCCGAGCGGATCGGTGAAGCGGTCGTCCTGTGGCATCTGGCGGCGGTGGAATGCCTCGATCCGATCGCGTGCGATGACGAGAGCTTCGCGTGCCGCCGGCGCGGCCGCCCCTTCGGCCTCGTCGATCTCGGCGCGCGATATTCGGAGCCGCTCCGGGCTGACGTCGAAGCGGTCGAAACGCTTCGTGTATTCAATCAGCGCCGCGTCGCCCCGGGCGCGCACGTCCTCGACGATCTTTCGCGCCGCCGCCTCGACGTCCTCCGCGACCTCGCGCTTCAGGGAAAGGAGCGCCGTGAAGCGCGCTTCAAAAGCCGGATCGGCGGAATTCGAGGCGGATCGCCATCGTCTTACGCGATCACGTGGCGCGGGGCGTACGGCGTCGACCAGGCGGGGCCGAGATCGGTCAGCTCCGCTTCGAGAACCTCGACCGAGAGGCGGATCGCCCCGCCGCCGGCAAAATCCAGGATCACGTCGCCGGAGGGGCTCTTGTAGGCTCGAAACGGACGGCAAGAAGCTCCAGCACCTCCTCCGGCCGGTCGCGGGCAATCCCGGTCGATTGCACCTTCTCGACGCGGGCGAGATGCAGCGTCGCGCGGCGGCGCTGATAGTCGCGCTTTCGCCACGAGCCCGACGGCGCCGTCTCCCACACGAAGCGGTTCATGCCGACGACGAAGTGCTTGTCGCCGGAAAGCCAGCGGATGTCCTTGACCTTGAGCACGGCGTCCTGGACATGCGCCGAGAGGATCGCGAGGTCTTCCGCGTCAAGCGCAACAAGGCGAAGCAGATCGTCATCCGGCATGGTCTGGCCCGGCTTTGTCGTCGGTCGCGGATTTGGTAGGGCGTCGCCCCGGCGAGGGCAAGACGCCGATGCCAGGGGAGCCGGCGCCGAAAGGCGAGGGCGCTGGAGCAATTCCAGAAAAAGTGGAAACCGGTCTTCCGTCCGGAATTGCGACAAAACAATGCGATAGAGCGGAGCGTCGATTCCCCGAAACGATGTCCCGCCCTAGCCGCGCAGGCGCTCGATCTCCGCGCCGCAGGCGGAGAGCTTCTGCTCCAGCCGCTCGAAGCCGCGATCGAGGTGATAGACGCGGTTGACGAGCGTCTCGCCTTCCGCCGCAAGGCCGGCGATGACGAGCGAGACCGAGGCGCGAAGGTCGGTCGCCATGACCGGCGCGCCCGTCAGCCTCTCAACTCCGGTCACCGTCGCCTTCTGCCCGTCGAGGTGGATGTCGGCGCCGAGCCGCACCAGCTCCTGCACGTGCATGAAGCGGTTCTCGAAGATCGTCTCGCGAATTTGCGAAACGCCTCCCGCGCGCGCCATCAGCGCCATGAACTGCGCCTGAAGGTCGGTCGGGAAGCCGGGGAAAGGCGCCGTGGTGATGTCGACCGGCCTGAGACCCGCGCCGTTTCGCGCGACGCGGATGCCGGCATTGGTCTCGCTGATCTCGACGCCCGGCCGCCGCGACCGCGGCAAGCGCGCTATCGAGCAAGCCGGGCTCCGCGCCTTCCAGCACGACGTCGCCGCCGGCCGCGGCGACCGCCATCGCATAGGTGCCCGTCTCGATGCGGTCCGGGAGCACGCGGTGCGTTGCGCCGCCAAGACGGTCGACGCCGGCAACGTGGATCGTGTCGGTGCCGACGCCCTCGATTTTCGCGCCCATCTTCAACAGGCATTCGGCGAGATTCGCGACCTCCGGCTCGCGCGCCGCGTTCTCGATGACGGTCTCGCCCTTCGCCAATGTCGCCGCCATCATGATCGTGTGGGTCGCGCCGACTGAGGCATGCGGGAAGCGGACCCGTGCGCCGACGAGACCGCGCGGCGCCTTCGCCACGACGTAGCCGGCTTCGATCTGAAGCTCCGCGCCGAGCGCCTCGAGCCCCATCAGGAAGAAGTCGACTGGCCGCGTGCCGATCGCGCAACCGCCCGGCAGCGACACCCGCGCCTCGTGCATGCGCGCGATGAGCGGCCCGATGACCCAAAAGCTCGCGCGCATGCGCGAGACGAGGTCGTAGGGCGCGGTCGTGTCGACGATCGTCGCGGCGGAAAGCGAAAGCGTCTCGCCGGCGTTCGGCATGTCGCCGGCCCGCTTGCCGGCGACCGCGTAATCGACCCCGTGATTGGCGAGGATGCGCTTCAGGAGCGCCACGTCGGCGAGGTCGGGCACGTTTTCGAGCGTCAGCCGCTCGTCGCTGAGGAGACTCGCGATCATCAGCGGAAGCGCCGCGTTCTTCGCCCCCGAAATGGGAATGGAACCTGCGAGACGACGCCCGCCGGCAATTCGAATGCGATCCATCTAGCCGGACTCCTTGGTCGTCGTGCGTTCGCCCTCGGCCGCCTGCCGCGGGTCGGCAGAACGTTCGCGCTTTTGCGCCTTGCGGCGCTTCAGATTGACCCGCAGAGCCTCGGCGAGCCGCTTTTGCCGCTCGCTCCGTCGGTCGTCGCCCATGCGGCGGTATCTAGCCGAGGCTTGCGGCGCTTCAAAGGCAGGCGTCCTCAGCCGGCGCTTTCCCGCGGCCGGCGTGGCCGCAAAGGCACAACTCGCAAAAGCCGATTTCTCGCCATGAGAGCAAGAAATCACTACCAAATGACAACGAAAACGGGAAATCCTGCGGGAAGAGGAAGCAAGCGCCGGGGGGCAGAAGCTTGCCGATTTCAGCGGGAACGCGCGTCTTTTCGCCGTTGCTGGCCAACCGCCGCAGCGGGCACGCTTTCGTTTCCGAAGCGAAATCGGAGCTTCTTCCGCCCGACATCGAATTTCTCGCGCGGCACGGCGTGGCGGGCCCGGCGCTCGACCACGCTTCGGCGCGCGCGGCCGGCCACGGTACGAGCGCGGTCAGGGAGCTCGTCGCGCTCGGTCTCGACGAGAAGCGCTACTGGTCGATGCTCGCGCAGGATCTGGGTCTCGACTTCCTCGACGATCTTTCCGCCGCGACGCTTGTTTCGAACGGCGACCTGCTCACCACCGACGCCGTCCGTATCGCAGCCTCTGCCCTCGTTCGCTTCGGCGGCTGAAACGCTTCTTGTCCTCGCGCCGCGCGCCGATGAGATCGCTTTTCTGAGGCGCCGCCTCCAAAGCACGCCGGCGCTCGCAGCGCGCATCTCAATCGCGACGCCGGAGGCGATCCGCGCCCTCATCGTCGCCGATCGGCACGCCGTGCTCACGCATTACGCCATCAATCGGCTGCGCCGCGTCCTGCCGCATCTCTCCGACCTTATGTAGGAAGCGCATGGACTATCCGCGGGCAACCACCGCGCGCCCTGCTCGAGAAGGTGGCCGCCTGGGATCCCTACAACGTCACCGAGGATGCCGATCTCGGCATCCGGCTTGCGCGATTCGGCTATTTGAGCGCCACCATCGCGTCGCGCACCTACGAGGAGGCGCCGGTCACGTTCCGCCAGTGGCTGCCGCAGAGGCGGCGCTGGGTCAAAGGGTGGATGCAGACGGTGGCGCTGTGCCTGGGGAGCGGCATACCCCGCGCCTTCGACTGCCGCTCAGGCAGCAGCTTGCCGTCCACGGCATCCTGACCGCCGGCGTGCTCGGCCTGCTGCTCTATCCGGCGTCGCTGGTCGTCGTCGCCTGGGGCGCGGCCGCCGCGCTCGACGGCCGCTGGCCGACTGCGCTGCATTCGTGGGCGCTGCTGGGGCTCAATCTCGGAAACCTCGTCGCCGTGCTGGCGGCGGCGGTCATCGCGTCGCTGCGCGGCCTCCGCGCGGCGCGGAGTCGCGCGTCTCGCCTGGCACATCGCGCTGCTGCCGGCCTATTGGGCGCTGATGTCGTTCGCCGCCTGGCAGGCGCTCTTCCAATTCTTCCGGACGCCTTCGCATGGGAGAAGACCACGCACGGCGTGGCGCGCGACAGGCGACGGAGACGCCGGCAGAGGCTCACCTAGAGCGGCATGCGCCGCAGCACGGACTGCGTCAGCGGGCCTGCAGCAGAAACCGCCGCGCCCGCCCCCACCATTCCGCACGACCGCGGCAAAGTCGGTGAACATGCCGACCACCGGCCAGGCGGACGGCCCGGGCGGCGGCGGCTCCGGCGCCAGCGCCAGGCCGCCGGCGCTCACCGTGCCGTCCTCGCCGGTATCGCGCACGATGAGCTCGATGAACTGGACCGGCAGCCGGTCCCCGATCTCGACGTGGCCGCCCAGCTTTTCGCGCATGAAGTCGCCGATCTGCGTCGCCGCATCGCCGGGCGGCACCACGCCGTAGGCGGTGGCAAGCTCGCCCAGCGTATGGCGCGGGTCGATATAGAACTCGCCGAAGAAATCCTTGTCGTCCTCCTCCACCACGCCGGGCTGGCGAACAGCCGGTCGAGCAGCCTGATGTTGCGCGGCGCGGTGAACAGATAGACGCGGTCGTTCGGCTCCAGGCGGCCGGCGAATTGCGGGCGCATGGAATTGCCCCCGCGCAGCGACGAGCGACGGCCGCGCCCAACGCGGGATGCGCTCGCCGCGCGCCACCGGGCTGTCGGGCACCACGTGATAGACCACCAGCTCGTGCTGGGCGGTGCCGGGAAGCTCCAGCTCCACCTTGTCCACCGGCCCGAGGGTCGGCGGGATGATGAGGCCGAGCTGGCGCGCCATCGGCCGGATGGTCCAGCCCTGGATGAAGAGCGAGACGAGCACGATGATGAAGGCGGCGTTGAAGATCTGCTGGCCGAGCGGCAGCCCGCGCGAGTCATCGGCAGGATGGCGAGGAGCAGCGACACCGCGCCGCGCAGGCCGACCCAGGCGATGAAGGTCGGTCTCCTCGCGATGGAAGCGGAACGGCGCCAGGCAGAGCCATATCGCGCCGGCCGCCCCACGAAGATGAGGAACAGGCCGACCGCGATGCCCTGCACCAGCGATGCGCGGAAACTCCGAAGGCGTAGCAAGCAGGCCGAACACGACGAACATGCCGATCTGCGCCAGCCACGTCATGCCGTCCTGAAAGCGGCGCAGCGTCAGCGCCTGGCGGAGCCGGCGGTTTCCGGCGATCAGCCCGGCGACATAGACGGCGAGGAAGCCGCTGCAATGAAGCACGCCGGCCACGCCGAAGAGCACCAGCGCGGCGGCGAGCACCACGATCGGATAGAGCCCCGATTCAAGCTCGAGCCGATTGACGAGCCTGACGATCGCGAAGCCGCCGGCGAGCCCGAGCAGGAGCCCGAGCCCCATCTCCCGCACGAAGGCGAGCACGAAGGTGAGCGGTCAGCCCGCCATGCGGCGTCGCCCATCGCGATCAGCTCGACCAGCGTCACGGTGAGGAAGATCGCCATCGGGTCGTTGCAGCCGGATTCGACTTCCAGCACCGCGCGCACGCGGTCGCGCAGATGGATGCCGCCGACGCGAAGCAGGAAGAAGACCGCGGCCGCGTCGGTCGAGCTCACGACGGCGCCGAGCAGGAAGGACTGCAGCCAGGGGAACCCGAAGAGGAGCCGCGCCGCGACGCCGACGAGCGCCGTCGTCAGCACGACGCCGAGCGTGGCGAGCGTGACGGCGGGCAGCGCCGCCTGGCGGAAGCTCGAGAGCTTCGTGCCGAAGCCGGAATCGAAAAGGATGATGGCGAGCGCCAGGCTGCCGAGGAAATAGGCGGCGGCGGCGTTGTCGAATTTCAGTCCGAGCCCGTCTTCGCCCGAGACGAGGCCGACGGCGAGGAAGATCAGCAGGATCGGCGCGCCGAAGCGGAACGCGATCCAGCTTGTGAAGACCGCTGCCATGACGAGCCCGGCGCCGATCAGGATCGCCAGGTACATGCTCTCCAGCATCGCCGCCGCGCCTTAAGGTGGTGACCCCTGATACGGGCTAATGCGGGAGGAGGTCCAGAGCCGCCCCGCTTTTCGGCGGAGACGCCGGAGCGTGGCGGCTAGATCGTGACCTGTGCGCCGATCTCCACCACGCGCTCGGCCGGGATGTGGAAATAATCGGTCGCCGAGTCGGCGGAGCTTGCGAGCGCGATGAACACCTTGTCCTGCCACACCGGCATGCCCGAATGCGGCGACGCCTTGAGGCTCCGACGCGACATGAAGAACGAGGTCGACATGATGTCGAAGGCGAGCCCGAGCTTGCGGCACGCGGCGATGCCTTTCAGGATGTTCGGCGTCTCCATGTATCCGAAGGTCATGGTGATCTGCTTGAACGACGGCGAGAGCTCGGTGATCGTCGCGCGCTGATCGGGGGGGACGCGCGGCATCTGCTCGGTGCGGATGGTCAGCACGATGTTCCGCTCGTGGACGATCTTGTTGTGCTTGAGATTGTGCAGGAGCGCGGTCGGTGCGCCCTCCGCATTGCCGGTAAGGAAGATCGCGGTGCCGGGCACGCGATGCGGCGGCTTTGCGTCGAGCCGGCTCACGAGGTCACGCAGCGAGACTTCTATCCGACGCGTCTTTTCCGCCAGGATCGCGGTTCCTCGCCGCCAGGTCACCATGAGGAGCACGAGCATGCCGCCGAGGAGGATGGGGAGCCAGCCGCCGTTGACGATCTTCAGGCTGTTCGCCGCGAGGAAGGTGAGGGCGATGAGCACGAAGGGGCCGAGTGTCCCGACCGACATCCACAGGCGCCAGTGCCAGCAGCACCTGAGCACGATCGTCCCAAGCAGCGCGTCGACCACCATCGTCGCCGTCACCGCGATGCCGTAGGCCGCCGCCAGATGCGCCGACGTCTCGAAAAGGAGCGTCAGCACTACCACGGCGGTGAACAGGAGCCAGTTGATGCGCGGCATGTAGATCTGCCCGGTCGTCGTCTCCGACGTGAACAGGATGCGCATGCGCGGCAGGAGGCCGAGCTGGATTGCCTGCCGCGTCAGCGAATAGGTGCCGCTGATCACGGCCTGGCTGGCGATCACGGTCGCCGCCGTGGCAAGGATCACGACCGGGATGAGCGCCCAGTCGGGGAAGAGCAGAAAGAAAGGATTCTGCCGCGCGTCCGGGTCGCTCAGCACCAGCGCGCCCTGGCCGAGATAGTTGATCGCGAGCGCCGGGAAGACCACGCAGTACCACGCGGTGCGGATCGGCTTGCGTCCGAAGTGACCGAGGTCGGCATAAAGCGCCTCGGCGCCTGTCACCACCAGGAATACCGCGCCGAGGGTCACGAAGGCGGCGAATTTGTGCGTGAAGAGAAAGTGTATCCCGTAATAGGGATTGATCGCGAAAAGCACCGTCGGGTCGCGGCCGAGCGCCATGAGCCCGGATATCGTGAGCACCGCGAACCAGAGCGCGGTGACCGGTCCGAAGAAGCGCGCCACCCTTTGCGTTCCCGTGCGCTGCACGGAGAAGAGGCCGATCAGGACGACGAGCGTCAGCGGCAGAATGAGGCCGTGGAGCCGCGGGGTTGCGACGGCAAGACCTTCGATCGCCGACAGCACCGATATCGCCGGCGTGATCGTGGCGTCGCCGTAGAAGAGGGCGGCGCCGAAAATGCCGAGCAGCACGATGTAGGGCGACGGGCGCGGCAGGCCGCGTTGCGCGAGCGCCATCAAGGACAGCGTCCCGCCCTCGCCGTGATTGTCGGCCCTGAGCAGGATCAGCACGTATTTGATCGAGACGATGAGCGTCAGCGTCCACAGGATCAGCGAAAGCACGCCGAGCACGGCGCCGCGGCTTGGGATCACGTCGCCGCCGGTCGCTGCCGCGACGGCTTCGCGAAAGGCGTAGAGCGGGCTCGTGCCGATATCGCCGAAGACGACGCCGAGCGAGCCGAGCGCGAGCGTCAGGAGACCGGGACGGGCCGCCTCCGCGGTTCCGTCGTGCCCGTTCTCGGACACGTCGCCGTGCGCGGGGGAGGTTACTGCCATCGATAAGTCGTCGGGCGCATGGGGCGCGCCTTTAGCAGAGCCGGTGCTGCGATGCACCCTTTTCAAGTCGGCGGCCGAAACGCGGCGGACGCGTGCGCGGGCAGCGCGTCCGGCGGACGGGCGGCTCCGAAGTCCCCGGAATGGAAATGCGCGGGTGGCAAATGGAGCGGGCGATCGGGATCGAACCGACGACATTCAGCTTGGGAAGCTGACGTTCTACCACTGAACTACGCCCGCGCTCCGGTCGGGGAAAATCGGCTGCACCCATCGCGAAGTCAAGCATCTGTCCGGGTTCAGGACATTGTCGAGGAAGGCGGCTGTATGATCGCATCCGAAGAGCGGTTCTCCCTTTCGGGACGACGGCTTAGCCGGCCAAGCTTCCGGTCCCAAGGTTTCCGGTCCTGGACATTCCGTCCCGGCGGCGCATCATCGACCGCAATGATTCGCGCGATTTCGCTCGTCATTCTCTGTGCCGCCTCCTTCGCCGTGGTCTATTGGGCGACCGCGCCGGGCGAGAAGGAGAGGCTGCGGCTTGCGTCGGTCGAATCGGACGGCGCGTCGCCCGCAACGGTCGGATCGATCAACGCGTCACTGACAACGGACGAGACGACGCCCCCGGCCGGCGACACGAGCGCCGTCGTGCTGCGGCCAACCACGGCGCCCGTCTCGAACGTGCGCAACGTCACGCCGGCGGACATGACCGCGGCGCCGCCGGTAACCGGCTCGCTCGTGCGTGTCGACCCGCCCGCCACGGCACCCGCGACGCCGCAGAAGAAGCGCATGGCGCGCGTCTTCAATCCTGTCATCGTCTCCGCCGGCACGATCAAGGCGGGGAATCGCGAAATCCATCTCGCCGGCGTCGCCGCGACAAGACCGGATGCGCGCTGCGGCAAGGGCAGCGATTCCTGGCCCTGCGGGCGCGTGGCACGGACGGCGCTCAGAAACTTCATCCATGGCCGCGCCATCGAGTGCGAGATTCCGGCCGGCGTCGATCAGATTCCCGATCCGGCGACGTGCTTCGTCGGCGGCGGCGACATCGCCGAATGGCTCGTCGCGCAAGGCTGGGCGGAGCGGACCGGCGAGGCCTATGCCGATGCAGCGAAGACGGCGCGGAAGGGAAAGCTCGGCCTCTTCGCGGAGAGCCGTCCGGACGCTCAGCCCGACGAGCTCGCCGCCCGGCCCTGAACGAGGCTGCCGGCGAGCGCTTTTTCGATCAGCCCCCGCGTTTCCGCAACGCCGTAGATCGCGACGAACGATCCGAAGCGCGGACCGCGCGCCTGCCCAAGCAGCAGCTCGTAGAGCGTCGCGAACCAGGTGAGCGCGACGCCCGGCCGCCCGTCAGGGCCGGGCTTATCTTTTGTCTGATAACGCTCGAAAGAGCGGCCGACATCATAGACCGCAGTCTGGATCGTCTCAGCGGTGGCGTCGGCGGGTAGCCCGGCAAGCGCCTCGTCGAGTGCTTGAAGCGCTTCGCGCTCGATAGCGTCGGGCGCGCGGAAGCGCTTCGTCGGCTTCACGAAGGCATGATAGTAGCGGACCGCATAGTCGACGAGGTTGACCAGAGCCGGCCGCTCTCTCGCGTCACCTCCGGACGGTGGCGCGTGATGAAGCCCCAGAGGATTCCGGCATCCTCCGTGTTCGACGCGCTCGCGAGATTGAGGAGCATGGAGAACGGCACCGGTATCGTATCCGTCGGCGGACGGCCGGCATGGATGTGCCACACCGGATTTGCGAGCTGGTTCTGAATGTCCTGCTTCGGATAGGCGTCGAGGAACTGAAAATAGTCGTCGACGGCGCGCGGGATCACGTCGAAATAGAGCCGCTTCGCCGCGCGCGGCTTCTGATACATGAAGAGCGAAAGGCTCTCCGGCGAGGCGTAGGAGAGCCAATCGTCGATGGTGAGGCCGTTCCCCTTCGACTTTGAAATTTTTTGGCCGTTCTCGTCGAGGAAGAGCTCGTAGTTGAAGCCGTCGGGCGGCGCGCCGCCGAGCGCCTTGCAGACCTTCGACGACAGCGTGACGGAATCGATCAGGTCCTTGCCGGACATCTCGTAGTCGACGCCAAGCGCCACCCAGCGAAGCGCCCAGTCGGCCTTCCACTGGCACTTGACGCGACCGCCGGTGACCGGTGTCGTCACCTCCTCGCCGGTTTCGGGATCGACATAGGTGATGGTGCCGGCGGCGGGATCGCGCGCCACGGTCGGCACCTGAAGCACGATCCCGGTCCGCGCCGAAACCGGCAGAAAGGGCGAATAGGTCGCGCGGCGCTCGGGGCCCAAGGTCGGCAGGATGATTTCCTTCACCGCGTCGTAGTGGGCGAGCATCTTCAGGAGCGTCTCGTCGAAGCGGCCGGAGCGATAGGTCTCGGTCGCGCTCATGAACTCGTATTCGAAGCCGAAGCGGTCGAGGAAGGCCGCGAGCCGCGCATTGTTGCCGGCGCCGAAGGACGGATATTCGTCGGTGAAGGGATCCGGCACCTCGGTCAGCGGCTTGCCGAGATAGGGTTTCAGCTTCTCCGGGTTCGGCACGTTGTCGGGAATCTTCCTGAGCCCGTCCATGTCGTCGGAGAAGCAGACGAGCCGCGTCGAAACGCTGTCGTCGGTCAGGACGCGGAAGGCGTGGCGCACCATCGCGGTGCGCGCCACCTCGCCGAAGGTGCCGATATGCGGCAGGCCGGACGGGCCGTAGCCGGTCTCGAACAAAATCCCGCCGACCGCGCCCTTCTTCTCCCAGCGCAGGATGAGCTTCTTCGCCTCCTCGAAAGGCCAGGCCTTCGAGACGCGCGCGGCTGCAAGCCATTCGGCCGGGAATTCGCTCATGACACGTTGGGTTCGGGAATTGGCGCCGCGGACCTTAGTTGTCACACGGAGCGGAATCAACAAAGCCGCGGGCAGAGCGGCGATCGGGCGTCCGCGCCGTCCGCGGTCTCAGAACAGCCCGACCGGAAAATAGCGAAGATAAAGGTCCTCGTAGGCGCCGGAGCGGTAGACCTCGCGGAGTGCGTAGTCGATGGCGATCTTCAGCGACCGGTCCTCCGCCTTCATGACGATCGCGAGCCCGGAGCCGAAATAGTCGTCGTCGAGATAGGCGCCGCCGGCGAAGCGGCAGCAATCCTTCGATTCCTTGCCGTTCAGCCAGAAGGAAAGCCGGAGCGCGTCGCCGAAGACGGCGTCGAGCTTGCCCGCCTGCAATGCGGCGAGCGGCTCGGCCATGCGGTTTGAGCAGGTGGCGTTCAATCCGGGGAAGAAGTGGGAAAGATAAGCGGCGTGCGCCGTGCCGCAGACCGCGCCGACCGTGGTTGAGGCCGCCGCCTTGCCGGGGCTGAAGGTCGAATCCTTTTGAACGACGAAGCGGCCCGGGATCTTGAAATAGGCCTGACTCGCGATCAGCCCGTCCGCCGAAGCCCGGTCGAGATCGAAGCCGGCGATGATGGCGTTGCCGGTCCCGTCCTTCAGCCCCTGAACGAGCGTATTGAAGGGCCGCGTCTGGATCGCGCACTGGACTTTCAGCACGCCGCAGATCGCCTGCGCGAGGTCGACGTCGAAGCCGATCAGGATGCCGCGCCGGTCGCGAAACGAGAAGGGCGGAAAATCGTCGGTGGTGAGGAAGCGGATGGCGCCGATATCTTCCGCCGAGGGCCGCTCGATGCGCGAGCGAAGGTCCCAGAAGTTCGGAATGACCACATTGTCCGCGTCCGCGCTCGGCGCCGGTGCTGCGACCGTCGCGGCCTCCTCGGCGGCCGACCACGAAGGGTGGGCGAGCACGAAGAAGGCGACGAGAGCGAAGAGAAGACGCAAGACCGTTCCGGGATTTCGGCGCATGAATCGCATTGCGCCCCATTCTAGAATCTTTTTCATCCCGATTGAATCGGAATGGTGGCCGCACCTTCCTGTTGGGGCATGATCCTGTCCGAAAACCGATCCCCACTTTTCGGGATCGTCCCTGGCAGCAAGCGGAGAGCGGCAAAGGAGGCCCGGTGCTCGACGGCGTCGCACGACGGCTCATCGCGCCGCCGCTCGATCGGCTGGGGGCGGCGCTCGCGCGGCGCGGCATCGGCGCCGACCACGTGACTTGGCTCGGCTTCGCGCTCGGCCTTGCCGCCGCAGGCGCGATCGCGGCGAAGCTCTACCTCCTCGGGCTCCTCCTCATCCTCCTGAGCCGCTTTTGCGACGGCCTCGACGGCGCTGTCGCGCGGGCAAGCGCAAAGTCCGACCGCGGCGGCTTTCTCGACATCGTGCTCGATTTCGTCTTCTACGGCGCGGTCCCGCTCGCCTTCGTCGTCGCCGCACCGGCGGAAAACGCGCTCGCCGGCGCGACGCTCCTCTTCGCGTTCTACGCCAACGGCGCGAGCTTCCTTGCCTATGCGGTGATGGCGGAGCGGCGTGGACTTGAAAGCGCGGCGCGCGGCGAGAAGTCGCTCTATTTCACCGCCGGCCTTGCGGAGGCGACGGAGACGATCGTCGTCTTCGCGCTCTTCTGCCTCTTCCCGTCGGCGTTTCCGCCGATCGCGTATCTCTTCGCGGCGATTACGCTGTTGACCACGGGGGCGAGGGTCGTGCTGGCGCTGCGGACTTTCGACTGAGCACGAAGAGCGCGCGCGCCTCCCTCCCCGCAAGGGGGAGGGATGAACCGCAGCCCCTAAGCCGAAACGGCGCGGAGGGTCGGTGCTTTCAGAGAAGCGTCGAGCGCCTGGATCAGGTCCTCGGCAAGGTCGAGCGGATCTTCAAGTCCGACGGAAAGCCGAAGCAGCCCGTCGCCAATGCCGAGCACCGCGCGCTCCTCGTCCTTCAGTCGCTGATGCGTCGTCGTCGCCGGATGCGTGACGAGGCTTTTCGCGTCGCCGAGATTATTCGATATCTTCACGACGCCGAGCGCGCGAAGCACGTCGAAGGCGCCGCGCTTGCCGCCCTTCACCTCGAAAGAGATCATGGTGCCGCCGGACGACATCTGTCTCTGCGCAAGCGCCAGCTGCGGATGGCTTGCGTGCCCGGGATAGAAGATGCGCTCGACCGCCGGATGCTCGGCAAGAATCTCGGCAAGCTTCGCGGCCGATTCCGCGGCGCGGGTCACCCTGACTTCGAGCGTCTCAAGCGCCTTCAAGAGCACCCAGGCGTTGAACGGGCTCAAGGACGGGCCGGTGTGCTTCAAATAAGGAAAGAGCTTTTCCTCGACCCATTCCGCGTCGGAGAGCACGATGCCGCCGAGGCAGCGGCCCTGGCCGTCGATGTGCTTGGTCGCGGAATAGACGACCGTATGCGCGCCGAGTTTTAGCGGATGCTGGAAGAGCGGCGTCGAGAAGACATTGTCGACGACGAGGCGCGCGCCGGCATGCCGCGCAATCTCGGCAACCGCTTCGATGTCGATCAGCTCAAGCGTCGGATTGGAGGGGCTTTCCAGAAAGAATGCCTTCGTCTCCGGGCGGACCGCCTTCCTCCAGGCATCGAGGTCGCGGCCGTCGATCAGCGTCGAGGCGATGCCGAGCCGCGGCAGGAGATTGCTGATCACGTAGTCGCAGGAGCCGAAGAGCGCGCGCGCAGCGAGCACGTGGTCGCCGGCCTTGAGGTCGCAGAGGAGCGATGCGGTGACGGCGGCCATGCCGCTCGCGACCGCGCGTGCCGCCTCCGCCCCTTCGAGCAGGCACATGCGCTCCTCGAACATGGCGACGGTCGGATTGGCGTAACGCGAATAGACGAAGCCCGGATCCTCGCCCTTGAAGCGCGCCTCGGCGGCCTCGGCATCGGGGTAGACGAAGCCCTGCGTCAGGAACAGCGCCTCGGAGGTCTCGGCGAATTGCGAGCGCATCGTGCCGCCGTGCACGAGCTCGGTCGCCGGGCGGTAGCGCTTCTTCTGCGGTTCTTTCTTGGACTTCGACGATTGGGACGCCATGGGGAAACCTCCAACAAAAACCCGGCCGCGCTTCCCTTCTGAAAGCAAGACCGGGGGTTTCCACCTCCGGCCTTTTAGCAAGTTGATTTAACGTGGCTGCAAGCCGGCCGGCCCAAATTCACCACGGAACAATGCTGGGTTAGCGCCCGACGGCCTTGGCGTCAATGGCGGAGGCCGCTAGACGGAAAGGCGGCAACAGCCGCGGCGCCGCCTAACCTCCCCTTGAGGGGAGGTCGAAATCGGCAGGCGAAGCGCTGACGGTTTCGGGAGGGGGGTGAAAGAGATGCCAACGACCATAACCCCCTCCCGAAGTTTGCCGTCGCTTCGCGCCATCAAACTTCGACCTCCCCTCAAGGGAGGAGGTTACCGGGCTGCGGATGCCGCCGCTGCGGCTGGCAAGGGCATGACAAAGTCGCAGCAGGGAATTCTGCCCGACAACGCGATCAGGCGGCTGATCGCGGAGGGGGCAATCTCGCTCGCCATGCCGGCGGCCGAGAGCCAGGTGCAGCCGGCGAGCCTCGACCTGCGGCTCGGGCGAAAGGCGACGCGCGTGCGCGCGAGCTTCCTGCCTGGCCCGAACTTCTCGGTTGCGCAGAAGCTGCGGCAACTCGGGCTGCATGAATTCGACCTTTCCGACGGCGCGGTGCTGGAGACCGGCTGCGTCTATATCGTGCCGCTCCTCGAGAGCCTCGAACTCCCCGCCGACATCGCCGCGAGCGCCAACCCGAAAAGCTCCACCGGCCGGCTCGACGTCTTCACGCGTGTGATCACCGATTCCGCGCGCGCCTTCGACAAGATGCCGGAAGGCTATTCCGGCCCGCTCTATCTCGAGGTCAGCCCGCGCACCTTCCCGATCCTGGTCCGCACCGGCTCGCGGCTCTCGCAGATCCGCTTCCGCCGCGGCAACGCTCTGCTTGACGATGCCTCGCTGGCAAAGCTGCACGCCGAAGAGATGCTCGCCAGTATCGAGCCCGACGGGTAGCGCCATGGCCGCGTTTTGAGGGCGGACTTGCGCTCTCCATTGATCTTCAAGGAGAAGGTGACGGAGGACCCAACTCTTTGGTCGGCTACCGCGCGAAGCGCTACACGGGCGTGATCGACGTCGACAAGGTCGGCGCCTACGACCTCGCCGATTTCTGGGAGCCGATCCGCAGGCGCGAGCGCGCAGAGATCGTGCTCGATCCGGCGCAGTTCTATATCCTCGTCTCGGCCGAAGCCGTGCACGTGCCGGCGCTTTACGCGGCGGAAATGGTGCCCTTCGATCCGCTCGTCGGCGAGTTCCGTGTGCACTACGCCGGCTTCTTCGATCCGGGCTTCGGACATGGCCCGGCGGGCGGGCACGGGAGCCGCGCAGTGCTTGAGGTCAGAAGCCACGAGGTGCCGTTCATCCTGGAGCACGGGCAGACGATCGGACGGCTCGTCTACGAGAAGATGGCGGCGGCGCCGGACGCGCTCTACGGCTCCGCCCTCGGCTCGAACTACCAGGCGCAGGGGCTGAAGCTTTCCAAGCACTTCCGCGCGGCGGCGTGAAACGCGCCGGCGCCCACCGCGCGCTGCGCTCGGCAAAGAGAAAGTCTCCACCAACGCAACCGGATCGCCCGGCTCAATCGATGGCCCCCACTCGATCGAATGGGCGTCGCTATTGGCTCGCCCACAGGATGCGCGCGACCCAGGCGACGTCGCGGATCGGGATCGTGCGCTCGCCATGCGCCGGGTTGAACGACGCAAGCTCCATTTCCGTCGTCGTTTTCTTCTTGAGAATTTTGGCCATGACCTCGCCCTCGGTGGTGCGCACCACGATGCGGTCGCCGCGGCGGACCTGCGCCGATGGCGAAACGATGATGACGTCGCCGTCGCGATAGAGCGGCAGCATGGAATCGCCCGAGACCTCGAGCGCATAGGCGGATTCGTCGGCAAGTCCCGGAAAGGCGATCTCGTCCCAGCCTTGGCCCGCCGGGAAACCGCCGTCGTCGAAGAACCCGCCGGCGCCGGCCTGCGCGAGGCCGAGGAGGGGCACGGGGCGAAGCGCGTGCCGGAACACCTCCGCCGAGCGTGCCGGGCGGAACGGGCCCGCCTCGTCCGGCCGCGCCGATCCGACAAAGCCTTCAAGCAACTCGCCGGTCGCCGCGAGCACCTTGGCGATCGATTCCGTCGACGGCCAGCGCGGGCGCTTGTCGGCGCAGTGGCGTTTCGACGGGTTGAAGGCGGTCAGATCGAGCCCGGCCTTCTTGGCAAGCCCGGAAGGGCTCAGGCCGCGGCGCGCGGCGAGGGCGTCAATCGCGCCCCAGACCTGCTCGTGGCTCCACATGCGGCTCGCTCCCCGAATGCCAGGAATATAGTCCTTTTCGCGGGAGCCGATACAGGAAGACATGTGCGACGTCAGAGCCTGTTGATAGCGGGGGCTTCTTCTATTCAGGCACCTTCTTCGCCTCCGGCGCAAAGCGCCCGTAGAAGCTCTCGCCCCTTGCCGCCGTCTCTTTCAGGAGTGGGTTGCGCTTGCCCTCCTGTATGCCCGATGTAGACTCCGTTATCCTTGGGCAAAGCTCCAAGATGTTTGCACAACATGGCTACAAGGATGTAGAAAAATGGGAACCGGTATCTCCGCGTGCACGACGCAGGCGCTGCTTTTTCAATGGGAAAGATACGTTGGCCTGTTATATTGCCAGCCGGTCTGATATTGATGATGTGGTTCCAATCCTGGTAGCTTATCAGATCGAATGGAACAAGATTCACGATCATTTGCAAGACATATCTCAGGATGTGTTCAAACGGGTATTTGAAGAAGAGGAGAATGCATTTGAAGAGCTTGCGGATGCACTGCATATGTCAAAAAAAGATTTGCGGCGATTAAAAATAATTTGGGGGGATGATTTCGTCACCATGTTGCAAAGGAACTTCCACTCAACGCTGCCGAAAAGCCGTTCGCCTGCTTAATAGCTCTCTAAGTGAATATTGGAAAGCCACACGTAGCTGGTGGGATCTCATACAGAGATCTTATCCCCCGATTAACTGACCGCCCGGTCTATTTCATATCCAGCAACCCTCATAGTCTGACCAACGTCCTCTCTGGATTTGCCTTGCAGCGCAAGGATGAATTGATCAATTACATCGAAACGGACAAGATGACATTGGCTTGAAGAGTAACAATGGGAGGTAATAAGCGCCTAAATTTTATTTCGAGCATGGAGAATTTTTTTTACTACATCTGAACCCTCAACAAACAGATGCTGGTAAATACCTTAATGAAACGCAACTCTCCTTTGAACGGGAAAATCATATCCTTCGGATACCCAGCGAACATTCTTTTGATGTCGAAGCACAGGTGATTGATCTATCACAATTGAGCTTAAAGAATTTAAATCCACGCTGGGAGAAGAAGACAGTCATTCCTGAAAGAGCTGATGCAATCATCCTCAATATAGATTATCCTCTTGGATTGTCCGCTTACAACATCTTGATCATCGTCGCAGAAAATACGGGATCTTTGGAGGGAATCTATATCATGGGCAAAGCTGCCACCCTGAATGGTGTACGAGGCGATATCATGATCCCAAATGTAGTTCATGACGAGCATTCGCAGAACACATATCTTTTCCGAAATGCATTTTCCGTTGCCAATGTATCGCCCTATCTAACTTACGGAACAGTGCTGGATAATCAGAAAGGCGGTAGTTGTATTGGGTACTTTTTTACAGAACCAGCGGGTGATGGATGTGATCTACCGTGAAGGGTATACCGATATTGAAATGGAAGCCGGACCATATCTCTCGGCTGTTTACGAAATGGTTCGGTCAAAACGCCACCCGATTGATGAAATCGTCAACCTTTATGACATCCCCATTGATATCGGAATATTACATTACGCTTCAGATACGCCCTTGAATAAGGGAAGAATCTCGGCGCTGGAACTTTATCTTATTATGGTATTGATTCAACCTACGCAGCTTCGTTAGCTATTTTAAGGCGCGTTTTTCAAAAAGAGCGCCAGAGATTGACTGGACAGAAATAGGAGGTCGTAATTGAGGTTTACCCTAATTGTTGACGCCTGATATTAACGTGATCAGCTTTTAGGCGGTCACATTGATAATCACAATAACGTTGAGGTTTTTATTTGTTTTATTGAAGAACAGGTTACTTCAACCCTTCTCAACCATGACCGCTGTCCCATATGCCAATCTTCCGTAACCCCTTCCATGACATCGTTGGCATCATAGCGCATGCCAATGATGGCGTTCGCTCCCATATGTGTTGCATGCTCCCTCATCAATTCGAGCTCCATGCGAGCATGTTCACATAACTCGGTAAAAATGGATATATTCCCCCCGAAAATTGTTTGTAATCCACCAGCTAAATTTCCCAAAGCAGATCGTGATCGAACTGTTATTTCACGTACAACACCAAGGTTTTTGACAACCCGGTAACCCTGTAATTCAAATGCGGTAGTGATGAAAAACTCTTCCATTTCAATCTCCGAACAATGCACTTCTTAGCGTTTTTATCTATACAAATAAAAGTTTTTGCATTAGTTCACCGGCTGCCATGCAGGCTGCATATCAATCCCCTGGTCATTACTAAGGTTGGTTTGATATTGCCCGTTTAAGTCCATGATGTAAATATCAAGATTCCCACCGCTGCGTCCAGAGGCGAAAACGATCCACTGCCCGTCTGGGGACCAGTCTGGCTGGTGTTCACGGTATGCGTCGACTGTCAGGTTTCGGAAGTCTGTTCCCTGTGAATTCGCACGTAAAACATAAATATAGGTTAGCCTTGAATTAGCCTGAGTATAGGCAATCCAATTGCCATCTCCGAGATCGCCGGATCTTCAACAATACCTAATTGCCCGAAAGGGCTGTTGGGATCGACTTTCTCAGCCTGGTCAAAGGCTGGTCTTTTATAGGTATATAAAACTTTATATCCACGATCATTCCTGACAAAAAGAAGTCGATCACTGGTTGGATACCATGCTGCTGATGTTTCGCCATAATCCGACAGGATACGCTGCTTATTACCGCCATCTGCATCCATGATTTCAAGCGCAGGCACGCCATCTGATCGGCTGTAATCCGTATACACGATCAAGCTACCATCGGGAGACCAGGCTGGTTCAGTTTGATCTCCAGATTTTTGGGTGATGTTCACAGGAGGTGCTGACAAATTGGTGTAATCCATTTTCCAGATATCCAAACCCTGTCCTTCGCCGCCGGAGGCAACATATAAGAGCCATTTTCCATCGGTGACCATGCCGGCATCTGTTTGTTCGATGCGCTGTTGGTTAATGGCACCATATCGGTCACCGTGGGTTGACCATTGGGATCCAGAATCAGTTGCATGGTCCATAATTGGGCAATATCACTGCCATGTTGAGAGACATATGCAATCCACCCCTCCACCACCCAGGGAAGAATTCCAGTTGGTGTAGGTGAAATCGTCGGTGTATAATTTTCTATTACCACAGGGGTGTCTTTTTGCTGTGCCACCACATTTGAAGGTGTGGTGGTCTCCTGAGGTTTCGGGGTAGCCGACAATGCAGCCCATCCAGCCGCGATTGTTGTTTGTTGGTATTTAACCCCGGTTCCAGGGTCGAGGTGGATGAGGAGATGTTGATGGTTGCATTATTCAGCAAGAAGTACCCCCCCACACCTATGACAATGACAGCGACCAAGATAATTCCTAATCCAATAAACAACCATTTAGCCCAGCTGGTGCTGGATTTTTCCACCGGAGGAGCTGAACCGGAAGTGGTGGGGGTTTTTGGACCTGGGGTTGAGCTTATGGCGTACGATCGTCAACTCTTGAGCTGGTTTTGCTCCATCCCGCAAGTGTTTGTTGAGAAGACACCAACGGTTGCGCAATTGTTTCGTCACTCACGGATTGTGTGCGAGTGGGTTCACTTCAGGCAAGTTAATGCGAGACAAATTCTTTGACACTTGGAAAGCGATCTTCAGGCCTAAGAGACATAGCTCGTTCTATTGCTCTTTGCACAGGGACCGCAATGGAGACATTGAAATGGCTGATCGGGATCAATACTTGTTCACCAAGTGCACGTTTCACACTATCTGCTGGTTTTTCACCGGTCAACAAGCGGTATAACGTTGCGGCAAAAGCATATTGATCAGAATATGGACCCGTCCTCGTGCGTCCAGCGCCGTACTGCTCAGGAGGGGCATAACCGGGGGTGTATCCCAGCGCTCCTGTTGCGGTCGCCTGAGAAGCTTCAGCGGCTTTAGCAATGCCAAAATCCACCAATACCACTTCGCCTCCCGGTGTGAGCTTGATATTTCCCGGTTAATATCACGATGGATCACAGGCGGTTTATTATTGTGCAAATAATTTAAGGCGGATCCCAATTGTTTTGCCCATTCCAGTACAAGTTCTAAAGAAGGCTTTCCTTGTATCTGGACAACCTTGTCCAGATCATCTCCGGGGATATAATTCATCACCAGATATTGGTTCTGTTCCATAAAGAAATAATCTATAACCGCGGCAGGTTGGAATGTTTTAAGGAAGCAAGCAAGCGAGCTTCACGTAAAAATTGCGTGGAGCTTTCCTTTGTGGTTTGAAAATTAACCTTTATAGCAACCTGGTTATCCAGCGTGTTATCATGTGCCAGATATACCGCCCCCATGCCCCCTTGCCCCAGCATTTTTATGAGACGATAACGATTATAAAGAATTGAGTTGGTTGAAAATCCATAAATAATGCCTCTGTTTCTACATTCTATGTGCGTTATTCATAAAATTGTGCAGCGAAACCGTAGATTAATTCACAATCTTGATTGCAAGTTACTAATTAGGGTTGAAACGATGCTTTCTTAAAAATCATTGATTTCGAGAGCACATCTATTTGGACTGGGTTACCCAAATAGATGGTACATCTTTTATTATAAGGGTGAATTTTCTAATGTCAATTAATAAAA
>CAVVPM010000017.1:0-160299 GCA_963750115.1 uncultured Alphaproteobacteria bacterium | reverse complement strand
GCCATGCTGGAATCGGTGGTGATGGTTCGTGGCAAGGTGACATGGAAACAGACGACAAGCACGAGAAAAGCCTTGATGCAGAGCCATCTGTGGAGACCGGATACCGGTAGACGATACAAGACGCGATATGAGCGACGGCCAATCCTTTATGAGAATATTGCGCCTACCTGATCCGAACACCATGGTACCGCACAATATGATGGGATCACGGCAACAATGCACGCAGATGATCGTCCGTGTCTCGAAATAATACAACGAGGGGGGTTTGTGGGGGAAAACAACGTCAAGAGGTGCCTTGTGTGCGGTCGTTTCTTTGTCCCGGACAAGAGGGTCGGGGACAGCGGCTAAGGCCTGCGGGCGCGAGCGGTGTCAGAAGGAGCGCAAGAGGCTCGCCCAATTCAAGTGGTCCAAAAAGAACCCCAGGTATTTTGCCGACCGCGACCGAGTACGTTCGGAGTTGGCGGGAAACCAGGACAAGTCAGCGCGTCCAGAATACCACCAACAAGACGCTCCACAAGAGCACAAGGAAAAAGAAGACACGCAAGAGAAAAGGTGGCAACGATAACGGGTGGTACAAGGGGTGAAGATGGTTCGGACCGTTTCAATCCTCGAATGGAAGACAAGGGTGGGGAGATGGATAAAAGGAGGGCGTTAAGCTATGGACGATGAAGGCCCAAGGGCGATTACAGAAGAGATAACGACGCGCTATCGAGAGTTCGTCAGGTTTGCGGCCGCTATCGGTGAGATGGAGGAAAGCGAATTTGACAACGGATTGATGCGCCAGCTCAAACAGATCAACGACATGGCACGTGCGGTACCATCTGATGCGACCCATCTGGAAACGCCACTGCTTTTCCGCTCTCTCAACAGAGATCGACCGGGGAATGATCTGCCGTCACGCCCGTCATAAACTTTACGGCTACGCCGGTGATTTCCGCCTTATCGGACGGCATCTACGATAACAGGACGTGCTCTGAGGGGTGTGGGGAACTGTGGGCAGAAATTCTTCCTCGAGGCAGCCCGCGGCGCAGGCAGTGCGCAACAGGAAAACCTACATCCTAAATACCTTCTCCAGGCTTCACCGAAACGGGGAAGAAATACAAGCATTGAAATCCGCCAGCGGTCCCTGCCGTGAAATATACGAATTTCTCACAGACGAACGAATGAGAGGTCATCATCATTTCTTTTGCGTTGACCTTGATGATGCGTGATTGCTTACGCGCGGGCCCTTCTGGGAAGGTTGCCAGGTACGAACGGCATGGTGCGGATAGAAACGGACAACGTCTTTCGCTTCAGGCCCGCCAGGCGCTACAGCCTCATCTGGTGTGCGGGGCTTTTCGACTATCTCAATGACCGGCTGGCGGTCACCCTGCTGAAAAAGATCTGGCGGTGGCTCGATCACGGCGGGCGAGCTATCGTGGGCAACTTCCATCCCTCAAACCCGACGAGGAACATCATGGAATGGATGGCTGACTGGCCCCTTGTTCACCGTACACAGGAGGAGATGATCAGTCTTGCCTGGAAGGCAGGTGTTCCGGGTGATGCCCTCTTCTGCGAAAGCGAACCGCTGGGGGTGAGTATCTTTCTCGAACATGAAGAAACAATAAAGATGGTTTCGACCCTTTGAATGGGAAACATATAAGATTGCCGCCGAGGGCCGACTCGAACACCAATATAAAACAAGGAGGATGTACATGAAGAAAAGCACTAAAAAGATACGGCTGATCGTGTTGGGTATTATGGGGATTGCACTCGTTTTAGGCTCTGCGGCCTGCTCGTTCAAGGCGATATCGCACGGGACGGAGATTACTTGACCAGCAGTTGGCCATGATAAAGGATGGCTCAACAACAAAGCAGGACATTTTCATGGAGTTCGGCAACCCGAGCAAGATCATGGATGGCGAGAAGGTCTTCTCTACACCTGGACGCGGGGAAACAAATCGAGCGTTCTCGGCATCGGAGGCGGTTCGGCGTACACGTACAGCCTGGCCGTTGTCTTTGATGACAAGGGTATCGTGAAAAGTCACAAACTGACACGCGGTGACACCCCGCAAAACGTTGCCGTGGGAGATTAGCACGATCAGGGGGCGAAACGTCGATGGACGGGATTGTAGGTCTCGATCCCGTCCATTCGCCGAGCAATCAATTATTCATCCAAACAGAATGGCTGTTTGAGCGGTGTCATAAGGGAGGACATATGCAGCGGCGGAACGTTATTAACATGATGCTCGACAAGAACGGTGAAGCGATACAACTCGTGAGGGCGTTCGTGTGCGGCTTGGCGCCTGGATTGATAAAGAAAACAAAGAGGGAGGGCATAGTGGCCTTTTCTGCTGAAGAGAGAGAAAACATAGTCGCCTATTTTCGGGCAGAGAGCTACATGCTGCGAGAACTCATGGACAACCCTGGGACATATCGGATGCCCGAATATATTTATAGGGGTACAGTTGCCGGGTGGATCGATGATCATCTTTCGCAATCCCCGAGCGGGCAGGCGCTGCGCAACCGGATAAAAGCCGTCATCGACGGGACGGAAAAAGTGGTCTTCGATAAGCTCAAGAATAGCCACGGCAGGGTTCGAATTGTCAACCTAGGCTGCGGTACAGGAAGAGACACCCTGGAGATGATACGGAAGAATTCCCGATGGAACGGTTCCGTTCACGTTGAATGTATCGACCTGGACAGGGAAGCGATCGAGTCGGGACGGGAATTCGCGCGGAATAGCGAGGTGCCGGGGATCGATTTCATCGAGAGTAACATCCTCTCCCTGCCCTACCGGGAGGAATTCGACATCGGCCTTCTCGTCGGGGTTCTCTGCGGCGTTCCGGCAACACGCTGTGTCGCTATCCTGAAGAGGATCAGACCTTACTTGAAAAGGGGCGGATTTCTCATCGCGAGCAATGTGATGAACACCATGGCGGAAGAAGACCCCTTCGTCTCCTATATCCTGGATGAGTTCGTCGGCTGGAAACTTGTTTACAAAACGCAGCAGCAATTGCAGCACATCTTCGAGCGCGCCGGGTACGAATGGAAGGGCTGTTTCTACGACGAACCCCACCACTTCCATTGCATGGGGATAGGCATCGTGCGGTGATAAATACAAAGATGGGCAACAGAATGACGAAAAGGTGCGTCTTAACTCTGGGAGGCAACGCATGAAGAAAATATTAATGACCGGTGCTACGGGGTTTGTGGGGAGCTTTTTGGCGGCGGCACTCATAAAAAGAGGGCACAAATTGGTCCTCGTTGCCAGGCGCAACCGTCACAAGAGTGTACAGAAGCGCATCGAAGAGATCCTGGAATTCGCCGGGCCCGGCGTGAACCGTTTCAAGGGTCAGTACAGCGTGGTTGAAGGGGACGTCACCAGGAAATACCTTGGCCTGGGCGGTGATATCGGCGACGTCGGGAAGATCGATGCTTTTTTTCACCTAGCCGCGTCTCTTGACTTCCTGGAGGCGAACATGGAATCCATTTTTCGTGCCAACCTTTCGGGGACCAAAAACGCCCTCGATTTGTGCACCGCATGGGGCATCAACGAATTCCACCACGTTAGCACCCTCTTCGTGGCAGGGGACCGGCAGGGGACGATTCTGGAGAACGAGCTCGATTGTGGGCAGTCGTTCGTGAATCCCTACGAAGAATCAAAGCTGGCCGGGGAAAAACTTGTCCGTGAGTGGGCACTCAAAAATCCTCGCAACAGCTATCGCATCTACCGCCTGCCCGTTGTATGCGGCGATTCGAGCACGGGAAAAACAACCTCATTCAAAGGTCACTATGGTTTTTTCGCCTCATTCTGGACGGTGAAACAGCAACTCGTAAGGCGCTTGCAAAAGAACGGACACGGCCTTGACGGCTCGGGTATCGTGCTTGATGAAGGCGGTGCCCTCCACATCCCGTTGATCGTGACATTCTCCTCTTCTTCCTCCTCTTTGGAAATGATTCCCGTCGACTGGATTGTGCGCTACCTGGTGCAACTCTCGAGACCGAGGCGTCGAAAGGTCTTACCTTCCACTTTGCCCACGCGGTCCCACCCAAAGGAATAGAGATTGCCCGGATGTGCTTTTGCCATGATGGGCGTAAAGGGTATCAACATAGTCGACGAATGGCCCGACGACGCACCGCTAAGGCACCCCCATATGGCATTGCGATTCATCCAGAAGAGCGTAGATCACCTGATCGGCCGTTACGCCGGCTACACGAAGAACCACAAGACCTTTGACACCACGAACATGCGCGCCGTGCTGGGCGATGCCTTTGAGCCGCCGCCAACTATCGACGGCCTGTTGCTCGACCGGCTCATGCGTTTCGCCATGGAACATAACTTCAGGAATGTCTTTTGAGAACCCGTCAAATTATTCATTTCACGACTCTTCCTATAATGAAAGGACATGGTGATGAATGATCAAGAAATTACTCTTTTCAGTCTTTTTGAAGATCCTCGAATGGCGAGGCAGATTAGGATGAAAAAGAACAATAACAGTTTGACGATAGCAAAAGAACACACCTTTGGCGGGTGGCTCTTCAATAATATTTGTGTAAAACTCATTGCCGCCCCTTTCGTAAAGACATTTTATGTGAAAAACGTAACGGGGCTCGAGAGTCTGCCTAAAGGCACGCCCTTTATCGTGGCCGCAAACCACCAGAGTTTTCTTGATTTTTTAAGCATGGTTGCATGTACACCCCGCAAACTCACCTTCCTTGCTGCGGAAAAATTCTATTCTTCCGCGCTATGGCGTCCCGGTAATGGAGTATTCGGGCCAGATAAAGGTTGAGCGCACCAGCGAGAACCAGGCCCATGTCATAAAGACGGGCCTCAAGGTCTTGAAGCGCGACGGATCCTCTGCATCTTCCCGGAGGGGACACGTAGCAGGGATGGAAAGATCGGCAGGACCCACACGGGCGTTGCAATGTTTGCCCTGCGCACGGGAGTCCCGTTGTACCGCTGGGCATCAGGGGAGCATACGAGGTATTGCCGCCCCACGCACACAGGCCGCGGTTCAAAAAACTTATCGAACTTCATTACGGAAAACCAATGGATCTACACGAGTATGGAAACGGTACTTCGAACAACGGCGTCCTGCGCGAGGTCACAAACAGGATCATGACCGAGGTCGCGCGGCTCGCAGGGAAGGAATACGTGGCGGAATGTATATAAACGCTATCTCTCATTACCTGCCTAAAACAATCATCGCTAACGGACACTATGCCCGCCGAATGGGCTGACCGATGAGTGGATCTTCAGGAGGTCGGGTATCAGGACAAGGACAAAAGCAGATGCCGCCGAGAACACCAATACCATGGCCATCGAGGCAGTGAGGGCCGTCACGGCCGACCTGCCCTACCCTTTGAAAGATATTGACCTCATCGTTGGCGCAACATACACGCCATACGACACCGTGGGAACGCTCGCCCATGCGGTGCAGGGTCATTTTAATATTGAGCGGGCCAGGGTTGTTTCCATTACATCCGCTTGTTCGTCATTCCTGAACGCCGTTGAGGTCACCGAAGGATATTTCGCGACAAACAAGGCGAAGAAGGCATTGGTCGTCGCATCGGAGCACAATTTCGCCTACACCGATGAGGCGGACGAGCGCTCCGGCCATCTATGGGGTGACGGCGCGGGTGCCGTTCTCATATCACAAGAACGCTGTTCAACTGGAGACATGGAGATAGTCGATGTTCACACATCCGGCCTTGCCCACATTGGCAAGGGGCCGGATGGCGTATACCTGAGGCCCAATGACGATGGACTCGTTATGTCCACGGTCAGGACATCTTTATCAATGCATGCAAATTCATGGTCTCCGAGGCAAAGACAATACTGGAAAAGAACAATTTGAAGCTGGAAGATGTTGATCGCCTCATCCCTCATCAGGCGAATGCACGCATCATCGACCGTGTTGCCAGGATCCTCGGCGTGGACAACGGAAAGGTGATCTCCAACATAGAAGAGACGGGCAATACCGGTTGCGCGAGCACGGTCATCTGCCTTTCCCAGAACGGGGAAAGGTTCAAAAAGGATGATCTGATCCTGATCACGGTTTTTGGCGGCGGATACTCGAGCGGTGCAATGCTGGTGAGAAGATGAAAGGGGAGGAATGCGGATGAGCGTTGTTTTCTTGACCTTGACGGGACCATCGTAAGGGGGCAGTCGCAGATGTTACTCCTTGTCCACCTGGTAAGAAGTGGTTTCATCGGCAAACCCTTGTTCCTGAAGATATGTCTGCGCTTCCTTGCGTACAAAACAGGCCTTGTCCCTAATCCCGGCAAGGCCATGGCCTATGCATACCGGCATATCGCGAAAGGCTTGTCCATGGAAGGGATGGAATACATCATTACGAACTTTTGCGACAAAGTACTGAGGCACAGATTCATCGGGCCCGCAATAGTGAGACTGAGGAAACACCTGGACAACGGCGACGATGTCGTTCTCCTTACCAATGTGTTCGAACCGCTGGCGCTGGTAGTCGCGCAGCACCTAGGCATACAGAAGGTGATGGCAACAAAACTTGAGGTGGTGAACCGGGTCTACACCGGAAATATAAAAGGGAAGATCATGTACGGCAACAACAAAGCGGAGGTTTTGCGAAGTCATTATAACGAGGAGCAGCTGAGAGGCGGGTATGCCTATGCGGACCATCCGTCAGACAGGGCCTTTTTGAACATGGTCGGCACGGCATTCCTCGTAGATGCCAAAAAGGGAAGGATCAATGAGTATGAAGGATAGAAAAAACCGATGAAAAACAAAAAAAGTGCATGGATCATCATCGTTGCCACTTTGGCAGTCACAGTCGTCATGCTCTATGGGAATATGGTGGTGAAAAGGGGTGGGATCGTCGACAACAGCATTCTTGACAGGAACGATCTCTACGCGCGGATGGACGAGGAGGTAAAGGGGCTTGCACCGCAGGGTTTCAAAAGCAGCGAGGCCATCACCTTTGCCATACCCTTCGAAGGACCAATCTCCTCAAGGGACCTCCGGTACGTGAAGGAGTTTACCGATGCCCTGAAGGAGCGGTTCCCGGAGTGCGGTGTCATGAGCCTCTCAACGCTGCCGCGCTACCGCGATACCGGCAGAGAGCTTGCGAACGCGCCTTACATTACCGAAGATGCGATCCGGGCGATTGGGTCTGATGGCACCGGGCGGGCTCTCGACGAATGGAAAACGAGCGTGGAAAAGGACTACGCCATATACGGCCCTTTTGTGGGGAAGAAGTTCAACTATGCCCAGGTTATCATGCTCCTTCCGCCCGATTACGATGAAATCGGCACCTTCAGGAAGGTGGCTGAGTTCCTGGAGAACAGGACTATCCCGGCCTGGGAGTGGTTCATGAAAACCGACATCGTTCCTGCCGAGCGATTCAAGGGGGTGTTACTAGCCGGTTGGGTGGCGGCTCGGGGCCTCATGGACGCGGCTCTTGTCTCAGACATCATGAAGCTCTCCACGATCGGCCTAGCCATCGTGGCAATCGCCTTCTTCCTGTCGCTACGGTCGCTGGGGCAGGCGGCCATAGCCTCTTTGACGATCCTAATTGGGTTCCTCTGGATCAGGGGGTCTGTGGGGCTGTTGCAACAGGCGGGAGTGGAACTCTATGAACGCGTTTATTTCCTGCTGGTCTTTACCGCCATGATCGTCTCCGGTATCTCCTTCGCGGAGAGGAAGTTCGAGGCCTTCAACGAGGAACAGGAAAAAAGTCCCGGCGAGAAACACTCTTCGCTCTGGAGGCGCACGGGTCACGCAAACGGGATGATCCTGCTGTGCGGTGTCATCTGGATACTCAATTTTGCAACTCTTTATCAGATCGGTGTGAGGGGCATCTGGAGGTGGGCATCTTCTCTGCGCTGGGCATCGCATATCTGCTCTTCTTCTCGCTGATCTTTATCCCGGCAGCCCATACATTGACCGGGGGCAGTACAAAGGTCCGCGAGCCCTCCGGTTCAGCAGGCCGCTCATGGATGCCTGGGACCGGCTGCTTTCAGCCATTATCGGTTTCATATACGGCATCTTCGAAGGGGCGGACACCGGGGAGAAGCGGCGACGCCTTGCCTTGAAAGCGTTGATCGCCCTGTGTGTTATCAGCGCCGCGGCGTTTGCCGTCGTCGGCTTAGATTACATGCCGGGGTTGAAGAAGGATTTCCAGTTCATCGAGGTCCGGACAAAACCCTTGGAGTATATACCGGGTACGATCGTTGACCGCGCGGGGTCGCTCCTCAACGCGCCGGGCAACTACGGTTTTGACAGGGTCTCTGTCCTGGTTAGACCTAAGGAGCAGGGAGGCGATGCAGCCCCGATGACAGACCCTGCGTTCATTGCCAGAGTCGACAGGCTTCAGCAGCGCTTCGCCGAAGGTACAAGTGCCCGTGAGGCTAATTCCATCGTTGATACGCTAAAGGTGATCTCAAGGGAGTCTTACGGCAGCATCCTCCCCGCAACCCGCCAGCAGGCGGCGGACAGCCTGCGCATGGTCCGCTGGGATTTAGGCGAGACCACCGCGAGCCAACTCTTCTACGACGGAGGGGCCACGGTGTACCTCTCGAAAGCAAGCGAGGATTCGAACCTGTTGGCACAGCTCTGCGATGAAATACTGGCCGTTGCAAAAAATGAGTTTCCCGAACTCGACGTGTCCATCTTTGGCAAGCTGGGTCTGTACCAGCGCTCCGACAAGTACATCAGGGAAGGCAAACCCCTCAATGTGCTCACGTCGCAGTGGATCGTCATTATTGCCTGCTGGCTCTGGATAGGCTGGCGCGGCCGCAAGACCGCCGCTTCCCTGAGGTTGTCGGGCTTCAGGACCGGTCTTGTCTGCAACGTGCCCTTTGTCTTTGCCAGCGCCGCAACCGTTTTTGTAATGGTTATTATGAGGGTACCCCTCGACCAGGCCACGGCATGTATGACGGCCCTGGCTATCAATGCCGCCGTCGACTTCGGGCTATACCTGGTTGCGGACTATCAATCGGCATTGCGTGAAGGCCGTGATGAACAGGGGGCGCTGCGCTATGCCCTTGGTGAAAAGGGGAAGATCATTCTCATCGATATTATCCTGAACGCTCTGTGCTTCGCGCCGCTCATGACGTCGCGGTTTATCCCCGTCGCGCGCCTCGGCTGGATCATGATCGTCATGCTCATATTCTGTGGCATCGGCGCCCTTGTCCTCATGCCGGCGCTCCTGCCATGGTGCGTGAAAAAGGAACAAACAAAAACGCAGATCCTGTCGTCTTAAAGATGAGGGGAAAGGAAAATATGAAAAACTTCATGATAATTGCACTGTTCATCTTATTCGCTGCGGTTGGACACCCAGGTGCGGCTGAAATGACGGCGCAGGACGTTGTCGCAAAGAGCTGGGAGCTTTTCAGGCTGGCGAAGGATGAAAAGGAGCTGGTCCATGTGAGCGTTGCTTACCGTGATGGACGGCTGGAGGAAAAGGAACTGACCCGGTGGATCAGGTATGAGAGGTCCGGCGAGGACAAGGTCACCATACGGTTCTCGAAGCCGGCGCTTGACGACGGGTTGATGCTCCTCATATGGCGCCATCCCGGCAAAAGCGATGACGTATGGCTGAAGCTGCCTTCCTTCGCACAGGAAAGGCGCATATCTGTCTCCGATCAGGGAAAGTATTTTGCGGAAACAGACCTTACCTACGAGGATACGCGGCAGCTCATCGGTGAGAGGGTGAAGGATTTCGAATACCGGATAATCGCCCGAAGCGGCGGCGGATGGGCCATAGAGGCAACGGCGAAGCCTGGCGTTGAGACCGCCTACGGGAAAAGGGTCTTCACCGTCAACCCACAATATGTCTTCACGAAGATCGAATACTACGCAAAGGGCGGCAGCCTGATCAAGACGCAGACCAACGCCCGGGTAAAGGTCGATCAGAACGGCCGTTGGAGGGTCGACCAGGTAGAATGGACAATCATCAGCTGAAAAGAAAGACCACCATGAAGATCGTCGAGCGCAAGATCGACCGGAATATATCTACGGAGATGTTCAGCAAAAAATTCCTGACGGACAGAAAACAGTAAATGGTAAGGATCAGCATTGGAAGAAATAATGTGCTTCCTCTGCCTACCTTCCCGGCCGCCCCGCACAGGCGTACTCCCTTCCTGAAAAATCTGTGCGGGTGCGCCGGGCTTATCCGGCTTTTCATCGGTGTTGCCCTGGCCGTGATGCTCCCG
This sequence comes from uncultured Alphaproteobacteria bacterium, assembly GCA_963750115.1. GTDB lineage: Bacteria > Pseudomonadota > Alphaproteobacteria > Rhizobiales > Afifellaceae > DASWJZ01. Next base: position 150,126 of record CAVVPM010000017.1, on the reverse strand, counting down.
GGTGCAACTCTGGCAGAATGGAAGGCGGGCGGTAAGATAGAAACATTCAGCACCTTTTACGTGCAGCACAAGACGGGCGCTGAAAACCATTACAACGAGGTCCGTTTCAGGCCCAACATCACGGTATCTGGGAACGACCTTCTCTTTTACGGGGAAGGTGACTTCCGCATCGACACACTTAACTACGACAGGGGCTACGTTGATGACATTGTCGACAGGGATAACACTCGAAAAATATCGGCATTCGCGAGGTCTACGGCGAATACAAACAGGGAGTGGTTCCGCATGCGCGCGGGCAAGCAGGTGTTCGACTGGTCCGTTGCAGATACCATATCACCTTCGGACAATATAGCCCCCAGGGACTATCTTGACGTTGTCGAGTGGAAGAGAATGGGCGCACCCTCCGTCAGCGCCCGCCTTGGCTACGACAGCTTCGTGGAATTTGTCTACATCCCCTGGTTCACACCATCGAAGCTCCCGCGGAAGGGGGCCGCTGGGAGAGGGACTTGCCGGAAGGTCTTACCTATGGTGAACAGGATGTCCTAAGCCGCGGGCACGGCCAATTTGCCTTTCGGGCAGGGACCGTTATGAACGGCTTCGATATCGGTATCAGCTTCTATCGTGGATACAGCTACAGCCCTTTTTATAATGCCGCGCCTCTGTCCGGCGCCCTTTTGCAGCTCACCCCCTGCTACAAAGAGGAAACGGTCTACGCAGCCTCCATTGCAAAGGAGGTCTACGGGTACGACATTCGGGCAGAGGCCGGCTATTTCGATCAATCTGGGGAGGACAGGTTCGTCCAGTATGTTGCTGGCATCGACAGAGAATGGACAGACATCGTTCGGGAGGGCGATGCCTTCTATGTGCTTCTCCAATATTCCAACGAGGTCAAGACCTTCAGTTCGCACTCCCTGTGTTCTGACATGATCGACTTTCGCCGTGTTTTTAACAATTCCGTCACCTGGAGGCTTGCATACGCTCTTGACTCCGGGAGACGGTGGACGGTCAAGGTAAAGGGAAGCTACAACTTTTCTGATGGCGACAGCCTTATAGAGCCAGCCATGGTTTTGCGCAAGGACAGGATTGAGATAGAAGGTGGCCTCGACATTTTCTCAGGCCCCACATCCAGTTTCTGGGGCGGATACGGCAGCAACGATAGGGTTTTCCTGAAGATGAGCGTTCATTACTGAGAAAGGAAGTAATATCATGTTGGGCCTGTTTTCCAGTCTGGAGTCAATCACAAACATTCCGCCAAAGGAAATATTGATTTTTTATCCGAAAAACCGTTGTCGATCTATTTATATGTATATGAGCGCACAGGGCGTGATGACCGAGAAGAACATGTATCCCATGCGGAGTGAAAGATCGATGCTCTGACTGCGCGGGGTATAGATACCCAAAGTAAAAGGAGGTAAAAGATGAACCCGGCATACGAAAGATTGCCAAATGAAACACCGAAAGCTTATCACTCATTTGCCGTTTACCGCGACATGGGGCCGACGAGAAGTATACAAAAGGTAGGTAAAAGGTTGATGAAAAACCCCGTCGCACTCGGCCGCCTGAGCAAGAAATATGAGTGGGTCAAGCGGGCAGAAGCGTACGATCTGTACATGGACAGGGAAAAAATGAAGGCATGGGAGAGGGTGGCGTTGGAGAGGGAGCGAAAACATTTTGAAAGCGTGGAATTATTCGAGGAGTTAGGAAAGGATGCACTCCATTATTTGAAGAAATTGTTGAAAGTCAAATATAGCAGAATCCAAGCAATGGAATTGATTATCAGTTTTATGCCATCTTACGCGAAGGCTTTCAAGGAAATGATCGACATAGGGCGCAACACACAAACATTGGAAAGGGAGAGGGCCGAATCTTTAATAAGGCAGGACGATGCACGGGATGTACAACAGGGCCGGGAGATTTCACCACCCGATGAAAAGCTGGGTATAGAACCGATTGAGGAAAAGGCATTGGAACCACAAAATGTTCTTTCATTCACTGGTGTTGCCAGAAACGGGGAAAAGGAGGGCGAAGTGAAGGAGGTCCCCCCAAAAGGGACCGAGACTCAATGTAGGCAGCGTCTTGTTCCCAAGACAGTAGAGGAAGGTCTTAAGGGTTTGATCGGCAGGATCTTCGTGCTGTTTCGCGGCTGATGTTCAGGGCTTTTGCTATTGCCTTGTAGGACATGCCTAAAGCGTGCAATTGGGTTGCTTTGGAGGCCAATGTTCTGTATAATACTCGTTGTTGATTTACTTTGATGATTATGTGATTGGGCATTTCGGATTGCGGTTCGAATTGATTGCATCCGGGTCCGCCAATGTACTCGAGTTTGATGGCCAGGCCCTGCGCAACGTGGAGGTTGTGAACCCCGTCAGGTCCGGAAGGAAGCAGCGGTAATAGCTGATCCGTGTGCCGCAGGTAGCCTGGCTTTTTTTAGTATTATTATGAACCCCCGAAGAGGCGTTCGCATTTGAGCTACACAGTTATCGCAAGACGTTGGAGACCCCAGAGATTCGACGATGTGGTCGGGCAGCCGCATATTATCACAACTCTCAAGAATTCCATAAAAGCAGGCCGGATCGCACACGCTTTTCTTGAAAGCATGCGCTTGAGCGCCGGTGCCGCGACCTCCTCGCCGCTGAAGCGGCTGATGATGCGAAACGCCGCTTCGGCGTAGGAGAGGCCGGCGAGGCCGGCGATCTCCCGCTTGCTCAGCGCCGGCCACGCCTCCGGCACATAGAGCCCGCCATCGCGCGCGAGCCCCGCGAGCACAGCGTCGCGAAATCCGAGCGCCGGCGCCCCGCCGCGGGTCGACACATAGCGCACGCTGAAATTACTCCTCCGTTGGAAGGCCGGTCAGCCTAAGGCCCGGGGTCGGGTCCGGCAAGCGCGGGCCACGCCCTTGCCGCACGACGAAATCCCTGCTAAACGGTCGACCATGCTTATCATTTTCGATTGCGACGGCGTGCTCATCGATTCCGAAATACTTTCCGCGGAAGTGGATGCCGCGATCCTGCGGGAATTCGGCTACGAGATTTCAGCCGCCGATCTCGCGCATCGCTTCGCCGGCATCACCACCGAGGGGATTTTCGAGCGCGTCTCCGAGGAGATCGGCCGCGCCATTCCCGAAGATGTCGTGCGCCGCGCCAAGCGCGAGACCGACCTGAAGCTCAGCCGCGAGGTCGTGCCGATCCCCGGCGTGAACGAGATGCTCGACGCGCTCGACGACCCGCGCTGCATCTGCTCGAACTCGCGTTCCGAGCGGCTCAAGGTCTCGCTCGACAAGGTCGGGCTGTGGGACCGCTTCCGTCCCTATGTCTTTTCCGCCCAGGAGGTCGGCACGAAGCGCGAGAAGCCGGCGCCCGACATATTCCTTTACGCTGCCCGCGAGTTCGAGACCGATCCGGCCGAAGCCGTCGTGATCGAGGATTCCACCACCGGCGTGACGGGGGCAGTCGCCGCGGGGATGCGGGTGATCGGCTTCACCGGCGCGACGCATTCCTGGCCCGGTCACGGCGAAGCGCTGATGGACGCCGGCGCGACGACCGTCGTGCGCCGGCTCTCCGATGTCCCCCCGACGCTCGAGGCGCTGCGCGAATGGCGCCAGCCGCTGATCTGAGGCCGCGAGCGCCTTTCGTCCTGACGGTCGAAATGGACGGCGAGGCTTTTGCCGGCTTCGAGGCGCTGCGCCGCCGCTACTACGCGCCGGAGCGAAACCTCGTCCCCGCGCATCTGACGCTCTTCCATCGGCTGCCCGGCGACCGAGCGCGCGACATCAAGGCGCTCATCCGGCAAGTCGCGGCGGAGGAGAAGCCGATCGAGATTGCGGTCGGCGACGCGAAGGCGATGCAAAACGGCGTCGCGATCTTCCTTGATTCGCCGCGACTTCATGCGCTGCGCGAGAGGCTTTCGGCCGAATGGTGGCCGTGGCTTGAAGACCGCGACAAGGCCGGCTTCCGCCCGCACGTGACCGTTCAGACGACCGAGAGCGACGCCGAAGCGCGGCGCACTGTGCAATCGCTCCGCCACGACAACGTTCCGCGCCGCATCCGCGGCGTCGGCCTGCACCTCTGGCGCTACCGAGACGGGCCTTGGGAGCACGCCGACCTCTTCCGCTTCCGCTGAGCGCGGCGCGCCGTCTCGCCTTGCGGGAGAGGGTGGCGCTCGAGCTTGCGCGAGGGTCGGGAGAGGGGGCCGCCGCTAAGCCTACTCCGCGGCTTCCTCGTAGGGCGCGGCCGGCGTCCACCTAAGCACCGGCTGGCGCGCAGCCCGCGTCTCGTCGAGGCGGCGGCGCGGGGCGAAGCGCGGCGCCTCGGTGAAGCGCTCGGTCTTGCCGGCCTTCACCGCGAAGACGAGGTCGCGGAGCGCTCGCGACGAAGAGGTCGAGGCTGGCGCGCGAATTCCAATTCCGTCGGCTCCACCAGCATGGCGCCGTGCACGACGAGCGGGAAATAGACCGTCATCGGATGGAAGCCCTCGTCGATCATCGCCTTGGCGAAGTCGAGCGTGGTGACGCCGCTCTCCTTCAGGAAGCGGTCGTCGAAGAGCGCCTCGTGCATCGCCGGATGGTCGGGGAAGGAGACGCTCATGATGTCCTTCAGGCAGGCGCGGATGTAGTTGGCGTTGAGGACCGCGTCCTCCGACGCCTGCCGCATGCCGTCGGCGCCGTGCGAAAGCATCCAGGCGAGCGCGCGCACGAACATGCCCATCTGGCCGTGGAAGGCGGTCATGCGCCCGAACGGCTTTGCCCCGCCGGCATCCGCCCGCATGCTCGACCAGCCGGAACCGCGCGCCGTCGCGCGCGACGAAGGGAAGCGGCGCGAAAGGCGCAAGCGCCTCCGAGAGCACCACCGGCCCGGCGCCCGGCCCGCCGCCGCCATGCGGCGTGGAGAAGGTCTTGTGCAGGTTGATGTGCATGGCGTCGACGCCGAGATCGCCGGGCTTCGCCTTGCCCATGATGGCGTTGAGATTGGCGCCGTCGCAGTAGAAATAGCCGCCGGCCTCGTGCACCGCCTGCGGCGATCTCCACCACCTGCGGCTCGAAGATGCCGCAGGTGTTCGGATTGGTCAGCATCAGCGCCGCGACCTCGCCGGTGTTCTCGGCGAGCTTGGCGCGCACGTCCTCCGCCGCGACGGTGCCGTCGTCCGCGCGCGGGCACGGCGACGACCGAATAGCCGAGAAGCGCGGCGGTCGCCGGATTGGTGCCGTGCGCCGATTCCGGCACCAGCACCTTGGTGCGCGCCTCGCCGCGCGCGGAAAGCGCCGCCTTGATCGTCATCATGCCGCAAAGCTCGCCATGCGCGCCGGCCTTCGGGCTCATGGCGACGGAGTGCATGCCGGTGATCTCGAGCAGCCAGCGGCCGACCTCGTGGATCAGCGCCAGCGCGCCGGGCACGCTCGACGCCGGCTGCAGCGGGTGGATGTCGGCAAAGCCCGGACAGCCGCGCCACGGCCTCGTTGAGCCGCGGATTGTACTTCATCGTGCACGAGCCGAGCGGGTAGATGCCGAGGTCGATCGCGTAGTTCTTCTGGCTGAGCCGCACGTAATGGCGCATCGCCTCCGGCTCGGAGAGCGCGGGAAGCTCGATCGGCGCCTTGCGCCGATGCCTGCCGAGGCGGTCGCCTTTCGTCTCCGGCACATCGACGTCGACGCCGGAGATCTCGGCGCGGCCGATCTCGAAGAGCAGCGGCTCCTCGATGGCGAGCGCATGGTTGCCGGTGAAGGTCGTCGCGCTTCGCCTCCATACCGGCTCGACGTTTGCGGGTCGTGGGGGCGGCCCTGGTCGTTCATCGGCATCGCAGCCTCTCCCAGAGCGATGCCGCGGCGAACGTCGCTCGATGTCGCGTTGCGTCGGTCACCGTCTCCGTCGCGGCGACGAGGAGGAGGTCGTCGAGCCCTGCGTCCGGGAAGAAGCCGCGACACCGGCACGCCGGCCATGATGCCTTGCCTTGGCAAGCGCCTCGACGATCGGCGCGGCGGGCTTCGGCAGCCGCACCGTGAATTCGTTGAAGAAGCTCTCGTTCAGCATCTCGACGCCCGGCACCGCGGCAAGCGCGTCGGCGAGCTGGCACGCGCGGGCATGGTTCGCCTCCGCCAGATTCCTGAGCCCCGTCTCACCCAAAAGCGTCATGTGCGCGGTGAAGGCGAGGGCGCAAAGCCCGGAATTCGTGCAGATGTTGGAAGTCGCCTTCTCGCGGCGGATGTGCTGCTCGCGGGTCGAAAGCGTCAGCACGAAGCCGCGCTTTCCCTCCGCGTCGACGGTCATGCCGGAAAGCCGCCCCGGCATCTGGCGGACGAATTTCTGCCTGGTGGCGAAGAGCCCGACATAGGGCCCGCCGAAATTCAACGCATTGCCGATCGCCCTGTCCTTCGCCGCAGACGATGTCCGCGCCTTGCGCGCCCGGCGGCTCGATAAGCCCGAGCGAAACGACCTCGGTGAAGACGGCGACGAGGAGCGCGCCGTGCTGATGCGCCTTCTCCGCGATCGGCTGAAGATCGATGAGCTGGCCGAAGAAGGACGGCGACTGCACGACGACGCAGGACGTCTCGTCGTCGATCGCAGCGAGGATGTCCTCGCCGCCGCGCGGGTCGGGGTCGAGCGAGACAGCCTTGTCGCCCGCCATCCTCGACAGCGTCTCGACGACCTCGCGATAGTGGGGATGGAGGCCGCCGGAGAGAACCGCCTTCCGCCGCCGCGTCACGCGATGCGCCATCAGCACCGCCTCGCCGGTCGCGGTCGAGCCGTCGTACATGGAGGCGTTCGCCACTTCCATGCCGGTCAGGTTCGCCACCTGCGTCTGGAACTCGAAGAGATACTGCAGCGTGCCCTGCGCGATTTCCGGCTGATAGGGCGTGTAGGAGGTCAAGAACTCCGAGCGCTGGATGATATGGTCGACGGCGGCCGGGACGTGGTGGCGGTAGGCGCCGGCGCCGACGAAGAACGGCCCGTCGCCGGCGGCGCGGTTCATGCCGGCGAGCGCGCGCATCAGGCGCGCGACCTCAAGCTCGCTTCGCTGTTTCGGCAGAGCAAGCGGCTCGCTCAGGTGCTTCCCCGCCGGGATGTCGGCGAAAAGGTCGTCGATTCCGCCGACGCCGATCCTCGCCAGCATGTCGGCGCGGTCCTGGTCCGTGTGAGGCAGATAGCGCATGCGCTTGTCCTCCTACGCGACCGTCTGGTAGTCGGGCTCGATCGCGATCTCCGTCTTCACCGAGTTGGCGATGAAGCAATATTTGTGCGCCTTCTCGTGCATGTCGGTGAGGGTCGCCGCGTCCGGCTGCGCAGCCGCGAAAGACGATCTTCGGCCGCAGCGTGACCTTGGTCACGGCCTTGCGATGCGGCTCGATCTCCTCCATGACGCCGATCGCCTCGTCCTCGTAGGATTCCACCACAACGCCGATGCGCCGGATCAGGTCGAGGAAGGTCAGCATGTGGCAGCTTGAGATCGCCGCGACGAACGCCTCCTCCGGATCGACGGAATCGGCGCGCAGGAAGGCAGGCGGGACGATGCCCGGCGAAGGGGATGCGGGGACGACGATGCCGCTGTCGAAGCGCCACTCATGCGCGCGGCTATACTGACCCTTGTTGAAGTCGCCGCCATCCAAGTGCCATGCGATGGTGGCGCGATAGTCGTGAGCCATTGCGGAGACCTCAAAGTGAGTCGAGGAAGGCTTTGTAGGCGGCCTCGTCGAGGAGCCCGCCAACTTCGCCCTTGTCGGCGATCTTGAGCTTCACGAACCAGCCGTCCGCCTCGGGCGCTTGGTTGACCGTGCCGGGATTGTCGGCGAGCGCGGCGTTCGTCTCCACGACCTCTCCCGAGATCGGGCTGTAGACGTCGCTCGCCGCCTTGACCAATTCGACGACCGCCGTGCCGTCGCCCTTCTTCACCTTGCGCCCGACCGCCGGCAGCTCGACGAACACGACGTCGCCGAGCTGGTCGGCGGCGTAGGCGGTGATGCCGATCGTGGCGGTGTCGCCGTCGAGCCGCACCCATTCGTGCTCTTTGGTGTAGTGCGTGTTGGACATCGCTCAGCTCCTCGATCTCTTGATATTTGGGCGGAAATAGCGGTGCGGTACGACGGTAAGCGCGGCGATCTCCGCGGGCTCGTCGCCGCGTCTTCCGCGCGTCGCGACTTTGGTCCCCGGCGCGGCGAATTGAGTCTCGACATAGCCCATGGCGACCGGCGCGTTGATCGTGCCGCCGAAGCCGCCCGACGTGACCGTGCCGATCTTGGCGCCGCCTTCGCTGACGATCTCGGCGCCGTCGCGGACCGGCGCGCGCCCCGCTGGACGAATTCCGACGCGCTTGCGCTCCGGGCCGTGCTGCAATTCCCGCAAAATGCGTTCCGCGCCCGGAAAGCCGCCTTCCGTTCGCCGCCGCGCGGCGATGGCGAAAGCGAGGTCCGCCTCGACCGGCGACGTCGTCTCGTCGAGATCGTGGCCGTAGAGTGGCAGGCCCGCTTCAAGGCGGAGCGAATCGCGCGCGCCGAGACCGATCGGCTTCACTTCCGGATGCGCAAGCAAGGTCCGCGCGATCGGCTCGGCATCTTCCGCGGCGACTGAAATTTCGAAGCCGTCCTCGCCCGTATAGCCGGAGCGCGAGACGTGGCAGAGGATACCGTCGAATTCCGCCGGCATGGCGCTCATGAAGGGCAGCGTCTCGACCTCCGGGCAATGCAAGGTCATGGCCACGATCGCCCCCGGACCCTGCAGCGCGAGGAGCGCGCGGTCGTCGCCGCGCTCAAGCACGAAGCGTCGCGGGAGCATAGCTTCCACGTGCGCGTCGTCGATCTCCTTTCGCCCGGCATTGAAGACGAGGCCGAGCGTTCCCTTGTCGGCCGGGTCGGGGCGCATGACCATCAGGTCGTCGATGATTCCGCCGCTCGCGTTGAGAAGCAGCGTGTAGCGCATCCGCCCCGGCGCGAGCGACGCGAAGTCGCCGGGCGTCAGCGTCTCGAGAAACGCGGCGGTCGCCGCGTGATCGGGCCCGACGAGTAGCCGCTGTCCCATGTGCGAGACGTCGAAGAGTCCGGCATGCTCCCGCGTCCAGCGGTGCTCGGCGAGGATGCCCTCATACTGGACGGGCATCGCGTAACCGGCGAACGGCACCATTCGCGCCTTGAGCGCGACGTGGAGGTCGTAGAGCGCGGTGCGGCGTAAGGTTTCGCTTTGAGTGGCCATCGGTTCCCGCGCGATCGAGCGTTGCACGAGGGCGCGGCATGCGCCCGTTCGTGCCCCCTCTGTCACGAGAACCTGAGAGATTCCCGGCGAGGCCGACCAACAGGGCCGCCGGTTACTCCTTCGGTGGGCGGCCGGATCGCTATTCCGGCAGCCGCTTTCCAGAGCGCCGCTCGCCTGTGCGCGGTCCTGTCGCCTGAGAGTTTCCGGGGCGGTTGCTCCTTCGGCGCCCCGCCGGGCCCAGATCGAGCTTCGGCGAGACTCTCCCGCGCGGCGTATTCGATGCGGGGCGCGACGCAACCCGCAATGCGGACTCTTGGGCGGAATTCCGCCACCCGTCAACTGCGCGGGGCGTCGCTACGAACTATTGAAGGACAAACCCGCCGGCCGGCACCGGCAGCTCGTTCGTCGGTTGTGCCGTCTTTGCAGGCGGCGGGGCGTGCGCCGCGGCGGCCGGCGGTGGCGGCGCAGGCGACACGAGCGGCGTCTCGACTGCGGCCGGCGCAGTCGGTGCGGATAGCGTGGCGATCGCCTCGGTGCTCGGATGCATCGGATCCCAGTTGCCCACGTCGAACCCGACATAGACGACATAGTCGCGGTGCTCCCCGGGCGAGGGCACCGAGACCTCCTTCACCTGGCTGAAGAGCGCGGTTCCCTGTTGGGGGACGGTGACGGGAATCGTGAAACGCTCCGTCGCGAGCACCGAGTCCTGGTATTTGACGACGGCAATCTTGATCGGCACCGTGATCGTGTCGGGTTTGCCCTTCGGACCGGTGATCACCCGCCCTGCAACGCCGATCCTGAGCGTCAGCCCCCCTTGCGCATCGTAGAGGCACTCGCGCGCGGTCTTGCCGAACGACGCCTGCCAGATGACGCTGTTCTGGTCGCCCTGGTGGCCGCGCTCATAGGTGCGGATGAGCTGGGCCCCGTCAAAGATGCGGACCTCCGGGCAGTAGTTAGGGCCGAGATATTTGCGAACGTCCACCTCGCCGGTGCCGGCACTGTCGTTTTGCGCCGTCGCCGTGGTCTTGGGATGGTGGCGGCTCAAGATCGAGCAGCCGCCGAAGACGGAAGTGGCGACGAGCCCGATCGCCAAGCCGGCGACCGTGGCTGGCCGAAGAAATGCAAGCGGCCGCATCGACAAGAATATCCTCCCAGCCCCCGATGTCCGTCTATATCAGCCGAAATCAGGGATTTTAAGGGCCGATTAGGGAGAAACCCCTAGGATTTACCTCCGCTTCACCACATTCCCTAACCCCTGCTTCACGCTGTTCCGCCAGGCTTTCCGTCGTTTGGTGCGGAGTAGCGTGATGCGCGTTCGGTTGGCAAAGAAGGGCGAGGCGGCCCTTCCGCGCGACGTCATTCTTCAAGGCGACTGCATCGCGGAGCTGGCGAAGCTTCCCTCTCGGAGCGTCGACCTCGTCTTCGCCGATCCGCCTTACAACCTGCAGCTTTCCGGCGAGCTTCACCGTCCCGACCAGTCGCGCGTCGACGGCGTCGACGAGGCGTGGGACCGTTTCGCCGACTTTGCCACCTACGACGCCTTTACGCGCGCCTGGCTCGGCGAGTGCCGCCGCGTGCTGAAACCGACGGGCGGGCTGTGGGTGATCGGCTCCTATCACAACATCTTTCGTGTCGGCGCCACGCTGCAGGACCTCGGCTTCTGGATCCTGAACGACATCGTGTGGCGCAAGACCAATCCGATGCCGAACTTCCGCGGCCGTCGATTTGCCAACGCACACGAGACGCTGATCTGGGCGTCGCCGTCGGCCGAAGCCAAGGCCTACACGTTCAACTACGATGCGCTAAAAGTCTTCAACGACGACCTTCAGATGCGCTCCGACTGGCTTTTGCCGATCTGCACGGGCGAGGAGCGCCTGAAGGATCAGGCGGGCGCCAAGATCCATCCGACGCAAAAGCCCGAGGCGCTGATCTATCGCGTGCTGCTTGCCACGACGAAGCCGGGCGATGTCGTTCTCGATCCCTTTTTCGGCACCGGCACGACGGGCGCCGTCGCCAAGAAGCTCGGTCGCCATTTCGTCGGCATCGAGCGCGATCCGACCTATCTTGAGGCCGCCCGCCGCCGCATCGATCGGACGCGGCCGGCGGTCGGCGCCGTGCTCAAGGTCTTTGAGGGAAAGCGCGCCGAGCCGCGCGTGCCCTTCGGGGCGCTGATCGAAGCGGGGCTCGTCGCCGCCGGCGACGTCTTGACCGATTCGCGCCAACGCTTCCTGGCGACAATCCGCGCCGACGCCTCGCTCCTCTGCGAGGCGGAAGGGCGTCAGCATGTCGGCTCGATCCATCGGGTCGGCGCCGCCGTCCAGGGCCTTGAGGCGTGCAACGGCTGGACCTTCTGGCACAGCGAGGTCGCGGGCGCGCTGCAGCCGATCGATGCGCTTCGCGCCGAGATCAGAAGCGCAATGATGGTCTGAGCGCGAGGCTCAGACCGGGATCACGTAGCCGTAGCGCGCGAGGTCCTCGCGCATCTTCGCGGCTCCCGTGAAAAGCTCCGCGTTCCATCCGGCGTTGCGCGCGCCTTCGACGTTCGCGCGCATGTCGTCGAAGAAGAGCGTTGCCTTGGGAACGAGGCCGAAGGTCTCGGCGTGGCGCGCGTAGATGGCGGGATCGGGCTTCATCAGATGCACGGCGGCGGAGACGGTGACGCCGCGGCTCTCGTTCAGGAAAGGGAAACGCCGCTCCGCCTCGCGAAACGTGTCGGCGGCGAAATTCGTAAGCAGCGTCACGTCGTGCCCCTCCGCGATGAGCTTGCGCAGGATGGCGACGCTGTCGTCGTAGGCATGCGACAGCATGAGGTGCCAGCGCTGGCGGTAGGCGCGAATGAGGTCGCTCTTGTCGGGATGGCGCCCGATCGCCTCCGCCTCGGCTTCCTCCCAGCTCCGCCCGAGATCCTGTTCGGCGTTCCACGCCGGCGAACAGACGTCACGCAGGAACGCCTCGCGCTCGAAGAGGTCGGTGATGATGTCGACGTAGGCGAGATGCGGGTCGTAGTGGACGAGCACCTTGCCGACGTCGAAGACGATGTGGCGGATTTCGTTCATCCGCCGGGCGTTGCCTTTGTGGCGCCCGGATAGGCGGCCTCGATCACTTTTCTCATGACGCTCGGGAGTGCTTCCGTCGGCAAGAGCCGTTGACCACCAATGGCCGGTCGGAGCGGGCGTGTCGAGACCGACAGAGGCGCGCTCGACGTGAAGCTTCAGATGGAAATGCGTGAAGCCGTGCTCGACCGCTCCGGCGAGCGCGGTCCATTGCGCCGCCACCGGACGGCGTGCCGCGCGGCCTTCGCGTCTCGACCCATTCGCTCCCCGGAACCTCGCTCATTCCGCCGAGAAGGCCGCGTGACGGCCGGCGCCGAAGCAGGATCGCGCCGTCGGCGCGGCGCGCCACGAAGATCGTGCCGTAGCGCGTCGGTCGCTCTCTTCTTCGCTGTCTTGGAGGGGAGCGCCGCCTGTCTCCCCTGGTGGAGGGCAAGGCAATCCCGCGACCAGGGGCAGATCACGCAGGCCGGCTTTCGCGGCGTGCAGAGCGTGGCGCCGAGATCCATGAGCGCCTCGGCGAACTCGCCGGCGCGCGCCTCCGGGACGAGTGGCTGGAGCCGCTCGCGGACGAGGGGCTTCGCCCGCGGGAAGGGCGTATCGATTGCGAAGCGGCGGGCAACGACGCGCTCGACGTTGCCGTCGACGACCGCAACGGCTTCGTCGAAGGCGATCGCGGCAATCGCGGCCGACGTATAGGCGCCGATACCGGGAAGCGCGGCGAGCTCGGCCGCGGTCTCGGGGAACTTCGCGTCCGGCCGCTCCGCCACGGCGCGGGCGCATTGGATCAGATTGCGCGCGCGCGAATAGTAGCCGAGCCCCGCCCAGGCGGCCATCACGCTGCCTTCCTCCGCCGAAGCAAGCGCCGTCACTGTCGGCCAACGCTCCACGAAGGTGCGAAAGTAGGGTCCGACCGTCTTCACCGTCGTCTGCTGCAGCATCACTTCCGAAAGCCAGACCCGATAGGGATCGGGCCGCACGCCGCGCCGCCGTTCCTTCGGGCCGATGCGCCAGGGGAGAGGCCGCGCATAGCGCTCGTACCAGGCGAGGAGATCGGCAGCGGGCGACGCTTGAGGGCGGGGAACGGTTCGGCGATTTGGATTTGCGGGGGCGGCCGGCTGCGCTAGCTTCACGGGCATGGCGCCAATGTGCCGCGCGCCTCGTCCGAGGCAAGGGCCAAAGGAGCATCGTCAACAGTGACGCATCCCTCACGGCCGGCGGCGAGGCCGGTCGCCGAATTGATTGGCAAGACGCTGGACCCGCTGCTGCGCAAGCGCGGCCTCGCGCGCGCCGAGCTCATCGCCTGGTGGCCGGACATCGTCGGCGCCGCCTATGCCGGGCGGACCGTGCCGGAGCGCATCCGCTGGCCGCGCGACGGCAAGGCGGCGACGCTTTTCGTGCGCTGCGATCCCTCGCTTGCGTTGCAATTCGCGCATGAAGACCGGGCAGGTGCGCGAGCGTCTCAATTCCTATTTCGGCTATCCGGCGGTCGGCGCGGTGAAAATCGTCCAGCGCGCGGTCGGCGGCGAGGCCGCCGAGGAAAGGCCGCTGCCGGCGGCGGAACTGCCGGCGGAGCTGGCGAAACGGCTCGACGGCGTCGACGGCCCGCTCAAGGAATCGCTGCGCGCCCTGGGCCGCGCCGTTCTCGCACGGTCGTGACGAAATGCGCGTTTCCCGCCTGACGGCCATGCCCTATTCAGGCGCGCGAAAAGCGCCGTTCAGGTCTCGTTCAAGGGGCTTCGGCCTTAATCGTCCCTGAAAGGGAGAGGAAATGCTGAAACTCTGCCGCCGCGCCTTCGTCTCCGTCCCGCTCTTCGCCGCGCTTCTCCTCGCGCCGCTCGCCGCGTTGGCGCAGGACGTCAACACCGCCGACCTCTATCGTCCTGGCCAGCTTGAAGAAAAGGTGCTGGGGCAGGCTGATGCGCCGGTCACGGTCGTCGAATACGCCTCCATGAGCTGCCCGCACTGCGCGCATTTCGATGCGACGGTGTTCGACGAATTCAAGCTCAAGTACATCGACAGCGGCAAGGTGCGCTACATCTTCCGCGAGTTCCCCCTGAACGCCCCGGCATTCGCCGCTGCGATGGTCGCCCGCTGCGCCCCGGCCGACCAGTTCTTCAATGTTGTGCACACCTTCTTCCGCACCCAGGACAAATGGCTCGCGGGGAGCGATGTTAAGGCCGGCATCCTTGACGTGGCCAAACAATTCGGATTCACCGAGCAAAGTCTGGATGCGTGCCTCAAGAATCAGTCACTATTCGACGCGATCAATGCCGTCCGGGACCGCGGCTCGTCATTTGGCGTCAACGCCACGCCGACGTTCTTTATCAACGGCAAGAAGTACGAAGGGGCGTTAGAGCTTGGCGAGTTGGATAAGGCGATCGAGCCGCTGCTCAAGTAACCGCGCCGGCGAGTTCTTCGCCGGCCCCCGGGGCCTGCCGAGATGAAGGTGACCAGCCTTCGCCTGCACGGCTTCAAGTCCTTTGCCGATGCCATGGAAATCCCGGTTGAGCCCGGGGTCACCGGCATCGTCGGTCCGAACGGCTGCGGCAAGTCGAACCTTGTCGAGGCGCTTCGCTTCGTGATGGGCGAGAGCTCCTACAAGGCGATGCGCGGCGGCGGCATGGAGGACGTGATCTTCTCCGGCTCCGGCAATCGCCCGGCCCGCAACATGGCCGAAGTGACGCTTGCCGCCGAGAACGACGCCGGCAACGGCAGCGGCCCGGAGGCGATCGAGATCACCCGCCGCATCGAGCGCGACCTCGGCTCGAGCTATCGCATCAACGGCCGCGAGGTGCGCGCCCGCGACGTGCAGATTCTTTTCGCCGATGCTGCGACCGGCGCGCATTCCTCCGCGCTCGTCCGCCAGGGGCAGGTCGCCGAGCTGATCGCGGCGAAGCCGATCGCGCGCCGCGGCATCCTTGAGGACGCCGCCGGCATTTCCGGCCTGCACGCCCGCCGCAACGAGGCGGAGCAAAAACTTCGCGCCGCGGAGCAGAATCTCGGCCGCCTGCATGACTTGATGGCCGAGATCGAGGGCCGGCTCGACGGGCTCAAGCGTCAGGCGCGCCAGGCGACCCGCTATCGCAAGATCTCGGAGGAGATCCGCCGCTCGGAGGCGATCCTCTACGTCATCCATTGGGAGAACGCGCTCGCCCGTCTCGCCGAGGCCGAGGCCGAGCTTGCCGACGCCGTGACCCAATTCGCCGCCGCTGCGGCTGCGCAGGAGGCGGCGGCGCAGGCGGAAGCCGCATCGGCCGGTCGTCTGCCGGCGCTGCGCGACGAGGCGGCCGCCGCCGCGGCGGCGCTGGAGCGCGCTGCAGGCTTGCGGTCGCCGATCTCGACCGCGAGGAGGCGCAGCGCAAGGCGCGGCGGCAGGAACTGATCGCGCGCCGCGCCGAGGCCGAGGCCGATCTTGGCCACGAGACCGACATCGGCAAGCGACGCCGATGCCGCGGCCGAGCGTCTCGATGCGGAGGAGGCGAAGCTTCGCCGCGAGACCGAGGAGGCGGCGGAGCGGATCGCCGCCGCGGCCGCGGCGGCGGAAAATGCGGCCGCATCGGTCAGGGCCTGGGAAGCGCAATTTTCGGCGGCCGCCGGCGCGCTTGCCGCCGCCGCGGCCGAGCGCGCCGCGCGCGAGCGCGCGATCCGCGAGGCGCAGGCAAAGCTGCGGCGGCTGGAGGACGAGCGCGTGTCGGCGCTTGAGCAGCGTGACCGCATCATGGCGGAGCAGGGCCTCGACGCGGAGGTCGCCGCGTCCGCCGCTTCGCTTGCCGAAGCCGAGGCCCTATCGGCTGAGCGTGAGTGGGCCGCGGAGGCGGCCGAAGGCGCCTGTGCCGACAGCCCGCGAGACGGAGCGCCGCGCGCGCGGCCCCTTCGAGCAGTCGGAGCGCGCTCTCGACGCGCTTCAGGCCGAGGCGCGCATGCTCGCCGAGCTTCTCGATGCGGAGAACGCAACCCGCTTCCCGCCGCTCTTCAATTCACTCGACGTCACGCCCGGTTACGAAAAGGCGCTTGCCGCGGCGCTCGGCGACGACCTCGATGCGTCGCTCGACGCGGAAGCGCCGGTTCACTGGGGCGCGGCCCCGGCGGGCGAGGCCGATCCGGTCGCTGCCCGAAGGCGTGGCGCAGCTCGCCGATTTCGTGCGCGGGCCGGAGAACCTGCGCCGCCGTCTCCGCCAGATCGGCGTCGTTGCGGGAGATGCTGCAGCGGCGCTCCAGCCGCGGCTTGCGACCGGGCAGCGGCTCGTCACCGTCGACGGCGGGCTGTGGCGCTGGGACGGACTATGCGCCGAGGCCGGGCTCCGCTGCGGCGCGCGCCCGCCGGCTTGAGCAGCGCACCCGCATGCGGCGTCGTCGCGCGAGGCGCTGATGCCGGCGCAGGCCGCGGTCGATGAAGGCGCTCGTCGTCTTCGGCCGCGCCACGCAGCGTCCGCGCCGACGCCGAGCGCATCGACGCGGAGGCGCGCGCACGCGCTCGCAGGAAGCGCGGCAGGCGCTCGAGGCCCGCCGCAAGGCGCTGGCCGACGCCGAGCGGCGCCATGGCCGTGTCGTCGAGCGCGTCTCCGCTTTTGCCGGCGCGCTGGCGCGGATCGAGACCGACACGGAGACCTACCGCGCCGAGCTTCGCGCTGCGGAGGATGCGCTCGCCGGGCTTGCCCGAGGCCGCCGACGCTTGAGACGCGCCGCGACGAGGTCCAGGCGGCGCTGGCGGAGGAGCGCGAGCCGCGCCGCGGAAGCGCGGCTTGAAGCCGAGCGCGCCGGCGCACGAGGAGACGGTGCGCATGCGCCGCCTCGCCGACATCGCGACCGAACGCGAGCGCTGGAGCGCGCGCCTGCAGCGCGCCGGGGAGCGCGTCGCCGAGCTGAAGGAGCGGCTCGCGGCGCTCGACGCGGAGATCGCCGCCGTCCCCGACGATCCGGCGCTCTTCGAGGATCGCCGCCGCGCGCTTGCTCGGCGAGCGGAGGCGGCCGAGGCCGACGTCGCCGCGGCGCAGCAAGGACTTGCCGCGGCGGAAGCGGAGCACCGTGCCGCGCAGGAAGTCGCGCGCGCGGCGCTCGACGCGCTGGCGGAGGCGCGCGAGTTGCGCGGCCGCGACGAGGAGCGGGTGATCGCGGCGGCGGCGCGCAAGACCGAGCTTGCCGCGCAGATCGCCGAGCATTTCGACGTGGCAGCTCGACGAGCTGCGCGAGCTTGCCGGCCTCGCCGGCCGACGCGAGACTGCCGGAAGCGGGCGCCGTCGAGTCGCGGCTCCACAAGCTCAAGGCCGAGCGCGAGCGGCTCGGCGGCGTCAACCTGCGCGCCGAGGAGGAGACGCGCGGAGCTTGAGACGCGGCTCGGCGAGATGCGGCGTCGAGCAGGAGGATCTGGAGGAGGCGATCAAGCGCCTTCGCCTCGGCATCCAGAACCTGAACCGCGAGGGCCGCGCAGCGCCTGCGTCGCCGCCTTCGAGACGGTGAACGGCCATTTCGTCAGCCTCTTCCAGCATCTCTTCGGCGGCGGCACCGCGGAGCTTGCGCTGACCGGCTCCGACGATCCGCTCGAGGCGGGGCTGGAGATCATCGCGCGGCCGCCCGGCAAGCGCCCGCAATCGATGACGCTCCTTTCCGGCGGCGAGCAGGCGCTGACGGCGCTGGCGCTGATCTTTGCGGTCTTCCTCACCAACCCGTCGCCGATCTGCGTGCTCGACGAGGTCGACGCGCCGCTCGACGACGCCAATGTCGAGCGCTTCTGCAAGCTGCTCGACGACATGCGCCAGCGCACCGAGACGCGCTTCGTCGTCGTCACCCACAACCCGATCACCATGGCGCAGATGGATCGGCTCCTCGGCGTCACCATGGCGGAGCGCGGCGTCTCGCAGGTGGTGTCGGTCGACCTTGCAGGCGGCGGAGCGTTTCCGCGAGGCGAGCTGACGCGCTACCGCAGCACGCTTTGGGCTAGAAAACTCAAGTATTATCAGACAGTTGCGCGATCACGCTCGCCTTGACACCCTCTGGGCGCAAAACTATGGTGCGCCCGGTTTCGGAGGGGTCTTGCCTCTGCCGATGCCTGTCTTGCGCGCCTGTCTGAAGAGCGGCTTTTCGGGATATTCGGATGGCGGCGCGGGACGAGAAATCGGGCAGGCGAGGACGGCGTCGAGTTCCGATGCCGATCTTGCCCGGCGGCTGGATCGTCTCTCCCGCGATCTCGATGCCGAAAGGCGCGAGCGCGCGGCGGCGGAGCGGCCGCCGCGGACGAGCAGCGCGGACTTTGCCTAGGCCTTCCGGCTGGCGAGCGAGTTCGTTGCCGGCGTTCTTGTCGGCGCTGCCTTGGGCTGGGGGCTCGACCGCGTGGCGGGGACGTCGCCATGGGGTCTGATCGGCTTCCTGCTGCTCGGCTTTGCCGCCGGCGTGTTGAATGTTGTGCGCGCCTCCAGCCGGATGACGGAGCGGCGCGGCGCGGCAGGGACGGGCGGCCGGAATGAAGTGACGGCCCGGCGCTCGGGCGCGAGAAGGGGATTGAGGCGTGGAAGAAGCAGCTGCCGACAAGGTCGATCCGATCCATCAGTTCGGGATCCACAGCATCGTCGACTTCGGCACGATCGGCGGCGTGCATCTCGCCTTCACCAATTCCGCGCTGTTCATGTTCATCGTCGTGGCGCTGATCGCGGCGCTCCTGATCCTCGGCACCTCGAGCCGCGCGGCTCGTGCCCGGGCGCATTCAGTCGCTCGCCGAGATGTCCTACGAGTTCGTCGCGAACATGCTGCGCGAGAGCGCCGGCAAGGAGGGGATGCGCTTCTTCCCCTTCGTGTTCTCGATCTTCATGTTCGTGCTGTTCTGCAACGTGATCGGGCTGGTGCCCTATTTCTTCACGGTGACCAGCCACATCGTCATCACCGCCGTCGCTCGTCGGTGACCATCATCCTGCTCGTCATCATCTACGGCTTCTACCGCAACGGCCTGAAGTTCCTCGGGCTGTTCGTGCCGCAGGGCGTGCCCGGCTATCTCTTGCCGCTCGTCGTCGCGATCGAGGTGATGTCGTTCCTGTCGCGGCCGATCAGCCTCTCCGTGCGTCTTTTCGCCAACATGCTCGCCGGCCACATCACGCTGAAAGTCTTCGCGAGCTTCATCCTGATGCTCGGCGCCTGGGGCGTCGCCGGCTGGGTCGGCGCGGTCATCCCCTTCGCCATGACCGTGGCGCTGACGCGCGCTCGAAATCCTCGTCGCATTCCTGCAGGCCTACGTCTTCGCCATCCTGACCTGCATGTATCTGAACGACGCGCTTCACCCCTCGCACTGACATCACACTCACACCGACTCAAGGAGTTCATCATGGAACGCGGATGCTGCAAAGCTGATCGGCGCCGGCATCGCCTGCGTCGGAATGGGCGGCGCGGGCATCGGCCTCGGCTCGCTGTTCGGCAACTACCTGCAGGCGCGATCCGCAATCCGGCCGCCGCCGACGGCCAGTTCGGCCGCCTGATCTTCGGCTTCGCGGTGACCGAGGCGCTCGGCATCTTCTCGCTGCTGATCGCGCTGCTGCTGATCTTCGCCGTCTGATGCCGGCGAGCGGCGCGCGTGTCGCCCGGCTCCTGAAGAGGCATCGGCAGCGTGAACTTCGTCTCATCCGCCTTCGCGCAGATGAACCTCTGCGAGCGCGCCGGCGACCGCCGGCACGCAGGCGACGACCGAGGCGCATGAGCGCGCATGGCGGCGGGCACGGCAACGTTCCCGCCCTTCGACCCGTCGACCTTCGGCTCGCAGGTCTTCTGGCTGGTGATCACGTTCGGGCGGCTCTACATCCTGATGCGGCGCGTGGCGGTCCCGCAGATCGGCGGCATCCTGGAGGACGCGCGAGCAACCGCATCGCCGGCGACCTGGCGGAGGCCGGCCGGCTGAAGGACGGAATCGGACGCGGCGATCGCCGCCTACGAGCAGGCGCTCGCCGAGGCGCGGCAGAACGCCCACCAGATCGGGCAGAAGGCGCGCGATGCGGCGAAGGCGGAGGTCGACGCCGACCGCGCCAGGACCGAAGCCGCGCTGAATGACAAGCTCGCCGCGGCCGAGGCGCGAGATCGGCAAGGTGAAGGCCGCAGGCGCTCGCCGGCGTCGACGCGATCGCCAACGACGCCGTGGAGACGATGGTCGAGGTGCTGGTCGGCGCCAAGGTCGGCAAGGCCGAGATCGCGCGCGGCCGTCGAGGCGGCGATGGCGGAAGGGGCATCGCGCATGAACGCCACCCAATGGGCCACGCTCTGGGTCTTCTTCGGGCTCCTCGTCGTCCTCGGCATCATGATCTACCTGAAGGTGCCGGGCATGCTGGTGAAGGCGCTCGACGAGCGCGCCGACGAAGATCAGGTCCGAGCTCGACGAGGCGCGGCGGCTGCGCGAGGAGGCGGAGGCGCTTCTCAAGGAATACAGAAGAAGCGCGGCGAGGCCGAAGCGCGAGGCGGCAGGCGATCATCGACGCAGGCGAAGCACGAGGCCGAGGCGCTCGCCGTCGAAGCGCCGTGCCCGCATCGAGGATTACGTCGTCGCGCCGCACCAAGGCGGTCGAGGCGCGCATCGCGCAGGCCGAGACGCAAGCCGTCGCCGAGGTCCGGAGCCGCGCCATCGACGTTGCCGCCGCCGCCGCCGGCCGCATCCTTGCGGAGGAGGCGAAGGGCAAGACCGGCGAGGAGCTGGTCGAGCGCTCGATCGAGCACGGTCCGCAAGAACCTGAACTAGCGCCCTTTCCATTCTTATCGATCAGCTGGGCTCGACTCGGTAGCCGTCTTCTCCTGAGGTTCCCACGTTCGGGATCATGCCTAGAGCGACCGCATCGTCCCTGTGCGTCGAGTTTGTCCCACGCCTCCGACGAGAGCTCGCCCTGCGTCGGCTCGTAGAACGCGGCGACGCGCCAGAAGCTGCGGCGGTGCAGGCGGCAGGGGCCGAGCGCGGCGAGCGCCGCCTGGTGCGCCTTGGTCGAATAGCCCTTGTGCGCGGCGAGCCCGTAGCCGGAGAAGCTCGCGTCGCAGCGCGCCATCAGCCGGTCGCGCATGACCTTGGCGACGATCGAGGCGGCGGCGATCGAGAGGCAGGTGCGCGTCGCCGCCGACGAGCGGCCGCGCCTCGCACGGCATGTTCTGCGGCACCATGTTGCCGTCGACGAGCACGGCGTCGGCCGGCTCGGCGAGGCCGAGCACCGCGCGGCGCATGGCGGCAGCGTCGCCTGCAGGATGTTGAGGCGGTCGATCGCGGCGACCGAGGAGAAGGCGAAGGCGATCTCCGCCGTGCTCGCAGAGCTCGGCGAAGAGCTGCCTCGCGCTGCTGCCGCCGTCAGCATCTTGGAATCGGCGATGCCCTTCGGGATCTTCTTCGGCGTCGAGCACGACGGCGGCCGCGACCACCGGCCCGGCGAGCGGCCCGCGCCCGGCTTCGTCGACGCCGGCGACGCGGACGAAACCCTCGCGAAAGAGCTTCCGCTCGGCGCGGAAGCTCGGGCGGATGCGGGCCGAGCGTTCTTCGGCTCGACGAATTCGGCAAGCGCCATGGCCCCCGATAGGCGCGCGGCGCGCTGCGCAATCGCGACCGCGCGCAACGCACGGCCTTGACCCCTCAGGGGGATGAGGCGGGAGCACTGCTGTCAGGGCGTGACGACGGCAGAGGCCGCGCTACGCGAGCGCGAGCTTCAGCTGGCCGCCAACCGGCACCGGCGGCGCGAAGAGGTCGGTCGCGGAGCTTGCGCCGCTCGACATTGAGCCCGAGCCGCTTCGCCGCCATCTCGAAGCGGCGGCCGATCATCCAGGCATAGGGCCCGCGTGCCGCGCTGGCGCACGCCCCACTCGGATTCGTAGTCCTTGCCGCCGCGCATCTGCCGCATCACCGACATGACGTGATTGTGCGGTCGGGGTAGTTCGCCGATCAGCCATTCGCGGAAGATGCGGCGCGACCTCGAGCGGCAGGCGCAAGAGCACGTAGCCCGCCTCGCGCGCGCCGGCCTCGCGCCCGGCTTCGAGCAGCCGCTCCAGCTCCATGTCGTTCAAGCGCCGGAACGATCGGCGCCGTCATCACGGTCACCGGGATGCCGGCGGCGGCGAGCTTGTCCATCGTCTCCAGCCGCTTTGAGCGGCGTTGCCGCGCGCGGCTCCATGGCGCGCGCGAGCCTGCGGTCGAGCGTCGTCAGCGACAGCGCCACCTTGGCGAGCCCGCGCTCCGCCATGCGGCGCAAGAATGTCGATGTCGCGCGCCACGAGCGCCGACTTGGTCACGATGCCGACCGGGTGGTTCGCCTTCGACAGCACTTCGAGGATCTGCCGCATCACCTGCCACTCGCGCTCGATCGGCTGATAGGGATCGGTGTTGGTGCCGATCGCGATGGTGCGCGGCTCGTAGCCGGGCGCCGCGAGCTCCTTTTCCAGGAGCTGCGCGGCGTCGGGCTTCACGAAGAGCTTCGTCTCGAAATCGAGCCCCGGCGAGAGTCCCATGTTGGCGTGCGTCGGGCGCGCGAAGCAGTAGGCGCAGCCGTGCTCGCAGCCGCGATAGGGATTGATGGAGCGGTCGAACGAGATGTCGGGCGACTGGTTCCGCGTGATGATCTTGCGCGCCCGCTCGATCTGCACCTCGGTCTTGAGCGGCGGCAGCTCTTCGAGCGTGCCCCATTCGTCGTCGAAGGCCTCGGCGGTCTTTGATTCGTAGCGGCCGGAGATGTTGGTCTGGGCACCCCGGCCCCGCCTACGCTCGACAAGAATATCGGGCTTTTGCGGCCCGTCGGGCCGGCGCCCGCGGAGGCGGGCACCGGCCGTCAGGACGGGGTCGGGGAGACCACGTGAGGCGATACTGGGCTGTTCGGAGGCGCAATTCAACATGCACGAATAACTACTTCATCGGCGTGAACGTTGCAAGAACATCTGGGAATATTTTCCAAAGCCGCGCGAAAATCCCGCCTCTCTTTCTGCAATCGTCCAGGCGAGCCGGCTTGCCGAAACCCCCGCCGAACGGTCAGAATCCGCAGGCGCGGGCGGGTTCCGAGGGGGTCGGCGCGCGCCGGCCGGATAGTACCGCGCGAAGCCTCCCGCCGCCCTTCGGGCGCAGGTGGCGGACCCTTCCGGGCAATGCCGGCCCCCGGTCAGCGGGGAAGTCTCCTGGGTATCTCCCGGGGACCTGCGACACGGCGCCGCTCCCCCGGCGGGTCCGCCGGCCGCCCGGTCCCTCGTGAGGAAGAGGGTGTCGCGGGCGTTGCGCCCTCACTCGACCCTCGCCCGAGGCGGGGGCAAGCTGGCCCTCCCTGAGCCGCTGCCACTAACGCGAGAAGCGATGGACAACATATTCGAGAACCTGCCGCGCGGGTCGGCGGAGGAAGAGCTCACCGACCTCTTGAGCCGGCCGGGGCTTCGCATCGAGCGGATCGTCTCGACCGGCCAGGCGTCGCCGCCGGGGTTTTGCTACGACCAGGCGCACGACGAGTGGGTGATCCTGCTCAGGGGCGCCGCCGGCCTTGCCGTCGAGGGCGAGGCGGAGCGGCGCCTCACACCCGGCGACTATGCCTTTCTGCCGGCGGGGAAGCGCCACCGCGTCACCTTCACCGCCGCCGACGAGCCTACCGTATGGCTCGCGGTGCATATCGGGGAGGGGGCGTGAGGGGCGGGGCGCCCCTCGCGCGAAGGTAGTGCTGTCGCTCGAAGGATCAGTGTCGCGACACCGCGTAGTCGCGCAGCACGTTCGTCTCGAGTTCCAGCTCGTCGAGCCGGTAGCGCACGACGTCGCCGATCGAGACCATGCCGGCGAGCTTTCCGCCCGCCGTCACCGGCAGATGGCGGATGCGCCGCTTGGTCATGACGTTCGAGACATGCGAGATCGTGTCCTCCGGCGTGCAGGTCACCACCGCCTTCGTCATCAGATCGGCGACGGTCTTGGTGGTGAGCCCGGTGCCGTGCTCGGCGAAGCCGCGCACGATGTCGCGCTCCGAGATGATGCCGCCGACCGAGTGGCCGTCTTCGCTGACGACGACCGCGCCGATTCCCTCCGATTCGGAGGCGCTGCGCCAGATGCTCGATGCTGAGGTCGGGTCGAACGGTCACCACCGCCGTTCCTTTCGTCTTCAAGATGTCGGCGACATGCATCAGAGCGCTCTCCTTAGCTCGAAGCCCCGGGGTCGCAGGATGCGCGATCGGTGGCCGCGTTTCGCCGTGCTCGCCCCCCTAGCTCCGGCGAGTACTTGGAAAGGTAAGCGATCGAACGCCGGCATTCCAGCCCGCGGCGGACGTCACCCCTTTTCGCCGGCGCCGCGCTTCAGGTGCTCGTCGAGGCGCGGCATGATTTCCACGAAATTGCACGGCATGTGGCGGTAGTCGAGCTGCGCCTTCAAGATGCCGTCCCAGGCGTCGCGGCAGGCGCCGGGCGAGCCGGGCAGCACGAAGATGAAGGTGGCGCCGGCGACGCCGCCGGTCGCGCGCGATTGGATGGTCGACGTGCCGATCTTGTCGTAGGAGATGCGGTGGAAGACCGCCGAGAAGCCGTCCATGCGCTTCTCGAAGAGCGGCTCGAGCGCCTCCGGCGTCACGTCGCGGCCGGTGAAGCCGGTGCCGCCTGTGGTGATGATCACGTCGACGGCGTCATCGGCGATCCAGTCCTTCACGGCCGCGCGGATTTCGTCGATCTCGTCCTTCACGATGCTTCGCGCCGCAAGCGTGTGTCCGGCTTCGACGATCCGCGCGGCGAGGGTGTCGCCGGATTTGTCGTCGGCAGCCGAGCGCGAGTCGGAGACGGTCAGGACCGCGATGCGGACGGGAACGAAGGGGCGAGGCTGTGTGGGTTTCGACATCTTGGGCGCTGGTTCCTTGGAGGCGCTTTCATACCACAACCCTCACCAAGCCTCACTTGGCCGCGCCGATCGGCACCTCGTCCAGCATCGTCGCCTCGCCGGCGCGCGGGTCGAGGGTCGCCGATTCCGGCGTCAGCGCGCGCGACGCCGGCACCGTCGTGAACGCCTCGCGCACGCTCTCCGGGATCGGGGCGCGCTTGAACGTCCGGTAGAAGGCATAGCTCGCGATCAGCGCATGGCTCGCGGCGGTGACGACAAAAAGCGCCGACGGTCCGATGCCCGCCATCGCCGCGCTTGCCGCGAGCGGGCCGAGCATGGTGCCGGCGCCGTAAAGGAGCAGAAGCCCGCCCGATACGGCGACGAATTCGCTCGGATCGGCGTAGTCGTTGGCGTGCGCGACGGCGATTCCGTAGATCGGATAGGTGGCGGCGCCGTAGAGCCCGGTCAAAGTCAGCACGATCACCGGGTCGATGGGATTGAGCACGGCGATGGCGAGGCCGGCGAGCCCGGCGCCGAGCGCGAGGCCGACGATCACGTAGCGGCGGTCGGTCTTGTCGGAGACGCGGCCGACGGGAAGCTGCGTCAGCGCGCCGGAGACGACGGTGATGCTCGCCATCATCGCGATCAGCGGCGTGGAGAGGCCGATCCGCGCGCCCCAGACCGCGGAGAGCGTGCCGAAGGCGCCGTTCACGACGCCGGTCAGGAGCACGGTCAGGAACGACACGGGCGAATTGTGGAAGAGCTTCTTGAGGTCGATCGAGACGCGCGTCAGCGGGCGCGGCGAGGCGGCGGTCGAGAGCGCCGTCGGCAGGATGGCGAAGGCGAAGAGAATCGCGCCGACCATGAAGAGCGTCGACGCCTTCGGGTCGCCGGCGCCGACCCCGAGCTGCCCGCCGGTAATGCCGAGATAGGTGACCATCATGTAGATTGCGAAGATCGTGCCGCGGCTTTCGTTCGACGCGCGCTCGTTGAGCCAGCTTTCGATGATCATGAAGGCGCCGGCGGTGAAGAACCCGGAGCCGACGCGCAGCAAGATCCAGGCGAGCGGCTCGACCAGGAGCCCGTTGAAGAGGATGATGATCGCCGCGAAGGCGGCCGAGCAGGCAAAGGCGCGGATATGGCCGACCCGGCGCACCACGATCGGCGCCGTCAGGCAGCCGAGCACGAAGCCGGTCGCCCAGCCGGTGCCGAGGAGGCCGAGCTGGCCGGTCGAGAAGCCCTCGGCGGTGCCGCGGAGCGGCAGCAGCAGGCCGAGCATCCCGTTCCCCGCGAGCAGGAACGCCGTGGAGAGGAGAAGCGCGAGGACGGGGACGATCTGGCGGGCCAAGGTCTATCCGAATCGGTTCAAGCGATGCTGGCGACGTTCTCCGCCACCCAAAACCGGCCGGCAATGTGGCGCGCCCCTTCTGGCGACCGATTGCGCTTTAGCCGCGACCTGAACGCGTTGTCGCCGGCTGGCCGCCCGCAAGCGCGGCGTGGACCTTGAGCGCCAGCGTCTCCAGCGTGAACGGCTTCGAGAGAAGCTGGACGTCGGCGTCGAGCACGCCGTTATGCACGATCGCGTTGCGCGTATAGCCGGTCATGTAGAGCACCCGCAGCTTCGGAAAGCGCTGCAGCGCAGCCTCGGCCAGCTTGCGGCCGTTCATGTCGGGCATCACCACGTCGGTCAGCAGAAGATGCGACGTCGCTCCGCTCGTCGAGCACGCGCAGGGCGTCCGCCGCGCTTTCCGCCTCAAGCACGATGTAGCCGAGCTCGGTCAGCGCCCTCGACGGTCAATTGGCGTACGCCCGCTTCGTCCTCCACGACGAGGACGACCTCGCCCACTCGCCGCGCTCATCGGGGCGGCGGCGGATGCGGCCAGCGCCTTCCTTGGCGCCGAAATAGCGCGGCAGATAGAGCTTCACCGTCGTGCCGGCGCCGGGCTCCGAGTAGATCTTCACGTGGCCGCCGGACTGCTTGGTGAAGCCGAAGACCTGCGACAGGCCGAGGCCGGTTCCCTTGCCGACCTCCTTTGTGGTGAAGAAGGGATCGAATGCCCTGGCGATGACGTCGGCCGGCATCCCGACGCCGGTGTCGGTGACGGCGATGAGCACGTACTGTCCGGGCTTCACCTCGACGTTTTCCGCTGCATAGCGCTCGTCGAGATGGGCGTTCTGCGTCTCAATCGTCAGCCGGCCGCCCTCCGGCATGGCGTCGCGCGCGTTGACGGCGATGTTGAGGATGGCGTTCTCGAGCTGGCTCGGATCGGCATGCGTCAGCCACAGCCCGCCGCCGAGCACCGTTTCGAGTCGAATTGCCCGCCGAGCGTGCGGCTGAGGCAGTTCTGCCATTCCGGCGACGAGCTTGTTGGCGTCGACCGGCTCGGGGACCAGCGCCTGCTGGCGCGAGAAATCGAGCAGCCGCTTGCGTCAGCGTGCTGGCGCGATGCGCGCCGTCGATCGCCGCGTCGATGAGTTCGTCCGAGGTTCGGCTCGCCCCGCGCGATGCGCCGCTTGAGCAGGCTGAGGCCGCGAGACGATGACGGCAAGCATGTTGTTGAAGTCGTGGGCGAGCCCGCCGGTGAGCTGGCCGATCGCCTCCATCTTCTGCGACTGGCGGAGCTGGTTCTCGACCTGCTCGCGCCGCCGCGCCTCCGCCAGCAGATCTTCGTTTGCCGCGCGCAACGCGTCGCGCGTTCGCAAGATCCCGGCCGTCAGCCGCCAGGCGCTGCCGATCGCATAGGCGCCAAGGAGAAGCACGAAGACGAGAACCGACCAGATGGCGATTTCCAGCGAGGCCCGCGTCCGCGCCGCCGCTGCCTGCAAGACATCGAGGCGCTGATCTTCCTGCTCGACGATGTCGTCGATCATCTTGCGCGCGTCGTACATCAGCGACCGTCCGGTGCCGCTGCGCACGACGCCGAGAGCGCCTTGCACGTCTCCGGCCTGTCGCCGGGCAACCGTCAACTTGAGCTCCTCCAGCTTCTGATCCGCAACCTCGCGGAGCTTCGACAGCGAAGGTTGGAGGTAGGGCCGGTCGATGCCGATCTGCGCGAGCCCGGAGAAGGCCTTGTCGACACTTGTCAGCGCCTCGTTGAAGGGGTCGAGGTATCTCTGGTCGCCGGTCAGGAGATAGCCGCGCTGTCCGGTCTCGGCGTCCTGCAGGACCGACAGCAATCGGTGCAGATCGCTCTCGATCTGGATCGAGCGGCGAATCGAGGCGCTACGAGCGCTCTGCTGGTACAGAAACCAGGTCATCCAGCCGGAGAGCACGACGAGCGCGAGAAAGCCGAGGGTGAGCGGCCCGACGCTGGTGCGCAGGAATGAGGGACGGGCGATCTTCACGGAGGCTCGATTCGAACCGCTTGCCAAGCCGCCATCCTAGCCCAAGGCGGACGAACGACGATCCGGAAAAAAGCCGCCCGTTCGCGGGCGCGCGGCGCGTTGCGGCGGCATTCGCAGCGACTATTCGCCTGCGAGCCGCCGCCCGGCCGCGAGCACCGCCGCGTCGGTTCCAAGCGCGGTGGTGACGCTGCCGGCCTTCTCGTCATAGGGCGCGCCGCGGAAGCGCGGATCCTGCCACGGACCGGCGGTGATGGTGACGCCGCGAAAGACGAGGCGCCCGCCGACCCGGGCGAGATGCATGCCGCCGGAGGACGAGCCGCTCGCATCGCAATCGCTACGGTAGAAGCTGGTAGCAGCGCTCGAAATCGGCACGCGTCGCACGCTGCAGGCCTGCGCCACCGGGACGCCGGGATCGACCTCCCGCTCCATGCCGGCCGGATGCGCGGTGATCACGATCAGCCGGTCGCCCGCCTTGACCGGCACCTTCTCGTCGACCGGGAAGGGGACGGCGCCGGGGATCGGCTCGGCGAGCGTCGCGATGGCAAAATCCTCGTTGGAGCCGGCCCTGGGTGGCATGCCCCCGAAGGCAGCAAGCCCCGGCCCGGTCAGGATGTCGACTTTGACCGGATCGGAGGCCTGGTTCTTGAAGAAGCAGTGCGAGCGCGGGCGGCCGTCGCGCGTGAAGAAGATATGCGCGGCGGTGATGATCTGGCGATTGGTGAGGAACAGCGCGCCGCTTCCGACCGAAGGGGTCGGCAGGAAGCAGCCGACGAACCCCGACACTTCGCGGATGCGCACGATCTCCGCCGCCGAGAGGCCGAGCGCCGGCCCGATCTTGAGGAGCGAGTCGCGGTCGTCCGCGCCGTCGATGATGTTGACGGGCAGGATGAATGCCCTGTCGCGGCTCTTGTGGGGCTCAGCGCGGAGCAGCGCGTGCCCGGCCGAGCCGCCCGTGAGGATAGCAGCGGATAAGAGCGCTGACACAGCGATCCGGCCAACGTACGGCTGCAAGTTCCACAGGCTCATGTCGGCGACGAGATACATTTACGAGAAGGAAGTCGAGCACTATGACTAGAAAAAAGGGCGCTTAAGCGGCCGCCGCGGCGTCGAGCGCATAGGGCTTCCGCTTCCGGCCGCCTTGAAGAGTCGGTGACCTGCAGGCTTCCCCTTCCTCGGGCAGCAGCAGGCGTCCTTCGTCGGGGAACGTCGTCATTTCGCCGTGTCGAGCGCCTCCTTCAGGCTCAGGAAATCCCGCCAGGCGAGCTTCTTCTGCAAGGGCTGGCGCAGCAGGTAGGCGGGGTGGAGCGTCGCGAGCGCGCGGATCTTGCGCAGGCCCGTGTCATAGTCGCGCCACTTGCCGCGCAGCCTCAGGATGCCCTCATTGGTCTTGAAGAGCTGCTTTGCCGCGGCGCCGCCGAGGATGACGAGGAAATCCGGATCGGCGAGCGCGATCTGGCGCTCGATGAAGGGGCGGCAGATTTCGGTTTCCTGCGGCGTCGGCGTGCGGTTGCCGGGCGGCCGCCAGGGGATGGCGTTGGCGATATAGGCGCTTTGCCGGTCAAGCCCGATCGCGGCGATCATGCGGTCGAGGAGCTGGCCGGAGCGGCCGACGAAGGGAAGGCCCTGCAAGTCCTCCTCCATGCCCGGAGCCTCGCCGACGAACATCACGCGCGCTTCCGGATTGCCGTCGGCGAAGACGAGGTTCGTCGCGGTGAATTTGAGATTGCAGCCCTCGAAGCCGGCAAGCGTCTCGCGCAGCGCCTCGAGCGTCTCGGCGGTGGCGGCGGCTTCCCGCGCGGCCATGATCGCGGCCTCGGATGGAACGGAGAGCGCGGCCGGCTGAGCGGAGCGCGCGGCTGGCGGCGCGGCGGAGCGTTCCGTCGCGGCGCGGCCCGGCTTCGCCGCCTGCGGTTCGAAGCGCGCTTGCCGCCCGGCGTTCTTTCGTTCTGCCGCCGCCTCCGCCTGCGCGCGCGAAAGCGCGAAGCGGTCGATGGGCTCTTCCGACAGCGCCACGTCAACGCCCGCCTCCGCGTAGAAGCGGAGCACGTCGAGGGGATCGGCGTTTTCTGATGTCGCGCGGGCCATACGCCTTCTTTCCATAAGAAGGGGCGGAGAGGGAAGCCGCGGTTCCTGGACAGCCCAGCCGGCCGCCGCTAGGTCTTGCGGAGCGACAAGACAAGGCGAGCGAGAAGATTGTCCGATCCCGACGCGCTGCCTGAGCGCGAGAGCATGCAATATGACGTGGTGATCGTCGGCGCGGGCCCGGCCGGGCTCTCCGCTGCGATCCGCCTGAAGCAGCTCAATCCTGAGCTTGCCGTCGTGCTCCTCGAGAAGGGCGCGGAGGTCGGCGCGCACATTCTCTCGGGCGCGGTGATCGATCCGGTCGGCCTCGACCGGCTCATGCCGGAATGGCGGAGCGAGGAGACGCCGATCAAGACGGCGGTCACCGACGACCGCTTCCTCTGGCTCGGGCCGTCCGGCTCGCTGCGGCTGCCGAACCTGGTGATGCCGCCGCTGATGTCGAACCACGGCAATTTCATCGTGTCGCTCGGCTCGGTCTGCCGCTGGCTCGCTGAGAAGGCGGAAGCGCTCGGCGTCGAAATCTATCCGGGTTTCGCCGGAGCCGAGGTGCTGACCGATGAGGGCGGCCGTGTCATCGGCGTCGCGACCGGCGACATGGGCGTGACGAAAGCGGGCGAGCCGGGACCCAGCTACCAGCGCGGCATGGCGCTCTTGGGCAAATACGTGCTCGTCGCGGAAGGCGCGCGCGGCTCGCTCGCCAAGGAGCTGATCCGCCGCTTCGCGCTCGACGAAGGGTGCGAGCCGCCGAAATTCGGCATCGGGCTGAAGGAGCTTTGGGAGGTCGATCCGGCAAGGCATCGGCCCGGCCTCGTCCAGCATTCCTTCGGCTGGCCGCTCGACCGGCGGACCGGCGGCGGCTCGTTCCTCTATCACTTCGGCGAGAACCTCGTTTCCGTCGGCTTCGTCGTGCACCTGAACTACAGGAACCCCTATCTTTCGCCCTTCGAGGAGTTCCAGCGTTTCAAGACGCATGCGGCGATCCGCGAAACGTTCGAGGGCGGGCGGCGCATTTCCTACGGCGCACGCGCGATCACCGAGGGCGGCTTCCAGAGCGTTCCGAAGCTTGTCTTCCCCGGTGGCGCGCTCGTCGGCTGCGCCGCGGGCTTCGTCAACGTGCCGCGCATCAAGGGAAGCCACAACGCGATGCTCTCCGGCATGCTAGCGGCGGAGCATGCCGCAGCCGCAATTGCGGCCGGCCGCTCCCACGACACGCTCGACGATTACGAGGCGGCCTGGCGCGGCTCCGACATCGGCCGCGACCTGAGAAGGGTCAGGAACGTCAAGCCGCTCTGGTCGCGCTTTGGCACGCTTGCCGGCGTCACGCTCGGCGGATTCGATATGTGGACGAACCAGCTTCTCGGCTTCTCGTTCTTCGGCACGCTGCGTCACGGCAAGGCGGATTCTGCAACTCTTGCGCCCGCGAGCCGCTGCCGGCCGATCCAATATCCGAAGCCCGACGGGGTTCTGACTTTCGACCGGCTCTCCTCGGTGTTCTTGTCGAACACCAACCACGAGGAAGGCCAGCCGGTGCACCTTCGCCTCGCCGACGCTGAAATCCAGAAGGCGAGCGAGCACGATATCTACGCCGGTCCGTCGGCGCGCTATTGCCCGGCCGGAGTCTACGAATGGGTGGAGGAGGGGAGTGACGCACCGCGCTTCGTGATCAACGCGCAGAACTGCGTCCACTGCAAGACCTGCGACATCAAGGATCCGAACGCCAACATCACCTGGGTCCCGCCGCAGGGCGGCGAAGGGCCGGTCTATATCAACATGTGACGGGCGCCAACGCCGACCTCCGGTGCACGGCATTGCGACGGCGCGACTTTGCGCGCAATCTCGGTTTGCATCTGAGAGCGGTCGATGGCGCCCGAACTGGAGCAGTTGCCGATCCTTGGCGAGAAGCAGGTCGCGCGCCTGCTGAAATGGCCGCCGTTGATCGACGCCGTCGAGGCGGCCCTCACCGAGCTGTCGCAGGGCAAGGTGACCCAACCGGTTCGCCAGCTCCTTCGGGTGCCGGGCAAGGACGCTTTCTTTGCCGCCATGCCGGCGATCGGATCTGCGATGGCGGTGAAGATCGTCACGCTGTTCCACGGCAACGCCGGGACTGCGCTTCCCACGCATCAGGCCGTCATACTTGTCCTCGACAAGGAGAACGGCTCGCCGCTTGCCTTGATGGATGGGCGGCTGATCACGGAGATGCGGACGGCGGCGAGCTCCGCCGCCGCGGCGCGCAAGCTGGCCTCGCAATCGGTCGACGTCGTGACGATCCTCGGCAGCGGCGTTCAGGCCGGCGCGCATGTGCACGCGCTGGCGCAAGTGCGGGCCTGGAAGGAGCTCCGGGTGTGGGCGAGGGACGCGACCAGGGGGCGCGCATTCGCCGATCGCGTCGGCGCCACCTTCTTCGCCGCCGCGGCGCCGGCGGTGCGCGACGCCGATATCGTGGTGTGCGCTACGGCGGCGAAAGAGCCGATCCTGCGGGGCGCATGGCTGAAGCCCGGCGCATTCGTCAGCGCCGTCGGCTGGAACGGTCCCGATGGCCGCGAGCTCGACGACGCGGCAATGGCGCATACGGTCATTGTCGAGACGGTCGACGGAGCGCGCGCCGAATCGGGAAATGTCAGAGGCTCGGGCTGCGCGATATTCGCCGAGATCGGCGAGGTCTATGCGGGAAAGAAAGTCGTGCCTGAGGGCGCCACGGTCATCTATAACTCAATAGGGGTCGCGATCTTGGACGTGGTGGCCGCCAAACTGGTCTACGACCTCCGGTCGGAAGCGTAGCGCGCTCGAAGACTCAATGCTTGTGCTTGACCCGGTAGCGGCCGGTCTTCGGGTCCTGCGTCAGCGTCTCGGTCGGGCGACCACGCGTCTTTTCGAGATCGCGGTCGACGCGCGCCATTTCGCGCTTCAGCGCCTTCCACGCGTACCAGCCGCCGGCGACGATGACGGCGGCGATGATGAGCTGAGGCATGTCTTCGTCTCCTGGCGCCCTTTCTATTCCGATCGAACCCTGGCGAAACCGATTTCTTCGCTCCGTCCGCGAACCGATCCGAGACCCGCTTCCCGGACTATACTCTAGAGCCGGTACCGCTCCCAAAGCGCGCGCTCGTCGAGGTCAAGGAGGAGCCGCTCCGCAAAGGCCGCGCCGACCGCGCCGCCAATTCCAACGCCCCTCCGCCCGAAGAAGCTCCGTTCCGTGGTGAAGAGCTTGAGCCGCACCTTGTCGCCGTAGCGCTCCTTCAGCACCGTGCGGAGGTCGCCGATGCGGTCGGCGAGCCCGAGCGTGACGCCTGTCTTTCCCGACCAGAACTGGCCGGAGAAGATGTCCTGGTCCCGGTCCTTGGCGAGCACCTCGCCGCGCCGCGTCCTGACGATCTCGATGAAATGATCGTGCACCTCCTCCTGAATGGCCTTGAGGCGGGAGACGTCCTCAGGCTTCTCCGGCTGGAAGGGGTCGAGGATCACCTTGAAGTCGCCCGACGTATAGACGCGCCGCTCGACGCCGAGCTTGCGGATGGTTTCGACGAAGCCGAAGCCGGCGCTGACCACGCCGATCGAGCCGATGATCGACGACGGATCGACCACGATCTCGTCGCCCGCGCAGGCGATCATGTAGCCGCCGGACGCGCAGACATCCTCCGCGAAGACGATGACGGTCTTCTCCTTCTCCGTCGCGAGCGCGCGGATGCGCTTGTAGATCAGATGCGATTGCACCGGCGAGCCGCCGGGCGAATTGATGACGAGCGCCACGGCCGGCGCGGAGCTGATGCCGAAGGCCTTGCGCAAGAGCGGCGCCACGCCGGCAAGCGTCAGCCCCGGTTGAAAGCGCGAGACCCGGCCGATCGTGCCGGAAAGGCGCACGACGGGGACGACCGGCGCGCCATATCGCGGGAAAACTCGCCCGAGGCCCGCCTCGATCGGCTCAAGCACGCTTCTTCGCCAGCTCGGTGTTTCGCTCATCGGTCAAAAATGCCGCGACGCAGGAAATTTAGCCAGCCCCGGTGATGGCCTAGGTCAATGCCCGCTTAGAGATCAAGTTCCGCCTTGCCGCGCAGGATGGCGTCGGCCTCCGGCGTCCACGCGCCGCCGGCCCGGTGGAGGACGAGCCCCGGTGCGATCGCAAGCGGCGTGCGCCGCCCGCGCCGCGCGGTGACGAGGATGCGGCTCGCCGCGGCCCCGACGCTCGGATGGACGGGGAGGATGCGGATATCGCCGAAGCGACCGGCAAGCGCTTCGAGAATCTCCGGCAAGGCCGGCGGCCGGTGAATGAGACCGACGATGCCGCCGGGCGCCAAAAGCTCCGCCGCATTTGCCGACCAGGACCGGAGGAGCCCGGCTGCCGCGACATGCGCGTCGCCGCGGCGCGTGTCGGGCGATCGGCGGACGCGCCCCTCGCGGTCGAAGGGCGGGTTCATCAGCACGAAGCTTACCGGACCGTCGCCGGTCGCGATGTGCCGGCGCACCGCCTCAGGCTTCGAAGCGTCAGCGGCGACGAGGCGCACGCGGCTTGCAAAAGCGGCGTTCTCGGGCCGCGCAAGCGCTTCGTTCCCACAGTGGACGAGCCCCGGATCTCGCTCGACGCCGATCGCGGCGAGCGCCGGCGCGCGCGCGGCGACGCAGAAGCCGACGGTCCCGACACCCGCCCCGAGGTCGATCAGGAGACCGGCGGCGCCCGCCGGGACGAGGGCTTGAAGGAGTGCTGCGTCGAGCCCCGCGCGGTGGCCATTGAGCGGCTGCACGAGCGTGACGAGCCCGCCGAGGAAGGCATCGAGCGAGCGCGCCTCCCGCGCCTCCGCCTCGGCGCTCATCGTCACGAAAGCTCCCGCTTGAGCCCCGCCTCGGTCAGGATGCGGCGGGCATTCTCGAGCTGGTGGCGGGCGACGAGTATCCGCCGCGGCAGGATGCCGAGCGAGCCTTCCATGACGCTCATGTTCTGGTCGAACACGGCATGCTCGATCCCCGCCTCGTTCAAAAGCGCGTCGGCAAAGGAAATGAGCACCGCGTCGTTGCTGCGCAGGAGTTCGATCACGCAAAGACCCTAAAGCGATTTCGGCGCTGGTGGAATTGCGCGCGGCCTTGCGGCAAGGGGCCGCGCGGCGAGGCCTTTCCACGAGAAGACCGGCTTCGCGGTTTTGCCGGGCCGCGCGGTGGGCGGGTCGGCGGAAATCTGCTGAATTGTGCCATCGTGTCGCTTTGTTCCGGCCGTTTCGGCGCTTATGGTCGGTGGTTTAGAGGAGAAGCCGTTGGGCGTCGTCCTGTCATTTGAGGAATCTTCGGCCGAGCGGGCGCTGATCTCCCCGCTGGTGGAGGCGACCGCCGCCGGCATGGAGCGGGTGAACCGGCTCGTTATCGAGCGCACGAGTTCCGACGTGGCTCTGATCCCGGAGGTCGCCCGCTACCTGATCGATTCCGGCGGCAAGCGGTTGAGACCAATGGTGACGATCGCCTCGGCCGGCGCCTGCGGCTATCGCGGCGATTCCGATGTGAAGCTCGCGGCGAGCGTCGAGTTCATGCACACCGCGACGCTCTTCCACGACGACGTCGTGGACGAGAGCGAGATGCGGCGTGGCAAGCGGACCGCGCGCCTCGTCTGGGGTAATCAGGAGAGCGTGCTGGTCGGTGATTTTCTGCTCGGCCAGGCCTTTCGGATGATGGTCGACGTGGGCTCGCTTGAGGCGCTCGACGTGCTCTCCGCCGCCGCGGCGACGATCGCGGAGGGCGAGGTGATGCAGCTCACCACCGCCAAGAACACAGAGACGACCGAGGACGAATATCTCGACGTGGTTCGGGCGAAGACGGCCGTGCTCTTCTCTGCGGCCGCCGAGGTCGGTGCGGTCGTGGCTGGCGTTGAGCGGAGCGTCAGGTCGGCCTTCCGCTCCTACGGCGCCAATCTCGGCATCGCCTTCCAGCTCATCGACGACGCCCTCGACTATGGCGGCCAGTCGCCCGCGCTCGGCAAGGACGTGGGCGACGATTTCCGCGAGGGCAAGGTCACGCTGCCGATCGTGCTCGCTTACCGCCGCGGCACCGACGCCGATCGCGAATTCTGGCGGCGCACGCTCGTCAAGGGCTCGATCGCCGCCGACGATCTCGCGCACGCAGTGTCGCTTCTCGACCGCACCCGCGCCCTGAAAGACACCGTGGAACGGGCGCGCCACTATGGCGCCATGGCGCGCGACGCGCTGGCGCCGCTCCCCGACGAGCGCTTCAAGGCGGCGCTGCTGCAGGCGGTGGCGTTCTGCATCGCCCGCGCACATTGACGTGAAGGCCGGGCGGCTTTGGCGCCCGTGCCCGGTCGAAGCATTGCTCCCGGACGCCGCCCGCGGTATCCCGGAGCGCAATTGAAGGGACCAACCATGACGCGATTCGCGCCGCGCATTTTTGGCTGGCTGGCTGTGCTTGCAGCAGCGCCGATGCTGATCGCCGCGCCGGCCGTTGCGGCGACGGGGAGCGACGGCGATATCCCGACGAGCCTCTCCGGAACCTATCTCGCCGCCCGTACGGCCGATGTCGAAAAAGACGTGTCGAACGCCGCGAGCTTCTACCGCGAAG
This sequence comes from uncultured Alphaproteobacteria bacterium, assembly GCA_963750115.1. Taxonomy (GTDB): domain Bacteria; phylum Pseudomonadota; class Alphaproteobacteria; order Rhizobiales; family Afifellaceae; genus DASWJZ01. Next base: position 113,165 of record CAVVPM010000017.1, on the reverse strand, counting down.
CCTTGAAATCCGACCCCGGCAGTCTCTTTCTGCTTGAGCGTGCGCTCGTCTTGAGCGCCGGCTCCGGCGATATCAGCGATGCGCTCGGCTTCGCACAGCAGCTGCGCAAGCGCCAGCCCGGCAATCATGCCGCGCGCATCGTGCTCGCGACCGAGGAGATCCGCACCGGCAACTATGGCGCTGCGGTCACCGATCTGACCGACCCCGGCGCCGGCGTGCTCGCCGATCTGACCAACGCCCTCGTGCTTGCCTGGGCGCGCTTCGGCCAGGGCGAGGTCGACAAGGCGCTGGACGGTCTGAACAAGCTGAAAGGCGAAGACTGGTACGAGCCCTTCAAGCTCCTGCACAGCGGCTATATCGCGCTTGCCGCCGGGCGCACCGACGACGCGCTGAAATATCTCGAAGCGGCGCGCAGCCGCGATGCCAACGCCGTGCGCATCACCGAGGCCTATGCGCGCGCCCTCGCCGTCGCCGGCCGCACCAAAGACGCGGAGGACCTGCTGACGGATTTCCTGAAGCGCATCCCGAGCAACTCTCTGGCGGAGGCGGCGTTGAGCGACATCCGCGCCGGGCGCGCCCATGTGATCCCCGTCGCCAATCCGGTCGAAGGCGCCGCCGAAGCGCTCGCCGGCATCGGCGCAGCGATTGGGCAGGAGGGCGGAACCGAGGTCGCCTTCCTCTATCTTCGCCTCGCGCTCTACCTCGATCCGAATATCGCCGGCGGTCTCGGGGCCCTGTCGCTCGGGGATCTTCTCGAAGCGAGCGGCCAGAATGAAGCGGCCATCGCGGCCTACCAGTCGATTCCGCAGGACGCGCCCTTCCACGCCGCCGCGCAGCTCAGGGCCGCGGTCGCGCTCGATGCCACGAACCGCACCGACGAAGCGGAAGGGGCCTTCAAGCAGGCGATCAAGGACAATCCCGACGACGTCCAGAGCTACGTCTCTTTCGGCAACATGCTGCGCGGGCGCGAGCGCTTCGCGGAGGCGGCGGACGTCTATACAGAGGCGATCGATCACACCGGGACACCGCAGCCCGGCGACTGGACGCTGTTCTACTTCCGCGGCATTGCCTACGAGCGCACCGATCGGTGGCCGCTGGCGGAAGCCGACTTCAAGAAGGCGCTGGAGCTCAGTCCCGACCAGCCGCTGGTCCTGAACTATCTCGGCTATTCCTGGGTCGACCGCGGCGCCAACCTCGATCAGGCGATGGCGATGATCAAGAAGGCGGTCGACCTTCGCCCGAACGACGGCTACATCGTCGACAGTCTCGGCTGGGCGCATTACCGCCTCGGCCAGTACCAGACGACGCGGTCGACGCGCTTGAGCGCGCGATCAGCCTGCGTCCCGACGACCCGGTCATCAACGATCATCTCGGCGACGCCTATTGGAAGACGGGGCGGAAGCTCGAGGCGCAGTTCCAATGGCGGCACGCGCGCGATTTTGGTGCCGAAGGCGACGAGCTCCGGATCATTCTGAGGAAGATTGCCGAAGAGCATCTGATCGAGCCGGAGATTGCAAAGACGGATGCCACCGACGCCGTTGTGAAGCCCGGGTCGACGCCTGCCGACAACACGGTCAAGAACGCTGCCGCTCCGAACAAGGCAGGCTGAGGCGCTGCGAGCCGATCGCTCTGCGCGAGGCGCGCCGACGGTCCGCAACGCGACGGATCGGGATGACATGCCCGCGCATGGCGTGACGCTTTCGGCGACGGCAAAGATCAACCTCGTCCTCCACGTCACCGGCCGCCGCCCCGACGGCTATCACCTCCTCGACAGCATCGCCGTGTTTGCCGGCGAGATCGGCGATCGCATTACGATCGCTCCGGCAGAGAAGCTTGCGCTGGCGGTGGACGGGCCCTTCGCCACGCACGCGCCGGGCGACGCGACAGACCTCGTTTTTCGCGCCGCGACGGCATTCTTCGAGACGACGGGCTTGAAGCCCGAAGCGTCGATCCGCGTCGAGAAGCACATCCCTGCAAAGGCCGGCCTCGGCGGCGGATCGGCCGACGCGGCGGCGGTGCTGGTTCGGCTTGAACCGGCTCTTCGGCGCCGGTTTGTCGCCGGACGAGCTCTCGGCGGTGGGGCTTGGCCTCGGCGCCGACGTGCCGATGTGCCTTTCCTGCCGCGCGCTCCGCGCCCGCGGCATCGGCGAGGAGATTGTCGCCGTCGAAGGCTGGCCGGCGCTGCCGCTCGTCGTGGTCTGGCCGGGCGAGGGGGTGTCGACCGCCGAGGCCTTCAACGCGCTCTTGCGGCGCGACAATCCTCCGCCCGCCGATCCGCCCGCGGCGGCGATGCCGCGTGAGATCGCCGACTGGCTCGCCGAATGCCGCAACGATCTAGAAGAGCCGGCGCTGAGGCTCGCGCCGAAGATCGGCGCCGTGCTTGCGAGGCTCCGCGCCACGCGAGGCTGCCTTGTCGCCCGCATGTCGGGCTCGGGCTCCGCCTGCTTCGGTCTCTATGCGGAAGCATGGGAAGCCGAGGCCGCCGCGGCCGAGATTGCCGCGTCACGGCCGGACTGGTGGGTGCGCGTGACGACCGCCGGCTGACGTTTGTCAGTAGGTGCGATAGTCGCAGGCCTTGGCGTCGGTCTCCAGCTTATCGTTCATGTTCTCGAACTCGGCGATTCCCAGGGTGCAGACGGCGACCGAATTGCCTCGCTCAAGGGTCACCAGCACGCCCGAACCGTTGCCGCTGTTCAGCTCGTTGGTGATGACGCTTGTCGCGACGACTTGGTAGCCCTGATTGATGAGCGCCCTGAACGTCGTCTCCTGGCCCGCGGCCCGGGCGGGAGCGGAAGCCGCGATCAGGACGGCGGCGGCGAACCATGCGGAGCGAACCATTGGACCTATCGTCATTTCCCTCTCCCTCGTTCAAAGCCCATTCGTCACCGGCGACCGGCAAAACGCTGATTTTGCCGGCTGTGCGGAGCTAGCGGCGAATTGTTTCGCGTGCGGCCTTCGCCCTCTTGTGCCGCCTGTAGAGATAGAGCGCCGTGACCGCGGCGATCGCGCCGACGGATCCAGTCAGAAATTCCTGGCGGTTCGAGTTGAGCATGCTTTGGACGCCGATCAGGATCACCGCGGCAAAGCAGAGCATGGAGAGGACTCTGAGGATCATCGCGTCTTCCCGTAGCCCACTGGCCTGAACCGGCGGGCGACCGCGGGACATGCATCCGTCCGCCTGTTGAGGCGAGAATGTCTCTAAATCAATTCCAGGAAAAGTGGGAACCGGTTTTCTGTCCGGAATTGCGACAGAACAACGAGATCGAGCGGACCGTCAATTCGCGAAACGATGATCCGGCCTAGGCAAAACCCGGGAAGAAATCGACTTTTATCCTGGAGCGGCGAACGCCGAGCGAGCGCAGCATCTTCCTGAGCGCCTGGACCATCGCCTGCGGCCCGGAAATGTAGAAGATGCGCTCGCGATAGTCGGGGATCGCCTCGCGCACGAGCCGCGCGTCGATGAAGCCAGGATATTCGCCGCGCCGCGCGCCGCGGGCCACGGCGTGGATGGTCCTGACGCCAAGCGTGCGCTCGGCGGCTTCGAGCACGTCGCGATAGGCGATGTCGTCGTGGGTCTCGTTCCCGTAGAGAACGATGATCGGCCGCGCCTCCTGCTCGTCGATCAGGTGCTGAAGCATGCTGCGAAATGGCGTGATGCCGATACCGCCGGCGAGGAAGGCGAGCTTTCTGTCTCGCCGCGCCGGCAGGGTGAAATTACCGGCGATCTGCGAGGCGTAGATCGTGTCGCCAGGCTCCATCGCGCCGAGCCCGCGCTTGAAGGCGCTCGACGCCGGATAGAACTTCACGCCGAGGCGGACCGCGTCCTCGCTCGGCGCCGAGGCGACCGTGAAGTAGCGGCGATTGCCGCGGTTGTCGGCGCTGTCGAGACCGAGCGTCCACTCGAGATACTGGCCCGCCTGGAAGGCGAGCTTGCGATGCGGCCGGAAGACGAAGTCATAGGTGTCGGCGGCCGCCTGCTCGATGTGCTCGAGCGTCAGCACGAAGCGTCCCTTGGGGCTGATCAGATAGGCGAAGAGGTTCCCGGCGAGGAGCGCCAGCTCCGGCGTCAGATAGAAGGAGCCGACATGGACGTTCGGCGCGAACAGGAAGCCGACGAGCGCCGCAAAGGCGAGCCGCGGCATGCGCATCGTCGGCGCCGTCAGCGGCTCCGTCAGCATGACGAAGGCGAAGAAGAAAAGCGGCGTCGAGAAGAGCGTCGCACGGAGAACGGCGCCGAACTGCGACGGCACGGTGGTGGCGAGCACGGTCGCAAGCGCGACGACGGCGAACGTGACGACGAGGTCGAAGCGCCTGAGCTTGCGCACCAGCAGGAGGCCACCGATCAGCACGATCGGCAGCAGCGGAAGACTGCCGCCGACCCACCAGGTCGCCGGCCGGCCGAGCAGCAGCGCGGTCAGCGCAACGCCGAGCGCCGCCGGATTGAAGATGTGCTTTCGCCCGACCGCGAACATGAATTTCGACGCGATCGCCCACACCGACGCGAGGATCGCAACGCCGACGCCCTTGCCGTCGGACGCCGAAACCGGGTCGAGGATGAGAGCCAGGATAAGCGCGGTGATGAAGATCGACTCGACGTTGACCGGCACTTCGAAGATGCGCGCGAAGACGGCGTTGGTGACCCAGCACGCTGCGAGGATCAGCACGACCGAGAAGGCGATCGCGGTCGGATCGTGCGGGATGATCTTGAAGAAGCCGAACGCGAATGCCGCGCCGACCAGCGCTATAAGATAGTAGAGCACCAGCCGGTACATGGTGATGTGGTCGAGAAAGTCGTCGAGAAGCTTCGTCACTTTGTTGAACAGGCTCCGATATTGTCGGCCATGCGCGTCACGACCCCGGTCTTGCGCTGCGACTATGACGTGGCCTTTCGCAGCGCCGTGCCGAGCGAGCGGATGAAGGCCTCGCTCGTGAACGTGGCACCGGAAATGATGTCGACATTCGCGCTCTGCGCTTGGATCACCTCATCGCGAAGCATCGGCAGCGCCTGACGGTTGATAAAGATCGAGGTGCGCCGGTCGGACGGATACCGGAGCGCCCGGATCGCGACGAGGCGCCCGTTTTGGACCATCGCCTGGATCTGCATCAGGCCGTAATAGGCGTCGACCACGGGACCGGTATAAATGCCGTCCACGAACTGCCCGCCGGAGGTCTGGCTGACTGCGACGGGAGTTGTTGGAGGCGTCGTCGTCTGGCTTGCAGCCGGCGGCTGGTACGTCGGCCGCGGCCGCGGCAGACGCGCGTCCATGATCCCCGGAGCGGCGGGAGCATCGCCAGGCGCAGGCGCTGCCGGCGCCGCGATGAGGGACGCCACATCCGTCGACGTCGCGGTCACCGCTGTCGCGGTTGGTGCCGGTGTTGGGGCGGGCGGCGGCGGCGGTGGCGCCGACGGCTGCGGCAGCGGCAACGACGCAACCGTCTGCGTCGCCGGCTGCTCGGTCGATTGCCGGTATTGCGGCGCGCTATTCGACTCTTCGGACGGCCTGTTGATCACGAACGGCGCAAGCTGCACGCTTGCCGCCGGCGTGTTCGAGGCGCTCGCCCGGGTGAACTTCGGCGCGCTCACCGAATTCTTCTGGATGCTGCCGGTGAAGACGCCGTCGCTCTGCGGCAGCGTGGCGAGCGGATCGGCGGGCGTGCTCGCGCCCGATTGGCTCCAGACGTAGGCGCCGGATGCCGCGACGACGAGGAGGGAAAGAGCGATCTTTTTCACGAGCCTGCGATCTTCTGTTAACAAAGGTTAAGCCGGTCGCGTTACTCGACCGATGCCGCACTATCGCAAAACGTAGCTGACAAGGGCCTGACAAGGCCCGCCTGCGCCCTTACAAATCGCTCATGTTCGGCTTGGCGCGCGTCGCGAAAAACGGCCGTGGAGCCTGGGAATTCGGGCGCGGCTTTCTATATTTGTGAGGAAGAGTTTTGCCGCGACGATTGCGCCGCGGATTGGCGGCAAAGGAGGCTGGCGAGCCATGGCAATGAAGTCGCTTTTCTTGGGAGGGTCTTTGGCGGCGCTCGGCGCATCCCCCGCCTGGGCTCAGACCTGGACAGGCCATGAATGGATGTGGCGCTGGGGAGGGGGAGGCATGTTCGGCGGCGGCTTGGCGATGATCCTGTTCTGGGCGGTGATCATCCTGTTGATCGTGCTTGTGGTGCGCGGCTTGAGCGGCGGCTCCGCGCCGCGTGCCTCTGCTCCGCCCGAGAACTCGGCGCTCCGCATCCTGCAGGAGCGCTTCGCGCGCGGCGAGATCGACAAGCAGGAATTTGAGGACCGCCGCAAGACGCTCGCCGGCTGACGCCGCCCGCGGGTTGTTGCAGCGACGCAAAGGCGCATAAAGGGCAACGGCACGGTCGGTCTGATCGATCCCTCGTCGGCCTGTCCGACCGAAAAGCACCGAAGGAGGGGACGATGAGGCGTTGCACGATCAAATGCATCGCGGTCGCCGTGGCGGCGGTCGCCGCAATCGCCGGAGCCGGCTATCTCGTTACGCCGGCGGGCGCTGCGGACACGACGGGAATTGCGGTCGCGCCGGGGCTTGTGCTGCCGCGGATGGACCCCGAGCGCGGCAAAGAGCTTTTTGCCAGCAAGGGCTGCGTCGTCTGCCACTCGATCAATGGCGTCGGCGGTACCGACGCTGCGCGGCTCGACGCTTCCACGATGACCCCGCAGATGAACCCCTTCGCGTTTTTTGCGAGGATGTGGCGCGGCGCCGAACCGATGATCAAGATGCAGCATAGCGAGCTCGGCCATCAGGTCGAGTTCGACGGCCAGGACCTCGCCGACATCGTTGCCTTCGTCCACAATGCCGAGGTGCAGAAGACATTCTCGGAAAGCGACATTCCCGCAGAAATCAAGGCGCATATGGAAGGCGGCGACGATTCGGGCGGCACTTCCGGCATGATGCAAGGCCAGGGGGGAATGATGGGGAATGGCGGAATGATGGGCGGAAGCTCCAACGGGCAGTAGTGACGTCGCTTGCCGGCGCGACGTCGCTTGCCGGCCCCCGTCTTGACCCTTTGCCCGCCGCATGGCACCCACGCGCGAACTTCCAAGCCGATCCGAATGGAACTCGCGTGAGCGCTCGCCTGAACGCAGCCGACGCCGGCCACATGGACCCGCGCCGCTCCTTCCAGGGCCTGATCCTGGCGCTTGAGCGCTATTGGGCGGATTACGGCTGCGCGGTTCTGCAGCCCTACGACATGGAGGTCGGTGCCGGCACTTTCCATCCCGCGACGACGCTTCGCTCGCTCGGGCCGCGGCCGTGGAACGCTGCCTACGTGCAGCCCTCGCGCCGGCCGAAGGACGGCCGCTACGGCGAGAACCCGAACCGGCTGCAGCACTATTATCAGTTCCAGGTGATCCTGAAACCGTCGCCGCCGGATCTGCAGGACCTCTATCTCGGCTCGCTTGCCGCGATCGGCGTCGACGCCGCTCTCCACGATCTCCGCTTCGTCGAGGACGACTGGGAGAGCCCGACGCTCGGCGCCTGGGGGCTCGGCTGGGAATGCTGGTGCGACGGCATGGAGGTGTCGCAGTTCACATATTTCCAGCAGGTCGCGGGCTTCGACTGCGCGCCGGTCTCCGGCGAGCTCACCTATGGCCTGGAGCGCCTCGCCATGTATGTGCAGGGGGTCGACAACGTCTACGACCTCAACTTCAACGGGCGCGATGGCAACGAGAAGGTCACCTACGGCGAGGTGTTCCGGCAGGCGGAGCAGGAATACTCGCGCTTCAATTTCGAGTTCGCCGACACCGAGATGCTGAAGCGGCATTTCGAGGATGCGGAGAGGGAATGTTCGGCGCTGCTCGAAGCCGGCAAACCGCAGGACGGCGGCGTCCACCGGCTGGCGCTTCCCGCCTATGATCAGTGCATCAAGGCGAGCCACGTCTTCAACCTTCTCGACGCCCGCGGCGTCATCTCGGTGACGGAGCGGCAGAGCTATATCCTCAGAGTCAGAAATCTGGCAAAGTCGTGCGGGGCAGCCTGGCTCGAAACGGCCGGCGGGGGACGTTGAACATGACCGAAGAAGGCCGGGAAGCGCGCGGCGCTGCGCGCGAGGCCGGTGGTGAGCCGGCCGGCCGCGACAAGTCAAAACCGGCGGCAAGGGCCGCCATGCTCTTCAGCGCCACCGGCTGGACCTTCAACGTGCGGCTTGGCCGCAGCGGGCGCGAAGAGGGCGAGGGCATCATGCTGATGGGGGAGATCAGCTACCGTGCGGCCGCCGGCGACCGCCGCGTGCACCCGGCCCGCGCCATGGTGGTGAAATCCGACGCCCGCAAGCGCCTCGATCTGGTCCTCGCGCCGCAGGAAGCGGTGCTCACAATTCCGCTCGAGCCGTTCGCGATGCAACGGTTGCAGGAACGCTTGAAGGACCTCGTCTCCGGCCACGGCATGGCCGTGCGGATCGGGTTCGCGGCCGAGGAGACGCCCGAGCGTCAGGTGCTCGAGGCGGTCGACTTCGCCTTCTCCTCTACCCCGCGCGGGACGACCGAGACGCGCACGCCGCAGGCCCGCGAACGCTGACGGCGCGAGGCACGGCTCGGCCCTTGCATCGGCAAGCCTCCGTTAAGGCGCCGCCGATAAGGCGGGCCGAATAAGCTGCGGAAACGCTCTTTCCTCCCTTTCCCGCGGCTGAATTGAAGAATACCAGCGTTCCGGCGCGATGCCGGCCTCGAAGCGGGCCGGAAGGAAGGGCATACCGATGATACTCTGGATCATTGTTGCCGTCGTCGTGGTGGCCGTCCTCTATGCCGTCTTCATCTACAACCGCCTGGTCGTCGACGCGGCAGATGAGCGAGGAGGCCTGGAGCGGCATCGACGTTCAGCTGAAGCGCCGCGCCGACCTCGTCCCAAACCTGATCGAGACCGTGAAGGGCTACGCCGCGCACGAGCGCGGGGTGTTCGACGAGGTGACGGAAGCCCGAACGCGGGCGCAGTCGGTGCCGGCGGGCGACGTTGAGGCGCGCGCCAAGGCCGAAGGCGCGCTGTCGCTTGGCCTCGGGCGGCTCTTCGCCGTCGCCGAGAACTATCCGGAGCTGAAGGCGAACGCCAACTTCCTCGATCTCCAACAGCAGCTCAGCGGGCTTGAGAACGATATCCAGATGGCGCGGCGCTACTATAACGGCGCGGTCAGGCAACCTGAACACGATGGTGCAGTCCTTCCCGTCGCAACCTCGTCGCCAACCAGTTCGGCTTCGAGAAGCGGCACTATTTCGAGATCGAGGAGCCGGGCGACCGCGCCGTGCCGAAGGTCTCGTTCCAGACCTGAGCGAACGAAGATGATTGGCGCCATGGTCGGTTCAACCTCTCCGTTGAGGAGAGGTCGAAAGCGGCAAGCGGAGCGAAGCCGGTTTCGGGAGGCGGGAGCGACGCCGGGATGGCTGCCCCCCTCCCGGGATTTGCTTCGCCTTTGGCCCACAAGTCTCGACCCCTTTAGCGGGAGGTTCTCGGCGGTCTTCGCCTCGCTCCGCCTGCTCGCCCTGCTGGCCGCCGTCTTTGCAGCCGCTTCGCCGGCGGCCGCCGAAGAGATCATCGAGAGCTTTCAGTCGGACGTCACGGTCGCGCGCGACGCAACGCTGACCGTCGTCGAGACGATCCGCGTCAATGCCGAACGCAACCAGATCAGGCACGGCATCTACCGCGACTTTCCGCTCACCTTTCAGGATGCGAACGGCTCCGTTCACGAAGTCGGCTTCAAGCTCCTCGACGTGACGCGTGACGGACGTGAGGAGCCGCATTTCACCCAGCGTCTCGGCGAGTGGATGCGGATCTATGCCGGCGACAAGGATGTCTTCGTCGATCCGGGGTCCCACACCTACGTCTTCACCTACGAGACCGACCGGCAGATCCGCTGGTTCGACGGCAAGCCGGAGCTTTATTGGAACGTCACTGGCAATGCCTGGACTTTTCCGATCGCCGTCGCGCTTGGGCGGGTGACGCTTCCGGGCGGCGCGGCGCCGGTGCGCTGGACCGCCTATACCGGGCCGCTACGGCGAGCGCGGCACCGATTTCGCCGGCGCCGTCACCGACGGCGTGCTCGCCGTCCAGACCACGCGAAGGCTTGCGCCGCGCGAAGGCCTGACGCTTCGTCGAAGAGATCCCGTCTGACGCCGTGGTGCCGCCGAGCGCGGAGACGAATTTCGCGCTATTTCCTGCGCGACAACCGCGGCTGGATCATCGGCATCGTCGGCTTCATAGGCGTGTTCGGCTACTACGCCGCCGCGTGGAACGCGGTCGGGCGCGATCCGAAGGCCGGCACGATCATCCCGCTCTTTCATCGCGCCGGACGGCGTGTCGCCGGCGCTTGCAAGCTATATCCAGCACTGGGGATTCGGCGGCAACGCCTGGCGCGCGTTCACCGCCGCCGCGCTCAGTCTCGCCGTCCGCGGGCTCTTGATCTTCGACTGAACGGACGAAGGGCGAGCTCACCCTGGAACGCACCAAGGCGGAGCCTTCCGGCGGCGCGACCTCGCTTCCCCCGGGCGAGCAGGCGATTTTCGACTGGGTCGAGGCGAGGGGAGGGCGCGCCGAGATCAACCGCTCGCACGCGACCTCGGTGCAGAGCATCGGCGAAAAATTCCGCAAGAGCATCGAGAAGGAGAGCGGCAACAAGTTCTTCCGCCGCAACACCGCCTATTTCATCGGCGGACTTGCACTGACCGTTCTCGTTTTCCTCGCGATCTTTTTCTTCGGCGGTCTCGGCGGGAACGAAGTCGCGGCGATTATCCCGGTCGGTTTCGTCGGCGTCTTCCTCGGCATCTTCTTGATCCCGGTCGCTGCGCGGGATTTTCGGCGCCGCGTCTGCCGGCGCCATCCTGCAAGCGGCGATCTCGCTGGTGGTTGGGGCTGCGGTCCTCACCAGCTTCGGTGCGCATTTCCTGGCGGGCGTTCCGCGCGTCGACGGCAGCTTCACCGTATCGATCCTGAGTGCCGTCGCACATCACTCGCTTGTCGTCGTGCTGGTCCTGGTGTTCCCGGCGCTGAACGGTCTCTTCTTCTATCTTCTGCGCGCGCCGACGACGCTCGGGCGACCGGTGATGGACGAGCTCGCGGGCCTGCGCATGTATATCGAGACCGCCGAATCGGGGCGGCTCAACATCGACAAGGCGCCGGAAATCACCAGCGCGCACTTTGAGGCGCTGTTGCCCTACGCGGTGGCGCTCGATGTGGAAAGGCCCTGGGCGAACGCCTTTGCCGCCGCGCTTGCCCGCGCCCATCCCGGCGACTCCGACCCGATGATTTACTACACGCCGGGCTGGAGCCGCGGCGGCAGCTGGTCGGGCGGCGATTTCGGCCGCTCGATCGCCTCGACGGTTTCGGCGGCGACCGGGGCGCTTGCCGCCTCGATGCCGCGTTCCTCGTCCGGCTCGTCGGGGTTCGGCGGTGGCGGCGGCTCGGGCGGCGGAGGAGGCGGCGGTGGCGGCGGGGCTGGTAGGGGGCTCGCGCTACGCGACCTCGATCAGGCGCTCTCCTGTCTGAAGCGCATCGACGATCTCCCCGAGGCGCGGCTCAAGCGCCTGCCCAGAGCACACGGTTGGTCGTGTTCCCGAGCCTGATCCAGACCACCGGTACGGCGGATCGGCTGTCCTGAGCTCGCACGGCGAAATCCTCATCCTTGCTGATGATGACGGCACCGGTCGCGACGGCGCGGCCCAGATTTCGGAATCTGATTGCCCGCCGAGGTCGACCTCGCTGACATGCTCTGCGTCATGGCCGAGCGCCGCCAGCTGGCGCACGAGCGCCGGCGGAAGCTGCGCGTCGACGAGGAAGCGCAAGCGCTCAGACCGCGCGGATGATTCGGTGGTCCGTCGGCGCGTGCGGCATAGGCGAGCGCTGCGGCGATGTCCTCTTCAAAGATGTAGGGGAAGTCTTCCAGAATCTCCGTCTTGGTCGCGCCCTGTGCCATCATTTCAACGAGGTCGGAGACCCGCATCCGTGTGCCCTTGATGCAGGGTCGCCCGCCGCAAATGCCTGGATCGGAGGATATCCGGGCGAGAAGGTCGGCGTGCCGCGACGCTGCATGAGACGCCGGCACCTTGTCGAGCTCGGAGCTGAGCACGTTGATGCGGATTGCCTTGCGTGGCACGCGGTTCCTTCCGCGCGAGAAAGCTCTCTCAGCGCCTTCCGCAAGCTCGCGACCGAGCGGCGTGCCGAGGTCCACGGGCTCGAACCAGTTTCGCAGCCGCTTTCCGTCCGACCGCCATTGCGTGTCGCGGTATATCGCAAGGTAGCGGGCGGCGTTGTTTTTGTCGTATCCCGACGAACTTGCTGTGGCCGAATATCCATCGGCCTGCGGCGCGAACCGCATACCAATCGTGCGCGAGTGTCACGCGCTCCTGAAGCGCTGTGTTCTTCTCGAACTCGGATGCAAATCGCTGAATGTTGGCGGCCGCCTCCTCCGCCGATCCGACAAGGGCTAGGTCCGCTGCATGGCCATCTCCGTAAATCTACATCGATGATCTAGATAGGATGTAGATAATTCGGCGCGTCAAGCAGGCGAACTCGCGCCCTCTGCAGGCGTGACTTCGACGGCCCGGCTCTTCTAACCAGCAGCGCGTGACGACGGAGAGCGAGACCGCATGCCCGATCTGCTTCTTAGAGCTTTTCTCCGAGGAAATTCCCGCGCGCATGCAGCGTCAGGCGGCGGACGATCTGCGCCGGCTGGTGACCGACGGGCTGGTCGACGCCGGCCTGACCTATGAGGGCGCCAAGGCCTTCGCGACGCCGCGGCGGCTGGCGCTGACCGTCCACGGCCTGTCCGCGCGCTCCCCCGACATGCGCGAGGAGCGCAAGGGTCCCGCGCGTCGGCGCGCCCGACAAGGCGATCGAAGGCTTCCTGCGCGGCGCCGGGCTTGCCTCGATCGACGCAGGCGAAGATCGAGAAGGACCCGAAGAAGGGCGATTTCTACGTCGCGATCGTGACCAAGCCCGGCCGCGCGGCGGAAGCGGTCGTGGCGGAGCTCGTGCCCGTCGGTGATCCGCGCCTTCCCCTGGCCGAAATCGATGCGCTGGGGGGCGCGCTCCGCGCCCGCCGACTCGCCGTTCGCCGACAGCGCCGCGGAGGGCACGTCGAGCCTTCGCTGGGTCCGGCCGCTCCGCTCGATCCTCTGCACCTTCGGCCCGGAGACGGAAGAGCCGATCGTCGGTCGAATTCGAGGTCGCGGGGATCGCGGCCGGCAACGTCACCTATCGGGCACCGCTTCATGGCGGGCGCGGCGCCGATCAAGGTCCGCCGCTTCGCCGATTACGAGCCGGCGCTGACGGCGGCGAAGGTGGTGCTCGATCACGGACCGGCGGAAGGCGATCATCGAGACGGAGGCGAAGCACCTCGCCTTCGCGCAAGGCCTCGAAGTGGTCGAGGACGAGGGGCTTCTGGAAGAAGTGGCGGGGCTCGTCGAATGGCCGGTCGTGCTGATGGGCACGTTCGACGAGGACTATCTCGACATCCCCGACGAGGTGATCCGGCTGACGATCCGGCAGAACCAGAAATGCTTCGTGGTGCGCGGGCCGAAGACCGGCGCGCTCACCAACCGCTTCCTCCTGACCGCCAACATCGAGGCGGCGGACGGCGGCAAGGAGATCGTCGCCGGCAACGAGCGGGTGATCGCCGCGCGGCTCTCCGACGCGCGCTTCTTCTGGGAGCAGGACCTGAAGGTCCCGCTTAGGAGCACGCCGAGAAGCTGAAATCGATCACCTTCCACGAAAAGCTCGGCACGCAGGCGGAGCGCGTGGAGCGGATCGCGCGGCTCGCGCGCGAGCTGGCGCCGCTGGTCGGCGCCGACCCGGACGACGCGGAGCGCGCCGCGCGGCTTGCGAAGGCCGACCTTACCGACCGGCATGGTCGGCGAGTTCCCCGAGCTGCAGGGCGTCATGGGGCGCTATTACGCGCTGAAGCAGGACGAGAAGCCCGAAATCGCCGACGCGATCCGCGATCACTACAGGCCGCAGGGGCCGAACGACGGTGCCGTCGGAGCCGGTGTCGATCGCCGTCGCGCTTGCCGACAAGCTCGACACGCTGGTCGGCTTCTGGGCGATCGACGAGAAGCCGACGGGGAGCAAGGACCCGTACGCGCTGAGGAGGGCGGCGCTGGGGGTGATCCGCATTGTGCTCGAAAGCCGAGCACGCGTACCGCTTTATCCCGCCCTCGACGGCCACCTTGCCGAAGAGCGCATGCAAAACCTCATCGAGCGCCTGGTTGACGCATATGACGGCGCCCCCTTTGAAGAGCTCCTCGGAAAGATGCGCGCGGTCGTTATCAAAGAACTCCTCGCCTTCTTTGCCGATCGCCTGAAAGTTCATCTCCGCGAGACCGGCGCGCGGCACGATCTGATCGACGCCGTGTTCGCGCTTTCCCGTGAGACGGGGAGCGCCGAAGGCGCGGGCGAGAAGGCAAGCAAAGCGCAGGATGATCTTCTGATGATCGTCCGCCGCGTCGAGGCGCTGGGAAAATTCCTCGATTCGCGACGACGGCAGGAATCTCCTTGTCGGCTATCGCCGCGCCGCGAACATTCTCCGCGCCGAGGAGAAGAAGGACGGCGAGGGCGCCTTCGCCGACGTCCCCGACCATCATCTGATCGAGACGCAAGGGCTGCCGGAGGAGAAGGCGCTCTTCCACGTGATGGAGGCGGCCGAAAGCCATGCGCGGACGCATGTCGAGAACGAGGATTTCGAGGGCGCGATGCGCGCGCTCGCCGAGCTGCGCCCTGCCGTCGACGCGTTCTTCGAGAATGTCACCGTCAATGCCGACGATCCGGCGCTACGAAAAAATCGTCTGAAGCTTCTGAACATGCTCCGCCGCGCCACCCTCGCCGTCGCGGACTTTTCGCGGATCGAGGGGTAGGCGGCGCAATCGTCGGGCCACTTCAGATTGTCGTCATGCCCATGGCTCGACCATGGCATCCATTCCGTAGCGCTGAAGCTGGGCCCAGACGCTCATGGAATGGATTGTCGGACCAAGTCCGGTTTGACGACAGGTCCAATGTCACTGCCCGCATCTTCGCCCACCTTGAAAAGAAACACGCGCCCGAAGGCGCGCGCTTCTCCTGCCAGGAGCGGACAGAGAGCTCTTTACGACCAGCCGCCGTTCTTCGTGCGGTAGAAGATGTGCTGGCCGAGATGGTCGACCTGAATCATCGCGCGGTCCCAGTGCGGGCGCACATAGCCGGCATGGTAGTGGGTCGAATCGCCCACTTCATCGAGCCAGATTTTGCCGTCGGTCACGTCGAGCGCGATCTTCTCCGCCTTCCGCCACGCGGCCCATTCCTCGATGCGCTCCGGCCGGCCGTCGCAGGCGAACGAGAACTGGCAATGATGGCGCCATGATTCGTTCTGATAGACGACGCCGCAGATCGTGTCCGGATAGGCTGGGTTGCGCACGCGGTTCAAGATGACCTGGGCGACGGCCGCCTGGCCGTCATCCGATTCGCCGCGCGCTTCGAAGTAGATGCCCTGCGCCAGGCACTTCTGCTCGTCGGCGGCGTGCACGCCGTCGGGAAGCGGGTTGCGCACCCAATCGTGCTGTCCCGGCGCGAATTGTCCGAGCGCGCGGCCGTCGAGCCAGCTCAGCACCATCCTTGGATCGGGCCGCGGATGCGGACGGTAGGGGTCGTCGCTGCCCTGATCGGTGCCGCCGGTCGCGTCGGCTTCGGCGAGCTGATCGGCAGGCGTCTGATCGGTCGCCTGATCGTCGGCGGCTTTGGGGCTCGCCAGCACCGCATCGAAAGGCGCCTGGATGTCGTCGGAGTTCGGCGCGGCATAGGCGAGCGTCGCGGAATTCGCCTCCACCGAGCCGTCGGGCCGGACGCTGAAGACATGATCCTGCCGCGCCTGCGGAAGACGGGCAAGAATCGATGCGCGCCGCCGGACGCGGCGCGGCCGCGGCGAATGTCGAATGCCCGATGTCTTGCGTCGCCGGCATCTGTCGTGTCGCAAACTGAAGCGTGGGCAGAGACGGATCATAGGGCGCGGTCACCGGCATTTCGGCGAGCGTGCCCGACGGCGGCAGGTCCTCGACCCGCGTGAAGTGGCGCGGGGGCGGCAGTTCCGCGGGGCTGTCGTCGATCGTCCCCCGCCCCTCGAATGTCGCCATCTGCTCGCTCGGCCGAACGGCGGCGGAGGCGAGACCGGCGATGTTGTTGACCACACCGGGCAATGCGGTAGCGACCGCAGTGATCGAGATGGTCGTGGCAGCAGCGAATTTCAGTACGCATAGGCGCGAAGTCGCTTGATACACAGCGCGAACACCCCTCCGACCCCCGCGGCCGCTGTTGCGGAATTACAACAAGCGACCGCTGCCCGTGTCACGAACCCATTAAAAGCGAATTGAGGTTGACACGCGGTTAACTGCGCCCCGCCCCCCGATGATTCGCACCCGCATTGCACGGGTATGACGTTTTTCCAGGGTTAATCGGGCGATAATGCGGCTGCCGCCGGGAACCTTTCGGTAACCTTGAGGCTCACGCGGTGGTGGCCTGGCCCTGCGCGCTGTCGAGGGCGGCCTGTGCGGCGGCGAGCCGCGCGATCGGCACGCGGAACGGCGAGCAGGAGACATAGTCGAGGCCGACCGCGTCGCAAAAGCGGATCGAGGCGGGATCGCCGCCATGCTCGCCGCAAATCCCGAGCTTCAAGTCCGGCCGCGCCTTGCGCCCCTCGTTCGCCGCGACGCGGACGAGCACCCCGACGCCCTCCGCGTCGAGCGTGATGAAGGGGTCTTTCTCGATCAGGCCGAGCTCCTGGTAGCGGCCGATGAAGCCGTGCGCGTCGTCGCGCGAGATGCCGAACGTCGTCTGCGTCAGATCGTTGGTGCCGAAGGAGAAGAAGTCGGCGCCCTCGGCGATCTCCTGCGCGCGAAGCGCGGCGCGCGGAAGCTCGATCATGGTGCCGACCGTGTAGCTGACGGCCGGGCGGTCTGCGGCGAGCGCCTTCGCCGCGCGATCGATGGTTCTGCGCACATGGTCGAGCTCGCTGCGCATGCCGACGAGCGGCACCATGATCTCCGGCGCAACCGGCTCGCCCGTCGCCTCGGCCGCTTCCGCCGCGGCTTCGAGGATCGCGCGCGTCTGCATCTCCGCGATCTCCGGGAAGGTGATGAGGAGCCGGCAGCCGCGATGCCCGAGCATCGGATTGGATTCCGTCAGCGCGATCACGCGGTCGCGCAGGACCGCCGGATCGACCTGCATCGAAGCCGCGACCTCGGCGATCTCCTCGTCCGACTTGGGCAGGAACTCGTGCAGCGGCGGATCGAGCAGGCGGATCGTCACCGGCAGGCCGTGCATGATCTTGAAGAGCTCGACGAAGTCCCGGCGCTGCATCGGCAGGAGCTTCTCCAGCGCCGCGCGCCGGCCCTCCGAATCCTTGGCGAGGATCATCTCGCGCACGCCGAGGATGCGACCGCTGTCGAAGAACATGTGCTCGGTGCGGCAAAGGCCAATGCCCTCGGCGCCGAATTCGCGCGCCGCCTGCGCGTCCTTCGGGGTTTCCGCATTGGCGCGCACCTTGAGCCGCCGCACCGCATCGGCCCAGCCGATCAGCGTGCCGAAATCGCCCGTCAGCTGCGGCTTCAGCGTGGGCACGCGGCCGTCGAAAATCTCGCCGCTCGCGCCGTCGATGGTGATCGTGTCTCCGGCACGCCAGGACTTGCCGCCGACCGACATCGTGCCGGCCTTCATGTCGATCTTGAGCGCGCCGGCGCCGCACACGCAGGGCTTGCCCATGCCGCGGGCGACCACGGCCGCATGGCTCGTCATGCCGCCGCGCGCGGTCAGGACGCCGAGCGCGGCGACCATGCCGTTGATGTCTTCCGGGCTCGTCTCGTTCCTGACCAGGATCAGCTCATGGCCTTCGGTCTTGCGGCGCTCCGCTTCCTCGGCGGTGAAGACGATCTCGCCCGTCGCAGCACCCGGCGAGGCGGGAAGTCCGCGCGTGATCAGCGTCCGCTCGGCGCCGGGGTCGAGCGTCGGGTGGAGGAGCTGGTTCAGCGTCTCCGGTTCGACGCGCCCGATCGCTTCCTCGCGCGTGATGAGGCCCTCCGCCGCCATGTCGACCGCGACCTTCAGCGCCGCCTGCGCGGTGCGCTTGCCGGCGCGCGTCTGCAGCATCCAGAGCTTGCCGCGCTCGACGGTGAACTCCAGGTCCTGCATGTCGCGATAGTGGCCCTCGAGCCGCTCGGCGGTGCCGAGGAGATCGCCATAGGCGTCGGGCATCACTGTCTCGAGCGAAGGAAGCTTTGTGCCCGAAGCGGCCCGCGCGGCCTCCGTGATTTCTTGCGGCGTGCGGATGCCGGCGACCACGTCCTCGCCCTGGGCGTTGACCAGGAACTCGCCGTAAAGCGCCTTCTCGCCGGTCGACGGGTTGCGCGTGAAGGCGACGCCGGTCGCCGACGTGTCGCCCATGTTGCCGAACACCATGGCCTGCACGTTGACGGCGGTGCCCCAGCCCGCCGGAATATCGTGAAGCTTGCGATAGGCTTCCGCGCGCGGGTTCATCCAGGAGCCGAAGACGGCGCCGATCGCGCCCCAGAGCTGATCGGCCGGCGCCTGCGGAAACGGTTTTTCGAGCGTGTCTTCGACGAGCTTCTTGTATTGCGCGACGATCGCCTTCCAGGCTTCGGCGTCGAGCCCGGTGTCCTCCGCGACGCCGCGCTTCTCACGTTCCAGTTCAAGAATCGATTCGAACTCGTGATGCTCGACGCCGAGAACGACGCTTCCGTACATCTGGATGAAGCGGCGATAGGTGTCCCAGGCGAAGCGCTCGTCGGCGAGTTTCGCGACCGCACCGACCGTCTCGTCGTTCAGACCGAGATTGAGCACCGTGTCCATCATTCCCGGCATCGAGGCGCGCGCGCCGGAGCGCACGGAGACGAGGAGGGGGTCGGTGCGGTCGCCGAATATCTTGCCGGTCTGATCCGCGATCTGGCCGAGTGCCGCCTCAAGCTCCGCCTTAAGATCGGGCGGATAAGTGCGACCGTTGGCGTAGAAATACGTGCAGACCTCGGTGGTGATCGTGAAGCCCGGCGGAACCGGCAGCCCGAGATTCGCCATCTCGGCCAGATTGGCGCCCTTGCCGCCCAAAAGCTCCTTCATCGCGGCCGAGCCTTCCGCCCGCCCGCCACCGAAGCTGTACACCCATTTCGCCATCAGCCGCCTCTTGCGCGGTTCCTTAGCTGCACCACGCTGCTAGCTTGATCTGCCGCGGTGCACAACGTGCAAGCGTCG
Organism: uncultured Alphaproteobacteria bacterium; assembly: GCA_963750115.1. Classification (GTDB taxonomy): domain Bacteria; phylum Pseudomonadota; class Alphaproteobacteria; order Rhizobiales; family Afifellaceae; genus DASWJZ01. Next base: position 93,936 of record CAVVPM010000017.1, on the reverse strand, counting down.
GAGCGGCCGTCTCGTTCCCAGCTAAAGCGCCGCCGTCTGCCGGGAGTGCCCTGAAAGCCGGCGCTCAGACGCCGACGCGGATATCGAGCCCGAGGTCGAGCGCCGGCGCGGAGTGGGTGAGGGCGCCGGCGGAGATGAAGTCGACGCCGGTTGCCGCGATCGCCGCGACCGTTTCGAGCGTGACGCCGCCGGAGGCCTCAAGCACTGCCTTGCCCGATGCGATCGCAACCGCGCGGCGAAGCGTATCCGGCTGCATGTTGTCGAGGAGGATGGCGTCGACGCCGACCGCGAGCGCTTCCTCCAGCTGATCGAGCGAATCGACCTCCACCTCGATCTTGACGAGATGCCCCGCGAACGCCTTGGCGCGGGCGATCGCCTCGCCGACCCCGCCGGAGACGGCGATATGGTTGTCCTTGATCAGGATCGCGTCATCGAGGCCGAAGCGGTGGTTAGAGCCGCCGCCGCAGCGCACCGCGTATTTCTCCAGCGCGCGGAGACCCGGGATCGTCTTTCGCGTGCAGGTGATTTTCGCCTTCGTCCCTGCGATCGCGTCGGCGTAGCGGCAGGTGAGCGTCGCGACGCCGGAAAGGTGGGTGAGAAAGTTGAGCGCGACGCGCTCGGCCGAAAGGATCGGCCGCGCCCTGCCGGCGACCCGCGCGACGACGGCGCCGGGGCCGACGCGGTCGCCGTCGACGAGCGCCGCCTCGAATGCGATTGCCGCATCCATCTGCCGGAACGCCGCCTCCGCGAGTTGAAGGCCAGCGATCACCCCCGCGGCGCGCGCCGCGATGACGGCGTCGGCTCGGGCGCCGGCGGGGATCGTCGCTGCCGAAGTGATGTCGCCGGCGCGCCCGAGATCTTCGGCGAGCGCCGCTTTGACCGCGGCCTCGACGAGCGGCGGCGGAAGCTCCGGCAGCGCGCCCCTGACGGCGGACGCCGTCATGACGCCATTTCGAGCGGAGCGGCCGCCTTTTCGGCGATGGCCTCGGCCTGATCGAGCGTGACAAAAGTCCGCTTGGCAAGCTTCGGATCGGGCTCGGGATAGTCGGAGCGATAATGCCCGCCGCGGCTTTCTTCGCGCTGAAGCGCGGTCGCCGCGACGAGCTTTGCGGTGACGAGCGCGTTCCTGACCTCAGGCCCGTGCGGATGCGACGCGAGCGCCTCGATCGTCGCAAGCGCCTGCGTCAGGCCGGTGCGATCGCGCACCACGCCGACATGCCGGCTCATCGTGGCCCGCAGCCTCCGGATCGCCTCGTCGTCCTCGTCGGACGCCGTCGGCACTTCGCCGACCGGCGCGCCGACCCGCTGCGTCACCCGGTGCGCGGGAAGCAGGCTGTGGATGTCCTCCGCCACGCGCGCCGCGTAGACGACCGCCTCAAGCAGCGAATTCGAGGCGAGACGGTTGGCGCCGTGCGCGCCGGTCGCGGCGACCTCGCCGCAGGCCCAGAGGCCGTCGAGCGTGGTGCGGCCGGCGCCATCCACATGCACGCCGCCCATGTGATAATGCGCGGCCGGCGCGATCGGGATCGGCTGTCGCGTCGGGTCGACGCCCGCCGCCATGCAGGCCGCGTAGACCGTCGGGAAGCGCTCGGAGAAGTTCTTGCCGATCGCCTGGCGGCAATCGAGAAAGGCGCCGCGGCCGGAGACCTTCGCCTCGTGCACGGCGCGCGCTACGACGTCGCGCGGGGCAAGCTCGCCGTCGGGGTGGACGTCGAGCATGAAGCGGTGGCCCGATCTGTCGACGATGATCGCGCCTTCGCCGCGCAGCGCCTCGGTCGCGAGCGGCGCCGGGTCGCGGCCGACATCGACCGCGGTCGGATGGAACTGCACGAATTCCGGGTCGGCGACGAGCGCGCCGGCGCGTGCAGCCATCGCAAGCCCCTCGCCGCGCGCCTCGGGCGGATTGGTGGTGACGGCGTAGAGGTGCCCGATGCCGCCCGGCGCAAGCACCACCGCGCGGGTCGAAAGATGCAGCCGGTCGGAGAGGCCGCCGCGGCGGTCGCGCGCGACGAGCCCGGTCACATAATAGCCCTCGGCGCGGAGCTGCTCGGCGACATAGCCTTCGAGCACGCGGATCGACGCCGTCCGCCTGACCGCCGCGACGAGCGCCGCCATGATCGCGGCGCCCGCCATGTCGCCCTTGACGCGCACGATACGCCGCTGCGAATGCGCCGCCTCGCGCGAAAGTTTTAGCGCGCCATCAAGGTCGCGATCGAAGGCGACGCCGTAGCCGAGAAGGTCGTGCACGCGATCGGCCGCCTCCGCCGCCATCGCATGCGCCACGCGCTCGTCGACGAGCCCGGCGCCGGCGGCAATGGTGTCGGCGACGTGGCTTTCGATCGTGTCGCCGGCGCCGATCGCAGCCGCGATCCCGCCTTGCGCCCAGGCCGAAGACGCGCCTTCGCCGATCGGCGCGCCGGAGATGATGGTGACCGGGCGCGGCGAAAGTTTTAGCGCGCAGAAGAGCCCGGCAAGCCCACCGCCGACGATGACGACGTCGTCGATGCCTTCCCAGGATTCAGGCGGAAAGGGGGAGATCATGGGCGGCGGCGCCCGTTCGCGCAGCGGTCCGCAGCACTTCTACGATTGTCATCCTGGTTAGGCTGCAAGCCGAGACCGGGAGCCATGAACTCAAAAGGGTGAAGGATCATCGCGACCGGCCCCGCTTCGAACGTCTCGGTTCATAGGTCCCGGACTGGCGCTCCGCGCCATCCGGGATGACAAAATTCAGAGGTGATTGGCGCTCTTCGCATCAGCCCCGCAAATTCACCATCCGCTCGACCGCGCGCCTTGCCTTCTTCGCGACGAGCGGATCGACGACCACTTCCTCCTGCATGAAGAGCAGCAAGTCGAGGATTTTCGGCAGCTGGATGCGCTTCATGTGCGGGCAGAGGTTGCACGGCCGCACGAATTCGATCTCCGGCGCCTCCGAAGCAACATTGTCGGCCATCGAGCATTCGGTGACCATCAGCACCTTGGGCGGATGCTCGCCCTTCACCCAGTTGATCATCTTCGCGGTCGAGCCGGTGAAATCCGCCTCCGCGATCACGTCGGGCGGGCACTCCGGATGCGCGATGATCCGGATCGAGGGATCGGCAGCGCGATAGGCGCGAAGTTCCTCGCCGGTGAAGCGCTCATGCACCTCGCAGGCGCCGTGCCATGCGATGATCTCGACCTCCGTCTGCGAGGCGACCCAGTTCGCGAGATAGCGGTCGGGGAGCATGATCACGCGCTTCGCGCCGAAGGATTCGACCACCTCGACCGCGTTCGACGACGTGCAGCAGATGTCGACCTCGGCCTTCACCTCGGCCGACGTGTTGACATAGGCGACGGTCGGAACGCCCGGATAGATTTCCTTGAGCCGCCGCACGTCCGCGCCGGTGATCGAGGCGGCGAGCGAGCAGCCGGCGCGGCTGTCGGGGATCAGCACGGTCTTTTCCGGGCAGAGGATTTTCGAGGTCTCGGCCATGAAGTGGACGCCGCACTGGACGATCACCTCCGCGTCGGTGCGCGCGGCCTCGATCGCAAGCTGCAGCGAGTCGCCGACGATATCGGCGACGCAGTGATAGATTTCCGGCGTCTGATAATTGTGCGCGAGGATGACGGCGTTCCGCTCCCGCTTCAGCCGATTGATCCAATAAATCGTCGGCGCGAAGGACGGCCACTCGATCGCCGGGATGACGTGGCGGACCTTCTCGTAAAGCGCCGCAGTTGCAGCCGCGATTTCGGCCGTATAGGCGAGGTCGGGGCGCGGCAGAGCAGGAAAATACGGGCGCTCCGGCGCTGGCTCGCGCTGGCACTGAAACCCTGATTCGGGGCCCTGCAGGTAACTCATTGCGCCCTCCCTCCGTTGTTATACTCAATATGAGTATAACAGGCGCCAAAGAAAACCGGCCGTGCCGGTCGCGGGTTACATAAAGCCGTCACAGGCGCATTTCAAGCGGCCATTGGCGGACGCGCGCACATGACCGTTTGGTCAGCGGCACTGAACGAAACGATCAGAAAGAGGCGTGCGGCGGATGTGGCAGGCTGCGTTAGGATGCATGCCCTCGACCGGCATCCGGATTTTTTCATGTCTCCTCACGCGCAAAGCTCGCCGCGTTCGTTCGCGGTTGCCCTTCCTGTGGTGATCGTCGCCGGCTGCCTGATCGCGCTGATCTCCTTCGGGCCGCGCTCCGTCATGGGCCTCTTTCTCGAGCCGATGACCGCGGCGCGGGGTTGGAGCCGCGAGACCTTTGCGCTGTCGATCGCGATCCAGAACATCATGTGGGGCCTCGGCCAGCCCTTCGCCGGGGCGATCGCCGACCGTTACGGCTCGGGCCGCGTGCTGGCAGGAGGCGGCGTGATTTATGCCGCGGGCGTCGCGCTGATGGCCTGGGCGCCGAGCGCGCTTTGGCTCGACCTCTCCGCCGGGGTGCTGGTCGGCCTCGGCATGGCGGCCGGCTCTTTCGCCATCGTGCTTGCCGCCTTCAGCCGTCGCGTGCCGGCGGAGCGGCGGTCGATCGTATTCGGCGTCGGCACCGCCGCCGGATCGATGGGCCAGTTTCTCTTCGCCCCGCTCGGGCAGACGCTGATCCAGACTTTCGGCTGGGAGCAGGCGCTTGTCGTCCTCGCCGCCGTAATGCTCACCATCCCGTTCTTCGCCTTCGCGCTTGCCGGCCGTCCCGATCCGGCGGGCCGCATGATACGCGAGCAGAGCCTTCGTGAGGCCCTCGCCGAAGCGCTCGGGCACCGGAGCTACGTGCTCTTGACCAGCGGCTTCTTCGTCTGCGGCTTCCACGTCGCCTTCATCGCCACGCACCTGCCGGCATACGTTGTCGATCAGGGGCTCGGCGGGGAGGTCGGCGCCTGGGCGCTTGCCTTCATCGGGCTATTCAACATCGCGGGTTCGCTCGCGTCGGGATGGATTTCACAGCATCATTCGAAGCCGATCTTCCTGACGCTCATCTATCTCGCGCGCGCCGTCGTCATCGCCGTCTTCGTGCTCCTTCCCACGACGCCGGCGAGCGTGCTGACATTTGCCGCGATGATCGGGATTCTCTGGCTTTCGACTGTCCCGCCGACCTCGGGCCTCGTCGCCATCATGTTCGGCCCGCGCCACATCGGCACGCTGATGGGGATCGTCTTCCTGTCGCACCAGACCGGCGCCTTCCTCGGCGTCTGGCTCGGCGGCGTGCTCTACGACGAGACGGGCTCCTACAACGTCGTCTGGTGGATCGCGGTCGCTCTTGCGATCGCGGCGGCGGTTCTCCACTGGCCTATCAAGGAAGCGCCGGTAAGCGAGGCCGCAATGGCGTAAGGGTTGCGGCGGCGTCCGCGGCGGGCCAAAGAGAGCCGGCCGCGCTCGAAGAGCGGAGTTCCACATGCGGCCCGCACGCAACGACAGGGAGGCCGCATGCCCGATACCGAGACCTTTAAAGCCCTCGTCGTCGATCGCGACGCGGAGAAGAAGCAGTTCGTCGAGGTTCGCGAGCTGACGCTCGCCGACCTGATGCCGGGCGACGTCGTCGTCCGCGTCACGCATTCGACCGTCAACTACAAGGACGGGCTCGCGATCACCGGCCACCTTCCCGTGGTGCGTCGCTTCCCGATGATCCCCGGCATCGATTTCTGCGGCGAGGTCGTTTCCTCCGACAATGCCGACTTCAAGCCCGGCGATGAAGTCATCCTGAACGGCTGGGGCGTTGGCGAGGTGCATTACGGCGCCTACGCGAAATATGCGCGCGTCAAGGGCGACTGGCTGATCAAGAAGCCCCCCGATCTTTCCGCTGCCGACGCGATGGCGATCGGCACAGCCGGCTACACCTCGATGCTTTCGATCCTGGCGCTGGAGCGCTTCGGCGTCACCCCCGAGCAGGGGCCCGTCGTCGTGACCGGCGCGTCGGGCGGCGTCGGCTCTGTCGCGGTCGCACTGCTCGCGAAGCTCGGCTACCACGTGATCGCGGTGACCGGCCGCGCCGAGGAGCGGGACTATCTGATCGGCCTCGGCGCCGAGGAGATCGTGCCGCGCGAGACGCTCGCCGATCCCGCCAAGATGCTCGACAAGGAGCGCTGGGCGGCCGGCATCGATGCGGTCGGCTCGAACGTGCTCGCGAACGTCATCGCCATGACCAAGGCGGGCGGCGCGATCGCCGCCTGCGGCAATGCCAGCGGCATGGGGCTTTCCACTTCCGTCGCCCCCTTCATCCTGCGCGGCGTCTCGCTCCTCGGCATCAACTCGGTGACGATGCCGCGGCCGGCGCGCGAGGAAGCCTGGGCGCGGCTCGTCCGCGACCTCGATCGTGCAAGGCTCGAGGCGATGATCACGACGATCGGCTTCGACGATATCCGCGCCACCGCGGAGAAGATCGTCGAGGGCCGGGTGCGCGGCCGCGTCGTCGTCGAGATCGGCTGAGAGCCCGCAGACTTTCCTTATGAAGCGGCGGGCTCCGTCGGAGCGCGCGAGAAGAGCCGCTGATAAAGCCGACCGATGACGATAAGCACCGCGCCGAGCCCGAGGAAGGAGGCGGCGCGGAGCGCGCCGGTCAGCGCTGCCATGTCGAACAGGAAGACCTTGAACACGACGACGGCGATGACGAGGCCCGAGGCTGCCCTGATCATGGCCGAGCCGACGAGGATGCCGCCGGCAAGGATGAGGATGCCGAAGGCGAGCCACACCGCCGAATAGGTCCAGTTCTCCGCGTCTGTCATCGCGAAGCCGCCGAGATGCGCGCCGTGGAAGCCGTGCCGCACCATCAGAGTCAGATAGGCAAAGGCGAGGAGCAGCGAGAGCGCGGCGATGAGGAGCACGTACCAGCGCGGCCTGACCGCTTGCGCCGCTGCGGCGACCCAGGCCGCGGCGATTGCCGGCATTAGATAGCCGGGGAGGAGCAGATTGAAGAAGTGGCCGGTCCCGACGTCCTCGCCGGTCAGAAGCGGGTTTGCGGTGACGAAGTGCGCGATCGCGATGGCCGCCGCGCTGATCACGCCGGCGACGAGCGAGCCGGCCGCATAGACCTTGCTCCGCGTCCGCTTCGCGATCTCTTGCAGGCCGAGCGAGAAGGCGAGCGCGGCGAGCGTCAGCGCGCCTTGCTCACCAAGCCCCGTCGGCCCGGTCGAGATGACGCCGCCGCCGGCGAAATGGCGGATTTCGAGCGCGACGAAGAAGGCGGCGATGACGAGGCCGATCGCCTGCAGGATGCCCGCCTCGATGCCGTCGCGGTGGCGCCTCAGCGTCTCGCCCGCGAAGAGCACGGCTGCGGCGGGAAGCCCGAGGCGCAGGATGAGCCCGTTCAGGATTGGCGTCGTCCCGATCTCCGCCGGCGAGAAGGGTGGCCCGAACACGATCGCCGCACAGGCGAGCGCCGCGACGACGACGGCGAGCCATGTCAGCACCTTGACCGGCCGATAGAGGCTGACCCAGGCGACGCCCGCCGCCCCGAGCGACAGCGCGAGCGGGATGAAGCGCGTGACGAGCCCGACGGCGAACGCGAAGGAAAGGCAGAGCACCGCGCCTGCGGCGTAGAAGGAGGGGGCGAGCGCTTTGTCGTCCGCCGGGCGCTCCGCGATCAGCCGCTCGGTGATCGCGGCGAAGACGGCTGCCATGACAAGCGCCGCGAGGCCGATCGCCGGCCGCGTCTGAAGCGGCGCGTAGCGCAAATAGATGACGACGAGGATGAGGAGCGGCGCTGCGGCCCCCGCGGCGGCAAAGGTGCCGGCCGTGCGTGGCGCAATCGCCGCGGCGCGGTCGGCGCTGAGGAGGCTCCCGACGCCGACGACGAGCATCAGCATTGCCGCTCGCAACGCAAAATCGGGCAGCGTCGCCTCGTTCGCGACCATCCATTCGAAAGCCCCGACGCGAAAGGTCTCGAACGGGATGGACGGCGGCAGCGGCGCGAGCATCGTCGTGAGGACGGCAAGCGCGCCGCCGAAAAGGACGGCCGGAGCCGCGGCGGGCCAGCGGCTCGCAGCGCCGCCGAGCGCGCCGGCAAGCACGATGCCGACGGCGAAGAGCGGGAAGTGGGGGTCGAGGCCGGAATAGTAGAGCGAGAGCATCGCGACGCCGGCGAGCGCGATCAATGCAAGCGGATCGGCGTCGCGGTCCTTGAGGCTCGTCCGGTGCACGCCGGCGAGGAGGCCGGCGACGAAGGCGGCGAACAGTCCGGCAAGAAAGAGAAGCTCGGCCGCCATCCTGTCGACGTGGTCGATATAAGCGAGCGCCGCGCCCCAGGCGAAGCTTGCGGCGACGCCGATGCTTGCAAGCCAGCGCCAGCCCCTGATGCGCGCCATGGCGAGCACCGTCCCCGTCACCGCCAGCACGTGCAGCACGATCGCGAAAGGCGAGGGTGCGTTGCTCGCGACAAGGAGCGGGGCGACGTAGCTGCCGAGCGCCCCGAGCACGGCGAGCGCCGGCCCGTGGATCACCGAGAGGACGAGGGTGGCGAGCCCGGCAAGCGTGAGCAGGATGAAGGCGCTTGCCGGACCGATGAAGCCGTAGAGCGCGTAGGCCGCATAGATCGTGGCGAAAAGCGCTACGCCGCCGGCCGCGGTCAGGATCGCCGGCACGTCCGCTTTTTCGAAGACGGGGAGGCGAAGCCCTTGGTCGCGGCGTCTCAGCCATTCGCCGGCGGCGAAGAGGAGAGCGGCGAGAAAAAGCCCGAGCGCGATCCTGAGCCCCGGGCCGATCAGCCCTCGCTCGATCGAGTAGCGGACGAGGAAGACGGCGCCGAGCGCGAGCGCGAGCCCCCCGACCAGCACCGACCAGCGCGCGCCGATCTTCAATTCAAGCGATTCTCGCGGGGAGGGCGGCGGCGGAGTGACGGGCGGCGCTTCGGCGGGAAAGGCCTCCGGGACGAGAGGCCCGGCCGCATCCCGATCCGACGTGGCTGCGGCGGCCTCCGGTCCGAAAGGCGTCGCGCTCGGCGATTGCGGCTCGGGCTCGCCGGCCGTCTCGGGAGGGAGCGGCGCGTAGGGGCGGGCGGTTGCCGCGGCCCTCGCGGCATCGGCGGAGACGACACCCGCCAGTCCTTCCAGCGTTTCGAGACGGCGCAGCAGCGCGTTGGCGCGCCGGTTGGCGCGCGACGCGCTCGCAAGCGCGAAGATCGGCGCGACCAGCACCCAAACGGCGACCAGGATCAGAAGTCCCCACACGCGCGCTGCCTCGTCGCCCGACGGTCGCGATCTATAGCCGAAATGCGCGCAGTTGGAGAGAAGCCGTCCGACCGGGTCGTTAACGCCCCTTCCTTAGATGCCCGGCCCCAACGCCCGGCCTCGATGGCTAGCCCCTGACGGCTAGTCCTTGATAACGGTCGCGATGTCGGGCGCGTCGACCGCCTTCATGCCGACCACGTGGTAGCCGGCGTCGACATGGACGACCTCGCCGGTCACTCCGCCGGAAAGGTCGGAGAGCAGGAAGAGCGCCGCGCGGCCGACGTCGTCGATCGTCACCGTGCGGCGGAGCGGCGCGTTCAATTCGTTCCACTTCAATATGTAGCGGAAGTCGCCGATGCCCGACGCGGCGAGCGTCTTGATCGGCCCGGCGGAGATGGCGTTGACGCGGATCGCCTGCGGCCCGAGGTCGACCGCGAGGTAGCGGAGCGACGCCTCGAGCGCCGCCTTGGCGACGCCCATCACGTTATAATGCGGCATCACCTTTTCCGCGCCGTAATAGGTGAGCGTCAGCATCGAGCCGCCCTCGGGCATCAGCTTCTCCGCCCGTTGCGCCAGCGCCGTCAGCGAGTAGCAGGAAATCAGCATCGTCTTGGAGAAATTCTCCGGCGTCGTGTCCACGTAGCGGCCGTCGAGCTCGTCCTTCTCGGAGAAGGCGATGGCGTGGACGAGGAAATCGAGCCCGCCCCAGAGCGCCTCGATCTCCTTGAAGACGGCGTCGATCGTGGCCGGATCGGTCACGTCGCAATGGCCGGCGACATGCGCCTGCAACTGTGCCGCGAGCGGCTCGACCCGCTTCTTCAAGGCGTCGCCCTGATAGGTGAGCGCAAGTTCGGCCCCGGCCTGGCGCACCGCGGCGGCAATGCCCCAGGCGAGCGAGCGATTGTTCGCGACCCCCATGATGAGGCCGCGCTTGCCGCGCATCACGCCCTCGAACGACGTTGCCATCCCCAGACCCGTTCCGCACGATTGACCAGGCGGTAAAATTACCGCTCGTCGGGTAATGGCATGCGGGTTCCCGCCCTTCAAGCCTCGACGCCCGCGCGCCCGTCGCGTAAGGGGGGCGATGGTCGAAATCCCAGCCGAAAGCGCCGTACTTTCGCGGCTCGCCGCGATTGTCGGCAGCGCCCACGTGCTGACCGGAGCGGCGGAGAAGGCGCCCTATCTCTCCGAGCCGCGCGGCTATTATCACGGGGTGACACAGGCGGTGGTGAGGCCCGGCTCGGCCGAGGAGATCGCGGCGCTTCTCCGGCTTGCCAACGAGACCGGCACGCCGATCGTGCCGCAGAGCGGCGGCACCGGCCTCGTCGGCGGCCAGGTGCCGGACGAAAGCGGCCGCGAAATCGTGCTCTCGCTTGAGCGCCTCGACAGGATCCGCGCGATCGACCTGGAGGGGGCGACGGTCGTCGCGGAGGCGGGCGTGATTTTGGAGCGTCTGCACGAGGCGGCCGCGGCGGCCGGCATGCTCTTTCCGCTGACGCTCGGCTCGCAGGGCTCGTGCCGGATCGGCGGCAACATATCGACCAACGCCGGCGGCACGCAGGTGCTTGCCTACGGCAACACCCGCAGCCTCGTGCTCGGGCTCGAAGTCGTGCTCCCGACCGGCGAAATCTGGAACGGCCTGCGCGGGCTCATCAAGGACAATTCCGGCTACGACCTGAAGCAGCTCTTCATCGGCGCGGAAGGGACGCTCGGCATCGTCACCGCGGCGGTGCTGAAGCTCTTCCCGCAGCCGCGCGGGCAGGCGGTCGCCTTCGTCGCCGTTGCCGACCCTGAGGCGGCGCTCGTGCTTTTCAAGCACGCGCGGAAGCGTGCGGGAGGCGGCCTCACCGCGTTTGAGCTGATGCCGCGGATCGCGATCGAGATGCTGGCGGAAAGTCTTCCCGGCGCGCGCGACCCGCTCGCGACCCCCTATCCGTGGTACGTGCTGATGGAGGTGTCGTCGAGCCGCGACGACGAAGATGCCGAGGAGCTTATCGTGCGCGCGCTCGAGGAGGGCCTTGCCGAAGGGACGGTGGCGGACGCGGCGATCGCGTCCTCGCTTTCCCAGGCGCAGGACTTTTGGCGCATGCGCCATGCGCTGAGCGAGGTGCAGAAGCACTATGGCGGCTCGATCAAGCACGACATATCCGTGCCGGTCGAGCGCCTGCCGGATTTCATCGCGGCGGGCCTTGCGGCGGTTAAGAAGGCGGTGCCCGGCGTCAGGCCCGTGCCCTTCGGGCATCTCGGCGACGGCAACCTCCACTTCAACTTGACCCAGCCGATCGGAATGGACCGCGGCGCCTTCATGGCGCGCGCGCCGGAGGTGCATGAGATCGTGCACAGAATCGTCACCGAGATGGGCGGCTCGGTCGCCGCCGAGCACGGCATCGGCCGCTACAAGCGCGAGCTCCTGAAGCGCGTGAAGAGCGAGGTGGAGCTCGACATGATGCGCAAGCTGAAGCGCGCCTTCGACCCGAAGAATATCTTGAACCCCGGACGCGTCGTCTGAGCCGACGGTCATCTTTGGGAAGTCCTGCACAATCCGGCGTTCCTGCCGGATGAACAATGACGTTCTCGAAGTCGGCCCGCGTGTCGAACCTCCCTGCGTATCCGCTGTTACGGGGACGGGTGGGGACTGAGCCGACGTTGCACAGCCCGCCGACGCCGCCTTGTAAATACGCAGATCAGAACAGGCTGCGCTGGCGTGGGTCGGCGCTGGTCTTCTTCGGCGCAGGCGGCTTCGGCCCTTCAGCCGCTTCTGCCAAAAGCCCCGGATCGTCGTTTGCCACCGCATTGACGCGCGTCGAGACCGGCGTCAGCGCGAAGAGATGGTCGGGCGCGGGCCTAAGCAGCGCCTCCGCCTCCGACGCCGTGGTTTCGGGTGAGAGCCATGTCTGGAAGTCGCGCGGATCGAGGATCACCGGCATCCGTTCGTGGATCGGCCGGAGCGGTCCGTTCGCGTCGGTGGTGACGATCGTCGCGGTGTCGATCTCGCTCCCGTCCGCGCCATGCCATGTCTCCCACAGGCCCGCGAAGGCGATGAGCCCGTCGCCGCCCGGATGGATGAAGTAGGGCTGCTTCGGACCTTTCTCCCGCGCCTGCCACTCATAGAAGCCGGAGGCCGGCACCAGGCAGCGCCGGTATTTGAAGGGGTCGCGGTAGGCGGGCTTCTCGGCGATCCCTTCGGCGCGCGCGTTGATCATCAAGGGCAGCGTTTTCGGGTCCTTCGCCCACCAGGGGATGAGGCCCCAGCGCACCGGCACAAGCTCGCGCCCCTTCGGCCCCTGGCGGACGATGACGATCGGCTGCGTCGGCGCGATGTTGTAGCGCGGCACCGCGAGGCGCTCGTCGAAGGCCGGCAGCTCGAAAAGAAGCCGGATCGCCTCGGCGTTTGCGATAAGGGTGTAGCGTCCGCACATGCGATGACCGTTCGTCCTTTTGGCGGCAGGGCGCTTAGCCTCCCCCTTCCGGGAAAGGTTATATCGCGCTCCTGGTCAGGGCTATTGGTCGACAAATGGCTGCTCGGAAATTGACCGACAAGAGAGAAGCGGCGAGCGGCGCGAGCGTGATCGTCGTCGCCCGCGATCGCGTGCTGTTGGTGGAGCGGGGCAACCCGCCCTTCAAGGGAGTTCTGGAGCTTTCCGGGCGGCGGCACCGAGCCCGGCGAAGACGCCGAGGAGACGGCGCGGCGCGAGCTCTTGGAGGAAACGGGTCTGCGCGTCGGGCGCCTCGTCAGGCTCGGCGCGTTCCGCCCCGCGCCGGAAAGGTCGCAGCTTCGCCTCACCGTCTTTGCCGCGCGCGCCGGGGAGGGCGCGCCGACGGCGGGGGACGACGCGCCGAATGCCGCCTTCGTGCCATTTGCCGCGGTGCTCGAGCGGCCGCTCACCCCCGGCGCCGCGGGCTGGATTGCGCGGGCGCTTGCCGCGCTCGCCATGCCGCCGCTCGCATGGCCCGACCCGCCTTCGGCCCTTGCCCCGGGGTCGTCCGCCCCGCACAATCAAACCCCATGAATTGCGTCGGCCGGCCGCTCGCAAGCCTCGTGCTTTTCCTCGCGCTATCCGCCGCGGCGTTCGCGCAGGATCAGATTCCGCCCGATTCGGGCAGCGCGAAATCGGCCCCGTCGGCACAGACGCCGCCTGCGGCGACCGAGCCCGCTGTCCCCGTCTACGAGGAGAAGCTGCTTCGGCTCGCGGAGATTCTCGGCTCGCTGTCGCTGCTTCGCGACCTCTGCGGCAGCGACGATGGCGCCGCCTGGCGCGACGAGATGAGCTCGCTCCTGACCGCGGAAGACCCGCCGCCCGAGCGCCGTGCGCGGCTCGTCGCGAGCTTCAACCACGGCTTTGAGACGCTGAACGCGGTCTACCGGGTGTGCACGCCTTCGGCGCGGCTCGCGATCTCGCGCTATCTTGACGAGGGGCAGCAACTCGCGAGCGACGTTCGCGGCCGCTACAGCCAATAGATTTACCAGTTAATAATTCTTTCACATTCGCGTGTGCGGGCCGTTCGATCCCGTGCTACGCGGAAGAACGAGAACGCGGAAGGCAGGTGGTATATGGGCGACGGCCGGGGGCTTGAGGACGACGCGCTGAAACTTCAGAAGCGTGAGGCCTATCAACGGCTTGGTGCGCTCTGGCGGGATGCCCTCGGCGCCGGCATCGAGCCCGATATCCTGGCGCATGTCGCCCTCTTCGCGGCGCTCGGCGACCTTGTCGCCACCTATGGCGAGGCGGCGGTTGCCGACTTCGCCGAGCGGCTCCCCGGCCGCATCGCCGCCGGCGAGTTCACGATCTCCGCATCCGTTCACTGACGAAATTCGCTCGCGCGTGACGGCGCACCTGTTGCGCTGTTGCGCGCGCCCGCAGTCGCCTCCTATCGTCCGCGCATGAAAAGCTGCGCGGCGGCCGTCTTGGCCCTCCTCGGGATTGTCGGTGCGTCGGCGGCGATGTTTTCGGTCGCGACGGCGGCTTTAGCCGCTTTGCCCGATCCGTTTCACGCAGCGCGCTTGTACGATTTCGCGCCGGCCGGCACGGCGTTGGCGGCGGAGACTGCGGCGCCGGCGGCGACAGGTGGTGGCGCTGGGGATGCCGCCGAGACGACTCCCGCTGCCGCGCCGGCCCCTGAGGGAGGCGTCAGCGAGCCGCTCCCCACCATCCTCCGTTCGATCGCCGATCTTCCGACGCCCGTCCGCGAGATGCGGCAGAAGCTGATCGATGCGGCGCGTTCCGGCGATCTCGAGCAGCTCCGCCTCCTGATGAATGCGCAGGCGAAGCCGCCTGCCGTCGCCTTCGGCGATCCCGGCGATCCGATTGCCTATTTGAAAGCGCTCTCAGCCGACGCCGAGGGGCGCGAGATCCTGGCGATCCTGCTCGACGTTCTGCGCACCGGCTTCGTGCATGTCGGCGCCGGCACCAAGGACGACTACTATGTCTGGCCGTATTTCGCGCAATATCCGCTGAATGCGCTGACGCCCGAACAGATCGTGGAGCTTTATACGATCGTGACCGCCGCCGACTTTGAGGACATGAAATCCTACGGCGCCTACACGTCGTTTCGCGTCGGCATTGCGTCGGACGGGCGCTGGCTCTTCTTCCTCGCCGGCGACTGAACCGCCTATTCGGCGGGGGTGTGGAATTCCGACGAGGTCGGGGCGCCAAGCTCGGCAGCGCGCGATCCAAGCCTGGTGATGCCGGCCGCGGCGACGACGGCGAGGATCGACGTGCGGATGCCGAGCCGCTTCCACACGGCGTAGGAAAGCCACAGTGCCCTGAGCGTCAGCGCGATGGCGCTCGCCGCCGCGGCGCCGTTCAGCCCGAACGGGATCACCAGCGCGATCGCGAGCGCGACGTTGACCACGACGATGACGAGATAGGTCGAGGCGGAGACGTCGCCGTGGCCGGTCATGTTGAGCATGTCCTCGGCCGGACCCGCGGCGACGCGTGCGAATACGCCGACCGCGAGGATGACGAGCGGTACGTAGGCGGCTTCGAAGCCGTGGCCGAACATTGCAAGGAGCTGCGCGCCGCCGGCGACCATTGCCGTGAGTGCGAGCGCGGCGATCACGAACGTGGCAGCGGCGACGGAGCGGCAGAGGCGCTGCAGCTCGTCATGGTCGCCGCGCGTATGGCTCGCCGAGAAGAGATGCGCGGTTCCGACCGTCGCCGCGTAGGGGACGAGGTTCACTACCTGGATGATGCGGGTGGCGGCGAAATAGACGGCGATCTTGGCGGGGCTCACGAAGAAGGAGAGAACGAGAACGTCGGCGAAGGAGGAGAGGTGCTGCGAGCCGTAAAGCGCGGCGAACGGGAGCGACCCGCGCACCCATTCGCGCGGCCGGTAGGCGACGGGCCCGGGCGCGACGACCGAGCGCAGGCGGTAGAGGATCGTGGTCGCCTGATAGGTGATCGAGATCACCATGGTGAGGACCAGGCAGATGAAGCCGGTTTTCGCGGTCGCGGCAAAGCCCAGCGCGACCGCCGCCACCATGATCAGGAGAAGCAGACCCTGGCGCAGAATGTAGTTCGGCACGAGCGCCGGGATCGTCCAGTTGTAGCTGCGCCCGAGACCCTCGAAGAACGCCTGCAGGCACGCGAAAGGGATCGACACGGCCATCAAGGCCATGGGCATCAGGTAGTCGCGTTCAATGAGGCTACCGGCAAAGGGCAAGGCGAGCATAAGAATCACGACGAAGCTGACCGACGCGACGAGCGTCATCAGTGGCGCAAATCGGATGAAGCCGCGCAGGTAGTCGTCCTCGCCGCGCGTCCTCAGTTGGGCGACGTAGCGCAGCGGCGAATCGCCGAAGCCAAGCGTGGAGATCGCCGAGAAGACGAGGAACCACACCCAGGTATAGCCGAAGACGCCGTATTCGTATTGCCCCATCAGGCGGGCGAAGACGACCTGCACGACGTAGGCGAGGCCGGCGCTGACGAGACGGATGACGAGGGCGATGACGGCCGCGCGCCGCGCCACGCCGTCCGTGTCGCTGCCGGAGACGAAATCGGAGGCGCGCGCGAAAATCCCGCGCAAGCGTCCGCCGCAAGTATCTCTCGATGAGTCCAAGTCCCGTACCTTGCCGCTAAGGAGGGTCGGGACGGTTCTATCAGGCGGCGCTTAAGGGAGCGTAGCGCGGTCGTCAGGCGTGGTTACCGAGGGTGGCGAGGAAGCGCACCGGCCGGCCTTCGCCGCGGCAAACGAGCTCTCCCTCCCACATGACGCGGCGACCGCGGATGATGGTGCCGACCGGCCAGCCGGTAACCTTCATGCCATGATAGGGCGTCCAGCCGGCGCGCGAGGCGCCCCAGGAATTTTCGATCGTCATCTCGCGCTTCAGGTCCACGACCGTGAGATCGGCGTCGTAGCCGACCGCGATGCGGCCCTTGCGGCGATGCCGAAGAGCCTAGCCGGACCGGCGCTCGTCATGTCCATGAAGCGCAAGAGCGACAGCCGGCCCTTTCGCGACATGGTCGAGCATGACCGGCACCAGCGTCTGCACGCCGGGCATGCCGGAAGGCGAGCCCGGGTAGGGCTTCGCCTTTTCTTCGAGCGTATGCGGCGCGTGGTCGGAGCCGAGCATATCGGCGGTGCCGTCGGCGACGCCCGCCCACACGCCTTCGCGATGCGCAGCGTCGCGGATCGGCGGGTTCATCTGCAACAGCGTGCCGAGCCGCGATAGTCGTCGGCGGAAAAGGTCAGATGGTGCGGCGTCACCTCGACGGAGGCGATGTCCTTGTGGTCGGCGAGGAAGCGCATCTCGTCGACGGTGGAGATATGCAGCACGTGGATCGGCGCGCCGGTCTCGCGCGCGATCGCTGACGAGCCGTCGCGTCGACGAAAGCGCGGCCTCCGCGTCGCGCCAGACCGGATGGCTCGACGGATCGCCGGGCACGCGCTCGCCGAGCCGCTCCTGCAGTCGGTACTCGTCCTCGGAATGGAAAGCGGCGCGGCGGCGCGTCTGGCCGAGGATCGCGTGCACGCCCTCGTCGTCGGCGACGAGCAGCGAGCCGGTCGAGGAGCCCATGAAGACCTTGATCCCGGCAGCGCCCGGCAGCCGCTCCAGATTCGGGAATGTCGCCGGCTTGTCCGCCGTGCCGCCGACCCAGAAGGCGAGGTCGCAATGCATGCGGCCCTTGCGCGCGCGCGAGCTTGTCGGCAAGCGCCGCCGCATCGGTCGTCAGCGGGTTGGTGTTCGGCATTTCGAAGACGGCGGTGACGCCGCCCATCACCGCGGCGAGCGAGCCGGTCTCAAGGTCCTCCTTGTGCTCCGCGCCCGGCTCGCGGAAATGCACCTGGCTGTCGATGACGCCCGGCAGGATTGTGAGCCCGGCGGCGTCGACAACCTCGCCCGCATCGGCGGCCGCGAGATCGCCGAGCGCGGCGATCCGGCCGGCTTTCACGCCGATGTCGCGAATGCCGACGCCGTCGTGATTTACGACACTGCCGCGGCGGAGGAGGAGATCGAAGGTCTCGGCCATCAGCTCTCTTCGTCCTCCCTCTTGTGGGGCAGGGTGGGGGAGGGGTAACTCCAGGGATCGCAAGCAATTGGCTCAAGCGCAAGCGCATGGAGTCGTCGACGGAAGAATGCCCACCGCTCACCTCGATGACCGCGCCGTCGTCCGGATCGCCGGGCCGGACGCGAAGACGCTGCTTCAAAACGTGCTGACGCTCGACATGGAGGGCGTCGATCGGCATGGCAGCGGCTATGGCGCGCTGCTCACGCCGCAGGGAAGATTCTGTGGGACTTCATGCTGCATAAGGCACAGCGACGGCTACGCAGCGGACATCAGGGCCGGCGAGGCGGCAGCTTTCGTGAAGCGCCTGATGCTCTATAAGCTGCGCGCCAAGGTCGAGATCGCGCTCGCGCCCGATCTTGCCGTGTTCGCCGCCTGGGGCGAGAGTGCTGCACCGAAAGCCGAAGCGCCGGCCGATCCGCGCTTTGCCGCGCTGGGCAGCCGTTGGCTCGCGCCCACGAGTTCCGTCGCGACCGACGCCTCGGCGGAAGATTGGCATCGCCACCGCATTGCGCATGCGATCCCCGAAGGCGGCGTGGATTTCGTCTTCGGCGACGCCTTCCCCTTCGACGCCGGCCATGGATTCGCTGCACGGCGTCGACTTCGAGAAAGGCTGCTACATCGGCCAGGAGGTGGTGAGCCGTATGCGCCATCGCGGCACCGCGCGCCGCCGCATCGTCGCGCTCCACGCGCAAAACGCGCTGCCCGAGCCGGGCGCCGACATTGCCGGCGGCGACCGTCCGCTTGGCCGGCTCGGCTCATCCGCCGACGGCAACGGCATCGGTCTCGTGCGGCTCGACCGGCTGCGCGCCGCGCTGGACGATCATCTTCCGATCCGCGCCGGCGCCGAGGAGGTCAAGGTGGCGCTCCCCGCCTGGGCGACCTACGGCTGGCCGGCGACGGCAAGCGCCGGCGAGGACTGAGAAATGCCCGATCGCGCGGGTGCGCCGCCGCGAGCCTGGCAGCGGATGCTTTCGGGGCGTCGTCTCGATCTCCTCGACCCGTCGCCGCTCGATGTGGAGATCGAGGATATCGCGCATGGACTCGCCCGGGTCGCGCGCTGGAACGGCCAGACCTCCGGCGACCAGGCTTTCTCTGTCGCACAGCATTCGCTGCTCGTTGAGCGCGTGCACCGCTTGCAGAACCCGGGGACGACGTCGCGCGAGAGGCTTGCGACGCTCCTTCATGACGCGCCCGAATATGTGATCGGCGACCTGATTTCGCCCTTCAAGGCGGTGATCGACGATCCCTATCGCGACGTCGAGGATCGGCTTCACCGCGCCATCAGGATGCGTTTCGGCCTACCCACGGCGCTGCCTCAGTCGATGCTCGCGCGCATCAAGAAGGCCGACCAGACCTCCGCCTATTTCGAGGCGGTGGAGCTTGCCGGATTTGCCAAGGACGAGGCCGCGCGCTTCTTCGGCCGGCCCGGTGCGATCGGACTTGAAGAAGTCGCCGCGATGCTTGAGCCGTGGCCGGCGAAGAAGGCCGAAATCGCTCTATCTAAAAAGCTTCAAGGCGGCCTCGAGGGCCGCGACGGCGGAAGTCTCATGAGCGCGATCGTCGTCTGCCCGCTGTCGCGCCTCGCCGAGACCGTCGCGCGCTATCATGCGAGCCACGTGGTGACACTGGTGAACTCCGACACCCTCTTCGCCCGCCCGCCGGTGGTCGAGGCCAGGAACCACCTTCACGTCGCCATCCACGACATCAGCGAGCCGGCCGAGGGCATGGTCTGTCCGGAGGAGGAGCATGTGAGCGACTACCTCGACTTCATGTCCCGCTGGGACCGCACGGCGCCCGTCGTCGTCCATTGCTACGCCGGCATCAGCCGCTCGACCGCTGCGGCCTTCTCGGCGTTATGCGCCGCGCGCCCCGATCTCGACGAGGAGCTGATCGCGCTCCGTCTTCGTGCGCGTTCGCCCGAGGCGACGCCGAATGCGCGCTTCGTCGCGCTTGCCGACGACATCCTCGGCCGTTCGGGCCGCATGGTGCGCGCGATCGAGCGAATAGGTCGCGGCGTCGACGCCTTCGAGGGCACCGTCTTCGCGCTTCCTCTCGATGAGTGAATGCGCCGTGTATGAAAATTCACGCGCGAGCGAGGCGTTCGGAGCGGGAGGGAGCGCGATCGAGATCGGCTTGAGCGCCGCGGTCGTGGCCGTGGAGAACGTCACGCCGTTCATCCTTGTGATCGAGGCCGACGGCGACAAGCGCGACAGCCTGCCCTTCGGGCCGTTCGATCCGGTTGGCCACCGGACGCTTGAGATCGGCCTTCGCGCCTGGGTGGAGGCGCAGACCGAACTGAAGCTCGGCTATGTCGAGCAGCTCTACACGTTCGGCGATCGCGGGCGGCACGCCGAGCCTGTCGACGGCGCTCCCCGCATCATGTCGGTCGGCTATCTCGCGCTGACCCGGCGCTCGCCGGAATCCGATGAGGTGCTGCGCCGCTCCGGCGCCGCGTGGCGGCCGTGGTACAGCTATTTCCCCTGGGAAGATTGGCGCGGGGGAAGGCCGGAACTGCTTGACGCGACGGTGATGCCGCTGCTTGGCCGATGGTCGGCGGAAAGACCCGGCAGGGACGCCCCGGCGCGGTTTGTGCAGCGGCGCGACCGCGTCAGGCTTGCCTTCGGGGAGGGTGATCTTCCCTGGGACGAGGAGCGCGTGCTCGACCGCTTCGAGCTTCTCTATGAGGCGGGGCTTGTCGACGAAGCGCTCCGCGACGGCCGCGCCGCGGCGCGGGCCCGCGCCCGCATTCCGCCCTTGGGCGTGCCCATGCGCCACGACCATCGGCGCATTCTCGCGACCGCGATTTCGCGGCTCCGCGGCAAGCTGAAATACCGCCCCGTCGTCTTCGAGATGATGCAGGAGATTTTTACATTGACCGAGCTGCAGCGCACCGTGGAGGCGATTTCCGGCCGGCATCTCCACAAGCAGAACTTTCGTCGCCTTGTCGAAACGAGCCAGCTTGTCGAGCCAACCGGCGGAACGTCGACGACGACAGGCGGTCGCCCGGCGGCGCTTTTCCATTTCCGCCGCGAAGTTCTGCAGGAGCGGCCGGCGCCGGGCCTGAGACTTGGCGGGCGAACATGAGCGCGCGGCTCGTGTTCATCCGTCACGGCGAGACCGACTGGAATCGCGAGCTTCGGTTCCAGGGACAGCGCGATGTGCCGATCAACGCTCGCGGCCGGCGCCAGGCGGCGCGAAACGGCCGCGCCGTCGCCGGGATCCTTGCCGCCGAGGAATGGCGGCTCGTCGCCTCGCCGCTCGGTCGCGCAGTCGAGACGATGGAGATCGTGCTTGCCGCGGCAGGCGAGGGCGGTCGGCGGTTCGCGACGGACGCGGCACTGATGGAAGCCAATTTCGGTGACTGGGAGGGGCTCACCGCCAACGATATCGCGAAGCGATACCCGCCGGCCGTCAAGGCGCGCGATCGCGACAAGTGGGGTTTTACGCCGCCGAACGGTGAAAGCTACGCGGCGCTCTCCGAACGCGTCGCGCGTTGGCTCGCCGCGCTCAGCGCGCCGACTTTCATCGTCGCGCATGGCGGGACCTTGCGCGTGCTCCTCTATCTCCTCGCCGGCCTTGATGCTCAGAACGCGCCGCACCACCTCGTGCCGCAGGACCGCGCGATCCTGTTCACGCAAAGCGAAGTGTTGGCGATCTGAGCGCCCGCCCGCGTCCCGGCATACGCGGCGAACGCCGCGCTCTGCCAGGCTATCCGTGATATAGGCTCCGATTGCACGCAAACCCGGGGCCGGGGGCCGGGAATGGCGGGAGGGAAACATGCCGAAGGTCAAAGCCAACAGCGTCACAATCAACTACGAGCAGCAGGGCAGCGGGGAGCCACTCGTGCTCATCCCGTACCTTGCGGCGGACAACGCTTGCTACGCATTCCAGGTGGCGGAATATTCGAAGCACTTTACGTGCTACTCCGTTGATCTCAGGGGAACGGGGGAAAGCGATAAGCCGGCCGGCACTTATTCGACCGAGCTCTTTGCTGACGATCTCGCGTCTTTCATGCAGGCAGTTGGGATCGCCAGCGCGCACGTGGCCGGGCTCTCGCTCGGGGCAGCGACCGGGATGTGGCTTGCCGCGAAGTATCCCGAGAAGGTGAGATCGCTCTCGCTTCATAGCAGCTGGAGCAAGTCCGATGCGTTCCTGAAGACGGTGCTCGAAGGCTGGCAGGTGCTGGCGAAGGGACTTGGGAACGTGCCTGAAATGGTCATCCTCGGCATATTTCCCTGGTGCTTTACGCCCGAGCTGTACGCCGCGAAGCCCGACTACATAAAAGCGCTCGCCGATTTCGTCCGCGGGCGGCCCGCCCAGCCGCTCGATGCGTTTATGCAGCACTCCAGCGCGGTGATCGCCCACGACGCAGATGCTCAGCTCGGCCGGATCAAGGCGCCGACGCAGATAACCTTTGGCCGCCACGATCTGGTTACATCGACGCGGTTCGCCGAGCGATTGACGTCTGCGATCAAGGGCTCAGAGCTGTTTGTCTTCGAGGACTGTGCGCATGCCCCGATCTACGAGAACGTCGACAAGTTCAACGCCACGACCTTGGCGTTTCTGAAGGGTCGGACAAAATAGGGATCGGCGAAATCCTTTTGGGTCACATCGGCGGGCGCTGAATGTCGCATAACACCTTCGGCCATCTCTTCCGCGTCACCACCTGGGGCGAAAGCCACGGGCTTGCGATCGGCTGCGTTGTCGATGGCTGTCCGCCGAGGATTCCGATCTCCGAGGCCGAGATACAGGCCTTTCTCGACAAGCGCCGCCCCGGCCAGTCGCGCTTCACCACGCAACGCCGCGAGCCGGATCAGGTGAAGATACTCTCCGGCGTGTTCGAGGACGCGACAACGAACGGCCTCGTCACGACCGGCGCGCCGATCTCGCTCGTGATCGAGAACGTCGACCAGCGCTCGAAGGACTATGCGGAAATTCGCGAGAGCTATCGTCCCGGCCATGCCGACTACACCTACGACGCGAAATACGGCATCCGCGACTATCGCGGCGGCGGCCGATCCTCGGCACGCGAGACGGCGATGCGGGTTGCCGCCGGCGCGATCGCGCGCAAAATCGTGCCGGGCATTTCCGTGCGCGGCGCGCTCGTCAGGATCGGCGAGATCGCGATCGACCGCGATCGCTGGGACTGGAACGAGGTCGACCGAGAACCCTTTCTTTTCGCCCGACGCGGAGACCGCGAAAAAGTGGGAGCCCTATCTCGACGACATCCGCAAAAGCGGCTCTTCGGTTGGCGCCGTGGTGGAGGTGGTGGCGGAAGGCGTGCCCGCGGGGCTTGGCGCGCCGGTCTACGGCAAGCTCGACCAGGACATCGCCGCCGCCATGATGTCGATCAACGCGGTGAAGGGCGTTGAGATCGGTAATGGCTTTCACGCCGCTGAGATACGCGGCGAGGAGAATGCCGACGAGATGCGCGTCGGCAATGACGGCAAGCCGGTCTTCCTGTCGAACAATGCCGGCGGGATTCTAGGCGGCATCGCGACCGGGCAGCCGGTCGTCTGCCGCTTCGCGGTAAAGCCGACCTCCTCGATCCTGACGCCGGTCAAAGGCATCACCCGCTCCGGCGAGAACGCCGACCTCGTGACCAAGGGCCGCCACGACCCCTGCGTCGGCATCCGCGCCGTGCCGGTCGGCGAGGCGATGCTCGCGATCGTGCTCGCCGACCATTATCTGCGACATCGCGGGCAAGTGGGCGCGATCGCCTGAGATGGTCGAAGCGCGACGGGTTGCGCAGTCGGTCGCGCTTGCGGGGAGCGCTGGACAACCGCCGCCGCGCCGGAGATTGTCGCATTCGAGCCGCGTTCTCGGCAAAGGCGTGCACAGGAAGCCCATCCGGGAGGGATCGTTGCGCAGCGCATTTCGCATCGCTTTGATCGCTGCGCTCTTTTCGACGCCGCTCGCTGCGGCGCACGCGCAGACCGACAGTTTCGAGCAGATGATCGAGAATGCGCTGAAGAACGTCCCCGACCAGGCCGCCCCCGACCAAACCGTTCCCGGCCAGAACGCCCCTAGCCAGACTGCCCCCCAGCCTTCGCAGAGCTCCGGGCAGCCTTCGACAGAAGCACCGGCGCAGGCGCCCGCCGTCGCTTCGCCCGAGGCGCCGGCCCCAGGCGCCACAAATCCCCCGCTCTTTGTGCCGGTCGAGCCGGGGCCGCGTCCCTATACGCCGCCGAAGCTCACACCGGCGCCGGCCGCGCCGTCGACGGACGCCATCGGCGCCGCAGCGGCCACGAATGGCGTCTCGCCCGCGCAAGCCGTTTCCCCGCCGGGCACACCGCGGACACAGGAGAGCCTCACCGTCGAGGAGGTGAATTCCGCCGTCTTCCCGGATGCGCTGCCGCCCTTCAACGGCGCGAGCCCGCTCATCCTCAAGGCACAGATCATGCTCGACCGCGCCGGCGCTTCCCCCGGCGTGATCGACGCCTATTCGGGCGGCAATCTCAAGAAGGCGGTCTCGGCGGTCGAAACCGTGCTTGGCCTTCCCGTCGACGGCATCCTCGACAAGCAGGCCTGGGATGCGATCGGCGGCGACAATGCGTCGCCCGTCCTCGTCCAATACCAGATCAGTGCGGAGGATCTCGCCTATCCCTACGTTCCGTCGATCCCGCAGGACTATGCGGCGCAAGCGAAGCTTGGGAGCCTCGGCTATACGAGCCCTGAGGAGATGCTCGCCGAGCGCTTCCACATGGATGGGAAGTTGCTCAAGGCGCTCAATCCGAACGCCGACTTCCGCCAGGCGGGAACCGAGATATGGGTCACCGACGTTAAAGGACCGCCGATCACGGCGAAGGTCGTGCGTATCGTCGCCGACGAGATGGCGGGGCAGCTTCGCGCCTATGACGCGGGGAACCGCCTGATCGTTGCCTATCCGGCGACGATCGGAAGTGCGGACGATCCTTCGCCTTCAGGCAATCACCTGGTGAAGGCGGTTATGCAGAACCCCGTTTACGACGTAGCGCCCGCGGATATCGTCCAGGGCGGGAGCGGCGAGAGGCTTCAGCTTCCGCCGGGGCCGAACAATCCGCTCGGTTCCGTATGGATCGACTTGACCGATCCGGGCTACGGCATCCAGGGCACGCCCGACGCCTCGACGGTCGGCAAGCCGGCCGCACATGGCTGCATCATACTCACCAATTGGGACGCCGAAGAACTGGCGAGCCTTGTCGAGCCGGGCATCGTCGTCACCTTCCTCCAATGATGCGGGCCCGGGGTGGGGTCTGCGGCCTTCTGCTTGTCGCGGCGCTGACAGGGGGAGCGGCGGAAGCCGCGTTCGGCGCCGGCACGGCGCGGCTTCCGCGACCCCGGCCCGCAATCGTGCCGCCGCCGGGCGTGAGCAATTGGGCCGCTGCGGCGGAGTCGCGTTTTCGCACCGCGGACGCGACGCCCGGCGGCGGCGTCGCACGCTTGCCGCGTCCGCGCCCCGTGACGCCGCCCGTCCAGCTTGCCTCGCTTCCACCCGCGACCGCGGCGCCGCCGGAAGCGCCGCCGCCGGCAGGCGATGCGACCGGCGATGCCGCCTGTCTCGATGCGCTCCGCGCGCTCGGCGTCGCCTTCACGCCGATGCCGCCGCTCGACCTCGGAGGCGAATGCGAAGTCTCGCATCCGCTGAACGTGACCGCGCTCGGCTCCGGTGTATCGATCGCGCCTGAAACGATCCTTGACTGCGAGACCACCCGGTCACTTGCCGAATGGGTGAAGGATGTCGTCGTTCCGGAAGCCGAGCGCACGCTTGGCGCGCAGCCCGACGGCATCGAGCAGGACTCCGCCTATGTCTGCCGCCACCGCTACGACGATCCGCACCAGAAGATCAGCGAGCACGCGCACGCCAATGCGATCGACGTCGCGTCGTTTGCGTTTTCCGGCCGCGCCGCGGTTGGCATCGGCCGCAACGCCCCGGGGTCGAAAGAGGCGGAATTCGAGACGGCGGTCCGAGCCGGCTCGTGCCGCTATTTTACGACGGTGCTTGGGCCGGGTTCGAACGCCGCGCACGCGACGCACTTCCACCTCGACATGGCGGTGCGAAAGGGCGGCTACCGGCTCTGCGAGCTTTCCGCGCCGATGACCGCCCGCGCACTTCCGAACACGACGCGCGAATAGCCTGCATACGAGAAGAGCATCGCCGCGCCGGCGCCGAAGACGAGCGCAACGATCGGCGGCGTGCCACGCCAAATGAGCAGTACGAGTGCGTAGACGAGATAGTTCACGCCGGCCGCGAACGCCGCGACGGTCGCATAGCGCAGCGCCTCATGCGCTTGGCTGTGCACCGATGCGCCGAAGGTGAGGCTGCGGTTCAGCCGCCAGGTCGCGAAGGTGGCGATGACGATTGAAATGACGCGTGCGGAGAACGGATCGAGCTCGGCTCCGTAGTGAAGGAGCGCGAGAATGGCGGCGTCGATCGCGAAGCCGGTACCGCCCACAAATGCGAAGCGCAGGAATTGCGGCGCTTCCGCCCGCGCGAGCCGGAGCATGCCCTATCGCGCTCCGCGATCGGGAGCGGCGACGAGGAGGTCACCGCCCGAGGGCTGCGTCGACAGTATCGGGCTCATGCGCGGGGTCTGATTGCGTCACGACTGAGCTTTCCTCTAGCCGCCGACCGGTTAACGCGCGGTAAGATTTCACGCGCTCGGGAACCCGGCGTTCATCTTTCCCTGCCTATTTCTCGCGGCCGTCGCCACAGCCGAATCTCCCGAGCCCCAGTGACCGCCCGCGCCGACACTTTGCCGAAAGACGCTGCGTCAAGCACGGCTGCGAAGGAGCCTTCGCTGCCGGCGATCGTGCTGATCTTCTGGTCGGCCTTTGCCGTCGCCGTCGTCGGTGCGCAGATCATCGATCCGAGCATTTTCCAGGGCCAGGATCCGGACAGCTTCCTGCGGATGGTCGAGGTCCGCGACCTTCTCGGCGGCCAGAACTGGTTCGATCTCGTCCAGCACCGCATGAACCCGCCGGGCGGCGCTCTCATGCAATGGTCGCGGCTGATCGACGCGCCGCTCGCCGCCCTGGTGATCGTCGGCAACAAGCTCGGGCTCGGCGAAAACCTTGCACTGACCGGCTGGCCGCTCCTTCTCT
Source organism: uncultured Alphaproteobacteria bacterium (assembly GCA_963750115.1). Classification (GTDB taxonomy): domain Bacteria; phylum Pseudomonadota; class Alphaproteobacteria; order Rhizobiales; family Afifellaceae; genus DASWJZ01. Next base: position 67,213 of record CAVVPM010000017.1, on the reverse strand, counting down.
ACCTCGGCTTGATGGGCGCCGCGGCGGCGATCGCAAAGTCGCTCGGCGGTCGCGCGGCGGCGATCGCATCGCTGTTCCTGGTCTTCTGCTTCGTCGACCCGCTCGTCGTTTATCTCCCCGGCGATATCGACCATCACAACGCACAGATCATGGTGACGATGGCGACCGTGGCGTTCGTGCTGCGGTTCCGCTTCGGTGCCGTCTTCGGAGTCCTCGCGGGCGCTGCTTCGGCGGTGGCGCTTGCGATCGGCCTGGAAATGCTTCCGCACATCGTCGTGATCGCTGGCCTCGTCGCGCTTCGCTTCGCATGGACCGGCGAGAACAAGCGCGCGGTCGCCGCCTATGCCGTCACACTCGGCGTGCTGCCCGGCGTGCTCTATTTCCTGACCGGTTCGCCGGAAGCCGCCTTCGCCTGCGATTCGCTATCCTGGAGCCTGTCGGTCCCCGCTTTGATCGGCGGCGCCGGGCTCGGCGCACTCGCGCTCTTCGGCGCCGGTCGCGGACGCGGCGTCAGGCTTGTCGGCCTTGCCATCGTCGGCGCGGCAGCGGGTGCCTATTTCATCGGCGTGACGCCCCAATGCCTGAGCGGCCCTTATGGACAGCTTCCGCCTGAAGTGAAGCGAGCTTTCCTCGATTCGGTCTCGGAAGCGCAGCCGATATGGGAATATGCCGCGCGTGAGCCGCTCGGCACGATCGGGTCGATCGGTCCGCTCGCGATCGCGCTCTGGGTCGCCTTCCGACATCTTCGGCGCAACGCGGAACTCTGGCTCGTCCCCTCGGTGCTCCTCGTGCTCGCCGTCGGGCTCTCCTTCTACGAGGTGCGGACGCTGCCCTTCGCGAGCGCGATATCGATCGCCGTGCTCGCGGTCTGGCTGGCGGAGCTTCGCGGGCGCGCGCTCGCGCGGTCATCGAACCGGCTGGCGCGCGCGCTTCCCCCCTTTATCGGCTTTGCGTTGGCGATCCCCTTCCTCTGGATGCTCGCCGGCTGGGGCGGCGAGAAGGCGCTTGGCGCACTCTCCGACGGCCGCATCGCGCCGCTCGCTCAGCCGAAGCCCGATCCGGCCCTGGTGAAGGGGCTGACGCAGGCGGAGATCAATTGCTTCGATCCTTCGAGCGCGGCGCTCTTCGCGAAGGTTCCGCGCGGCCTCGTTCTCTCGCCGGTCTTCTATGGCTCGACCGTGCTTCTTCTCTCCAACCACGACGTGGTGGCCGGGCCCTATCACCGGAACGGGCAGGCGATCCTCGACTCGATTGACACGATCCGCCGCCCGCCGGCCGAAGCGAAGGCGATCATCGACGCGCGCGGCGTGAACTATATTGCGATCTGCTCGACGGCGTCGGAGGCGGTGCTCACAGAGGATTTTGCGCCGAACGGGCTTCTCGCCGACCTTCTTGCCGGCCGCACCCCGCCGTGGCTGAAGCCGATCCCGGCAAGTGAGCCGACCAAGCTCAGATTGTGGCAGGTGGTTCGATAGCGCCGCTTAAGCGCCGAGCCTCGACGTGCTATCGTTCTCTCGATGCTCCGCCCTCTCTCGAATTCTTATCGCATTCCTCTTCGCCGTCGCGCCGGCCATGGCCGAAAAGACCGCGAAGCAGCTTTTCGGCGCCGAGTTGCTGCCCGCCGCGCTCCCCTCCGAGCCGATCGGCTTTTATGCCCGCGGCTGCCTTGCGGGCGCCGTGCAGCTTCCCCCGGACGGGCCGAACTGGGAGGCGATGCGGCTTTCGCGCAATCGCCAATGGGGCCTGCCCGAGCTCCTCGATTTCATCGAGAAGCTCGCGCACGATTCCGCCACGCGCGACGGCTGGCCGGGTCTTCTTGTCGGCGACATGTCCGCCCCGCGCGGCGGCCCGATGGTATCGGGCCACGCCTCGCACCAGATCGGTCTCGACGTCGACATCTGGCTCACTCCGATGCCGTCAAGGAAGCTCTCCGAGAAGGAGCGGGAGGACATTTCTGCGGTCTCCGTCACCCAGCCCGGCCCGCATGATGTCTATCCGAATGTGTGGACGTCGGCGCACGGCCGCCTGATCCGCCGCGCCGCGCTCGATCCGCGGGTTGAGCGCATCTTCGTCGCGCCCGGCATCAAGCGGCAGCTTTGCAAGATGGCCGGGAGCGACCGCGATTGGCTGAGCAAGATCCGCCCCTATTGGGGGCATAACGATCATTTCCACGTCAGGCTTTCCTGCCCGCCCGGTACGCCGTGCAAGAAGCAGGCGCCGCCGCCGCCCGGCGACGGTTGCGGGGCGGAGCTCGATTACTGGTTCACCGCCGCGCCCTATAAGCCGTCGCCGCCGCCGAAGCACCCGCCGCGCCCGGTGATGCTTTCCGACCTGCCGGCGGCATGCAAGGCCGTGCTCGACGCGCCGGCGCGGTCGGATGCGCTCACCATGATTCAGGCTTTCGAGAGCGAAGGCGCGTCGCCCGCCGCGGTCACGACGCCCGCTTCCGCGACGACAACACCGGCCCCGGAGCCTGCGATCGCCCCGACGCGCGTGCCGCGCCCGCGCCCCGCAGAATAGGGCGGGGACTGCGAGCGGCTAAGCCGCCGCCTCTTCGAGGACCGGGCAGGAGACGCCGGTGCCGCCGAGGCCGCAATAGCCGCCTGGATTCTTGGCGAGATATTGCTGGTGGTAGTCCTCGGCGAAATAGAATTCCGGCGCCGCGCGGATCTCCGTCGTGATCGCGCCGTGCGATTTGCCGAGCGCCTGCTGGTAGGTATCGCGCGCGGCTTCCGCCTGCCGCCGCTGCGCCTCGTCGAAGACATAGATCGCGGAGCGGTACTGCGTGCCGATGTCGTTTCCCTGGCGCATGCCCTGCGTCGGGTCGTGAGCCTCGAAGAAGCGGCGGAGGAGTTCCGCGTAAGAGACCTTCTTCGGATCGAAGACGACGAGCACGACCTCCGTGTGCCCGGTGCGGCCGGAGCAGACTTCCTGATAGGTTGGGTTCAGCGTCTCCCCGCCGGCATAGCCGACGGCGGTCACGGTCACGCCGGGCGTCTTCCAGAAGACGCGCTCCGCGCCCCAGAAGCAGCCGAGCCCGAAGAGCGCCTTCTCGCTTCCCTCCGGATAGGGGCCTTTCAGCGCCCGGCCGTTGACGAAATGCGTCGCGGCCGTCGGAATCGGATCGGTCCGTCCGGCGAGCGCTTCGCCGGGGCCGGGCATGGCGAGTTTCTTGGAGAGCATACCGAAGAGCATGAGAGCCTCCGAGTTGTTGTCAGGCCGCGAATTCGCGGCTGAGGAAAGGTCGCCGCCGCCTGGTGCCGAGAACGAGGAGGATGATGCCGGGAACGGCGAGCACCGCGACCGTCGGCGAGGCCATCAGCCAGGCGAGCGCGAGATCGAGCGGCCACGGCGCCGCAGGCGGCGCGACGGTGGCGGCCGCAGCTCCCGCCGCTCCCGCCGCCGGATGGCCGATCGCGGTGATCCGCGCATAAGTGTCGGCGAGGGGAGTGAGGACCAGGCTGGAGGCTGCGATCGACTTCGCGCCGTCGACGACGGCCGCGACGAGCGCGGCGGCGATGAGCCAGAAGCCGAGGAAACGGGCGGTGAAGCGGATCATGGCCTATAGTTAAGGGCGTTCGCCCCGTTCATCAATCGCCGGGTGGTCGCGCGCGCCCTCCGTCGCGACCGATCGGCAGGGTCCGGCCGCCTTGCGGAGCCGGCCCGCGGCCGATACATGGAGCGGCTCTTGGGACGCCGGCCTTGCGCGGGCGCTCCCTTGGAGGGGTGGCCGAGTGGCTGAAGGCGCACGCTTGGAAAGCGTGTTTACGGGAAACCGTAACGCGGGTTCGAATCCCGCTCCCTCCGCCAGCCCACCCCGGTCCGTTGCGGGGACATGGTCTCGCGCCGTCTTGCTTGAGCGCCAGGTTGACGACTACGCAGCAAGTCGGGCCTGACCGATGCATCAATAACGAGAGCGTTCCCATGAACTATCTATTCGCCCCGCCTGACCTTGCGACCTTGCCGATCCGCGGTTTGAGCGCGCTTTTTCCGGTGCATCGAATCTATTGCGTCGGACGCAACTATGCGGCCCACGCTGTCGAGATGGGCCACGATCCCGACAAGGAGCCGCCTTTCTTCTTTCAGAAGAACCCCGATAATTTGATCACGTCGGGCGAGTTTCCCTATCCGCCCGCGACCGGCGATGTTCATCACGAGATTGAAATGGTGGTCGCGCTTGCCAAGGGCGGCAGCGATATCGCAATCGATGCCGCGCTTGGCTGCGTTTTCGGTTATGCGGTGGGTCTTGACATGACCCGTCGCGACTTGCAGGCGAAGGCCAAGGATATGGGTCGGCCGTGGGAGGTCGGTAAGGCGTTCGAAGCCTCCGCTCCATGTTCCGAACTCGTTCCGGCGAGCGCTATCGGTCATCCGGCGGCGGGCGCCATCTGGCTCGACGTCAACGGCGTCAGACGTCAGACGGGTGACCTCAACCAGATGATCTGGAAGGTGCCGGAGATGATCAGCTACCTATCGGGCCTGTTTACGCTGATGCCGGGTGATCTGATCTTCTCGGGGACGCCTTCCGGCGTGGCCGCCATTGTCCGTGGCGATCGGCTCGAGGGTCACGTCGACAAGGTCGGCGATATCGAGGTCAAGGTTGTCTGAGCGAGGCCCACTCTCCGCGCCATGATTCTACCCGGCGCCGGCCGGTCGCGTTTGCGCAGGAAGGCGCGCCTCGATCACCAGCCCGCCTGTTTCCGCGCGACCTCCTCGAAATTGGCCGGATGGATTTTGAGATCGTGGAGCTCGTGCGGCCTGTAGGACTGAAGCTCACGCAGCGTCCTCAGATAGATCGCGCGCTTCTCACGGTAGATTTGGAATTCGGTGCGCGCGGCGGCGAGCTTCGCCCTGAGCGCGCTGAAGAGTGCCGGCCGCGAAGCGACATTCGGCAACGAGATGTATGCCATTTTCTGTCTCCGGTGGCAGCTGAGGACTTAAAGGCGGGCGGCGCGGCGGGCGAACTCTTCGATGCCTTGATCGGCGCCGATGTCATGGAGACTGCGCTCGGTGTAGCCTTGCAGCTCGGCGAGCGTTCGATGATAAATCCGGCGCCTGCGGATAAAGGTCGCGATCGATCCGCCAAAGGAGGCAAGCGCGCCCGGCGTGCTCGGCAGCAATACCCCATCGGCCGGGAGGCGCAGGTCTGAGCTAGCGTAAGCCATCGTCATCTCCTGATGAGTGCGTCAACGACCTCCCATCAGTCGACCGGCGTTTCCCGCTCTTGAGCTGGAGAGTTAGACCTTATCCTGCATTGCACAATACGCGCTGCTGCATCGCAGCATTGCTCGCTGGGCATAGCCGGTTAACGCGAGCGCACCACGTGCTCGCGGGCTCGCGCGGGAGCTGCCGGACTACCCTCACGCATCGACGCCGTGCGCCGCGTTCGTGCGGGCTTGGAGGTCGCGGAGCACGGAAAGCTCTTCGCCGGTCGGCTCCGGCGTCGCCACCGGTTCGGCGGCGAATTTCGGCGCCCATCCGCATGCCGCCGCGATCTTCTCGCGCGTTGCGCCGGGATGGAGAGCGGTGACGATAAGCTCGCGCGTCTTCGGGTCGGGCTCCATCAGGCAGAGATCGGTGATCACCTTGGTCGGCCCTTTGGTCGTGACGCCGAGCGCTTCACGCGACCCCGGCCCCGAGCCGTGGCCGAGCGAGGTGATGAAAGGGAGCGTCTCCACGAAGGCGCGCTTTCCCATTGCCATGGTGATGAAGATCTCGCCGCAATTCGTGGCGATCTCCGGCGCGCCGCCGCCGCCCGGAAGCCGCACTTTCGGCTTGGCGTAGTCGCCGACCACGGTGGTGTTCAAATTGGCGAAGCGGTCGATCTGTGCGCCGCCGAGGAAGCCGACGCTGATGCGGCCGCCCTGCAGCCAGTAGCGGAACATTTCCGGCACCGCGACGGTGGTGAGCGCCGTGTCGGAGAGCTCGCCGTCGCCGATCGAGAGCGGCAGCACGTTCGGCTTCGTTCCGATCGTGCCGGATTCGTAGATGAGCGTGATGTCGGGCGCGTGCGTGAGCCGCGCAAGATTGCAGGCCGCCGACGGCGCGCCGATCCCGACGAAGACGACGTCATCGTTTCTCAAGGCCCGCGCCGCGACGATCGTCATCATCTCGGTGGGGGAATAGGAGGCGGATTGCGCGTTCATCGTCGCTTCACGCCGGGCGCTTTGCGTACTCTGCGAAATCGTCGGCGGATTTCTTGATAACGTTATCGTCTATCCATTTGCGGAACGTGTCGCGGTCGCGGGCGATCGCGTCCCAGGCTTTGTAGAAGGCGTTGGCGCGCCTGTAATAGCCGTGCGCATAGGATGGAAACGCGCCGCCCGGCACGACCGAAACCGCCGTCACTGTCCAGGCCGGCAGGATCACGGCGTTCGGGCTGCGCGGTCCAAAATCCTCGACCATCTCCTCGACGGTCACGATCGAGCGCTTTGCCGCGAGCACCGCCTCCTTCTGCACGCCGACGATTCCTTCGAGCATCACGTTGCCGGCGCGGTCGGCGCGCTGCGCATGAATGATCGCGACGTCGGGCCGATGCGCCGGAACGGTTGCGAGCTCCTCGCCCGTATAGGGGCAGGTGACAGAGCGGATGGTCGGATTGACCTTCGGCAGGTCGACGCCCTTATAGCCGCGGAACATCGCGAAAGGCAGGTTCGCGGCGCCCGCCTCGTAGGCGTTCGCCATCGCCGCGTGGCTGTGCTCCTCGAGCGCGAGCGGCCCGGGCCACGCGTTCTCAACCGCGTCGCGGAACCGGTGCAGCGAGCCGACGCCGGGATTGCCGCCCCAGGAGAAGATGAGCTTCGCGGCCGCACCGACTCCGATCAGCTGATCGTAGATCAGGTCCGGCGTCATCCGGATCAGCGTCAACCGCTTCAAACCCTGGCGGATCATCTCATGTCCGGCCGCGAACGGAATGAGATGGGTGAAGCCCTCCATCGCGACCTGGTCGCCGTCGTGGAGGTTGCGCCCGATCGCGTCGGAAAGGGGGAGGAACTCAGCCATGGGCGCGCCCGTCAAACGTCGAAGAAGACCGTCTCGTCGTCGCCCTGCATGCGGATGTCGAAGCGGTAGAGGATAGAGCCCGACATATCCTCGCGCTGGGCGATCAGCGTCTTCCGCCGCTCCGACGGCACGCTCTTCAGCACCGGATCACGCGTGTTCTGCGCCGCCTCGTCGGAGAAATAGAGCCGCGTATAAGCATGCGTCAGAAGCCCGCGCATGAAGACGATGACGTTGACATGCGGGGCCTGCGTTCCGTCGACGGAGCCCGGCTTCACGGTGCGGAAGGCAAAGCGGCTTTCCGGCAGCGTTCCGGTGCCGCAGCGGCCGAAACCGCGGAAGAGCTGATTGGAGCCGCGCGGATCGGCGGGATGCGCGTAGCGGCCTTCCGCATCCGCCTGCCAGATTTCGACCATCGCGTCCGGAATGGCTTCGCCGGCGCCGTCAAGCACCTGGCCGACGATCTCGATATGCTCGCCCGGCACACGCGTGTCGGCCACTTCGCTCGATGCGATCTGGTTGTGCGGGTAGCCATATTGCGCACTCGTGAGGCCGAAGGCGAAGAACGGGCCGACCGTCTGCGAGGGAGTCTCTTTTGGGCTCACAGGCCGGTCTCCGTCGGCGTCTCGGCGGGACCGCGCAGAACGATGTCGAAGACGTAGCCGAGCGCGAAGCCGGGCTCCGTCACGTCGATGGAGAATTCGGAGATAAGTCGCTCGCGCGCGCCTTCCGGCGCCGAGAGATAGATAGGGTCGAGTGCGAGCAGCGGATCGCCCGGGAAATACATCTGCGTGACAAGCCTTGTCGCGAGCGTCGGACCGAAGAGCGAGAAGTGGATGTGGTTCGGCCGCCAGGCATTGTAGTGGTTCCGCCACGGATAGGCGCCGGGTTTGACGGTCATGAAACGGTAGCCGCCCCTTTCGTCCGTCACGCAGCGCCCGCCGCCGAAGAAGTTCGCGTCGAGCGGCGCTTCGTGCTGGTCGGCGTGATGGATGTATCGGCCGGCGGCGTTCGCCTGCCAGATCTCAATCAGCGTGTTCCTGACCGGACGCCCGGCCTCGTCAAGCACCCGTCCGGTGACGATGATGCGCTCGCCGAGCGGCTCGCCGTTCTTGGCGCCGTTCTTCGTCAGGTCGCTGTCGAGCGGGGAAACGCTCTCGTGGCCGTAGACCGGTCCGGTCAATTCCGAAAGAGTCTGCTTCAGCGGAACGAGCGGTCGCTTCGGTCCGCGCAGCACCGTCGACTTGTAGTCGGGATAGACATAGGGCGGATGCGATCCCCAATTGCGTGCACGGACGGCTTCAAGCGGCATCGCTTCCTCCTTCTGACCCGCTATGTCGCGCTTCTTCGTTGGCGATCAAACTATCGCATACGGTGTCGCGTAAAGGCGGTGAAATGGCAATCCTGCCGGATGGCCCGGCGCCCGCCCGGTGGCGCAGAACACGCGCGAATCCGGGCATGGCTCAGTTCCCGTACTCGCCGAGCGCGCCAAGCTCCCGCGCGTAGCGATGGCTGTCCATCGTGAGCGTCAGGAAACAGGAGACGCAGGTGTCGAGCGGATAGCGGCGGCGATAAAAATTGATCACTTGATAAAAAATTTGACGGTTTCTGAAACCCGGTCCAATCTTTGCGGGGACGGATCGCCGCTGCGCGTTGCGGCTCACGGTTGCGCGCATCGTATGGAGGGACAAGATGCCGAAGCTGTCGGAGCGCCAGCCCGACGTGGCGGCTGGGCGGCTCGGCGCCGACGACTACGCGCGCAATTTTTCCGACCTGCATCCGCCGCTCTCGCGCCACGAGGCGTTCGTCGAGGCGGACCGCTGCTATTTCTGCTTCGACGCGCCCTGCATTCAGGCCTGCCCGACTCATATCGACATCCCGCTCTTCATCCGCGAGATCCAGGCCGACAATCCCGGCGGTGCCGGCACGACGATCCTTGAATTCGAACATCATGGGCGGCATGTGCGCCCGCGTCTGCCCGGTGGAGACGCTGTGCGAGGAGGCCTGCGTCAGGAACCTCGCCGAGGACAAGCCGGTAAAGATCGGCGAGCTGCAGCGTTACGCCACCGATTTCCTGATCGAGCGCGGCGAGCATCCGTTCCGCCGCGCCGCGCCGACGGGAAAGCGCGTCGCCGTCATCGGTGCCGGACCGGCGGGGCTTTCCTGCGCGCACCGCCTTGCGCTGCACGGCCACGACGTCGTCATCTTCGACGCCAGGCCGAAGCCGGGCGGCCTCAACGAATATGGCATCGCCGCCTACAAGACGCCGGGAGGCTTCGCGCAGCGCGAGGTGGATTTCATCCTCTCGATCGGCGGCATCAAGATCGAGAACGGCGAGGCGCTCGGCCGCGATTTCACGCTCGGCGAGCTGAAGCAGGACTTTGACGCGGTGTTTCTCGGCATGGGGCTTGCGGGCGTGAACGCGCTTGGCGCGGAAGGGGAGGGTGCCGCCGGCGCTCTCGACGCGGTCGCCTGGATTGCCGAGCTTCGCCAGGCGACGGACCTTGCCAGGATGGCGATCGGCCGGCGCGTGGTCGTCATCGGCGGCGGCATGACGGCGATCGACGCCGCAGTGCAGTCGCGCCTCCTCGGCGCGGAGGAGGTGACGATCGTCTACCGCCGCGGCCAGGAGGCGATGAAGGCAAGTCGCTGGGAGCAGGAGCTTGCGCAGGTAAAGGGCGTGAAGCTCATGCACTGGGCGCAGCCGCTTCGTCTTCTTGCCGACGAAAAGGGCAACGTCCATGCGATCGCGCTGGAGCGCACGCGCGCCGTGGAGGGAAAGCTCGCGACGACCGGCGAGATCGTGACGCTTCCCGCCGACATGGTGTTCAAGGCGATCGGCCAGGCCTTCGTGCCGGCGCCGCTGAACGGTACGGCGGATGCGATCAGGTTGAAGGGCGGGCGGATCGAGGTCGACGCCGAGCGCCGCACATCGATGCCGGGCGTCTGGGCCGGAGGCGATTGCATTGCCGGCGGCGAGGACCTGACGGTCGCGGCGGCCGAGGACGGCAAGCTTGCGGCCGAGTTCGATTCATGCCACGCTGACGGGCTAGAGCAGATCAATGAACGCGTCGACCGTCAAACCGGCTTGCTTGACGATAGAGCGCACGGTTCCGGGAGGAATGTTGCCCGCGCCGTGCACAGGAATGATGACCTACGAACCTGGCGCGCCCGGCCGTCGCAAGACGTGGTGGCCTCCGCTTACCCGGATCACTTCGAAACCCGCTCGTTGTAGTGCCTTGACGATCCGGCGGCCACTGAGGCCGGTGAGCTTCCTGCTCACATCAGGCCGCTCGCTGCACCTTCACCGTCCGGATGAGTGGCACCACATCGGCGGGAATATCCTCGCCGTCGTCGCTGCGCACCTCAAGCGCAAGCTCGATCGCTTCGTGCGCCATACGCAATGCTTCTTCTTCGGTTTCACCGAAGGTGATCACTTCGGGCAACGCCGGAACAAGCACCGTATATCCGCCTTCAGGTTCAGGCCGAAGGTTGATCGTATATTGCAGTGTGGTGCTCATCGACAGTACCCTTATCCGCTATACATTGTAGCACACTGTACTCGGCTTCCCAACGCGAAAGACATTCGCCATGGCTGACCTCCGCACTGATTTCGTCGGCATCAAGTCGCCGAACCCGTTCTGGCTCGCCTCGGCGCCGCCGACCGACAAGGAATACAATGTCGTGCGCGCCTTCAAGGAAGGCTGGGGCGGCGTCGTGTGGAAGACGCTCGGCGAGGACCCGGCGATCGTCAACGTGAACGGCCCGCGCTATGGCGCGATCCACGGACCCGACCGGCGGCTCCTCGGCTTCAACAACATCGAGCTCATCACCGACCGGCCGCTCGACGTGAACCTCCGCGAGATCAAAGAGGTGAAGCGCGACTGGCCCGACCGCGCGCTCGTCGTTTCGCTGATGGTGCCGTGCGAGGAGAAGAACTGGGCCGACATCCTGAAGAAGGTCGAGGCGACGGGCTGCGACGGCGTGGAGCTCAATTTCGGCTGCCCGCATGGCATGAGCGAGCGAGGCATGGGCTCCGCCGTCGGTCAGGTGCCGGAATATATCGAGATGGTGGCGCGCTGGTGCAAAGCGCACACCCGCATGCCGGTGATCGTGAAGCTCACCCCGAACATCACCGATATCCGGCGACCCGCGCGGGCAGCGCTCAAAGGGGGAGCGGATGCCGTTTCTCTCATCAACACCATCAATTCGATCACCTCGATCGACCTCGACACCTTTTCGCCCGAGCCCTCGATCGACGGCAAAGGCTCGCATGGCGGCTATTGCGGGCCGGCGGTGAAGCCGATCGCGCTTTCGATGGTGTCGGAGATTGCGCGCGACGAGGAGACGCGCGGCCTTCCGATCTCCGCGATCGGCGGCATCACCGACCTGGCGCGACGCGGCGGAGTTCGTCTCGCTCGGTGCAGGCACGGTACAGGTTTGCACGGCTGCGATGGCCTACGGCTTCAAGATCGTGAAGGAGATGGTCTCGGGCCTGGATCGCTGGATGGACGAGAAGGGCTATTCGACGCTTTCCGACTTTGCCGGCCGCGCGGCCGGGAATGTCACCGACTGGCAGTTCCTGAACTTGAATTACGTGACCAAGGCGCGGATCGACCAGGCGCTCTGCATAAAATGCGGGCGTTGCCACATCGCCTGCGAGGACACCTCGCACCAGGCGATCGCCACCACGAAGAACGGCGAGCGCCACTTCGAGGTGATCGATGCGGAATGCGTCGGCTGCAACCTTTGTGTCGAGGTCTGCCCAGTGGAGAACTGCATCACGATGCAGCCTCTCGCGGCGGGCGAGATCGACGCACGGACGGGCCGCGCGGTCGAGCCCACCTACGCCAACTGGACCACGCACCCGAACAACCCGATGGCGCGCCAGGCAGCGGAATAGCGGCGGGAATTCCCGTCGGCTGGAGCGCAACGGGGGTCGGAAGGCGCAAAAAGGCGCTATTGGCCGCCGGTTGTCGGCCTTTTCCGGCGCATCTCGTAAATTGTCATATGTCAAAGCGGCAGGTCGCGGCGCCGCTAGCATGGCGTTGCGCATCGGGGCTGCAGTGAGGCAGTTCGGCTGCGCCGAGAATGGTTTGGCCGCCGCGAAAGGGCGGTCCTTATCGCTGGATGCGGATCATGATGGCACGCGAAATGGCCCGGCAGCAGAAGCTGCTCCTCATCGGGGAAATTCGCAGCATCGTCGCCGACGCGGGCAATCGCGTCGTGTCTGCCGGACGGGAGGCGCTGCGCTTGGCCGACGTCTATCCCGACTGCGGAATGACCATCGACCAGATTGCCACCAAGATCGCCATCGAGGCAGCGTGTGCCGGCGTGCCGGTCGAGGCGAGCCTTCCGAAGGGCGAAGCGAGCAAGTTGTCGAGCAGGGGCGACGACTAAAGCAATTCGAGGAAAAGCGGGAGCCGATTTTCCGTCCGAATTGCGACAGAGAATGCGATCGAGCGAACCGTCGATTGCGTGAAATGATGATCCACGCCGGCGCGCCCGGCTAAACGTACTCTGTTCCCTTCCTACTGGAACGTCACGGTCGCCAGCGCGCGGTTGACCTTGTCCTGCGGCCAGATCGTGACCGCGCCCGGCGCCGCGCCAGGGGCGGCGATGTTGGTGCCCTGTCCAGCCGCGTCGAGGGTCTGCGTGCCCGCCGCGTTCGTGACCGTGACCGAGCCTTCGATCAGGAAGACGCCGAGCGGCTGGGCGTCGATCGGCCCGCCCCAGAAGCTCGTGCCGCGGACGCCGATCGTGGCGACCGGGGTCGCGACCGCGACCTCCGTGTTGGGTTGCTTCGTCACCTGGCCGGAGATGAAGCGGAAGGCGCCGGTGACCGCGAGCTGCATCTTTCCGTCGCCCTTGTCCGGGTCAAAGACGAAGCTGTCGAGCGTCATCTGAGCGTGTTCGCCGAGCGTAAGCTTGGTGCCGTCGAGGAAAGTGAGCTCGAGCCGCGCGGCGTCTCCCGTCGAGACCTTCTGGTTGGCGAAGACCGGCGCGCCGAGATTGAGCGGCTCGCGCGTGAGCCCGCTCAACCAGCTCGCCTCGCCCTGAACCCGCGTGACCGTGCCGATCGAGGTGTCGGCGGCGATCGTCGGCTGAACCGAGAGCGCCATGAACAGCGCCGCAATGAGCGCGAGAACGGTGCGTGGCATCCAAACCCCCAAATCGCTTGCCGCCCAATGTTGCACGATTTGGCCGCCGGCCGGCAAAGTGAATCCTCCAAAAGGCTTACCGGACGGCGCTCCAATGCTCGCTCCGGACGGGGCGGCGGCAGCGCCGCTCAGCGCGGGCGGAGGCCGTCGAGGAGGACGCCCATGACCGTCGCCTCCGCATCCGCGAAGCGCCGCGCCGGCGCCGCGTCCGCGCCGAGAACGGCCTGAACCTGCGCGTCGAAATCGGCGTAATGCTGGGTCACCGCCCAGATCATCATGATCAGATGGCGCGGCTCGATCGGCCGGAGCCGGCCCTCCGCGATCCATTTCCGGATCACGCCCGCCTTCTCCTCGACGAGCCGCTTCAAGGGGCCGGCGAGGAAGTCGCGGATCGTCGGCGCGCCGTGCAGAATCTCGTTGGCGAAGAGGCGCGACGCCTCCGGCCGCGTGCGCGACATTTCAAGCTTGGCGGTAACGTAGCGGCCGATCTCTGCAATCGGATCGGCGTCGGCGTCGAGCGCGGCGAGAGGCTCCAGCCAGAAGGCGAGGGTGTCTTCAAGCACGGCGACGTAAATCGCCTCCTTCGACGGGTAGTAGTAGAGAAGGTTGGGCTTGGAGAGACCGGCGCGCTCGGCGATGCGGTCGATGGTCGAACCGCGGAAACCGTACTGCGAGAAGACCGCGAGCGCCGCTTGAAGGATTGTCTTGCGGTTCTTCTTCTGGATGCGGGTCGCCTTCTTGGGCAGCGGCTCGGGACGGTTCATGGCGCGGCCTCGCTTTGCGCGGCGCAAATGAAGAGCGCTGAGGCAATAACCTCCTCCTTGCGGGGAGGTCGAAATTTCCAGGCCGCAGGCGATGGAAATTTCGGGAGCGCGTGCTGCCGCCTCGCGATCCTCCCCGCAAGGGGGACGCGAGGTGCGCGCCCGCAAGCGCTTTGCATCGCTTTTCTTCCTCCCGGCTGCTTCGATCTTTCGTCTTGACCGATGCGCCAACGTAGCGTTGATTTTGACCAATCAGTCAAGTTTGGCTTGGGGCTCGAAAGCGGCTAGATGAGCGCCGCGCGAACCCAATGCCGGCCAGCGGCGGAAAGTCTCGGTCATGCAAAAGCCAGTCGCCCTACCCACCAACAACCTCGAAGCCTTTTGGATGCCGTTCTCGGCGAACCGGCAGTACAAGAAGGCGCCGCGTCTCCTCGTTCGTGCCGAGGGCATGCACTACTGGAGCCATGACGGCCGCAAAGTGCTCGACGGCACGTCCGGCCTCTGGTGCGTCAATGCCGGGCATGCGCGGCCGGAAATCGCCAAGGCGGTGCACGACCAGTTGCTCGAGCTCGACTACGCGCCCGCCTTCCAGATGGGCCATCCGAAGGTGTTCGAGTTCGCCGCGCGGCTGACGACGCTGGCCCCGCAGGAGCTCGACCACGTCTTCTTCACCAATTCCGGCTCCGAATCGGTCGACACTGCACTGAAGATCGCGCTCGCCTACCACCGCGTGAAGGGCGATGGCAGCCGCATCCGTCTGATCGGCCGCGAGCGCGGCTATCACGGCGTCAATTTCGGCGGCATCTCGGTCGGCGGCATGTCGGCGAACCGCAAGCATTTCGGTGCGCTTCTCGCTGGCGTCGACCACATCCGCCACACCCACGATCTCGCCAAGAACGCGTTTTCGCGCGGCCTCCCGGATCACGGAGCGGAGCTTGCCGACGACCTCGAACGGCTCGTGGCGTTGCATGACGCCTCGACCATCGCCGCGGTGATCGTCGAGCCCGTCGCCGGCTCGGCGGGCGTGCTTCTGCCGCCGAAGGGCTATCTGAAGCGCCTTCGCGATATCTGCGACAAGCACGGCATCCTGTTGATCTTCGATGAGGTCATCACCGGCTTCGGCCGGCTTGGATCGCCATTCGCGGCGGAGCATTTCGGCGTGACGCCGGACATCATGACGACCGCCAAGGGCCTGACCAACGGCGTCGTCCCGATGGGCGCGGTGTTCGTGAAGAAGCAGATCTACGACGCCTTCATGAACGGGCCGGAGCATGTGATCGAGTTCTTCCACGGCTACACCTATTCCGGAAATCCCGCCGCCTCGGCCGCCGGACTGGCGACACTCGACATCTATCAGCGCGAGGGCCTGCTAACGCGCGCCTCCGACATGGCGAAATATTGGGAGGATGCGCTCCACAGCCTGAAGGGCCTGCCGCACGTGATCGACGTGCGCAATATCGGCCTCGTCGGCGCCGTCGAGCTTGAGCCGATCGCCGGCGCGCCGACCAAGCGGGCGTTCAGCACTTTCCTCGAATGCTACGAGCGCGGCGCGATGATCCGCACGACCGGTGACATCATCGCCATGTCGCCGCCGCTCATCATCAAGGAGAGCGAGATCGATCAGTTGGTCGACACGCTCGCCGGCGTGATCAAGACCGTCCAGTAGCAAAAACGGGAGGAAAGATGGAGCGCATCGCGAACGCCATCAACGGGCGCGTCGAGGCGTCGAGCGCGGGCCGTTTCTCGCCGATCTTCAATCCGGCGACCGGCGAGCAGACCGCCGAGCTTGGCCTTTCAAGCGCCGCGGAGGTAGGCAAGGCCGTTGCTGCGGCGAAGGAAGCGGCGCCCGCCTGGGGCCACACGCCGCCGCTGAAGCGCGCGCGCTTCATGTTCAAGTTCAAGGAGCTTCTGGAGAAGCACGCGGCCGACATCGCGCGCGCAATCAGCAGGGAACATGGAAAAACCCATCCCGACGCGCTCGGCGAGGTTCAGCGCGGCATCGAGGTGGTGGAGTTCGCCTGCGGCATCCCGCAGCTGTTGAAGGGCGAGTTCTCGCGCAATGTCGGCCCTGACATCGACACCTATTCCGACCGCCAGCCGCTTGGCGTCTGCGCCGGCATCACGCCGTTCAACTTCCCGGCCATGGTGCCGATGTGGATGCACCCGGTCGCGATCGCCTGCGGCAACACCTTCGTGCTGAAGCCGTCGGAGCGCGACCCCTCCGCGCCGATGCTCGTCTTCGACCTCTTCAAGGAGGCCGGCTTCCCCGACGGCGTCTTGAACGTCGTCCACGGCGACAAGGAGGCGGTCGATGCGATCCTCGATCACCCCGACGTCAAGGCCGTGAGCTTCGTCGGCTCGACCCCGATCGCGCACTACGTCTATTCGCGCGGAACCGCCGCGGGGAAGCGCGTACAGGCGCTGGGCGGCGCCAAGAACCACATGATCGTGCTTCCGGACGCCGACATGGACAAGGCCGCGGATGCGCTGATGGGCGCCGGCTACGGTTCGGCCGGCGAACGCTGCATGGCGATCTCGGTCGCCGTGCCGGTCGGCGAAGAGACGGCGAACAAGCTGGTCGAGACGCTGGCGCCGCGCGTGCGCTCGCTGAAGATCGGTCCCTCCACCGATCCGGACGCCGAGATGGGCCCGCTGGTCACGCGGCAGCATATGGAAAAGGTTCTCGGTTACATCGACAAGGGCATCAAGGAAGGCGCGGAGCTCGTCGTCGACGGCCGCGGGCTGAAGCTGCAGGGCTACGAGAACGGCTATTTCGTCGGCGGCTCGCTCTTCGACCGCGTGACGCCGGGGATGACGATCTACAAGGAGGAGATCTTTGGGCCGGTGCTCTCCGTCGTGCGCGCCGAGACCTATGACACCGCCGTCGATCTCGTGAACACGCACGAATACGGCAACGGCACGGCGATCTTCACCCGCGACGGCGACGCCGCGCGCGACTTCGCCGACAGGATCGAGGTCGGCATGGTCGGCATCAACGTGCCGATCCCGGTGCCGGTCGCCTATCATTCCTTCGGCGGCTGGAAGCGGTCGTTGTTCGGCGACCACTCGATCTACGGGCCGGAGGGCGTGCGCTTCTATACGCGGCTGAAGACGGTGACGACGCGCTGGCCGGCCGGCATCGCCCACGGCGCGGTCTACAATTTCCCGTCGATGCATTGAGGCGGATGACGTGCTGAGACCGAGTGCCGGCTGCCACCTTAACCTCCCCCTTGAGGGGAGGTCGAAGGGCGCAGGACGCGAGGCGGACGGCGACCTTCGGGAGGGGGTGAGCCGACCTTCCTGCAGCACCCCCTCCCGAAACCATCTCGCTGCGCTCGCTGATTTCGACCTCCCCTCAAGGGGGAGGTTATCGGCGGCGCGCCTCGACGGCCGTGGCGATCAATCGAAGGGCATGTAATGGCGGCACCGGGATCGAATCTGAGGATCAACGGCGAGAGGCTGTGGTCGAGCCTCATGGAGATGGCGAAGATCGGTCCCGGCGTGAAGGGCGGCAACCGCCGCCTGACGCTGACCGACGTCGACCGCGAGGGTCGCGACCTCTTCAAGTCATGGGTCGAGAAGGCCGGCTGCAAGCTCGCCATCGACACGATGGGCAACATGTTCGCCCGCCGCGAGGGGACGGACGCGTCGCTTCCGCCGGTGATGGTCGGCAGCCATCTCGATACGCAACCGACCGGCGGCAAATATGACGGCGTTCTCGGCGTGCTTTCGGGCCTTGAGATCGTGCGGACGCTGAACGACCTCGGCATCAAGACCAGGCATCCGATCGAAGTGGTGAACTGGACGAACGAGGAGGGGTCGCGCTTCGCGCCGGCGATGATCTCTTCCGGCGTCTTCGCCGGCGTCTACGCGCAGGACTACGCCTACGGCCTGAAGGACACGGAGGGGAAGGAGCTCGGCGCGGAGCTGAAGCGGATCGGCTATGTCGGCCGCGAGCCCGTGGGGAAGCGGGCGCTCAAGGCGTTCTTCGAGCTGCATATCGAGCAGGGCCCGATCCTTGAGGCCGAAGGCTTCGATATCGGCGTCGTCACCCACGGCCAGGGCCAGCGCTGGTTCGACGTGACCTTCATCGGCTTTGAGAGCCACGCCGGCACGACGCCGATGCCGCGCCGCCGCGACGCGCTTCTCGGCGCGTCGAAGCTCGTCCAGGCGGTAAACGAGATCGCGCTCAAGAACGCGCCGCATGCGGTCGGCACGGTCGGCATGCTGACGCCCTACCCAGGCTCGCGCAACGTCATCCCGGGCTCTGCATCGATGACGGTCGATTTCCGCCATCCGGTCGACACGACGCTTTCCGAGATGATGGACGCGATGAGCGCGGCGATCGAGACGATCTGCGCGGAGGGTAAGCTGAAGGCCGAGGTGAAGGAGGTCTTCTATTACGCGCCGGTCGAGTTCAGCCACGATTGCGTCGCCGCCGTCCGCCGCGCCGCCGAGCGGCTCGGCTACTCGCACCGCGACATCGTGTCGGGCGCCGGGCACGATGCCTGCTACATCGCCAGCGTCGCGCCGACATCGATGGTGTTCTGCCCCTGCGTCGATGGCATCAGCCACAACGAGGAAGAGGACATCAAGCCGGAATGGGCGACCGCCGGCGCCGAGGTGCTCTTCCACGCGGTGGTGGAGACGGCGGAGATCGTAGAGTGACTTTCAGCGGCAGTCGGCAATCGGCAGTCGTGCCATTGCCGCTGTTTCCGACTGCCGACTGCCGACTGGCGATTGCCGGTTCGCCAAGCGAGGAACAGCAACATGAGTAAACTCATCAAAGGCGGAACCGTCGTCACCGCCGATCTGACCACCAAGGCCGACGTCTTCGTCCAGCACGACAAGATCGTCGCCGTCGGCAGCGACCTTGAACACGACGCCGACCACGTGATCGACGCCTCGGGATGCTACGTCATGCCCGGCGGCATCGATCCGCACACACACATGGAAATGCCCTTCATGGGCACGCATTCCTCCGACGATTTCGATTCCGGCACCGCCGCAGCGCTTGCCGGCGGCACCACGATGATCGTCGATTTCTGCCTGCCGGCGCCGAACCAGTCGCTGATCGAGGCGCTGCAGCAATGGTACCAGAAGGCCGGCAAGGCGCGCACCGACTACTCCTTCCACATGGCGATCACCTGGTGGGGCAAGCAGGTCTTTGACGAGATGCCGAAGGTGGTCGAGCAGGGCGTCAACACCTTCAAGCACTTCATGGCCTACAAGGGCGCGCTGATGGTGGACGACGACGAGATGTTCGCCTCGTTCTCGCGCTGCGCCGAGCTCGGCGCGCTGCCGCTCGTCCACGCCGAGAACGGCGACGTCGTCGCTTCGCTGCAGCAGAAGCTCCTCGCCGAAGGCAACAACGGCCCGGAAGCGCACGCTTTTTCGCGCCCGCCGGAGGTCGAGGGCGAGGCCGCGAACCGCGCGATCATGATCGCCGATCAGGCCGGCGTGCCGGTCTATATCGTGCACGTCTCCTGCGAGCAGGCGCACGAGGCGATCCGCCGCGCGCGCCAGAAGGGCATGCGCGTCTTCGGCGAGCCGCTCATCCAGCACCTCGTGCTCGACGAGTCGGAATACGCCAACCCGGACTGGGACCACGCGGCGCGCCGCGTGATGTCGCCGCCCTTCCGCAACAAGCTCAATCAGGATTCGCTCTGGGCGGGGCTTGCCTCCGGCTCGCTGCAGGTGGTGGCGACCGACCACTGCGCCTTCACGACGGCGCAGAAGCGCATGGGCGTCGGCGACTTCACCAAGATCCCGAACGGCACCGGCGGGGTGGAGGACCGGCTCTCCGTTCTGTGGACCTATGGCGTCAGGACCGGGCGGCTCACCATGAACGAATTCGTCGCCGTCACTTCGACCAACATCGCCAAGATTTTGAACATCTATCCGCGCAAGGGCTCGGTCAGCGTCGGCGCCGACGCCGACATCGTCGTCTGGGACCCGACGGCGACGAAGACGATCAGCGCCAAGACGCAGAAATCCGCCATCGACTACAATGTCTTCGAGGGTGTTGCGGTCACCGGCCGCCCTCGGCTCACGCTGTCACGCGGCCGCGTCGCCTATGCCGACGGCGAGGTCAAGGCGAGCACCGGCGACGGCCAGTTCGTCGAGCGTCCGGCAAACCCGCCGGTCAACCGCGCGCTTTCCACCTGGAAGGAAATCACCGCCCCGCGCAAGGTGGAGCGGACGGGAATACCCGCGGGGGTGTGATCCCGCGAAAATCCTTCAACTCTGTCGTCATTGCCAGGCTTGACCCGGCAATCCATTCCGTCACGCCGGCTGCCGAGTTCAACTGTTCCGGAATGGATGCCCGGATCAAGTGCGGGCATGACGACGGTGGAGTTGCGTCAGGCCGCCTTTGCGCCGACCGACTTCAGAAGCTCCGGCACCAGCGCCTCGAGCTCCGGCAGGAGCACGACGCTCTCCTGCTCGTGCGGATCGGTGCGCGCGATGACCGCCGTCGCCGGCTTGTCGCCGAGGTTCATCGGCAGATGCGGCACGCCGGCCGGGATGTAGAACATCTCGCCGGCGCGGTGGACGACGTGGTTCTCGAGCCGCTCGCCGAACCAGGTATGCGCTTCGCCGGAGATCACGTAGATGGCGGTCTCGTGGTTCTCGTGCATGTGCGCCTTCGCCCGGCCGCCGGGCGGGATGGTCAGGAGATGCATGCAGATGCCCTCCGAGCCGACGGTCTCTTTGGCGATCCCCTCGAAATAGCTGAATCCCTGCTTCCCTTCATAGGTGCCGGCGGGGCGCACGATCCTGCAGGTCGCTTCTGGCGAATTCGGCATGAGGGGTCTCCTTCCGGCATTGCGCGGCGGCCCGGCCGGCCGCGAAGTTGCAGTTGGCGGAGTGTAGGCTAATCTCGGGGCTCAAGCGAGAATCGGTGCGGCATGAGCGAGCGGGGGCGGCAGGCGGCGAGAGCCGCCGGCAAGGCGGAATCGGGGCGCGGCGCGCCAGTCATCGAGGTCGCGAACCTCTCGCTCACCTTCGAGACCGCCGACGGCCCGGTAGCGGCGCTCTCCGACATCGGCCTGACCGTCGAGCGCGGCGAGTTCGTCTCGCTGATCGGGCCCTCCGGCTGTGGCAAGACAACGCTCCTTCGCGTCATCGCCGATCTTGAGCAGCCGTCATCCGGCGAAATCCGCGTCAACGGCCTGACCCCCGACGAGGCGCGCCAGAAGCGCGCCTATGGCTACGTCTTCCAGTCGTCGGCGCTCTATCCCTGGCGGACGATCGCGAAGAACGTCGCGCTGCCGCTCGAGGTGATGGGCGTGCCGGCGGCGGAGCGGGCCGAGCGGGTGAAGCGGAATCTTTGAGCTTGTGAACCTGACGGGCTTTGACCGGAAATTCCCCTGGCAGCTCTCCGGCGGCATGCAGCAGCGGGCTTCGATCGCCCGCGCGCTCTCCTTCGATCCGGCGCTCCTGTTGATGGACGAGCCGTTCGGCGCGCTCGACGAGATCGTGCGTGATCATCTGAACGAGCAGCTGCTCGAGCTTTGGGCGAAAACGAAGAAGACGGTGATCTTCGTCACCCATTCGATTCCGGAGGCGGTGTTCCTGTCGACGCGGATCGTGGTGATGTCGCCGCGCCCCGGCCGCATCCAGAGCGTGATCAAGAATACGCTTCCCGACAAGCGCACGCTCGACATCCGCGAGACGCCGGAATTCCTCCGCGTCGCCCATCACGTGCGCATGGGGCTGCGCGAGGGCCACAGCTATGACGACTGAGGGACGCGCGCGCCTTAGTCTCGCCCTTGAGGGGAGGTCGGATTTCCGGCGAGCGAAGCGAACTGCGGAAATCCGGGAAGGGGGTGCCGCCCGTTTACCGTCCCTCCTCCCGAAGACTGCTTCGCTGGGCTCGCAGCCTTCGACCGGCCCTAAAGGGGGAGGTTGCGCGGCATGAGCGCGGTGCTCGAAGCTCCAGTGGCCGCAAGCGCGGCCTGGCATCGCCGCGCGATGGCCGGCAAGGCCGGGCCCGTCCTCGTCATTCTCGTGGTCATCCTCGCCGCCTGGTATGTCGGCGCTTTCGCGCTGAACGCCCCCTTCCAGCACGACCTCGACGAGCGCGCCCATGTCGAGCGGACCTTTGCCGGCTTCGTCGCCGCCACGATGAGCCAGCCGAAGCCGACGCTGCCGGCGCCGCACCAGGTGGCGGTCGACCTCTTCCGCACGGTCTTTCTCGTGAAGCCCTGGTCGAAGGCGAGCCTCGTCTATCACGGCTGGGTGACGCTCGCTTCGACCCTCGCCGGCTTTGCGCTCGGCACGCTCTTCGGCATCGCCATCGCGGTGGCGATCGTGCATGCGCGAAGCCTCGACAAGAGCCTGATGCCGTGGATCATCGCATCGCAGACGATCCCGATCCTCGCCATTGCGCCGATGGTGGTCGTGGTGCTTGCCTCGATCGGCCTGAAGGGCCTTCTGCCGAAAGCGCTGATCTCGACCTACCTGTCGTTCTTCCCCGTGACGGTCGGCATGGTGAAGGGCTTTCGCTCGCCCGACCCGATCCTGCTCGATCTGATGCGCACCTATCACGCGAGCCGCGCGCAGGTTTTCTTCAAGCTTCGCGTGCCGGCCTCCGTGCCCTTCCTCTTCGCCTCGATGAAGGTGGCGATCGCCATCAGCCTTGTCGGCGCGATCGTCGGCGAGCTGCCGACCGGCGCCGTCGCCGGCCTCGGCTCGCGGCTTCTGATCGGCTCCTACTACAGCCAGACGGTTCAGCTCTTTTCGGCGCTGATCGCGGCGTCGGTGATGGCGGCCGTGCTGGTCACCCTCGTCGACATCGCGAACCGCATGGTGCTGCGGCAGATGGGAGCGGCGCCGTGAACGCCCGCCCGTCGCAGATTCTCTATCCCGCGGTGTCGATCACCATCGTCGCCTTCGTCCTCCTGGTGACGACAGGCGGCGAGACGGTGATGGCCTCTCCGCTTTCTATCGTCGACGGCTTCTTGGCGCTCGCCGGACTGATGGCGATCTGGCAGCCGAAATGGCAGCTGCTCTTGACCGGCGTTGCTGCACACGGGGCCGCCATCCTTTTGATGATCGCGCTTCCCGACGTCGCTGGTCACGCCGACCTTGGCTATTGGGCGCTCGTTGTCGCCGCCTGGCTCATCGCGTGGGCCTTCGTGCAGGCGCTTTCCGAGCTCCGCTTGCGTGATCGCGGAGCCGCGCGGCTCCTCAACATCGTCATCCCCTTCTTCTTCGGCCTCTGGGTGCTGATCCTTTGGGAAATCGCGGTGCGCGGTTTCGCCATCCCCGAGATCCTGCTGCCCGCGCCGAGCGCTATCTGGCGCCGCCTGATCGTATCGGGGCCGATCCTCTTCGCCGACTTCCGCCAGACCATCCTGAAGGCGGTGCTCTTCGGCTATTTCGTCGGCTGCCTTTCCGGCTTCGTCGTCGCGATCCTCGCCGACCGCGT
The DNA here is from genome assembly GCA_963750115.1 of uncultured Alphaproteobacteria bacterium. Taxonomy (GTDB): domain Bacteria; phylum Pseudomonadota; class Alphaproteobacteria; order Rhizobiales; family Afifellaceae; genus DASWJZ01. The sequence goes on along the minus strand of CAVVPM010000017.1, from coordinate 43,859 downwards.
GCCGTTCCTGCGCCGCGGGCTCCTGCCGATCGGCAATCTCGTCAGCGCGCTGCCGATCATCGGCATCGCCCCGATCATGGTGATGTGGTTCGGCTTCGACTGGCCCTCGAAGGCGGCCGTCGTCATCGTGATGACCTTCTTCCCGATGCTGGTGAACACGATCGCCGGGCTCGCGGCGACCGAGGCGCGCGACCGCGACCTGATGCGCACCTATGCCGCCGGCTATTGGCAGACGCTCGTCAAGCTTCGGCTCCCGGCGGCGCTCCCCTTCATCTTCAATGCACTAAAGATCAACTCGACTCTTGCCCTGATCGGGGCCATCGTGGCCGAGTTCTTCGGCACGCCGATTGTCGGCATGGGCTTTCGCATCTCCACTGAGGTCGGGCGCATGGGAATTGACATGGTGTGGGCGGAGATCGCCGTGGCCGCGCTCGCTGGTTCGATCTTCTACGGGATCGTGTCCCTGGCGGAACGCTGGGTCACGTTCTGGCATCCATCTTTCCGGGCCTAACGCCATGCCAGAACTTGATAATTTCGAACGGAGGGTGTCGATGAAAAAGCTTCTCTTAGGTACGATTGCGCTCGCCGCCGGGCTCGGATTCGGCCAAGCGTTCGCGGCCGACACGGTGACGCTGCAGCTGAAATGGGTCACCCAGGCGCAGTTCGGCGGCTACTACGTCGCCAAGGCCAAGGGCTTCTACAAGGACGCGGGGCTCGACGTCACCATCAATCCCGGCGGCCCCGATATCGCGCCCGAGCAGGTGATTGCCGGTGGCGGCGCCGACGTGATCGTCGACTGGATGGGAGCGGCGCTCGCCGCGCGCGAGAAGGGCGTCAAGCTCGTCAACATTGCGCAGCCTTTCACCAAGGCCGGCATGGAGCTCGTCTGTCCGAAATATACCGGCATCAAGACGCCGGCTGACTTCAAGGGCAAGACGCTCGGCGTCTGGTTCTTCGGCAACGAGTACCCGTTCTATGCCTGGATGCACAAGATCGGCATGCCGACCGACGGCGGCCCCGACGGCGTCACGGTCCTGAAGCAGAGCTTCGATGTGCAGCCGCTCATCCAGAAGCAGGCGGACTGCATCTCGGTCATGACCTATAACGAATACGGTCAGGTTCTCGATGCCGGCTTCAAGCCGGAGGACCTGGTGGTCTTCAACTACTCCGCGATGGGCGACGACCTGCTCGAGGACGGCCTCTACGTGCTTGAGGACCAGCTCAAGGACAAGGCCTTCTTCGACAAGATGGTGCGCTTCGTGAAAGCTTCCATGCAGGGCTGGGACTACGCGCTCGCGCATCCCGAAGAGTCGGCTCAGATTGTCGTCGACAACGGCGGCCAGGACCTGAACCACCAGATCTACATGATGGGCGAGGTCGCGAAGCTTACCGCCGGCGGCAACGGGGTGCTGAACGAGGCCGCATACCAGCGCACGGAGCAGGCCCTGCTCGACCAGGGGATCATCAAGGAGAAGCCGGAGGGCGCCTGGACGCATGCCGTGACCGACGCCGCCGGCCTCGGCAAAATGTAGTCGGGAGGCATCCGCCGGCGGGGCGCGCCAGTGCCCCGAACTTCTGACCTTTGGAGAGCCCGGCAGGTCGCCGGGCTTTCTGCTTTGTGATGGAGGAAGTCGATGAGCGCGAGCCTCATGCAGCCGTGGTTTCCCTTCACGTTCAACTTTCCGTCGGGCGACGTCGATCTCGCGAACTGGTTCTCGCCGACGATCGACGTGACCTATGCCGGAAGCCGGGCGATCGAGCGCGACGTCGTCGGGAACGTCGCGAGCTTCGGGACGCAGCTCGGCATCATTTCGGAGGCCGTGCTGGCACTTGCCGACGGCAAGCCTGACGGCAAGGTCGACCGCCTGCGGGCGCTCGTGGAAGAGGTCGACGCGGTGAAGGCGCGGCGCAAGCTCGATATCAAGCGCGAGGCGGAAGCGGCGGTCGAGCGCCTCGCGAAGCTTGATCCCGATGCGGTCCAGTCGCTCGTTCGCCGCTACAAGGCCTGAGGATTGCGCGTTGCGCGGAGAAGCTTGGCGCCGTCAATCCTTGCGAGCGCGCCGTGAACGCCCACGACCGTGGCGGCGACGGCGTGCCCGAGCCGCGCCGAAGCGAACGGATCGAGGCGGATGAGCCGACCGGCAAGATAGGCGCCGGAAAAGGAATCGCCGGCGCCCGTCGTGTCGACGAGGCGCCTTGGTTTCGCCGCCGGCACCGCGCTTTCTTTGCCGTCACCGAAGACGAGCGCCGGCTCTTCTCCATTCTTGATGACGAACTCGCCGACTCCCGCTTCGGCAAGCCGGCGCGCGATGCGCTCCGGGCTTTTGTCGCCGAAGAGCGCCGTCGCGTCGGAGAAAGTCGGAAGCGCGATGTCGGTTACGCCGAAAGCCGCTTCGATTGCGATGCGAGCCGCCGCCTTGTCAGGCCAGAGCGCCGGCCGGAAATTCGGATCGAAGGCGACAATTGCGCCAGCCTTTCGCCGCGCGGCGATCGCTTTGACAAAACGCCGCCGCGCCTCCGGCGCGAGGATCGCGAGCGTGATGCCGGAGAAGTAGAGCATGCCCGCGCCTGAGAGCGCACGCTTCAGCCAGCTTGCGTCGTCGGCGAGCTGCCGTGCGGCGGATTCCCCGCGCCAATAGGTGAAGGCGCGCTCCGCTCTGTCGAGCGTGATCGCATAAAGGCCCGGCCGCCGGCCGGAGACGATGCGGATGCGGTCGGTGTCGATGCCGGCGCTTTCGATGAAGGCGCTGAGCTTCCCGGAGAACGGGTCGCCGCCGAGCGCCGTCACGTAGGCGACGCGATGCTTGGGCGGCAGGATCGCGCGGAGGTACCAGGCGGTGTTGAAGGTGTCGCCGGCAAACCCCATGCGCCACAGCGCGCCGCGGCTGGCGGAGAGTTCGATCATGCACTCGCCGACCGAAGCGAAGGAAACGGGCTTCATGGTCCCGGGGCTCCTGCGCATCGAACTCTCGCCGTCTTGCGGGGAGCGGTCGGAATGGGCGCTCACCAGCTTCGCACTGCTGAATTGCGGCGAACCAGTTGCAGCGGGCGGCGGACAGCGCGCGGTCAGCCGGCGATGCCGCGCAGCGTGTGATCGTCGCGCTGGTCGAAGAGATAGATGTGCTCCGGCCGGAAGCCGGCGGCGACCGATTCCCCGACCTTCATCGGGACTTTCTCCGTGACGAGGACGTTCAGGTGCCGATCCGACGGCAACAGGACCCGCACGAGCGTGGTGTGGCCCAACGGCTCGATCGTATCGATCTTGCCCTCCAGGCTGAAGACGCCGTCTCCGACCGGCCGCTCGGAAAGCGAGATGTGCTCCGGCCGCACGCCGAGCCGGACCTGCGGCCCGCTCGATTGCGCCGCTGCGGCCCGGACCGCAGGCGGCAGCGCCATCGGCGCCGTCTCGCCCTTGAGGTTGAGCATTTCGCCGCTCATTTCGCCATCGAGGAAATTCATCGGCGGACTGCCGATGAAGCTCGCGACGTAGGCGTTCGCCGGCTCCTCGTAGAGCGCGGTCGGCGTTCCTACCTGCTGCACCTCGCCGCGCAGCATCACCACGACCCGGTCGCCCATGCTCAAGGCTTCGATCTGATCGTGCGTGACGTAGAAAGTGGTGACGCCGAGGCGGTCCTGCAGCTTGATGAGCTCCGCCCGCATGTCCATGCGCAGCGCAGCGTCAAGGTTGGAGAGCGGCTCGTCCATCAGGAAGACGCGCGGCTCGCGCACGATGGCGCGCCCGAGCGCCACGCGCTGCCGCTGTCCGCCGGAGAGCTCCCGCGGCCGACGTTGCAGGATGTCCTCGATGCCGAGCGTTTGCGCCGCGCGACGCACGCGCGCGTCGATCTCGCTCTTCGCAACCTTCCTGAGCCGCATGCCGAAAGCGATGTTCGAGTAGACATTGAGGTGAGGAAAGAGCGCGTAGTTCTGAAAGACCATCGCCACGTCGCGGTCGTGCGGCAGCTGGTCGGTCACATCCTGACCATCGAACAGCACCTGGCCCTCGCTCACCGTTTCGAGACCCGCGACCATGCGCAGCGACGAGGTCTTGCCGCAGCCCGACGGCCCGACCAGCACGATGAATTCGCCGTCGGTGGTCTGCAGCGAAAAATCCTTTACTGCCACCACTGCGCCAAAGCGCTTCCAGACATGCCGCAGCTCGACCGTCGCCATCTCTCCCCCTCGCGCCGCTCGGCGGGTTGATGCCTGCCCCGGCGCGGTATCGTTGGCCCAAAATCGGACGCGCAATAGATGCATTTCACGGCCGCGCTGTCCACCATTACGCCCGCAGCGAGCGCGGGAATACGCGCCGGGTGCGACAACGACGCGCTCGCTCCTATTGACCAATTGCGTGCAAGGCAGGATGGTAGCGAGAAGACGCAAAGACGCTGCCTAAAGCGCAATTTTTTCAGCTGTGTAACAACGATTACGGGAGGAGAAAGCGATGCACAATCGTGACGGCGCCGACAAATTTGCCGAGCTAGCCTTAGCCTTCATGCGCGGCAAAGTCGGACGGCGCGAATTCATTATCAAAGGCGCGCAGCTCGGCCTGTCGGCTGCTGTGCTTGCCAAGATCTCGCGGCCTGCCTGGGCCGCCGACAATCTCATGGATTCCGATCCGAGCGCCCCCTACGAGGCGCCGATAACGAAGGAGCGGGTCGAGTTCATCAAGTCCAAGCCCTACAAGGGCACTACCATCAACGTGATGGTTCTGAAGGCGACCGTCGGCGACGGCCTCAAGTATCACGTGCCGCACTGGGAAGACGAGACCGGCGGCAAGGTGAACGTCGCCGAGGTGCCGATCGAGACGCTGCATCAGCAGATCTTCTCCGATCTGGCGAGCGGTCTCGGCCGCTATGACGCCTACATGACCGGCGCCTGGTTCTACGGCGATTTCTTCGTTCCCGAGAAGCCCTACATCGTTCCGATCGAGACGTTCCTCGCCGATCCGAAGCATCCCTATTGGGATCCGGATCAGTGGCTGCCGGCCATGCGCAAGCTCTACGAGTGGGGCGGCAAGGTCTATGGCGTCCTCTTCGACGGCGACGCTCAGGCGCTCTACTACCGCAAGGACATTTTCGCCAACAAGGACAACCAGGACAAGTTCAAGGCGAAGTATGGCTACGAACTTCCGGCGCCGCCCAAGACCACGAAGGAGCTGCACGACTGCGCAGATTTCTTCACCGGCTGGGATTGGAACGGCGACGGCAACAAGGGCTGGGGCCTCGCCCTCCACGCCAAGGTCAACGAGCAGGGCTTCTTCCACTTCCTGTCGCTGTCCGCTCCCTATGTGATCTCGCCGGACAACAAGTACTACTTCTTCGACCAGGACATGAAGCCGCTGATCAACTCGGAAGGGCACCTCAGGGCGCTTGAAGACTACGTCAAGCTCGCGAAGAACGGCCCGGCGGAAGAGATCAGCTGGACGCTCGGCCAGGGGTGGAACCTGTTCCTGGCGGGCGATTCGGCGATGGAGCCGACGTGGGGCGACCTGCCGACGCTGGCCCAGGACCCGAAGACCTCCAAAGTTCAGGGCAAGATCGGCGCCGCCGGCATTCCGGGGACGACAGAAGCCTTCAACCCGATCACCGGCGAGTGGAAGAAGTACGACTTCAACCAGGTCGGCAACACCAATGGCGGCTCCTGGCATTGCGTGATTTCCGCCCTGTCGAAGAACCAGGAGGCGACCTACGACTTCCTCGCCTTCATGGCCAACAAGAAGAACGCCTTCTTCAACGCCGCCAACGGCTGGACCGGCGTGCAGCCCGGCATGAAGTTCGAGTACCTGCCGCCGGTCGGCAGCGCCACCTTGGACGAGTTCAAGGCGCAGGGCTGGAACACCGACGACGTGACCGAGTACCTGAAAGGCTACTACTCGGTCCTCAGCGCACCGTTGCAGCAGCAATATCTGCGCATCCCCGGCGCGGCCGAATATTGGCACGAGCTCGACGTCAACGTCTCGGCGGTGCTCGGCGGCCAGATGAAGCCGAAGGAGGCGCTCGACGCCACGGCAGCGGCCTGGGAGAAGATCACCGACCGCTACGGCCGCGACAAGCAGAAGGTGCTCTACGCGGCTTCGTTCGAGTAGACGCGCTTACGGGTCTGCGCCGGCTGACGGCGCAGACCCTTTTCTCACAGACGAGGGGAGGGGGATGGCTGCGGTCGCGGTTCGACGCCGGGAATACGGTGCTGTCTTCAAATACGTGCTCTTGCTCCCGGCGGTCATCTGGGTGATCGCCTTCACCTTCCTGCCGCTCTTCTCGGTCATCCGCTACAGCTTTGCGAATTACGTGCTCGGCCAGGGCATTACCGGCTATGTCGGCTTCCAGAACTATGCCGATGTCCTGACCTCGGCCCGCTTCTGGCACTCGATCGTGATCACCGCGATCTACGTCGCGGTCACGGTGCCGATCGAGGTCATTCTCGGCTTCCTCGCAGCCTGGCTCGTCAATCTCGGCGCCCCCTGGTCGCGCGGTTTCCGCACGATCATCGGCCTGCCGCTGTTCACGCTCGAGGTGGCGATCGGCTATCTCGGGGTCACGATGTTTTCCTCGCAGGGCGGCATGGTCGATTCCCTGCTCGGGCTGGTCGGCATTCATATTCCGTGGCTGTCCACGGCCTGGGGCGGCATCGCCGCAGCGATCATCCTCGACATCTGGCGCTGGACTTCGTTCGTCTTCCTGATCGCGCTTGCGGCGCTGAGCGCAATCTCCTCCGACCTCTACGACGCGGCGATTCTGGACGCCAAGAGTCATTGGCCGGTGATGTGGCGGCTCGGGGTTCCGCTCGCTTGGCCGGTAATGACGATCGCGATCCTCCTGCGCACCATCGAGTGCCTGAAGGTCTTCGCCATCCCCTTCGCTCTGACCACCGGGGGCCCGGGGACGAGCACCGAGGTGTTCAGCGCGATGGATTATCTCACCACCATCCAGTTCTTCGATTTTGGCAAGGGCTCGGCCATGGGGATCATCTTCCTCATCATGGTGGCAGTGATCATCACAATATTCTTCAAGCAGATGCGCAAGGCGCTCGATTGATGCGGGCGGGAGGGTCGTCATGATCAACGTTCTTTGGCTGCGCTCCTCGCTCCGCTCGCGCATCGTCGTCTATCTGCTCTTGCTCGCGGCGGCCGTGTTCACGCTGCTCCCCTTCGTCTGGGCGATGATCAACTCGGTCAAGACGAGCGCCGATACCTTCGTTCCTTCCGCCGTGATCCCCTTCGTGAATTTCCATCCGACGCTCGATTCGTGGCGTACCGTGCTTGACGATCCGCAATCGACCAACGCCTTCATCAGCAGCGTCGCGGTGAGCGTCGGCACGACGATCTTCTCGCTCATTCTCGGCGTGCCCGCCGCCTACGCTCTCGCCCGCTTCAAGTTTCCGATCGGCACCAACGACATCGCGATGTGGTTCCTGTCGCAGCGCGTGCTGCCGCCGGCGGTGGTGCTGGTGCCGTTCTACCTGATGCTCGTCTATCTCCGGCTGATCGACACCTGGACCGGCCTGATCTTCTGCTACTCGGCGTTCAATCTCGCGTTCGCCGTGGTCATCATGCGCGACATCTTCCGCGACGTGAGCACGGAGATCGAGGATGCCGCGAAGGTGGAAGGCGCGCGGCCATGGCAGATCTTTTGGAAGATATCGCTGCCGCTTTCGGCCGACGGCCTTGTCGTTACTTCGGTGCTGATCTTTGCCTTCACCTGGAACGAGGCGCTCTTCGCGTCCGCGCTTACCTCGCAAAGCGCCACCACCTTCTCCGCCCTGGTGCTCGCCTCGCGCTCGACGCGCGGCGTCGATTTCAACGTGGCCTCGGTCAACACGTTGATCGGCATCATCCCGCCGGTGATCATGTATCTCTTCGTGCAGCGCTATCTTGCCCGCGGCCTCTCCTTCGGCGCGGTGAAGGGCTGACCCGGCCGATCGGCAGGCGCTGGTTCCCTTTGGAGGCAAGCGGCGCGGACGCTCGCACGCGTCGTGGTGCCCAGGAAAGGACTCGAACCTTCACGCCTCGCGGCACACGGACCTGAACCGTGCGCGTCTACCAATTCCGCCACCTGGGCCGGTGAACCGCGCTGACTTAGGGCCTCGCCCCTAGGGTGTCAACGCGCGCGGCGGCGCGACGACATGCGGGTTGCCTCCTGCACCGCGGATGGTCCAAAACCGCCTCGCGAGCCTGGGCGGGGGCGTGTGCGACGAGGAGAAGAGCATGGCGGAACTGGCGGATATCGGGGTGCTCGGTCTTGCCGTGATGGGGGCGAACCTTGCTCGCAACGCCGCGCAGAAGGGCTTCGGCGTCGCCCTCTACAACCGCCATGCCGACCGCACCCACGCGCTCGTCAAGGAGCACGGCGGCGAAGGCCGCTTCTTCGCGGCTGAAACGCTTCCGGAGTTCGTGTCGAAGATCGCGCGCCCGCGCCCGATCCTGATCATGGTCAAGGCCGGCGCCCCGGTCGACCAGGTCATCGACGAGCTGTTGCCGCATCTTGAACAGGGCGACATCGTCATCGACGGCGGCAACTCGCACTTTACCGACACCAACCGCCGCGCTCGCGCGCTGAAGGCGAAAGGCTTCCGCTTCGTCGGCATGGGCGTCTCGGGCGGCGAGGAGGGAGCCTTGCACGGCCCGAGCATGATGCCGGGCGGCGAGCGCGAGGCCTATCAGCGCATCGAACCGATGGTCCGGAAGATGGCCGCGCAGGTCGACGGCACGCCCTGCGTCACCTACATCGGGCCGGAAGGCGCCGGCCATTACGTGAAGATGGTGCACAACGGCATCGAATATGCCGACATGCAGCTGATCGCCGAGGCCTACGACCTGCTGAAGACCGTCTATGGGCTCAGCGCCGACCAGATCGCCGACATCTTCGCGGAATGGAAGAAGGGCGACCTCGATTCCTATCTGATCGAGATCACCGCGGAGGTCTTGCGGAAGCGCGATGCGGCGGGCGATCCGCTCGTCGACCGCATCCTTGACGAGGCCGAGCAGAAGGGGACCGGACGCTGGACCTCGCAGTCGGCGCTCGACCTCGGCGTGCCCTTGACCGCGATCACCGAGGCGGTGTTCGCGCGCGCTCTCTCGGCGCGGCGCGACGAACGGATCGAGGCGGAGCGGTTGCTCGCGCACGCCGCGCCGGCAACGCGCGAGCCGACTGAGGCCGATATCGGCGCGATCCGCGACGGTCTCTATGCCTCGAAGATCGTCGCTTATGCGCAGGGCTTTGAGGAGATGTCGGCGGCCTCAAAGGAGTTCGGCTGGAACTTGAGGCTCGGCGAGCTTGCCATGATCTGGCGCGGCGGCTGCATTATCCGCGCGCGGCTCCTGCACGTCATCCGCGAGGCCTATGAGACGCAGGGCGCGGTCTCCAACCTGCTTCTCCTCGACGTCTTCCGGGAGGCGGTGAGAAAGGCGGAGCCGGGCTGGCGCGAGATGGTATCGAAAGCCGTCGAAAGCGGCGTTCCGGTTCCCGCCTTTACTTCCTCGCTCGCCTATTACGACGGCATGCGCCGCGGGCGCGGGCCCGCCAACCTGCTGCAGGGCCTGCGTGACTATTTCGGCGCGCATACCTATCGCCGCCTTGACCGGCCGGGGGTTTTCCACACTCGCTGGGCCCAGGACGGGAGCGAGGTCGCGATCGGCCCGAACGACGGCAAGGCGTGAGGAAAAGGCGCATCCGCCCAATGGTTAATGCCCGGCGCATGGCATAAAAACAAAATTCAGATGAATCGGTTAGGCGTGCTCCCGATCGACGTCGAGTCAGCCCGGCGTCATGGGCTTCGCCGTCGAAGGAGGTCCCGCTGACCAAGATCCGAGTGCACGAAGGCGATCTCGCCGACCTTTCCGCCTATCGCGGCGCGGTCGCGGTCGATACCGAGACGATGGGGCTGAAGCCCGGGCGCGACCGGCTCTGCCTCGTGCAGCTCTCGCCCGGCGACGGCACGGTCGACCTCGTCCGCATCGCCCAGGGCCAGACTGCCGCGCCCAACCTCGGCCTGCTGTTGACTGACCCGGCGATCGTCAAGATCTTCCACTTCGCCCGCTTCGACGTCGCCATGTTGAAGCACGGCCTGGGGATTAGCGTCGCTCCGATCTGGTGCACCAAGATCGCTTCGCGGCTCGTGCGCACCTACACCGACCGCCATGGGCTGAAGGAACTGGCGCGCGAGATCCTTGGTCTCGAAATATCGAAGCAGCAGCAATCCTCCGATTGGGGGGCAGAGACGCTCTCCGATTCGCAGGTCGAATATGCGGCTTCCGACGTGCTGCACCTTCACGCGATCAAGGCGGCGCTCGAGGCGCGGCTCGTTCGCGAGGGACGGCGCGAGCTCGCCGAATCCTGCTTCCGCTTCGTGCCAACGCGCGCCGAACTCGATCTTCTCGGATGGGAAGGCGAAGACATCTTCGCCCATTCCTGACCTTGAGCCCGCCGTGGCCGGACTTGCGGGCGCCCGCAAATCACCACACTCTCACGGCCAAACCGCGCGAGGATTGACGGATTTGGACATGGCGCATTCGGTGTCGTGGCAGGTGGCGCCCGCCGATCGCGGCGTGCGGCTTCGGGCCTTTGCCGCCGCAAGACGACACAGCCGCCTCGTCCGCGTGCTGCGCGTGCTCCTGCCCGTCATGGGCGTCGTCACGGTCGCCGGCTTTGTCGTGGTGGCGCATCTGCGGCTTCCGGCGGGCTTCGATGTCGCCGCGGCGCGCCTTAGCGTGACGCGTGACGGCATCGTCATGGACCGCCCGCACCTGACCGGGTTCGACCGCGAGCATCGCGAATACACGCTCGCTGCCGACCGGGCGGTCCAGCCGTTCACCAACCCCGGCGAGGTGCGGCTTGAGAGGATCGATGCGAGCGTCGAATCGGCGGCGGGGGCGATCACGATGATAAGGGCCGACTCGGGCAACTATAATCAGACCAAGAACACGCTGAATCTTCTCCGGCGCGATCAAGGTCGATTCCGCCGACGGCTATTTCCTGCGGCTCGACGATGCGGAGATCGACTTTTCGGCGAGCACGCTGCAGTCGAAGAATCCGGTGACCGTCGGCTACGGGGAGAGTCGGACCACCGGCAACCGGCTCTCCGTGACCGACGGCGGCAAGCTGATCGTCATCGACGGCGACGTGCACACGACGGTCATTCCGCCGAAGCGCAAGGCCGAGCCGTCGCCGGCCGAGTCGGAATAGGGCGCGGACGATGCGGACCGCAATTCGCCTCGCGACGCTGGTCATCGGCGCATTGGCCGCCGCTTCTTCATATGCGCAGGATTTCGGCGCGCCGTTTGCCGGCTTCAGCAACAGCTCCAACGAGCCGATCCAGATCGAGGCCGACCGGCTCGAAGTGAACGATACAGAGAAGCTCGCGACCTATATCGGCCACGTGCGGGTGCTGCAGGGCACCACATTGATGGAGACCGCGAAACTGCGCATCTTCTACAAGGAGAAGACGCCGGCCGGCACCACTTCAGGCTCTGCCGGCCCGCCGCAAGTTCTCCACGCGCGCCACCGCGAGCGCCCCTGCCGCAAGCGCCCCCGCCGCAAGCACCGCCGCTGCCGGGATGCCGATCGCGGGCTCGCAGGTGTCGCGCATCGAAGCGGGGCCCGGCGTCACCGTGCGCTCCGGCGACCAGGTCGCGACCGCCGACCGCGCCACCTTCGACATGGCGACCAACATCGTCACCATGGTGGGCAACGTCCTTCTGACGCAGGGCAACAATGTCGTGCGGGGCCAGCGTCTCGTCGTCAACCTGACGACCAAGGAGGGGCGCGTCGAAGGCGGTCGCGTCGAGACGCTGATCACCCCTGAAAGCAGCGCCACGGGTGGCAAGTGATCGGGGCGTGGCGAGGCATCGTCAGGTGAACAAGCACGAGGCAGCGACTGCCGCCCGTGCGCTGGAACGGGCGGCCAACCCGGCCCAGGACTGGCTCGTCGCGCGCAGCCTTCGGCGTTCCTTCAAGGGCCGCCTTGTGGTGGAGGATGTGACGCTCGCGCTCCGCCGCGGCGAGGTCGTCGGGCTGCTCGGGCCGAACGGCGCCGGCAAGACGACGGTGTTCTACATCATCACCGGACTGATCCGCGCCGACGGCGGCGTCGATCGAGCTCGACGGGTTCGACATCACGCATTTGCCGATGTACCAGCGCGCCCGCCTCGGCGTCGGCTACCTGCCGCAGGAGGCGTCGATATTCCGCGGCCTCTCGGTGGAGGACAATATCCGCGCCGTGCTGGAGATCGTCGAGCCCGACCGCGCGCTCGCGCGAATCCGACCTCGACGCGCTCCTCAACGAATTCCACATCGCTGCACCTCAGGAAGTCGCCGGCGATCTCGCTTTCCGGCGGCGAACGGCGGCGCTGCGAGATCGCGCGGGCGCTCGCGAGTCGCCCCGCCTTCATGCTCCTCGACGAGCCGTTCGCCGGCATCGACCCGATCGCCGTCGGCGAGATCCAGAGCCTCGTCCGGCATCTGAAGCGGCGCGGCATCGGCGTGCTCATCACCGACCACAACGTGCGCGAGACGCTGGGGCTGATCGACCGCGCCTACATCCTGCATGCCGGCCGCGTGATGGCGGAAGGACGGCCTGAGGAAATCGTCGCCGACGCGAATGTCCGCAGAGTTTACCTCGGCGAGCGCTTCAGGCTTTGACTCCGCCGTGCAGGGCGCTAAGTTGCACTGCAATATGACGGGCCCGTGAACAGGCGGGGGAAGCCTGCGGGTCCGTCGGTACGGGGCGCGTCATGGCTCTTTTGGCCAAGCTTCAGATTAAGCAAACGCAGTCGCTGGTCATTACGCCGCAGCTGATGCAGGCGATTCGGCTGCTGCAGATGTCGGGGCTGGAGCTTGAGCGCTTCGTCGCCAGCCGAGCTTGAACAAAATCCGCTGCTTGAATCGGGCGAAGGCGCGGAGCCGGCCGACCGGGACGACGCCGGCCTTGAGGCGACTGAGACCGATGCGCCGGCGCGCGAATCCATCGACGCCGTCGCCGCCGACATCGACGCCGAGCCGGCGGACGTCTTTCCCGAGGCGGTCGGGCCTTGCGCATGGACCACATGCCGTCGTTCTCCGGCCGCGGCTCCTCCGGCGAGCCCTTCGACGCGCTCGGGATCGACCAGAGCCTGCCCGCCACGGAGAGCCTCGAGTCGCTGCATTGCGCGCACCGTCGAAGCGGTCTTTGCGACCGCGCCCGCCGACCGGGCGATCGCGCTCGCGCTTCTCGCCGCGACTCGACGAGGCCGGCTATCTGACCGTCACGCCGGGGGCCGTTGCGGAGCGCCTCGGCTCTACGCCGGCAGACGTCGAGCGTGTGCTTCACCGCTGCCAGGACATCGCGCCGAGCGGGATATTCGCCCGCTCGCTTGCCGAGTGCCTTGAACTGCAGCTTGAAGGAGCAGAACCGTCTTTTGCCGCCGATGCAGCGGCTCCTTGCCAATCTCGATCGCCTCGCCGCCGGCGACCGCGCCAGCCTTGCGGCGCTCTGCGGCGTCGGTCGCGACGGCATCGACAAGCTCATAGCCGAGCTTCGCGCGCTTGATCCAAAACCCGGCCTCGCCTTCGCGCACGAGCCGGTGCGCACGCTCATCCCCGACGTCTTCGTGCGCGCCGCGCCGTCGGGCGGCTGGATCGTGGAGCTGAACGACGAGGTGCTGCCGCGGCTCATCGTCAACCGCGCCTACTACGCCGAAGTCTCCGCGCGGCTCTCCGGCGAGGCCGACCGCAAATATCTGGCCGACTGCCTGCAGAAGGCGAGCTGGCTGGAGAAGAGCCTCGACCAGCGCGCCCGCACGGTGCTCAAGGTGGCGACCGAGATCGTGCGCCGGCAGGAAGGCTTCCTGCGCGACGGCGTCGCGCATCTGAAGCCGCTCAATCTGCGCATGGTGGCCGACGCGCTCGGCATCCACGAATCGACGGTCAGCCGCGCCGCCGCCAACAAGACGATCGCGACCGCCGCGCGGCATTTTCGATTTCCGCTATTTCTTCACCGGCTCGATCGCCGCCACGGCCGGCGGCGAGGCGCATTCGGCAGAGGCGGTGAAGCATCGGATCCGCAGGATGATCGCTGGAGGAGTCGCCCGATGCGGTGCTTTCCGACGATGCAATCGTCGCCATCCTGTCGCGCGAGGGGATCGACATCGCGCGTCGCACCGTCGCCAAATATCGCGAGATCATGCGCATCGGCTCGTCGGTCGAGCGGCGGCGCGAAAGGCGGCTCAAAGCGGCGTCGTGAAGGGAATCACATGCCTTTTCACCGTTCCGAGGCCATGTCGCCCAATTCGGTTTGACTCGCGCGGGACGAGGCGCGTACAGGTCCGCCCGCCAAACGACCCGGCCGTCGGAAGCGTGCCATGACCCTTAGGATAGCCGGCAAGAATTTCGATATCGGCCAAGCGCTTCGTTCGCGCATCGACGAAACCGTGACCGGCACCGTAGAGAAGTATTTCGACGCGCGGCTATTCGGGCCAGGTCACGGTGTCGAAGAGCGGTCACGTCTTCGAAACGGACCTCGCGCTGCATCTCGACACCGGGGTCGTCTTCGAAGTCGCACGGTTCCGACGCCGACGCGCACCTGAGCTTTGACCAGGCGGCCGAACGGCTTGCCAAGCGGCTCAGGCGCTATAAGCGGCGTCTCAAGGACCACTGACGCGGCGCCCCGCTTCGCGCGCCGGATTTCTCAAGGTAGTGTGATGGATCTCAGCGATCTCCTGACTCCCGCAGCCGTTCTGCCGTCGCTCCACGCGCAGTCGAAGAAGCAGGTGCTGCAGGAGGTCTCGGCGACCGCCGCGAAGCTGACCGGGCTCGCCGAGCGCGAGATCTTCGATACGCTGCTTGCAGCGCGAGCGGCTCGGGTCGACCGGCGTCGGGCAGGGCGTTGCCATCCCGCACGGCAAAATCGGCGGCCGCTCGATCGGCTGGTCGGCGTGTTCGCGCGGCTTGCCGCGCCCGGTCGATTTCGACTCGGTTGACGACCAGCCGGTCGATCTCGTCTTCGTGCTGCTTGCGCCGGAAAGCGCCGGCGCCGACCACCTGAAGGCGCTTGCGCGGATCGCCCGCGTGCTGCGCGACCCGGGCATGGCGGAGAAGCTGCGCGGCGCGGAGAATGCCGACGCCGTCTACGCGATCCTGGCGACGCCTGCGGCGAGCCTCGCACGCCGCATGAGAAAAGGGCCCCCGCAGGGGCCCTCGATCTCTTTCGTGCGCCGGGTCAGCCCCGGCCGGTCTCGCCGGTCAGTGGACGCTCACCGTCTCCAAATCGTTCTCGTGCGCGCTCGCGATCGCTGCCGCCTTGGAATCGGTCAGCATGATCGGCGTGCCGGCGGCGGAAAGGAGCGCCCAGAGATTGAGCCCCGGCGCGAGGTCCGGCGCCTGCGGGAATAGCGCAGGCACGTCTTCGGAACGGAGCGGCCGGAGATAAGCGATCTGCCCGCCGCCGAGCGCGGCGAAGGCATCCTGCGGCATCGTCTTGACGGTTTCGTTTTCGGTCATGTCGGTCTCCATCCTTCAGCCGCGGGAGGTGATCGGGATACGCCGCACGGTTCGTGCCGTCTCCGGCCTGACGAGTTCGATCGAAAGCAACCCGTCGCTTCAAGCTCGGCGCCGGTCACCTCGATGCCGTCGGCAAGCACGAACGTCCGCCGGAACTGCCGCGCGGCGATCCCGCGATGCAGAAAGTCGCGGCGCGCTCGTCCTCGGCCTGCCGTCCGCTGACGGTGAGTTCATTCTCCTCCACAGTCACTTCGATATCGTTAGGATCGAAGCCGGCGACCGCCAGCGTGATCTTGATCCGGGCCGGGTCGTCGCCGTCGGCGGCGATCCGCTCGATATTGTACGGCGGATAGCCGTCGGCCGTCTTCGACACGCGGTCGAGCAGCCGCTCGATGTCCTCGAAGCCGAGGAGGAGGGGACTGGAAAAGGCAAGCGTACGTGTCATGATCGTGCAAAGTCCTCATATCTAAGCGACTTCGCCCGGCCGGACCCGCGACGGCGTCCGACCGGTTTCGGGGCAAATATGGGGCCGGCGATGGGACCCTTCAAGGCGGGGAAATCGCCGGCTGGGATTCGCCTGATCGCGCCAACTTCAGGTCGCTTCGGGGCCTTGATTGGCGGGAATGCCAAGGGTACCTCTCTCTGAGGTCGCTTTGGTCGACCGCGCGGGGCACCCACAAAATGCGCATCGCGGTGATGGCCACCGGCGCGCTTGGAGGATACTTCGGCGCGCGCATGGCCGCGGCCGGACACGACGTGTTCTTCATCGCGCGCGGCGCAAATCTTGAAGCGTTGAGAAACAGAGCCCTGAAGGTGGAGAGTGTGCTTGGCGACCTCCATCTCGCCAATCCAAACGTGACCGACGATCCAAAGAAGATCGGTTTGGTCGACAGCGTGCTGTTCACTGTCAAATTGTGGGACACCGAGAAGGCGGCGGAGCAAGCTCGTCCGCTGATCGGTCCTGACACGCGTGTGATTACACTGCAAAACGGTGTCGACAGCCCAGAACGGCTTATTCCGATTCTTGGCGATGATATCGTGGTTGCTGGCAGTGCCTATATCGCTGTCACGATGTCCGCGCCCGGTATTGTCACCCACACAAGTAATTTTGCGCGCATAGTCTGCGGGCGGATCGACGGAAGACCCGACGGTCGGCTCGCGGCTTTTGTCGATGCGGCCCATGCGGCGCAGGTCGACGTCACGCTTTCGGATGCGATCGATCGCGAGCGCTGGCAGAAGTTTGTCTTCCTGGTAGCGCTCGCGGGCGCGACCGGATCGACGCGCATGGCGCTCGGGCCCATCCTCGAAGATCCACACACCCGCGCGCTCTTTCACGACCTGATCCGCGAAGTAGTCGCCGTTGGCCGCGCCAAAGGCGTCTCTTTGCCGGCCGATCTCGCCGACGAGCGAATGCGATTTGCCGAGACGACGCCCCCAACGTTCAAGGCTTCGCTGCTGCACGACCTGGAACGCGGCAACCGGCTGGAGCTCGACTGGCTCACCGGCAAGGTTGTTGATCTCGGTCGCACTCTGGGCGTGCCAACTCCGACCAACGACGCGGTTTACGCGGTTACTCAAGTTGCACCGCATGGGTAGGGCCGCGTCTGAAATGGCCCACCGAGCGAACCCGCTGATCTCGTAGTCGCGGGGAACCGCGCGTTCAGATATGTTGCAAAGCTCTGTTTTGGTGGTGGAGCCGAGCGGGATCGAACCGCTGACCTCGTGAATGCCATTCACGCGCTCTCCCAACTGAGCTACGGCCCCGTCCAAATTCCACGGGGCTTGGGGCGCCCCGGTCGGCGTTTTCTAGGCGGGGTTAACTAGGCGGCAGGCGCACGAAATGCAAGCGCCGTGCGCCACGCCCGTTAACGGGAACGGCACGCCGGCGCCGCCTTCAGCGCTCTTCCTCGTCCTCGGCGTCGACATCGAGGAGGCCGGCGACGTCGTCGCCTTCCTCTTCCTCCTCTTCCAGGAACGGGTCGGGCACGGCTTCGTCGTCGTCCTCGACCTCGACTTCGATCTCGGCGTCGGGAATATCCGCGGCCTCTTCGTCCTCTGCGTCAACGTCGGGTCCGACATCGGGCTCGACCTCCGCCTCGGCCTCTTCGAGCGAAACAACGTCCACTTCGCGCTCGACCTCGGCGACCGGTTCGACCACCTTAGGCGCCGGCTCGGGCTTGCGTTCCGCCACCCGCGCGGGAGCCGCGACCTCGAACACGGTTCCGCAACTCGGGCACACGATCGGAGTGCGATTGAGATCGTAGTACTTGGTCCCGCAGGAAGGGCAGAGCCGCTTCGTGCCAAGTTCAGGTTTTGCCACGTCCCTTCAGCCTCTATGGTGAACGCGACGCGTGCCTAGCGACGGCTCAAACCTCTGTCAAATGCCTTCTGCGGCCACGCCGCGGCCCCTCCGCCGGCCGCCCTCGGTGGTGACCTCCGCAAGGTGCTGTGCTACCAACCCGCCGATTTCCAAGGGACCACCCGACAGGGCGCGAAATTTCGCGCGGCTCAAATGACGCAAGCACTTAGAAGGCCGCTGAGCGCGCTGCCCTCCGGACCGCTCCGCGGCCCGGAACTACGGCATCGGCCTGGGCCGGGCCGTCGCCTGCATCGTGGAGGAGCATCACGACGACAAGGGCATCGCCTGGCCGGACGCGGTGGCCCCGTACGCTGCCCACATCGTGACCGTGGGTGCCGCCAGGGACGCGCGGGTCCTCGCCGAGGCGGAGGGCCTGTACCAGCGCCTGGCCGATGCCGGGATAGAGGTCCTGTACGACGACCGCGACGAGTCCCCGGGGGTGAAGTTCACCGATGCCGAGCTCCTGGGCATGCCGCGGATCATCACCATCTCGCCACGCTCCATCGCCGCGGGCGGGGCGGAGGTCACGGTGCGGGCCAGCGGCGAGCGATCCGTGCAGCCCATCGCCGACGTGGAGGCCACGCTGGCGGTGCGGGTGGCGCGTCCTGCCGCGCGAGAACGAGGCGCGGGCGGCTGACCGTCGCGTAGCATGTGCCCGTCGGCCCGCCCAATCGGGACCAAGGACCCTGCCCGGGGGCAATCGTTTCCTGGAGGCTCTGGAGCAGAGCATGACCGACCAGCGAATCCTCGACGCCATCGACGAGCTTGCGCTCGAGCTCGTGGCTGTCACCGCGCGGGCACTGACCGAAGCGGTCAACGACCTGGACCTGACGCTCAGCCAGTGGCGCGTCCTCGTCGTCATCGGCCAGCGGCGCGCGCCGCTCCGCGTGGGTGAGATCGCGTCGCGCATCGACGCATCGCTCCGTCCACGAGCCGCATCCTGCGCCGCCTGGAACGCCGTGGGCTCATCGCCACCCGGCGTGACGAGCGCGACCGACGCGCGACCCTGGTCCGGCTCACGCCCGCGGGCGCCACCGCGCGCCGAAAGGTGATGCAGTCGCGGCAACGGACCGTGGCCGGCGCGCTCGGTGACGGCGCGAAGCCCATGCCGAAGACGCTCATCGATGGCCTGGAGGCCATCGTCAAGGCCCTGGCGCCGCTCAGCTGACGGCCGGCGCCTCAGCGCAGCTGCGGGACGACCTCCGCGCCGATCCGCTCCAGCCGGGAAAGGTCACTGATCCCCCGCACGCTGAAGATCACGTGCTGGGCGCCGCCTTCCGCGAGCCCACCGAAGCGCTCCACCACCGCGTTCGGCGCCTCGCGGTCGAGATCGACCGTCTGCAGGGTGCTGCGCTCGATCTCCTCGTAGGGCCGGCCGAGCCGCTCGCAGTGCTCGCGAAGGATCGCGTACTTGTGTGCGATGCGCTGCGGGTCACCGAAGACGTTGGTGGCATCCGCGTACTGCGCCACCAGGCGCAGCGTCTTTCGCTCGCCGCCACCGCCGATCATGATCGGGATGCGGGGCCGGCTCGGCCTGCGGAGCGTTGAGAAGCCGGGTCGCGGTAAGGTGCTTCCCCTCGTACCGCCCCTCGCTGCCGCGCTCGCCTCCCCACATCTCGTGCGCGTACTGCAGCGTCTCCTCCAGCATCTCGAATCGCTCGCGCAGGGGTGGGAATGGGAAGCCCAGCCCGGTCGACTCCTCCTCGTTCCAGGCGGCCCCGATGCCGAACCAGGCCCGTCCGCCAGAGAGCACGTCGAGCGTGGTGGTGGCCTTCACCCACAGGGCGGGGTTGCGGTAATGGACGCCGCCGACCATGAGGCCCAGCCGTGCTCGCTTCGAATGGGCGGCCATGAAGCCCAGGGCGGTCATGCCCTCGAGCATCGGCTCCTCCGACCGTCCCACGGATCGGATCTGGAAGAAGTGGTCCATGACCCAGATCGAGTCGAAGCCGATCTCGTCCGCGGTCTCCACGATCCGCCCCAGGGTCGGACCGATGGCGGCGGCGCCGCCGGGCCAGGTGAAGCTCGAGATCTGGAGGCCCAGCTTCAGGCCGCTCACCGTTCCACCTCCACGCCATGCCCAGAAGGCCACGTAGCCCTCGACGTGCCTCGCCTCCGGCAGGGTCTTGGGGTATACCAGGCTGCATCGGCGTTCACGGCGTCGTCCACCACCACGTCGTAGTAGCTCGCCGTCCCCTTCCAGCCGCAGACGGTGTGGTGCTCGGAGGGACGACAGCCGTTCCATCTCACCGCGACGGGCGGGAATAGACGTTCCCCTCGACGATCTCGATGGCGTCGTCTCCGGCCTCGGCCAGGACGGCGCCCTTCCAGGTGGCACGTGGCATTCGGCAGCTCCTCGATGGCAGCGACCGCTGGTCGCGGGTTGGTTGCTGAGGCAAGTATGCGCCGATCGCGGCCCGAAGGGCGAACGGGGCGGCCCGGACACGTGAGCCGCCCCGCCCCGAATCCCCCGGTGCCTGGTCAGGCCACGGCGGCCTCCCGCGGGGCGGCGTCCGCCGCCTCGCGAGCCGGTTCGGGCTCGTACTCGACATCGGTCAGCTTGCCTGCGAGGTAGGCGTCGTAGGCGGCCATGTCGAAGTGGCCGTGGCCGGACTGAGGTTGAAGAGGATGGACCTTCTTCGCCGTTCTCCTTGGCCCGAGCCTCCTCGATGGCCGCCGCGATGGCGTGGTTGGTCTCCGGGGCGCGGATGATGCCCTCGGTCCGGGCGAAGCTGCACGGCCGGCCTCGAAGGTGGCGAGCTGGTTGTACGCCTGCGCCTCGATGAAGCCCTGCTTGAGCAGGTGGCTGACCAGCGGCGCCATGCCGTGGTAGCGCAGCCCGCCGGCGTGGATCGGCGGCGGCATGAAGGTGTGCCCAGGGTGTGCATCTTGGCAGCAGCGGCGCCATCCCGGCCGTGTCGCCGTAAGTCGTAGGCGTAGAGGCCCTTGCGTCAGCGATCGGGCAGGCCGGCCGGCTCGACGGCGACGAACCGCAGGTCTCGCTTGCCGCGAATCTTGTCCCGGACGAAGGGGAACGCGATAGCCGGCAGAAGTTGGAGCCGCCGCCCGCGCAGCCGATGACGACGTCGGGCTACTCACCGGCCATCTCCATCTGCTTCATGGCCTCCTGGCCGATGACCGTCTGGTGCATCAGGACGTGGTTGAGCACGCTGCCGAGCGAGTACTTCGTGTCCTCGCGCGTCGCGGCGTCCTCCACCGCCTCGCTGATCGCGATCCCCAGGCTGCCGGCGAATCGGGATCCTCGGCCAGCATCGCCCGCCCGGCCTTCGTCTCCGTCGCTGGGGCTGGGACGACGGTCGCGCCCCAGGTCTGCATCATCGACCGCGCGGTACGGCTTCTGGTCGTAGCTGACCTTGCACCATGAAGACCCTGCACTCCAGGCCGAACTGCGCAGGCGAACGCCAGCGCGCTCCCCCACTGCCCGGCGCCGGTCTCGGTGGTCAGCTCGCTGACGCCCTCCTCCTTGTTGTAGTAGGCCTGCGGCGATGGCGGTGTTGGGCTTGTGCGAGCCGGCCGGCGACGCCCCCTCGTACTTGTAGTAGATGTGCGCCGGGGTGTCCAGGTCGCGCTCCAGGCTGGCGCCCGGATGAGCGGCGAGGGCCGGTACATGCGATACATGTCGCGCACCGGCGTCGGGGATCTCGATCTCCCGCTCCGTGCTCACCTCCTGGCGATGAGCTCCATGGGGAACAGTGGCGCCAGCGCCTCGGGCCCGATGGGCTCGCGGGTTCCCGGGTGCAGCGGCGGTGGCAGCGGCACGGGAAGATCGGCCGCGATGTTGTAGTAGTGCGTCGGCATCTCCGCTTCGCTGAGCAGGAACCGGCGCTGGTTCGCGGGGGACATGTGATGGACCTCCAGAGAACAACGCGACCCCTCCGTCCCAAAGGACGAGGGGGTCTTCTCGTGGTGCCACCTTTGTTCCCCGGTGTTCTCACCCGGGCTCATTCGACCGCGGCTCGCGCCTGCGCGCTCGCGACGGCCTCGGCTTTGCTATCGGTGCCTCTCCGCCGGAGGCTACTTGCAGACCGATATCGCCCGATCCGCGTTCGCCGCCGGAGCTCCCGGGTCCATTCGTCGCTCGCGCCGCCGCCGGGGTCTCACTGCTCCCGACTCCCTGTCTGGCTCGCCAGAGCGGGTACTCGTCCCGTTCGTCGCCGTATTCACCTGTGGCCGCCGACGGTACGCCGCAGCTGGTCCGCGCGTCAAGGGTCGGGGTTCGCCTGTTCCTCCTCCGGCCGGTCCGCGGGCGTCTGGTCCTCGGTCGAGGGCGCCGGGGGCAGGTGCGGCGGCAGGGTGACCACGAAGCAGGTGCGGCCAGGGCGGCTCTCGACCGACGACCTCCCCGCCGTGGCGGGTGACGACGTTGTGGCTGATGTGGAGTCCCAGCCCGGTCCCGACGCCCGGCTCCTTGGTCGTGAAGAACGGTTCGAACAGGTGCGCCTTGGCGGCATCGGGGATCCCGGGGCCGTTGTCGCAGATCGTGACCCGCACGCCACCCTCCCCGGTGGGCTCCGCGCGGACCTCCAGCGCGCCGCGCCCGTCCATGGCCTGCACGGCGTTGTCGATGACGTTGGTCCACACCTGGTTGAGCTCGCTGCCGTACGCGTCGATCTCGGGCAGGTCCGGGGCGTAGTCCCGCATGACGTCCACGCCGCCCTTGAGCTTGTGGCCCAGGATGACCAGGGTGTCGTCGAGGCCCTTGCGGACGTCGATGCGCTGGATCGGCGCCTGGTCCAGGTACGCGTAGCTCTTGACGGCGCCCACGATCTCGCTGATCCGGTCGGCCGCAGTCTTGACCTCCTCGAGGAGCGAGGTGATGGTGTTGGTCTGGGCCAGCCAGGCGGCCCCGTCGGCAGCCTGGACCGGGTCGAGGCCGCTGAACGCCGCACCCAGCTGCTCCGGGGTCCAGCCAGCGTCGACGAGGGAGGCGGCGAGCCCTGAGTCGTCCACGATCTCGTTCAGCTCCTCGATGCGATCGCTGCGGTCGAGCGCACCCAGCGACGGGGACGGGTCATCGGGGGTCATCTCCGTGACGGTGGCTGGCGGGCGCAGCGCGTCACGGGCCGCGATGGCGGCCTGCAGCGATGACACCGAGCGGCGGATGGCCGCCGCCGGGTTGTTCAGCTCGTGCGCCAGCCCTGCCGCGAGGGTGCCCAGGCCGGCGAGCTTCTCGCGCTCCTGGAGCAGGGACTGCGTCGAGCGCAGGCGGTTGAGGACCACCCGAAGGACCGCGAACGCGGACTCGGGCGCCGCGGCGAACACGTGGAGCAGCGCCTCGCGCGGGATGCGCAGCACCTCGACCTCGCTGATCGCCCGCACCGACGCCGAGCGCGGACGCCCCTCGATGGCCGACATCTCTCCCTGGATGGTCCCCGGACCGACCCGGTTGAGCGAGACCTCGGAGCTGCCGCTCTTCTTCGTGACATCGAGCTCGCCGGAGACGACCACGTAGAGGGCGTCGCCGGGATCTCCCTCCCGGAGGAGCAGGTCTCCGGGGGCCAGGGTGAGCGGCTGGGCCATGCTCGCCAGGCGGGCAAGGTCGTCATCGGGCAGGTGCGCGAAGAGGGGCGCCTCCCGAAGCTCGTCGACGACGGCCATGGGTCGCTGTCCAGCCCCTAGAGGGTGGCGAGGTACTGGTGGACGAACTGGACCGCCATGGAACCCTCGCCGACGGCGCTCGCGATGCGCTTGATGGATCGGAATCGCACGTCGCCGGCGACGAACACCCCCGGGACGCTCGACTCGAGCAGGAAGGGCTCGCGATCGCTCCCCCAGCCGGGCGGCGCCTTGCCGTTCGGGAATGCCTCGCGACCCGACAGGACGAAGCCGGCCCGGTCACGCAGCGCGAAGCCCTCCAGCCAGTCCGTGCGCGGCGACTGGCCAATGAACACGAAGAGGGCGGAGAGCGGAACCTCCGTCTCCACGTCGTCGGCGCCCCGAAGCGTCGCGCGCTCCAGCTCGCGCTCGCCGGCGACGGCGACCACCTGGGTCTGCAGCCGGATCTCGACGTTGGGGAGCGCGTCCATCTGGTCGATGAGGTACTGGCTCATGGTCGCGGTCACCGTCTCGCCGCGGACGAGCAGCGTCACGTGGCGGGCGAAGCGCGACAGGTACACCACCGCCTGCCCGGCCGAGTTGCCGCCGCCCACGACCGCGACGTCGAGCCCGCGGTAGAGGACCGCCTCGGTGGTCGCCGCGCCGTAATAGATGCCCGCGCCGGCCAGCCGGTCCGCGTCGGGGATCGTCAGCTGCCGGTAGCTCACGCCCGTGGCCACGATGACCGACTGGCAGGAAAGCTCCGTCCCGTCCGACAGGGTGACGACCCGGTAGGGATCGTCGCGACGGATCCCGACAACCTCCTGCGGGGTGAGGATCTCGGCTCCCAGCCGGCGGGCCTGCGCGAGCCCGCGCCGAGCGAGGTCGCCGCCGCTGAGGCCCGACGGGAAGCCAAGGTAGTTCTCGATGCGGCTCGTGGTCCCGGCCTGGCCACCGGGAGCCTCGCGCTCCACCAGGACCGTCTTGAGGCCCTCGCTCGCGCCATAGACCGCCGCCGCCAGGCCGGATGGACCCCCGCCCACGATGACCAGGTCGTAGAACGGCAGCGCGGCGTGCGTCTGGAGGCCGACCTTCTCGGCGATCTGCAGGTTGCTCGGGTCGCGCAGGACGGTGCCGTCCGGGAAGAACACCAGCGGCACGCCCAGCTCCGGGGCTGCCGCCGGGGCATCGCCCGCGGCGACGGCGGCCGCATCGGCGGTGGCCCCTCCGCTCGTCCCGGCGGCGGAGAGGGCCAGGCGCCGGCCATCCTCGTCGATCTCCGGGTCCAGCCAGGCATACGGCACCTGGTTGCGCGCAAGGTAGTCGCGGATGTCGTGACCGCGCGGCGACCATCGCCGCGCCAGGAGGCGCAGCCCTTCGAACGGCGGCCTGAAGTCCGCGATCCAGTCGGAGAGCAGGTCGTCGGTGACCGGGTAGAGCTTCTCCTCGGGCGGATCCCAGGGCTTGAGGATGTACTGGTCCAGGCGGATGTCGTTGATGGCCCGGATGGCGGCATCGGTATCGGCATACGCCGTCAGCAGGACCCGCTTGGCGTCCGGCTGCAGCTCGAGCGCCTGGGAGAGGAACTCGATGCCGGTCATGCTCGGCATGCGCTGGTCGACCACGAACAGGCCGATGGCGCCGCCCCGCACGGTGAGCTGTCGCACGACGTCGAGGGCCTCGGCTCCGGAGCCCGCGGCCACCACCCGGTAGTCCTTGCCATAGCGGGTGCGCAGGTCACGCTCCACGGCCCGCAGGACGGGGGCGTCGTCGTCGACGGCCAGGATGACTGGCTTGCTGCTCGGGGAGGCCATGCGCCGCAGTGTAGGACGCCGCATGCCCAGGCGGCAGGGACACGCGTCACATTCCGGGCCGGCAGGCCCCGGCAGAACGGTCGCATCGGCCCTGTGGGGCAGCTCGCGCCAGGCGCACCGTCGATCGCGAGCCGGGTCACCCCGGAGTCGAAGCGAGGACTGAGGACATGACCACGCTCGCGCCCGCGGCGAAGATGCCGGCCCGGCTGCGCGCCGCACTGGACGCTCCGGGCGACCACGCGCAGGTGCTCGACCTGCCCGCCGCCAGCTTCCTGATGGTCGACGGCCTGGGGCCGCCGGATGCGCCGGCCTTCACCGATGCCGTCCACGCCGTGTACGGGCTCACCTACGCGATCCGCGAGCTCCTGCGCGAGGGCAGCCTGCACTCGGACCCTGTTGGCCCGCTCGAGGCGCTCTGGCGCTCCTCGACCGGCGAAGTCTGGCGACCCGAGGCGCCGCACGAGTGGAACTGGACGGTGATGATCGTCCAGCCCGACGAGGTGACGCGAGATCTCGTGAAGGCCGCGCGGGAGCGTGCCCGGGCGAAGCGGCGATCGCCGGCCCTCGACCGGGCGCGGCTCGAGGTCTTCGAGGAAGGCCTCGTGGGCCAGATCCTTCACGTCGGACCGTACATCGCCGAGTGGCCCACGCTGTCACGGCTGCTGGCGGAGCTGCGTGAGGACGGATACGAGGCGGTGGGGCCGCATCACGAGATCTACCTCGACACGCCGCGGACCACGCCCGAGGAGCGGATCCGGACCATCCTCCGTCACCAGGTCCGCCGCAACTGAGCGCCTGGCCAGCCATTCGGAAGGGCGCGCGCGCGCGAGCGAGGCGGCACGCGCGACCTCGCCTCGCGTAGCATCGGTGGCATGAGCGGACCCGATCACGCCGACGTCGTCATCGTCGGCGGCGCCGTGGTGGGCAGCAGCGTGGCAACGTTCCTGGCGCGCCGCCCGGACTGGCACGGGCGAGTCGTGGTGGTCGAGCGCGATCCCACCTACCGGACCTCGTCCACGACCCTGTCGGCCGCGTCCATCCGCCTCCAGTTCAGCACCGAGCTCAACATCGAGATCAGCCGCTTCGGGATCGGGCTCATCAAGCACCTCGACGAGTGGCTGGGGATCCGCGGCGAGGCGGCGCCGGAGATCGACTTCGTCGAGGGCGGCTACCTCTTCCTCGCGACCGAGGCGGGACGCTCCGCTCTCGAGCGGTCCCACGATATCCAGCGCCGGCACGACGTCCCGGTGGCGCTCCTCACCCCGGCCGAGCTCCGCGCCCGCTTCGGGTGGATGCAGGTCGATGACCTCGCCGCCGGGTCGCTGGGCCTCTCCGACGAGGGCTGGTTCGACGCCTACGCCCTCCTGCAGGCCTTCCGGCGCAAGGCCCGCGCGCTCGGGGTGGAGTACGCCACCGGCGAGGTGACGGGGCTCGATGTCGACGGTGATGTCGTGCGCGGCGTCCATCTCGCCGGCGGCGCGCGCCTGACCTGCGACTGGCTGGTCAACGCTGCCGGTCCGCGCGCGGCGGATGTCGCGGCAATGGCCGGCGTCGCCCTCCCGGTCCGGCCGCGCCGCCGCTTCGTGTATCACTTCGACTGCCGGATCCCGGTCGCGCCGGCACCCTTGACCATTGACCCCAGCGGCGTCTACTTCCGCCCGGAAGGCCCCGCCTACATCGGTGGCTTCTCGCCGGTCGAGGGCGAACCGGACCCCGACACCCTGGACCTCACCTTCGACCGCGAGCGCTTCGAATCGTTCCTGTGGCCCACGCTCGCCAACCGCGTGCCGGCCTTCGAGGCGATTCGCCTGCTCGATGGCTGGGCCGGGACGTACGCGGTCAACACGCTCGACCACAACGCCATCCTGGGTCCGCATCCCTCCATCGCGAACCTCCTGTTCGCGAACGGGTTCTCCGGCCACGGCCTGCAGCAGGCACCGGCGGTGGGACGCGGGCTCGCCGAATGGATCGCCACCGGTGCCTATGAGACCCTCGACCTGTCCCCGCTGGGCTTCGATCGGATCGCGCGCGGCGAGCCCGTCCGCGAGCTCAACGTGGTCTGAGCGGTGGACCCGCCGCGCATCGCCGTCACCCTGACGAACCCGGCACGCTCGCGCGACCCGGCCATCGCCCAGCTGAAGAACGAGCGCTACCTTGACGCCCTCCGCCGGCATCACGCCGAGCCCATGGCGGTCGACGAGCGATCTGGCCAGGCAGAAACGGCGGCCGTCCTCGCGGCCGCACAGGGGCTCCTGATCACCGGTGGTGCCGATGTCGATCCCACGGCGTACGGCGAGGCTCCGCGCGGCGCCGGGCCTACCGATCCGGGCCGCGACGCGCTGGATCGGACCGCCTTCGAGACCGCCACCAGACGCGGGATGCCGGTGCTGGGCATCTGCCGCGGCCTGCAGGCCATCAACGTCTTCTCGGGCGGCAGGCTCCTCCAGCACCTGGAGCACCACGAGTCGCCGCCCTATCCGTCACGTGCCTCGGAAGCGACGCGACACCCGCTGCAGGTCGTGGCGGGCACGCGCCTGGCGGCCATGCTGGGCGGGACGGCCACGCTCCAGGTGAACTCGTTCCACCACCAGGCCGTCGACCTGCCGCGGCTCGCGGCCGGGCTTCGGGCGGCAGGGCTGACACCACACGACGGCGGCGAGCTGGTCGAGGCGCTGGAGAGCGCGGACTTCCAACGCTGGCTGTTCGCGGTCCAGTGTCACCCGGAGCGGCGCGAGGCCTCTCCACCCGAGCTCGAGGTGCTGTGGGACGCGTTCGTGCGCGCGGCGGAGACGTTCCCGGCCGCCGCCCGCTGAGCCGGCTCCGACCCGCGCCGTCGCTCAGTCCGGCTCGTCGGCGGGCTGCCCGCCCATCACCCTGGCGATGCGCTCGATGAGCCAGCGCGCGGTCCCGCGCGCGGCCACGTTGAACAGCAGCCGATCGGCAATGACGCCCACGCCGCCTCCGGGCGGCTCGTAGACCCCGGTGACTCGCAGCCAGCCGTCCGCCCAGGTCAGGTGCCCGGAGAAGACCGGGAAGAGCGTCGCCAGGCCGGCCGCGCGCCACGAGATCTCGACGGTCACCTCGTCATCGCGCCGGTCGATGGTTCCCAGGTCCAGGTAGGCGGCCTTGTGGAAGGTCACGATCCGGGCGTGCTCCCCGACCCGCATGCGCAGGTCGATGAGGTAGCGTTCCATTCCCGCTGGAGCAGCGGCATCGGCCACCGCCTCCTCGCCGATCCAGGTGGCCCGCCCAGGGCCGAGGATCTCGAGCGCGCGCTCGCGGGTGGCGGGTGCGGGCACCGCGACGTCGAGATGCGCCCGCCCGCCCGTGCTCTCGCCACCCTCGAGGCCCGTGGCGCTCATCGTCCGCGTCGCCGCGGCAGGGGGCGGGGCGCGTCGCCCGTCGGCACGGGTTGGCGGAATACGCTGGTTGCGGGGCGGGGGCTCGGCATACGTGGTTCCTCGACCGGTTGGCGCGGTGTCGCGTGTTGGGGCGTTATACGGGGCGGGGTGCATCGCCCGCGAGGGCCGAATGGCCCGGCGCGACCCGGACGGGGGTCACGCCGTGGGCCGGCCGCTCACGGCTCCTCCGGCGCCGCACCGCCCAGCTGGCCGGCCGGCGATGTGGGCGGATCGACCACGGACGCGCTGACGCCCGCCCGCGGATCACGCGAGGGGATGCGCGCGGTTGCGAGCGCCGCGGCCAGGATGACGAGCAGCATCAGCGCGTCCGAGACGGCGATGGCCGTTCCCAACGGCAGGATCCGGGCGTCGGCCAGCCCCACCAGCGCACCGCCCACACCGGAGCCGAATGCGGTGCCGATGGTGAACGCCAGCTGCAGGCCCGCCGACGCCGCGCCCTCGCGCCCCGGCTCCGCCGTCTCGAGGACGAGCAGGGTGAGGGTCGAGTAGGCGAGCCCCATGCCCAGGCCCGCCACCGCCCACGCCAGCCCGGCGGTGGCCACCGGCAGCCCGGGCAGCAGCGAGAGGGCCGCGAGCCCGATCCCGGTCGCGATGAGCAGCGTGCCGCTCCCCACGAGCCCGCGTCGCCACCCGAGCGGGGCCAGCCGGGCCTGGATCCAGGACCCGGCGGTCCAGGTGACCGCTGCGGCGGACAGCGCCAGCCCGCCGACGGGCAGCGAGGCCCCGCGGACCTGCGTGATGGCAAGCGGCACGAAGGCCTCGGTCCCGAAGAAGCCGAAGGCGACCAGGCCAATGGTCGCCACCACGGCCGGTCGACCCGGGCGCAGGACGAGCGAGCCGACGGGGAGCAGGGCCCGGAGGGTCACGACCGTCAGCCAGGCGCCGCCGGCAAGCATGAGAACGGCCAGCGGCAGCGATCCCACCGTGAGGCTGCCCAGGACGAGGCTGCTCCCGGCGGCCAGGCCGACAGCGCGCAGGCCGCGGCGCTCCCTGCGCTCGCTCGCCTCAGGGCTCGGCCCCAGGCGCGCGATGGGGATGGCCACCGCGGCACCGGTGAGCAGGACCACCGGCACCAGGCCGCCAAACACCCAGCGCCAGTCGAGCACGGCCACGATCCATGCCGCCAGGGCGGGTCCCACCAGGCCGGGCACCACCCAGGCACTCGAGTTGAGGGCCAGCATGCGTGGCATGGCCCGTGCATCGTAGGAACGGGCGATGACAACGTAGACGACCGAGCCGATGGCGCCCGATCCCAGGCCCTGCACCGCGCGCCCCACGATGACCATGGGCATGCCCAGCGCGGTCGCCGACAGGAGCAGCCCGGCGCAGAAGAGCGCGATTCCGAAGGCGAAGGCCCGCTGCGGGCCGTGGCGGTCCGCGTCGGCGCCGGCCAGCGTGATGCCCACGATGTTCGTCAGCCAGAAGGCCGCGAAGGCCCAGCCGTACAGCGACAGTCCGCCAAGGTCGTCGACCGTGGCAGGCAGGACAGTGGGGACCGCCATGCCCTCGAAGGCGACGGCGGTGATGAGCCCCACGATCCCCGTGGTCAGGACCCGCCGGTCAGGGGACCAGGTGGTGCGGCCGGACATGCGCGGATGCTACGCGGTCCGGCCGGGCCGCATGGCAGGGGCGCCGGGGTCGGTGGCGCCGCTCAGCGGTCGCCGGGCGAATCGGTGAGCGGCGGTCCCAGGAGCAATGGCGAGCCCAGCTTCCCACCGTACTGCGGTCGCAGCCGGGCCAGGTTGTACATCGTCCCCACGTCGATCTTGCGCGGGCCAAGGGCCGGGTCGGGGAGGGGCGCATGGGCGTACTTCCCGTCGCGGATCGCGCTCATCCGTCCGGAGACGCCATCGGCCAGCAGATCCATGGCCACGTTGGCGAAGGTGGTCGCGACCATCTGGTCCAGGGCATCGGGATCGCCCGAGCGCAGGTCATAGGTCAGGTCGCTGTGCACCGTCTCGACGTGCGTCCGCCGACGGAGCTCCTCCGCCAGGGCGTTGCCGACGTCCATCTTGTGGCGATGGCCGAAGGCATCGGCCTCGCCCTCCTCGGCCAGCGTGCCGCCGCTCCAGATCGCTCCCTCGGAGGCGATCACCAGGGCGTACCCGGATGGGTTCTGGCTGCGGTCATCCATCATCAGCGACGCCAGCTGGTCCAGGTCGAAGCTCGCCTCGGGGATCACGCAGCGGCTGCTGGTGACGTAGGCCGCGTACCAGGCGGTGTACCCCGAGTTGCGCCCGAAGATGCGGAAGACACCGATCCGCTCATGGCTGCCCAGGGTCGTGCGCTGGCGGTTGATCAGCTCGCGGGCCCGGGTGACCGCGGAGCTGAAGCCGATGCAGTACTCGGTGCCCTGCACGTCGTTGTCCATGGTCTTGGGGATCGCCATGAGCGGGACCCCCTCCTCGCCAAGGCGGTGGCCGTAGCCAAGGGTGTCGTCGCCGCCGATGGCGACCAGACGATGGACGCCGAGCCGCTCGAGGTTCTCCAGGACCAGCGGGGTGAGGTCGTAGAGGTCGTCGCCGGTCTGCATTGCGGCGCGGCGCGCCGCGTCGAGCTGGTCCGGGAGGCTCGCTGCGGTCATGCGTGCCGGATTCGTCCGCGAGGTGTGCAGCACGGTGCCACCGGTACGGTCGATGGCACGCGTCGTCCGACGGTCGAGGGGCCGCACGTACTCGGAGTCGGGCTCCGGGCCCGGCCGCATGTGCGTGAGCCCCTTCCAGCCGCGCCGGATGCCGATGACCTCGTAGCCGAGCTCGGAGGCGCGATACACAACGGATTTGATGACGGAGTTCAGGCCGGGGACGTCGCCCCCGCCGGTGAGGATGCCGATTCGGTCTGTCATTGCGCATATCTTGCCCCGGCGCCGCAACGGGCAGGGCGGCCATTGGTCATCTTCGAATCCCCCAGAATGGACCGATGTGCGGACGCTTCGCCCAGCCCCGGTCCAGTGATGACCTGGCCCGCCTTTTCCGGGCGCGTCCCGTGGCCGACCTTGCCGGGGAGCGCTTCAACGTCGCCCCCACCGACGAGGTGGCCGCGGTGGTCGAGCACCACGGCGAGCGCCAGCTCGACGTGTTCCGCTGGGGCCTGGTTCCGGTCTACGCCGACAGCCCGAAGCAGGGCGCCCGGCTCATCAACGCGCGCGCCGAGACGGTGGAGACCTCGCCCGCCTACCGGACCGCATTCCGGCGCTGGCGCTGCATCGTCCCGGCGGACGCCTTCTACGAGTGGCGCCGCGACCCCGCGCTGCCCGACGGCGTTCGACGCCGCGGTCGCTCCGAGCCCTTCGCGGTGCGGCGCACCGACGGCGAGCCCATGGCCTTCGCCGGCCTCTGGGCGGTCTGGCGCGACCCTCTGACGGCGGCCCGCCTCTACAGCTGCACCATCGTGACCACGGCGGCCAACGACCGCCTGGCCTCGATCCATCCCCGCATGCCGGTCATCCTGGAGCGCGACGATTGGGAGCGCTGGCTGGACGACGCGACGCCCATGCCGGCGCTGCGCCCCCTGCTCCGTCCCGCGGCCGACTCTCTGCTCACCGCGTATGCGGTGTCGCCCGCGGTGAACAGCGTGCGGAACAACGGACCGGAGCTTCTGGACCCGATCACGCGCTGGACGGAGCCGCTGGCGTGAGCGCGATCCGGCTGCCCGCGGACACGCTCGTCATCCTGGTCGGGGTGGCGGGGAGCGGCAAGACCACCCTGGCGGCTCGCCTCTTCGCCCCGGACGAGGTCCTGGCATCGGACGCCTTCCGGGCCCGGGTCTCCGGCGACGAGACGGACCAGTCCGCCACGGCAGACGCCTTCCGGCTGCTGTACGCCGCGCTCGAGGAGCGCATGGCCCGCGGGTTGCCGGCGGTGGTGGACGCCACCAACACCCAGACCTGGGCGCGCCGCCGGCTGCTGGCGGTCGCCCGCAGGCATGGCCGCCCATCGGCGGCGATCGTCCTGGACCTGCCCCTTGCGGTCAGCCTTGAGCGCAATGAGCGGCGGTTGGGCCGCCGCGTGCCGCCCGGCGTGATCCGCCGCCAGCAGCGGGAGCTGCGCCGGACCCTTCCGGACCTCGCGTCCGAGGGTCATGCGGCGGTGGTGGTCCTCCACGACGTCGCCGGTGTCGACGCCCTCACCGTCGAGCGGGCCTGATCCCCGCGCCGCCCCGCTCAGAGCTCGGTGGTGGAGCAGAGCGCGACGTCGCGCACGTAGTGCACGTCGCGGGCCCAGGCCTTTGCCAGGATGACGTGGAACGCAGCCCGCGCCGTTCCGTGCGGAAGGTCCACCGTCGGAAGCCAGGCGCCCGGCGCGTCCGCGGTGAACGGATGGGCGGCCAGCGGTCCGCCGAACATGCCGCCATCGGCCTGGAGGTGCCCCTGCGCGACGGTGATCTCCTCCTCCATGCCGCCGTGGACCGTGACCCGGGCGTGGACGCGCAGCTCCAGCCGCACCTCCTGGACGGGTACCGGGACAGGCGTCTCCAGCGTCACGCTGCCGCGGAACGGTGCGCCAATGTCCAGCGGGACCGGTTCCAGGCTGATCTGGGCGGGATGCGCGTCAACGTTGGCCGGCGCCTCCTCGAACAGCGCGTACTGGCCGGCATCCACGACCCCGGCGCTCAGCAGGGCGGCCGGCTGCGCCACTCGCACCGGCAGCACCAGCTCCGCGTCGCGAGCCATGGGCCGGTCCACCGTGACCCGCAGCTCCCAGTCGCACCGCAGCACCTCGCCCTCGAACGTGGCCGGGCCGAGGTCGGGCACGTGCACGCTCCACTCCCAGCGCAGGGGCTGGCCGGCGGCCAGCACCCCGGGGCCGGCGAGCTGGGTCCCCACCCGGCCAACCTCCGCGGTCCCGGTGCGCTCGACCGTCCGCGTCGTGGCGCCGTTGGGACCGGCAGTGGTCTCGGTCTGGCGGTAGCGGTACGTCTCGGTGCCGATCAGCGCCACGCGCACGCCGCGCGTCTTCACCTCGCGCGCAGGAGTGAAGATCACCACGAGGTGGGCGTCGCGACTGGGGAGCAACACGGGTGGCTCGAGCGTGGCGGCCCAGGCACCGCCGCTCAGCTTCGTCGGATCGAGCATGAGGGTCCCCCGAGAGCGGACATGCGAATGTCCCGAAGGAACTGCGCGCGGCCCAACGATGCGAGATCATCGAACCGCCCCGGAACGCTTGATGCAATCGCCTGATCCGGTTGCGCTGCCCCTTCGGGACGACCAAAGCATACGGGCCGTCCCGACGGCGGCACAAGGGGGTTTATCCCCGACCTTTCGCCTCGCACCGCGGACTTTCCACAGGCTATCCCCAACCCGTCGCGGTTCCGCGGCCGGCGCCCCGGAAAGGCGGATGCCCCGCCGGGGTGCGGGCGGGGCATCGGTCGTTGGGCGGGGTCGGTTCCGACGTGCCGTTCCCGGTTGACGACACTCCGGATACTCTTCGCGGCACAGGAGGGTTCACGGAGGACTCGCATGGCAACGACCGGCGCTGGCGGCTGGGCCAAGTCGCCGCCTGAGCTCATCGAGCGGTTCGAGGCAGGAACCGCACCGTTCATCGCGGAGCCCGGCGTCTCGCGACGCCAGATGTTCGGGTACCCGGCGTGCTTCGCCGACGGTCACATGTTCACTTCGCTCTTCCACGATCGCTGGGTCGTCCGCCTGCCCGATGACGCGCGGGCGGAACTGGCGCGCCTGGGCGGGTCCCCGTTCGAGCCCATGCCCGGCCGGCCCATGAACGGCTACGCGTTGCTGCCCGCGGACCTGGCCGATCCCTATGCAGCGCATCCATGGCTGGTCCGCGCGCTGGCGCACGTCCGGACGCTCCCGCCGAAGAAGCCCAAGCCGCGCGCGGCGAAAGGAACCGGGGGAGCCGCCTAGGACGCGGCGAGGAACTCGCCGATCAGCCGCGCGACAGCGCCGGCGCGCTCCAGCTGCACCGTGTGCCCGGCGTTCGGGATGGTCACCAGCCGCGCGTTCGGGATGCGCTCCGCTAGCGACGACTGGACCGATGGCGCCACGATCCTGTCCTTGAGCGGGCTGATGATCAGCGTCTCCGCCCCGATCCGCGCCACGTCGTCCGGCTCCGTCGTCCGCGTGGCAGCCACGAAGCGGGTGACGAACGCCGCCGTCCCGGGCTGACGCAGGGGCTCGACGTAGGCGCGGGCCAGCTCGCGGCCGCTCATCCCCGATTCCGCCGCGTAGCGACCCAGGAAGCGTGCCACCACCCAGCGCGCCGGCCACGGCGCGGCGCCCGCCAGCTGGAGCGTGATCCGGTCCGGGCGGCCCAGCATGAGCCGCCCACCGGCGTCCACCGCGGCGACCAGCACGAGCCGATCGACGCGCTCGGGATGATGGATGGCGATGCGCTGCGCGACGGACCCGCCCCAGCTGAGGCCCACGACGTGGGCACGCGTCAGGCCGAGCGCGTCCATGAGGCGCACGACCCGCGTCGCGTACGCGCGACCGTCGAGCGGCAGCACCGGATGCCGCGTGCTGGCGCCGAACCCCACCGCGTCCAGCGCCAGGGCCCGGAAACGCCGCGACAGCCGATCCTGCACCGGTCGCCAGGCCACGGCATTGCCGGGAAAGCCGTGCAGGAGCACGACGGGCGGTCCCGCGCCCAGGTCCACCACGTGCATCGCCTCGCCACCGACGTCGAGCACGCGGTTGACGGGAACCAGGGCCGCGGCGGGATCGCTCACCGGCGGATTCTAGGCGCGAACCTTCAGGCGCCTCGACTACGCTTCGTCGCGCATGGCCATTCCGGCGACACTCCACGTCCTGCACGTTGGCTACGTGCGTGACGACCACGTCTCGGGCACGGTCAGCCTCATCCTGGACGGGGACGCCCGCCTGGTCGTGGACCCCGGCATGGTCGCGCACCGCGACGAGATCCTGGGTCCCCTGCGCGAGCACGGGCTGGAGCCGACATCGATCACGCACGTGCTCCTGACCCACCACCACCCCGATCACGCCGTCAACGTGGGCCTGTTCCCGAACGCGGAGGTCGTGGACGCCTGGGCCCGGTACACCGGCGACGAGTGGCTCGACCATGACGGCGACGGCTACCGGCCCAGCCCGCACGTCCGGCTGCTGGCGACACCCGGCCACACCGACGTCGACGTCACCTGGCTGGTCGAGACCCAGGACGGGGTCATCGCCTGCACCCATGCCTGGTGGTTCAGCGACCGCACCCCCGTCACCGATCCACTGGCCACCGACCAGGCGCGGCTCGAGGTCAGCCGGCGCCGCATCCTGGCCGAGGCAACCGTCATCGTTCCGGGGCACGGCGCCCCGTTCGCCGTCGACCCTCTCCGCACGAAGGACACGCCATGACCGCCGATCACACCGCCTTCGACCGTTTGGTGGACGAGCGCTTCGACACCTGGGTCGACGAGCTTGGCGACTTCTGCACCATCCCGTCCGAGACGGCGCACCTGCCCGAGCTGGAGCGCGGGGCCGACTGGGTCGCGCAACGCCTGGCCGCGGCGGGAGCCGAGGTCACCGTCCTGCGCGACGAGGGCGTGCCACCCCTGGTGGTGGGCGAGATCGGCGCCGGGCCGCGAACCCTCATCGCCGTCCAGCACTACGACGTCCAGCCGGCCGCGCCGCTCGACCTGTGGGAGACCGGACCGTGGGATCCGCAGATCCGCGACGGCCGCCTCTACGCGCGCGGGGTGTGCGACGACAAGGGGGAGGTGCTCCATCGGATCGGGGCCGTCGAGGCCTGGCGGGACGCCATGGGCGAGCTCCCCTGCCGGGTCCGGTTCGTCGTGGAGGGAGAGGAGGAGTCCGATTCGGCCCACCTCGCCCCCCTGCTACGCCAGCGACCCGAGTTCTTCGAGGGGCATGGCGCGCTCATCGAGGGTGGCGGCATCGACGAGAAGGGGCGGCCCCAGCTGGTGTGCGGGGTGCGGGGCATGGCCTACGTGGAGCTGACCGTGCGGACCGTCGCCTTCGACGCCCATTCCGGCGGGGCGCAGCTGCTGCCTAACGCGGCGTGGCGGCTGATCGAGGCCCTGGCCACGATGCGCGCGCCGGACGGATCCATCCTCATCGACGGCTACATGGACGACGTGGCGGCGCCAACGGCGGAGCAGCTCGCCCATCTGCAGACGCTCCCCTTCGAGGAGGACGAGATCAAGCGGATCTACGGCATCGGCGAATTCGTGGGCGGTCGCACCGGCTTCGCGGCCCAGGTCGCCGACACGTTCCAGCCGACCTGCAACGTCTCCGGGATCATTGCGGGCTGGACCGGGGTATCGGTCAAGACCATCGTCCCGGCCGAGGCGAGCGCCAAGGTGGACATGCGCCTGATCCCCAACCAGGACCCGGCGCGGGCCATCGCGAAGCTGCGCGACCACCTCGATGCACGAGGCTTCACCGATATCGCCCTCACCGTGCACCGTGGCGAGCAGCCGTACTGGACTGCCATCGACGACCCGATCGTCGACGCGGCGGAGCGGGCGCACGCCGGCATCTTCGACGAGCAGCCGCTCCGCTGGTTCAGCGCCGGCGGCACGGCACCCATGCACCAGGTCTGCGCTCCGCACGCGCTGCCCATGGTGACCATTGGCGCCGGGGACGCGGAGGTGCGCGCCCATGCGCCCAACGAGAGCTACAGCCTGGACCTCATGCGGCGTGCGGCAAAGGTGACCGGGCGCTTCCTCGAGGAGTTCGCTGCCATCGGCGAGGGCTGATCGGGGCTACCCGTCAGAGCCCCAGGGGCTGTCCTCACCCTCGGGCAGCAGCGGCTCGCGCTCCGGGCGCACGTCCCCGGGCAGCAGGTCCTCGAGATGCTCGGCCTCCTCGAGGAGCTCGAGCGGATCCGCCAGCACCGCACGCCGGCTCCAGCGCCGGCCCGCGGCCAGCTCGTCGGCGACGCGCTCGGCAACCTCGAACGGATACGAGCAGACGATGCGCGCGTCCCACTCCCCCTCCACGCCCAGCAGGTGCTCGCAGGCCAGGCAGACCTCCAGCTCGACGGGACCGCGGCGCGGGCAGATCACCATGCCCTCCTCGACGAGGAGGCTGCGGTCGATGGGCGTGCTCCAGGTCAGAACTGGATCCTGGCCAGCCATACAGGCATCCTTGCGCCACCTCGCGAGGGCTGCACCGGCCGGATGGCCCGAGGGGCAGGGGCCGCACGGCCCCATCGGGCGGGATGGGGCTGCGAGGCCTACGGGTCGCGCAGGGGGGTGGGCTGTCCTTCCTCGTCGACTGCCACGAAGACAAACGTGCCGGTCGTCGCCAGCTGCCGGCTCCTGGGGACCAGAAGGTCCTCCACGAACATCTCCACGGCCACCGTGACGCTGGTGCGCCCCTCGCGCGTGACCCGCGCCACGAGCTCCACCAGCTGGCCGGCTCGCACCGGCACCTTGAACTCGATGCGGTCCGTGGCGACCGTGACGAAAGTGCGGCGCGCGTGGCGAGTGGCGGCCAGCCATCCGGCCTTGTCCATCCAGCCCAGGGCGTTTCCGCCGAACAGCGTCCCGTAGTGGTTGGTGTGGAATGGCTCGACCAGCTCCAGCAGCCGAACCTCGCTTCCGGGGATCTCCGGTTCCGTGCTCACCGCGCGATGGTACCCGGACGCGCACGCGCGGTGGGACCTACGCCCCGCGGATCGTGACCTTCGGCCGCTGCGGGCGCCCGGTCCCGACGCCCAGGCTGGGACCGCCGTCGAATCCGCAGCGCCGCGCGCGAGGAGCCCAGCCATGAACACCAGCACGACTCTCCGGGTTGGAAACCTGATGTCCACCGAGCCGGTCGTCGTCGAGGAGGACGCGGGAGTGAGCGAGGCCGAGCTGCTGCTGCGCAGCTACCGGATCAGCGGCCTGCCCGTGGTGGCCAACGGCGTCCTCACCGGCGTCATCAGCCAGACGGATCTGCTCAACGCACGATCGAGCGAGCTCATCGGCGAGAACTGGGCGCGGGTGCGCGTGCGCCACCTGATGACCCGGCCGCCGGTGACGGTCCACCTTGGAGCGACCATCGAGCACGCGGCGCGCCTCATGCTGGAACGCCATATCCACCGGCTCGTGGTGGTGGACGACGGCGGGTCGCCCATCGGGGTGGTCACCACCAGCGACCTGCTGCGTGTCGTGCTCGACGAGGGCATCCCCACCCCCTGAGGTTCCGGCGCGGCCCGTCAGCCGGGAGGTATCGGCCCGGTCAGCGCCTGCTGCAGCAGCGGCGCCAGCGCCGCAGCCAGGCGGCGCGGCGGGATCGCCACCAGCGGCCCCACCCGCAGGATGTAGCGACCGAAGAAGAGCCCCACGATCTGGGACCACGCCAGCGATGCGCGCAGCTCGGGCTGGTCCACGCCCAGCCCCCTCGCCGCCGGCAGCAGGGTCCGCTCGAGCAGGTCGCGCAACGTGGCCGCCGCTCCCTCGTCCCTGACCGCGGACCGCGCCACGCCCACCAGGACCGGCGTCGCGCCCGGATCCATCCAGACGCCCAGCACGAATCCGGCGATCCGCTCCCCGGCACCCTCCAGGCCTCCCCGGGTGATCGCCGCCACCAGGGCCGCTGGATCGAAGGGCAGCTCCATCGCCGCCACGAAGAGCCGCTCCTTGGTGCCGAAGTAGTGATGCACCAGCGCCGGGTCGACGCCGGCAGCGTTCGCGATGCCGCGGATCGTGGCGCCGTCGAAGCCCGCCTCGGCGAAAGCGGCCCGGGCAGCGTCGAGGATTCGATCGCGAGTCCCGGAGAGGCCCGGTCGCCGGCCGGTGCGCGCCATCAGGCCACCTCGCGGCGCGCGATGGAGACGAAGGCCTCGTCGAACGTGGCCGGTGTCACGGAGAGACGCGCCGTCACACCGGCCGCCCGCAGGGCGGCGTCCACCCGCTCCGCGGGCACCCCCGGCACGCGCAGCGAGCGCCCGACCAGGGCGACGGGCTGCCCGGCAGCGTCCAGCGCCGAGAACGCTGACTCCCAGCGGTCCGCCTCCACGACCACGGTGCGCAGGTCACCCACGATGGCCGCCACGCTGCCGGCGGCCGCCACACGTCCCGCGACGAGCACCACCAGTCGGTCGCATTCGGACGCCTCGCTCATGTGGTGGGTTGTGGCGAGCACGCCCACGCCCCGATCGGCGGCATCGCGGATCGTCTCCCACAGGCGGGCGCGGGCCAGCGGCTCCACGCCGGACGTCGGCTCGTCCAGCACCAGGAGCTCCGGCTCGTGCGCCAGCGCGGCCGCGAATGCGACACGCCGGCGCAGCCCCAGCGGCAGGTCGCGCACGAGCGCCGACCGCGCGGCGAGGATCTCCGGGTCCAGGAGTTCCGCCTCCAGGGCATGCCCGAAGGCGCGCGCCGCGAACGAGAGGTTCTCCCACACGGTGAGGTCGTCGTACAGGCCCAGGCCCTGGGGCAGGTATCCGAGTCGATACCGCGTGTCCCTGGACGGTCGCCGGTCGAAGAGCTGGACGGACCCTCCTGTCGGTCGCAGGAGGCCCAGCGCGAGCCTGATGAGGGTGGTCTTGCCGGCACCGTTCGCGCCCAGGAGGCCCACGACCTCTCCCGGCTCCACGTCGAGGTCCACCGACCGCACCGCGTCCTGCCTGCCGAACCGGCGGCTGACCGCGACGGTCGCCAGCAGGCTCATGCCGCCACCCCCGCTCCGCCGCCGCCCGCGCCGGTCTCCACGGCGAGCTGAGCCATGACCAGCGCGTCCTCGAGGTCGGGCGTGAGCAGCTCGGCATCGGGCGGCGCGCCGCCCCCCG
The DNA here is from genome assembly GCA_963750115.1 of uncultured Alphaproteobacteria bacterium. Lineage (GTDB taxonomy): Bacteria > Pseudomonadota > Alphaproteobacteria > Rhizobiales > Afifellaceae > DASWJZ01. The sequence goes on along the minus strand of CAVVPM010000017.1, from coordinate 3,527 downwards.
GCGACCAGAGGCGCCACTCGGCCCCGCGGCGCCAGGCCCGCGGATCCCGCACCGGCCCCGCGAGCCGGTACAGCTCGCCGGGCACGTCCGCCACGATCGACGCGGCTGTCCCGGCGGCGAGCATCCGCCCGCGCAGGAGGACCAGGACGGAGGCCGCCCGCTCCGCCTCGTCCACGTAGGTGGTCGCCATCGCGATGGCCGTGCCCTCCGCCGCCAGGCCGGCCATGAGACGCCACAGCTCGGCGCGGCTCACCGGGTCGACGCCGGTGGTGGGCTCGTCCAGGACCAGCAGCTCGGGCTCGTGGACGACCGCCATGGCCAGCGCCAGCTTCTGGCGCATCCCGCCGGAGAGCTGCCCGGCGAGGCGCCTGCGGGCATCCACCAGCGCCGTCCGCTCAAGGAGGAGCTGGATCCGGGCTCGTGCCGTCCGCTGCGGCACGCCGTAGGCGCCCGCGGAGAAGGCCAGGTTCTCGTCCACGGTGAGGTCGTGGTAGACGCCGGGTCCGGCTGAGACATAGCCGATGCGCCGCTTCGGCGGGCGCCGGATACGGCCGGACACCGCCCGCTGGGCGCCCACCAGGGTCCGAAGCAGGGTCGACTTGCCGGCGCCATCGGCTCCCACCACCGCGGTCACCGATCCCGCGCCGACGCCCAGGCTGACCCGGTCCAGGGCGGTCAGATGCCCGTACCGAACGGTGATCCGCTCCAGCCCCCAGCCGGTGAGCCGATCCTCCGCGGAGCGGCCGGCCATCGTGGCGCTCATGCGCTTGCCTCCGAGGTGACGGTGCGGTCGTCGCGGCCCGCGGACGGCGCGAGGTCTCGGCGGAACCGCAGGACGGAGAGGGCGAAGACCGCGACGGCCAGGACCAGGAGCATCCCGATGGGGAACAGGAGCGCGTCGAACGGCGCGCCGCGGACCATCACCCCGCGGGCGATCTCCACGAAGTAGGTGAGCGGCAGGAGGTAGCTGATCCAGCGGACGCCGATCGCCACGGAGTCGAGCGGGAAGATCATTCCCGACAGGAGGATCTGCGGCAGCAGGGTCATGATCGCCAGCTGGATGGCCTGGCCCTGGTTCTCGCTCACCGTGGAGATGAGGACGCCCATGCCCAGCGCCACGAAGAGGAAGAGCAGGGCGCCGATGGCGAAGATCCACGGTGCCCCGTTGAACGGGACCCCAAAGATCCACAGCCCGGCGAGCACGACGATGACGAGGTCGATCACCCCCACCACGAAGTAGGGCAGGATCTTCCCGATGAAGACGTCGCCGGGGCGGAACGGCATGACCGCGAGCTGCTCCATGGTGCCGCTCTGGCGCTCGCGGACCACGCCCAGGCTGGTCGCTACGGTGCCGATGAACACGAGGATCATGCCGATCAGGGCCGGCACCATGACGACCGATGTCGCCAGGTCCGGGTTGAAGAGGATCTCGGGTGCCGGCAGCGAGCTGCGGCCGCTGCCCACCGCGCGGAGCACGGACTGGGCGCCAAAAAGGTTCGCGCCGTCGATGAGAAGGGCGGGCGCCTTCGGATCGGCCACCACGACGACCGTGGCATCGGCGCGGCGCAGGACGTCCACGCCGTCCTGGCGCGTCCAGTCCGGATGGATGCCGGTGACGTCCAGGCGATCCGGCAGCTGGGCCGCCACCGCCTCTGCGTTCGGCCCCACCACGACCGTCGGCACCTTGTCGATGTCGAAGCGTGCGGCGTAGCCGAAGACCACGAGCAGCAGGACGGGCAGGATCACCATCATCGCCACCGTTCGGCGGTCGCGACGCAGCTGCCGCAACTCCTTGAGCGCCATTGCCAGCATCGGTCCGCTCCTCCTCCTTCGTGCTCGCCTGGACGGCGGTACGGCAGGGCGCGGACGTCGGTCGCGTCCGCCACCCTCGTCGATTCAACGCGCGTTGAATTCTACGCGTGATGAATTCCGTGTCAAGGACTTGCGCGCGGAGGGTCCGGCCCGGGCTCCCGACTCATCAGGCGCGCATCACCCGCGCGTTATCCATCGGCTCGGGCTCCCGACTGATCAGGCGCGCATCACCGCAGCGTTAGGCGAGCCGAGGACGTCCGCGGACAAGCCCTGGCGTCCAAATCGTGCTCAGATCGACGGCGGTAGAGCGTCGAGCTGGCGCCGGACCCGCCTAACGCTGATGTCGGCAGCAGATGACGAGTCCAGGCCGCCCGGGTTGTCCAGGCCGCCCGGGTTGTCCAGGCCGCCCGGGTCACCGCCGCGGCTACGCCCGCCCGACGCCCACGCCGCCTGACGGCCGGGACGCAGTTCGCTTCATCGCCACGTCACGCAATCGTCACCGTTCACCCGTACACTTCCACCATGTTCTCGTTCTTGAACCCCGGAAAGCAGCGGATGCCTGAGCGCAGCGACGCGCTCCCCGGCCGCCCCCAGCCCATCCCCACCGCGGAGCGCCACCTCGTCAACGGTGCTGCGCTCAAACCGCCGTACCCGGCCGGCACCGAGATCGCCGAGTTCGCGCTCGGCTGCTTCTGGGGCGCGGAGAAGGACTTCTGGCAGGTGCCCGGCGTGGTCGTGACCGCGGTCGGCTACGAGGGCGGCTACACGCCCAACGCCACCTACAACGAAGTCTGCAGCGCCAGGACCGGCCACGCCGAGACGGTCCGCGTCGTCTTCGACCCGTCCCGCGTGAGCTACGAGCAGCTCCTCAAGGTCTTCTGGGAGCACCACGACCCGACCCAGGGCATGCGCCAGGGCAATGACGTGGGGACCCAGTACCGGTCTGCCATCTTCACCCATTCCGATGCCCAGGTCGCGGCGGCCGCGGCCTCCCGCGACGCCTACCAGGCCGAACTGCGCAAGGCCGGGTACGGCGAGATCACAACCGAGATCGTCCCCGCCTCCGAGTTCTACTTCGCCGAGGACTACCACCAGCAGTACCTCGCCAAGAACCCGAACGGGTACTATTGCCCCACACGGCACCGGGATTCCTGCCCCGACGATCCCCTTCGCGCAGATCCCCCGCAGCACGTCAGCACCTAGCCAGAGGCGCTCGACGTCACGGATTGCAAGTCGCCAGGCTGCCCGAGTTACCTGAATAGACCATCACGCGGCACGCCGCCGTCCAGACATCACCGCGCTGCCTCTTGATGACCACGAAAGGCGTGCGGATCCCTGGGCTCGTCAGCTCAACGGTCAAGAAGCTCGCGTTTGCCGCCACTGATGCCGGACACTTCATCGCGCGTGAGCATGGGCCGATGTGGACCGTGACCCCGCTGGCCTGCTCCCAGTCAGGCGACAGGAGTGGCCTGGCCATGTCCACCGCCCGTCGACAATCGGCCGAGGCGATGTCTGTCCCCGCACTCAACCGGTGGACCTGGGATCGAGTGCGGGAGGGTAACGATGGCCACCACGCCGCTGGCCAACAGCAGGACCGCGACGATGACCGGCAAGGTCGAGGCTCGGGCCAATCGAGACACCCCACGAATCCGTCAGTGCAGCGCATCCTACGTCCGACACCACCCAACAGGACGCCGCCAAGAACCCGAACGGGT
>CAVVPM010000016.1:0-491477 GCA_963750115.1 uncultured Alphaproteobacteria bacterium | reverse complement strand
ACTGGATAGAACAAAATCCCTGATACAAACCAGACAGTCGCAGGCATTGGAAAGTGATCACCTTCCTTTCTTTTATCTGGATTTCAGAACCAGTTACAAAAAGGAAATAGCTGATTCCTTCCGGCATCTCAAAGAGGTTGATCTGGTTGATTTAAAAGAATATATAAATAAAAAAAGAGGATCTGTCTTTTTCACTGTCCTTATCTTTCTCGGGCTATTTTACCTGTTTATTAATATGAAAAGAAAGGTTAATATACAGGAAGCAGAACATGGATATGGTCATTTTTATAAGGAAATGTTTCTGAAGGTTATTTCTCATCCGGTAAGCGCAACAATCGTTCTCACACTCTTTTCCACGCTGTTTGTTTTTACCGATCGTCCGGCTGTTTTTCGCGAAATCTCCTTATATGTAATTGCTTTCCCGGTGATCCGTATTTTAAGTATTTTATTGCATAAAAGATATCATCTCTATATTTATGCATTCGGGGTACTTATTATCTTTTATTTAATGTTGATTGTATTCCTGAACGAATCAGTAATTTACAGAATAATTCTCCTGATTGTTTCAGCTATCAAAATTGGGGTCCTCACATTGTTTCTTCTACGGTTAGAGAGGGAAGATGACCTTAATAAAAGTCAGAAAACACTTATTTACCTTTTCGTTATCCTGCATCTTGGGCTTGCCGCTGTTGGAATTATCGCTAATCTGACAGGGCGGATGATACTCACTGAAATTGTACTGGGGGCAGTTTTCTATAATATTTTCAATGGATTGTCAATACTCATTACTACTCTTCTCATCAATGGACTTATTGCAACGCTTATTGATACAAGTATGTGGCAGAGGTTAAATATATTCAGGATTTATGGTGAGGTGATAAAGCGAAAAACCATTTACCTGATTAATTTTTTGGCAATATTCACCTGGATAATTCTGGGGTTGCGTAATTTCAAGATTATTGACTATGTTTCTAAAGGAATCAGTTCTATTATTACCCATAAGATTTCAATTGGCTCTGCAAGCTTCTCGCTGAATTCGATCTTTATTTTTTTCCTTGTGATATATATTGCCGTTGTTCTGTCCAATCTGATTCAGATCCTTCTTGAAGAAGATGTATTGAACCGTTTTTCATTATCGAAGGGATTGCCGCATACCATTGCCATGATGATTAAATATTCACTTGTTACAGGAGGTTTTTTCCTTGCGGTAAACGCTGCAGGAATTCCGGTTAACCAGCTTACAATCATCCTGGGCGCATTCAGCGTGGGCATCGGCTTCGGGTTGCAAAATATTTTCAATAACCTGGTCTCCGGTTTGATATTGTTGTTTGAACGACCCATTCAGCTGGGAGATACCGTTCAGGTAGGCCAGCTTACCGGAAATGTTAAATCCATTGGTATCCGTGCCAGTAATATAAGGACCTTTGATGGAGCTGAGGTTATTGTTCCAAACGGCCAACTCGTTTCAAACGAGGTGATAAACTGGACTTTATCGGATCAGAACCGGCGTGTTGAAATTACTGCCGGCGTTTCTTATAACTCTGATCCTAAACAGGTGCACAACCTGCTGATGGGAATTCTGAATAATCATCCCGAAGTTCTGCAGGAACCGGCACCTCTGGTTTTTTTCAACGGATTAGGCAATAGTTCACTCGATTTCATCCTGCTAGCCTGGATTGCCGACTATAACCAGGGGCGTCGGATTAAGAGTGAAATTCTATTCAGAATCTTTGAAGTGCTTAAAGAAAACCAGATCGAAATTCCATTTCCGCAGCACGACCTGCATCTAAGATCTGTAGATCAAAACATTAGGTTTCGAGATCCCTCCGGTGACAAATCATATAATCAAGAAGGAGAAAAAGGTGAATAAGTTCTGATGTGCAAATAAACGATTCCCGTTGACTCCGGAGTTTATTATCCCGGCTTATGGCCATCCTACCACACAATCAGATAGTCATACCTTAATATAGTCTTCAGGATTACCTTTGTATCGCTGCACCTTTATGCCTATATTTGTTATACTTCTAAAATAAAAGATATGAACAACGCATTTTTCGATTCCGGCTTCTTCAGTTATCTTATAATGCCCTTGCTGATATTTCTTGCACGAATCTGCGATCAGTCAATAGGTACTATGAGAATAATCTTTGTCTCGAAAGGGAAAAAAAATATCGCTCCCTTCCTTGGATTTTTTGAGGTGCTGATCTGGATCGTGGCGATTAGCAAAATAATGGAAAACCTCGACAACTATGTTAATTACATTGCTTATGCAGCAGGTTTTGCCACCGGAAACTTTGTGGGAATGATTATTGAGGAAAAGATGGCTATGGGGATACAAATGATAAGGGTTTTTGCCCATGAACGAGGTCAGGAACTGGTACAGTCGCTCAACAGCAATGGGTATGGTTCCACATTTATTGAGGCACATGGGGCAAGGGAAGAAATACACCTTATCTATACAATTGTCCACAGAAATGAGCTTGCAAATGTAATTGGATTAATCAATGACTTTAATCCAAAGACCTTCTACACAGTTGAGGATGTGAAGACCGTTAATGAAGGAATATTTACTCTTCAGAAGCAGAATGCATTATCAGGCTTCAGTAACATCATCAGAAACTGGAGGAAAGGGAAGTAGCAGAGGTTATTCAGGAATTATGGAAATATGTGTTATTAGACCACAGGAGATGTGGCATCGGACTGAATACGATAAAGCTCAGCATAAAATTCGTTGTGCTGGATTAATTCTGAATGTGTGCCGTCTTCTGCGATCATACCTTCTTTGAGGACAATGATCCTGTGTGCGTCGCGGATAGTACTGAGACGATGCGCGATGGTGATAACGGTACGACCCTCCATGAGACGTTCGAGGTCTTCCATGAGGAATTTTTCCGTCTCGGCATCGAGTGCTGCAGTAGGCTCATCAAGGATGAGGATCGGGGAATTGCGGACGATGGCGCGGGCTATGCCAATGCGTTGGCGCTGTCCGCCGGAAAGGGTAAGTCCGCGCTCACCGACAAGCGAATCGTAGCCATGCGGCATCCGCGAGATGAAGTCATGTGCGTTTGCTACCTTAGCTGACTCTATAATTTCATCGAGTGTTGCCTCAGGACGACCATATGCGATATTATCACGTATTGTGCCAGCGAAAAGTACGGTATCCTGCAGAACGAAACCGAACAGCTCGCGGAGACCGTCGAGTTTGAAGTCGGTCACATCCGTACCATCAATCAGTATACGTCCCATTGTTGGATCATAGAAGCGTGGAATGAGTGAAACGAAAGTCGATTTGCCACCACCTGTGGGGCCACATATTCCCAATCGCATACCCGGTTTGATTGTGAGATTAATATTACGTAGCACCGGACTGACAGGATCGTATGCGAATGCGACGTTTTCAAAAACGATCTCCCCCTTGATCTTTCCTGGGTCGCAGGCATCAGGTTTTTGCGGAACGAAAGAATCAGCATTAAGGATATTTTGAATACGCTCAAGACCGACAGTTGCCTGTGCAATGAGGTTGGTCATCTTCGCGAGATCCTGTACAGGCTTAAAGAACTTGCTGAGATATGAAAGGAAAACCGTAAGTGCGCCAATAGTCATGACATCGCTGAGTATCAGACCCGTACTTCGCCAAATTACGAATGCTATACAACCTGAGACAGTCACTGATACGATGGGAGAAAGCATTGACTTAATTCGTCGTGCTCTAAGTGAGGCCCTGACGGTCGCCAGGCTGACCTCCCTCAGCCGGGCATCCTCCTCATCCTGCCTGCCGAATGCCTGAACCGAGCGTGTGGCTTGCAAGCCCTGTGCTACCACACCCAGTACCTCACTTTGGCGTTTCCTTACTTCATGAGTTGCTTTTTTAACCGCCTTCCTGAAATACGATATAAAGAAAAGAAGAATAGGAGAGACAATAACAACAATAAGTGCAAAATCAGCGTTCAGGTAGAGCATTACACCCAGCATAGCGAAAATTGTAAGCATATCGATGAGTATGCTGAGAAGGGATGAAGAAGTAAAACCCTGAATAGTCGACACATCGGAAATGATAGTGCTCACCATGTTACCAACTTGATGGGAGTCATAATATTTCAGGGAAAGATGTTGTAAATGATGATAAAGCCGAAGTCGAAGATCATTGGCTACATTCTGTGCAACGTTCTCTGTGTAGAAGTTATCAATGTAGCCTGCAATAGAGCCGATCACCGTGATAACTATTACACCAATGGCAGCTACAACAGCCAGTGACATAGTATTCTCACCTGCCGAGATATCACGAAGCCATGAAAGATACTCAGGCAAGCTGTGCTTTCCTATAACATTATCGAGAATTATTTTGAGGGGCCAGGGCGAAGCGACGCTCATAAATGTTTCTATAAGCATCGCAGTAAAAATGATTGCCAGATAGATCCGGTATGGAGCAATCAGTTTGAGCACAAAACGGGCTTTACTTTTCGAGGGGATGGATTCCCCGGGTGGAGATCCAGAGCCTGTGGAATCAATATCTGGGGGTAAATCAAACATTACTTTAGTTTGACTATATTCTTCGCATAAATCCTAATCATCCCGGCATCTTTTGAATTTACCGCTCCATCAAATATACTTAAACGAAATTTATCAATAGTTTTTGATGATAAAACCTTTAAGTCAGCTTGCGTTAATGATATGAAGGCAGTATATCTGTAACCGTAATCAGAAACCTCAATATCAATTTTTGCATTTGGCTTTTTCATCTTTGTCCCATCAGCAAATAATAAGATTGCACCTTTCCATCCGACAAAAACTGTACTGCCTTCTGTCATCAGATCAAGATAATAAGTAGCTTTATTTTTATTGATGTTTTTAATAAGGTGTATTGTGCTCCGGGGATTACCAAGAACAGGACTGTCGATTGAGATTTGATTGGTAATCTCGTCAACCTCACGCCGTGATTTCATTTCTGCTGTTAATGCACTGTCTAAATAAGCAGCATATTTGGTATCCTCAGTATTGCCGGTTTGTGCAAAGGATGATAATCCAATAATAAAGGCTAATAAAGTATATACAAGTCTCTTCATTACAAGTATATTTAAGCAAAGTCGGCATCTCCGGATTTAAAGATATTAAAAGTCGCTGCAATGCAAAATGCATTTCTTATATGGCTTGAAGTGCCTCAGAGTAAATTTAAGAAATATTCAGTTATGATTATACCTTTTTAATTCAACATTTGGCTGGTGGTCCATCCGAAAGATCAGAATGCCACCCGGAGCTTTTGCCTAAGAGACTTGCATTCCGGTTGTTTAAGGTCAGCCCTGTTTTATTTGGCTCGCATCCAACTCTTTCATAACTTTATCAAAATTAACCATATCCGTGGCAAGCCTTATTCCTGAGTATAAGCTATTAAATCTCCATAATCCGCAACATCACTGAGGGGACACGTCCGGGCAACCGGATTGTCCTTATTTTTTGTTTGCCGCCAGGCTCCATCCTATTTGGATATCTTATCAGGATCATACCGGAGGATGTTAAATAATTGTGTTTGTGGACCCAATTGGGCCTGAGACCACCCAAAGCCTATATAGCCTTTATTGTCGATCGAAAAGGAAATTGAATTGAATCTGCTTTCTCCAGGAAACGCGACTTCCTCTTTCCAGGTATCTGTGAGTGGATTGTAGGACCAGAAGTCACTGTACGATATGCCCGAATACAAGTCCCTCCCTCCTCCTGCATATCCAAGGCTGGAAGTTGAAAATACTATCCGTCCGGTTACATCGTTGCCCAATCCAGGATATGATGAAACTTTTGTCCAGGTGTCATTAACCGGGTCATATCTGTACATATTTCTGTCGGCAAATAAGACATATCCGAAATTGTTGATTGTAAATGAGATCGGATTCATCCCATTGTAATTCGGAAACGGGTTCTTCAGAGCCCATGGCTGTAAATATTCATGGTGATACTCCCATAATTTATTTCTCCCCTCATTATCCGGCAATAAATAATAGATCCTCCCGTTCAGAGAAAATGCCGTCCCGCTTATCCCGGTTCCGGGCGCATCATCAATCCTGATCCATGAGGATGCCGGCCTGTCAAATCTGAACAAACCTTTAATCCCGCTGATAATATAAGCCGTATCCCTGTTGACAACACTTACAAGTCCTTCAACATCATAGAACTCATTAAAATAATTCAAATAAGTAAATGTATTGGATCCAGGGTCGAAACTGAACATTTTCGGAACCCTGTTGCTCATCAGATAGCCGATTCCATTCAAAGAAAAGGCGATCCCTTTGCTAAAGACTCCCGCACTTGAATTCCAATCAACCTGTGAAATTGGAATTTCTTCCCACGGAGATGCTATCTCGTAGACTGATGTAGAATATTCACTGTAACCTCCCGACAGAAGAAGAAGGGGTCCGGTCCCTGAAGGCAGACTGGAAGGAACGTTAACAACCAGGGAGGAGGTTGTGGCACTTATTACCGGGAGTGAATATGAATTCCACGTGACTTTGTTTGCAGAAGCCAAAGGGTTGAATCCCGAGCCGCTGATTGTTATTGTCGCTCCAAGGGGGAAGGCTGAAGGAGAAACCGAGACTATCTGTGGTCTTTCCAGATAAAATGGCTCTTCAAAGTAGCTGCTTCCAAGACCCACTGTAACACTTATATAGCGCGGATGGTTGTCAATATCAGCCGGCACCTTCACCACTACCCTGTCGATAGAAGCAGTAACTATCTCTATGGGTACAAAATTAAAATAGGCTGTTGTACTGAAAGAGGGATTAAAAAGATTTTGTCCTTCGATTGTGACCAGATCATTGTAAGTTGCAGTCAAAGGAGATACCCGAGTAATTAAAGGATTCTCAACACTAAAGGAGCCTCCGGCAATCGCAGACTGTGACTTTGACACAACTCTGACATTGTAATTTCCTGAAGACATGAGAGGTACAAGAGCTACCATTAAAGTATCGTTTAAACTTTTAATCTGCGCCGGGGTATCCCCCAAGTAAACTACAGAGCCAGCAGAACTAAAATATTTTCCTTTGATTGTCAGGTTAGTGCCGGAAGGACCGGAAAGTGGTGAAAATGATCTGATCTCTGGCGGATACAGCCTGAAGGTATCTGCTGATGTTATGGTAAACGGACCTGACTTATAGATAATGGACGATTCAGGAAATGACAGATAATCGGGAACCTTAAATGTAATTTTGTTCCGGGATGTATTCAGGAAATACTGTTGTAAAACCTCACTCTCAACACCTGAACTTATAAAAGCAAATCTGTTCATTGATGAAAGTGAGTTTAATCTTCCGGTGATTGTGACCACATCTCCCCATGTACCTTCTGACGGAACAAAACTGAAATTGGGTTCCTCAAGCTCAAGGGGTTCATTGGCTTGAAAGACAAAGCCATTTATCCTCATTGTCAGGGAATTAGTTAATTCGCTTAGACTGTTGGGGACCAGAACCCTGATTGTCGTATCGGTCGATCGTCCTATACTGTATGAGTTAACGCCGCCAAGCCTGATATAATTGTCGCTCTTCAGATTATATGATCTCAAGTGGGTTCCCCTGATTGTCAGGGTGTCTCCCCAAAACGCAGAAACAGGACCGAAATCCCTGAATCGCGGAGCCAAAAGCTTCAACGAATCCACTGTGAATGTAGTATTTGCCCCAGCCACTTCAACCGAGACACCATTTTTTAATTGAGTGACATTCTCACTCAGTGCAAAGAATATGGTAGTATCAGTGGATGAAACCAGTTTACATTCAATCTGGTTTAGTCTGACCTTGTTCTGCGAAAGCCTGATTGAAAAATTCTGCCCTGAAATCCTTATTGTATCGAGCCATGCCGCTGAATCCGGTTCAAAGCCAGTTACCACGGGAGCTCCGCTCCCCATGCTTACAAATGTGACAGGCGTGCCATATACAATGTGCTCTGCTGTTTTCACAAAAGCTTTTACGGTATATTCCACATCGATGGCAAGCGCTCTTCCCACATCCGCACTGAAGGCACCTGTTGATGAGCTGGGCCCCAGGGATATCTTGTCATCTGAGAGATCCGGCGATTCCCAATCGCTCCATACGAATCCGTGATCAGTAATTGGTTCCGACCCGAGGGTGTAAATATTTCCGTTCAGGGTTACTCCGTTACCGGTAATATTTGTGACCGGATCTGTTTTTATCTGAGGATAGCTCCTCGCATGGGCCTTTTCTTCCTCACAATTGGTAACCAGACAGATTGTAATACAAACGAAAATGATCAGGGCAAATGCCTTGAATCCATTGATCCTCAGTGTATCCGCATACATATTAACCCATTAAAAGTTTTTCGCGACAGAAGACAGCTTCTTTTCCTTAAATCTAACTAAAATTCTTTTCTTTTATATCGGGTAAATTCAATAAAACATAGCTGCCAGTGATACACTAACTTGATAAATGTGCTTTTATATCATCGATAATAAATAAAATAAAAATTTCGTTGTTCTTTTGATTTGAACTGGCCTGTCAACTCCGAAGGGGTTTTTTAATTTGAATAATCGTGGATGAACAACCGATAAAGACAATAAAATCCTTTTAGCAGATGCTCCATTATTCCATAGCATAAGGAGTAAAGCTGAGCTTCAGCAGATGCTCAGTGATATAGGTACTAAACGCTGATATGCCATCCGGCAAATAACTATTTTACTCCAGGCTCAACTTTCGGTTTAGTCCCGGTCATCTGCAATAAAACCGATTTCATTTGTTGCAATTCATTTCCAAAATCTGACCAGTTGTCCTGCTTCAGATAGTCCAGGGCCTTATTATAATGGTCAAGAGCTTCCCGGGCACGTGTGGAAAGGACAGGAGAACCTGCCTGACTCGGAACAAGTTGCTGAGGTGTTACAGCTTGTTCGCCAACGATGTTAAAGACTGCCTGAAGTGCTTCATCCAGTGTTTCTTTCATCTCAATTTTTTCTTTATAAGCCACAATAACCCTTTTCAGTTCCGGGATCTGGCCTTGTTCTGACTGCAGATAAACCGGCTCCACGTAAATAAATGAATTTTCTATGGGTATCACCAGTTGATTGCCTTTGATAACCTGAGAACCTTTCTGGCTCCACAAGGTAAGTTCAGCCGAAATATCAGGTTTTTGGTTAATTCTGGCTTCAATTTGCATTGGTCCGTATATCAGCTTATCCTTTGGAAGGGTATAAACAATCAAATCTCCATAATTTGGGGCATCACAGCGGGCACACATCCAGGCAATCATATTGTCTTTGCCTGAAGGAGTAAGCGGCAGCATCAGAATGAATTCTTCCTTTTTGTTCCCCAGGCAATCGCATTATAATGTAATATGGGAACAATGGTTGCTGCCCTGTGTCGTATATTTCGTTGGGAACCTGCCAATAATCTTCCTGATTATAGAACACCTGCGGATCTGTCATGTGATAAGTGTTGTACATTTCAATCTGAATATTAAATAAATCGGTAGGATATCTGATATGTTCTTTCAGAAATTCAGGCATTTCATTAAAAGGCTTGAAAAGTTTGGGATAGATTTTTTGATATGTCTGGATCAACGGATCTTTGGGATTGATAACATAGTAGGTAACAGCTCCATCGTAGGCATTTATGACTACTTTAACAGAATTATTAATGTAATTGACTCCTCCTCCGACCGTATTCTGATTAACCGGCTCGGAATAAGGAAACATATTGCTGGCGGTATACGCATCATGTATCCAATAAAGGTTTCCGTCTTTTCCAACCACCGGATAAGGCTGACTGTCAAAAGAGAGAAAAGGGGCAAGTATCTGGTCGCGCTGGGTAATGTTCCTGTAAAACATTATGCGGCTTTGATCGGTAAGGTAAGCGGTAAGAAGAATTTTTATGTCGGAAAATTTCCAGGCATATACCATTCGTCTGAAAAGAGAGGATATTTGTACGCCTCCTTTTCCCTGATAGCTGGCATAAACATTATCTTCTCCCTTGGGATAATCAAATTCTTTGGTTTTTGTATTGACCAGCAGATACTGGCTGGTTTCTTCCCCATAATAAATAGCCATTTGCTTGAGGTTCAAAGGCACTGTAGCAACGGGAGGTATATCTTTTACAATCAGGTTGGGCATTCCGTTGGGGGTAATCTCATTAACCGGATTCATTACAATTCCATATCCATGGGTATAAATCAAATGCTTGTTTACCCAGGTTTGTGCACGATCAGGTATTTCCGTCACCGGCAATTCCCTGGCTCCGAGAACTATTTCAGTATATTTATCAAAAAGATACCTGTCTACCTGCACACTGTTAAAATCATAATACAATCTTATTTCCTGCAGCTGTTTATAGGTTTCTATTAAAGGCCTGCGATCCCATAAACGAATGTTTTCAATGGTATGCTGGTTATTCCGGATATCCTGATAGGTTATATCCTGGACCACTGGAAAAGCTTCTGTCTTAATATTATTCAACCCGAAAGCTTCCCTGGTAAATTTAATATTGTTCAATAATATATGGCGTTTCCATTTTCAGTTCATTGGGCTTAACGCTATATTGTTCAATAATATAAGGATAAATCCATACAAACCCCACCCATACTGTCAGCCATGCTCCAACTGCATAAATTAAAATCATCCTTTTTTTATAAACAGGATATAAGAATAAAAGAAGGGTAATGATTAAACTTATGATGAAGATGGTCCAATAGGCAGGAATCTGTGCGTGAATGTCCATGTACGAAGGCCCGTAAGTAGCACCATGTGAGGAATATAAAATATTAAACAGTTTAATAATATAAAGAGATGAAACACCCAGTCCAAAAAAGGCAGCCAACAGGATTAAGTGACTTTTTACCTTTTGTGAAATAGAAAAACGATTTTCGTTGATATTAAAAGCATTATCAAGATAATATGAGAACAAAACAGCAACAAAAGTAAAGGCTGTCATGAAAAGATACCAGTTGACAGCAAATCGGTAAACCGGAAGTTTGAAGATATAAAACCCGGCATCTTTCCCGAAAACAGGTTCTTTTAAGTTAAAAGAGGAGGAATGAATAAATTGTAAAAAATCATTCCAGTGGCCGGAGGCGGAAGAACCCATAACAATGCCTAAAAACATGATGATCAAACCCCAGAACCAAAAAGCTGCTTTTCCCTTATAGAGCGGTAAAAAAAGTTTTCTGGGATCATCATCCCCAATAGCATAAATATCTCTGCTTTGGCTTCCTCTTTTAAAGGCCAAACGAATATGAATAGTTGAAAACAGTGCGAATATGACAAAAAACACGAGGAAAGAAAACATCTTAGAAAGAATCATGGTGTCAAATATCGAACTGTATCCCAGGTTTTTAAACCAGAGCCAGTCACCATAGTAATTTATAAACAGGAAGAGGAAGAAGACGGTAATCATCTCCTCGTTGGTCGGGCCGTAGAGCATGTCGCGCTCGTGCCGGTCGACGATGCGGAGCATCTCCTTGCCGTAATCCTCGTAGCGGCCGCTCTCGCGCCAAAGCTCGGCCGACTGGATCGTCGGCATCAGCACTTCGAGCGCTCCGGCGCGGTCCTGCTCCTCCCGCACGATCTGCTCGATCTTCTTCAAAACCCGCAAGCCGAGCGGCAGCCAGGAATAGATGCCCGCTGCCTGCTGCCTGAGCATGCCGGCGCGCAGCATCAGCCGATGCGAGACGATTTCGGCCTCTTTCGGCGTCTCTTTCAGAATGGGCAGGAAATAGCGCGAGAGCAGCATGCGGCATGAATCATCTGGGATTTTCGGCGACATGATCGTATCGGGCCGTGCTTGGCAAGGCTCGCCGCCGCGGCGAGGCCTCGATGCCGCGGCGGCTGCGCCAAAATCGGGCAGCGCGCCAAAAATTTTGGCAGCACCGCCAAAGGGTAGTGACAGGCCGATTCCGATCGGCTATGGTCGCTGAACTAAGAAGGTGTGTTGACACCGATTGCTCGCGGTCCAAGTCTTGGGAGGACTTCATCAAAGGGCGCCTACGCGCTTCGATGATGATCGGCTAATCGCGAAAGTCCTGAGCAAGGCTCCGCCTTGCTCTTTTTCTTTTCTACTTCCAGGGTGTGCTTGGCGAACCTTCACGGGGTCAGGTCAAACATCGTCAAGTGATACACGTTGAAGTAGAGGAAGAAGGCGCCGAAGATAATCGCCGCGAGTATCGTTGTGGCCAGGAGCTTGATGCCCATCTGCGGCCGCTCCGGCGCGCCGCTATCCGTCCCGAGCCGTCTTCCCGCCGCTTCCTGCTCGCGCTTGCCGCCGAATGGCAGCACCACGACGAAGCTCAGCCACCAGAGGACGAAGAACACCGCGATGGAGGAAAAAAGCCCCATCAGCCCGCCTCCTCAAGCTCGATCAGCGTGCCGGAGAAATCCTCCGGACTGAGGAAGATCACGGGCCGCCCGTGCGCCCCGATTTTGGGCCCGCCGTCGCCGAGCACGCCGAAGCCCCCGTGCCTCAGTGCCACGCTCGCCGCGCCGATATCCTCCACCTCGTAGCAGAGATGATGCACGCCGCCCTTTGGGTTGCGCATCAGGAAGGCGGCGATCGGCGAAGCTTCGCCGAGCGGCTCTAAAAGCTCGATCCGCGTGTTCTGAAGCTCGACGAAAACGACGCTGACGCCGTGCTCGGGGAGTCTTTGCGGTGCCGAGACGCGCGCGCCGAGAGTCTCCCGGTAGCGCATTGCGGCGGCGGCAAGGTCGGGAACGGCGATCGCGACGTGATTCAGCCGCTTCAGCATCGTCAGTCGCTCACATGCGTCACGTGCACGATCGTGATCGGCTTCTTCCCCCACGCCACGTCGACCTCGCCGCGCACCGAGCGACGCACCGCATCGCGCACCGCTTCCGGGTTTTTCCGCTTGGCCTTCGATAGCGAGTCGAGCGCCTCGTCGACCGCCTCTTCGACGAGGGCGGAGAACGCTTCGCCCTCCGCATCGGCTTCCGGCACGCCGGAAAGCGCGACCGTCGGGTCTTCCAGAACCTCGCCGCTGTCGGAGAGCACGATCGCGACGCTGACGATGCCGGCGAAGCCGAGGCGGCGCCGGTCGACGACGCCGCTTGCCGCCGGCGACACGAGCAGGCGCCCGTCGCGATAGAGCTTGCCGCAGGCGACGCTCTCCACCCGCTCGGCCGGGCCGGGCGCGAGCCGGATCATCTGTCCGTTCCGCACCTCGACCACTTCGGGGATGCCGGCGGCGCGCGCAAGCTTCGCCTGCTCGTGGAGATGCAGCGCTTCGCCGTGCACGGGGACCACGATGCGCGGCCGCGTCCAGTCGTAGAGCTGGCGGATCTCGTCGCGCCGCGGGTGGCCGGACGTATGCACCAGCGCGTCGCGGTCGGTGATGACCTCGGCGCCGAAATCGATAAGCGCATTGATGATCGTGTTCACCGCGCGCTCGTTTCCCGGAATCGTGCGGGACGAGAAGATCACCCGGTCGCCGGGCGCGAGGCTCATCGCACGATGATCCTTTGCAGCGACCTTTGCGAGCGCCGCCCGCGGCTCGCCCTGGCTACCGGTCATCAGCGCTACGATCTTGTTCCGCGGCAGGTGCGAATAGGCGTCCTGGTCGAGGAATTCCGGCAGGCCCTTCAGGTAGTCGAGCTCGCGTGCGACGTCGACGGCGCGGCGGATGGCGCGCCCGACGACGACGACCTCGCGGTCGGCGCGCTTCGCCGCCTCGGCGACGGCGCGGATGCGGCCGACGTTCGAGGCGAACGTGGTGACGGCCACGCGGTGCGGCGCCTCGGTGATGAGCCGCTCGAGCACGCGCGCGACCTCGCTCTCGCTCGGGCTGATGCCGTCGCGGATCGCATTGGTCGAGTCGGCGACGAGCGCGAGCACGCCCTCCTCGCCGATCGCCGCGATGCGGTCGGAGTCGATCGCGGGGCCGACGCCCGGCGCCGGATCGAGCTTCCAGTCGCCGGTGTGAAACACGGTTCCGGCCGGCGTGCGGATCGCGAGCGCGTTCGATTCCGGGATCGAGTGGGAGACCGGACACGTATTCCACTTCGAACGGGGCCGCCTCGATGCGCATGCCCGGCGTCACCACGCGGACGGGAATCTTCGGGGCGTTCGGCTCCCCTGCCCGCTTCGCCTCAAGCAGCGCCGCGCCGAACGGCGACATGAAGACCGGCGCTTCGAGCTTCGGCCAGAAATCGAAGAGCGCGCCGTAATGGTCCTCATGCGCGTGCGTGATGACGATCCCGACAAGATCGCGCTTGCGCTCCAGGAGAAAGCCGATGTCCGGCAGCACGGCGTCAACGCCCGGGAGCGGCTCCTCGTGGCCGAAGGCGACGCCCATGTCGACCGCCAGCCATTTCCTGCCCCGGCCCCGCCCGTAGCCGTAGAGCGCGAGGTTCATGCCGATCTCGCCGACCCCGCCGAGCGCGACGAAGACAAGCTCGTCCGTCGCCATCACAGCTCCGCTGTCGCGGCGGCGCCGAAATGCACCTCGCCGGCGCTGATCGAATGCGCCGACCCGTCGAGCGCGCGCACCACCAGCCGGCCCTCGTTGTCGATCGTCTCGAATGTGCCGCGGAACACTTCCTCGCCCATGCGGACCGAAATCGGATTGCCGAGCCCCGCCGCGCGGGTGAGCCAGCGGTCGCGCAGCGCAGCAAAGCCGCGACCCGACGCCCAGACATCGAACTGTGCGACCCAGGCGTCCGCCAGCGCCTGAAACAGACCTTCCGCCGTCACATCCGCGCCGCAGGCACGAAGCGAGGTCGCCGCATAGGGGACATCCCGCGGCGCGTGGCTGACATTGACACCGATCCCGATGACCACGGCCGGTGGACCCGCTCCGCCGCTCACCGCTTCGAGCAGAATGCCGGCAACCTTCGCGCCGTCGACCAGCACGTCGTTCGGCCATTTGAGCCGCAGCCGATCGCCGCCCGCCGCCGCCTCGTCGAGCGCCATCTTGAGCCCGACCTCCGGAGCCGTCGCGCGGATCGCGGCGTCAAGCGCCAGTCCGGCGGCAAAGCCGAGCGTCGCCGTCGCGCGGGCGTCGGCCGCAACCGGCATCAGCAGGCTTGCCGCAAGATTGCCGCTCGGGGTCTGCCAGGCCCGGCCGCGACGGCCGTGACCGGCGGTCTGCTCCGCTGCCGCGATCCAAAGCGGCCCCGCCTCGCCGCTCCGCGCAAGCCGCATCGCCTCGGCGCTGGTCGAATCGATCGTGGCAAGGGAGATCAGGCGGTAGCCCGAGCCTTGGGCCGCGGGGCTTAGGGCAAAGACCATGCGCTAGAAGAGGCTGTGCGCGGCGGTGCCGGCGGCGGCAACCAGGGGACCTGCGAATATGACGAAAGCGAGCATCAGCACTCCCGAAACGCCAAGCACCGTTCCAAGTTCCGCCGGAGCCGGCTCGAAGGCTCCCTCCGGCTCGTCGAAATACATGATCTTCACGATCCTGAGATAATAGTAGGCGCCTATGACGCTCGCCACCACCCCGATCACCGCAAGGGCATAGAGACCGGACTGAATGGCCGCGAGAAAGACGTAGTATTTCGCAAAGAAGCCGGCGAGCGGCGGAATGCCCGCGAGCGAGAAGAGGATGGTGGCGAGAAGCAGCGCCATCGTCGGCTTGGTGCGGGCAAGGCCCGCGAGCGACTGGATGTCCTCCGTCATGATGCCGCCGCGGCGCATGCCGAGGATCGCCGCGAACGCGCCGAGCGTCATCGTCATGTAGATCACGACGTAGAGGATGACGCCCTGCACGCCCTGCTCGGTGCCGGCCGCGAGTCCGACCAGCGCAAATCCCATATGGCCGATAGAGGAATAGGCCATCAGTCGCTTGATGTTCGTCTGGCCGATCGCCGCAAAGGAACCGAGCACCATCGACAAGATGGCGATGAAGGTGACGATCTGCTGCCAGTCGGCGGTGATCGGATGGAAAGCCTGCACCGTCACCCGCACGATGAGCGCCATCGCCGCAAGCTTCGGCGCAGAGGCAAAGAACGCGGTCACGGGCGTCGGCGCGCCTTCATAGACGTCGGGCGTCCACATGTGGAACGGCACCGCGGAAATCTTGAAGGCCAGCCCGGCGAGCACAAAGACGAGGCCGAACACGAGCCCCGGCGAGCGCCCGCCGGCAAGCGCCGCGGCGATCGGCTCGAAGCCCGTGTGCCCGGTGAAGCCGTAGACCAGCGAGGCGCCGTAAAGGAGCATGCCGGAGGAAAGCGCCCCGAGCACAAAATATTTGAGTCCCGCCTCGCTCGACCGCGCATTGTGGCGGTCGATTGCGGCGACGACGTAGGAGGCGAGCGAATTCAGCTCAAGCCCGAGGTAAAGCGTGATCAGGCTGTTCGCCGAGATCATCACGAGCATGCCGAGCGTCGCAAGAACGACAAGCACGGCAAACTCGAAGCGCTCGAAGCGCTCCCGCTCGGCGAAACGCCAAGCCAGGAGAATCGCGACCGACGAGCCGATCAGCGTCACCACCTTCATGAAGCGGGCGAACGCATCGACGGCGAAGGTGCCGTCGAAGATCGTGCCCTCCCCGCCGCTAAATCCGACCGCGACGGCCGCCGTTATCAAGATCACCACGGCGAGCCCGTTGACGGTCGGGGCCGAGCGCTCGCCGGCATAGACGCCGATCAACAGGAGAATGAGCGCGCCGACGGCGAGGATGAGCTCCGGCAGGATGCTCGCGAGTTGGGGAAGCTCGGTCGGCGACATCAAATTCCCCCTAGCGCCGCGCCACGGCCGTCGTGCCGTGATCGGCGAGAGCCGCCTGATAGTTCTCGACGAGATGCCCGACGGAGGCCGCCGTCACCTGCATGATCGGCTTCGGATAGACGCCGAAGAAAATGGTGAGCGCCACGAGCGGCGCGAGGATCACCTTCTCGCGCAGGCTGAGATCGAGAATTCCGGCGAGGCTCGATTTCTCCAGCACCCCGAAGATCACGCGGCGATAGAGCCAGAGCGCGTAGCAGGCGGAAAGGATCACGCCGGTCGTGGCAAGCACGGCAACCCAGGTGTTCACCTGGAAGACGCCGATCAGCGTCAAGAATTCGCCGACGAAGCCGGACGTGCCGGGAAGCCCGACATTCGCGAGCGTGAACACCATGAACGTGAAGGCGTACCACGGCATGCGGTTCACGAGCCCGCCATAGGCGTCGATCTGACGCGTGTGCATGCGGTCGTAGATGACGCCGACGCAGAGGAAGAGCGCGCCCGACACGATGCCGTGCGAGAGCATCTGGAAGATGCCGCCCTGCACGCCCTGCACCGTCATCGAGAAAACGCCCATCGTCACGAAGCCCATATGGGCGACGGAGGAATAGGCGATGAGCTTCTTCACGTCCTCCTGCATCAGCGCCACGAGCGAGGTGTAGATGATGGCGACGACCGAAAGCGTGTAGATGAGCGGCGCGAGCTCCGCGCTCGCCTGCGGAAACATCGGCAGCGAGAAGCGCAGGAATCCGTAGCCGCCCATCTTAAGGAGGATCGCCGCAAGCACGACGGAGCCGGCCGTCGGCGCTTCGACATGCGCGTCGGGGAGCCAGGTGTGGACCGGCCACATCGGCAGCTTCACCGCGAAGGAGGCGAGGAAGGCGAGCCACAGCCAGGTCTGCATTTCCGGCGGGAAGTGATAGGCGAGAAGCTCCGGAATCGAAGTGGTGCCCGCCTGCCAGTACATCGCCATCATGGCGAGCAGCATCAACACGGAGCCGAGCAGCGTGTAGAGGAAGAACTTGAAGGCGGCATAGACGCGCCGCGGGCCGCCCCACACCCCGATGATCAGGAACATCGGGATCAGGCCGGCCTCGAAGAAGACGTAGAAGAGGATGAGGTCGAGCGCCGTGAAGACGCCGATCATCAGCGTTTCGAGCACCAGGAACGCGATGATGTATTCCTTGAGGCGGCGCCTGACGACGCGCCAGCTCGCGAGGATGCAGAACGGCATCAGCAGCGTCGTCAGGATGACGAAGAGCATCGAGATGCCGTCGACCCCCATGCGGTAGTGCATGAAGGCGCCCGTCCAGTTCGCCTCCTCCACGAACTGGAAGCCGGGATTGCCCGGATCGAAGTTCCACCAGATGAGGAGCGACACGAGGAAGGTGAGCGTGGTCACGCCGAGCGCGACGTTCAGGATGTTTCGCCGCTCGGCCTCGCCATCGCCGCGGATGAAGAAGAAGATGATCGCCGCCCCGACGAGCGGCAGATAGGTGACGGCGGAGAGGATCGGCCAGGTCATCGCGTCACCCCCAGAACATCATCCAGGTGACAAGGAGCGCGACGCCGAGGAGCATCACGAAGGCGTAGTGGTAGAGGTAGCCTGTCTGCAGCCGGATCACGTTGCGCGTCACGTCGATCACGCGCGCCGAGACACCGTCCGGCCCGAACCCGTCGATCAGCCAGCCGTCGCCGCGCTTCCACAGGAAGCGCCCCAAGAACATCGTCGGGCGCACCAGCGTGTATTCGTAGAGCTCGTCGAAATACCACTTGTTCAAAAGGAACCGGTAGAGGACTTGCTGGTTCTCGGCGAGCCTGACCGGCGCTTCCGGCCGCACGATGTAGAACCAATAGGCGACGCCGAAGCCGAGCAGCATTGCGATCGTCGGCAGTATCCCGATCCAGAAGCCCGTGTGGTGCATCGCCTCAAGAAGCTCCGTCTCAAGCACGAGCGAGCCCTTCCAGAAATGCGCTGCGCCCGCCTCGATGAACGAACCGGAGAAGATCATGCCGGCGAAGATCGCGCCGGCCGCAAGCACGTAGAGCGGCACCAGCATGACCTGCGGGCTCTCGTGCGCGTGGTGCATGACCTCCTCCGACGCCCGCGGCTTGCCGTGGAAGGTCATGAAGATCAGCCGCCAGGAGTAGAAGGCGGTGAACGCGGCGGCGATGACGAGAAGCAGGAAGGCGAAGAACCCGACGCCGGCCATCGAGGCATGCGTCGCCTCGATGATCGCGTCCTTCGAGTAATAGCCGGCCGTCAGCGGGAAGCCGGTCAGCGCCAGCGTGCCCGCGATCATCATCCAGTAGGTCGTCGGGATGACGGTCCTCAAGCCCCCCATCTTGCGCATGTCCTGCTCGTCGGAGACGGCGTGGATGACCGAGCCGGCGCCGAGGAAGAGCAGCGCCTTGAAGAAGGCGTGCGTGAAGAGATGGAAGATCGCGACGGGATAGGCGCCGACGCCGAGCGCGGCGAACATATAGCCGAGCTGCGAGCAGGTCGAATAGGCGATGACGCGCTTGATGTCGTTCTGCACGAGCCCGACGGTCGCGGCGAAGAAGGCCGTGATCGCGCCGATCACGGTGACGACCGTAAGCGCCGTCGCCGAATGCGAAAAGATCGGCGAAAGCCGCGCCACCATGAAGACGCCGGCCGTGACCATCGTCGCGGCGTGGATCAGGGCGGAGACCGGCGTCGGGCCTTCCATGGCGTCGGGAAGCCAGGTGTGGAGCGGCACCTGCGCCGACTTCCCCATCGCGCCCATGAAAAGGAGCAGCGAGACGACCGTGATCGCGCCGGCGCCGTCGAACGTGTGCCCGAAGATCGTGAGCACGGCGTCCTTGTTGGCGGCGACCGCCTGCGCGTTCGCGAAGATCGTGTCGAGGTCGATCGAGGAGAAGAGATAGAAGACGCCGAAAATGCCGAGAGCGAAGCCGAAGTCGCCGACGCGGTTGACGACGAAGGCCTTGATCGCCGCGGCGTTCGCCGCGGGGCGATCGTACCAGAAGCCGATCAGGAGATAGGAGGCGAGGCCGACGCCCTCCCAGCCGAAGAACATCTGCACGAGGTTGTCGGCCGTCACCAGCATCAGCATGGCGAAGGTGAAGAACGAGAGATAGGAGAAGAAGCGCGGCCGGTGCCGGTCGTGCGCCATGTAGCCGATCGAGTAGATGTGGACGAGCGACGACACCGTGGTGACGACGACGAGCATCACCGCCGTCAGCGCGTCGATGCGGAGCGACCAGTCGGCGGCGAGCGCGCCCGAATGGATCCAGGTGAAGACCGGCACCTTGAGAGAGGCGCCGCTTCCGAGCGCCACCTCGAAGAACGAAACCCACGAGAGGATGCAGGAGACGACGAGAAGCGCGCTTGTCGCAAGCTCCGCCTCGCGCGAGCCGCGCGCCGGCGGATGATGGCCGCCGTGCGCGTCGTGATGCGCCGCCTCGGCGGAAGCGGCATGCGCGGCGTCGGCGTGACCCGCATGCCCGTCGTCGACCGAAGGCTCGCCGCCCGGATGCCGCGCGCCGGCCCCGAAGAGCGCGATCACGCCCGCGATGACGGCGCCGAGAAGCGGCAGGAAGACGATCGCCGAATACAAGGCCCTCAGCCCTTCATCATGTTGATGTCCTCAACCGCGATGGTGCCGCGGTTGCGGTAGAAGACGACGAGGATGGCAAGCCCGATCGCCGCCTCCGCCGCGGCGACCGTCAGCACCAGAAGCGCGAAGATCTGGCCGGTCAGATCGCCGAGAAAGGCGGAGAAGGCGACAAGGTTGACGTTGACGGCGAGCAGGATCAGCTCGATCGCCATCAGGATGATGATGACGTTCTTGCGATTGATGAAGATGCCAAAAACGCCGAGCGTGAAGAGAATCGCCCCGACGACCAGGTAATGGCCGAGACCGATCGTCATCCGCGAAGCCCCTTCCCGGTCTCCGGGTGCATGATCTCGACCGCGGTCTTCGGCGAGCGCGCGACCTGGTCGGCGATGCTCTGGCGCTTGACGCCTTCCTTGTGCTGCAGCGTGAGCACGATCGCGCCGACCATGGCGACGAGCAGGATGAGCCCGGCCATCTCGAAGTAGAAGACGTAGCGCGTGTAGAGGAGCCCGCCGATCGCCGCGAGGTTGGTCACCTGGTCGAGCGGCGGCGTCGGCGCAGCGCCCGCGATCGCGCCGGGCGCAACGAGGGTGCCGCCGAGGACGAGCACCAGCTCGATCAGGAGGATCGCGCCGACCAGCCCGCCGATCGGCAGATATTGCAGAAAACCCTGGCGCAGCTCGGCGAAGTCGACGTCGAGCATCATCACCACGAAAAGGAAGAGGACGGCGACCGCGCCGACATAGACGACGACCAGGATCATCGCCAGAAATTCCGCCCCGAGCAGGATGAAGAGGCCGGCGGCGTTGAAGAAGGCCAGAATCAGGAAGAGCACCGAATGCACCGGATTCTTCGCCGCGATCACCATGAAGGCGGCCGCCACGGTGACGATCGAAAAGATGTAGAAGAAGATCGGCTGCAGGATCATGCGGAATTCCGGCGGGGGGCCGGGGCGTTCCCGGCCGCGGCTCTCTTAGCGGAGGCTCGTCGCGGCGTCCACACGGCGGCGCCCGTGCGCGTTGCCGCGCTCAACCTCCCCCTCGAGGAGGAGGTTACTCTGTCGTGCCCGGCCAATAGGCGCGCCCCCATCCTGCGGTCACCGATACGGCGCGTCGAGCGCGATGTTGCGGGCGATGTCGCGTTCCCAGCGGTCGCCGTTCGCGAGAAGCTTGGCCTTGTCGTAGTAGAGCTCCTCGCGCGTCTCCGCCGCGAACTCGAAATTCGGGCCCTCCACGATGGCGTCGACCGGGCAGGATTCCTGGCAGTAGCCGCAATAGATGCATTTCACCATGTCGATATCGTAGCGCACGGTGCGGCGCGTGCCGTCGTTGCGGCGTGGACCGGCCTCGATGGTGATCGCCTGCGCCGGGCAGATCGCCTCGCAGAGCTTGCAGGCGATGCAGCGCTCCTCGCCGTTCGGATAGCGGCGAAGCACATGCTCGCCGCGGAAGCGCGGGCTGACATGCCCCTTCTCGAACGGATAGTTGATGGTCGCCTTCGGCGCGAAGAAGTATTTCGTGGCGAGCCAGGTCGCGGAGACGAACTCCTTCAGGAAGAGCGAGCCTGTCGCCTGTGCGAGCCGTGCCATCACGTGCCTCCCCCCGGCAGGCCGCCCCAGCCGGTCAGCTGCAGCACCAACGCGATGATGACGATCATCGCCAGCGAAATCGGCAAGAACACCTTCCAGCCGAGCCGCATCAGCTGGTCGTAGCGGTAGCGCGGCACGATCGCCTTCACCATGGCGAACATGAAGAAGACGAAGCAGAGCTTCAGCACGAACCAGATGATCCCCGGCACCCAGGTGAACGGTGCGACGGCGATCGGCGGCAGCCAGCCGCCGAGGAAGAGGATCGTCGTCAACGCGCAGATCACCGTGATGGCGACGTATTCGCCGAGCATGAACATCATGTACGGGGTCGAGCCGTATTCGACCATGAAGCCGGCGACGAGCTCCGATTCCGCCTCCGACAGGTCGAAGGGCGGCCGGTTCGTCTCGGCAAGCCCGGAGACGAAGAAGATGATGAACAGCGGGAAGAGCGACAGCCAGTGCCAGTCGAGCAGGCTGTTCGGCAGTCCGAACATGGTGCCGAGACCGTCGGTCTGCGCCCGCACGATGTCGGAGAGGTTGAGCGAGCCGACGCACAGAAGCACGCCGATGATCACGAAGCCGATCGAGACTTCATAGGAGACCATCTGCGCCGCCGAGCGGAGCGCGCCGAGGAAGGCGTATTTCGAGTTCGACGCCCAGCCGCCCATGATGACGCCGTAGACTTCGAGCGAGGATATGGCGAAGACGTAGAGGATGCCGACATTGATGTTGGCGATCACCCAGCCGGACGAGACGGGTATCACCGCCCAGGCGGAGAGCGTCAGCACCGTCGTGACGAGCGGCGCGAGCAGGAAGATCGCCTTGTTCGACGCCGACGGGACGACCGGCTCCTTGAAGACGAATTTCAGGAGGTCGGCGAACGACTGGAAGAGGCCCCACGGCCCGACCACGTTCGGCCCGCGGCGCATCTGCACCGCCGCCCAGATCTTGCGGTCGGCGTAGAGGAGATACGCGACTCCGATCAGGAGCACGACCATCAGTACCGCGCTCTCCACGATGATGATGATGCCGGGGACCAGATAGTCGTGGAGGAAGATGCCCATCTTATTCGGCAGCCTCGGCCACCGGCCCGAGATGCATCGCCGAGCATTCGGCAAGCACCTGCGAGGCGCGCGCGATCGGGTTGGTCAGATAGAAGTCGTGGATCGGGCTTGTGAAGGCCGGCCCGGCGATCGTGCCTCCGACAGCCGCAAGGCGCTCGATGTCGGCCGGTGCGCCGGCCTGCACCTGGTCGATCGCAGCGAAATGCGGATGCGCCTCGTAAAGCGCCGCGCGAAGCTGTGCGAGGCTGTCGAAGGGGAGCGTCTTTCCGATGACGCCCGAGAGCGCGCGCAGGATCGACCAGTCCTCGCGCGCGTCGCCGGGCGGAAAAGCGGCGCGGTTGCCGATCTGCACGCGCCCCTCGGTATTGACCCAAGTCGCTGATTTTTCTGTATAAGCGGCGCCCGGCAGGATCACGTCCGCGCGCTGCGCGCCCTGGTCGCCATGCGTGCCGACATAGACGGCGAAGGCGCCCGCCGGCACCTCGACCTCGTCGACGCCGAGCAGGAAGAGGAGATCGAGCCCGCCGTTCCCCGGCGCCGTCATCGCCTTCGCGCCAAGCCCGCCTTCACCCGGCACGAAGCCGAGATCGAGGGCGCCGACCCGAGCGGCGGCAGTATGGAGGATCGAAAATCCGTTCCAGTCCGCCGTCACCGCGCCGACGGCGAGCGCGAGCTTCGCCGCCGCGGCAAGGACCGCGCCGCCGTTCTCGCCGACAAGAGCGCCCTGCCCGACGATGATGAGCGGATGCTTCGCGGATTTGAGTTTCTCGTAGAACTCGCCTTCGCCGGCGACGAGAGGCGCAAGCGAATCCGGCCCGGCGCCGAGATGCTCGAAAGCGTAGGTCAGGTCGGCATGCTCGCCGATCATGCCGATCGGCAGCCCGCCCGCGCGCCAGCGCTTGCGGATGCGCGCGTTGAGGACCGGCGCTTCCCTGCGCGGGTTTGAGCCGATGAGGAGGATCGCGTCCGCCGCCTCGATCCCGGCGACCGTCGCGTTGAAAATGTAGCTGCCACGGCCGAGCGAGGGATCGAGCGCAGCCCCGTCCGGCCGGCAATCGAGATTATGCGAGCCGAGCGCCTGCATCAGAAGCTTCAGCGCGAATATCTCTTCCACGCTCGCGAGATCGCCGGCGATGGCGCCGATCTTCGCGCCCGTCGTGGCCTTGACGCGTTCGGCAATCGCCGCGAAAGCCGCCTGCCAAGTGGCCGGCTGCAGCCTGCCGTCGGCCCGCACATAGGGCCGGTCGAGCCGCTGCACGCCGAGCCCGTCGACGCAGTGCCGCGTCTTGTCGGAAATCCATTCCTCGTTCACGAGCTCGTTCAGGCGCGGCAGCACGCGCATCACCGCCTTGCCGCGCGCGTCGACCCGGATGTTCGAGCCGAGCGCATCCATCACGTCGATCGATTCCGTCTTCGAAAGCTCCCATGGCCGCGCCTTGAACGAATAGGGCTTCGCCGTGAGCGCCCCGACCGGACAAAGATCGACGACGTTCGCCTGGAGCTCGGACGTCATCGCCCGCTCGAGATAGGTGGTGATCTCCATGTCCTCGCCGCGACCGATCGCGCCGAGCTCCGACACGCCGGCGACCTCGGTCGAGAAGCGGATGCAGCGCGTGCAGTGGATGCAGCGGTTCATGAAGGTCTTGACGAGCGGGCCGATATACTTGTCCTCGACCGCCCGCTTGTTCTCATGGAAGCGCGAGGAATCGACCCCGTAGGCCATCGCCTGGTCCTGCAGGTCGCACTCGCCGCCCTGGTCGCAGATCGGACAGTCGAGCGGGTGGTTGATGAGCAGGAACTCCATCACCCCTTCGCGCGCCTTCTTGGTGAGCTTTGAGCGCGTCAGCACCTCCGGCGGCTCGCCGTTCGGGCCGGGCCGGCAGTCGCGCACGCCCCAGGCGCAGGATGCGACAGGCTTCGGCGCGCCCTTCAACTCCACCAGGCACATGCGGCAATTGCCGGCGATCGAGAGTCGATCGTGGAAGCAGAAGCGCGGGATCTCCGCCCCCGCCTCCTCGCAAGCCTGGAGCAGCGTGTAGTGGGCCGGAACCTCGACTTCCTTCCCGTCAACGATGAGCTTGCGAAGGTCGGCCATTCACACGTCCCCGTCTCGCCTATTCAGGCGAAGATCACCTGTCCCGGCCCCGTTTGCGCGATCGCCGCAAGCTCCTTGGCCGAGAAGCTGCCGCTGTTGTTGATCTTCAAATGCGCCTGCTCCGTCACGTTCTCGGCAAGCAGCGCAAGCTCGTCGGACGTATAGCGTGAGCCGTCGATCTCCAGGCTGCCGCCGTTCTTGGCGATCTTGACGAGGTCGCGCGTCGCGAGATCATCGATGCTTTGCGCCGCGGCCGCCGTCGGCTCCGCCTCCGGCGCGACCGGCTCCTGCATCTCCGGCAGCGTCAGCCCGGCCGGCGCACCGTCGACGACCTCTTCCACCATCGTCTCAAGGATCGTCCGCGCCCGTGTCTCCAAGAGCGGCGCGCTCGGGCGCACCTTCTTGGCCTTCTGCGTGCGCTCCAATGGGCGCCGCTTCGCTCCGGTCTTGGGCATCGCTCCTCCTCTTGGATTTTCGCTTTGTCGTGCCTGTGCCGAATAGTTGGCCATCTCTGTCACTCCGCCGCCTGCATCATCGGCTCGGCCGGCTTTGAATTCGCCGTGAATTCGTCGATGCGCCGCTCGATCTCGCCCCGGAAGTGCCGGATCAGGCCCTGCACCGGCCAGACCGCCCCGTCGGCAAAGGCGCAGATCGTGTGACCTTCGATCTGCGTGGTGACTTCGAGCAGCATGTCGATCTCGCGCTTCTCCGCCTCGCCGCGGCACATGCGCTCAAGCACCCGCCACATCCAGCCCATGCCCTCGCGGCAGGGCGTGCACTGGCCGCAGCTCTCGTGCTTGTAGAAATACGAAATGCGCGTGATGGCGCGGACGACGTCCGTCGACTTGTCCATGACGATCACCGCCGCCGTGCCGAAGCTCGACTTCAACTCGCGCATGCCGTCGAAATCCATGATCGCGTCGTCGCACTGGTGCGCCGGGATGATCGGGCAGGACGAGCCGCCGGGGATCATCGCGAGGAGGTTATCCCAGCCGCCGCGTACGCCCCCCGCATGCGTCTCGATCAGCTCGCGGAACGGGATCGACATCGTCTCTTCGACCGTGCACGGCGTGTTCACGTGGCCGGAAATGTTGAAGAGCTTGGTGCCGAGATTGTTCGGCCGGCCGAACGAGGCGAACCAGCCGGCGCCGCGCCGCATGATGTCGGGCGCGACCGCGACGGATTCCACGTTGCTGACGGTGGTCGGACAGCCGTAGACGCCGACATTCGCGGGGAAAGGCGGCTTCATCCGCGGCAGGCCCTTCTTGCCTTCGAGGCTTTCGAGGAGGCCCGTCTCCTCGCCGCAGATATAGGCGCCGGCGCCGTGCGTCACGACGATGTCGAAGTCCCACCCGTGGACGTTATCCTTGCCGATGAGCTTCGCGTCGTAGGCCTCGTCGACTGCCCGCTGCAGCATCTGGCGCTCGCGGATATATTCGCCGCGCACGTAGATGAAAGCTGTGTGCGCGCCCATCGCAAACGAGGCGATGAGGCAGCCTTCGACGAGAAGATGCGGGTCGTGCCGCATGATCTCGCGGTCCTTGCAGGTGCCGGGCTCCAACTCGTCGGCGTTGACGACGAGATAGTGCGGACGCTCGCCGATCTCCTTCGGCATGAACGACCATTTGAGGCCGGTCGGGAAGCCCGCCCCGCCTCGCCCGCGGAGCCCCGACTTCTTGATCTCGTCGATGATGCCGTCGCGGCCCTTTTCGAGGATCGCCTTGGTGCCGTCCCAGGCGCCGCGCGAACGCGCGCCCTTCAGGCCGGGATCGTGCAGGCCATAGAGGTTCTTGAAGATGCGGTCCTTGTCGGCGAGCACCGTCAGCCCTCCTTCT
The DNA here is from genome assembly GCA_963750115.1 of uncultured Alphaproteobacteria bacterium. GTDB lineage: Bacteria > Pseudomonadota > Alphaproteobacteria > Rhizobiales > Afifellaceae > DASWJZ01. The sequence continues at coordinate 464,644 of CAVVPM010000016.1, read as the reverse complement.
TGCCGCTTGAAGCATTGCCAACGGAAAGCGTGCCGACGGCGCGCGCGCCGGCGACGACCGGTCGCTCGGGCCGCGGCGGCGGGCGGTCGTCCGCGGCATAGTCGATCTCGGTCAGCGAGGTCAGCCCGGTGATCGGCACCGAATATTGCCTGCCGTTCTGCGGCCCGGGCATCGGCTCTTCGCCGCGCCCGAAGGCGTCGATGAGCGCCTCGAAAATTTCCGGCGTCAGGTCTTCGTAGGTGTCTTTGCCGACCTGGATCATCGGCGCGTTCACGCAGGCGCCGAGGCACTCCACTTCTTCCCAGGAGAATGCCCCGTCGGCGCTGCGATGGTGCTGTTCGTCGTGGATGCGCCTGCGGCAGACGTCGATCAGCGCTTCGGCGCCCCTCAGCCGGCAGGGCGTCGTGCCGCAGACCTGGACATGCGCCTTCGCGCCGACGGGCTCAAGCTGGAACATGGTGTAGAAGGTTGCGACCTCGAGCACGCGGATGAGCGCCATGTCGAGCATCCCCGCGACGGCCTCGATCGCGGGCTTCGTCACCCAGCCCTCCTGCTCCTGCGCGAGCCACAGGAGCGAGATGACGGCCGAGGCCTGCCGGCCTTCCGGAAACTTGGCGATTTCGCGCACCGCCCGGGCACGGTTCTCGTCCGTGAAGGCGAATGTTTCAGGCTGGTGCTCGGCGAGGCGACGGGCGGCCATAACGCTCGTATTCCGTTACGATTCTGGGTCGTCCTGGGATTGGAACCGTTCTAGCATTTCAGAGGCGAAAGGCCAGCCCCGGCACCGCGACAGATAGGCAAAATAGATCGTAAGCTTAGCATCGCATGAGGGGCACCCGCCACCAGGCTAGCGGTCCACCTCGCCGAACACGATGTCGATCGAGCCGAGCACGGCGGAGATGTCGGCGAGCATGTGCCCGCGGCAGAGGAAATCCATCGCCTGGAGGTGCGCAAAGCCGGGCGCGCGGATCTTGCAGCGATACGGCTTGTTGGAGCCGTCCGACACGAGATAGACGCCGAATTCCCCCTTCGGCGCCTCGACCGCGGCATAGACCGCGCCTGCCGGCACGTGAAAGCCCTCGGTGTAGAGCTTGAAGTGGTGGATGAGCGATTCCATCGAGCGCTTCATCTCGGCCCGCTTCGGCACGACGATCTTGTTGTCGACCACCGAGACCGGCCCGCCGCCGTCCGCCGATTGCAGCTTCTCCACGCATTGCTTCATGATGCGCGTCGCCTGCCGCATCTCGATCATGCGGATCAGATAGCGGTCGTAATTGTCGCCGTTCTTGCCGATCGGAACGTCGAACTCCATCTCGTCATAGCACTCGTAGGGCTGCGCCTTGCGCAAATCCCAGGCGGCGCCCGAGCCGCGCACCATGACGCCGGAGAAGCCCCACTTCCACGCGTCGTCGAGCGACACGATGCCGATATCGACGTTGCGCTGCTTGAAGATGCGGTTGTCGGTGAGGAGCGTCTCGATATCGTCGCAGACTTTCAGGAACGGATCGCAGAAGGCGCCGATGTCGTCGACGAGCTTCGGCGGCAGGTCCTGATGCACGCCGCCGGGGCGGAAATAGGCCGCATGCATGCGGCTCCCCGAGGCACGCTCGTAGAAGACCATGAGCTTCTCGCGCTCTTCGAAGCCCCAGAGCGGCGGAGTCAGCGCGCCGATGTCGAGCGCCTGCGTCGTGACGTTGAGAAGATGCGAGAGAAGCCGTCCGATCTCGGCGTAGAGCACGCGGATGAGCTGTCCGCGGCGCGGCACCTCGATGCCGAGCAGGCGCTCCGTGGCGAGGCAGAAAGCATGCTCCTGGTTCATCGGCGCGACGTAGTCGAGCCGGTCGAAATAGGGCATCGCCTGGAGATAGGTCTTCGCCTCGATGAGCTTCTCGGTGCCGCGATGCAGGAGCCCGATATGCGGGTCGACGCGCTCGACGATCTCGCCGTTCAGCTCCAGCACGAGGCGCAGCACCCCGTGCGCAGCCGGATGCTGCGGCCCGAAGTTGATGTTGAAGTTGCGGACGTCGGCTTCAGGCATGGCTTTGCCATGGTGAGTGGTGAATGGTAGTTAAATAGAAACGATCGCTCAGGCCTGCATCGGCAATCGGCAGAGAGGGAGTAGGGGCGCAGCATCCTTCCGAGCTTGAAATCCAAACGCGATGGCCGACGCGTCGAGCGCCGCCCGCCACCCTCCCGACTGCCGACTGCCGACTCATTCTACCCATTCGCCTTCTCATCCCCCGGCAGCACATAATCCGTCCCCTCCCAGGGCGAGAGAAAGTCGAAGTTGCGGAATTCCTGCGCGAGCTTGACCGGCTCGTAGACCACGCGCCGCTGCTCCGCGTCGTAGCGGACCTCGACGAAGCCGGTGAGCGGAAAATCCTTCCGGAGCGGATGCCCGCGAAAGCCGTAATCGGTGAGGATGCGGCGGAAATCCGGGTTGCCGGAGAAGAGGATTCCGTAAAGGTCGTAGGCTTCGCGCTCGAACCATGTCGCGCCGGGGAAGACGTCGCTGAGCGAGGGAACGGGCGTGTCCGCGTCGGTCTCTACCTTGATGCGGATGCGGTGGTTCTTCACCGGGCTCAGGAAATGGTAGACGACGTCGAAACGCCGCTCGCGCTCCGGCCAGTCGACGCCGCAAATGTCGATGAAGGAGACGAACCTGAGCCCGGGATCGTCGCGAAGAAGCGTCACCACCTCGACGATCGATTCCGCGGCGACGGTAATGCTCAGCTCCTCGAACGCGACCTCCTGCTTCACGATGCGCGCGCCAAGCACTTCGGCGACGCGCGCGGCGATTTCGGCGAGGCCGCGCTTTGCCGGCGAGAACGCGTTCAACTGCGGGGCTCCAATTCGCGAACCTTCTTCTCAAGCGCTTCGATTCGCTGCTCGAACTCGCCGGTGAGAAGTTTGCTCAAGAGGGTGTGTGTCTCTTCGTGCTGCGTGGCATTCTCCGTTCGCATCTCGCGGAGCATCGGCAGGACCATGTCGGCCGTGTCGGGCATCGTCAGCGCTCGATCGTCCCGGTGCGGCGGATCTTCTTCTGCAGAAGGAGAATGCCGTAAAGCAGCGCCTCCGCGGTCGGCGGGCAGCCTGGCACATAGATGTCGACGGGCAGCACGCGGTCACAGCCACGCACGACCGCATAGGAATAGTGGTAGTAGCCGCCGCCGTTCGCGCAGGAGCCCATGGAGATGACGTAGCGCGGCTCCGGCATCTGGTCGTAGACCTTGCGGATCGCCGGCGCCATCTTGTTGGTGAGCGTGCCGGCGACGATCATCACGTCCGACTGGCGCGGCGAGGCACGCGGCGCGAAGCCGAAGCGCTCCACGTCATAGCGCGGCATCGAAACCTGCATCATCTCCACCGCGCAGCAGGCGAGCCCGAAGGTCATCCACATGAGCGAGCCGGTGCGCGCCCAGATGATCAGGTCGTCGGCGGAAGTGACGAGCCAGCCTTTGTCGGCAAGCTCGTTGCTGACCTCGGCGAAGAACGGATCGGGCCGCTCGCGCCCGGGCGTCGATCCGCCGGGCGACGGCGCGTTTCCCTGCGCTGGCATGATCAATCCCATTCGAGCGCGCCCTTCTTCCATTCGTAGATGAAGCCGACGGTCAAAACCGCGAGGAAGACCATGATCGAGGCGAGGCCGAACCAGCCGACCGACTTGAACACGACCACCCAGGGAAACAAAAACGCCACTTCGAGATCGAAGATGATGAAGAGGATCGAGACCAGGTAGAAGCGCACGTCGAACTTCATGCGCGCGTCGTCGAACGCCGCGAAGCCGCATTCATAGGCGGAGTATTTTTCCGAATCCGGCTGCTTGTAGGCGACAATGAAGGGCGCCACGAGAAGCGCGAGCGCAATCGCCGTCGCGACGGCGATGAAGAGCACGATCGGCAGGTAGGCCTGGAGCAGTGCTTGCATTTCAACTCCTGCACGTGCCGTCAGGGAGGCGGGCGTTGCTGCAGCGCGTCATACCGAGACAGCGAACCCGCCACAAGCCCAAGCCGGAATCAGCCCGAAGCGGAGGTCAGATCCCGCGCGACCGCAGTCGGATGAAAGGCGTCCGCTTCGCCTAGCAGAACGGCACCGACGGGCCGCAAAAAGGCATCGGCGTCACCGGACCGTTCTGCGGCAGCGGCGGCCGGTTCGACTCCTCGACGTCCTTGCGCTTGTCGGCAAAATCCCGCGTAAAATCGTCGAAAGGCAGGGTCAGATCGATCCCCTGGTCCGTTTTCGTATCCGTCGGCTTGGGGTTCGCCGCCCAGGCGCCGGACCCAGCCGCCATCACCATGAAGAATGCGAACGCGCCGCGCGCAAATGCATGTGTCATATTCGTCGTCCGCTGTTGGCCGCATGGCCGTCCGGCGGACGATGCCAGACCGGGCCTTCCGCGGCAACGGAAACTATATGCCGAACGGCAGATCGGGGCCGCCGTTCCACATTCTTGCAACAATGTGAATGCGAGAAACTGGCGGGAGTGACGGGGCTCGAACCCGCGACCTCCGGCGTGACAGGCCGGCACTCTAACCAACTGAGCTACACCCCCGCGAACCGCCGGAGACGGCCGGCGGCGGGTGGAGGCGAGATAAGGTGGCGGCAGAGTCGTGTCAAGGAAGACCGCATCGCGGCCCCCCCTGCCCGGCCGGACCCAACCTTTCGGGCCGCCGCGGCTGCGAACTATTCGACGTTCGGCTGCAGCGGCAGGATGCGGCCGTTCACCTGCGGGCTCTGTTGGACGAATTGGCCGTCCGCGCCGATCTGCCCGCTGCCATTGTTGTTGATGAGCGTGTTGTTGCCGTAACCGCTGAGGACAAACCCGAGCATGAAGGCCGAAATCCCGAATCCGCGGTTGGACGCGATCATGTTGTCGACGACCGATCCGCCCCGCACATCGATACCGTCGTCATGGTTGCGGGCGACGACATTGCCCTGAACCAGACAGAATTCGCAGCTCAGCCCGTAATTGTCGTTGAACGAGATGTTGTTGCCGACCACGCGCGCATAGTCGCCGGCCGAAACGCCGAGGCCGTTCTTCACGACCCGCATGCCCGAGATCGTCCAGAACTTCCCGACCGCGCCGCTGGTGATCCCGAAGGACTGGAAGCCGGTCACGCCGCCGTTCTCGATCTCGATGCCGTCGCTGCGCGAGGCGACCCCGGTGCCGCCCTTGCCGCCGCCGTCGAGCGTATAGCCGTTGAAATCGAGCGTGACGTTGTCCGCGTCGATGACGATGCCGTCATCGCCCGCCGGCACGTCGAGATTGCCGACGAGCCGGTAGCGCCCGGACGCCGAAATCGTGATCGGGAAGCCGGCCGCATCGCCGGGCGTCACCCCGCCCGCGACCGCGGCAGCCTGCGAGAGCTCAATCTCGCCGCCGGCAGCAAGAGCGGCTGGCGCTGCCTGAAGCGCGATCGGGATCAACAGGCCGAAGACGACGGATGTCTCTCGCAAGCGCATGATCTTCTCCCATCAACGGTGACCGCGCGACGGCTCTACGGCAGCGCCGGAAGGTGGTGGGCGGTGAGAGGTTCGAACTCCCGACCCCCTGGGTGTAAACCAGGTGCTCTGACCAGCTGAGCTAACCGCCCGATCGTGGGAATCTAGTGGCGAACCGTTGCAAAGTCATGCCGTCGGCAGCGGCCTTTTGCGCGCCGCGCCGGGCGCACGCGGCACATCGCCTTTGCAACGGTGACGAAAACGAAAAGCCCCGCACCGCGGGGCTTTATACGACCGCATGGTGATCTGAGGAATTACGGGTTCAGAGTATCCTTCAGGCCCTTGCCCGGCTTGAACTTCGCCTGGTTGGAGGCCTTGATCTGCATCGGAGCGCCGGTCTGCGGGTTGCGACCCGTGCTCGCCGCGCGTCGCGAAACGGTAAAGTTGCCAAAGCCGAGGACGCGCACCTCCTGACCCTGCTTCAGCGAATCTGTGATGCAGCCGAACACCGCTTCGACCGCCTGGGTAGCCGACGCCTTCGACATGCCGGTCTTGTCCGCCACTGCGGCAGCAAGGTCGCCCTTGTTCATCCTCAGTTCTCCTCTCTTGGAAACAGCTTTGATTTCGATGGCCGCGCGAAGCGCGACGGGGGGCTTCAACCCGACTGCAAAGCCCGGAATTGCGGGATTTGCAACAAAAAAAGGTCGCCCGGGACGGGCGACCTTCCTTTATCCACGGCACTAATCAGTGCGCAACCAGTCCTGCCGCCGCGTCATCCTCTGCAACTGCCGGCTTGGCCAATTCCTGCTCCGATTCGCTCCACTGAGTCGGCTCCGGCTGGCGCACCAGGGCATATTTCAGCACCTCGCCCATCCGAGCCACCGGGACAATCTCAAGCCCACTCTTAACGTTATCCGGTATCTCCGCGAGATCCTTGGCGTTTTCCTCCGGAATCAGCACCGTCTTGATGCCGCCTCTGAGCGCCGCCAGGAGCTTCTCCTTGAGCCCGCCGATCGGAAGCACGCGGCCGCGCAGCGTGATCTCGCCGGTCATGGCGACATCCTTCCGCGCCGGGATGCCCGTCATCACCGACACGATCGCCGTAACCATGGCGATGCCGGCCGACGGCCCGTCCTTCGGCGTCGCGCCCTCCGGCACGTGGACGTGGATGTCCCGCTTTTCGAAGAGCGGCGGCTTGATGCCGAAATCGATGGCGCGGCTCCGCACGTAGGATGCCGCGGCGGAAATCGATTCCTTCATCACGTCGCGAAGATTGCCGGTGACGGTCATCTTGCCCTTGCCGGGCATCATCACGCCTTCCACCGTCAACAGCTCGCCGCCGAACTCCGTCCAGGCAAGACCGGTCACGACGCCCACCTGGTCCTCGCCCTCGATCTCGCCATAGCGATAGCGCGGGACGCCGAGGTACTTTTCCAGGTTCTCGCCGGTGATCTTCACCATCTTGGCGTCCGAGGTGAGCAGCTCCTTGATCACCTTGCGCGACAGCGTCGAGAGCTCGCGTTCGAGATTGCGCACGCCCGCCTCCCGCGTGTAGCGGCGGATGATGGTGCGAAGCGCCTCGTCGTCGATCTCGAACTCGCCCTTCTTCAGCCCGTGGTTCTGATCGATCTTCGGCAACAGGTGACGCCGCGCGATCTCGACCTTCTCGTCTTCCGTGTAGCCGGCGATGCGGATGATCTCCATCCGGTCCATCAACGGCGGCGGAATGTTGAGCGTGTTCGCCGTGGTGACGAACATCACGTCGGAGAGATCGTACTCGACCTCAAGGTAGTGATCCATGAAGGTCGAGTTCTGCTCCGGGTCGAGCACCTCAAGCAGCGCCGACGACGGATCGCCGCGGAAGTCCATGCCCATCTTGTCGATCTCGTCGAGCAGGAAGAGCGGGTTGGACTTCTTCGCCTTGCGCATCGACTGGATGACCTTGCCGGGCATCGAGCCGATATAGGTGCGCCTGTGCCCGCGGATCTCCGCCTCGTCGCGCACGCCGCCGAGCGACATGCGGACGAACTCGCGGCCGGTCGCCTTGGCGATCGACTTGCCGAGCGAGGTCTTGCCGACGCCCGGCGGGCCGACGAGGCAAAGGATCGGCCCCTTCAGCTTGTTGGCGCGGCTCTGCACGGCGAGATACTCGACGATGCGCTCCTTCACCTTGTCCAGGCCGTAGTGGTCGGCGTTCAGCACCTCCTCGGCGAAGGTAAGATCGTTCCGGACCTTCGTGCGCTTCTTCCACGGGATGCCGAGCAGCCAGTCGAGATAGTTCCGCACGACGGTCGCCTCGGCCGACATCGGGCTCATCTGGCGGAGCTTCTTAAGCTCCGTCTCGGCCTTCTCGCGCGCCTCCTTCGAGAACCGCGTCTTGGCGATCCGCTCTTCCAGCTCGCGCAGCTCGTCGCGGCCATCCTCGCCGTCGCCGAGCTCCTTCTGGATCGCCTTCATCTGCTCGTTCAGATAGTACTCGCGCTGCGTCTTCTCCATCTGCCGCTTGACGCGGGAGCGGATGCGCTTCTCCACCTGCAGGACGGAGATTTCGCTCTCCATCATGCCGAGCACTTTTTCGAGCCGCGCGACGACGCTGGTCAGCGCCAGGATTTCCTGCTTCTCCGGAATGCGCACGGCAAGGTGCGACGCGACCGTGTCGGCGAGCTTCGAATAGTCGTCGATGTTGGAGACGGCGGAGAGAACCTCCGGGCTCACCTTCTTGTTGAGCTTCACGTAGTTCTCGAACTCGGCCACCACCGAGCGCGAGAGCGCCTCCGCCTCCACGTCCTCGACGACCGTCTCGGCGAGGACGCGGGCCTCGGCCTCGAAATAGTTCTGCCGATCGGTGTAGCGCAGGATCTGCGCGCGGTCGCGGCCCTCCACCAGCACCTTCACGGTGCCGTCGGGCAGCTTCAGGAGCTGCAGCACGGTCGCGAGCGTGCCGACCTCGTAGATCGCCTGCGGCGACGGATCGTCGTCGCCGGCGTCCTTCTGGGTCGCGAGCATGATCTGCTTGTCGGCGCGCATGACTTCTTCGAGCGCGCTGATCGATTTCTCGCGGCCGACGAAGAGCGGCACGATCATATGCGGGAAAGACCACGATGTCGCGGAGCGGCAACACCGGGTAGGTGCCCTCGCCTGAGGGGACGCCGATTGGACGCGGATTTTCGGTCATCGTTCTTCCTTTGATTCTCGCCGGCGCAGGCCGCAAAGGGCGAGGTTAGGCGATTCTCATCGTTGTTGGGGGCGCGCCGCTGACGATACCGCTTGTGGGGACGAAGCGAGGCGGCGGGGACGGTCGGGCGAGACGCGCGCCGGTTTGATTTCCGTTAAGTGGAAACCCGGGCCCTCCTATTCAAGACCGCCCCGCAAGGGGCGGCGAGATCGCTCCCGGGTCCGCCCGGTTCAGGCCGAGCGGCCGGCGTTTTGGTGCTCCTCCACGGCGCGCTCGCCGTAGATGTAAAGCGGGCGCGAGTTCCCGTTCACCACGTCGCTGGAGATGACCACCTCCTCGACCCCGTCGAGGCCGGGGAGATCGAACATCGTCTCGAGCAGAATCGCTTCCATGATGGAGCGCAGGCCGCGCGCACCGGTCTTGCGCTCGATGGCCCGCTTGGAGATCGCGGTCAGCGCGTCGGTGTGGAAGTTGAGCTCGACGTTCTCCATCTCGAAAAGCCGCTGGTACTGCTTGACGAGAGCGTTCTTCGGCTCCGTCAGGATCTGCACGAGAGCCGGCTCGTCGAGATCCTCGAGCGTCGCCACGACCGGCAGACGCCCGACGAATTCCGGGATCAGCCCGAACTTCAAGAGATCCTCCGGCTCGACCAGGCGGAAGAGCTCGCCGGTCTTGCGGTCCTCCGGCGAGGTCACCGTCGCGCCGAAGCCGATCGAGGTCTTGCGGCCGCGATCGGAGATGATCTTGTCGAGGCCGGAAAAGGCGCCACCGCAGATGAACAGGATGTTGGTCGTATCGACCTGCAGGAATTCCTGCTGCGGATGCTTGCGTCCGCCCTGCGGCGGCACGCTCGCGATCGTGCCTTCCATGATCTTCAGAAGCGCCTGCTGCACGCCCTCGCCCGACACGTCGCGCGTGATCGACGGGTTGTCGGACTTGCGGCTGATCTTGTCGACCTCGTCGATATAGACGATGCCGCGCTGCGCGCGCTCCACGTTGTAGTCGGCCGATTGCAGGAGCTTCAGGATGATGTTCTCGACATCCTCGCCGACATAGCCGGCTTCCGTCAGCGTCGTCGCGTCGGCCATGGTGAACGGCACGTCGAGGATGCGGGCGAGCGTCTGCGCGAGCAGCGTCTTGCCGCAACCGGTCGGGCCGATCAGCAGGATGTTCGACTTCGAAAGCTCGACGTCATTGTTGCGGGCGGCGTGGTTCAGCCGCTTGTAGTGATTGTGAACGGCGACCGAGAGGACCTTCTTCGCGTGGTCCTGCCCGATGACGTAGTCGTTCAGCACCTCGTAGATTTCGAGCGGCGTCGGGACGCCGTCGCCCGACTTCACCAGCGAGGATTTGTTCTCCTCGCGGATGATGTCCATGCACAGCTCGACGCACTCGTCGCAGATGAAGACCGTGGGCCCGGCAATGAGCTTGCGAACCTCGTGCTGGCTCTTGCCACAGAAGGAGCAATAGAGCGTGTTCTTGCTCTCGCCCGCTCCCTGACCCGCTGATCTTGCTCATAACGAACCTCGCTCAGTACGCCTGTGCACGAACGATGCCACTTGGCGACCTGCGCCCACCATGCTCACATCGAACCATTCTTGCGCGTAAGATTTCAAGATTAACTTAATGGCCGGCTTGGGAATGTTGGCTTCCTGTCACGTTCCGGCACCGGCGATCTGCTCCAGCGCCGCCCGGGTCGTGATCACCTCGTCGACCAGCCCGAACTCCCGCGCCTGCTCGGCGCTCATGAAATAGTCACGGTCGAGCGTCGTTTCGATCGCATCGTAGGTCTGGCCGGTGTGTTTTGCGTATATGTCATTGAGCCGACGCTTCATTTTTATGATGTCCTCGGCGTGGCGCTCGATGTCGGACGCCTGCCCCTGGAACCCGCCGGACGGCTGGTGCACCATGATTCGCGCATTTGGTGTGGCAAAACGCAGGCTCTTTTCGCCGGCGCACAGAAGCAGCGACCCCATGGAGGCAGCCTGCCCGATGCAAAGCGTCGAAACGGCCGGTTTTACGAACTGCATGGTGTCGTAGACCGCCATCCCGGAGGTCACCACGCCCCCCGGCGAGTTGATGTACATGGCGATCTCCTTCTTGGGGTTGTCCGCCTCCAGGAAGAGGAGCTGGGCGCAAACGAGCGACGACATGTGGTCCTCGATCGGCCCGGTGATGAAGATGATCCGCTCCTTCAGGAGCCGGGAATAGATGTCGTAGGCGCGCTCGCCGCGGTTCGTCTGTTCCACGACCATCGGTACGAGCAGGTTCATGTAGGTGTCGAGTGGGTCTCTCATGGCCTTGTCACCGGGAATGCCTGTCTCGCGGAAGGGGGAGCGTGGGACGCCGCGAATCCGTTGTTAGATATGCGTCTTTTACCGCTCCGCCAAGGGAGCGCAAACAATCGGCGGGATTGCGGCGGCCGCAGCCGCCCGCGGCGGTCCGAAAGTGCCGGGAATAGGGCCCGGCCGGCGCGCCGTTAACGAAATCAGTCGAGCGCGGACTTCATCGCAACCGAAAGTCGGCGCGCCCGCTCAGTGGTCGTGGTCGTGTTCGTCGTGCCCGTGTTCGTCATGCCCGTGTTCGTGGTGCCCGTGATCGTGGTGCCCGTGATCGTCGTGCCCGTGATCGTGGTGGTGGTCTTCCGCCTCTTCCTCATCCTCCGCGAGGAGCTCTTCCTTGCTCACCGTCTTGTCGGTCACCTCGGCGAATTCGAGCACGTAGTCGACGACCTTCTCCTCGAAGATCGGCGCCCTCAGCGCCTGCAGCGCTTCCGGATTGTTGCGATAATAGTCGACCACCTGCCGCTCCTGGCCCGGGTAGCGCCGCGCCTGATCGAAGAGCGCCGCCTGAAGCTCGTCGTCGGTGATCGTGATCTCGGCGGTCTCGCCGATCTTCGAGAGCACGAGCCCGAGGCGCACGCGCCGCTCGGCGATGCCGCGATAGTCGGCCCTCGCTGCCTCCTCGGTGGTTCCTTCCGACTCGAACGAACGGCCGTGATGCTCGACGTCGTGCGTCACCTGCCGCCAGATGTTCTCGAACTCCTGCTCGACCAGATTCTCCGGCAGCGGGAAGGAATGCATGCTGTCGAGCTGGTCGAGGAGCTGCCGCTTCACGTGCTGGCGCGTCGCGCGGCCGAACTCGGTCTCGATCTGCTTGCGAAGGGTCTCGCGCAGCTTGTCCATCGATTCAAGCCCGAGCTTCGCAGCGAGCGCGTCGTCGAGCACCAGCTCGCCCGGCTCCGCGACTTCGCCGACCGTGACTTCGAACGTCGCCGGCTTTCCCTCCAGATTCGCCGCCGGATAGTCCTCGGGGAAAGTGATGTCGATGGTCTTCTTCTCCCCCGTCTTCACGCCGATCAGGGCATCCTCGAAGCCGGGTATGAACTGGCCCGATCCGAGCACGATCGTGGTCGTGTTCGATTCGAAGACCTTGCCGTCGGTGCTCGCCGCGTATTCGAGGCCCACGCGGTCGCCGTTAACCGCCGCGCGCTCGACCGGCGTATAGGGGCGGGCGCTTTCGGCGATCTGCTTCAGCCGCTCTTCCACTTCCTCGTCGGTCACCTCGGCCACCGGGCGCTCGATCTTGAGACCCTTGAAGTCGCCGAGCTCGTAGGTCGGAAGCACCTCGTATTCGAGCGTGAAGGTCAGGTCGGCCCGGCCTTCGAGCACCTGCATCGCCTCCGCCTCGTCCTCGGTCATGGCGACTTTCGGCTGCGTCGCCGCGCGCTCGCCGCGCTCGGAGAGCGCCTGCTGCGTCGTCTCGCCGACAAGGCCCTGCACGATCTCCGCCATCGCCGCCTTGCCGTAGACGCGGCGGAGATGGCTCGTCGGGACCTTGCCTGGCCGGAAACCCTTGATCCGCACCTGCGACTTCAATTGATCGAGCCGGTCGGCGAGGCGGGAGTCGAGCTCCGACGCCGGAATTGTCACCGTCAAACCGCGCTTCAGCCCCTCGGAGAGGGTCTCGTTCACTTGCATGTCGGCTTCCTACCTTCGACGTTCTTTCCAACCGCGCTCTCGCCCGATCCGCGACGCCGTGGCACAAGGTGCGAAGGCTGGTGCGGGCGGAGGGATTTGAACCCCCACGGGCTCTGCCCACAGGAACCTAAATCCTGCGTGTCTACCAATTCCACCACGCCCGCACGGCTCGCGTGGAAGCCCGTTCCCGTTCCGGACACGCGCTCCTAAACGAACGGCGCAAGGGGGGCAAGGCTTTCCCAGCAAGACCGGCCGCCGCGCCGGGTGGCTCTCGTCAAGTGGGCTCGCGCTCAAGGCGCTGCAAGACGCCGGGATTTCGAGCGGCAGGTCCTCCGCAATCAGCCCGCGCCCGAGGGTCTCGCCCGCCGCGCCGTGGATCCAGACGCCGGCGCACGCCGCCTCGAAGCCCGCGAGCCCCTGCGCCAAAAGCCCGGTGATGATGCCGGCGAGCACGTCGCCGCTCCCGGCCGTCGCAAGGTCGGCCGGCGCGTTCGAGTTGATCGCGGCGCGGCCGTCGGGAGACGCGATCACCGTGTCGCTCCCTTTCAGCACCACCGACGCGCCGCTTGCCGCCGCGCGCGGCGCGCGCACGGTCGAGCCGCGCGCCGGCCTCCGCGCTGCCATGGCCGAAGAGCCGCGCGAACTCCCCCTCATGCGGCGTCATCACGACCGGCCGCATCCTCTTCCTGATCTGAGCGAAAAGCGCCTCGGGAGTGTCCGCGAAACTGGTCAGCGCGTCGGCGTCGAGAACGACCGCTGCGTCGCTCGAAAGCGCCGCCTCGACGTTGTCGCGCGTCTTCGCGCCGACCCCGTTCCCCGGGCCGACCGCCGACCGCCTTCGGCCGCGGATCGGAGAGGAGCTCGCCGAGCGCCGCCGCTCCCTCGACGGCGCGCACCATGATCGCCGTCAGGTGCGCGGCATTGACGAGGAGCGCGTCGGGCGGCGAGGCGACCGTGACCGAGCCGGCCCCGACGCGGAGCGCGCCCATCGCGGCGAGCCGCGCCGCGCCCGGTGGCGCTCGCCGGTCCGCGACACGACGAACGCATGTCCGCGCGCGATATTTGTGGTCGTCCGGCGCGCGGCGGCCGCAGATGCGCGCGCCAGAGCGGCGGGATGTTGTGGAAGGTCTTGGGCCGGATGTCGGCAAGCACCGCCTGCGGAAATGCCGATCTGGGCGACCTCCGTCCGCCCGCAGAGGAGCCGCCCCGGCAAGAGCAGATGGCCGGGCTTCAGCCGGAAGAAGGTGACCGTCCGTGCCGCCCGGACGGCAGCGCCCTCTGCCGCGCCCGTGCGCCCGTCGACGCCGCTCGGCAGGTCGACGGCAAGGACCGGCGCGCCGCCGGCGTTGAGCGCCTCCACCACGCGTGCCGCCTCGCCGGCGAGCGGACGCGCCAGCCCCGCGCCGAACAGCGCATCGACGACAAGGTCCGCGGCGAAGGTCGGTCGCCGGGCCGAGCGCCTCGAGCGGTCCGTCATAGTCGGCGGCGGCGCGCGCCGCGTCGCCCTTCAGGCCCGCGCCTCGCCGAGGAGCGCGACGCGCACGTCGCGCCCGGCCTTCTTCAGGAGCGCGGCGGCCACGAAGCCGTCGCCGCCATTGTTGCCGGGACCGGCGACCACCAGGACCCGGCCCTCCTCCGCCATGTCGCGCGCCGCCTCGGCGACCGCGGCGCCGGCCTTCTGCATGAGCGCGTAGCCGGGCGTCCCGGCGGCGATCGTCAGCCGGTCGGCCTCCGCCATCTCGGCCGGCGTGAGAAGCTCGATCGACGCCCATTTGTGACCACATAGATAGGCAAATGCCTATTCACTATGTCAGCATCATGCAGGCTGGCTGCGACGCCGTAGGTGATCGCATCTGCTGAATTTCTGCGCATCTGCCGTGCACGCCGAGACGAGCCGCTGTGCGCGTCGGTCGTTGGCATGCTTCCTGCTTCGAAGGCCGAGGCCCCCAACCCTGCGCTGGAGTACGACAAGAATGAAGAAAATCGAAGCAATCATCAAACCGTTCAAGCTCGATGAAGTGAAGGAGGCGCTGCAGGAGGTCGGGTTGCAAGGCATCACGGTGACCGAAGCCAAGGGTTCGGCCGCCAGAAGGGCCATACCGAGCTCTATCGCGGCGCCGAATATGTCGTCGACTTCCTGCCCAAGGTGAAGGTCGAGGTCGTCCTCGCCGACGAGCTCGTCGACCGCGCGGTCGAGGCGATCCGCAACGCCGCGCAGACCGGCCGCATCGGCGACGGCAAGATTTTCATCTCCCCGGTCGAAGAGGCGATCCGCATCCGCACCGGCGAGAGCGGGCTCGACGCGATCTGAGACCTGCCGCCGGCGGCCCAGCGCCGGCGTTCCGTTTGCTCCCGAGGCATGACGCGATCAACGAATGAGGGAAGACATGAGCAACTGCTTCCGAGGTCTTGAAGACCATCAAGGACAATGACGTGAAATACGTCGACCTGCGCTTCACCGACCCGCGCGGAAAGATGCAGCACGTCACGATGGACGTCTCGCTGATCGACGAGGACGCCTTCGCCGACGGCATCATGTTCGACGGCTCGTCGATCGCCGGCTGGAAGGCGATCAACGAGTCCGACATGACGCTGATGATGGACCCGGAAGCGGCGGCGATCGATCCGTTCTTCGCGCAGACGACGCTGGCGATCTTCTGCGACATCCTCGAGCCCGGCACCGGCGAGCCCTACAACCGCGACCCGCGCACCACCGCCAAGAAGGCGATCGCCTACCTGCAGTCGCTCGGCATCGGCGACACCGCCTATTTCGGCCCGGAGGCCGAGTTCTTCATCTTCGACGACGTGCGCTTCTCCGCGCACGCCCTACAACACCGGCTTCAAGGTCGACTCCTCCGAGCTGCCGACCAACAGCGACACCGAATACGAGGGCGGCAATCTCGGCCACCGCCCGCGCACCAAGGGCGGCTACTTCCCGGTTCCGCCGGTCGATTCCGCGCAGGACATCCGCTCCGACATGCTGATGTACATGGCGCAGATGGGCGTGCCGGTCGAGAAGCACCACCACGAGGTGGGCGCCGCCCAGCACGAGCTCGGCATCAAGTTCCACACGCTGATCAAGGCCGCCGACAGCCTGCAGATCTACAAATACTGCATCCACCAGACCGCGCAGGCCTACGGCAAGACCGCCACCTTCATGCCGAAGCCGATCTTCGGCGACAACGGCTCGGGCATGCACGTCCACCAGTCGATCTGGAAGGAGCGGCAAGCCGGTCTTCGCCGGCAACAAATACGCCGACCTTTCCGACGAGTGCCTCTTCTATATCGGCGGCATCCTGAAGCACGCGAAGGCGATCAACGCCTTCACCAATCCGACCACCAACTCCTACAAGCGGCTGGTGCCGGGCTACGAGGCGCCGGTGCTGCTCGCCTACTCGGCGCGCAACCGCTCCGCCTCCTGCCGCATCCCGGTGACGTCAGCTCGCCGAAGGGCAAGCGCGTCGAGGTGCGCTTCCCCGATCCCGGCGCGAACCCCTATCTCGGCTTCACCGCGATGCTGATGGCCGGCCTCGACGGCATCAAGAACAAGACTCCATCCCGGGCGACGCCGATGGACAAGGACCTCTACGACCTGCCGCCGGAGAGCTGAAGCAGATCCCGACGGTCTGCGGCTCGCTGCGCGAGGCGCTCGGCTCGCTCGACGCCGACCGCGACTTCCTGAAGGCCGGCGGCGTCTTCGACGACGACCAGATCGACGCCTATATCGAGCTGAAGATGGCAGGAGAACATGCGCTACGAGATGACGCCGCATCCGGTCGAATTCGACATGTACTACTCGGTCTGAGCGCGCCACGCTCAGGCGGCCCTCGGCACCCGTGCCTAGGCCGGCCGGACCGCAATTTCCGGGCCCTCTTGCTTTCTGGATCCGGCGAGCGATGTCGCATTCCCAGTCCCGGTAGATTTCGAATTCAGCCAGGCTAAGCGCCGGAACCGCGGACTCCGCTTTTTCGCATTCGCCCCATGTGACAGCGCTGCGTTACCCGCTCCGGTCGAGTTTTCCGGCGGGAAATTGAGCATTCGTTCACTTACAAATTTAACGAGATGCCGACTCGGCACGTGTAGATGTGGCGATGCCTCGGGCCACGGTCCGCGTACAAACCTACGAGGGAATTCGTGATGAAAAAGCTTATGTCCTCGTTCGTCCGCAATGAAAGCGGCGCGACGGCCATTGAATATGGTCTGATCGCGGCCCTGATTTCGGTCGTGATTATCGGCGTGCTGGCGACTATCGGCACGAACCTGACGGCGAAGTTCAACCAGATCGCCATTCAGCTGCAGTAAACGGCGGGCGCCTCGGCGCCGCGTCCGCCAAAAACTCTCAGCTCGGCTCGCGTCGGCGGATCGGCGCCGACGCGGCTGCAGGTGATCGCCGCGACGGCGAGCGCGAAATCGAGAATTTCGGCGAGCTCGTTCCGCGAGCCTCTCCAGGCCTCGCGCGCGAGCGCCTTGCGGTCTGAAGCGCCGCCAGCAGGCCGCCCATGGCGGAATCGCCGGCCCCGACCGTATCCGCGACCTTCACCTTCTGGCCGGGCGCGTGATGCGCCCTGCCGCGCATAGATCGTCGCGCCCTCGCCGCCCGCGTGAGAGCACGATGCGCGCCTCCTCGGCGAGCCACCCGGCGGCAAGCGCGGCGATGTCCTCGCCCGGCGCGATCCATTCGAGGTCGGCGCCGCTCAGCTTGATGACGTGCGCATGCGCGAAGAACGCGTCGAGCCGCGCGCGGTAGTCGGCCTCGTCCTCCACCAGGCTCGGCGCGGATGTTCGGGTCGAAGCTGATGATGCGCCGCTCCGGCCTCGCGCTGCATCAGCGCGGCGAAGGCATTCGCCGCCGGCAGGCGGATCAGCGACAGCGAGCCGAAATGCAGCGCGCTTCACCGCCGGCGCGATCGGCGGCATGTCTTCAAGCCGCCAGTTCCGCGCCGCCGCCTCGCGTCGTAGAAAGCGTAGCGCGGCTCTCGCCGTCGAGATTGACGAAGGCGAGCATGGTCGGGCGGTCGAGCCGCGACACGTAGTCCATGGACGACGCCGTTCGCCGCAAGCGTCTGCGGCGATCTGCGTCGCCGAAGAAGTCCGTCGAGAGCCCGCCGACGAATCCGGTCGGACGTCGAGGCGCGCAAGCGTCAGCGCCACGTTGCCCGGCGATCCGCCGACGGCCGGCCGCATAGGCGGGCGATGCCGTCGCGCGCCTCCGTCGGAATGAAGTCGATCAGCATCTCGCCGTGGCAAAGGATCATCGGGCGCTCCCCTCAAGCGCGGTCTTCGTCGCCGACGCTCGCCAATCCCTATGGCGCACGGCTGCCGCGGTCCAGATCAATCGGCGATGCGATGGCGCGCGGCCGGCCGCTCGCGCGATAGCGCACCGCTTCCCGCCGAAGGCCGCCGTCATCAGCGCCTGCGTGTAGGGGTCCTTCGGATCGGAGAAGATTTCCTCCGTCAGGCCGCGCTCCACCACCCGTCCGTCCTTCATCACGATCACCTCGTCGGCCATCGCCCGGATCACCGCGAGGTCGTGGCTGATGAAGATGTAGGAGAGCCCGTGCGTCCGCTGCAGACCGCGCAGGAGCTCGACGATCTCCTTCTGCACCGAACGGTCGAGCGCCGAAGTCGGCTCGTCGAGCACGACCATGCGGGGCTTCAGGATCATCGAGCGGGCGATTGCGATCCGCTGCCGCTGGCCGCCGGAGAATTCATGCGGGAAGCGGTTGCGCGTCGACGCATCGAGCTGCACCTCCTTGAGCGCCTGAACGGCGCGCCGATCGCGCTCGGCCCGCGTCAGATCGGGCTCGTGTACGAGCAGGCCCTCCGTCACGATCTGCCCGACGGTCAAGCGCGGCGAAAGCGATCCGTAGGGGTCCTGGAACACGATCTGCATCTCGCGCCGGAGCGAGCGCTCCTTCTTGAGGTCGATCGCCTGCAGATCGCGCCCCTCGAAGCGGATGACGCCTTCCGCCGGGATGAGCCGCAGGAGCGCGCGTCCGAGCGTCGACTTCCCCGACCCGGATTCGCCGACGATGCCGATCGTCTGGCCTTCATGCAGCGTGAGCGACACGCGGTCGACGGCCTTCAGCTCGAACGCCTCGCCGCCGAAGAAGCCGCCGCCGACGTGAAAAGTCACCCGGATGTTGCCTGCCTCGAGCAGCGGCCGCGCCAGCTCCGAGACCGGCGGCTTCGTTCCCTCCGGCTCGGCCGCGAGCAGCATCTTCGTGTAGCCGTGCGAAGGTGCGCTGAAGATGCGCGCGACCGAGCCGTTCTCCACCACCTCGCCGGCGCGCATGACATAGACGCGGTCGGCGAAGCGGCGAACGATGCCGAGATCGTGCGTGATGAAGATCACCGCCATGCCGAGGCGCTTCTGCAGGCTCGCGAGGAGCTCCAGGATTTGCGCCTGGATCGTGACGTCGAGCGCCGTCGTCGGCTCGTCCGCGATCAGGATGTCGGGGTCGTTGGCAAGCGCCATCGCGATCATCACGCGCTGGCGCTGACCGCCGGAAAGCTCGTGCGGGTAGGAATCGACGCGCCTTTCCGGCTGCGGAATCTGCACGAGCCGCAGCAGCTCGACGGCGCGCTCGTGCGCCGCCTTGCGGCTCAGCCCCGCGTGCACGATCAACGGCTCGGCGATCTGCGCGCCGACCCGATAGAGCGGATCGAGCGACGTCATCGGCTCCTGGAAGATCATGGTGATCTTGCGGCCGCGAATGCGGTTGAGCTTCGCCGGCTCAAGCCCGATCAGCTCTTCGCCGCGGTAGCGCACCGAGCCGGTCGCGTGGCCGTTGGCGGCGAGAAGTCCCATCGCGGCCATCACCGCCTGGCTCTTGCCGGAGCCCGACTCCCCGACGATCGCGACGGTCTCGCCTTCGCCGACGCTGAGATCGATGCCCGCGCACGGCGTTGACTTCGCCGTCGGGCGTGTCGAAGCGGACGTTGAGGCCGGAAATCGCGAGGATCGTCGGCCCGCTCATCCTCAGCGGTCCCGTCGGGTCGAAGGCGTCGCGGAGCCCGTCGCCGAGGAAATTCAGCGCGAAGAGCGTGGCCACGAAAAAGATCGAGGGGAAGATCAGGAGCCACGGCGCGCTCTGCATGTTGGCGGCGCCCTCCGCGATCAGCGCGCCCCAGCTCGTCAGCGGCTCCTGCACGCCGAGGCCGAGAAACGAGAGGAAGCTTTCCAAGAGAATGACGCGCGGCACGAGGATGGTCACGAAGATGATGACCGGCCCGATCGTGTTCGGGATGATGTGGCGGCGGATCGTCGCCCAGTCGTCGAGCCCCATCGCCTCCGCCGCGGCGACGAACTCGCGCCGCTTCAAAGACAGCGTCTGGCCGCGCACGATGCGCGCCATGTCGAGCCACTCGACCGCCCCGATCGCGATGAAGATCAGCACGAAGTTGCGGCCGAAGAAGACCACGAGCACGATGACGAGAAAGACGAAGGGCAGCGAGTAGAAGATCTCGACAAGCCGCATCATCACGTTGTCCGTGCGCCCGCCGACATAGCCGGAGATGGCGCCATAGGTGACGCCGATCAGCAGGCTGACGAGCGTGGCGAGCACGCCGACGGCGAGCGAGATGCGCCCGCCGACCATGATCCGCGCGAAGAGGTCGCGCCCATTGGCGTCGGTTCCCATGAGGAAATACTGGCGATGCACGTTGCCCGACACGACGAGCGTGCGGCCGTCGTCGCGCTGGTCCACGACCTCGGTGGAGTCGAACTCGTTGGCGCGATCGACGTAGCGCACCACGCGTGGATCGATCGGCAGGTCGGACGTGAGCGTCGCCTTGAACGTGCCGCCGTGCACCGCGAAGTCGCTCAGCGTGACATGCGCGTGATCGGCCGCGTCGGCCATCACGCCGCGCAGCGTATCGGCAAGCGGATAGGGCTCAAGGCTCGGCGGAATGCGCACGTAGGAATCGAAGATTTCGTCGTAGCGATGCGGCGTGACGAAGGGGCCGACGATGCAGACCGCCGCCACCACGACGAGCACGACGATGCTTCCGACGGAGGCGCGATTGCGCAGCAGCCGCTGCAGCGCGAGCTGCGTCAGGCTGCGGCCGCGGCTCGCCTCTCCCGGCGCGAGCGCGATGTCACTCATAGCGCACCCGCGGGTCGAGCACCGCGTAGAGCACGTCGACGATCGAGGTTGAAGACGATGATGAAGACGGAGATGAGCACCACCGTTCCCATCACCAGCGTGTAGTCGCGATTGAGCGCGCCGAGCACGAAGTAGCGTCCGACGCCGGGGATCGCGAAGATCGTCTCGATGACGACCGAGCCGGTGAGCACGGCCGCGGCGGCCGGCGCGAGGTATGTCACGACCGGGAGAAGCGCGCCGCGGAGCGCGTGCACGACGACGACTGCGCGCGGCGGCAGGCCGTAGGCGCGCGCGGTGCGGATATGGTCGGCGCGGAGCGTCTCGATCATCGAGCCGCGCGTCAGCCGCGCGAAGATCGCAAGCTGCGGCAGCGCCAGCGCGGTCACCGGCAGGGCGAGGTCGGAGAACGAGCCGCTGCCCCAGCCGCCGGCCGACGCCCAGGAGAGCGTCACCGCGAAGACCAGCGAAAGGACCGGGCCGACGACGAAGTTCGGAACCGTGAGCCCGACGGTCGCGACCCCCATCACCGCATAGTCGACGATGCCGTTCTGGCGGAGCGCCGCGAAGACGCCGGCGACCACGCCGCCGACGGCCGCGATGATCAGCGCGAAGGAGCCGAGCTCCAGTGAATAGGGAAGGCTCTGGCCGATGAGCTGGGCGACGGTGAAATCACGATAGATGTAGCTCGGTCCGAAATCGCCGTGCAGCACGTTCCAAAGATAGTGCAGGTACTGCAGGTAGAGCGGCTGATCGAGCTGATAGGCCTTCAGCATGTTCGCCATGACCTGCGGCGGCAGCGCGCGTTCGACGTTGAACGGGCCGCCGGGGGCGAAGCGGATCAGGAAGAACGAGATGGTGACGACAATGAAGATCGTCGGCACCGCGCTCATCAGTCTGCGGAGGACGAATTTGAGCATCGTTCCGCTGGGCCGCCCGCGGTCGCCGGGGCCTCAGGCTCCGACGGCCGCCGGCGGCGCGCCCGCTATTCGAGCGAAAGGTAGCGGGACAGGTGCTCGTTGACCGCGTTGTCCTTCCAGCCCTTCACCTTGTCGGAGACGAGCCACAGCGAGGCGGTCACCATCAGCGGCGTCACGGGCTGGTCCTGCATCAGGATGGCCTCCGCGTCATGCAGGAGCTTCGAGCGCGCCGCAGGATCGCGCTCCTTGTAGGACTGCGCCATCAGTTCATCGAATTTCGGGTTGGTGTAGTGCCCGTAATTGAACGACGTGTTGGTGCTGATGCAGAGGAAGAGGAAGTTCTCCGGGTCGGCGTAGTCGGCGACCCAGCCGGCGCGCGCGACGTCGAACGAGCCGCCTTGCTGCAGGTAGGCGTAGTGGGACTTCACGTCGAGATTTTGCAGCGTCACGTCGGCGCCGAGCGCCTTCCAATTGTCGGCGACCGCGGTCGCGACCTTCTGGTGGTTGGCGTTGGTGTTGTAGCGGATGTCGATCTTGAGCGGCTTGCCGCCCTCGCCGTAGCCGGCTTCCTTCAGAAGCTCCTTCGCCTTGTCCTCGCGGTCGAGCTGCGACATGGAGGCGAAGTCCGCCTCGGCCGGCGTATAGCCCTCCATGCCCGGCGGCACGAAGCTGTAGGCCGGGAGCTGGGCGCCGCTGTAGATTTTCTCCGACAGGAAGTCGCGATCGATCGCCATCGCGAGCGCGCGTCGCACGCGCACGTCGTCGAACGGTGCGTGGCGCGTGTCGAAGACATAATAGTAGGTGGAAAGGTTCGGCGCGACGTGGACCTGGTCGCCGAGCTTGTCCTTCAGGAATGACATCTGGTCGGCGGGAAAATAGTAGTTCAGATCAAGCTCGCCCGCCATGAAGCGCCTGACGGCAGCCGCCTGATCGTCGGTCGGATAGAAGATCACCTTGTCGAGCTTGACGTCCGCGGCGCCCCAGTAGTCGGGGTTCTTGACGACCGTGATGTGATCGTTGGCGACGTTCTCGGCGAGCATGAACGCCCCGTTCGACACCATCGTCCCGGGCTTCACGAAATCGGCCCCGTTCTTCTCGACGCTCGCCTTGTTGACCGGCAGCGCCGTCTGGTGCGCCATGAGCTGCAGGAAGTAGGGCGTCGGCTGCGCCAGCGTGATCTCGACCGTCTTGTCGTCGACCGCCTTGATGCCGAGCTGGTCGACCGCCATGCCCTTGGTGTTGATCGCCTCGGCGTTCTTGATCGGATAGAGGATGGTCGCGTATTCCGCCGCCTCCTTCGGGTCCTCCACGCGGCGGAAGGAGTAGACGAAATCCTCCGCCGTGACCGGATCGCCGTTCGACCACTTGGCGTTGTCGCGGAGCTTGAACGTATAGACCGTCCCGTCGTCGGAGACCGTCCAGCTCTCCGCCGTCCCGGGGGTTATGTTGCCGGCGGCGTCATAGACGGTCAGACCTTCATAGAGGTCCTTCAGGACATTCGCCTCGACGTCGATCGAGGTGTGCGCCTGGTCGAGCGTCTGGGGCTCGCCGCCGTTGCCGCGGTGGAGAACCACCTCGGCCGATGCCGCGCCGCAGAGCAAAGCGGCGATCGCAATGCCAGCCGAGAGCCTGTACGAATCGTTTCAACATGGATGCACCTCCCGCGTCACGAAACCGCCAAACGGCGACGATCGAGAGCCTATCTTTCTCCTGGTAATGCGACAATCGGCGTTTGCGGCGTGGACGGGCGGGCGAAATCGCACGATTTCCCTTGAAGGCGCCGGCTGCCTGGATCACATAATTCGGAAATTCCGGAAGGGCATAGATTTCGCCCCGCGGGGGGAGGCCTCGCGTATCGAATGCCAGAGGACAGTAGACGACCTCCCTCGAAACGCCCCGGTTTCGATATCCGCAACGCATGCTCGGCCGATGTCGACGCTCTGCAGCGGCTTGAGGCGGCATCATTTCGCTCCGACCGCTTGAGCCGGCGCAGCCTCGCCGCGCTCACCAAGAGCCCGTCGGCGGCGTTCCTGGTCGCCTGCCGCGGCGCCACCCTTCTCGGCTACGCCGTTCTCCTCTTCCGTCGCGGCACCAAGGCCGCGCGGCTCTATTCCATTGCCGTGACCGCCGATGAAGCCGGCCGCGGCGTCGGATCGCGGCTTCTTTCCGCCGCCGAGGACGCGGCGCGAAAGCGAAGCGCCGCGCGGCTCCGGCTCGAAGTCCGCGCCGACAATCCGGCCGCCATCCGCTTCTATGAGCGCAGAGGCTATGAGCAAGTTGGACAACGCGCCGGCTATTACGAGGACGGGATGACCGCCCTCCTCTTTTCCCGCCCCCTTCCCCGCCCCGCTTCGGCCGCCGTGCCCGCGCGCCGGTTCCGCCGCGCGGCCTGAGGTCAGCACCCGCGCATGGATAACTGGGTTCTCGTCGCCGATCAGCCGCGCGACCTTATCGCCCGCGACCTGCCGCACGTTATCGTGTCGTCGGAGGACTATATCGCCCGCCCGTTCATGTTCGGCGGCGCGCGGCAGAAGGTCATCATCCTGGCGCGCTCTTATAACTACCAGACCGCCGGCTATTACTGCGCCCTCCTTGCGGAAGCGCGCGGCCACCGGGTCATGCCCAGCGTCGAGACGATGCTCGACGTCCGCAGCCGCTCCCAATACGCGCATGCCCTGCCGGAGCTTGAGGAGGCGCTGAACCACGATTTGAAGTCCTACGCCGGCGAACCGCCGACGACGCTCTTCGTCGCCTTCGGCCGATGCGAGACGCCGGGCTTTGAGCGCTTCTCGCAGCAGCTCTTCGACTGGTTCCGGGCGCCCACCCTGACGGTCACGCTGAAGGGCGATTCCCGCGCCACGATCCGCAAGATCGAGCTGACCGCGCTCTCCCGCTGCACGCCGGAGGAGACGCAGTTCTTCACCGCCGCGCTGAAATCCTACACCGCGCGCAAATGGCGGGCGCAGAAGCCGCGCTCCGTGGCGCGCCACTCGATCGCCGTCCTCTACGATCCGAAGGAGGTTCTGCCGCCGAGCTCGCTCAAGACGCTGATGCACTGGGCGAAGATCGCCGCCCCGCTCGGCGTCGAGGTGGAGCCGATCATGCGGAAGGATCTGTCGCGGCTCGCCGAGTTCGACGCCCTCTTCATCCGCGAGACGACCTCGATCCGCAATCACACCTACCACTTCGCCCGCCGCGCCATGATGGAGGGAATGCCGGTCATCGACGACCCGATCTCGATGATCCGCTGCACCAACAAGGTCTATCTCTGGGAAAGGCTGACCCATTCCGGGCTGCCGGTGCCGGAGACGATCGTCATCCAGGACCCGGCTGACGTGAAGCAGGCCGCCGACACGCTCGGCTTTCCCGTCGTCGTCAAGATCCCCGACGGCTCTTTCAGCCTCGGCGTCAAGAAGGCCGACACCATGGAGGCGCTGAAGGCGACGGTCGCCGAGTTCTTCAAGGAAACCGACCTCCTCTTGGCGCAACGCTTCGTCCCGACCCAGTTCGATTGGCGCGTCGGCGTGCTTGCCGGGCAGCCGCTCTTCGTCTGCCAGTACACGATGGCGAAGAAGCACTGGCAGATCGTCCGCCACCGCGAGAACGGCGCCCCGATCGAGGGCGGCTTCCAGACCTTCCCGATCGACAAGGTTCCCCCGGAAGTGCTCGATGCCGGCGTCCGCGCGGCAAGCCTGATCGGCGACGGCCTCTACGGCGTCGACCTCAAGGAGACCAAGGACGGGGTCTTCATCATCGAGATCAACGACAATCCGAATCTCGAGCACGGCGTCGAGGATCTGGTTTCGAAATCCGACCTGTGGAACCGCCTCACCCGCTGGTTCACCACGCGCATTCTCGTCTGACGACAGACTCCCGCGAAGACCGTGCGGGCGCGACCGCCATGCTGCGCGAATTTTCCGAGGCGCCGCGCTGGCGCCGATGAATTCTCGCCGACGGGCGCGCCTTGGCCGAACGTTGTGATTTCGTCCACCGCGCCACAATTCGTGACTTGACGCACCTCTATGCGAGACTAGATTCGAAGAGTGTCCGCAAATGTTGGGAGGTCTAGGAAAATGAAACCTCCGAAGAGAGCTAGGCTGATCTCGTAGATCGGCGACGTTTCTGCGAGACCAGCAGTCCCCCAATTACAATTGAATCAGAATCTCTGACGCGGGTAATTCTGCGGCATCATCTGAGAGTGGGCGCGACACCTTCCGGACGTCGGGTTGCTTTCAGGGTGAGATGAATACCCGCGAACACGTGAAGTGAAATCCACAGTGCTCATTGCGGCTCTTTGATGAGGCCAGAAGGCACCGGCCTCCTTGAAATGGTGGGAGCATGCTGACGAGCAGGAACAAGGCGGCTTGGCGGTGTGATGCCCTCGCACCGGCAGGCCGTCTTCCTTTTGACTGACGCGCCGGGGCGAAGCCGCGCCACCCGCGCCTCAGGCAGCCCGATCCCATGGGCTCGATCCCATAGGCCCGATCCCGCACGATTTGCGCTGTCGGTGCTTTTTGCGCCGGCGGCTTTCGGGCGTAGAGAGGGGTGCGTCCCGCGGAGCGGTTGGCCACGGCATGGACTTGCGATAACTCCACCCGACCTCAAGATCCCCACTGATTCGTCGTTCAAGGCTTCCTATGGATCGATCCGACGATCTCTTCACCGACGGCGACAAGCCTCATTCCGTCGCGCGCGGAAAGCGCTCCCGCGAGCGCGCGACGTCGGCTGCTGCGCCGAGCTATACCGCCGCCGACATCGAGGTGCTGGAAGGGCTTGAGCCGGTCCGCCGCCGGCCGGGCATGTATATCGGCGGCACCGACGAGAAGGCGATGCATCACCTCTTTTCCGAGGTGATCGACAACTCGATGGACGAGGCGGTCGCCGGCCACGCGAACTGGATCGAGGTCGAGTTCGATAAGGACGGCTTCCTGACCGTCACCGACAACGGCCGCGGTATCCCGATCGACCCGCATCCGAAGTTCAAGGACAAGTCGGCGCTCGAAGTCATCATGACCACGCTCCACGCCGGCGGAAAATTCGATTCCAAGGTCTATGAGACGTCGGGGGGCCTGCACGGCGTCGGCGTATCGGTCGTGAACGCGCTCTCCGACCAGCTCGAAGTGGAGGTCGCGCGCGACAGGAAGCTCTATCGGCAGACCTTTTCGCGCGGCAAGCCGACCTCCAAGCTGAAGCCCGCGGGCGAGGTGCACAACCGCCGCGGCACGCGCATCCGCTTCCACCCTGATCCGCAGATTTTCGGCGCCAAGGCCGCGTTCGATCCCGACCGCCTCTTCCGCATGGCGCGCTCCAAGGCCTACCTCTTCGGCGGCGTCGAGATCCGCTGGTCCTGCGCCAAAAGCCTGATCCCCGCGAAGAGCGAGACGCCGGAGAAGGCAAGCTTCCATTTTCCCGGCGGGCTCAAGGACTATCTTGCCGAGCAGCTCGCCGGCGAGACGCTCGTCGGCGGCGAGATATTTGCCGGCAAGACCGACCGCCAGGGCGGGCACGGCTCGGCCGAATGGGCGATCGCCTGGTTCGCCGGCGACGGCTTCTGCCGCTCCTATTGCAACACCATCCCGACCGCCGAGGGCGGCACGCATGAGGCGGGGCTGCGCAGCGTGCTCCTTCGCGGCTTCAAGTCCTACGCCGATCTCTCCGGCAACAAGCGCGCGGCGGTCATCACGTCGGACGACATCATGACCTCCTGCGGGGCGATGCTTTCTGTTTTCCTGCGCGAGCCGGAATTCGTCGGCCAGACCAAGGACCGGCTGGCGAGCGTCGAGGCGATCCGCGTCGTGGAGAACGCCGTCCGCGACGCCTTCGACCATTGGCTCGCCGCCTCGCCGAACCAGGCGAACCAGTTGCTCGAATGGGTGATCGAGCGCGCCGAGGAGCGGCTCCGCCGCCGCCGCGAGAAGGAGATCGCGCGTAAGACCGCGACCCGGAAGCTGCGCCTCCCCGGCAAGCTTGCCGACTGCTCGTCGGCGTCGCGCGAGGACACCGAGCTCTTCATCGTCGAGGGCGATTCCGCCGGCGGCTCCGCCAAGCAGGCGCGCGACCGCGCGACCCAGGCGATCCTGCCGCTGCGCGGCAAGATATTGAACGTCGCGAGCGCCGGCCGCGAGAAGCTCGACGGCAACCAGCAGCTATCGGACCTGCTGCAGGCGCTCGGCTGCGGCACCGGTGCGCGCTACCGCGAGGAGGATCTGCGCTACGGCAAGGTCATCGTCATGACCGACGCCGACGTCGACGGCGCCCACATCGCATCGCTCCTGATCACGTTCTTCTATCGCGAGCTGCCGGAGCTCATCAAGGAAGGCCACCTCTATCTCGCCGTGCCCCCCCTCTTCCGCCTGTCGCAGGGGCCGAGGGTTCTCTACGCCCGCGACGAGAAGCACCGCGACGAGCTTCTGAAGACCGAATTCGCCGGCCGCGGCAAGGTCGAGACCAGCCGCTTCAAGGGTTTGGGCGAAATGCCGATGCAGCAGCTCCGCGACACGACGATGGACCCGGCGAAGCGGGTGCTGCTTCAGGTCGGCATCGTCGGCGAGGACGAAATCGTGCTCACCAAGACGATGGTTCAGCGGCTGATGGGCAACAAGCCCGAGGAGCGCTTTGCCTTCATCCAGGAGAACGCCGAGTTCGCGTCGGAAGAGCTGCTCGACGTCTGATTTTCATCGGCTCTTCGGGGCGCTTGCCGCCCTCAAATGCAAGCGCCCGGGAGAGGCCCGGGCGCTTCGCATTCAGAACAAGCCGCGCTTCACCACTTGTAGCTGACGCGAGCCCGCGCAATCACGAAGTTGTTCTGGAAATCCGCGGAGATCGTCGGCGGGGGGCAGCTGGCGGTATCTTGCTCAAACTCACGGAATTGTCGCCGAGATCAACGTAGAGCGCCTCGACGCCGAGGATCAGCTTTTCGGTCGCGGCGTATTCGACCCCACCGCCGACCGTCCACCCGACCTCCACGTTGTCCTCCGATCCAGCCCAAGTTCCGGAGAGACCGGCGATCGCCGTTCCGGCGGCCTTCAAGTTGGCCTTGTTCTCGACTTCGCCGAAAGCAAGACCGCCCGTGGCGTAGAGCAGCGCACGGTTCGCGGTGACGCCGGCCCTTCCGCGCAGCGTGGCGAGCCAATCCAAATCCGTCGATGCGCTGATGGTGCTCGTGCCCGAAAAGCTGGAGGACTTTGACGCGCTGCCGCTGATGTCGCTGAAATCGGCGTCGCCCTCGATGCCGAACACCCAGATATTGTGCTGCCATTCGGCGCCAAGCTGGCCGCCGCCGATGAAGCCGTCCGTGCCGAGAGAGAGCGAGCTCGGGCAATCGCCGGAAAAAGCGATCGGGCAGGCCGGCGAATAGTGGAAGTTGACGCCGTCATCGACCCCGAAGCCGAAGCCGGCATTCGCCCCGAGATAGTACCCTGTCCAGTTGTAGGTCGGCGAACTCTGGGCAAAAGCGGGACTCGTGATGAGCGCCGCCATCGCCGCAATCGCACCAATGCGCCACATGAGAATTTCTCGCCCCCTATGCCTATTGTTTCATTACAATAGCTTACGAATTGCCGCTGTAGCCATTTTGCCACTTCAACAAGAAGTTTCGTCAGCGCTGCTTCGAGGCAAGGGGCCGCTTCGCGGACTTTGCAGCGGCGCGCAAACAAAAGCCCGGCGCAAGGCCGGGCTCTTTTCGAAAACTGTGTGACGCTTCTATCCGCCGCCGAGCAGGCCGTTACCGAGCTTGATGTTGACCCGCCCGCGGATCACGTTCGCATCGTCGCGATCGAAGTCGTAGTGGAGGTATTCGACGCCGACGCTGACGTTGCTGGTGAGCGCATATTCGCCGCCGACGCCGGCGACCCAGCCGACGTCGCCAAAATCCTGAAACGCAGCGCCGCCCGTCCCGTAGAGGAGGAACTTGTCGAAGGAGAAGCCGGCGCGCGCGCGCAGCGACTTGAGTGAACTGGCGCCGCTGATGTCGGCCCAGTCGGCGCCGCCTTCAGCACCGAGGACGAAGCTGTTCCATTGCCAGTTGACGCCGACATGGCCGCCGATCACGGCGCCGTCTTTGAAGCGCGCCATCTCCGAACGCCCAGCCGCCGTTCGCGCCGATATAGAATCCGGACCAGTTGTAGGCGATCGGTATCGGCGACAGCATCGGGGCCGGCGCCGGCGAGTGCATGGGAGGGGGAATATCGGCCGCCGCGGCCAAACCCGAAAACAATGCGAGCGCGGACACCGAAACGATAAGTCGCAGCATGGAGGGGCCCCATTACCAAGAGTTGCTTGCTTATAGTTAACGGAAAAACGGCGGCATAGCTGTCGCCGTTTGGCAACGCTGCCGCCGAATTCGGAACGCATAACTCTTTGTCGATTAAGGAAAAATTTGACCACATATGCGGCTTAACCATGACCTGATCATGGCGGATTCATGGCGCTGAGAAAGCCCCGAGCGGAACGGGCCGCCAGCCCGGGTCCGGCCCCGCATGACAACCAAATATGCTGATATTCCTGAAACTTAGCGGCAGGCGACCTTGACAGCGCGGATTCGATACCTATGTTGCGGCGCAATGTGACCCGCCCGCCGCGATGATCTCATTCCGCTGCCGGGCCCGAAAATCTTCATGAGCTTCGATACACTTGGACTAAGCGACAAGGTCGTTTCGGCCGTTAAGGCCGTTGGCTACACCACCCCCACCCCCATTCAGGCAGCAGGCGATCCCGCATGTGCTCGCGCGACGCGACGTGCTCGGCCTCGCCCAGACCGGCACCGGCAAGACGGCCGGCTTCGTGCTGCCGATGCTGACGCTGCTCGAAAATGGCCGCGCCCGCGCGCGCATGCCGCGCACCCTGATCCTTGAGCCGACGCGCGAGCTCGCGAGCCAGGTGCAGGACAGTTTTGGGCGCTACGGCGTCAACCACAAGCTCAACCTCGCGCTTCTGATCGGCGGCGTCTCGTTCGACGAGCAGGACAAGATCATCACCCGCGGCGCCGACGTGCTGATCGCCACGCCCGGCCGGCTGCTCGACCATTTCGAGCGCGGGCGGCTGCTCCTGACCGGCGTCGAGATCCTCGTCATCGACGAGGCCGACCGCATGCTCGACATGGGCTTCATCCCCGACATCGAGCGGATCGTGAAGCTTCTCCCCTTCACCCGGCAGACGCTCTTCTTCTCCGCCACCATGCCGCCGGAGATCACGCAGCTCGTCGACAAGTTCCTGCACAACCCGGTGCGCGTCGAGGTCGTCGAAGCCCGCCTCCGTCGTCGACACGATCACGCAGAAGCTCGTCCCCTCCGGTTCGCACGCCGCACGACAAGCGCGCGACGCTGCGCCGCCTGATCGACGACGCCGCCGACCTCACCAACGCCATCATCTTCTGCAACCGCAAGCGCGACGTCGCGACGCTGCACCGCTCGCTCGAGCGGCACGGCTATTCGGTCGGCGCGCTGCACGGCGACATGGACCAGCACGCGCGGCTCGCGACGCTCGACAGCTTCCGCGACAACAACATCAAGCTTCTTGTCGCGAGCGACGTTGCCGCGCGCGGCCTCGACATCCCCGCCGTCAGCCACATCTTCAATTTCGACGTGCCGACGCATTCGGAGGACTATGTCCATCGCATCGGACGCACCGGCCGCGCCGGCCGCGCGGGCGCCGCGCTCACCATCGTCACCAGGCCGGAGACGAAATACATCCAGGCGATCGAGAAGCTGATCGGCAAGCAGATCGAATGGGCGGCCGAAGCCCGCCGGCGCTCGAAACCCGTCGCGAGCAGAGCCGGATGAGCGGCATGCCTCGCGCGACCATCGCCGAGCGCTGATCGCGACAGGCGCGAGGCGCGCTCGCGGCGGACGCCGCGGCGGACGCGCGACCGCCAACGTGAAGAGCGCGACGCCGCGAAGCGCGAGCCGCGCGAAGAAGCGCGCGCCGCGACCGAAGCACGCGTTCCGCGCACCGCCGCGCCAGCCGCGCCGACAGCAAGCAGCGCCGGCAGGACGGCAGACCGACGACGCCGTCCCGCGCCGTCGGCTTCTCCGATCACGTTCCGGCCTTTCTGCTTCGCCCGGTTCGCATCCGCAGCGACGCGGAGGCGCTGGAAGAGGCGCAGGCCTGACGCCGCTCGACTACGAAGCCGAATACGACAATCGCGCCCGGGTGCCCGAGCACCCTGAGATCATCGCCGGCTGGGAGCGTGACGCCGCCGCCTACCGCGCGCGCGCGCCGCGACCGTTCGGAGCTCGGCATCGCCTACGGGCCGCATCCGCGCCAGACGATCGATCTTTTCCATCCCGACGGCCGAGCGACGCGGCCGCCCGCTCATCGTCTTCATCCACGGCGGCTACTGGCGCACGCTGGCAGCCGTCGCTCTTCAGCCACTTCGCCGCCGGCATGAACCGGCGCGGCTACGCTGTCGCCCTCCCCGGCTATCGGCTTTGCCCCGAGGTCGCGGTCGCCGATATCATCGCAGACATCCGCGCCGCGATGCTCTTCATCTCCATCGCCGCTTTCGGCACGCCGCTTCGTCGTCGCCGGGCACTCCGCCGGCGGCCATCTGGCGGCGGCGATGGTCGCCACCGATTGGCGATGCGCGTCGGCGCGCCCGCCGAACCTCTCCGCCCCGGCCTTGCCGTTCTCCGGCCTCTTCGACCTCGCGCCGCTGATCGATACGTCGATCAACACCGACTTGCAGCCTCGACCCGGCGAGACGCCGCGAAGCGGTGAGCCCGGCCTTCTGGCCGGTGCCGGCGGGCGTCGCCTTCGAGGCATGGGTCGGCGGCACGGAATTGTCGGAATATCTGCGCCAGAGCCGGCTCGTCGCCGAGCGCTGGTCGGCGGCCGGCGCCACGACACGCTTGTAAGTTATCCCCGGCGCCAACCACTTCACCGCGCCGATGCCGCTCGCCGATCCGGAGAGCGCAATGGTCGCGACGCTCGTTCAGCTTGCGGACGAAGGTCGCCCAAGCGCCGACCGACGAGCGCGCGGCCGCAAAGCTTGATTCAGCCCGCCCCCTTCCATAGGTTCCGCGCGCATTCCGAGCCCTTAGCTCAGCGGTAGAGCAACTGACTTTTAATCAGTAGGTCGTGGGTTCGATCCCCACAGGGCTCACCAGTCGCAGCGCGGCGCCGGACCGCCTCGCCGGCTCCCCAGCGTCGCGAAGAAGGCGCTCGTCGCGGCCTTACGCGATCGCTCAGACCGGAGACAGGAATGGCACTTCAATCCCCCGAGGATCACAGCACTGCCGCGATCGTCGACTTCAGCCTCAAGGGCACGGACGGCCGCACCTATTCGCTCGCCGACGTGAGGGGCCCGAACGGCACGCTCATCATGTTCATCTGCAACCACTGCCCGTACGTCAAAGGCGTGATCGACAGGCTGGTCGAAGACGTCCGCGCGCTGAAGGAGTCCGGCATCGGGGCGATCGCCATCATGCCGAACGACACGACGAGCCATCCCGCCGATTCCTTCGACAACATGAAGCGCTTCGCAAGCGAGCATCGTTTCGTCTTTCCCTATGTCATCGACGAGACGCAGAAGGTCGCTCGCGCCTACGGCGCCGTCTGCACGCCGGATCTCTTCGGCTTCAACGCCGCCGGCGCGCTTCAGTATCGTGGGCGGGTGGATAGCGCCGGCTCGCGCGCGCCGACCGGCAACGAGCGGCGCGAGCTGCGCGAGGCGATGCTCGGGATCGCCGCGACCGGCACGGGGCCGGCCGAGCAGATTCCCTCCGTCGGCTGCTCGATCAAGTGGCGGAGCTGATCGTGCTCGTTCCGGTGACGCCGCCCCTATGTGGAGGCGGATGACGCCGGCGCGATGAGGTCTTCGATTTCGAACGGGGAAGCGACGGACTCGTACTCCGGTCGCATGCCAGATCGCGTTGACGATGGCGCCGACCGTCCCGGTGATGCCGATCTCTCCGACGCCCTTGATGCCGAGCGCGTTCACGTAGGGGTCGTCCTCGTGGATCAGCACCGCCTCGAGCGACGGCACGTCGGCATTGACCGGCACGTGGTATTCGCCGAGGTCGGCGTTCATGATCCGGCCGGTGCGCCGATCGACGCTCGCCGCTTCGTGCAGCGCGAAGGAGACGCCCCAGATCATGCCGCCGTAGATCTGACTTCTCGGCAAGCCGCGGGTTGATGATCCGGCCGGCGGCGAAGGCGCCGACCAGGCGCGTGACGCGCACCTGCCCGAGATCGGGATCGACCTTCACCTCGGCGAAGACCGCGCCGTGCGAATGCATCGCGTAGTCCTGCGCCGACGGGTCGCGGGCGCCCTTGCCGCTGCCTTTGACCTCGCCGAGCCCGGCGCGCGCAAGGATGTCCTGCATAGCTCTCGCTGCGGGTCTCGTCGTCTCGGCGATGCAGCCGGCCGTCGCGCGCGACCACGCCGGCGTTCCCCGCGCCGTAGAGGGGCGAGGCGCGATCGGCCGTGGCGATCTCGGCAAGCCGCGTGATGACGTCGCCGCCCGCGGCATCGATCGCCACGCCGGCGGTCGCCGTATGGCCCGAACCGCCGGCGACGCCCGCGTCCGGCAGGTCGGAAGAGCCGGCGCGGAACTCGATTTGATCGATGTCGAGCCCGAGGCTGTCGGCCGCGATCTGCGCGAGCGCGGTCCAGGCCCCCTGCCCCATGTCGATGGCGCTCGTCTCGACCAGCGCGGTCCCGTCGCGGCGCAACGTTGCGCGCGCCTCGGCGGCGAACATCGGGGCGTGAAACAGCGCCGTGCCCATGCCCCAGCCGACCAGGAAGCCCGCCTCGTCGCGCATCTGCCGGGGCGCGAGCGGCCGGCCCGCCCAGCCGAAGCGCTTGGCGCCTTCCGCGTAGCATTCGCGCAGAGCCTTCGACGAAAAGGGCTTGCCGGTGATCGGCTCGACCTCGGCGTAGTTCTTGAGCCGGAAGTCGAGCGGATCCATGCCGCAGGCGTCAGCCGCCTCGTCGATCGCGACTCCAGCGCAGCCGAGCCCGAGGCCTCGCCGGGCGCCCGCATCGGCCCCGGCGTGCCGATGTCGTTGCGCACGCCCGCATGCGTCGATGGCGATGGCGGGGCTCGCATAGATCACGCGCGACACGCCGGCGGCGGGCTCGATGAAATCGTCGAAGCTGCTGGTCGCCCCGATCACCTGGTGGGAGAGCGCGGTCAGCTTGCCGTCGCCGCTCATCCCGAGCCGCAGCCGCTGCCGCGTCGCGCCGCGATGGCCGACGGGACCGAACATCTGGGCGCGGGTCAACACCAGCTTCACCGGCCGGCTCAGCATGCGCGCCGCGAGGATGCAGAGGACCTGCGGGCCGTTCAGGATCGCCTTTGAACCGAAGCCGCCGCCGATGAAGGGCGTGCGGATCAGGACATTCTCGGGCGGGATGCCGAAGAAGGTCGCGTAGCCTGCGCAGCCGATGGCCGGCGCCTGGTTCGGCATGTCGAGCGTCAGGCGGTCGCCGTCCCATGCGGCGACGACGGCGTGCGGCTCCATGGCGTTGTGATACTGCGGCGGGCGTCTCGTAGCTCCGCCTCGACCCGCTGCGCCGCGGCGGCAAGCCCCGCCTCGACGTCGCCGTGCACGACAACAGCCGGCAATGCCGAAGCCGACGGTCTCCGTCGCGTGGCCTTCGTGATCGAGCCCGATGCGGGCGGGCTCGGCCTCGTAGCGCGGCCTCAGCAGTGCGGCGCCCTCGGTCGCCGCCTCCAGCGTCTCGGCGACCACCAGCGCGATCGGCTGGTTGGCATAGCGCACGCGGTCGTTCTGCAGCACCTCGATGCGGAAGCCGAAGAGACCGAGCTTCGCCTCCGGATCGTGCATCAGCGGCGGCCGGTTGGCCGGCGTGATCACCTCGACGACGCCGGGATGCGCCTTGGCGGCCGCGACGTCGAGATGCGTGACGCGGCCGCGCGCGATCGTGCTGACGGCATGCACGGCGTAGAGCATCCCGTCGGGATGGTTGTCGGCGGCGTAGGTGCGCGGCCCGGTGACCTTGAGGACGCCGTCACGGCGGGTCAGCGGCTGGCCGGCATTCGAGCCGTAGCGCAGATGCGGCGAGGCTTGGACGGGATTGATCTCAGGCATTTGGTGCGCTCCGGTGACGGAGGAGAAGGGAGAGGCGGGAAGGCCGGCATGCGCTCCGGCGTCCCCGCCGCGGCGAGCGTCAGCGCGCGCGACGACGATGCGCCGCGCGAGCTCGATCTTGAAGGCGTTGTCGCCGGAGGGCCTCGCCCCGGCGAGCGCGGCCTCGGCGGCGCGCCGGAATGCCGCCTCGTCCGCGCCGGCGCCCTCGAGCACCGCCTCCGCCTCGCGCGCCCGCCAGGGCTTTGGCGCGACGCCGCCGAGCGCGAGCCGCGCCTCGCGGATCACGCCGCCGTCGAGTCGCAGCGCGGCGGCGGCCGAAACGACCGCGAACGCGAAGGACGTCCGCTCGCGCACCTTCAGGTAGCGGGCATGGCGCGCGAATCCGGCCGCCTCGGCGGGAAGCCGCAGCGCGACGATCAGCTCGCCCGGCTCCAGCGCGGTCTCGCGCTCCGGCGTGTCGCCGGGCAGGCGGTGGAGGTCCTCGAGCGCGATCTCGCGCCGGCCCGCCCGGCCCTCGATCTCGACCACCGCGTCGAGCGCGACGAGCGGCACGCAGAAGTCCGACGGATGCGTCGCGATGCAGTGCTCGCTCCAGCCGAGCACCGCGTGCATGCCGGTTCTCGCCGCCGTCGCGCATCGCAGCCCGAGCCCGGCTCGCGCCGGTTGCAGGCGCTGGCGGGGTCGTGGAAATAGGCGCAGCGCGTCCGCTGCATGAGATTGCCGCCGACCGTCGCGGCGTTGCGAAGCTGCGCCGACGCGCCGGACAGCAGCGCCTCGGCCACCACCGGAAAGGCGCGGGCGAAGTCGGGTCGTGGGCGAGCTCGGCGTTGCGCACCAGCGCGCCGATGCGCATGCCGCCGTCGGCCAGCCTCTCGATGCGGTCGAGGCCCGGAAGACGCGTGACGTCGACGAGACGGTCGGGCCGGACCGCGCCGCCCTTCATCAGGTCGAGCAGGTTGGTGCCGCCGGCGAGATAGGCCGAGCCCGGCTCGGCCGCCGCCGCGATCGCCTCGGCGACCGTGGCCGGCCTGACATAGTCGAAGCGCTTCATGCCGCATTCCTCCGGTCCCGCTCTGCAAGCGTCTTCTGCGCCTCGAGCACCGCCTCGGTGATGCCGTGATAGGCGGCGCATCGGCAGATGTTGCCGCTCATGCCCTCGCGGATGCGCTCCGGATCGCTCGCCGGCCTGCCCTTCCGCGATCAGGCCGACCGCGCTCATGATCTGGCCGGGCGTGCAGTAGCCGCACTGGAAGCCGTCATGCTCGATGAATGCGGCCTGCACCGGATGCAGCTCGTCGCCCTCGGCCAGGCCCTCGATGGTGGTGATCTCGGCGCCGTCCAGGGTCGCCGCCAGCGCCAGGCAGGAATTGATCCGCCGGCCGTCCACGAGCACCGTGCAGGCGCCGCATTGGCCGCGGTCGCAGCCTTTCTTGGTTCCGGTCAGGTCCAGGCGCTCGCGCAGGAGATCGAGCAGCGTCACGCGCGGGTCGTCGAGGTCGACCTCCCGGCGCGCACCGTTGATGGTCAGGCTGATGGAGAAGGTCATGCGAGACTCCAATCAGTTCAGTCTTGCTGTTGTAGAAATCGGGGCCGCCGGGCGGCTATGAGAGGGAGCGAGCGGCGCCGTCGGCGATCATGATGACGCCGGGTCGTGCGGCCCGATCGCGAGGTGTCTATGCTTCAGCACCCAGAATCACTATACGGAGGATGCCTCCGTTTTGCAAGAGGCAAGGAGCAAGTCAGGCGATATGCCAGGTCATCCCGAAAAGCCCGCGCGCAAGCCCCGCGCCGACGCGATCCGCAATCGCGAGCGCCTGCTCGAGGCGGCCGCCGCGGTCTTCAGCGCCGGCGGCCCCGACGCCAGCCTCGAAGCCGTGGCGAACGCGCCGGCGTCGGCATCGGAACGCTCTACCGCCACTTCCCGACGCGCGAGGCCCTGTTCGAGGCGGTCTATCGCCACGAGGTCGACCAGCTCGGCGAGCTTGCCGAACAGCTTGGGCGGCGAGGCGCCCCCGTCGAGGCCCTGCGGCGCTGGCTGCACGCAAATGTCCGGCTGGTCGCCACGAAGAAGGGCATGCTCGGCGGCTCTGGCGCTCGCGGCGCATGGCCCGTCGGAGCTCTACGCCTATTCGTTCGAGCGCCTGACGAAGGCCGTCGGCTCGCTGCTCGACCGCGCCATCGCCGCCGGCGAGATCCGCGCCGACATCACGCCTGAGGAGCTTCTGCAGGCGCTCGTGGGCATGTGCTACAACATGTACAACAAGCCCGACTGGCAGACGACCGTTCTGCGCCTGATCGATATCTTCGTCGACGGCCTTCGCAAGCGCTGACGCGGCTGCGATACACGCGATAGAGAGAGCAGCCATCGCGCGCCGCGCGCCGGGGCTGTCGAGTTCACCGCAAATCCGGTTTCGTCCGACGCCGCGCCGCTCTTTGCCCGACCCCAGCGCATGGCTGGCCTGCGCCGTCCCCCCTAACGCCTTCGCGCAATTCGCCTAGATTTCCGGTGGTAAGGACCGAGGAAACGTTCCCGAGGGCCGATCGGAATCCTGAACGGAGGACGAGATGGCCAATATCTCGACAGTCGCGCCCTATGCGAGCGCGGAACGCCGGGCCGACATCGTTGCGCGCCCGAGCTTTCTGCGTCGCCTCTTTATCGCGACGTTGGAAGCGCGCCAAAGGCAGGCCGACCGCGAGGTCGCAGCCATCATCGCCCGTTCCGGCCACCCGATGCCTGAGGCCTTGGATCGGCGCGCCGACCGGTAAGCGGCCGTGCCTGGAAAAATTCGCCGAGAAACGCCGCCGCTTCATCCGAGATGCGGACGATCTTGTTCGTCGCCTGACGATAGAACTTGAAATTGAGCTCGGTCTCGGGTCGGCCGTCATTCCAGTCACTGAACTGTTTCAGCTCGCTCCGCCCGAGCGGCCGCTTGGCGAGCGCGGTGCGTCTGATCGATGAGGCTGACGCGCGGCGTTTGCCGAGCGATGCCGCGCTTCTTCGCGATCGCTTGAGCGGAAGTGACAACGCCGCGCGCGATAAGCCCGTGCCCGCCCTCGTTCTCGCTCGCGAACACAAAAACTGTGTCGCCTTCCGCAATATGCTTGCCGCTATACATCGTCTTTTGCGCGGCGAACGCGAACGTCTTCGCCCGCGGATCGGAAACCTCGGCCTTGATCGCAAACGCCACGCTTCTCCTCCCCGACCGCAATTGATTGCCGCCGTCAGCGCGGCCCGCGCGCCATGGCTGAAGCTAGGGTGAGCCAGCCGCGCAATTCATCGCCCCTCAGCGAAACACACCCGGCCTCCCGAACTCAACAAGCTCCTGGATCGGCTCTAAGGTGAGAGGCTCGGGGCTGGTGGGTGCGTATGCATGTCATTGCGATTGCTTCGCAGAAGGGCGGTGCCGGGAAGAGCACTTTCGCCGTCAACCTCGCTACTCTCGCCGACCGCGAAGACGCGCCTGCCCTCCTGATCGACATCGACATCCAGGGCTCGCTCGCCGCCTGGCATCGCATCCGCGGCACGCGCACGCCGCTTCTCACCTCCTGCCGCGCCGACGACCTCGCCGACGTGCTTGAGACGGCGCGGCGCCAGAAGAATATTCGCTGGGCCTTCATCGACGGGCCGCCGCAGGCGAACGGCGACGTCGCGACAGCGATAAAGGCGGCGACGCTCGTCCTGATCCCGACGCGTCCCGCCCTCTTCGACCTCGCCGCGGTGCCGGCGACGATCGCGCTCGCGCGGCGGCTGAAGCGCCCCTTCTTCGTTGCCTTGAACGCCGTGCCGCCGAAGCGCGCCGGCGCGAATCGCCGATCGTCGCCGCCGCCCGCCGCGCGATCCGCGACATGGGCGCGCCGGTCTGGCGCGGCGCCGTCGCGCAGCGCGCGGTCTTCGCGCATGCGCTCGCGGCCGGCCAGGCGGTGACGGAGTTCGAGACGTCCGGGCCGGGCGCCGAGGAGATGCGGTTACTGTGGAACGACGTAAGCGAGGCGGCACGCGCGATGGCGCAACATCAGAAGGCGGGCTGAGGCGCGAAGCACTTTCGCTTTCTCGACAACCTTCGAGTAGTGGAGCAATTTAATTGACCCTCGATAAAAAGCGTTGCCCGCTGCAGTTTTGTGTCTTGAACTTGTACAGCCCCTACGCCGACTAGATATTTCTATCTTTGCGCGAAAGTCGCGGCATATAACACACGCTTTATCTGAATTTTGCACAAGAATCTTCGCGATTCCTTCTTGCGCTGAGCTAGACGAGGACGTATCGCTGTCCGGTTGCTGCTCTTTAGCAACAGTATGAGCGTTCTCTCTCAACAAAAGGAATAGAAATGCCCGCTGAAGAACACGACGAGCTCGTGCAACTGACCGCCGACATCGTCTCCGCCTACGTCACCAACAATACGCTCGAGTTTGGGCAGCTGAGCAAGCTCATCGAAGAGGTTCATCTGGCGCTTGTCCGGGCGCCTCAAGCAGCGGTCGAGCCTGAGCAGAAGCCGCTCGTCCCGGCCGTGGCGGTGCGCAAGTCCGTGACGCCGGACTACATTGTCTCGCTTGAGGACGGCCGCAAGTTCAAGTCGCTGAAGCGGCACCTCGCCGGCACCTACGGCATGACGCCCGACGAGTACAGGATGAAGTGGGGCCTGCCGCGCGACTATCCGATGGTCGCGCCGAACTATGCGAAAGCTCGCTCCGAGCTCGCCAAGCGCATGGGGCTTGGCCGCAAGAACGGCGGCGCCGCGCCGGCAAAGAAGCGCGGCCGCAAGCGCGCCGCGAAATAACCACTGAGAACTGCGAAAGCAAAGCGCCCCGCAAGCCGGGGCGTTCTCATTTCTGGGGCTTGTCTATGGCCTGCTTGGCCCGCTTTATTGCAGGAGTTCCGCGTCGAGCGTGATCTCCGCGCCCTTGAAGAGCTTCGACACCGGGCAGCCGGCCTTCGCGCCTTCGGCGGCCTGTTTGAAGTCTGCCGCTGACATTCCCGGCACGCGGCCCTTCAATTCGAGCCTGATCTTCTTGATCGAGAAACCGTCGCCGTCGGTCTCGATGGTGACCTTGGCGCTCGTTCGCAGCTCGTCCGGCACCTTGCCGGCCTTGCTCAGGCCGAAGGCAAGCGCCATGTTGAAGCAGCCCGCATGCGCGATCGCCAGAAGCTCTTCCGGGTTCGTGCCCTTCTCGTCACCGAAGCGCATCTTGGCGCCATAGGGCACGTTCGAGACGACGCCGCTCTGCGTTGTCAGATGGCCCTTTCCATCTGCGCCCGACCCCTTCCAGACCGACTCTCCGCTGCGTGTGAATGACGCCATCTCGCGCTCCCTCTTTTCCTGATCGGTTGCCGAAGACTACGCCAGCATCCCCGCCGGCGCCTCGATAAAGCGCTTGAAGGCGCCGAGCAGTTCCGCGCCGAGCGCGCCGTCGACGGCGCGATGGTCGGTCGAAAGCGTGACCGTCATCATGGTCGCGATCCTGATCTCGCCCTTCTCCACGATCGCCCGTTCCTCGCCCGCGCCGACCGCAAGGATCGTCGCGTGCGGCGGGTTGATGACGGCGGCGAAATCCTTGACCCCGAACATGCCGAGATTGGAGACGGCGGTCGAGCCGCCCTGGTATTCCTCCGGCTTCAGGTGCCGCTTCCGCGCGCGCGCCGCGAGATCCTTCATCTCGTTGGAGATTTCCGACAGCGTCTTCAGGTCGGCGTTCCTGACGACCGGCGTGATGAGGCCGCCGGGGATGGAGACCGCGACGCCTACGTCGGCATGGCGGTGTCTCAGCATCGCATCGCTCGTCCAGGTGACGTTCGCCTCCGGCACGCGGATCAGCGCCATTGCGAGCGCCTTGATGATCATGTCGTTGACGGAAAGCTTGTAGAGCGGCGCTTCGCCTGCCTCCGTCTTCTTTGTCGGCGCCGCCTGGTTGATCTCGGCCCTGAGCGCCAGCAGCCTGTCGATGCGGCAATCCATCGTCAGATAGAAATGCGGGATCGAGGTTTTTGCCTCGACCAGCCGCCTTGCGATGATCTTGCGGATCGAATCGTGCGGGACGACCTCGTAGCTTCCGACCGGATAGAGCGCGCGTATCTGCGCGTCCGGCATGCCGAGCGGCAGGGCGCCGCCCGCCTGCGGAGCCGCCGCCGGCGCGACTTTCGCGGTGCCGCCTTTCAGCGCGGCCTCGATATCGCGCTGCACGATCCTTCCGTGCGGGCCGGAGCCCGCGACCGCCGCAAGGTCAATCTTGCTCTCCGCGGCGAGCCGCTTGGCGAGTGGCGAGGCGAAGATACGTTCGGTGGCGTGGCCGTTCCCGCCTTGGGCACTTCCGGTCACGCCAACGGCAGCCTCATCCTGAGATGCGGAGCGAAGCGGAGCCTCGAAGGACGCGGCAGCGGGCGCCTTCTCGACCTCGCCCTTCGAGGCCGCCTTCGGCGGCGCCTCAGGGTGAGGGGTTGAGGGTTGCGGGGAGGCCGGCACGGGCGCCGGCGCGGCTGACGCCGCGGCCTTTGCGTCCTCGCCTTCTTCCGCGAGGACCGCGATCACATTGTTGACCGGCACGTCGGAAGCGCCCTCCGGCACCACGATCTTCGCCACCGTCCCCTCGTCGACCGCCTCGACCTCCATCGTCGCCTTGTCCGTCTCGATTTCCGCGATCACGTCGCCGGACGAAACATGATCGCCCACCTTGACGTGCCACTTGGCGAGATTGCCGGTCTCCATGGTCGGCGAGAGCGCGGGCATCAGGATGTTGATCGGCATTCTATCGGTCTCCGGCGTAGAGGGCCTGCGGGTCCTCGTTGAAACCGAGCGGCCTGTCCAAGGGCCAAAGATCGGCAAGCGAGAAGACGATCGCGTCGAACGGCGGCGCGCGCACCTCGTCGTCGGAGCTCCATGCCCCGATCTTCAACCATCGCTTCGCATGGAGCTCGAAGGCTTCGAGAATCTGCAGGCGCGGATCGATCAGCCAGAAGTGCGCTACCTCCGCCTCCGCGTAGATGCGCATCTTGACTGTCCTGTCGCGCGTCTCTGTTGATCCCGACAGGATCTCGCAAATCCAGTCAGGCGAAATGGTGAAATAGTTGGTGTCCGGGTAGGTCGGTAGCCGTTCCCGCTTCCACCCCGCGATGTCCGGGACCAAGAGCTGCTCGCCGATGCTGATCTCGGGCTCGACAAAAAAGACCCACCCACCCGGGCCGCCTCGACCCCGCTGAAACGGGCCCGTGAGTTCGCCCGAAAGCGCGTTGGCGGCGGCGGAATGCCTTGGCGACGGCCTTGGATGCGTGACCAGCCTGCCGTCAATGATCTCGGCGACGAGATGCGGCGGCACCGCCTCAAGATCGGCGTAGGTTGCGTTCCTTTTCGTAGCTCCGGCCATCGATCGCGGCATTTCCATATTCGGCCCAAGGACGCGTGTCCCCGGCTAATCAGCTTGCGTAGCTCACGCTCTTCACCGCCTCCACCACTTCCATCACGCTCGGCAGCGCGAGCTTCTCGAGGTTCGCGGCGTAGGGCATGGGCACGTCCTTGCCGGTGACGTTCACGACCGGCGCGTCGAGGAAGTCGAAGGCCTTCGCCATCAAAGCCGCCGAGATGTGGCCGCCGACGGAGCCCTGCGGCCAGCCTTCCTCCACGGTCACGCAGCGATTGGTCTTCTTCACCGACTGGACGATCGTATCGACGTCCATCGGGCGGATGGTGCGAAGGTCGATCACCTCTGCGTCGATCCCGGCCTCGGCGAGCGCCTCCGCAGCCTTCAGAGCATAGGTCATGCCGATGCCGAAGGAGACGATGGTCACGTCCTTGCCCTTGCGCGCGATCTTCGCCTTGCCGATCGGCAGCACGAAGTCGTCAAGCTTCGGTACCTGGAACGTGTGACCGTAGAGAATTTCGTTTTCCAGGAAGATGACCGGGTTCGGGTCGCGAATGGCGGCCTTCAGGAGCCCCTTGGCGTCGGCAGCCGTATGCGGCTGCACCACCTTCAGCCCCGGCACCTGGCCGTACCAGGCGGCATAATCCTGGCTGTGCTGCGCGCCGACGCGCGCGGCCGCGCCATTCGGCCCGCGAAAGACGATCGGGCAGCCCATCTGGCCGCCCGACATGTAAAGCGTCTTCGCCGCGGAATTGATGATGTGGTCGATCGCCTGCATGGCAAAATTCCAGGTCATGAACTCGACGACCGGTTTCAGCCCCGCAAACGCCGCCCCGACGCCGAGCCCGGCAAAACCATGCTCGGTGATCGGCGTATCGATGACGCGCTTCGGCCCGAACTCGTCGAGAAGGCCCTGCGTCACCTTGTAGGCGCCCTGGTATTCGGCGACCTCCTCGCCCATCACGAAAACCTCGCCGTCGCGGCGCATCTCCTCCGCCATGGCGTCGCGGAGCGCTTCGCGCACGGTCTGCTCGACCATCTCGGTGCCTTCCGGCACTTCCGGCTCGGCCGAGACCGTCCCGCCCTCGTCCCGCGATGCGGGCACCGTCGGCGCCACATGCGGCGCGCTCGTCGCGGCCGCGGCCTGGCCGTTGCCGATCTGAGGCTTCGGCGCCGCTTCAGCCTCGGGCGCGGCGCTTGCTGCGGCCTTCTGCACCGCCGAGGCGTCCTCGCCGTCTTCAAGAATTACTGCAATCGGCGTGTTGACCTTCACGCCCTCGGTACCCTCCGGCACGAGAATTTTCCCGAGCCGGCCCTCGTCGACCGCCTCGACTTCCATCGTCGCCTTGTCGGTTTCGATCTCGGCGATGACATCGCCGGCTTTGACGTCGTCGCCTTCCTTGACGACCCATTTCGCGAGCTTGCCCTCCTCCATGGTCGGGGAGAGTGCGGGCATCAGGACCTCGGTGGACATCGCGCCGCTCACGCTTTGGCGGTGATGTCGGTCCAAAGCTCCGCTGCATCGGGCTCGGGATCGGCCTGCGCGAATTCTGCCGCCTCGTTGATGATCCGCCGTACGTTCTTGTCGATTTCTTTCAGCTCTTCTTCGCTTGCCCAGCCTTTTTCTTCCAGGCGG
This sequence comes from uncultured Alphaproteobacteria bacterium, assembly GCA_963750115.1. Taxonomy (GTDB): domain Bacteria; phylum Pseudomonadota; class Alphaproteobacteria; order Rhizobiales; family Afifellaceae; genus DASWJZ01. The sequence goes on along the minus strand of CAVVPM010000016.1, from coordinate 419,984 downwards.
CGCCGTACCTGCTCGATCGGGTCGTGCTCCTCGCGCATCTTCTGCACTTCTTCGCGCGCCCGGTATTTGGCCGGGTCCGACATCGAGTGGCCGCGATAGCGATAGGTCGCCATTTCGAGGATGAATGGCCCGTTGCCGGAGCGCGCATGCTGAAGCGCCATCTCGGCCGCCGCTTTCACAGCGCGTACGTCCATGCCGTCGACCGGCTCGCCGGGGATGTCAAACGATGCGCCGCGCCGCCACAGCTCCGTCGTCGCCGACGCGCGGTTCACGCTGGTACCCATGCCGTATTGATTGTTCTCGATCACGTAGACGACGGGGAGGTGCCAGAGCTTTGCCATGTTGAAGCTCTCGTAGACCTGGCCCTGGTTGGTCGCGCCGTCGCCGAAATAGGTAATCGCGACATTGCCGTTCTCGCGATATTTGTTGGCGAACCCAAGCCCCGTCCCGATCGGCACCGGCGCCCCGACGATGCCGTGCCCGCCATAGAAATTCCGCTCCTTGGAGAACATGTGCATGGAGCCGCCCTTGCCATGCGAGTAGCCGCTCCGCCGTCCGGTCAGCTCCGCCATCACCCCCTTCGGATCCATGCCGGTTGAGAGCATGTGGCCGTGGTCGCGATAGCCGGTCACCACCTGGTCGCCCTCGCTCATCGCCAACGAGAGCCCGACGACCACCGCCTCCTGGCCGATATAGAGATGACAGAAGCCGCCGATCTGTCCCATGCCATAGAGCTGCCCGGCCTTCTCCTCGAAACGCCGGATCAACAGCATCGCCCGATAGGCCTTGAACTCTTCGTCTCTTGAGAAGGCTGAGATCGGCGCCGCTTTTGCCTTGCCGACGGCGCGGACGCGCTGCGGTTCTGCCTGCAATTCCGCGCGAGCGCGCCGCGGAACAGCCTGGGATTGCGCCATCGTTTCCTCCGCCGTCGATTCTTCTTCTCCGCATATAATAACGCCACGCTACGTGGCAAAAGGCCAGACGTCGCGCATTTTCTCTGTGCAAAGCAGCCATGCGGACGAGGCGTGGCTGAGCCTCGTCTTAACACGCCGTTAGCGACGCTCGCTCGGGTCGAGGAAGATCACGATGTCCTTGGCGTCGGCCATGTTGAGCGCTTCGCGGGCTCGCTCGTCGATCATGTCCCGGTCGAGGCTTTCGGGGCGCATCAGCGCGACATGGCTCTCCATCCGCTGGCGCTCCGCCTGCGCCTTCGAAAGGTCGGACTGGAGCGAGGCCACTCGATCCTGCAGCTTGCCGAGGGCAAACAGCCCGTAATCGCCTTCCACCGCGTGGTAAGCGAAATAGCCCAGGATGAAGAGGCACGCGAGGGGAAGGAGCAGCGGCCGTACCTTCGACTGCTTTCGCTGGCGTGTTGGCATCGGCCGCCGCAATGACGCTGGAACTTGGGTGAGGGACGGAACGCGGAACCAGTCTGCGTCCCCCGCTTGGCGTTCTACCGACACAGCGTAAAAAAAGTGTTGGCCAGGCGTTACTTAATTCTTGCCGAAATGGGACAGCTTTGAGCGATCCGCGGCGAAGCCCACCTCGCGTCGGCTCGACCGCTGGCCGCTCGCCGCGGCACTCCCTGCTCCTTCCGGAACCCGACGCCCCGCGGGAACGCCACTCCCGCCATACAGTCGCCGCCCCGTTTGGACGCCCTTGCCGGCTGAAATGTTAGTACGCTACGCTACAAGAAAAGAGGAAGCGTCCTTGTCCTATAACGATCCCTTGTTGCGCCGTGCCGCGCGACAGGCGGGCTCGAAATCGGGCCTCGTCTACGAGCGGCTGCGCTCCGAGATCGTCTCGCTCCGCCTTCAGCCTGGCGCACGGATCGACAAGGCCGAAATCTGTCGGCTGCTTGAAGTGTCGCGGCAGCCTTTGTCGGAGGCGCTGGGCCGGCTCGCCGAGGAGCGGCTCGTCACCGTCGAGCCGCAGAAGGGCACCTACGTCACCCGCATTCGCATGCGCGACATCGCCGAGGCCACTTTCCTGCGCGAGGCGCTCGAGACCGCCGCGGTGCGTCAGATTGCGCCGGACATCGACAACGAGACGCTGGACCGATTGAATCTGATCGTCGAGTATCAAGCGGCGGCCGTCGCCGCGCGCGACACGGAGGAGTTCTTCCTGCTTGACGTCCGCTTCCACACGACGCTTCTCGCTTGCGTCGCCTATCCGAGGGTGACGGAGGTGGTGGAATCCGCGCGCAGCCAGACCGAGCGCATCCGGCGCTTGCTTCTGCCGACCCTCCGGCGCAGCACCGACACGATCACGGAGCACAGGGCAATTCTGGCCGAGCTTCGCCGCAGGAACGCGGCGGGAGCCGCCGACGCGATGCGCGTGCATCTCGTCAACGGACTGAAGCAACTCAACGAATTCGCGGCCGAGCAGCCAGAGCTGTTCGAGCCGTGAGCGATGCCCCGATCAGGGGGTAACGGTAGCGGCGTCAACGCCGCCGAAAGGGAGGAAGGAATGCAGACCAGGAACGTCTTGGCGGGAGTTGCCGCCCTCTGCGTCATGGCCGCGACGCCGGCACTGGCGCAGAAGCAGTTCGACGGCGTGACGGTGAACGTCATGACCCAGACCGGTGCCATCCAGGAACCGCTTGCCCGCCGCGCGCCGGATTTCGAGAAGCTGACCGGCGCCAAGATCAACATCATCGCGGTCCCCTTCTCGGACCTCTACCAGAAGCTCCTGACCGACTGGGCGAGCGGCACCAACTCGGTCGACGCCGCGGTCTTCGCGCCGCAATGGATGGTTGACTACGTGGCCGGCGGCTACCTGGAGGACATCACGCAGCGCGTCGCCAACGACAAGGACATCAAGTGGGACGACATCGGCGCGTTCTTCCGTGATTTCTCCGCCAAATACGCCGGCAAGACCTACCTCGTCCCGCTCGATGGCGATTTCCACATGCTCTATTACCGCCGCGACGTGTTCGAGGCGGCCGGGCTGCAGCCGCCGAAGACCTGGGATGACTATCTTGCCGACGCCAAGGCGCTGAACGGCAAGGACATGAACGGCGACGGCACGCCGGATTACGGCTCCTGCATCGCCAAGAAGCGCAACGCCCAGAGCTACTGGTTCGTGACCGACGTCGCCGGCTCGATGATCCAGTCGAAGGGCACCTCCCAAGGCGCCTTCTTCGATACGCGCGACATGAAGCCGCTCGTCAACAACGAAGCCTTCTCCAAGGCGCTCGATTTCCTGAACGAGACCACCAAATACGGCCCCCCGAACGAGCTCAACATGGACGTGAGCGACACGCGTCCGCTGTTCGTCTCGGGCCGCTGCGCCTTGAACCTCGATTGGGGCGATGTCGGCACGCTCTCCGTCGACCCCGCCACGTCGAAGGTGATCGGCAAGTGGGGCGCCGAGATCATGCCCGGTTCGAAAGAGGTGCTGAACTGGGATACCGGCAAGCTTGAGGCCTGCACCGCCGATAGCTGCCCGGACGCCATCGACGGCGTGAACCATGCGCCTTACGCGGCGTTCGGCGGCTGGAGCGGCGGCATCAATGCGCACGCCGCCGACAAGGTGAAGGACGCGGCTTACGCCTTCTTCTCCTATATGAGCCAACCCGCCCAGTCGAATATCGACGTGACGATCGGCAAGACCGGCTTCAATCCCTACCGCATCTCCCAGCTCACCTATGACGACGACTGGAAGAAGGCGAACATGGCGGAGTCCGAGGCGAAGATCTACCTCGGCGCCATCAAGGATAGCCTGAACAGCCCCAACATGATCCTCGACCTGCGCATCCCGCAGAATCAGAAGTACCAGCAGGTCGTGCTCGATGAGGCCCTGTCGCGCTTCCTGTCGGGCGAGATCGACGAGAAGACGGCGATCACGACGATCGAGAGCGGATGGAACGATCTCAACGATCAGATCGGCAAGGATCAGCAGCTCGCGACCTACAAGGACACGCTCGGCGTTCAGAGGTAGTCCGACCGTGAAAATTCTCCCGGCGCGGGTCACCGCGCCGGGAGGCGTTGCCCGCTTCCGCGCTTAGCGGGACAGCCTCGTTCCGCCCGGCATAACCACTGCGATGTCTGCGACCGCTGAACTAGAGACTGAGCTTGAGACTGAGCCGTCGGCCAGTCTATCCGAGTTCCTCGACCGGAACTCCGGCCGCCTCATGGTTCTGCCGGCGGTCATAGTGCTGCTCGCCTTCGCGATATTTCCGCTGATCATTTCGGGCTATTTGTCGATGTCGCGCTTCGCGCTCGCGCCCGGCGGCTACAAGCTCACCTTCATCGGATTCTACAACTTCAAGCGGCTGCTCCTCGGGGCGCAGCAATATCATCTGCTCGGCACCTTCAAGCCGTTCGGAGCGACGGAATGGCTGCTTTTCGCCGCCTTCGTGCTGCTTTGCCTTTATTGGCTCGGCCGCTACGCGCTGACGCACTTCTCGGTCGTCGGCTTCCTCGGCCGGCTGATCACCGCGAGCGGCGCAACGGGCATCGTCCTCCTCGTGCTCCGCACCATCGCGACCGGCGGGGTTCCCGGAACCTTGGTGACGACGTTCATCTACGTTGTCGTGGGGGTCCTGATCCAGTTCGTGCTCGGGCTCTCCCTTGCTCTTCTCTGCGCGCAACCGATCCGCGCGCGTAACTGGTTCCGCGTCATCTTCTTCATTCCCTTGATGGTGACCCCGGTCGGCATCGCGTACATGTTTCGCATGATGGCCGACATGCAGAAGGGACCGTTCGCGCCGATCAGCCGTATCTTCGGCCTTGGCGAATGGGCCTGGTCGACCGACCCCTGGTCGGCGCGCCTGATGGTGATCGTCGGCGACACCTGGCAATGGACGCCGTTCGTCTTCATCGTGCTCCTCGCCGCGATCGAGAACCAGCCGCGCGATCAGGTCGAGGCCGCCCGCATCGACGGGGCGGGAGGCTGGCAGGTCTTTCGCGACATCACCTGGCCCTCGATTGCCCCGATCGCGGCGACGGTCGTGCTCATCCGGCTGATCGAGGCTTTCAAGATCATCGACCTGCCGAATGTCTTGACCGCCGGCGGTCCGGGCCTTTCGACGGAGTTGATGACGCTGCACTCGTTCATTGCCTGGCGGACCCAGGATTTGGGCACGTCTGCCGCGGTCGGCTATATGCTTCTCTTCGCCTCGACCCTGACCTGCGTTTCATTCTTCAACTTCGTGGTCAGACGCGCGCGGAGATTTCAGTGATGAAGGAGGCGGGCACGCGATCGCTTTTTCAGCGCCTGTTTGAGCCCGACGCGATCGACGAACAGGCGCTGTTGCCCAAGGTCGGCACCTACACCGCTTTGATCGTCTGGACGCTGGTGGTGCTCTTCCCGCTCTATTGGGTGCTGGTCACGTCGTTCAAGGCCGAGCTCGAGGTCGACAACGGTCCGTTCTATTTCCCCTTCCTGGACTTCAAGCCGACGCTTCAGGCATGGCGTTTCATGCTCCTGGAGAACGACACGCTCGGGCCCTATTTGAATTCGGTCGTCGTCGCGGGAGCCAGCACGCTCCTTGCCGTGCTGATCGGCTCGCTCGCCGCCTACGCGCTCGTCCGCATCCGCTTCCGGGTGAAGTTTGCCGCGATCGCCTGCTTTCTCCTGCTTCTCGCCGCCGTCGTGGTGGCCGTCGCCGCCGCCAAGATCCCCTGGCAGGTCGCAAGCGTCGTGGCGATCGTCCTCTTCGTCCTGTTTCTCGGGACGATCGGGCGGCGCTTCAGGCTCGCCGTCGGCAACAACGACATCGAATTCTGGATGATCTCGAACCGGATCATGCCGCCGATCGTCGCGGTCCTGCCGATCTACATCATGTTCCAGCACTTGCGGCTGCTCGATACGCAAGTGGCCCTGATCGCCACCTATACCGCCGTCAACCTGCCGATCGTGGTCTGGCTGACGCGCGACTTCTTCGCCGGCATCCCGCTTGACCTTGAGGAGAGCGCCGAAATCGACGGGGCGTCGAAATTCCGCGTGTTCTTCACCATCGCGCTGCCGCTTGTCCGCTCCGGCCTCGTGGCGACGCTGATGCTCGTTCTGATCCTCGCGTGGAACGAGTACCTCCTGGCGCTCTTCCTTTCCAACGCCAATGCCCAGACGATGCCGGTGCTCGTCTCCGCGCAGAACACCACGCGCGGCCCGCAATGGTGGAACATGTCGGTCTTGATCGTGATCATGATCGCGCCGGTCATCGTCGTCGCGACCTTCCTGCAGAAGCACATTGCCCGCGGGCTGCTCATCGGCGCGGTCAAGGGATAGGGGATGACGCGCGCATGCGGGTAAAGCTCACCGATATCTACAAATCCTTCGGGGCCGTGGAGGTCGTGAAGGGCCTCAACCTGGAGATCGAGGACGGCGAGTTCGTCGTGCTGCTCGGGCCGTCCGGCTGCGGCAAGACCACCGCGCTCAGAATGGTGGCGGGGCTGGAGTCGGTGACCGCCGGCAGGGTCGTGATCGGCAACCGCGACGTCACCAAGGTTCTGCCGAAATACCGCGACGTCTCGATGGTCTTCCAATCCTATGCGCTTTACCCGCACATGACGGTCTCGGAGAACATCGGCTACCCGCTCAAGCTCCGCTCGGTCGAGAAGACCGAGCGCGCTGGCCGCATCCGCGAGGCGGCCGGCAAGGTGCACCTTGAAGAATATCTCGACCGCTATCCGCGTCAGCTTTCCGGCGGCCAGCGGCAGCGCGTGGCTCTCGCCCGGGCGATCGTCCGCCGGCCGAGCCTCTTCCTGATGGACGAGCCGCTCTCCAACCTCGACGCGAAGCTGCGCGGCTACATGCGTGCCGAATTGAAGCGTCTGCAAGGCGACCTCGGAATCACGACGATCTACGTCACCCACGATCAGATCGAAGCGATGACGCTCGCCCACCGCGTTGCCGTCATGAACAAGGGCGTGGTCCAGCAGATCGCCCCGCCGCGCGAGATCTACGACGATCCGGCGAACCTCTTCGTCGCCGGTTTCATCGGTTCCCCGCCGATGAACACGATTTCCGGCTCGGTGGCGGATGCGGCTTTCGTCGTGCCCGAGGGCCGCATCGCGGTCGACGGGCACGCGGCGCGGAACGGCGTGATCCTCGGTTTCCGGCCCGAGGACGCAACGATCGTCGAGCCGGCCGCGGCCGATCTGCGGGCAACCGTCTTCGCCTGCGAGCTGACCGGCAACGAGACCATCGTGACCTGCACCCTCGGCTCGACGCAGGTCATCGTCCAGATGGGCAAGGATTTCGACGTCGCGGTCGACTCCACCGTCGGCATCAAGGTCGACGCCCGCAAGGCCTGTCTGTTCGATCCCGACACGGGCAACCGCATCCGCAAGTGAGATCGCCCGACGAGCGCCTGACGTTCGAAAATTGATAAGGGCTCCCGCGTTTCGAGCCGCCTGAGGTGAAACCATGCTGATTGGCATCGACCCGCTGCTCACGCCCGAGCTTCTGATGATTCTCCGCGCCATGGGTCATGGCGATGAGATCGCCATCGTCGATGCAAACTATCCTGCAAAGAGCAACGCCCGCCGGCTGGTCCGTCTCGACGGCGCCGATACGAGCCAGGCGCTCAGCGCGATCCTCTCGGTGCTGCCGCTCGATTCCTTCGTGAAGGCCCCGGCGAACGGCATGCAGGTGGTCGGAAAGCCGCGCGAAATCCCACCGACCGTCGCCGATTTTCAAAAGATCGTCGATCGCCTCGCCGGCTTCCCGGTGAAGATCGCACGTATCGAGCGCTTCGGCTTCTATGAGCGCGCCAAGACCTGCTTCGCGATCGTCGCCACGACCGACCGGCGCCTTTACGCCAACATCATCCTGACCAAGGGCGTCATCGGCGCTGACGGCAAGGTGGTGAAATGAGCTCTGCCCCGATGCTCCGATGAACGGGATGCGCGCCATCGTCTGCCGCGAGCCGGGCATGCTGGCGCTTGAGGAGCGCCCCCTTCCCGAGCGGCGGGCGGATGAAATTCTGCTCGCCATCCGCCGCATCGGCATATGCGGCACCGACTACCACATCTTCGAAGGCCTCCACCCCTTCCTGCACTACCCCCGCATCATGGGCCACGAGCTCTCCGCCGAGGTTATCGAGGCGCCGAAGGGAAGCGCCTACAAGGCCGGCCAGCAGGTGATCGTCATCCCCTACCTTTCGTGCGGCACCTGCGTCGCCTGCCGCCGCGGCAAGACCAATTGCTGCACCACCCTCGCCTGCCTCGGCGTGCATTGCGACGGCGGCATGACGGAGCGGATCGCGCTACCGGAGGCCAATCTCTATCCGGCCGTCGGGCTCGACCTCGATCAGGCGGCGATGGTGGAGTTTTTGGCGATCGGCGCCCACGCGGTTCGCCGCTCGCAGCTCTCGGCGGGCGACCGCGCGCTCGTCGTCGGTGCCGGCCCGATCGGTCTTGGCGCCGCGCTTTTTGCGCGGATCGCCGGTGCGGAGGTGACGCTGATGGATCGCGTGCCGGACGTTTTGAACCGTGCGAGCCGCATCACCGGCATCGGCTCGACCATTGTCGCCGGTGCGGACGCCACCGCAGAAGCCGCGGCGCTGACCGGCGGCGAAAACTTCGACGTGATCTTCGACGCGACCGGCAGCGCCAAGGCCATGGAGGCGAGCTTCGCTTTCGCCGCGAGCGGCGGGGCCTATGTGATGGTCGGCGTCGTCAAGGACAATATTTCCTTTTCTGATCCGGAATTTCACCGGCGCGAGCTCACCCTTTACGCGAGCCGCAACGCGACGCGGCAGGACTTCGACACGGTCGTCGGCGCGATCCGTGCCGGCCAGATCCCGACAACCGCGCTGAACACGCACAGCTGCCCGCTCGACGAGCTGCCGCGAGCCATGCCTGGCTGGGTGCACGACCGGGTCGGCGTGGTGAAGGCGATGGCGCGGCTTGACGGCTAAAGCATGATCCCGAAAAGTGGAAACCGCCTTTCGGATAAGATCTTGCTGAAGCAAGGAGATAGAGCCCTGTTCTGATTCAATCGGAACAGAATTGGCTCGAAGTCGCACCGATTGACAGCGGCGCGTTGAACCATACTTTTGGCCTGAGGCTCGAAAGCAATGTCAGAAAATTCGAATGTCAGCACGCTGGCGCCTGCGGGCGCCACGGCGCCGCATGCCCCGGCCCGCCGCTTCGTCAGGCTCCACCCCGACGACAATGTCGTCGTTGCCGCGGTGTCGCTCCCGACCGGCACGAAGTTGGAGGGCGAAAACGCGACTGTCGCGCGCGCCGTTCCGATGGGCCACAAGATTGCGACGCGCCCCATTTCCAAGGGCGAGGCCGTTTTGAAGTTCGGCCAGATCATCGGCTTTGCGACCGACGACATTCCGCCCGGTGCGCATGTCCATGTGCACAACTGCGCCATGGGCGAGCATGACCAGAACTACCGGATCGGGGTCGACTTCAAACCGGTCCAATACCGCGATCCGACTAAGGCGACCTTCAAGGGCCTGCGCCGCGCGGACGGGCGGATCGGTACCCGGAACTATATCGCGCTCTGCTCGACCGTGAACTGCTCGGCCACCGCGATCCGCATGATCGCCGACCGCGTCAACCATTCGGGCATGCTCGCCGACTATCCGCATATCGACGGCGCGATTGCGCTTTCGCATGGCACCGGCTGCGGCATGGCGGACGCCGGCGACGGCTTCGACAATCTCGAGCGCGTCCTTTGGGGCTATGCCACGCATCCGAACGTCGCCGCCGCGATCTTCGTCGGGCTCGGCTGCGAGGTCATGCAGATCGGGCGCCTCAAGGCGAAATACGGCTTCGACGAGGATCACTTCCATACGCTGACGATCCAGGAAGCGGGCGGCACGCGGCGCGCGGTCGAGAATGCCGTGCGCATGATCGCGGAATTGCTGCCGTCGCTTCCCGTGATCGAGCGGACCGACGTCGCCGCGAGCGAGCTCATGGTCGCGCTCCAATGCGGCGGCTCCGACGGCTATTCCGGCATCACCGCCAACCCGGCGCTCGGCCATGCCGCCGATATTCTGGTGCGGTATGGCGGCACGTCGGTGCTTGCCGAGACGCCGGAAATCTATGGCGCCGAGCAACTGCTGCTGCGCCGGGCGGCGTCGGAGGAAGCCGGCCAAAAGCTCATCGAGCGCATCCGCTGGTGGGAGGATTATACGCGCCGCAACAAGGGCGACATGAACAACAATCCCTCCCCCGGCAACAAGGCCGGCGGGCTGACGACGATCCTCGAAAAGTCGCTCGGCGCGGCGGCGAAGGGCGGCGTCGCGCCGCTTGCCGACGTGCTCGACTATGGCGAGAAGATCACGACGAAGGGCTTCGTCTTCATGGACAGCCCCGGCTACGACCCGGCCTCCGTGACCGGGCAGATCGCGGCGGCGCCAGATCGTCTGCTTCACCACCGGCCGCGGCTCGGCCTTCGGCTCAAAGCCGGCGCCGACGATCAAGCTCGCCACCAACTACCGCGCCTATACGACCATGGCAGAGGACATGGACATCAACTGCGGCGACATCGTCGACGGCGGCGCGAGCCATCGAGGCGAAGGGCGAAGAGATTTTCGGAAGTATCCTCGCGATCGCCTCGGGCGAGCAATCCAAGAGTGAAACGCTCGGTCTCGGCGACAACGAATTCGTGCCCTGGCAGATCGGCGCGGTGATGTGAGGGGAACGGCCCCGCGCCGCGAAAGTCGCCGCGGCCGGGCTGTAACCGCAAAGCTAATCGGGGGGAACAATGGCTCTCGTCGGACCTGATTCAGAACAATACGACAAGCGCTTCATCTGGCTCATCAACGGCACCTGCGAGAAGGAGCTTCTCTTCGACGGCTGCCGCTGGGCGGAGGGGCCGGTCTGGTTCAACGACGGAAATTTCCTCGTCTGGAGCGACATCCCGAACAACCGCATGCTGCGCTGGGTCCCGAACGGCATCGGCGGATCGGTCAGCGTGTTCCGCACCGATTCGAACTACTCGAACGGCAATACGCGCGACCGCGAAGGCCGTCTCGTCAGCTGCGAGCATGGCGGCCGGCGCGTGACCCGCACGGAGACCGACGGCACGATCACGGTGCATCGCCGACAGTTTTAGGGGGAAGCGCCTGAACTCGCCGAACGATGTCGTCGTGAAGTCCGACGGCACCATCTGGTTCACCGATCCGCCCTACGGCATCCTGAGCGACTATGAGGGCCACAAGGGCGCGATCGAGCAGGATGGGTTCTACGTCTTCCGCTTCGATCCGAAGAGCGGAAAGCTCGCCGTCGTCGCCGACGACTTCGACCGCCCGAACGGCCTCGCCTTCTCGCCCGACGAGTCGGAGCTTTACGTCGCTGACTCCGCGAGTTCGCACGAGCCGGACCAGCCCCGCCACATCCGTGCCTTCAAGGTCGGCAAGGACAACAGCCTGAAGGGCGGCAAGCCCCGCTTCCTCTTCCCCGACGGCATTCCCGACGGATTCCGCGTCGACACCGACGGGAACGTCTGGTCGAGTGCCGGGCCGGCGATCTACGTCTTCGCGCCGCAAGGCGACATTCTCGGCAAGATCAAGTTTCCGCAGAACGTCTCGAATCTCGTCTTCGGCGGTCCGAAGCGCAATCGCCTCTTTGTCACCTGCACCAACGAGGTCTATTCAGTTTACGTGACGGCGACCGGCGTCCAGCGACCCTGAGCGGGGAGGCACCGCGAGATATGGATTCCGCCGAATTCCTGGCAGACGTTCCGCTCTTTGCCGAGGCGCTCGACGAAGAGCAGCTTCGCTTTCTCGCCGCGCAAAGCCGGCCGACCTTCTTCCGCTCGGGAACCAGGCTCATGAACCAGGGCGATTTCGGCGGCGCGATGTTCGTCATCGTGACGGGCGAAGTCTCGGTCACCTTCGTCGACGAGGACGCGCGCGAGCAGTCGGTGGCGAAGCTTGGCCCCCGCGATATCGTCGGCGAGATGTCTCTCTTCACCGGCGACCGGCGGACGGCGACGGTTGCCGCCGTCACCAATGTCGATGCGATCGAGATCACCAAGTGGTCGCTCGAGCGCGTCTTCGCGCGTGCCCCCGAGCTCGTCGACAAGATCGCCGGCATGCTGGCGAGGCGGCAGGCCGAACTCAACGCGGTCTCCGGATCGCGGTCGGCGGATGCGAGCGAAAAATTCACCCGCCAGGCGCGGAACGTCATCGTCGGGATTTTCGGCCGCGGCGTCTGAAATTTCGGCCGCCGCCAACGACGGGTGGCTGCACGACCTCACGCTATCTCTTCAAGAACCTGCTCATCTCATTGGCAAGGAGGAGTTGCATCCTTGCGCGAATCGATCCGCGCGGCGCGCAAATCACATAATGGTTAACAAATCGTTTCCCGTGAAACACCGCGCCGAATGTCAATCCTTGCGCATCGCATCGCTGCGAGTCTTGCCAGCGAAATCGATTCGCCTGAACGGCTTTGTGCCGCGCCGCTTCGCGAACGGACCCGATTTTCGCGTCGCAGGCTGGCCACTGGGACGCCTTTCCTTGCCCCCCTTCCGCGCAGGGCATAGCTTGCCGCCGGATTCGAAGGCGAGGCGCCATGACCGTCGCAAAGTTCCGTTCTCGATCTCATCGGCAACACGCCGCTGTCCGCCTGAAGCGGCGTCGGAGACGACGGGCTGCGAGATCCTCGGCAAGGCGGAGTTCCTCAATCCGGGCCAGTCGGTGAAGGACCGCGCGGCTCTCTGGATCGTGCGCGAGGCGGAGCGCGACGGCTCGCTGAAGCCCGGCGGCACGATCGTCGAGGGCACGGCCGGCAATACCGGCATCGGGCTTTCGCTCGTCGCCAAGGCGCTGGGCTACCGCTCGGTCATCGTCATCCCCGACACGCAGTCGGAGGAAAAGAAGCAGGCGCTCCGCATCCGGCGGCGCGACGCTGATCGAGGTGCCCGCCGTGCCCTACAGCAACCCGAACAACTACGTGAAGCTTTCCGGACGGTTGGCGGAGCAGCTTGCGAAGATCGGAAGCGGCGGCGCGATCTGGGCGAACCAGTTCGACAACGTCGCCAACCGGCAGGCGCACATCGATTCGACCGGCCCGGAAATCTGGGAGGAGACCGGCGGCAAGGTCGACGCCTTCGTCTCCGCGGTCGGCACGGGCGGCACGCTCGCCGGCGTCGGCATGTACCTGAAAGGCAAGAACCCCGACGATCAAGATCGGCCTCGCCGACGTCCCCGGCGCCGCGCTCTACAATTTCTATACGCACGGCGAGCTTAAGGCCGAGGGCTCGTCCATCACCGAAGGGATCGGCCAGGGCCGCATCACCGCCAATCTCGAGGACGCGCCGGTCGACATGGCCTGGCAGATCCCCGACGCGGAATCCGTCGCCCAGGTTTTCGACCTCGTCGACGAGGGGCTCGTGATGGGCGGCTCGACCGGCGTCAACGTCGCCGGCGCCATCCGCATGGCGCGCGAGCTCGGTCCCGGCCATACCATCGTCACGGTGCTTTGCGACTACGGCAGCCGCTACGCGTCGAAGCTCTTCAATCCCGATTCCTGCGCTCCAAGGGGCTTGCCCGTTCCGGCTTGGCTCACCGAGCGGCCGAACTTCGAGATTCCGTTCGAGAAAGCCGACTGATGCCCTTCGAGACGTTGCCGCTTTTCCGCGACGACGCCTATCGGCGCGACTGCGAGGCCAAGGTCATCGCGCATCAACGAGCGCGGCGGCATCATCCTCGACCGCACCGTCTTCTATGCGACAAGCGGCGGCCAGCCCGGCGACACCGGACGCCTCGTGCGTGCCGGGCGGCAAGATCGTTCCGATCGCCGCGACCGTCTACGGCGAGGACAAGATCGAGATCGTGCATGTCCCGGCCTCCGGCGAGCCGCCCGCAGATCGGCGCGCCCGTCCTCGCCGAGATCGCCTGGGAGCGGCGCCACCGGCACATGCGCATGCATACCGCGCTTCACCTCCTCTGCTCGCTCGTCCCCTACCCTGTCACCGGCGGCTCGATCGGCGCGGAGGAGAGCCGGCTCGACTTCGACATCACCGACGCCGGCGCGGTCGACAAGGACGAGCTGACGGAGCGGCTGATGGCGCTTGTCGCCGCCGACCATCCGGTGACGACACGCTGGATCTCCGACGAAGAGCTTGCCGACAATCCCGGCCTGGTCCGCACCATGAGCGTGAAGCCGCCGACGGGCACCGGCCGCGTGCGGCTCGTCTCGATCGGCGTCGACGGCGCGATCGACCTGCAGCCCTGCGGCGGCACGCATGTCCGCTCCACCGCCGAGATCGGCCCGGTCGCGATCACCAAGATCGAGAAGAAGGGCCGCCAGAACCGCCGCATCCGCCTCGCCTTCGACGGACCCGCAATGAGCGAGCTTCTCGTCTCGGCAGAATGGCTGAAGGCAACGGCTCGGCGATCCGAAGGTGAAGATCGTCGACGGCTCCTGGTATCTGCCTCGACGCAGAACCGCGACGCGAAAGCGGAGTATCGCGGCGGGCACATCCCCGGCGCCGTCTTCTTCGACATCGACCACATCGCCGACCGCACGACCGACCTGCCCCACATGCTGCCGGACGGAAGCCGAGTTCGCTGAGGCCGCTGGCGCCCTCGGCCTCAAGGCAGACGACACGATCGTCGTCTATGACGGGCTCGGGCTCTTCTCCGCCCCCCGCGTCTGGTGGACGTTGAAGGTCTTCGGGGCCAAGGATGTCAGGGTGTTGGACGGCGGAATTCGGCCTGGGATCAAGCGGGCTATCCGAAGGAAGCCGGCGAAGCGACGCCGGAGCCGACGCGCTTCGCCGCCGCCTTCTCGCCCGCGCACGCTGCGCGATTTCGATGCGGTCCGCGCCGCGCTCGACCGCGGCGAGACGGTGCTTGATGCGCGCTCCGCGCCGCGCTTCCGCGGCGAGCTTCCCGAGCCGCGCGCGGGCCTCGCGTCCGGCCACATGCCGGGCGCGCTGAACCTGCATTACGACAGCGCTCTCCGACGCCGCCGGCCGGCTTCTTCCGCCGGAGAAGATTTCTCGAGCTTTTCGAGAATCTGGCGTCGATCTCTCATCGCCGGTGATAACGACATGCGGCTCCGGGATCACCGCTGCCGTGCTTCTTTTCGCGCTCGCCCGGATCGGCAAGGACGATGTTGCGGTCTATGACGGCTCGTGGGCCGATTGGGGTTCGCGGCCCGATGCGCCGGTCGTGACGGGACCGGCATGACGGCGACAGGTCGTCGAGACGACGGTGACCTACCTCGCCATGACGGCGCGGCCGGCCAACCTTCCACCGATGCCGACGTCGCCACGGCTGGCGCTGATGAAGGCGGAAAACATCCCCCTCCACTTCTACCGCTATCTCTACCGCGCGGTCGGCGGGAGCTGGCTCTGGGTCGAGCGGCTGGAGCTTTCGGACGCAGCGCTTTCGTCGCGAATTCATAAGAGCTGGCGTGGAGATCTTCGTGCTTTACGCAAACGGCGCGCCGGCCGGCTATTATGAGCTCAACTTCGCCGACCCGCTGCACACGCGCCTCGTCTATTTCGGGCTGATGCCGGAATGGACCGGCGTCAGGATCGGCCCGTGGTTCCTCGGCTCGGCGATCGCGGACGCCTTCTCCCGCGGGGCGAGGGAAATCCTGGTCAACACCTGCACGCTCGATCATCCGGCCGCGCTGCCGCTCTATCAACGGCTCGGCTTCCGGCCGGTCCGGCAGGAGCGACGCAGCCTGAAAATTCCGTCTGGCGTTGCGCTCCCCGGCCATATTGCCGCCCGCATGCACCCGTGAAGTCGGAACCACGGCGGGTGCGAGACGTTCCGCCCGGACCGAGGGGGCTTGGTCAGAAGGAAAGATTGAGATGAAGCTTCGACTGCAACTGCTTATTGGCGCGCTTTTTCCGCTCGCCATGAGCGCTTCGGCCGTCGCCCTCGACCAGCCCTCGACGCGGTCGTTTATCCTGGCGCAGACGGACAATGGCGAGCCCTGTCCGCAGGGCCAGTCGTGCCCGCCCGAGGGCGCGAACGGCAACCGCCGCCATCACCAGAACCAGCAACAGCAGCCCGCCCCGCAGCAGCCGGCGGCCGAGCAACCCGCGCCGCAGCAACCGGCTCCCGAGCAGCCTGCCGCAGAGCAACCCGCGCCGCAGCAGCCGGCTCCCGAGCAGCCTGCCAAGCAACCTGCCCCGCAGCAGCCGGCGGCAGAGCAACCCGCTCCGACGCAACCGGCGCCCCAGCAGCCCGCCCCCCAACAGCCCGCCCCTCAGCAGCCTGCCGCAGAGCAGCCTCCTGCGCCGCAGGGGACTGCCCCGCAGACGGAGCAAGGGAACGGCAACCGCCGCCATCACCAGAACCAGCAACAGCAGCAGCAGCAACAGCCTGCCGCCCAGCAGCCTGCCGCCCAGCAGCCGGCACCCCAGCAGCCTGCCGCCCAGCAGCCGGCTCCCAGCCTGCAGCCACAGCCGGCCCCAGCAGCCGGCCGCCCAGCAGCCGGCTCCCCAGCAGCGCCGCCGCTCGGCACCCCAGCAGCCGGCCCCCAACAGCCGCCGCCAGCAGCCGCCCGCAGCAGCCTGCCGCCCAGCAGCCGGCGCCGCAGAGCGAACAGGGGACCGGCAACCGCCGCCATCATGACAACCAGCAAGGCCAGCAACAGCAGCAGCAACCGGCCGGACAGCAGCCCGCCGAGCAGCCCTCCGTCGTCGAGCAGCAGCTGAACGCCCAGGGCGACCGCGAGCAGGCCAACCGCGTCCACTCGCTTCGCGACCTGCTCCTGCAGCAGCTCGAGCAGGCTATCGGCGCGCCTGAACCGAGCGGTCAGGATGCCGGCCAGAACACGGGCCAGAACGCCGGCGGCCAGGCCAATCGAAACCGCGCCACCGACCAGAGCCAGCGCCACGGCAACCAGAATGCGGCACCCGACAATCAGAACCGGGATTTGTGGAACCGCGGCGACAACAACGCCAACGTCGTCGATCGGCGCGACGGCCGCATCATCATCGACCTCGGCGGCGGCGACCTTTACGTCGAGCCGGTTGTTCCCGACGAAGGCGGCCGCCTGCTTTACGGCGCCGACAACGTCGAGGTGCAGAACCTGCCGCACGGGATGACGCGAACGATCGTGCATCGGCCGCACGGTGTCGACATCGTCACCGTCCGCGACCGCGACGGCAACATCGTCAAGCGCAGCAGGGTGCTGCCGGGCGGCCGCGAGATCGTGCTGATCGACAACCGCTACCCCGATACCGGCGCGCCCTCCGCGATCCTCCACGACGTTCCGCCGCCGCGGGTCCGCATCCCGCAGGACCGCTACATCGTCGATCTCGGGCAAGCCTCGGATGCGCAGATCCGCGACGCTCTCCTGGCTCCGCCGGTGCAGAGGCTGCCGCGCCGCTATACGCTCGACGAGATCCTCCGGAACCAAACCGTGCGCGCCTACTCCCCACGCGTCGATCTCGACACCATCACCTTCGATTTCGGCAGCGCGACCATCGGCAACGATCAGATGGCCGCGATCGACCAGCTCGGCCGGGTGATGGAGGACGTGATCGCAAAGCACCCCGGAGAGGTCTATCTGATCGAGGGCCATACCGACGCGGTCGGCTCCGACTACGACAATTTGATCCTCTCCGATCAGCGCGCCGAGGCCGTGGCGACGGCGCTGTCGCAGAACTTCGACATACCGCCGGAAAATCTCGTCACCCAGGGCTATGGCGAGGAATTCCTCAAGATCGATACGCAGGGCCCGGAGCGGCAGAACCGCCGCGCAGCCATACGGCGGCTGACGGGCCTGCTTGAGACCGCGGACCAATAGCTCGGCGGCACGCAACTTCGGCGCCCGGGACGGTCCCGGGCGCCATCTCTCGCCTGCGACCGGCCTTCGCTTGCGCTTCCACGTCGCTCTCGCCTAGACGCTCGGCATGCTCACCATCGCCGACCTCACCATCCGCGTTGCCGGCCGCCCGCTCATCGAAGGCGCGGACCTCACCTTGCCCGCCGGGGCGAAGGCCGGGCTTGTCGGCCGCAACGGCGCGGGGAAGACGACACTCTTTCGCGCCATCGCCGGCGACATCGCGCCCGACGCCGGCACGATCTCATTGCCGCGCAGCTCGCGGATCGGCCGGGTCGAGCAGGAGGCGCCGAGCGGCCCGCAGACACTGATTGAGACCGTGCTCGCCGCCGACCGCGAAAGGACCGCGCTCCTCGCGGAAGCAGAACACGCACAGGACCCCGCTCGCATCGCGGACATCCACGCGCGCCTCGTCGATATCGACGCCCACGCGGCGGAATCGCGCGCGGCGCGCATCCTCGCCGGGCTCGGCTTTGACGCGGCCGCCCAGGCGCGGCCCTGCTCGGATTTTTCCGGCGGATGGCGGATGCGCGTGGCGCTCGCGGCCCTCCTCTTCGACGAGCCCGATCTTCTCCTCCTCGACGAGCCGACCAACTACCTCGACCTCGAAGGCACGCTGTGGCTTGAGCGCTACCTCGCGCGTTACCCGCATACGGCGATCATCATCAGCCACGACCGCGACCTTCTGAACGAAGCGGTCGACACGATCGTGCATCTCAGCGCCCGCAAGCTGACGCTCTGGCGCGGCGGTTACGATTCCTTCGCGCGGCAATATCGCGAACGGCAGCTTCTGCAGCAGAAGGAGCAGCAGAAGCAGGCGGCCGAGCTCAAGCACATGCAGGCTTTCGTCGACCGCTTCCGCTACAAGGCGTCGAAGGCGCGACAGGCGCAGTCGCGCCTGAAGGCGATCGCTCGGCTTGCACCGATCCAGACGATCACGCAGGAGCAGGCGATCCCCTTCCGCTTTCCCGATCCGGAAAAGCCGCTGTCGCCGCCGATCGTCCGCATGGAAGGCGTCACGGTCGGCTACGCCCCGGGCGAGCCGGTGCTGTCGGGCCTTGACCTCAGGATCGACGACGACGACCGCATCGCCCTCCTCGGCCAGAACGGCAACGGCAAGTCGACCTTCGCCAAACTCGTGGCGGCGAGCCTGACCCCGCAGTCCGGCACGGTTGTCCGGGCGCCGAAACTCAAGATCGGCTTTTTCGCGCAGCATCAGATCGAGGCGCTCAATCCCGGCCTTTCCGCGCTCGACCATGTGCGCGCGCTGATGCTTGGCGCGCCGGAGGCGAAGGTGCGCGCGCGTGTCGCCCAGATGGGGCTCACGACCGAGAAGATGTCGACCACGGCTGAAAACCTTTCGGGCGGCGAGCGGGCGCGGCTCATGATGGGCCTTGCCGCCTTCGGCGCGCCCAATCTCCTGATCCTCGACGAGCCGACCAATCACCTCGACATCGACAGCCGCGAAGCGCTCGTCCACGCGCTTAACGACTATTCGGGCGCCGTGATCCTCGTCACCCATGACCGCCACCTGATCGAGGCCTGCGCCGACCGGCTGTGGCTCGTTGCGAACGGCACGGTCACGCCCTTTGACGGCGACATCGAGGATTATCGCAGGATGGTGCTCGGCATCGCGCCGCGGTCCGCCGACACGGAGGCGCCGCGGCCGTCACAACCTCAAGCCACGCAGAAGGATCTCCGCCGACAGGCGGCCGAGCGCCGTGAAACGCTCGCGCCGCTCAGGAAGAAGGTGAAGGACTGCGAGCGCCTGATGGAAAGACTTCGCGGCGAGATCGCGGAGCTCGACCGCCAGCTCTCCGCACCAGATCTCTACACCGACGACCCGGAGGGCGCGGCCGGCCTTGCAAAGGCGCGCGCCGAGCGCGTTCACCAGTTCGCCCGCGCCGAGTCGGATTGGCTCGATCTCGCGGCGGAGCTTGAAGCGCGCGAATCCGGCGAGGCCGTCGCCGGCTGAGACTCAGTGAATGAGGCTGTAGGCGAAGTCGTATTCCGATCCCTCGGCGTTGCGGGAGTGCAGCTTCATCTCGCCTTTCGCGCCCGGCATAGGCGCCGGTGCCGCCGGTCACCGCGAGGACGGAATCGCCGGCGTCGAGGAACGGCCCCTCGACGGTGATCTGGCCGTCCTTCAGCATCAGCGTCCAGAAGCACTCCCACGCCTCGCCGACGACCGTGCGCATGCACCAGCCGTTGTCGGTGCCGACCTGGTTCTTGTTCGCCTCGTCGAAGACCGGGTTCGCGAAAGTCAGAATGTCGCCGACGCTGTCATCCTCATCGCCGGTGTCGGTGATCGTGTCGGTGTCGGCGTGCTCGACGAAATTCAGCGACTTGCGTGTCGGCGGCGCGTCCGCCGCCGGCGAGGCCGAACGTGACCAGGCCCGCCGCCGCGGCAAGGGCGGCGAACCGCGAAATCATGATCATGGAAATCCCTCCCGGCTCGATGCGCGCTTCAGCGTCGAGCACCGTCACGCTACTCCCGGCATGCGGCGCTTTGAAGATGGGCGTCCGCGGCTTTCGACCGCTTCTCTACGCCTGCTTCGCCCAGCGGCCGTTCTCGTCCTGCCGCCAATAGGTGGCGTCGTGCCCGGCCGCCCTTGCCGCCTTCCAGGCCACGCGCGAACGCTCGACCGCCTCCCCGTCGCCCGCGTCGAACAGGAAGACGGTGCGCTCGTAGCCGGAAAGCTCCTCAGCCTCCGCGCCGTCGACCAGGAAGCGCACCTGTCGCCGCGTTCGGGTTGTCGTCGCCGGTCGTAAGAAAGACCGGCTGCGCCTCGGCGTGGCCGTCGGCGGCAGCGCCGTGCGGCAGGAACGACGCGTCGTCGAACGACCAGAGATGCGCGTTCAGCGCCTCCAGCCGCTCCTCCGACCCGACCTTCACCACCACGCGCCAGCCGCGCTCGAGGCTCCGCTGCAGCAGCCCGGGAAGCGCCGCCTCCAGCGGCTGCCGCTCCAGGTGGTAGAAGAGAACCTCCGCCACCGCAGAGCCGCCGTCAGCCTCGCCGCCGCTCGAACCGCGCGCGCACGAACTCGTCGAGCAGCCGGACCCCCCAGCCCGAGCCCCACGACTGGTTGATCTCGCTTGCCGGCGAGCCCATGGCGGTGCCGGCGACGTCGAGATGCGCCCACGGCGTATCGTTCTCGACGAAGCGCTGGATGAACTGCGCGGCCGGTGATGGAGCCGGCGTTGCGGCCGCCGATGTTCTTCATGTCGGCGATCTTCGAATCGATCATCTTGTCGTATTCCGAGCCGAGCGGCATCCGCCAGACTTTCTCGCCGGTCGCCTTGCCGGCTTCGCTGAGCTCCTTCGCGAGCGTGTCGTTGTTGGAGAAGAGCCCGGCATGCTGGCTGCCGAGCGCCACGAGAATGGCGCCGGTCAGCGTGGCGAGATCGATGATCACGGCGGGCTTGTCGGACTTCTGCACGTAGGTGAGGAGGTCGGCGAGCACGAGCCGCCCCTCCGCGTCGGTGTTCAGGACCTCGATCGTCTGCCCCGACATGGAGGTGACGATGTCGCCCGGGCGCTGCGCCTTCCCGTCGGGCATGTTCTCAACCAGCCCGACGATGCCGACGGCGTTGACCTTCGCCTTGCGCAGCGCCAGCGCGCGCATGAGGCCCGACACGGCGGCGGCGCCGCCCATGTCGCCCTTCATGTCCTCCATGCCCGCGGCCGGCTTGATGGAGATGCCGCCGGTGTCGAACACGACGCCCTTGCCGACGAAGGCGAGCGGCGAGTCCTTCTCCCGGCCGCCCCACCAATGCATGACGACGACGCGCGGCGGGCGCTCGGAGCCCTGCGAAACGCCGAGGAGCGCGCCCATCTTTTGCCGGCGAAGCTCCGGCTCGCCGAGCACTTTCACGTCGACGCCGAGCTTGGCGAGCTCCTTCAACCGGTCGGCGAACTCGACCGGCCCGAGCGCGTTCGCCGGCTCGTTCACGAGGTCGCGCGCGAAGGCGACGCCCTCGCCGACCGCCGAGGCGGCCGCCCAGGCGCGTTCCGCCGCCGCCGAATTGGCGGTCGCGATCGCGAAGCGGCGCCGCTTCGGCGCCTCCTCCTCGTCGTCCTTTTTCTTCTTGGTCTTGTATTTCTCGAAGCTGTAGGCGCGAAGCGTGATTCCGAGCGCGACCTCCGCCGCCTCCGCCGCGGTGACCGCCTCGCCGTCCGGCCGCTCCAGCAGCACGGTCACCTCCGCCGCGCCGCCGGTTGCGCTTGCGATCGCCCCGCCGAGCTTCAGCCAGTCCTGTTCGCGTCAGCTTCGCCGCATCGCCGAGGCCCGACGAACACGATGCGGTCGAGCTCGGAGCCCGCGGGGGCGAGAAGCTGCAGCGACTTCATCGCCGCGCCCTTGAATTTCGCGGCCGCCGCGGCGCGGGAAAAACGCCCGCCGGCCGACCGGTCGAGGGCCGCCGCGCGCCGCCCGAGCTTCAGGTTCTGGTCGGTCAAAACCACGGCGGAGCCGGATTCCGG
Organism: uncultured Alphaproteobacteria bacterium; assembly: GCA_963750115.1. Classification (GTDB taxonomy): domain Bacteria; phylum Pseudomonadota; class Alphaproteobacteria; order Rhizobiales; family Afifellaceae; genus DASWJZ01. The sequence continues at coordinate 397,774 of CAVVPM010000016.1, read as the reverse complement.
GGGTGCAAGCTTCACGAATCTGATCTCGGCGCGGTCGGCCATGGTATTGCCTCACGGATCGGAAAAGGCTTGTGCTTGAAGAACGGGATAGCAGGGCCTGGGTAGCCGGCGTCAAGTGCCGCCGCTAAACCAGGAGCGTGGGAGTCTGCTATGCGTAATGTTCCCGGCCGCGACCGCCGCAAGGCACGGATCGGCCTTTCAAGGGGCTGATCGTGATGCCGCTCATCGAGCGCTATGTCCTCAGACGGACCGCCCGCGTCTTCTTCCTGGCCCTCTTCGCTCTCGTCGCCGTCGCTCTGGGTGACCCAGGTTCTCGGTCGGCTCGACGTCGTCACCGCCAAGGGCCAGACGATCTGGACCTTCATCCTGATGACGGTCCTCGCACTTCCGGCTCTCGTCCAGGCGGTCGCGCCGATCGCCTTCCTCGCTGCCGTGATCCTGACGTTGAACGGCCTCACCAACGACAGCGAGCTGCCGGTCATCGCCGCTGCGGGCGCCCCGCGCAGCACCATCAACCGCCCGATCCTCGTCTTCGGGCTGTTCGTCACGCTCGTCGTTGCCTTCTCCTACCACGTGGTCGCGCCGGCGAGCCTCGCGGCGCTGCGGGAAATCGTGACGCGCGTGCGCACCGACATCATCGCCACGCTGGTGCAGGACGGCGCGCTTCCGCACCGTCGATCAAGGTCTCACCATGCACATCCGCCGAAAGGCGGCCGACGGCAGCTTCCGCGGAATTTTCGTCAGCGACGACCGTGACCCCAACGAGTCGCTTCAGTACAGCGCGGCGACCGGCTTTCTTCTGCAGCGCGCCGGCTCCTCCTACCTCGTCCTCAGCGACGGCGTCCTCATCCGCAGGGATCGCGTGAAGGCGGACACGAGCGTGGTGGATTTCCAGACCTATGCGATCGACCTGAGCCAGCTTGGCGAGCCGAGCACATCCGCCATCTATGAGGCGCAGGAACGATCCACCCTCTACCTTCTCGAGCCCGACCCGAGCGACAAGGCTCTTGCCGCGACGACCCGGCGCGTGGCCTTCGAGCTCCACAACCGCATCGCGGCCCCGCTCTACACGCTCGCCTTTGCTTTCATCGCCCTTGCCTTTCTCGGCCGGCCGCGTACGAACCGGCAGGACCGAACCTTCGCGATCACCGCCTGCGTCATGCTTTGCATAGCGCTGAGGACCGCAGGCTTCGCCGTCGCCGCAATCGGCACCAAATCGACCGCGGCTATTCCCTTCCTCTACGCGATCCCGCTGTTTGGAATTGCCTTCGGGCTCGCGGCGACCATGCTCGATGCACGATTGCAGGCTCCGCGTTTCCTCGAGGCCGCGTGGGAACGTGCCGGGCGTGCGCTTCGCCGCCGAGAGCGGTCTGATCTCGCCGAGGTCGGCGCGGGTCTTGGCGGGCCGTCGTGATGCCGAGCGTGCTGAGCCGGTATTTTGCGCGGCGTTTCGCGACCATGCTGGTCATCATGCTCGCCGTGGGCTGCCTCATTTTCTTTCTCGCCAACTACGTCGAGGTGCTTCGCCGCTTCAGCCATCTGCCCGGCTATACCGGCCTTGCAGGAATTGAACTGGCCGCGATGAACATGCCGATCCTGCTCGACGCGGCGCTGCCTTTTGCCATTCTCTTCACCGGTCTTCTCACTCTCCTCGACCTTTCCCGCAAACTGGAGCTCGTGATCGCTCGGGCGAGCGGCGTTTCCGTCTGGGGCTTCCTGGTCGGCCCCTTTGCCGTCGCCCTCCTCTTCGGCATTGTGGCAACGGCGCTCCTCAACCCGCTCGCCGTCGACATGAAGCAGAGGGCCGATAACCTACAGGCGGAGATATCCGGCCGCGCCATCTGGGAGAGCGGTCGCTGGTTCCGGCAAGAGGGAAGGACGGGACCTTCGATCATGCACGCGAACTCCATCGGCGACGATGCGCGCACGCTGCTCGGCGTGACGGCTTTCGTCTACGACGCCGCCGGCAAGTTTCATGAGAAGGTCGAAGCGCCGCGCGGCGAATACAGTCCCGGCCGCTGGACCCTGAGCGATGCCACCGTGTCCTCCGCGGAGACGGCGCCACGCCTGGTCGCGCGCTACGAGCTGCCGACCTCGCTCACTGCGAGCGAAGTGCGCCGCCGCTTCGCGGAGCCGACGACGATGTCGATCTGGTCGCTCCCCGAATTCATCGAGACCGCGCGGCGCACCGGCCTCAATCCCGACCCCTTCCGGGTCGCCTTCCAGACGCTGATCGGCCGCCCGATCTTCTTCCTCGCCATGGTGCTGGTCGCCGCGACCGTCAGCCTCCGGCTGACGCGCTACGGCGGCACGTGGCGGCTCCTGTTGACTGGTGCGACCATCGGCTTTCTGCTTTATGCTTTTAGCCAGATCGTCGGCGACCTTGGAGCAAACGGCATCATCAATCCGGTGCTGGCGGCCTGGCTACCACCGATCGTCGCGCTGACTTTCGGCGCGACCGCCCTGCTTGTTCAGGAGGACGGGTGAAGCTCGCGGTTGCGTATCGGCGTCGCAAGGTGGCGTCTCGGCTCGCAAAGGCAAGCCGGCTGATCGTGGTCTGCGCGGCATCGGCGGCGCTTGCGGCGCCGGAAATCCCGGCATTCGCCCAGTCGCCGGACGCGCCCGCCGCCGGTCAGACGGCCGGCGCTCGGCAATCCGTGTCGAACCCGCACATGCTGCTGCAGGCCGACCGGCTCATTTACGACTTCGACCACAAGACGGTCACCGCGGTCGGCAATGTCCAGATCTACTATCACGGCTACGCGCTCGATGCGGACAAGGTCACCTACGACCAGAAATCCGGGCGCCTGATCGCCACCGGCGGCGTCCGCATGCTGGACCCGGACGGCAACCTCATCACCACCGACAAGCTCGACATCACCGATGACTTCCGCGACGGCTTCATCGCCAGCCTCAACCTGATCACCACCGACCGGACGCATTTCGCCGCGCAGACGGCGGAGCGGCGCGACGGCAATCTGACGATCTTCCGCAAAGGCGCCTACACCGCCTGCCAGCCTTGCCTCGATCATCCCGAGCGGCCGCCGCTCTGGCAGATCAAGGCGGCGCGCATCATCCACGACAAGTCGCAAAAGACGATCTATTTCGAGCGCGCCTGGCTGGAGTTCTTCGGTCTGCCGGTCGCCTACATGCCGGTACTTCTACCAGCCCGACCCGACGGTGAATCGCAAGACGGGCTTCCTCGCCCCTTCGTTGCTGCAAAGCGACGCGATCGGCTACGGCGTGACGACGCCGTTCTTCTGGAACCTTGCCCCGAACTACGATGTGACCTTCTCGCCGACGCTGCTGAGCCGGCAGGGTCTGCTCATGCAGGCGGAATGGCGCCAGCGCCTGATGAACGGCTCCTACTCGATCCGCGCCGCCGGAATTTTCCAGCGCGACCCGAGCGCCTTCACCGACAACGGCCAGCCGCTGAGCGGCGATCGCACGTTCCGCGGCAGCCTCCACTCGGAGGCCAGCTTCAGCATCGCCAAAGACTGGACCTTCGGGTGGAGTCGCCAATGCCATCTCCGACCACACGTTCAACCGCGACTATCGAATTCCCGACTTGCAGGGGCTGGAGCTTCCCTCGACCGTCTACCTGACGGGCATGAGCGAGCGAAATTATTTCAACGTCAGCGGCTACTATTTCGGCATTCAACGCGAGAACACCGAGGAGACCCTCGCCGACGGCAGCGTCTACATGCACGACGACCAGGCCGAGCAGGCGGTTATCCACCCGGTGATCGACCACAACTACATGCTCGGTCAGCCGATATTGGGCGGAGAGGTCACCTTCGATTCGAACCTCACCAGCCTGACGCGCGACGCCAGCGACCTTCGCCATCCGCCGAGCTCCGTTCGCGCCCTACTACGCGGGCGTCGCCGGCACCTTCACGCGCGCAACCACCCGCGCGAGCTGGCAGCGTCGCTTCATCCTGCCGGGCGGCCAGCTGTTCACGCCGTTCAGCTACCTGCAGGCCGACGCCGACTGGACGGCGTCAACCGACGCGGCCGCCGGGCTGACCGACACCCCGCTCGTCGGCCGCGTCATGCCCGCCATCGGCGTCGAATATGAGTGGCCGTTCCTCGCGACGCTCGGCGCAACGACGCACACCTTCGGCCCGAAGGTGCAGGTCATCGCGCGGCCGGACGAGATGCGCGCCGGGAGCCCTGCCGAACGAGGATTCGCAGAGCCTCGAATTCGACGACACGACCCTGTTCAAGTGGGACAAGTTCGCCGGCTACGATCGCCAGGAGGGCGGCACGCGCGCCAATCTCGGCTTCCTCTACCAAGGCCTTTTCCCGAACGGCGCCTCGATCGACGCCCTTGTCGGCCGCTCCTACCAGCTCGCCGGCCTGAACTCCTTCGCTCTGCAGGACCACGCCCTGACCGGCATCGGCTCCGGACTGGAAACGCACGCCTCCGACTATGTATCCCGCGTCACCGTGAACACCGGCCTCGGCCTCGCCTTCACCGCACGCGGCCGCTTCGACAACAGCGACCTGAAGTTGAACCGCGGCGAGATCTCCGCCGTCGGCGGCTATCGGGAAGAGCAGCGCTTCGGTCGATTACACTTACCTGCGCGAAAGCCCCGCCTCCGGCATTTTCACGCGGCGCGAGGAGCTTTCGACCTCCGCATCGCTCGGATTCGTCGACAAATGGTCGCTGCAGGGCTCGCTCGTCTTCGATCTGCGCCACCAGAGCCGCGTCTCCGACAGCCTCGGGACTTGCCTATGCCGGCGACTGTTTCAGCGCCTCCGCCACGTATTCGGAGACCACGGACCCCTATTCCGATCTCGTCTCAACGCCCGGCAGATCTTCTTCCGCGTGAGCCTCAGAACGCTCGCCTCCGGCGGCTTCAGCTCGGACCTTCCAACTGATCCCGAAGGACAATAAGAGGGCGCTACGGCCGGATTTTCGACAGATTGATCCTTAGAGTGGCGGCCCGATTCGCCCGTAAAAGGCGCGCACAGCTCTATGATGATGAGGCAGAGATACCGGCAAGCGACGTTGAAGCTGATCGGCATGGTTGCGGCGCTCTTGCGTGGCAGCGCTCCTGTCGATCCACGTGCCGCCGGCCCGTGCGGAGAACGCCGTCAAGATCCTCGTCAACGACGAGCCGATCACTACCTATGACATCCAGCAGCGCACGAAGATGCTGCGCGTCTTCACCCAGGGACACGCCGGCGAGAAAGAGGCGATCGATCAGCTCATCAACGAGAAGCTGATGATGCAGGAGGCGGCACGTCTCCACATCGACGTGAGCGATCAGGAAATCGATCAGGAAATTGCCAAGCGCGCCGCGGCCGCCAAGCTCAGCCCGCGCCCAATTCATCCAGGCCATGCGCCAGGCCGGAATCGAGCCGCCGACGTTCAGGGACTTCCTGCGCGCCAACATGGCCTGGGTGCGAGATCGTGCGCGCGCGCTTCCGTGCCACGATCAACATCACCGACCAGGACGTCGCCGCGGCGCTGCAACAACCAGTCCGACGCCGCCGCGAAGCAGAAGACGGCGACCGAATACATGCTGCAGCAGATCCTGTTTCATCGTGCCGCCCGGGTCGCCAACCGTCGTCCAGCGCAGCGGCTCAGTCAGGCAAATGCCTTCCGCAGCGCCTTCCAGGGTTGCGACCACAGCGTCGAACAGGCGAGCCGGCACGCCGGGCATCGTGGTCAAGCCGCAGGTCCGGCGCGACGAGGGAGCCTCGCCGATACTCTGAAGGCGCCGCTCGTGCCACCTGACGTCGGCGGAACGACGAAGCCGGAGCGCGTGACAGAGGGCTTCCAGGTCATCGCCGTCTGCGCGAAGAATGCGATCCCAGGCGAGACCGAGGCGGCACCGCGGCGCGCGACAAACTTTCCGACGAGCGCGGCCAGCTCCTGGCGCAGGCGCTATCTTGCGCGACCTGCGCGCCGACGCCGTCATCGAATACCGGTGAGCCGCGCCCGATCGCAGGCCGCTTGCCCTGACGCTCGGCGAGCCCGCCGGCATCGGCCCCGACATCGCGATCGAAGCCTGGCTGGCGCGCCGACGCGCCGGCGTTCCGCCCTTCGTCTTCGTCGGCGATGCCGCGCTTTTCGCGCGGCGCGCCGCAGCGCTCGGCCGGGAAGTTCCGATCGTCGGTTGCGTCGCCCGGCGGACGCCGCCGAGGTCTTCGCTGAGGCGCTCCCCTGCCTGGAGGGCGATGCCCGCCGTCACCGGCGCGCCGGGCGCGATCGACGGCCGCCGACACGCAGGCGGTCATCGCCTCGATCCGCCGCGCCGCCGAGCTCGTGCATGACGGCGCGGCAAGCGCCGTCGTCGACCAATCCCGATGCAGAAGAAGGCGCTGACGCGATCGGGCTTTCCGTTTCCCGGCCACACGGAGTTTCTCGGCGCGCTCGCGCGAGGAGCTTTTCGGCGCAGCCGCCGACACCGGTGATGATGCTCTGCGGGCCGGCGCTTCGCGTCGTCCCCGTCACCGTCCACATTCCCGCTCGCCGAGGTGCCGCGCGCACTGACCACGGACGCTCATCGTCAAGACCGGCAGATCGTCGCGCGCGACCTGCAGCGCCGCTTCGGCATCGCGAGCCGCGCCTCGCGGTCGCCGGCCTCAATCCGCATGCCGGCGAGGAGGGCATGCTCGGCCCGAGGACGCCGCAGATCGTGCGCCCGGCGGTCGAGGCGCTTCGCGCAGCCGGCATCGACGCGACTCGGTCCCCTCCCCGCCGACACGATGTTTCATGCCGAGGCGCGCACGACCTACGACGCGGCGCTTTGCATGTACCACGACCAGGCGCTGATCCCGATCAAGACGCTGCACTTCGACGAGGCGGTCAACGTCACGCTCGGCCTCCCCTTCGTCCGCACCTCGCCCGACCACGGCACGGCGCTGTCGCTCGCCGGAACCGGCAAGGCGCGCGCGACGAGCCTGATCGCGGCGCTCGCGCCTGGCGGAGACGCCCGCCTCCGCGAAGGCGCCGCTTGAGCGACACTGCCTGAGCGACGACGGCGCTCTCGCGGCGCTGCCGCCGCTTCGCGAGGTGATCGCCGCGCACGGCCTCTCCGCCAGGAAAGCCGCTCGGCCAGAACTTTCTCGCTCGACCTCAACCTGACGCGCCGCATCGCGCGCGCCGGCGGGCCGCTCCGCCGGCAGCCACGTCGTCGAGGTCGGGCCCGGCCCGGGCGGGCTTGACCCGCGCGCTTCTGCTCGAGGGCGCGGCCCACGTGACTGGCGATCGAGCGCGACCGCCGCGCGCTCCCGGCGCTCGCGGAGATCGCCGCGGCGGCGCCCGGCCGCCTGACGATCGTGGAAGGCGACGCGCTTGACTTTTCGACTATGCGCGAGCTCGCCGCCGGACGCCCCGCTCCGTATCGTCGCCAACCTCCCCTACAACATCGCGACGCCGCTTCTCGTCGGCTGGCTCTCCGCCGAGCCCTGGCCGCCCTTCTGGGCGAGCCTGACCTTGATGTTCCAGCGCGAGGTCGCGGAGCGGATCGTCGCGGCGCCCGGCTCGAAGACCTACGGGCGGCTTGCCGTGCTGTCGCAATGGCGGGCGGACAGCAAGGCGCCTCTTCGACGTGCCGGCCCGCGCCTTCACGCCGCCGCCGAAGGTGACATCGTCGCTGGTCAGGCTCGAGCCGCGCGCCGACGCGGAGCCGCTGCCGGTCGCAGCGCTCGAGGCGGTAACCGCCGCCGCCTTCGGCCAGCGGCGCAAGATGCTGCGCTCAAGCCTGAAGCAGCTCTGGGCCGACCCCGGAGCCCGTCCTCGCCGACGCCGGCATCGCGCCGACGCTCCGCGCCGAGGATGTGCCCGGTCGAGGGCTTTCTCCGCCTCGCGCGCGCTTTACGCCAGGGCTGAGGCTGGTCCGCGCGCGAACCGCCGTCGTCTGCTTCCCTCAGAGAGCGCCTTCGACGAAGCCGCCGAGCCCGGTGACGCGCTCGCGCCGCATGCGCTCGGCCTGCAGGTATCGCGCGCACCATCGGAAACGAGCGGTCGAGATCCTCGTTGATGATGACGTAGTCGTATTCCGTCCACTTGCCGATTTCCGCGCGATGGCGTTCGAGAGCCGCCGCGCTGATCGTCTCCGGCGCATCCTCGGCGCGGCGCTCGAGCCGCGCCTTCAGCTCGTGGAAATTCGGCGGCAGCACGAAGACGCGCACCAGGTCGCCGCGGGTCGCTTCGATTTCGCGAAAGCTGCTTCGTGCCCTGCCAGTCGATATCGAACAGGACGTCGCGGCCGCGCGCCAGCGCCTTCTCCACCGGCGCGCGCGGCGTGCCGTAGAGATTGCCGTGCACTTCCGCCGATTCCAGCAGCTCGCCGTGCTCCCGCATGCGCGCGAACGCCGGCTCGTCGATGAAATGGTAGTGCCGGCCCTCCACCTCGCTCGCGCGCCGCGGCCGCGTGGTGACGGAGATCGACAGGACGAGGTCCTTCTCCTCCTCAGAAGCAGCCGCGCGAGCGTCGACTTGCCGGCGCCAGACGGCGACGACAGCACGAACATCAGGCCCCTGCGGCGAAGCTGGATCGGCGCGGCTGCTCATGCCAGATTTTGCACCTGTTCGCGGAACTGGTCGATGACCGCCTTCAGCTCCAGGCCGATCGGCGGTCAGTCGTGCGTCGAAACGCCTTCGAGCAGAGCGTATTGGCCTCGCGGTTGAATTCCTGCGCCAGGAACTCAAGCCGCCGGCCCGACCGCACCGCCGGATTCGATCAGCTCGCGGGCGCTCGTGACGTGGCTCTTTAGCCGGTCGGTCTCCTCGCGCACATCGGCGCGCGTCGCCGCAATCAGCGCCTCCTGGTGCAGCCGGTCGGGATTGAGGCCGACGCATCCGCGGTCAACAGCGCGACCTGCTCGCGGATGCGCGCCTTAAGAAGCTTCCGGCGCCTCCGCGCGACGACGGCCGCCGCCTCGACCATCTGTCGATGCGATGCAGCTGGTCGCCAAGCACGGCGGCGAGACGCTTCCCCTCCTCCTGCCGCGCGGCCCGAGCGCCTCGATCGCGCTGCCGAGCGCCGCGAGCACCGCCTCGTCTCGGCGCTCGGCCGCCTCGCCCTGCAGCGCGACGCTGCCGTCCTGCAGCACGCCGGGGATGGCGAGGAGGCCGTCGGCCGTCGGCATCGCGATACCTTCCACCGCCGCGAGCCGCCGCGCCGCGGCGACGACGAGCGCCAGCGCCTCCTCGTTGAGCGTCAGCTGCGTGCGCTCCGCTGTCCGCTTCCCGCGCCAGCGCGAAGAAGCAGCTTCCGCGCGCGATCCGCCTCGCGGACTCGCGCGCGCACCTCCGCTTCGAGTGGTCGAGCCCGGGCGGCAGCCTGCAGCCGGATCTCCAGGCCGCGCGCGTTCACGCTCTTCAGCTCCCAGGAGAACTTCGCCGCCGTCCGACCTCGAAGGAAGCGCGGGCGAAGCCGGTCATGCTGGACAGCGCCATCGTTCCCCGGAGCTGCTCGTTTGACTAACGAAAATCCTCAGTCTTACTGCGGACGAGAACAGCGCCACGCTGGTGGCCAACCGGCCCGCCCTGCGATCCGCGCTGCAGTACGCTCCTAGTCGGGTTCGTTCCGCCGTCGGCGGCCGGCGCGCCGCGCGGCGCATCGCCCGGCGAGCGTCGGCCGGCGCCGGGTCGTTGCACCCGCGCCGCGTCCGCGGGTGCCGGTGCCGGCGCCGCCGCGGGCTTGTCGGCCGCCTGCGGCGCGTCTTGCTCTTGCTCCTGGATCTGCCGCCAGCGCGCGACGTTGCGATTGTGCTCCTCGAGCGTGGAGGAGAAGGCGTGCCCGCCGGTCCCGTCGGCGACGAAATAGAGCTCGTTGGTGCGCGACGGGTTGGCGACCGCCTCAAGCGCCGCGCGGCCCGGATTGGCGATCGGCGCCGGCGGCAGGCCGGCGATCAGGTAGGTGTTGTAGGGCGTCGGCTTCTCGAGGTCGGACTGATAGAGCGGCCGGCCGGACGGGAGGCCCGCGCCGCCGAAAAGCCCGTAGATCACGGTCGGATCGGACTGCAGCCGCATGCCCTTGCTCAGGCCGGTTGATGAACACCGCGGCGACGCGCGGGCGCTCGTCGGCGCGGCCGGTCTCCTTCTCCACGATCGAGGCGAGCGTGACGAATTCCTGCGGCGTCTGTGATCGGCAGGCCCGGCACGCGGCGGCACCAGACCTCCTCCACGACGCGCGTCTCCACGCGCTGCATCTGGTCGAGCATCTGCTGGCGCGTCGTCGCCGCGCGTGAACTTGTAGGTGTCCGGCATCAGCGAGCCTTCCGGCGGCACGGCCGCAGATTTCGCCGGTCAGCGCCGGATCGGCGATGCAGCTTGTCGACGATCATCTGGCTGGTCAGGCCTTCGGGGAAGGTGATCGCATGCAGCACCGAGCGCCCGGAGATCAGGTCGTCGAGCACCTGCTTCATGCTGACGGCGGGCTGGAACAGGTATTCGCCGGCCTGCAGCTTGGAGCTCCAGCTTGTTGAAGCGCGCCGCCATCGAGAAGATGAGCGGGCTGTCGATGATGTTGTGGCGCTGCAAGCTGCAGCGGAGATCGAATTCGAGGTCCGCGCCGGGCGGGATCAGCACGCTGGTCGTCTCGGTCAGCGGCCCCGGCCGGTTGAAGCTGCTGGATGCCGAAATAGAACGCGCCGCCGCCCGCCACCAGCGATCAGCACGGCAACCATCAGGAAGAAATTCGACACCACGACCAGCGGATGCCGCGCCTTCTGCGAACGCGGCGGCGGCGGCGGCGCGGCTTCCGGCTGCAGCACCTGGCGCGGGCTCTTCGGCGAGATGCGGCGGCGCGGCTGCTGCTGGACCTCGTCGGCTGACCGGCATGTCGAGCGGAGACACCGCCGGCATGTCCGGGGGATCCACCCTGTCGCTCGGGCGATTCGTGCTAGCTCATGCCCGGCCGGCCCTTCCTCCGAGCGCTTCATAGCACCGATTGCGGCGAACCGCGAACACATCAGACGCGTCGGAAGACCAGCGACGCATTGGTGCCGCCGAACCCGAAGGAATTCGAGAGCGCCACGTCGATGCGCTTCTCCTTCGCCTTGAGCGGCACCAGGTCGATCGGCGTCTCGACCGACGGATTGTCGAGATTGAGCGTCGGCGGGGCGACGTTGTCGCGCATCGCGAGCAGGCAGAAGATCGCCTCCACCGCGCCCGCCGCGCCAAGCAGATGGCCGATCGCCGACTTGGTCGAGGACATGGTGAGCCCGCCGGCGGAGTTCCCCATGACGCGCTCGACCGCGTGCAGCTCGATCTCGTCGGCCATGGTCGAAGTGCCGTGGGCGTTGACGTAGTCGATCTCCGACGGGTCGACCCCGGCGCGCTTCAGCGCCGCCTTCATGCAGCGCTCGGCGCCGTTGCCGTCCTCCGGCGGGCGCGGTGATGTGGAAGGCGTCGCCGGAAAGCCCGTAGCCGATCACCTCGCCGTAAATCGTGGCGCCGCGCGCCTTGGCGTGCTCGTATCTCCTCCAGCACGACGGCGCCGGCGCCCTCGCCCATGACGAAGCCGTCGCGATCCCTGTCATAGGGCCGCGAGGCCTGCTTGCGGGCGATCGTTGAAATGCGTCGAGAGCGCCCGGCAGGCGGCGAAGCCGGCGAGCGAGATGCGCACGACCGGGCGATTCGGTGCCGCCGGCCACCATCACGTCGGCATCGCCGAGCGCGATCAGCCGCGACGCGTCGCCGATCGCGTGCGCGCCGGTCGAGCAGGCGGTGACCACCGCGTGGTTCGGCCCCTTCAGGCCGTGCTTGATCGAGACATAGCCCGAGGCGAGGTTGATCAGCCGGCCGGGGATGAAGAACGGCGAGATGCGCCGCGGGCCGCGCTCATGCAGCGTGATGCCCGCCTCGACGATGCCGCCGATGCCGCCGATGCCGGAGCCGATGCAGACGCCGGTCGCGTAACGGTCCTCCTCGCTCTTCGGCTCCCAGCCGGAACTCGCGAGCGCCTCGTCGGCCGCCGCCATGGCGAAGATGATGAAGTCGTCGACCTTGCGCTGCTCCTTCGGCTCCATCGACAGATCGGGATTGAAGGTGCCGTCGGAGCCGTCGCCGCGCGGAATGACGGCAGGCGATCTGGCAGGCAGATCGTCGACCTCGAAATCGGTGATGCGCTTGGCGCCGCTCTCGCCGGCGCTGAGCCGCGACCATGACGTCTCGACGCCGCTGCCAAGCGGCGTCACCATGCCCATTCCGGTGACGACGACGCGCCGCATCTGCGGTCTCGTCCGCCGATCAGGAGGTGCTCTTCTCCAGGAAGCGGACGGCGTCGCCGACGGTCAGAATCGTCTCCGCCGCGTCGTCCGGAATCTCGACGCCGAACTCTTCCTCGAACGCCATGACGAGCTCAACGGTATCGAGGCTGTCGGCGCCAAGATCGTCGATGAAGCTCGCGTCCTTGGACACCTTGTCCTCTTCCACGCCGAGATGCTCGACGACGATCTTCTTGACGCGCGCCTCGATGCTGTTGTCGCTCATAACCTCTTCCTCGTTTTCGGGTCGTTTCCAGACCCGGAGCATACACAAAAGCCGCGAAGCGGCAGCTTCGGCGGCCATCCACCCGGGCTCAAGGCGAAACTTTCGGGCGGTCGTTAACACGTTTCATCATGGCTTGACCAGCAGCGGAAACCCGCCTTCCCCGGGGCTTTGCGGGCCCTTTCCGAGGCGCCTCAGATCATCGCCATTCCGCCATTCACGTGCAGCGTCTGGCCGGTGACGTAGGCCGCCTCGTCGCTTGCCAGATAGACGACCGCGGCGGCCACGTCCGCCGCCGCTTCCGAGCCGGCCTCGCGGGAATCGTGCCGAGGATCGCCTCGCGCTGCTTTTCGTTCAGCTTGTCGGTCATGGCGCTCGCGATGAAGCCCGGCGCCACGCAATTGACGGTGATGCCGCGGCTCGCGACCTCCTGCGCGAGCGCCTTCGACATGCCGATCATGCCGGCCTTCGAGGCGGCGTAGTTCGCCTGGCCCGCATTGCCGGTCACGCCGACGACGGAGGTGATCCCGACGATCCGCCCGAAGCGCTGGCGCATCATCCCCTTGAGCGCCGCGCGGGAGAGCCGGAACGCCGCCTCCAGATTGACCCGGAGCACCAGCTCGAAATCCTCGTCCTTCATGCGGACGGCGAGCCCGTCGCGGGTGAGGCCGGCATTGTTGACGAGGATGTCGAGCCCGCCCATCAGCGTCTCCGCCTCCGGCACCAGCGCGATCGACGGAGGCGGCGTCGGCAAGGTCGGCCGGCGCGACATGCGTCGCGCTCGCCAATTCCTCCTACAGCGCCTGAGCGCGTCGATCGCGCGTCCCGGAAAGCGTGACCGTTGCGCCCTGCCCGTGGAGCGCCTCGGCGATGGCGCCGCCGATCCCGCCGCTCGCGCCGGTCACGAGCGCGCGCTTTCCTTCCAGAGTGAACATTTCGCCTCCTACTCCACGAGCGCGGCTGCGAACGCCTTGACCTCGTCCGGCGTCCCGACGGCCGATGCGGCGGCATTCGGCGCCGATGCGCTTGGCAAGGCCGGTCAGCACCTTTCCCGCCCCGATCTCGACAAGCCGCGTCACGCCATTTTCGCCGAGCCACGCCATCGACTCGCGCCAGCGGACGGTGCCCGTGACCTGCTCGACGAGCCGCTGGCGAATCTCGGTCGGATCGGTGACGCGGCCTCGCGACCACGTTGGCGACAAGCGGCACCGCCGGCGTGCGAATGTGGACGCCGGCAAGCGCATTCGCCATGACCTCCGCCGCCGGCTCCATCAGCGCGCAGTGGAAGGGCGCGGAGACGGAAAGCATCATGGCGCGCCGCGCGCCCTTGCCCTTGGCGATCTCGATCGCTCGCTCCACCGCGGACTTGTGCCCGGAGACGACCACCTGGCCGGGAGCGTTGTCGTTGGCGACCTCGCAGACCTCTTCAGCCGCTGCCGCCTCCGCCGCGACTGCCTCGGCCGCCGCGAGATCGAGCCCGAGAAGCGCGGCCATCGCGCCGACGCCCAGCGGCACGGCCTTCTGCATGGCGTCGCCGCGAATGCGCAGAAGCCGCGCCGCATCGCCGATCGAAAGGCTCCCCGCCGCGGCGAGCGCCGAATATTCGCCGAGCGAATGGCCGGCGACGAAGGCCGCGTGCGAGCCGACCGAAATCCCCTCCCGCTTCGAGCGCGCGCATGGCGGCCAGGCTGACCGCCATCAATGCCGGCTGGGCGTTGCGCGTGCGCGTCAGGGCGTCCTCCGGGCCCGCGAAGATGATTGCGGAAAGCTTCTCGCCGAGCGCCTCGTCGACCTCGTCGAAAACCGCGCGGGACGCGGGAATCGCGTCCGCGAGCGCCTTTCCCATGCCGACTGCCTGGCTCCCCTGGCCGGGGAACAGGAATGCCAATGTCATTGATCTTTCGCCACCATCGCGAGGCGCGAGGAATCACGTGTTGACGATAAGGTCAAGCGAGCGCGGGCGCGCTGCCGCTTAACCGATGATCGCTTCTTCCTCTTTCGCGACCGTCTTGCGGCGATCGGGAGCCCTTGAGCTTTTGACGAGGCGGAATGGCCCGACTGGCCCGCGATGGATCGGATGCGATGCTCACTGGCGCCGGCCCGCCGACTGCGCCATACATCTTCCATCTCCGGGTGCCCGCGTTCGCGGGAGAATTGGGAAGGCGGTGCAAATCCGCCGCGTGCCCAGCGCTGTAAGAGCGACTTGCGAAGCAAATGCCACTGGCTTCGGCCGGGAAGGCGCTTCGCGAGGTTGACCTCGAGCCAGAAGACCGGCCCGGAGATGGAGAACGGCCTTCGCGGACGGGAGGCTGTTTGCCGGATCATGAAGGGCAACTCATGACGGGAAACAGCGAGCTTTCGGCCGCCGAGCGCGCGGCGGTCTATCGATGCATCGAAACACGCAGGGACGTGCGCGGCGAGTTCCTTGCCGAGCCGGTGCCGGATGTCGTTCTGGCACGCATCCTGCGGGCCGCCCACCATGCGCCCTCGGTGGGCTACATGCAGCCGTGGAACTTCATCGTGGTGCGTGCGCGAGATGTGAAACAACGCATCTATGAGGGGTTTTGCGCGGCGAATGACGAAGCGGCCGCAAGGTTCGAAAGCGAGAGAGCCAAGCTCTACCGATCGCTCAAGCTGGAGGGAATTCGCAGCGCGCCGATCGGAATTTGCGTCACGTGCGACCGGGAGCGTGCGGGCCCGGTTGTGCTCGGCCGCACCCACCAGCCCGACATGGACCTCTACAGCACCGTATGCGCCGTCCAGAATATCTGGCTCGCCGCAAGGGCCGAAGGTGTCGGCGTCGGATGGGTCAGCATCATCAGCGCCGAGACCCTGAAGCGGATTCTCAACATTCCCAAGGAGATCGTCCTGATCGCCTACCTCTGCGTCGGCTACGTGCAGCATTTTCAGGAGCGGCCGGAGCTGGAGAGCCGCGGTTGGCGCCGGCATCTTCCCCTCGCCGATCTCGTCTCGTTCGACACTTGGGGCGAACAGAGCGGCGGAGAGGAACTGCTTCAGCAGCTCGGATCGCGTGTTTCCGGCTGACCCGATCCACGGGCGGATCGGCCTCGACGACCCCGCAAATCCGTGCCGTGCCGCTTGAATCCGCGAAGAAAGCCCCTATAAGAGCGCTTTCTACGACCGGCTTCGGCCGGGGGCTGAACGGAAGGCGGGGCATCGAAGGATGGTCCGCAGGATCGGCAAAGCGATCCGGCTTCCGGTGTCTCCGCTCTCGAAGACGCGACGCTCAAGCCTTTCCGCGGGCGGCATGCCCGAGACGAGGCTTCGACGGGGCTCCGCGCCGGGCAGGTCGGAAAGGAAAGGCTGAAGAAGAATGGCACAGTACGAGCATGTTTTCCTGACCCGTCAGGATGTATCGGGCCAGCGCGTCGACGAATTGGTCGAGCAGTTCAAGGGCGTGATCGCCGAGCGGCGGCGGCAGCGTCGGCAAGACCGAATATTGGGGGCTCAAGAACCTCGCCTTCCGCATCGCCAAGAACCGCAAGGCTCATTACACGCTGATGAATATCGACGCGCCGCATGACGCGGTGAGCGAAATGCAGCGGCAGATGCGCATCAACGAGGACGTGATCCGCTTCCTGACCGTCCGCGTCGACAAGCTGGAGGAGGAGCCCTCCGTGCAGATGCAGAAGAAGGAGCGCGACGAGCGCCGCCGGCGCGACCGTGAGCGCCGCCGCACGACGAGGATTAGAACGATGGTCGATATCGCACAGCTTCCGACCCGCCGCCCGTTCCACCGGCGCCGCAAGACCTGCCCGTTCTCCGGCCAAGGCGCGCCCATCATCGACTACAAGGACGTGAAGCTCCTCGAGCGCTACATCTCCGAGCGCGGCAAGATCGTGCCCTCGCGCATCACCGCGGTTTCCGCCAAGAAGCAACGCGAGCTTGCGCGGGCGATCAAGCGCGCCCGCTTTCTCGGGCTCCTGCCCTACGTTCTGAAATAGGACCCCCAAATATTCGCTGGGGCGGCGTCGCCGCCGCCCCTAACCGCGACCTGGCGGGACAGCAAGGAGAAGAACAATGGAAGTGATCCTTTTGGAGCGGATCGCCCGGCTCGGCCAGATGGGCGACGTCGTCCGCGTGAAGAACGGCTACGCGCGGAACTACCTTTTGCCGCAGGGCAAGGCGCTCCGCTCGAACGCGGAGAGCCGCAAGCGCTTCGAACGCGAGAAGACGCAGCTTGAGGCGCGCAACCTTGAGGCCCGCAAGGAGGCGGAAGCCGTCGCCGCGAAGCTCACCGGCCAGAGCTTCGTCGTCATCCGCCAGGCCGGCGAGACGGGCCAGCTCTACGGCTCGGTTTCGACCCGCGACATCGCCGAGACGGCGTCGGCCGGCGGCTTCACGATCGAGCGCCGGCAGGTGCGCCTCGACCGCGCCATCAAGACGATCGGCCTGCACGAGGTCCAGATTACGCTCCATCCGGAGGTGGAGGTGCCGATCACCATCAACGTCGCGCGTTCCACCGAGGAGGCCGAGCGCCAGGCGCGCGGCGAGGATCTGACGCGGCCCGATGCGCTGCTTAGCGAAGAGGAGCTGGCCGCAGCCGCCGCCGAGGCCGAAGCGCCGGCGGAGGACGCCGAGACCGCGGAGAGCCCCGCCGAAGACGCCGACGCCGGCGCCTGACCGGACGAAGCCCGCTTTCGGACTGAAGGGGGCGCTGCGGCGCCCCTTTGCTTTGCCACACCGCTTTTGCTTTTCGGCATGATGGAGCCTAATGCCGCCTGCCGGCGTTCTTGCGTCGTGCGCGAAACGGTATTTGAATGGTGGACTTGAAGTTTTTTTGCCGTCCGGGGGGCTGAGATGAAATCGTTGGCTGGATCGCCTGATCGCTCGGGTCGTCCGGCGCGGTCGGCTGCAAGTGACCTGGTCCGACGGCGGCGTTTCCGCCTACGGGAACGGCAATGGCTATGCCGCGCATATCGTCTTTCGCGATCCGAGCGCCGAGTGGGCGGTTCTGTGGAATCCCGAGCTCGCCATCGGCGAGGCCTACATGGACGGCCGCATCGTCTTTCCGGACGACTCGCTGCTCGACTTTCTGATGCTTCTGAACGAGAACTGGAACGAGGTCAGGCACCGCCGGCTCTTCGCCTGGCTCTCGCGCCTGCGTTTCATGACGCGGCGGTTCGCGCAGAACAATTCGCCGCTCCGGGCGCGCAACAACGTCAAGCACCACTACGATCTCGACGGCCGCATCTACCGCCTCTTCCTTGATTCCGACATGCAGTATTCCTGTGCCTATTTCGACCGGCCGGACGCCGACCTCGAAGAGGCGCAATGGGCGAAGAAGCGCCATCTCGCCTCGAAGCTTGCGCTCCGGCCGGGCCAGCAGGTTCTCGATATCGGCTCCGGCTGGGGCGGGCTCGGCCTCTTCCTCGCCGACTATTTCGACGTCGACGTGACCGGCGTGACGCTCTCGACCGAGCAGCATACGCCGTCTCCAACCAGCGCGCGCGCGAGCGCGGGCTGGACCGGCGGGCGCGCTTCGAGCTCAAGGACTATCGCACGCTCGACCAGAAATTCGACCGCATCGTCTCCGTCGGCATGTTCGAGCATGTGGGCGCCGCGCGCTATCGGCGAGTTCTTCCGCTCCGTCGACGCGGCTCCTGAAGGACGACGGCGTGATGCTGCTTCATTCGATCGGCCGCTTCGGCGCCGCCGACCATGACCAATCCGTGGATCGCCAAATATATCTTCCCCGGCGGCTACATTCCCGCGCTCTCGGAGGTGCTGAAGGCGGTCGAGCGCGTCGGCCTTCTCGTCACCGACATCGAGATCCTGCGCCTCCACTACGCCGAAACGCTGAAAGCCTGGCGCGAACGCTTCCGCGCGCACTGGGAGGAGGCGGCGTCGATCTACGACGAGCGCTTCTGCCGCATGTGGGATTTCTACCTCGCCGGCTCGGAGGCCGCGTTCCGCACCGGCGAGATGATGGTGTTCCAGCTGCAGATCGCCAAGGACCGCACCGTCCTGCCGCTCACCCGCGACTATATGACGGAGACAGAGGAGGCGTTCCGCGCCGAGCACGAGGGCCCCGAATCGCTTCGCCTTGCCGGCGAATAGACCGCTCCGAAAGCAATCGTGATAATTATTCCCCGGCGAATCGGTGGAATAGCGAGCACGACGCGGCAATGCCACTCGGCTCGCCTATTCACATCGCGGCACTGTCCTATGACGGGTGGCGTAAGAGCAATGAGAAGAAACGATGACGTTTGCCCAAATCCTGCCTCCCGACGACGAGCCGCTTCACCGTCAGGTCCCGCACAACATCGAGGTCGAGCAGGCGCTGCTCGGCGCCATCCTGATCAACAACGAAGCGTTCTACCGCGTCTCCGATTTCCTCGAGCCGGCGCATTTCTTCGATCCGCTGCATCGGCAGATCTTCGAGAAGGCCGCGCAGCTCATCCGGCTCAACAAGGCCGCCGATCCGCGCACGATCAAGAGCTTCCTCAAGGAGAACGAGAAGGTCGGCGAGATCACCGTCGCCGAATATCTCGCCCGCCTCGCCTACGAGGCGACGACGATCATCAACGCGGAGGATTACGGCCGCACCATCTATGACCTCGCGATCCGGCGCAACCTGATCACCATCGGCGAGGACATGGTCAACATCGCCTACGAGGCGCCGGTCGACATGCCGCCGCGCGACCAGATCGAGGACGCCGAGCGCCGGCTCTACGAGCTGGCCGAGACGGGCCGCTTCAACACCGGCTTCCAGGGTTTCGCCGAGGCGCTGAAGCAGGCGATCGACATGGCGGGCGCCGCCTATCAGCGCGCCGGCCATCTCTCCGGTCTCGCCACCGGCCTTGACGACCTCGACCGGATGATGGGCGGCCTGCAGAGCTCCGACTTGTCATCCTCGCCGGCCGCCCGGCCATGGGAAAATCGTCGCTCGCCACCAACATCGGCTACAACATCGCCAAGGCCTGGCGCGGCGAGCAGCAGCCCGACGGCACGATCAAGACCGTCGACGGCGGCATCGTCGGCTTCTTCTCGCTCGAAATGTCGTCGGAGCAGCTTGCGACGCGCATTCTCGCCGAGCAGGCCGGCGTCCCCTCCTCCGACATCCGCCGCGGCGCCATCCACGAGGACCAGTTCGACAGGATCGTCGAAGCCGCGCAGGAGATGCAGCGCATCCCTTTCTACATCGACCAGACCGGCGGCATCTCCGTCGCCCAGCTTGCCGCGCGCGCCCGGCGGCTGAAGCGGCAGCGCGGCCTCGACCTCCTGATCGTCGACTATCTGCAGCTGATCCAGGGCACGACGCGCCGCTCGTCGGAAAGCCGCGTGCAGGAGATCACCGAGATCACCACCAATCTGAAGGCGCTGGCGAAGGAGCTGAACGTGCCGATCCTGGCGCTGTCGCAGCTCTCGCGCCAGGTGGAATCGCGCGACGACAAGCACCCGCAGCTTTCCGACCTGCGCGAATCGGGCTCCATCGAGCAGGACGCCGACGTCGTGCTCTTCATCTACCGCGATGAGTATTATCTGAAGAACCGCAAGCCCAAGGAAGGCACCGAGGAGTTCTTCAAATGGATGGCGGAGATGGACCAGATGGCCGGCCGCGCCGAGGTCATCATCGGCAAGCAGCGCCACGGTCCGACGGGCACGATCGAGCTGCAGTTCGAGGCCGAGGTGACCCGCTTCTCCTCGCTCGCGAAGGACGATCACCTGCCGGCGCGCTATGAATAGGCGCCGTCGCGGTGCATGACGGAGCGCGTCGCCGAGCCGGCGCGACGGATGCCGTCCGGGAGCCGAATGGATTGCAGCAGAAACCGAGAGACGCGGACGCGCTTGCGCTGACGATCGACCTCGGCGCGCTGGCCGCGAACTGGAGGCACCTTGCCAGCATCGCCGCGCCCGCCGAATGTGCCGCCGTGGTCAAGGCGGACGCCTATGGCATCGGCATCGAGCCGGCTGTCGCGGCGCTCGCCGCGGCCGGCTGCCACACTTTCTTCGTCGCGCTCCCCGAGGAAGGTCGGCGCGTGCGCGCCGCCCTCCTCGATACAGACAACCGTGACGCCGTCATCTATGTGCTCGACGGCTTCTTGCCCGACTGGGCCGACGTCTTGCGCACCGCTCGCCTGAGCCCTGTGCTCAACACCTTCGCCTCGATCGAGGCCTGGGCGGAGCATTGCCCCGGCGCGCCGTCGGCCATCCAGGTCGATACCGGCATGAACCGGCTCGGCCTGTCGCTGCATGAAGCGCTGGAGCTTTTCCGCCGCCCCGAGCTTCGGCAAAAGCTCGCGCCGCACCTCGTCATGACCCACCTCGCCTGCGCCGACGATCCCGAGCATCCGCTGAACGTGTCGCAGCTCGCGCTCTTCCGTGAACTGCGCGCCGAGCTCCCCAACATCCCCGCCTCGCTCGCCAATTCCGCCGGCATCCATCTCGGGCCCGACTATCTTTTCGACCTCGTGCGCCCGGGAATCGCACTTTATGGCGCCGAATTCGCGAAAGACCGCCCGCCGCTTCCAACGGTCGTGACGGCGAAGGCGCGAATCCTGCAGGTTCGCGAGGCGGCGGCCGGCGAGACCGATCGGCTACGGCGCGACCAAGCACCTTGTGGAGGATACGCGCATCGCCATCCTCGCGGCGGGCTATGCGGATGGCTATATCGGCTCGCCGGTTCGAGCGACGAGCGCCCCGGCGCCTTCGTCTCGGTGCGCGGTCGGCGCGCGCCGCTGCTCGGACGCGTCTCGATGGACCTGATCGCCGTCGACGTGACCGGCATCGTCGGCGTGACGGAGGGAGGCTGGGTGGAGCTTTTCGGAGCCACATTTCCCATCGACGAGGTCGCGCGCGCCGCCGGCACGATCGGCTATGAGCTTTTGACCGGGCTCTGCCGCCGCGCCGAGCGGAGCTACCTGCACCGCCCGAGGAGCGCTTGATGGCCCGCGCCCGGCCGCAATATGTCTGCGCCAATTGCGGCGCCGTCTCCTCCAAATGGCAAGGACGCTGCGAGGCCTGCGGCGAATGGAACACGCTAGCGAGGAGGCGCCCGCCTCCGCCCCGGTAGCGCTCCGCACCGGTCGCGGACGCCGTTCCCGCTCGCGTCGCTTGCGGGTGAAACCGCCGACCTGCCGCGCACGCTTTCCGGCATCGGCGAGTTCGACCGCGTGGTCGGCGGCGGCTTCGTGCCGGGCTCCGCCATCCTCGTCGGCGGCGATCCGGGCATCGGCAAGTCGACCATCCTGATCCAGGTCGCCGCCGCGATGGCAGCGCCGGCCGCCGCGTCGTCTATGTCTCCGGCGAAGAGGCGATCGGGCAGATACGGCTCCGCGCGGAACGGCTTGGCCTTCGCGGCGCGCCCGTCCAGCTTGCCGCCGAGACGCATGTGGAGGACATCCTCGCGACGCTGCAGCCGGGCCGCCGGTCGACCTCGTCATCATCGATTCCATCCAGACGCTATGGACCGACATCGTCGAAAGCGCGCCGGGCACGGTCACCCAGGTCCGCACTTCCGCCCAGGCGCTGATCCGCTTCGCCAAGGCGAGCGGCGCCACCGTCGTCCTTGTCGGCCATGTCACCAAGGACGGCCAGATCGCCGGCCCGCGCGTGGTCGAGCACATGGTCGACGCGGTGCTCTATTTCGAGGGCGATACCGGCCACCATTTCCGCCTGCTGCGCGCGGTCAAGAACCGCTTCGGGCCGGCCTCGGAGGTCGGCGTCTTCGAGATGACCGACGCCGGCCTGAAGGAGGTCGCCAACCCGTCGCTGCTTTTCATCGGCGACCGAGACGCGAAAAGCCCCGGCACCGCCATTTTCGCCGGAATCGAAGGCACCCGCCCGCTCCTCGTCGAAGTGCAGGCGCTTGTTTCCGAAACTGCGCTCGGAACGCCGCGCCGCGCCGTCGTCGGCTGGGATCCGAGCCGGCTTGCCATGATCCTCGCGGTGCTGGAGACCCGCTGCGGCATGCGTTTCGGCAGCACGACGTCTACCTGAATGTCGCAGGCGGGCTGAGGCTTGCTGAGCCGGCTGCCGATCTTGCCGTCGCGGCGGCGCTTGTCTCCTCGCGCGCCGGAGTTGCCACGCCGCCGGACAGCGTCTATTTCGGCGAAGTCAGCCTCTCCGGCGCGGTGCGCCCGGTAACGCAGACGGCGATGCGGCTGAACGAGGCGGAAAGGCTCGGATTTGCACAGGCTGTGCTTCCCGCCGGAAGCCGCGAAGGTGTCCGCTCGACTCTCTTGCTCTATGAAGTTACCACGCTTGCCGAGATCGTGGCGGCGATTGCCGCCGAAAGCGCCGCCGGAAGGGCGCGGCAAGCCGTTTCGTTAGGTCCGGGCCGAGGCCGCTCGCGCCCGGCCGCAGGAGGCAATGATTGATGCCTTTTACGCTGCTCGACGGGATATTGCTTCTGGTCATCCTGATCTCGGCGGTGCTCGCCATGATCCGCGGCTTCACGCGCGAGGTCTTCTCGATCGCCTCCTGGGTCGCCGCCGCCGCCGTCGCCTATTTCTTCTGTGGGGCCGTCTTCTCCCTTATGTGCAGCACTATATCACCGACAAGAACCTCGCGCTCGGCGTCACCGTCGCCGGGATCTTCTTCGTCACGCTGCTGATCGTGTCGATCATCGCGATGCGGATTTCCGACTTCGTGCTCGATTCGCGCGCCGGTCCGATCGACCGCACGCTCGGCTTCGTGTTCGGCGTCGCCCGCGGCCTGCTCCTCGTCATCATCGCGGTGCTGTTCCTCAACTTCTTCATCGCCCAGGACAAGCAGCCGGAATGGATCGCCACGGCGAAGTCGAAGCCGTGGCTCGACTCGCTCGGCCAGGAGCTGATGAACCGCCTGCCGGAAGACCCCGAGGCGGAGATGATGCAAAATCTTCGCGGCAACCAGCGGCCAGGCTGTGGCGCCGGCGACGAACGGGAGCGACGTGGTGCAGGAGCCGCCGCCGGACAATAGCACCGGCACCGCACCCGACAATTCTGCCCCGCCTGACGAAGGCGATCAGGGCGGCCAGGATTCCGCCGCCCCCCCGCCCGAGAACTAGCGGCGGAACCCGGAAAGCGCAGATGCCCCACCAGCTCCCGCACCCTTTCGCCGAGGACAAGCTCCACGAAGAGTGCGGGGTCTTCGGCATCTTCGGCCACTCGGAGGCGGCGGCGCTGACCGCGCTCGGGCTGCACGCCCTGCAGCATCGCGGTCAGGAGGCGGCGGGCATCGTCACCTATGACGGCCCGCAGTTCTGCATCGAGCGCCATCTCGGGCTGGTCGGCGACAATTTCACCAATCCGCAGGTGATGGAGCGGCTGAAGGGCGACCGCGCCATCGGCCACAACCGCTATTCGACCGCCGGCGGCGCCGCGCTCCGCAACGTGCAGCCGCTCTTCGCCGAACTTGCTGCGGGCGGCTTTGCCGTCGCGCACAACGGCAACATCACCAACGCCGCGGCCCTGCAACGGAGGCTGCAGCGGCGCGGCTCGATCTTCCAGTCGACATCCGACACCGAGACGATCATCCATCTCATCGCGACGAGCGAGCGGAGCGCCCTTGTGGAGCGCATGATCGACGCGCTCGGCCAAATCGAGGGCGCCTTTTCGCTGGTGGCGCTCAGCGAAGAGATGATGATCGGCTGCCGCGATCCGCTCGGCGTCCGGCCGCTTGTTCTCGGCACGCTCGACGGCGCGCCCGTGCTCGCCTCCGAGACCTGCGCCCTCGACATCATCGGCGCGACGCTCGAACGCGAAATCCTTCCCGGCGAGCTCGTTGTCGTTACGGCGTCCGGGATCGAGTCGCGCGAAAACCTTTCGCGCCTGCCAGGCCGCGCTTCTGCATCTTCGAACATGTCTATTTCGCCCGCCCCGATTCGATCGTCGACGGAACCGGCGTCTACGAGGTCAGGAAGCGGATCGGCGCGGAGCTTGCGCGCGAGGCGCCGGCCGCCGCGGACATCGTCGTTCCGGTGCCGGATTCCGGCGTTCCGGGCGCTATCGGGTATGCGCAAGCGGCCGGGCTTCCCTTCGATTTCGGCATCATCCGCAACCACTATGTCGGCCGCACTTTCATCGAGCCGGCCGATGCCGTCCGCCACATGGGCGTCAAGCTCAAGCACAACGCCAACAGCGCCGTCCTGAAGGGCAAGCGCGTCGTGCTCATCGACGATTCGATCGTGCGCGGCACCACCTCGCTCAAGATCGTGCGCATGGTGCGCGACGCAGGCGCGACGGAAGTGCACATGCGCATCGCGAGCCCGCCGACGACCGACCCGTGCTTCTATGGCGTCGACACGCCGGAGAAATCGAAGCTCCTCGCCTCAAGCATGAGCGTGGAGGAGATGCAGGCCTTCATCGGCGTCGACAGCCTCGGCCTTCATCTCGATCGACGGGCTCTACCGCGCCGTCGGCGAGACGGTCCGCAATCCCGCCGCAGCCGCAATATTGCGACGCCTGCTTCACCGGCGACTATCCGACCCGCCTCACCGACCAGGAAGTGATGGGCGAAATCCGCCACTTCAACCGCCTCGCCGAGGCCGGATGAGCGGGGCTGGATGAACCAGGCAAAGCCGCTCGAAGGGCGGATCGCCGTCGTCACCGGGGCCTCGCGCGGCATCGGCTACGAGACCGCCAAGGGTTTCGCCGCCGCCGGCGCGCATGTGATCGCGCTGGCGCGCACGGTCGGCGGGCTTGAGGAGCTCGACGACGAGATCAAGGCGGCCGGCGGCTCCGCCACGCTGGTCCCCCTCGACCTCAAGGATTTCGAGGCGATAGACCGGCTCGGCGCCGCCATCTTCGAGCGCTGGAAGAAGCTCGACATCCTCTTCGCGAATGCCGGGATGCTCGGCCAGCTCTCGCCGCTCGGGCACATTCCGCCGAAAATCTGGGACGACGTGATCGCCGTCAACGTGACGGCGAACTGGCGGCTGATCCGCTCGCTCGACCCGCTGCTTAGGCAAAGCGATGCCGGCCGCGCCGTCTTCATGTCCTCCGCTGCGGCGCGTTCGCTCCGCCCCTATTGGGGCGTCTATTCCGTCTCCAAGGCGGCGCTTGAGGCGCTCGTCCTGACCTACGCCAAGGAGACCGCGAACACGCCGGTCAAGGTTGTCGCCGTCGATCCGGGTCGCATGCGCACCGCAATGCGCGCCCAGGCGATGCCGGGCGAGGATCCCGCGACGCTGCCGCATCCCGCCAAAATCGTCCCGCATCTCATCAACATCGCCTCGCCGGGCTTTGAGCAGACGAGCGTGCTCTTCAGCTTTCCGACGGCGAGCTATTCGCAGCTGGGCTGATTGCGTTGCATCTCGTCGAGATCCTGCTCCCGCTCTTCGACAATTCCGGGACGCCTGTCGCCGACCCCGAGTTCACACGCGTGGCGGATGAACTGACGGAGCGCTTTGGCGGCGTCACTGCGTTCACGCGCTCGCCCGCGCAGGGCCGCTGGACCGGCGGCGGCGCGGAGCGGCGCGATGAGATCGTCGTCTTCGAAGTCATGGTCGAGGCGCTCGACCGCGCCTGGTGGCACGACTATCGCCGCAGCCTGGAAAAGCATTTCGCACAGATAGAGGTCGTCGTCCGGGCACACGCCGTCGAACGGCTCTAGGATTTCCGCCGCCTGCCCTCGTAGGGGTTGGCCTCCGCCCGCACCATCAGCCGGATCGGCACGCCGGATAGACCGAAATCCGCGCGCAGCCCGTTCACGATATAGCGGCGATAGGCGTCGGGGAGCGCGTCGGGCCGCGAGCAGGAAAGATAGAAGGTCGGCGGCCGCGTCTTCGACTGCGAGAGATATTTGAGCTTGATGCGGCGGCCGGAGACGGCAGGCGGTGGATGCTTCTCGATCGTCGCGCCGAGCCAGCGGTTCAACGCCGCCGTCGGCACCCGCTTGTTCCAGGTCGCGTGCACGGCGAAGACCGCCTCCATCAGCGCGTCGAGCCCCTGGCCCGAGAGTGCAGAAATCGGCACCATCGGCACGCCGCGCACCTGCGTCAGGGTTTCCTCGAGATCGGCCCTGAGAGCGCGAAGCTGCGCCGCCTTGTCCTCCACGAGGTCCCACTTATTGAGCGCGAGCACCAACGCGCGCCCCTCGCCCGCCACGAGGTCGGCGAGCTGCAACTCCTGCTTCTTGAAGGGCTGGCTTGCATCCATCATCAGGACGACGACCTCGGCGAAGCGGATCACCTTCAGCGCATCGCCGACCGACAGCTGCTCAAGCGTCTCCACCACCTTCGACTTCCGCCGGATGCCGGCGGTGTCAGCCAGCCGGATCGGATGCCCGCGCCAGCGCCAGTCGACCGCGATCGCGTCGCGCGTGATCCCCGCCTCCGGCCCGGTGAGCGTGCGCTCCTCGCCGAGGAGGCGATTGAAGAGCGTGGATTTCCCGGCGTTCGGCTGCCCGATGATGGCGAGCGGAATCGGCTTCGCCTGTGCCTCGCCGGTCGTTTCTCCGGCCTCGACGCCTGCCGGCATCGCCGCGCGGATCGCGTCGTAGATTTCCACGATGCCGATGCCATGCTCGGCCGAGACGGCAATCGGCTCGCCGAAGCCGAGCGAATAAGCGTCGAGCACGCCGCTGTCGCCCGCCCGGCTCTCCGCCTTGTTGGCGACGAGCACGATCGGCTTGCCGGAGGCGCGAAGGAGCGCCGCGAAATGCTCGTCTGAGGGCGTCACGCCCGCCCGCGCGTCGACGACGAAGAGCACGAGGTCGACGCTCCTGATCGCCGCCTCGGTCGTCCGCCGCATGCGGTCGGCAAGCGATTCCGGCGAAGCCTCCTCCAGGCCCGCGGTATCGATGAGCGAGAAGCTCAGATCGCCGAACTCCGCCTCCGCCTGACGCCAATCGCGCGTGACGCCCGGGAGATCGTGGACGAGCGCCACGCGCTTCCCGATCAACCTGTTGAAGAGCGTCGACTTTCCGACATTCGGCCGTCCGACGATGGCGACGGTGAAGGCCACGAGGGCCGCCTCAGTTGAAGGCGGTCAGCATGCCGTCGGCGGAGAGGACGAGGAGCTGGCCCGCCACCACGGTCGGTCTGATATAGGCCGGGCTCCGGAGCTTGCGGTCGACGACGATGTTGCCGTTTGTCGGGTCGGCGCCGATCATGCGGCTGTCGTTCGATACCGCCCATAAGAGGCCGCCGGCGAGCGTCGGACCCGTCCACACCGAGAAGAACCGCTTCTTGCGGACGACCGGCAGCTCCTTCTGCCAGAATATCTTTCCGTTCGTGCGGTCGATCGCGACGAGGTTGTCGTCGAGGTCAACGAGGAAGAGCGCGTTCCCGGAGACGGCCGGCGTCGAGGCGCTGCCTATGTTCTCTTCCCAAAGCCGCTCGCCGGTGGAAAGCTTGTCGGCGATCGTGCGCCCCGAGACACCCGTCGCGTAGACGACGCCGTTGTCGATGACCGGGCTTGCCGCAACGTCCGTCAGGCCGGATACGGCGAGCGTTCGCGTCGAGCGGATGACCGCGTCGGCCCATTTCGTCTTGCCGGTCTTCACGTCGAAGGCGATGACCTCGCCCGACGAATAGGGCACGACGACAACGCCCCCTTCGACGGCCGGGCTTGCTGCCGAAAGCACGCCAGCCGTCTCCGATATTCCGGGATATTGCCATGCTTCCTTGCCGTCCGCCTGGTTGACGGCGTGGAGAACGTTGGTGGCGGTGACGACGAAGACCATTCCGTCGGCCGCGGTCGGCGCGGAATAGGCCGGCGCGCTCAAATCGAAAGTCCAGATCTTGTCGCCGTTGGCAGGATTGAGCGCCACGAGCTCGCCGTAGCCGGTCGCCACGAAGATGGCATTTCCGGAGGCGGCGATGCCACCGCCGGCCGCGTGGCTCCTCTCGCCTTTCGGGGCGAGCGACACGGACCACAATTTGCCGCTTCCCGGCTGCAAGGCGTTCACGTTGCCGTCGGTGTCGTAGACATAGACGATCCCGCCGACGACGATCGGGGGAACGGACGGGCGAACGTTGCGTTTGCTCGCCTTGTCGACGGCGCGAACTTCCCAGCCGGCAGCGCCCGCGTTCGAGTTGAGGCTCACATTGCCCGGCGCGTTGGCGGGATTGCCGCCCGGCTGCGGCCAATTGGCGAGCGCCGTCGCCGCACCGATCTTCGGCGTTCCGCCGCTCACTTCGACAACGTCCTGCGGGATCGCCGCGACACGTTCACCTGGAAGGATGGTCTCCTTCGTATGGAAGGGATTGAGCGAGCTGAGCGCGCTGCAGCCGCCGACAAGAAGTGCGACGCCGGCAAATGCCGCCGCGTATGAAGTTCTGAGAATCGTCATCGTGCTCCGCACTGCCTCGTCATTGCGGCGGAAATGGCGCCTAGGGATTGGGATTTGCTTGCGGCGTAGCGGATGCCGCAGATCCGCCCGCCGGGCTTTCGCTCGCAGCACCGGCACTTTCCGTGGTTGCAGTGCCGGCGGTGCCGGCCGAGGCCGCAGCTCCGGCGCCGCCCGCCGGCGCGGTTTGGCCTGACTTGGGTGCGGCCGTCGGCTCCGCCAATTGTCCGTCTATCAGCGAAACCATCAGCCCCGACCGTATCCAAAGATCCGGCGGCGTTTGCGCATCCTGCTGGATTTGCGTGAAATAGTCGCGCGCGCTCTTCAAGTCGCCGGCCTTGTAGGCGGCGGTGCCGAGCACCTCGCGCGCCTCGTGACGCCAGGGATTGCCGGCAACGTCGAGCGGCTCGGCGCGCTTTTTCGCGCCCTCAAGGTCGCCGGTATCGAGCGCGAGCAGCGCCGCCCTGATCTCGGCCAAGTCGCGAAGCGGCTGGGAGACCGATTTATCGTTTGCCAGCGCGTCGAACGCCTTGATCGCGTCGGCCTTCTTGCCCTGCCCCGCCATCTCGCCGGCAAGCCTGAGCCGCGCCAGCGTCGAGTAGCCGGTGCCGCCTCCGCCGCGATCGCCTGAAGCGCCGCCTCGCCCTCGGCGTTCTTGCCGTTCGCAATCTCGTCGAGCGCCGCCGTGAAGCGATCGCCGGCTGCCGCCGCCTGCCGCTCCTGCCACCATATCCAGCCGCGATAGCCGCCGACGCCGAGAACGATGAGCACGCAGACACCGATGAAGAGCGGCGCGAAGCGCTTCCACAGCGCCGTCAGCTGATCGCGCCTCAGCTCCTCATCGACCTCGCGGATAAAAGTTTCGGATTGGCGCTCGTCGTTTGCCATTGTTTTTCAGTGTCGGATTATGGCAGGGTTCTGCGGGTTCAGCCCCGCCGAACGGGCCCGCGAAGCGGCGCGGACCCTAACGGCTTTGCCCTTGATAGGCAACGGAGTCCGGCGCTCGGACAATTGGTCCGCGCGAGCGCGGCTCGCGGCTCCGCTATCGTATTCAACTCATTGAATTTGTTGCAGATCAAAGAGAATCGCTGAACGGCCCCGCAAACTTTGCAAAATGAGCCCTTTCCTTTTTCGCTGCCCGACGACCGGGCGATTGGTTCAGGCGCTTCATGCCGACGACGAGCCGGCCGGCGAGACGGACGAGGTCAGCGGTCGTTACATCAGTATCGAATGCCTGGCGTGCAGCGGCCTGCACTTTGTCAACCCGACTACCGGAAGGTTCTTGGGGACGAGGACGATTACAGCAGGCGGGTTCGGGGTCTCAGCGCTTCTTGGCTGGTAGACGTGCTCCGGTCCCGGAAAGGTGCCGGCGCGAACCTCGTCGCATAGGCCGCCACCGCCCCCTCGATCTGCTCACGCAGCGCGCCGAATTTCTTGACGAATTTCGGCGTCCAGTCGGAGAGACCGAGCATGTCCTCCAGCACCAGAATCTGGCCGTCGCAGGCAGGCGAGGCGCCGATCCCGATCGTCGGCGCGGCGATCGACGCCGTCACGGCGCGCGCGACAGGCTCCACGATCCCCTCCATCACGATGGCGAACGCACCCGCCTCGGAGATGGCGCGCGCGTCGGCCTCCAGCAGCTTCTGCCCGTCCTCGCTCTTTGCCCTGCACGCGGAAGCCGCCCATCGTGTTCACCGACTGCGGCGTCAGGCCGACATGTCCCATGACCGGCACGCCGCGGCGGACGAGGAAGGCGACGGTCTCGGCCATATGTGCGCCGCCCTCCATCTTGATCGCGCCGGCGCCGGTCTCCTTGAGCACGCGCGAGGCGTTGCGAAAAGCCTGCTCGCGGCTCTCCTCATAGGAGCCGAACGGCATGTCGACGACGACCAGCGCCCGCTTCGAGCCGCGCATCACCGCCCGTCCCTGCAGGATCATCATTTCGAGCGTGACCGGCACGGTCGTTTCCAGCCCGTGCATCACCATGCCGAGCGAATCGCCGACCAGGATGAAGTCGCAATAGCGGTCGACGATGCCGGCGGTGTGCGCGTGATAGGCGGTGAGCGCGACGATCGCGCTCGCCGTTCTTGCGTTCGGCGATATCGACGGCGGTGATGCGGCGAAGGGCGGTCTCGGACATAGGATGTCGTCTCGGGGAAGCGTCTCAGGGTGTCTAAGGCGAGCGGACTGACGCCGATGACCCATTGGTGCACGCGCCAAAGGATCGCCACCCAGATCAGCGCGCCGACCACGACGGCAATCGCATCGTTGCGCGCCGGGCCGGCGACGCGCACGACGCCAAGCGCCCGATCGCGGCGACGGCTCGCCGCAAAGTCGGCGATCGCCCAGACGAGGAAGCCGCCGAAGAGCAACACGTCGGCAAGCGTCCCGTTGGCGAGAAGGTGCGCGAAGGCCCAGACCTTGATGGACAGAAGCATCGGATGCCCGAGCCGCGCCTTCATCCGACCTGCCGGCACCAGATAGGCGGCGAACAGGATGACGGCGACAAGGTTCAAGGCGATCGCCAGATGCTTCAGCCATTCCGGCGAGACCCAGAGCACGAGCGGGTGCTTCGCCGCGCGATGGCAAAGCCCCATATGATGAGGATGAATCCGACCGCGAGACGCAGCCGAATAAAGCCCCTTCCAGGCGCCCTCGCCAAGCCGGGCGATCATGCGGCCGCGCCAATCCTCCGCAAAGATGCGCACGGAATGCGCGCCGAGAAAAACGACAAGGCCAAGGATCAGGATGGTCATCTGAGCTATCGGCGTTGGACAACCGGCTTGCTGCGCTAGCTCAGCCGGCAGGCGATGGCAAGCACGCGGGTTGATCGCTGCCGCGAGGGAAAGCTCTCCCGCCGCCGATTTGGTAGCCTTAGACCCCGCTTGCTACGGCGGTATCAGGCGGCCTTCGGCCTCTGCCACGCCGTCGACGACCCGACGGTCTCCCAATGTGCGGCGATGTAGGCGCTTCCCTTGTCGAGGAAGACGTAGCGGTCCACCGCGCTCACCCACGAGACCGGAATTAGATGATCGAAAGCCTGGCCGTCCCGGACCTGCGTCACCTGCAGCTTGTCGCCGCGGCTGACGCGGGTCACGACGCCAACCTGTCGCCCGTCGAGTGCTACGACACCCATGTCGGGGCGAATCTTCGCTGTCCTGGGCATCTAATCACCTCCCCGCGCCGCCCGGCCGAACAACGCTTGATCGCCGAAAAAGTTCAGCGGACCGAGGTCGGGGCGCGTGCTGGAGCACTAGTGCCGCCTTCTTAAGCCACCTTGCTCTATGCGCAATATGATTTAAGTCAAATCGCGTTGAACGCGCACTGATCATTTTGCACCGAGGTCGGCCGCCGTCGCGCAATCCGTGCGGCAACGGGCCGGCGCCGGTTCAACGGAAGCGGAACGTCGCGCCGGCTGCGATCGTCTGGACGGCGCCGGTGACGGAAGACGTCCGGCCGACGACGGTCGCATAATTGGCGCCGACGTCTTGGCGAGCACCCGGAAAGTCCGAGCCGCCCTTGCCGAAATCGTAGTAGTCATAAGCTAGATTAAGCGACCAGTGCTGATCGACGACGAAATCGACCTCCCCGCCCACCGTCCAGCCGAGGAGGTATTTATTGTCGGTCTCGGAAAAATCCGGCGCAGTGGTGAAGCCTGGGCCGCCCGACCCTTTGTATTGGGTCCGCGTCGACTTGACGTGCATCCAGCCGAGACCGCCGGTTCCAAAGAGCGCGAGGCGTCCGTGCCCGACTCCGACGCGGCCGCGAAGCGCGCCGATGCCGTTGATCGTGGTCGTCGTCGAGCCCGCAAGCTGGCCGCTATAATTGCCGGAGTCGATGACGCTTTCGTTGGTGCCGTCGATGTCGGCGAAAGAGCCGCTCGCGTCGATCCCGAGAACAACGCCTCCCGGCGTCGCCCAGTCACCACCTGCATTGAGGCCGAACGCGGCGCCCTCGAGGCTGTAGTCGACCGACGACAGCCCCATGCTTGGATCGGATATCCACGTGCTGGTTCCGCTGATGTCGCGCCAGCCGAACCCGCCGGTCACGCCGACGCGCCATCCCGACCAGTCGACGGGCCCCGGCGAAGCGGCCCAGACGGTCGATTGCGCCGCCGCCAGCACCACCGCCGGCACAACCAACCGCCTGACCAGGGCCCGTATCATCCTCACCCCCAAAGCCATGTCGGGCGCGACTTTGGAGCGGGCTGCCGCGTGCCGCACCCTCCATTTGGAGGGGCCTGCCGGCGGTTGACGGCGGATGTTGCAGAAAAGACAGTGTCATCTTGGCAAGCCGCTTGACCGCGGCACGGCGCCGGTCGCGCTCGCCTGCCCAGAAGGATTGGCTCGTGTCGACACGCAACGCGGCTTCGTTTGACAGCGACGCATTGATTGCCCGAATCTACGACGCGGCGGTCGAGGCGGAGACATGGGAAGGCGTCATCGCGGAGATCCGCGACGCGCTCCGCTGCCGCAGCTTCGCTCTCTTCTTCCAGAAGGATGGAGTGGCCCACTTCAACGCCGCCGCCAGTCTCGACCGCGCCGTGGAGCGTGCCTTCGAAGAGCGATACGCCGCGATCAATCCGTGGGCGCGCGGCTTCCTGACGAAACCGGTCGGCGAGGTGGTGCTCGGCCAGGACATTCTCTCCGTCGCAGCGCTTGAGCGAACGGAATTTTACGCAGATTTCCTTCGCCCGAACGGCTTGAGCGACGGGATCGGCCTGATCCTTTCGCGTGGCGGCGACGGGTTCCTGATCCTGAGCGGCCTCCGCGGGCGCGAGTTCGGCGCCTTCACGATGGCCGACCGCGACGCGCTGCGCCGCATCGCACCGCATCTTCGCCGAGCAGCCGATATCGCCTTGCGGCTCGATGGCGCGCTTCGCGTCGGGAACGGTCTGCAGTCGGGGCTGCAATCGCTTGCCATCGCGACGTTGTTGGTCGATGCCGAATGTCGGCTGCTGTTCGCCAACAGCGTCGGAGAGAACGTGCTTGAGAGAGGCGCCGGAACTCCTTTTGCGGAGCGGTCGGCTGTGGGCGGAGACGACCGAAGCATCTGACGAGCTGATAGCGCTCGTGGGTGCGGTGTCGGCACCGACGGACGGTCTTGGCGAACCTTCCGCCGGTGGCATGGTGACGCTTCCCTGCCGGGACGGACATCCCGTCGCTGTGCTTGTCTCGCCCGCACGTTCGACTTTGCGCCTCGGCCTGCCGACCGCCACCGCGATGCTGCTCTTCGCCGACCCGGCTGCCGAGCTGCGAGCCGATCCGAGAGAATTGTCGCGAGCCTTCGGTCTCACGCAGGGCGAGGCGAAGCTTCTTGCCGCCCTCTCCGACGGCGTGCGTCTGCCCGAGTATGCACGCCAAGCCGGGATCAAGGAGAGCACCGCGCGCGATTTCCTTCGAAAGCTCTTCCTGAAGACGGGGACAGGCCGGCAATCTGACCTGGTGCGGCTCGTCCACGCCAACCCGGTCCTCCGCCGCAGGCGGTAGTGCCCCCTTCTCCGGCCTGCCGCTTGCCTTTCTATCGCGAGAATATAGAAGCAGCGGCCTGGAGCTTGGCCGCGCAAGATACCGGCGGGAGCGCGGCATCCGGTCTCCGCGACGACGGGTCCGCTTTCATTCGAGGCTTCCTTGGTGATTGTTCGGCCACCGGTCGCTCGACCGCCGGAGCGCAGAGCAGGTAGCCCCGAATGATCCTTGCCGAGATCGAAGAGAGGAGCACTTTGGCGCTCTCCGCAAGCGGCACGGCACGCGCTACCGAATGGGGGGTCTACACCCTTATAGTCGCGTTTGGCGCGCTTCTATGGTGGGCGACCCGCACCCACGCCGCGGCGATGCCGGTGTGGACGCCGTGGGAATTCTCCTGGCTTTGGTTCCTCGCAGCGGCGCTGGCGCTTTGGTGGTATTGGCGCGGCGTGCTTCTGGCGCCCCAGGACGAGCGGCCGAGCCCATGGCGGCGCCTCGCCTACGTCATCGGCGTCCTCGCCATCTACACCGTGCTCCAGACGCATTTTGAATATCTCGCCGAGCACATGTTCTTCCTCAATCGCGTGCAGCACGTCGTCATGCACCATCTCGGGCCGTTCATGATCGCGCTTGCCTGGCCGGGCGCCGCTATCGACCGCGGCATGCCGCAGACGGTTCGCCGGCTGGTCGACGCGCGAGCGGTTTCGCGCGTGATGCACGTGATCCAGCAGCCGCTGCTCGCCTCCGTCCTCTTCGTCGGGCTCGTCGCGCTGTGGCTCGTCCCGCCGGTGCATTTCCGCGCCATGATCGATCCGAAGCTCTATCAGGTGATGAACTGGAGCATGGTCGTCGACGGCGTGCTCTTCTGGATTCTGGTGCTCGACCCGCGACCGCTGCCGTTGGCCCGCACGTCCTATGGCATGCGCGCGGCGATGGCGGCTGGGGTGATTTTGCCACAGATCGTGATCGGTGCCGTGATCGCCTTCGCGCAGCATGATCTCTACGCCTTCTACGAATGGTGCGGCCGCATATACCCCTCGATCGGCGCCCTGGAGGACCAGCAATTTGGCGGTCTCATCATCTGGATCCCGCCCGCGATGATGAGCGCGGTCGCCTTCCTCCTGGTGATCAACGCCTACCGCTTGCATGAGGAAAGGGAGCTTGTTGCCAATGAAGACGATGAGAGCGGCTTTTCTGCCGCCGATTGGACCGGCCGCTAGGGGCGGAACATTCATCCTGCTTGCGTTGCTTGCTGCGCCCGTCGCCCTTTCCGCCGGGCCGGCCGCCGCCGACGAGACCGGCCTCGTTCTGTCGGGGGCCTACATGCAGACGATCATCCCGTCACGACCTGCCGCCGGATACTTCAAGCTGGAGAACCAGGGCGATCAGGAGCGTGCCCTCGTCGGCGCCGCTTCGACCGGCTGCGGCATGCTCATGCTGCACAAGAGCGAGACGGTGAACGGCGTGGACAAGATGACGGAGGTCCCGAGCATCCCCGTGCCCGCGCACGGAAGCGTCAGCTTCGCGCCTGGCGGCTTCCACCTGATGTGCATGATGCCGGGCCCGTCGATCAAGGTCGGCGGATCGGTCCCCGTCACGCTCAAGTTCGACGACGGCGGCACGCTGACGAGCGACTTCCCGGTGCGCGGGCCGAGCGGGAACTAGCGTTCCCCATCAGATCATCTGCAGGATCCGCTGGAAGAAGCCCGGCGGATTCGCCTGCTCGACGAGCTGGCCGAGGTCGGCCGTCGCCCCGTCGATATCGGGTGCGTTCGTCGACATCGATGTGATCAGGAGCCTGATCTTGCCGCTCTGGTCGAAGACGTAGATCGCCGAGCTGTGGGTCACCGCATAGGGCTGATCGCCTTTCGCCGGAGTGACCGAGTAGACCACGCGGTAGCGCTTGGCGAGGGCGGCGAGCTGATCGGGCGTGCCGCGCAGTCCGACCACCTCCGGCCCGAACGCGCTCACATAGTCGTTCAGCACGGGAATCGTGTCGCGGTTCGGATCGACGGTAACGAAGAGCACGCGCACGTCCTTCGCCTTGTCGCCGAGCTTCTTGACGAACGCGCGAGATTGCTGAGCGTCAGCGGGCAGACGTCGGGGCAGAAGGTGTAGCCGAAATAGAGCAGCGTCACCTTTCCCGTGAAATCGCTCGCCGTGACGGTCTTGCCGTCGGCGGCTCGCGTCATGGTGAAATCGAGCGCCGGCAGGCTGCCCGTCATGTCGGTGGAGTGCCATTCCCCGTTGCTCTTGCTGCAGGCGGCAAGAAGCGGTGCGGCAAGCGCGAGCGCGAGAAGCGTCACGACCACCGGCGCGAAGCGGTGACGCATCTTCTCGGCTCGGCGACCGACGCCATCACATGCTTGAAGGAAGTTCATGCCTGATTAGTTCGTACCGGCACCGCAGGGCACGCCCTCAAATTGCCGCAGGCGTCGATCCGCCGCGCCATCCCAATTCGAAACGGCGTCTTAGATCAGGCGCGGCAATTCAATGCAAACGGTCCTTTTTGCGATGTCGTATGCTTGAGCGCGAAGGTTGCGTCGCGGCGCTTCCAATAGAGCGCGACGATCAGCGAAGAGCGTGAGACGAGATCGCGGACGAATGCCGTCAGGATCGACTGCCCGGCGGAACTGATGACCAGTCACCTGGTCGATCTCGTTTCCGGCCTCGACCTCTCGCTCGGCGATCCGCGGCCGTTCAAGCTTGCCGACGCGCTGAGATAGGCGGGACCGCCGCACGGCGGTGGCTCCCTGATGCTTCACGGTTTCGGCGATAGCGGCGACATGTGGGCGCCGATTGCGCGGAAGCTGATGGCCGACCACACCGTGATCGTGCCGGATCTGCGCGGCATGGGGCTCTCCGCGCATCCCGACACCGGCTACACGAAGAAGAACGAGGCGATCGACATTGCCGGCGTGCTCGACCGTCTGAAGATCGACAAGGCCGATCTCGTCACGCACGACATCGGCAACATGGTCGGCTATGCGCTGGCGGCGCAATATCCCGCCCGCGTCACGCGCTGGATCGTCATCGATGCGCCCTTGCCGGGCATCGGCAATTGGGCGGCGCAGCTCAGCAACCCGAAGACCTGGCATTTCAATTTTCACGGCCCTGACGAGGAGCGGCTCGTGGCCGGGCGCGAGCGCATCTACCTCGACCGCTTCTGGGATGAGTTCTCGGCAAATCCGAAGGCGATCGACGAGGCGACGCGGCGGCACTACGCCGCGCTCTATGCCCGTCCGCACGCCATTCACGACGCTTTCGAGCAGTTCATCGCCTTCCCGCAGGACGGGATCGACAACCAGCGCGTTCCTGGCGAAGGCGCAAGCTCACGATGCCGGTCCTCGCGCTCGGCGGCGAGAAGTCCTACGGGCGGCCATGGCGACCGAAATCAGGTTCGTCGCGACCGACGTCAAAAGCGGCATCGTGCCGAATTCCGGCCACTGGGTCATGGAAGAAAATCCGTCCGCGACGACGAAGCTCGTCTTGGACTACCTCGCGCAGTAGCGCATCGGACGAGGTGCCGCCTGCCACACGACGCCCGGCGGGGAAGCAAACCCCTTCGCGATGATCGTCGGGCAGCCTTCAGCGCCGCGATATCAGCTTCAGCCAGGGCCCGGCATGGAACGCGCTCATCAGCACGTACATGGGGACCATTCCTCCGAGCCACGACACACCATGCGCGGCCGAGCGCATCATGTCCGCGTCTCCGCCTGTCACACCGGTGAGAAGCGCCATCGCCGCGAAGGTCGGCGTGGCCGCAAGGCCAAGCCAACCGGCCACGCTATGCGCCGTCGCATGGCTGCGGCGCCCGGTTTCGTGTCCGGCGACGCTCATCACGCCGCCTGCTCGTAGCTGCTCATCGCCTCTGACCGGGATAATAGCCTGTCTCGATTGTGCCGAAGGGCAGGCGCTCGTCGGGCGCTGAGAGAAACTCGGCCACGATTGGCTCCAATTTCGACGGCCGGTGATATGGCAGGAAGTGCGTGGCGTCCGGAATGACGGCGAGCTCGGCATTCGGCAATGTACGGTACACATCAGAGCGCATGCTCGATGCGAATGAAGTCGTTATCGCCGAGTGCAACGAGGACACGATTCTTCACCGACATAAGCTGATCGCGCGTCGGCACTTCTGGCGCGAAGTCGGCAAGTTTCTTCCAGATGACGGGCCAGTGGTCTGGTTGTGGCGCCACGCGTTTATAACGCTCACGCGCGAACTGGTGGGCAGGCCCATCCGGCGACGGCTCATGCGGAGCGCCCATCATTTCCGGCCGGATTGCATCCTTGGGCGCTCCAAAGAGCGAACCGTAGGTGACGACGCGATCAGCCAACGCTGGGTGCTCCATCGCGATACGGAGCGCGATAAGTCCGCCATAGCTCCAGCCGAGCATGTGCGCGCGCTCGATCCCGAGATGTCGCATGAGAGCGGCCACGTCCTCGGCGTGCTGCCTAATGCTCAGCGGCCGGTCAATGTCGGCGGTCCGTCCGTGCCCCTGCAAGTCGACTTGCACGACGCGCCAGCACTTGACCAATTCGGGAAACTCCGTGAGACCGGCGAAGGCGAACGCAGCCGGTATGTAGATCAGCGGCTCGCCGGCGCCGGAGATCTCGTAATACATGTTCAAGCCGTTGACCTGGGCGTACCCGGTCTCTTTGCGTAGAGCGGCGGACTGCAAGCTGCTCACAATGTTTCTCCGTGAAGCGTCGCGCTTTTGGACATTCGAGCGTTACTTTGGGCTGACGAAAAGCTTATCGGGGATAGAACTCCAACGGTTCCCGCGCGCTTTCGGCGCTCATCACGCCGCCTGCCCGTAGCGGTCGTGGTGACGCCACCACGGGCCGTCTTCGTTACGCCCCCTGGGCGCGCGGTCCAGCCACTGGTACATGCCCCAGAGCCCGTCAAGTCCGCGGCCATAAGTCGAATAGGTGTGATAGATGACGCCGTCCTCGAGAACGAACGCGCTCATGCCAGGGTGCTCGCGCAGAAAGGCCATCGGCTCGACGCCGGCCATTTCGGCGAACTTGATCGGCGTCGGCGGAAGCGCCGCCTCGGTCATCGCGTGGCCGCGGCGGTAGTTGTATTGCCTGTTGCCGCTGCGCTGCTGCTCTTCGGTGAAGGAGACGTTGAA
This sequence comes from uncultured Alphaproteobacteria bacterium, assembly GCA_963750115.1. Taxonomy (GTDB): domain Bacteria; phylum Pseudomonadota; class Alphaproteobacteria; order Rhizobiales; family Afifellaceae; genus DASWJZ01. Next base: position 358,484 of record CAVVPM010000016.1, on the reverse strand, counting down.
GTCGTAGTTGAAGTCGCCGCCCTGCGATGACGCCCATGGAAAGGTCCAGCCCATGCGCTGTTTGAACGCCGTGAGCTTCGCGAGCGGCGCACGCGACACCGCCCAGAGCATCACGTCGTGGTTGGCGAGGTGCACCGCGAAGCCGTTGAAGCCGTCGGCAATCGCCGAACAGGACGGGCAACCCGCCTTGTAGTCCGGCCCGAACATGAAGTGATAGACAAGGAGCTGCGAGCGGCCCTGGAAAAGATCCGCGAGCGATGCCTTCCCTTCGTCGGTGTCGAACCGGTAGTCCTTGTCCACGCGGACCCAGGGCAGGTCCTGGCGCCGCTGTGCGAGCTCGTCGCCCTGCCGCGTCAGCGCCTTTTCCGCATCGAGCAGATCGAGCCGCGCCGCAAGCCATTCTTCCCGAGTTCCGGTCTTGTGTGTCGTCATCGTCGTTCTCCGGTATTCCCATCGCCCCGAACGAGACTAGGACCGGGCGCCGGCCCCCTGGGAGTGACAAGTGTGACGCGATTGCGATGCGCACTTTGATCAGCCGCGGCGCGGGCGCTTGCGATGGGCAATCCGCTCAACGCATTGACCCGTTGCGCCGGACCCAGACTGCGATTTGCCGCCGGCGACGGCCGTTTAGGCGTCCGGCAAGGTGAACACTTCGCACGGCGCCGCGATGCCGCGCAGCATGTGTTCGCCGAGCCGCACGAGGGGCGTGGTGACCTCGGCCGCGAACGCGCCCGAGATCAGCACCGAGCGGCCGAGCGGCCGGCAAAGCCCCTCCAGCCGGCTGACCAAATTGACCGCGGGACCGATGGCGGTGAAGTCCAGCCGGTCGGCCGCGCCGATATTTCCCCACAGCATCTCGCCGAGATGCAGCGCCGCCCCGAACGGCAGCGGCGGCAACCCTTGCGCTCGCCGCACGGCATCGAGATGGGCCATGCCGGCGCGGGCCGCGGCAACTGCGCGCAGCGCCGCCTCGCAAGCTTCGGTCGCCGCGCCGGTGACCGGAAAAATCGCCAATACGCCGTCGCCGATGAACTTCAGCACCTCGCCCCCGAAGGCATGCACGGCTCCGGCGACGCGGTCGAACCAGGCGTCGAGCGTGGCCATCATCGCCGCGGGCTCCGCTTCCTCCGACAGCGCGGTGAAGTCCCGCAAGTCGGCACAGAGGAGCACGGCGTGAATGGTCTCCCCGGTGCCTCGACGCAGCGCGCCGCCTTGCACCCGGGCGGCACTGCGCCGGCCGAGATAGGCCTCAAGAAGCGCTGTCTCGGCGGCGCGCGCCGCCAGGGCAGCTATTGGCGCCGCGGCGAAGCGCGCGGTTTGGCGCAGCCGGTCGGACTCGGCAAGGACCAGCGGCCGAGTTCCGGCCCAACCGAGCACAGGACCGTCCGCCTCCCGGCCGACCGCGTCCTCCTGCACCGTGCCAAGCCCAGCCAGCCAATCGCGTCCGGCTCGGTTGAGCGGCGCGCCGCCGAAGCCCAGCGCCTCGATCACCGTGCCGGCCTCCGCCCGCCACAGCCAGGTGCGGCGCGAGATGATTGGATGCGGTACGGGAAGTGTCAGCGCGCCGCCGGCTAAAGGCAGGCCGTCGGCCAGCAGTCGGCCTCCGAGCTCGGCCAGAAATCGGTCGGGGCCAGACACGGCGATGGCTTCGTCCACCAGCCAGTCGAGTGGCGCGGGCAGCTCCATGGCATGATCATGCCGTCATTGGCCCTGACCTGTCATCTGCCCGCGGCGGTGGCGCGCTCGGCGCCGCCGGTCTGTGGTTACGCTTTGCCGTGCGCGGTGTCTGGGCCCGGGTCGCGCCCGGCCGCAACCTCCACCAGCCGTCCCAGATAATGGGCCCAGCCTTCCGCGTGTCTTGCGCATTGCTCGGCATTCGGCAGGCCGGTGTGGGTGAAGCGCAGCAGCGTTCCGTCCGGCTGCTCGATCAGGTCGATCTCGACCAGGCTCGATCCCGGTGGCACCTCGTCGCTGCCGTCCCAGCCGAAGCTGTAGGCAAGCCGGTGCACCGGCACCACCTCGCGGAAGGAACCGCGGGCGAAGCGAGAACCGGTGACATTCACGAGATATAGTCCGCCGGGCTGCGGCTCGAGCTCGGCTTCCGTTCCCATCCAGCGCAGAATTTTCTCCGGATCGGTCAGAAGCGCGAACACCGCGGCGGGCGGCGCCGGGACGTGCGTCTCGCGGCGGACGACGAGGGCTTCTTGCATCGCTTTTCTCCATCGTTGCGGTCGTTGGGGCAATTGCCAACCACGCGCCTTCCCGCTCTTCTTCATCCTCTGATCGTTCTCTATAGGACGTCCTGCCCGGTGGCCGTGAGCTGGATTTAGCGCCCGGGGACCGGAGGGCGGGAGTGACAAGTGTGGCGGGATTCCGATGGACTCGCTGATCACAGCCGCGGCGCGGGCGCTCGCGCTGGGCGATCCGCTCGGCGCGCTCAACCGCGTCGCGCTGCGCGATGATGCGCGGCGCTCGCGCTTGCGCGGCATCGCCATGGCCCAGCTCGGCGACCTCGACCGCGCGAAGGCGCTGCTGCGGCGTGCCGCGCGCGCCTTCGGCCCGCGGCGAGGCCGTCGCCCGCGCGCGATGCGTCGTCGCCGAGGCCGAGATCGCGCTCGCTTCGCGCGACCTCGCCTGGCCCGCGAAGGCGCTCGACAGCGGCGGCGGCGACGCTCGAACGCTAAGGCGACCGGACGAACGCCGCCCATGCGCGCTATCTCGAGGTCACGGCGCCTGCTCCTGATCGGGCGCCTCGACGACGCCGAGCGCGATGCTCGCCGAGCTCGATCCCGCCGCTCTGCCGCCTGCGCTGCGTGCCGATACGCGAGCTCGCGCGTGCCGGGATCTCCATGCGGCGCGTCCATGCCGGGGCGGCACAGGCGGCGCTCGCCCGCGCCGAGGAGGCCGCGCGCTGGGCGCGCATCCCGGCTGCTCGCGGCGGAGGTCGACCAGGCATTCGCCGTCCTTGAAGCGCCGGCGGCGCGGCTGATCGCGCGTGGCGGGGAGCGCCCGCTCCTGCTGGACGAGGTCGAGGCGCTGCTTCGCGTCGAAGACGCTTGTCGTCGACGCCTGCCGCAATCGTCGTGCGCGAGCGGAACGTGCTCGTGCCGCTCGCACGGCGTCCGGTGCTGTTCGCGCTTGCGCGCGCGCTCGGCGAGGCATGGCCCCGCGACGTGTCGCGGGACGTGCTGCTTGCTCGCGCGTTCGGCGCGAGGCACGCCGACGAATCCCACCGCGCGCGGCTGCGCGTCGAGATCGGGCGGCTCCGCAGGCTGCTCGGGGCAGTCGCCCGTGTGAGCGCGACGAGAGCGGGCTTTGCGCTTCTGCCGCGCGGCGCGCGCGAGGTCGTCGTGCTGGCGCGGCCGGTCGAAGAGCGGCACGCGCGCGGTGCTCGCCTTGCTGGCCGACGGCGAGGTCGTGGTCGAGCTCCGCGCTTGCGCTCGCGCTTGGCGCGAGCCAGCGCACCGTGCAGCGCGCGCTGAAGGCGCTCGCGGCCGCCGGCAAGGCGCAGGCGTTCGGCCGCGGCCGGGCGCGGCGCTGGATGACGCCGCCGCTGCTCCGGATTTCACGACGACTTGTTACTCCCGGCGCCGCTCCCGGGCAGCTAGGACAGAAGCATGAAGACATCAAAAGCAGAGATCGTCCGCGAATACGGGCCCTTCCCCGAGACCGAACGGGTGAACGGAGTCATCGTTCGACGGCAAGCATGTCTGGATCGCGTGCGGCGACCGGCTGAGCAGCTTCGACCCGGAGAGCGGCAAGAAGCTGCGCTCGCTCGACGTTGCCGGGCATGCGGGCACCGCGTTCGACGGCGAGCATCTGTTCCAGATCGCCGAGAGCCGCATCCAGAAGATCGATCCGAAGAGCGGACGCGTGCTCGCCTCGATTCCGGCGCCCGGCAACGGCGGCGATTCCGGACTGGCCTGGGCGGAAGGCACGCTGTGGGTCGGCCAGTACCGGGAGCGCAAGATCCACCAGATCGACCCGGAGACCGGAGCGATCCTGCGCACCATCCGATCCGACCGCTTCGTCACCGGCGTCACCTGGGTCGACGGCGAGCTGTGGCACGGCGCCTGGGAGAACGAGGCGAGCGAGCTTCGCCGCATCGATCCGCAGACCGGAGAGCGTGCTGGAGACGCATCGAGATGCCGCGCGGCGTCGTCGTATCGGGCCTTGAATCGAATGGCAGCGACCAGTTCTTTTGCGGAGGCGGAACGAGCGGCAAGGTGCGCGTGGTCAGAAAGCCGAAGTAGCCGCTTCCTGGCCCAGCGTCCGGCGCCAAACGCCGCAATGCTCTCGCGTCGGTGATCTTCGGCCTCCCCCTTGCACGTCGACAATCCGTGCGCCAAGACGCTGCTCGTCATGCACGAACTCTATCCCTCGAAGGAAGCGCTCGACCGTGCCGTCGAAGGGATGGAGGACGGCATGCCCGAACATTTCGCGCAACTCGACGACCTTCTCGCCGCTTTGGGGACAAGCGCAAGACGATCATGACGTCGTCGCTCTCGCGGACTTGCGCATCGGAGGTGTGAGCCATGGAGATGGCGTATCGAGAGCGGTGGCAGGCTGAGATTGCCGAGCTGCAAAAGATTTTGTCCGGGTTTGACTTGAGCGAGGAGTGCAAGTGGGGGAAGCCCTGCTACACGATGGACGGGAAGAACGTCGTCATCATTCAGGGCTTCAAGGACTATTGCGCGTTGGGCTTCTTTCAGGGCGCGCTCTTGAAGGACCCGAAGAAGCTGTTGGTGCAGCTCGGACAGGTTCAGGCAGCGCGGGTGATGAAGTTCACCAGCGCCAAGGAGATTGCCGCGAAGGCGGCCACCATCAAGGCCTATCTCCGCGAGGCCATTGCGGCCGAGAAGGCCGGACTGAAGGTCGAGACGAAGCCCCGAGACTTGCCTGTGCCCGAGGAACTGAAGGAGAAGTTCCGCAACGATCCGCGGTTCAAGCGCGCCTTCGAGGCGCTGACGCCGGGTCGGCAGAGGGGATACCTCTTTCACTTCAACGGCGCGAAGCAGTCCGCGACGCGAACCGCGCGGATTAAGAAGGCGATGCCTGCGATCTTCGAAGGACGAGGGTTCCTCGAGCGGCGGGTTTCCTGAGCCCGCGATTCAAACAAAGCCTGCCGCCCATGAAAGGCCAGATCCAAGGAAGCAAGCTATCGACGGCCGCTGCGACTTGTCAGCGGATTTATCACCACTAATGTCTGCGGGGCGTACTCCCACTCGATCGTGCCCGGCGGCTTTGCTCGTCACGTCGTAGGCCACCCGGTTGATGCCCTTGACTTCGTTGATGATGCGGGTTGCGGCGCGGCCAGTCCCCCGCGACCCGCCGAACACGAGCACTGCCTTGCTTTTGATACCGTTCATTCAACTTCTCCACTCGGGTGACGTAGCGGCGAGACGTCCAGCTTGCTGGCTGCCGACCTCCGTCGCCTCGGAGCTGGGCTGACGCAGTTCAACGGGGAGGACAGTTGGACCCTGCCAATGCCCGCCCGCTACGTCATCGCGCAGCATGACGTGATCGCTTACGCCGAATAGGCGGCAGATACACAAGTGGGAGAACGACTGCGATGAACAGCACCTCGATATTCTGGTTACAGCTTGTGTCGAGTGCCTTCGTTTTCAGCATTGTCGCAGCGTGGTACGTCTGGCCGTACCTAACCAAAATCTCTCGGAACTCCGCTCTGATTGCACTGCTTTTCGTGCATGTGCCCCGCTACGTGGGCATGACCTTACTGGTTCCCGGCATGATCGATCCGAAACTGCCGGGCGAATTCCTGTACGCTGCCGCGTATGGTGATCTCTTAGAAGCGGCGCTGGCCCTGGTCTCCATTCTCGCCCTGCGGGGCAATTGGCGTGTCGCGGTTCCCCTGGTGTGGCTGACCAACACCTGGGGCTTCCTGGACCTACTCAACGGCGTCCGGGGCGTCCTGAGCTTAAATGTGCCGAGCTTCAATCTCGATACTGTGTGGTACATCTACACTTTCTACGCCCCCGCGGTCATTATTTCGCATCTGATGATATTTTTGGTTCTTATCAAGTCGAAGTCCTGGAAGAACTAAAGCCTTGAGCGCGGCGGGAATTGGTCGATCCTGCCATATGTTTCATTGCTATTCCCACTCGATCGTGCCGGGCGGCTTGCTCGTGACGTCGTAGACGACGCGGTTGATGCCCTTGACTTCGTTGATGATGCGGGTGGCCGCCTTGCCGAGGAAATCCATGTCGAAGTGGAAGAAGTCTGCCGTCATGCCGTCGACCGAGGTGACGGCGCGGAGTGCAAGCACATAGTCATAGGTGCGGTAGTCGCCCATCACGCCGACGCTTTGCACCGGAAGGAGCACCGCGAAGGCCTGCCAGATCGCATCGTAGAGCCCGGCCTTCCTGATCTCGTCGAGATAGATGGCGTCGGCGCGGCGCAATATGTCGAGTTTTTCGCGCGTAATGGCGCCGGGCACGCGGATCGCGAGCCCCGGTCCCGGGAACGGGTGCCGCCCGACAAAGGCTTCCGGCAGGCCGAGCGCGCGCCCGAGCGCCCGGACCTCGTCCTTGAAGAGCATGCGGAGCGGCTCGACGAGCTTCATGTTCATGCGCTCCGGCAGGCCGCCGACATTGTGATGCGACTTGATCGTGACCGACGGCCCGCCGGTGAACGACACGCTCTCGATCACGTCCGGATAGAGCGTCCCCTGCGCGAGAAAGTCCGCGCCTCCGATCCTCGCTGCCTCCGCCTCGAACGTCTCCACGAAGAGCCGCCCGATGGTCTTGCGCTTCACTTCCGGATCGGCGACGCCGTCGAGCGCTTTCAGAAACGTCTCCGACGCGTCGACGGCGACGAGCGGGATGTTGTAGTGGCCGCGGAACAGCTCCACGACCTCCTCCGCCTCGTTCAGCCGCATCAGCCCGTGGTCGACGAAGATGCAGGTGAGCTGGTCGCCGATCGCCTCGTGGATCAGCACCGCCGCCACCGCCGAAATCGACGCCGCCGGAAAGCCCGCAGATCACGCGGCCCCGCTTCACCTCCTCGCGGATGCGCGAAATCGCCTCCTCCTTGAACGCCGCCATCGTCCAGTCGCCGGGAAGCCCCGCGACCTTGCGCACGAAATTCTGGATGAGCCGCGCGCCGTCCGGCGTATGCACGACCTCCGGATGGAACATCAGGCCATAGAAGTGGCGCTTCTCGTCCTCGATGATGGCGAAGGGCGCGTTGTCGGACGTGCCCTTGACCTTGAAGCCCGGCGGCAGCGCCGTGATCCGGTCGCCGTGGCTCATCCACACCGTGTGCTTCTCGCCGGGCCGCCAGACGCCGTCGAAAAGGCCGGACGTCTCCTTGATGTCGACGAGCGCGCGCCCGAACTCGCGGTGGTGTCCGCCTTCGACCGCGCCGCCAAGCTGTTCGGCCATGGTCATCTGGCCGTAGCAGATGCCGAGCACCGGAACGCCCGCCGCGAACACCTCCTGCGGGGCGCGCGGGCTGCCGCCTTCCGGCACCGATCCCGGCCCGCCGGAAAGGATGACGCCCTTTGGCTTTAGCGCTGAAAAGGCGGCGGACGCCTTGTCGAACGGCACGATCTCCGAGTAGGCGCCGGCCTCGCGCACGCGCCGCGCGATGAGCTGGGTCACCTGGCTGCCGAAATCGATGATCAGGATCGCGGGATGGGCTGTGCGGACGGGTGCGGTCATGCCGTGCTGTTAGGAGAATGCCGCGATTCCGGCAACGACGATCGTCCGCCCCGCGCATCTTGCAGCCCAGCTATGCGCCATAATGCGGCAGCTTCCGGCAACTATCGCCACGAAATCGCGCCCTTCGCCGCTATACCGGGTCGGCGGCGATTGGAGAAGGTGATGGATCTGCGACCAAGCGGCCGCCTGCGCGACAGCCCGGTCGGCGCATGGAGTGTCGCCGTCGCGGCGTTCCTGGCGGCGCTCGCGCTCCGCTTCGCGCTGGAAGACCGGGTGCCCTACGGCATCCCCTATTTGACCTTCTTCCCCGCGGTGATCCTGACCGCCTTCCTCGCCGGCTTGCGGCCGTCGATCGCGGTCGGCGTCGCCTCCGCGCTCGCGGCCTATTATTTCTTCCTGCCGCCCTACTGGTCCTTTGCGCTCGAATACGACACGGCGCTTTCGCTCGGCCTTTTCGTCGCGGTCGTGGCCGTGGACATCGCCGTCATTCACGTCATGTACCGGGCGCTTGACGATCTGCAGGCGGAGAAGGTGCGAAGCGCGGAGCTCGCCGAGCAGCGCGAGCTGCTCTTCCGCGAGCTCCAGCACCGCGTCTCCAACAATCTTGGCGTCGTCTCGGCGCTGCTCAACCTGCAGCGCGCGAACATCACGGACGAGAGGGCGAAGCGCGCGCTGACCGAAGCCTCGACGCGGCTTGCGCTGATTTCCAAGATCCATCGCCGGCTGCACGATCCGGCCTCCGCCGGCCTGCGGCTCGGCCCCTTCATGGAAGAGCTATGCCATGACGTGCTGGAGGCGTCCGGCGCCAAGAACATCGTCTGCCTCGTCTCCGCCGCCGACACGAAGCTCGCCGCCGAGAAGACGGTGCCGTTCGCGTTGATCGTCGCGGAGCTGATCAGCAACGCGCTTGAGCACGGCTTCGACGAAGGGGACCGCGGCACGATCCGCGTGAATCTCGAAGCGGTCGGCGACGATCACGTTCTGACCGTCTCCGACGACGGCAAGGGCCTGCCGCAGGGCTTCTTGCTCGACGAGGCCGCCGGCATGGGTCTCAAGATCGTGCAGTCGCTTGCGATGCAGCTCGACGGCCGCATCGGCGTGGAGAGCGACGGCGGCACCACCTGGCGGCTGGTCTTCTCCACGGCTGGCGCCCCTGCCGCCGCGTAGGCGTGGCCGCAGAGCAATTCCAGGAAAAGTGGGCAACCGGTTTCTCGTCCGGAATTGCGACAAGGCAACGAGATAGAGCGGACCGTCCTCAAATGGAATGTGAACGGCGACCGTTTCTCTTTCTTGCGCGTGATCTCATCCGAAAACCGGCTCCCACTTTTCGGGATCGTGCCTAAGCGCCGACGCTGGGCTTCTTGACGAGACTGCAGCTGGTGATCCGCCAGGTCCCGTCCGCTTGCTGGGCGAGCGTATAGACCGCGGTCCACAGCGCGCCGTCCGCGTCGACGATGTCGACCGCCTGCATCATTTCGCCGCCCGTCGCCTGAAGCGCGCCGAACGAATAGCTCCGCGGCCGATAGACCGGCTGATAGCCCTGGCGCACCATCGCCATGAACGAGTTCGACGCTCGGAAAGATCGCCTGGATGCTCGGCGCCGCAAAGGAATAGGCGGTCGCGCCGTCGTCGGCGAGGAACGCCTGGAGCTGCCGCGTGATCGTGCTCTGGATTTCCGCACGGTCGGCATCGCTGACAGCGGCGGCCGGAGCGGAAAACCCGAAGATCACGAAGAGGACGAGAAGGATTCGCATTTCCGGGCCTCCCTGTCTGCGTTTGCCAGGATAGGCGTGGATACGGCCGCGGCAAGCGTCCGGTTTCACTCGATCCCGAGCTTCGCCTTCAAAAGCGCGTTGACGGCCTGCGGATTGGCCTTGCCCCCGCTCGCCTTCATCACCTGCCCGACGAACCAGCCGAGCATCGCGGGTTTCGCCCTCGCCTGCTCCGCCTTGTCGGGATTGTCGGCGATCACCTGGTCGACCAGCGCCTCGATCGCGCCGGTATCGGTCACCTGCTTCAGCCCGCGCGTCTCGACGATCGCGCGCGGGTCGCCGCCTTCGGCGAGCATGATCTCGAACACGTCTTTGGCGATCTTGCCGGAGATCACGCCCTCCTTCTGCAGGTCGAGAAGCGCGCCGAGCTGCTCTGCGGCTGACCGGCGAGGCGTCGATGTCGGCTCCGGTGCGGTTCAATGCGCCGAGAAGCTCGTTGATCACCCAGTTCGCCGCCTGCTTGCCGTCGCGCCCGCGCGCCGCGCTCTTCGAAGAACTCGGCGATCGCGCGTTCCGCGACGAGCACATCCGCATCGTAGGCCGAGAGCCCGTATTCGCTCATGAAGCGCGCACGCTTCGCGTCCGGAAGCTCCGGCAGGCCCTGCTGCCAGCGCCGCCACATAGGCGTCGTCGAACTCGAGCGGCAGCAGATCGGGGTCGGGGAAATAGCGGTAGTCGTGCGCCTCCTCCTTGCGACCGCATGGAGCGCGTCTCGCCGCGGTCGGGGTCGAAGAGCCGCGTCTCCTGCTCGATCGCGCCGCCGTCCTCGATGATCTCCACCTGCCGCCGCGCCTCGTGCTCGATCGCCTGCGCCGCGAAGCGGATGGAGTTGACGTTCTTGATCTCGCAGCGCGTGCCGAGCTTCTCGCCCGGCCGCCTGACCGAGACGTTGATGTCGGCGCGGAGGTTCCCCTTCTCCATGTCGGCGTCGGATGTGCCGAGATATCGCAGGATCGAGCGAAGCTTGGTCAGGAAGGCGCGCGCCTCTTCCGCCGAGCGGAGGTCCGGCTTCGACACGATCTCCATCAGCGCGACGCCGGAGCGGTTGAGATCGACATGGCTCATCGTCGCGTGCTGGTCGTGCACGAGCTTGCCGGCGTCCTGCTCAAGATGCAGCCGCTCGATCCCGATGCGGACCTCCTCGAAAGCCGCCGTCCTTCTCCGGAACCTCGATCACCACCGTCCCTTCGCCGACGATCGGCTGATCGTATTGCGAGATCTGATAGCCCTGCGGCAGGTCGGGATAGAAATAGTTCTTCCGCGCGAAGACCGAGCGATGGTTGATCTGCGCTTTCAGCCCGAGCCCGGTGCGGATCGCCTGGCGGACACACGCCTCGTTGATGACGGGGAGCATGCCCGGCATCGCCGCGTCGATCAGGCTCACCTGCGCGTTCGGCGCGCCGCCGAAGGCCGTCGCGGCGCCCGAGAAGAGCTTCGCCTCCGAGGCCACCTGCGCATGCACCTCCATCCCGATCACGACCTCCCAGTCGCCGCTGAGGCCGGGGATCAGGTTTTCGGGCTTGGTGTTGCGGGTCTCTTCAATGGGCATCGGCTCGCTCGCCTACCCGGTTCCGGTTAGAGCAAGATCCCGAAAGTCGGAACCGGTTTTCGGATAAGATCATGCTCCAACAAAGAGAGTGAGCCCGGCTCTGATTCAATCAGCACCGAAAAGGCTCTAGTGCCTCCGAACGCGCGCCGCAAGCCGCCCTTCCGGCGGCGCGGGCCCGACGCAGGGCTCGCCGCTGACATGAAAAGGCCGGGCGTCGGCCCGGCCTTGGAAAGCGCGTGTGGCGCCCCTCTCAGCGGCAGCAATATTCCGGCGGCGGCGGAATGTCGCCGGGCAGCAGCACGCCGCCGGTGACGCAGAAGAAATAGGGCGTGCGCGCCGGCGCCGTCGGATGGCCATGGCGGTCGAAAAGGATCACCTGCTCCCGCGCGGCGCAGGCGGGGATGCGGCCATGCGAGGCCGGAAGGTCGGCGGCGCGGGATGTGCCGATCGTGCCGCCGGTCGCGGCCATTGCGAGGGCGGAGACGAAAATCGCGGCTGCAAGCTTTCGCATGAGTTCACCGTTCATCTTGCGTGTTCCTGTGCCGAGAGCGAATTCCACGGGACCTCGGCTGGCGCGTAAGCCGCAAGGGCGTTGCGCCCGAAGCGGATGACGACGAAGCTTCGGCGTTCGTGGTTACAATCGAATTAACAAGCGGCGCGGCCGCGCGCTTTTCTGCAACCGCGGGCGCCTCCGCAACGCGAGAGCCGCTTAGAGATAGTGGACTTTCGCCGCCTCTTTCAGCAGCTTGTTCAAAACATAGCGCAGGACGCGCTCGGCGATCGGCCGCACGTGTTGCATGTGATTCTCCAGCCCTTGATCGAACGCGAGGCCTCGTGCGGCCGGCATTCGGTTATGCGCCTGCGCGGCACCGAATCGCCCGTACTGAAGCCGCCAGCGCAAGCGCGAGCCTGCGGGCGCATGGTTAACGGATCGTGACACTTCGGGTGGAGGCGGAAGTCGCCAACATAAAATATCCAAACGCGTCGAGGGCGCGTCCCGAAGTCGATGCGATGACGTTTGACGGGGTCAGGTGCCAATATCGGGAAAGGGGCAGTGGGACGCCGGCCCGGCATCGTTTGCGCGCATATTGCGGCCCGCGAAGTGCCAGAAATCTCCGCCCGGGTCCCGAACGATCATGCGGAGGCGTCGCCGCCAGTGCAATCGGAAACGGCGCCATTGTCTTCGATAGGCACCAGCTGCGAGGTCTACTTCTTGGGCGCCGAGTTTGGAGGAATGAGGCCCTGAATGACTGGGATAAGGCCTTTTATACCGTTGACGATGGAGTCAATTTGTTGGGCCTTGCCGCCGATGGCGGCGATTTTCGCCGAGCTCGCTTGCAGCTGCTTCATTACGCCGGAAAGCGCGTTGACTATGCGCTTGATTTCATCGGATTTGTCGAGCGCACCGGCAGTAACGTAAGAAAGCTCCTCGTCCGCCAGAAGGATCGTTGCCTTTTGCGCGCGGAGCGCCGTCACCTCGTCGAGTTGCGCGCTGCTAAGCGGTCCGTTCCACTCAGAATCCTTGATTGCCGCGATCTTGGCATCGATCGCCAAGTCCACCGCGTCGAGCGCATCGAGTTGTTGCTGGACGCGGGCGACAATTTCAGCGGCGCTTGCCATAGCCAACTCCCTTCCGATCTCCGATCCCTAGCCCTTGCCCGCTTGTGCGAGCTGCTTGACGACACTCTCGATGTTCTCAGCCTGCTGGATAAACGCGGTCAGTGCAGCGATTGCCTCGGCGGGACTGGTGCTTGGGTCTTGTATGGTGGCGGTGAGCTTGCTGTGGGCGGTCGCGAGCTTTTCAAAGAGATCCGGCGTCTTTTGCGCAAGCATGGCGTTGAGGGCGGCCGCCGACTGAATGACCCCCTTGAGACTCGCATCGTCGTGCTGCTTTCCGAACGTCTCGTCCTTTGCGGCGAGATCACCTTCAAGCTCCTTGATTTTGGCCCGCGTTGATGAGCCGAAGCTCGCCGTCGAGGACAGGCACCGCGTCCTGGATGATCTGGTCCGCCGCAAGCGTCGCGCGCTTCAGCGCGTTGTATTTCAGCGAATTCTGGTACTGTTTGAAGCCCCAGCCGAAGGTCGCCGCGAGAGGCTTGCTGACCGCAGCGGCTATGGAGCCGGTGGGCACGTTGACGACGCCCGCGACAACGGCGGCCGCGGAGAGCGCATCGCTGAATGCTGACTGGACCTGCGCGGTCGCATCCGCCTTCTCCAGATCGTCGAGTGCCTTCGCATAGTCGCGGATGCCGTTTACGAAGGCGACCGATTTCGGCATCAGGCTCGTATAGACGATCGGCGTCTCAACGCCATTCGGTTTAATGAAGAGCGTGCAGGCGGTGGCGTCGTAATTGCACTCCGTCCCACTCCACGCCACGTGCTTCAGGGCGATCGCTTTCCTTTGCTCGATGGCGCTGAGTTTGGCCGCGCTCTCCGAATCGAGTGTCGAGAACGATGTCGCGGCAGTATCGCTTGCGCTTGCAAACGTCGCGATCGGCTGCTGGAACTGTCCGGGATCGACGCAGCCGCACATTGCGAGCACGGCGATGGCCGAGGCCATGCGAAGGCACCGCATATATCCCTCCCGACGCTTGGCACAATTCTTATTGATAAACCATAGATTGTAATACGTGCGCCTTCAAGAGGCCCTTCGCCAGCACATTATAAGGCGGCGACATGATCGCCGCCTGCCGTCTCGCGCGATCCCTGTGTCAGCGCGTCAGGGCGCCGCGAACTTGAGCGCCGCCTCGATCGCCCGCCGCTCCGCGGCGAGATCGCCGGTCGCCACCGGCTTGCCGGCGCGACGATACCAGTAGCCGGCATTCCCGAGATCGCCCTCGACCCTGTGCAGATGCGCGTGCACCCATGCGCCCTCCGGCGACGGATCGTCCTGCACGATTTTATGCGCGCCGTCCCAATCGCCGGCGGCGGCGAGCCGAATTGCTTCGAGCGGTCCTGGATGCCCGGCCATGACGCTTCGCCTCCTACCACCACCGCTCCGGCGAGAAATGCCCCGCGGCGTCCTCGATGACCTGCCCGGCACGGAAGAGCGTCGCCTCATCGAAGGGCCGGCCGATCAGCTGCAGCGCCATCGGCAGGCCGGAAGAATCGAGGCCCGCCGGCACGGCGATGCCGGGAAGCCCGGCCATGTTCGCCGTCACCGCGAACACATCGTTCAGATACATCTCCACCGGGTCGCCGCCCGACTTCTCGCCGATTCCGAAGGCCGACGACGGTGTCGCCGGCGCGAGCACCGCATCGACCCCGGCGGCGAACGCCGCTTCGAAATCACGTCGGATCAGCGTGCGGACCTTCTGCGCCTTCACGTAATAGGCGTCGTAATAGCCGGCCGAGAGCACGTAGGTGCCGATCAGCACGCGCCGCTTCACCTCGCGTCCGAACCCCGCCGCGCGCGTCTTCTCGTACATGTCGATGACATCGTCGCCGTCGACGCGGAGCCCATAGCGCACGCCGTCATAGCGCGCGAGGTTGGACGAGGCCTCGGCCGGCGCCACGATGTAATAGGCGGGGAGCGCGTATTTCGTGTGGCGGAGCGAAATGTCGACGATCTCCGCACCGGCCTCACGGAACCAATCGATGCCCTTCTGCAGGAACGCCTCGACCTCCGGCGGCATCCCTTCGATGCGGTATTCCTTGGGCACGCCGATCTTCATGCCCTTGACGCTCCCCCCGACCGACGCCTCGTAATCCGGCACCGCAATATCGGCCGAGGTCGTATCCTTCGGGTCGACCGACGCCATCGCCTTCAACAGGATCGCCGCGTCCCGGACGGTGCGCGCGATCGGCCCCGCCTGGTCGAGCGAGGAGGCGAAGGCGACGATGCCGAAGCGCGAGCAGCGGCCGTAGGTGGGCTTGATGCCGACGGTGCCGGTGAAAGCGGCGGGCTGGCGGATCGAGCCGCCGGTGTCGGTGGCGGTCGCCCCGGCGCAAAGCTGTGCTGCGACCGCCGCGGCCGAGCCGCCGGAGGAGCCGCCCGGCACGAGGTCGGCGTTGCCGCCGCGCTTCCGCCACGGGTTCACGACCGGCCCGTAATAGCTCGTCTCGTTCGACGACCCCATGGCGAACTCGTCCATATTGAGCTTGCCGAGCATCACAGCGCCGTCGTCCCAAAGATTCTGGGTGACGGTCGATTCGTAGGTCGGCTTGAAGCCGTTGAGGATGTGGCTGCTCGCCTGGGTATGCACGCCGCGCGTCGCGAAAAGGTCCTTGATGCCGAGCGGCACGCCTTCGAGCGCCCGCGCCTCATGCCGCCCGATCCGGACGTCGGATGCGATCGCCATGGCGCGCGCCTTGTCCGCCGTCACCACGATGTAGGCGTTCAAGAGCGGGTTGGCGGCCTCGATCGCCTTCAGATAGGCGTCGGTCAGCTCAAGCGCGGAGAACGCCCCGCTTCGCAATCCTTCACCAATATCGGCGATGGTGAGCTGAGTGAGCTCGGTCATGGGGTGAGAATTTTCTCGTAGAAGCGTGAATAGCCGGAATCCGGATAGTCGAGGACCGCGCCGCAGGTACGGAAGCCGCCGCGCTCGTAGACACGCCACGCCGCCTCGAAGCCTGCCGCTTCGCCCGTCTCGAGGACAAGCCTCCCGATCCCACGTTCGCGCGCCAGTGCCTCGACGCGCGCGAGCAGCCGCGCACCGATGTGCCGGCCTCGAACCTCCGGCAGCGTGAACATGCGCTTCACCTCGCCGAGCCCGCCTCCGTGGTCCTTGAGGGAGGCCATGCCGACGGCCCCGCGACCGCGATCACGGGCGACGAAGACGGTGACGGAACGATCCGCCATTTGCTCGGCCGTGAGCTGAAACTGGAATTCCCGAGGCGTCAACGGGATGAGGTAGGCGTTCAGCGCCGCCACCATGCGGCGCACATCGTCCTGAAGCGGGGTCTCGGGCGCGATGACAATGTCCACGCCGTTACTCCACCACCTTCGGAACCAGGAAGTAGTTGTTCTCCGTCGCCGGCGCGTTGGCGACGATGTCGTCCGCCTTGTCGCCGTCGGTGACCCGATCCTCGCGCTTCTTCATCGGCATCGGAAGTACCGAGGTCATCGGCTCGATGCCAGTGACGTCGACCTCGTTCAGCTGCTCGACGAAGCCGAGGATGGCGTTGAGCTCGCCGCGGAGCGCCTCCACCTCTTCGTCGCTCACCCGGATCCGCGCAAGATGCGCCACCCGCTTCACGGTTTCTCTGTCGACGGACATTCGGTTCTCGAAGCCTTTGAAATCAGCAGCTTGGCTATAGATTGCTACCGCCGGGCGTTCAACGGTCGTGGCCTCGGCGGGACCTGGATACGCCCCGCTTCGCCGACGTTCGCCGAGCTTGCCATTTCAGGCTTGCCGCAACGCTAACCGACCCGTGCCTCGTCGCCGTAGGGATGAACCGGATAGCCCGGACCGATCTCCGCTGCGACACGGTCGACCCAAGCCTCCACCGCAGGATAGGCATTGAGCCCAAAGCCGCCATCCTCGGCCCGGTGGGTGTAGGCATAAACGGCGATGTCGGCGATGGTGAAGCGCTCGCCGGCAAGGAATTGCGTTGCCGCCAGTTGCCGCTGCAAGGCAGCGAGAGCGCGCTCGCCGGCGGCACGCTTTCCTTCGACGAGCGCGGCGTTGAGAGTGAGGCGTCCGGTCAACGTCCAGAACCGCAGGGAACCGATGATCGGCTCGACATAGTACTGCTCGAAGAAAAGCCATTGCATCGCTTTGGCGCGTGCGAACCGGTCGCCCGGCAGAAAGCGGGTTCCTTCGCCGAGATAGGCGAGGATCGCGTTCGATTCCGCGAGCGCACGACCGTCATCAAGCTCAAGCACCGGAATGGCGCCCACGGGATTGCGCTTCAGGAAAGCGTCGGTTCGATTCTCGTCGGCGAAGATCGCCACCGGCTTGGTGCGGAAAGGAATATCCAGAAGTCCGAGAAGAACGCGGACCTTCCAGCCATTCTGCGACGGAAGGTAGTCATGGAGCGTGAGCAAGCGCGACTTCCGTGGTTGGCCCAATTCTCAGAGCTATCATCTGCGCCGGCGAACGGTCATTCCGATTCTTGCGTTGGTGAGAACGGCGGAAAATTGTCTCGATCAGGGCGAGCCGCTCGCGCGACGATATCCGCGCGGCCGCGACTAAAAACTCGTCGCCTTCCCCTTCTCCGGCACCAGCACCTTGCCGCCGTCCGGTCCCATCTCCGCGATGAACTTGTCCGCCGTCTGGTCGATCATCGGAAACGTGCCGTAGTGGCAGGGCACGATCGTCTTGAACTTGAAGAAACGCCTGCAAGCCATTGCCGCCGTCTTCGCACCCATCGTGAACCGGTCGCCGATCGGCACGATGCCGACCTCCGGCGCATGAATCTCGTTGATGAGCGCCATATCGGAGAAAATCTCCGTGTCGCCCATGTGATAGAGCACCGGCTCGCCCGGCGCCTTGATCACGAGGCCCATCGGGTTCCCGAGATAGACGATCTGCCCGTTCTGCTGCATGGACGAGGAGTGGAACGCGTTCACGAACGAGGTGGTGAAGCCGCCGCATTCGACCGTGCCGCCGTGATTGCCGGGATTGGCGTTTTCGACGCCCTGTCCGGCGAGGAACGAATAGATCTCGAAATTCGCCACGAGCTGCGCGCCCGTCGCCTTGCAGATGTCGGCGGCGTCGCCCAGGTGGTCGCTGTGGCCGTGGGTCAGGAGCACATGCGTTGCGCCCGCCGCCGCCGCCTTCGGATCGCCCTTGAAAGACGGGTTGCCGGTCAGGAACGGGTCGATCATGACGCGGCAGTTTCCGAACTCTGCACGAAATGCGGAGTGTCCGAACCAGGTGAGTTTCATTGCAGCGCCTCCTTTGTTGCTCGCTCGATTGTTACTTACGCGATCGCTTCAACGCCAACCCCTATCGCCTTCAAAAAGCTCGCCCGCGCATCCGGCATCGGAAGCCCTCGCGGTTCGTGCACATGGCGCGCCAGGAAGGTACCGGTTAGCCGGAACGCGTCGTCGAGATCGCTCGGGGCGACCGTTTCGCCGTCGCCGCCGAGGAGGAATTGCGGCAGGCGGAGGAGCTTGTCGCGATAGGGCTCGCCGGCTGCCCGGCTGACCGCCCGCCCGCTCCGCGGCGACACGAAGATAAGGTCCTCGCGACCCCCGGTTGCCGCGCAGCTTTCGAGGTCGAGCCCGAAGCCGAGCTCGTCGAGAAGGAGAAGCTCGAAGCGGACCATCAGCGCCGCCGCGGTCGCCGGTGCCTCGAAATGGTCGAGCATCACCGAAAGCGCTGCGAAAAGCCGCGGATGCGGGTCGCGTTCGGGAATGAGCCGCAAATGCGCGCCCGCGAGCGCCAGTCCGAAGGCGCCGACCGGCGTCGTCGTCAACGCGACGCTTCGCTCCCTCACCGCCTCGGCGCGGAAATTGCCGAGATGCTCGTGGAGCCGCGCCCGCCAGGTGAGCGACAGCGTGTTCCCGGCCTGCAGGATCGGCCGAAGCCGCCGCGAGCGCCCGCCTTTGACGAGGCCGAGATGCCGGCCGTGTCCGGCGGTCAGCGCTTCCACGATCACGTCGGTCTCGCCGTGCCGCCGCGTGCCGACGACGATTCCTTCCTCCGACCATTCCATGGCTTTCGCCTATCACGTTTTGGCGGCCGTTGGAGGGGCGCCCGCCCACTCCGCGCTTGCGGTCCGCGCGGCGCGGCTCCAATTGCGGAAGCATCACGTCGCGGATACCCCGGACCCTCGTATGATCCCCTTTTCCATTCTCGATCTCGCGCATGTCGTCGAAGGCGCCACGCCCGCCGACGCCCTCCACAACTCGCTCGACCTCGCGCGCCACGCCGAGGCGCTCGGATACCGCCGTTTCTGGCTTGCCGAGCATCACAACATGGTGGGGATCGCAAGCGCCGCAACCTCCGTTGCGATCGGCTATGTCGCCGGCGGCACCAGCACGATCCGCGTCGGCGCCGGCGGCATCATGCTCCCGAACCATTCACCGATCGTCATCGCCGAGCAGTTCGGCACGCTCGCCTCGCTCTATCCCGACCGCATCGATCTCGGCCTCGGCCGCGCGCCCGGCACCGACCAGATGACGCTTCGCGCGCTCCGCCGCGACCCGATGGTCGCCGAGAACTTCCCGCAGGACGTGCTGGAGCTTCAGGCGCTGCTTGGGCCGGTGGAGCCCGGCCAGAGGGTCCAGGCCGTCCCCGGCGGCGGGACCAACGTGCCTCTGTGGATTCTCGGCTCGAGCCTCTTCGGTGCGCAGCTCGCGGCGATGCTCGGCCTCCCCTACGCCTTCGCCTCGCATTTCGCGCCCGAGGCGCTGATGCCGGCGCTTCAGGTCTACCGCGAGCGGTTCCAGCCGTCAGAACAGCTCGACCGGCCCTATGCGATGGTCGGCGTCAACGTCATCGCCGCCGACACCGACGCCGAGGCCCGCCGCCTCTTCACCTCCGCGCAGCAATCCTTCGTCAATGTCATGCGCGGTGTGCGCGGCAGGCTGCAGCCGCCGATCGACGACATCGATTCCTATTGGACGCCGGCGGAGAAGGCGCAGGTCACCCAGCGCTTCACCTGCGCCTTCGTCGGCGCGCCTGACACGGTGCGGCAGGGGCTTGAGCGCTTCATCAAGGAGACCGCCGCCGACGAGCTCATCGTCGCCGCCGCGATCTACGACCACGAGGCGCGGGTGAAGTCATACGGGATATTGGCTGAGGCGCACGACGCGATGGAGCGCGCCGAAGCAGCGGAGGGGTAGCGCTCCCTCTGTCGTCATGCCCGGACTTGATCCGGGCATCCACTCTTCAAAGCTAAATCAGTCCTCATCGCTCCCGAAATCCGCATATTGCGGCGGATTTCCCCGCTGCTCTTGAATCTCCTCTCCCTTTCGCAGCCCAATTCCGACGAACAGAGCGGCGATCTCGGAGCCGAGACCCAGGCGCGGGTCGGCAGGGCGTCTCGCTGCCGTTTGCCGCTCTGTTCGCCTCTTGCGCGATTTCTTACCCACGCCCTTGCATTCCTGGTGTTGCTCGCTATCTGTGTAGAATTCACGTTAACTATACTTATTGGAGTATAAAATGGAAGAGCAGATTCATGTTTTCTGGGACAATTCGAACGTTTTCATCTCGGCCAAGTCGGTGGCTGAGGACTTTGAGCCAGTGTACGGTCGCCGTCTCGTTCGCATCCAATTCGACAACCTCTTCACGCTCGCAGCGGCGGGTAGGCCGGTAAGAAGGGCAGTTTGTGTTGGTTCAGTGCCGCCTGAACTCGAGACTATCTGGCAGCGGCTCGAGGCTACTGGTGTCCGTGTCGAGAAATACGAAAGAGGCGGGCTCTCCGGGAAGGAGCAGGGCGTCGATCAGTGCCTGCAAATCTGGATGCTTCGGACGCTGGCCGATGAGGAGCCATCAAAGGCTGTTCTGCTGACCGGCGACGGCAGAGGGTACGAAGACGGGGTCGGATATTCCGCGCTGACTTGGAGAGGATGCATGACAAAGGCTGGGAGATCGAGTTGGTCGCCTGGGAGAAGACATGCAATCGACGTCTGAAAGCCTGGCCGAGGAGGTCGGCATGTTTGTGCGGCTTGAAGACTTCTACAGCTCGGTCACCTTCTTAGAGGAGGGCCGTCGACGCGCCAAGCCGCTTGACCTAAGACAACGGATCGGCGCTCTCAGGGCCGCGTAGGATTTAAGCGGAGGGCATCGCAGGCGAAGCCCTGCGAAGTCCCGTCTCTACTTCGGAAACTCCACGCCCATCTCGCGATAGCGCTCCGGGTCGTCCGCCCAGTCCTCCCGCACCTTGACGAAGAGGAAGAGGTGCACCGGCTTCTCGACGAGCTTTGAAATCTCTTCGCGCGCGGCCATCGAGATCGCCTTGATCGTCTCGCCGCCTTTGCCGAGCACGATCTTCCGCTGGCTCGTCGCGCTCCACGTAGATCGTCTGGTCGATGCGGACGCCGGTCTTCGGTTTCAGTCCACTTCTCCGTCTCCACGGTCGCGCGGTAAGGCAGCTCGTCATGCAGCCGGAGCGTCAGCTTTTCGCGCGTGATCTCCGCCGCGAGGAAGCGCAGCGGCAGGTCGGTCATCTGGTCCTCCGGATAGAGGAACGGACCCTCCGGCATCGCGCCGGCGAGATGGTCGAGAAGATCGGAGACGCCGTCGCCGGTCAGCGCCGAGATCATGAAGGTGCGCGAGAAGCGCCCCGCCTCGTTCGCCTCCTTGGCAAGCTGCGAGCAGCGTCTCGCGCTTCACCAAGTCGACCTTGTTCAAGAGGAGCACGCGCTCGCGCTCCGCCGGAAACTCCGCGAGCTTTTCGATGATGGCGCGATCCTCGTCGGTCAGCCCCCGCTTCGCGTCGATCAGGAGCGCGACCACGTCGGCGTCGGCGGCGCCGCCCCAGGCCGTCGTCACCATGGCGCGCTCGAGCCGCCGCTTCGGCCGAAAGATGCCGGGCGTGTCGACGAAGACGATCTGCGCCCTGCCGTCCTTTGTGCCATGGATGACGATGCCGCGGATCAGCGCCCGCGTCGTCTGCACCTTGTGCGTCACGATCGAGACCTTCGTCCCGACGACGGCATTGAGCAGCGTCGACTTGCCGGCGTTCGGCGCACCGATCAGCGCGACGAAGCCGGCGCGGGTCGCATGCTTCACGTCTTGTGCCACACGCCCTCGCGCCGAAGCAGGCTCGCCGCCGCTTCGTGCTCCGCCTCGCGCTTGGAGCCGCCCCGCGCTCTCTCGGGCGGGACGCCGCCGACCGAGACCTCGATCTCGAATTCGGGCCGTGGTCGGGGCCGGTGCGCAGGGTCTCCACATAGGAAGGCGCCTCGAGGCCCCGCCTGTGCGCCCATTCCTGCAGCTCGGTCTTGGCGTCGCGGAGTGGCCCGCGCATCGACTGCGACGCGCGCCGCCCCAGTAGCGCTCGACGAGCGTTACGCGCCGCCGCCAGCCCGCCGTCGCGATAGACGGCGGCGATCACCGCCTCGCAGACGTCCGCGAGCACGCCGGGCGTCACGCCGGCGCCGCCCTTCTTTACGCTTCCGCCCATCCTGAGATGCTCGGCGAGCGCCATCTCCTGCGCCACCTCCGTGCAGGTCTCGCGGCTGACGAGGCGGGCGAGACGCCGCGAAAGCTCGCCCTCCGCCGCGTCCGGAAAGCGCTCGACCAGCGCGTCGGCGATCGCGAGGCCGAGCACGCGGTCGCCGAGAAATTCCAGGCGCTGATAGCTTTCCGGCTCCGTGCCGGAGCCGCCCGCGACCGCGCTCGCGTGCGTCAGCGCGCGAGCGAGCAGGTCAGGATTGGCAAAACTGTGTCCGAGCTTTTCTTCCAGGCGCGCGCGGTCGCTGGTCTTCATAGAAGCTCGAAGATTCGGCCCGGCCGTACCGTCCACGGCCATCTCCAGAACTCCCAGGCCGGAGCCCCCTGCACGGAGAAGAAGATGACCTCCGCCTTGCCGACCAGATTCTCCGCCGGAACGAATCCGACCGGACCGTCGAGGAAGCGGCTGTCCTGCGAGTTGTCGCGGTTGTCGCCCATCATGAAATAATGATCCGGGCGGCACTTCGAAGACGCGCGTGTTGTCGCCCGGCCCGTTCGTCGTCATGTCGAGCGTCAGGTAGCTGACGCCGTTCGGCAGCGTCTCGCGGTATTCCTGGATCGGGCGGGTCGTGCCGAATTCATCGTCGCCCTGCCATGTGCCGACGGCTTCGCGCGGGACCGGCTTGTCGTTGATGTAGAGGAGGCCGTCCTTCACCTGGATGCGGTCGCCGGGAAGCCCGATCACGCGCTTGATGTAATCCGTGCCGGGCTCGCGTGGCGGACGGAACACGACCACGTCGCCGCGCTTTGGCCCCGCGCCCTCCCAGATTCGTCCATGGATCAGGGAGAAGTCGAATGGAAAGGAATAGCGGCTGTAGCCGTAGCTGAACTTCGACACGAAGAGATAGTCGCCGACGAGCAATGTCGGCTCCATCGACCCCGATGGGATGTTGAACGGATGATAGAGGAAGGTGCGGAACACGAGCGCAATGACCAGCGCCTCGACGATGACCTTGATCGTCTCCCATGCGCCGCCTTGTTGCTTCGCCTTCTCGCTCGCGCTTCGCTCTGCCACGCTCTTGGCTCCGTCGTGATTTGCCGTCAGGGTTTAGCGGGCCGGCCGCCTTGCCGCAATCGCCGCGGCGGAGAAGCGCGTTCAATACGGCGCCTTTGCGGCACTATCCCGCACCCTTCGGCACCGCCTCGATGACCACAAAGGCCTGGGCGAGCGGAAAATCGTCCGTGATCGTGAGATGGATCGCCGCGGACGTCCCGGGAGGCATCAGCGTGCTGAGCCGCGCCGCTGCGCCGCCGGTCAGCGCCATCGTGGGCTTGCCGGAGCTGAGGTTCACGACCCCCATGTCGCGCCAATAGACGCCCTGGCGAAGGCCGGTGCCGAGCGCCTTGGCGCAGGCTTCTTTGGCGGCGAACCGCTTGGCGTAGGAGGCGGCGCGGGCCCGCCTCCCCTCCGACTTGCGTCGCTCGACGTCGGTGAAGACGCGGGCGATGAAGCGTTCGCCGTAGCGCTCAAGCGTCCTCTCGACCCGTCTGATGTCGATGAGGTCGCTGCCGATCCCGACGATCATGACGCCGCTGCGTGGGCGGGAAGCCGCGCCTCCTCCATCAGGGCGCGCATCCGTCTGACGCTTTGCTCAAGCCCGACGAAGATCGCCTCGCCGATGAGGAAATGCCCGATATTGAGCTCCTCAAGCTCCGGGATCGCCGCGACCGGCACCACCGTCTCGTAGGTCAGGCCGTGGCCGGCATGGACCTCAAGCCCGAGCCCGGCCGCATGCCGCGCCGCCTCGCGAAGCCGCTCTAGGTGGTGCCGTTTCGCCGCCTCGTCGCCTGCAATCGCCGCCTCGCAATAGGCGCCGGTGTGAAGCTCCACGACCGGCGCGCCGAGAAGCTTCGCCGCGTCGAGCTGGCGCGGATCCGGCTCGATGAAAAGCGACACGCGGATCTTCGCCTGCTCTAGCTCGGAAACGAAGCGCTGCAGGCGGTTGTGGCCGCCGGCCGCGTCGAGGCCGCCCTCCGTCGTGCGCTCCTCGCGCCGCTCCGGCACGATGCAGGCCGCATGCGGTCCGTGGCGGAGCGCGATCGCGAGCATCTCTTCGGTCGCCGCCATTTCGAGATTGAGCGGCAGCGTCAGCTCGCTCATGAGCCGGCTGATGTCCGCGTCGGTGATGTGGCGACGGTCCTCGCGAAGATGCGCGGTGATGCCGTCGGCGCCGGCGCGCTCGGCGATCAGCGCCGCGCGCAGCGGATCGGGTTCCTTGCCGCCCCGGGCGTTTCTGCACGGTCGCGACATGGTCGATGTTGACGCCAAGACGAAGCGACGTGGCCTGCGTCAAGACTTGCTCCCGAGTTCGGCCATGGCCGCCCCTCGCGCACCGTTCCGCCGCCCCGCAAGCCGCCGGCGACGCGTCTCCTGATAGGCGGAAACCGCTTTATAGATAAGAAGATAGACGATGGCGCCCGCGGTCAGTCCAAGCGGCAACGCGCCGACCAGCATCGGCTTTATCAAGCGGTCCGATCTCGGCCGAGCGACCGATGCGTGATGTCGTGCTCGAGCTGCGCCGGCGGCACGCGGCTCACCCCTCTCAAGATCAGCGTTGCCGATCTTGTAGGTGCTCGCCCAGATGAAAGGAAACGTCAGCGGGTTGCCGATCGCAGTGCCGAGGGCGCCGGCGATCCATGTTGGCGCCGACAGCCAGGCGATCACCAGCGTGATGCCGATATGGAAGCCGAGAAACGGCGTGAACGAGACAAACACGCCGAGCGCCACGCCGAACGCGATCGCATGCGGCGTCCCCGAGAGACGCAGGATCCGCTTGATGTAGTAGAGCGCGGAGCGGCGCCAGCTCACGCGCGGCCACAGCCACAGCCTGAAGCGATCCCAATATCCCTGCTCTTCACGGCGCCGGAACAGCATGCCAAGTCCTTACCTCGTCGGGCGCGCCTCGCGGCAACCGGCGGCTCGACGCTCAACCGTTTACGCGCTCGGCGTGACTGACCACTCTTTTCTCGCGGAGACCGGTTACGATCCGGTTCAAATGTTTCAAATTCCACACTTCAAGGTCGATTTCGATCTCGGTAAAGTCGCGCCCGCGCCCGAGCATCCGCAGGTTGTCGATATTCCCGTCAGCGTTCCCGATGACCTCGGCGATCGTGGCGAGCGTCCCGGGCTCGTTCAACGCCGAAACGCGGATGCGCGCCGGGAAGCGTTCGGTCGAATTCTCCGAAATATCCCAGCGCACGTCGACCCAGCGCTCCGGCTCATCGTCATAGCGGCTGAGCTCGGGCGAGTGAATCGGAAATATCGTAATTCCCTCGCCCGGGGTCAGAATGCCGACGATCCGGTCTCCGGGCACCGCGCCGCCGTTCGGGCGCAAAGCGCACCGGGATGTCGGCGTCGATCCCGCGGATCGGGATGGCGGTGTCGTCGCTCGCCGTCCCGTCGCCCGCCGGAAGCCGGAATTTCAGGCTTGAGCGGCCGGAAGGCGTCCAGCCCTCCTCGCCCGCGCGTTCCGCCGTCGTCACCCGCTCGTCGCGGTAATCGGGATGCACCTCCTTGAGCACGGCGTCCGGCGCGATCTGGCCGCGCCCGACGGCCGCGAGGAGGTCGTCGACGTCGGGCATGTTGAGCCTCAGCGACGCTGAGGGAAGCACCGCCGGGTTGAGCGGCTTGCCGACCTGTTCGAAGCGCCGCTCGAGCGTGTGGCGGCCGAGCGCCGCATATTGGCGCCGCGCCTGGCTGCGGCTCGCGCGGCGGATGGCGGCGCGCGCCTTGCCGGTCACCACGATCGCCTCCCAGGCGGCGGGTGGGCGCTGCACCGAGGAGCGCACGATATCGACCTCGTCGCCGTTTTCGAGCGGCTGGCCGAGCGGCGAGAGCTGCCCGTTCACCTTGGCGCCGATGCAGGTGTCGCCGATGTCGGTGTGGACCGCATAGGCGAAGTCGATCGGCGTCGCGCCGCGCGGCAGCGCGATGAGCCGGCCCTTCGGGGTGAAGCAGAAGACCTGGTCCTGGAAGAGCTCGAGCTTGGTGTGCTCCAGAAACTCTTCCGGCGCGTCGCCATGCGCGATCTGCTCCACGGTCTGCCTGAGCCAGGCATAGGCGCGGCTTTCGACCGCCAGCCGGTCGCGGTCGTCGGCGATGCCGTCCTTGTAGAGCGGGTGCGCGGCGATGCCGTATTCGGCGATCCGCTCCATCTCGCGCGTTCTGATCTGCAGCTCGACGCGTTGCCGGCGCGGCCCGATGATCGTCGTATGGAGCGAGCGGTATTCGTTCTGCTTGGGCGTCGAGATGTAGTCCTTGAAGCGGCCGGGAACCATCGGCCAGGCCGTATGCACGACGCCGAGCGCGCGGTAGCAATCCTCCTCCTTGTCGACGAGCACGCGGAAGCCGAACACGTCGGAGAGCTGTTCGAAGCCGATCGACTTCCGCTGCATCTTGGAGAAGATCGAGTACGGCGTCTTGAGCCGGCTCGTGATCTCGGCGCTGATCCCGTGCTTGGCGAGGCGGTTCGTCAGATCGTCGCGGATGATGTCGACGAGCGGGCCGCTCCGCTCGCGCAGCGCATTCAACTTGGTGGCGATCGCCTGATAGGCCTCGGGGTTCAGAATCCTGAAGGAATGATCCTCAAGCTCGTCGCGGATCGCCTGCATGCCCATCCGCCCGGCGAGCGGCGCGTAGATCTCCATCGTCTCTTCGGCGATCCGCGCGCGCTTCTCCTCCGGCATGTACTGGATGGTGCGCATGTTGTGCAGCCGGTCCGCGAGCTTGACGAGGAGCACACGGATATCTTCAGCGACGGCGAGCAGCAGCTTGCGAAGATTTTCCGCCTGCTGCGCCTCGCGCGTGACGAGCTCGAGCCGCTGCAGCTTGGTGACGCCTTCGACGAGCTTGCCGATCGAGGGACCGAAAAGCTGGTTGATCTCGTCGCGGGTGGCGCCGGTATCTTCGATCGTATCGTGCAGGAGCGCCGTGACGATGGAGGAATCGTCGAGCTTCAAATCCGTCAGGATCGCCGCCACCTCGAGCGGGTGGGAGAAATAGGGGTCGCCCGAGGCGCGCGTCTGCGTGCCATGCTTCTGCATGGCGTAGACGTAAGCGCGATTCAAAAGCTCCTCGTCGACCTGGGGGTTGTAGGCCGCCACCCGTTCGACGAGCTCGTACTGGCGCATCATCGCCGGCTGTCCCGCGGGAAGCGAATGCCCCCTACGCAACAATATAAGTATTGTCGGGCCCGTTACATCCTAGTGAATGCGCCGAAATCGGGCGCCGGGGCAGAAATTGCCCGGCACCCGCGCCGACCGCCGAAGCGGGCGGCGCCTCTCTGAAGCGGCCGAACTCAGTCGTCGCGCCGCTCGGGCGGGTCGATGCTCTCCAGGCCGCGCAGAAGCTCCTCCTCCGACATCCGGTCGAAAGTGATCTCGGCCTCCTCCTCCGGCACGTCCGCCTCGATCGGCGTCGGCGCCGGCTCCGGCTCGTCCACTTCGACGTATTTCTGCAACGAGTGGATGAGATCCTCGTTCAGATCCTCCGGCGACACGTTTTCATCCGCGATTTCGCGGAGCGCGACGACCGGGTTCTTGTCATTCTCTCGATCAACGGTAAGTGGCGAGCCGTTCGAGATCATCCGCGCCCGGTGCGCCGAGAGCAGCACCAGCTCGAAACGGTTCGTCACCTTGTCGACGCAGTCCTCGACGGTGATCCGCGCCATGGATTCGACCTCCAGTTTTGGGGATTGGCGTCTGAATAAAGGCGAAGAGCGGCTTTTTCAAGCCGGTTCAAAACCGCAGAAATCCGCTTGCGCGTTTTGAGTGCATTCTTTATCCGGCACCCGTTTGATTGAGCGATAATGCCAACCGAAATTCTTGGAGTGCCAGATGTTTGATCCGCGCGAGAAGATTGCCGTTCTGATCGACGGTGCGAACCTCTATTCCGCCTCCCGTTCGCTTGGCTTTGACATCGATTATCGTCGGTTGCTGAGCGACTTCCGGCAGAAAGGCTACCTTGTCCGCGCCATTTACTATACGGCGCTCGCCGAGGATCAGGAATATTCCTCGCTTCGCCCGCTGATCGACTGGCTCGACTATAACGGCTACCGCGTGGTCACCAAGCCGCTCAAGGAATTCACCGACGCGCAGGGCCGCCGCAAGGTGAAGGGCAACATGGACATCGAGCTCGCGGTCGACGCGATGGAGATGGCCGACCATGTCGACCACTTCGTGCTCTTCTCCGGCGACGGCGATTTCCGCTGCCTGGTGGAGGCGCTGCAGCGCAAGGGCAAGAAGGTGACGGTCGCCTCGACGCTGCGCACGCAGCCGCCGATGATCGCCGACGATCTGCGCCGCCAGGCCGACCATTTCCTTGAGCTTTCGACGCTGGCGGAGACCCTCGGCCGCGATCCCGCCGCCCGTCCGCCAGCGTCCGCCGCGCGGGCTCGACGACGAGGACGAAGAGGACGAGTACGAGGAGCTGTGAAAGCGGCGAGATCGCCCGCGCCGGCCGCCCGCCGAGGCCGCCGCGCGATTGCCCGCTCTGCCCGCGGCTCGTCGCCTTCCGCAGCTTTGGCGCGAGCGCGAGCCCGGCTGGCACAACGCGCCCGTCCTCGCATTCGGCGCCGCGGATGCGCGGCTCCTCATCGTCGGGCTGGCGCCGGGCCTGCGCGGCGCCAACCGCACCGGGCGGCCGTTCACCGGCGACTATGCCGGCGATCTTCTCTATGCGACGCTGTTGAAGTTTGGCTTTGCGACGCGGCACCTATCGCGCCGATCCGGCCGACGGCCTGACCCTCGTCGACTGCGCGATCGCCAACGGCGTCGCCTGCGTGCCGCCGGAGAACAAGCCGACGCCGGCCGAGATCAACACCTGCCGCCGCTTCCTCGAAGCCGACCTTGCGGCGCGCTCCGAGCTTCGGGCGATCGTCGCGCTCGGCCGCATCGCCCATGACACGACGCTCCGCGCGCTCGGAAAGAGAAGCCGTCGAAATTCCCCTTCGCCCACGGCGCGGTGCATGCGCTCGACGGCATCCGCCTCTACGACAGCTACCACTGCTCGCGCTACAACACGAACACCGGGCGGCTCACGGCGGCGATGTTCGAGGCGGTGTTCGAGAGGCGGGGAGATTGGCGCGGTGACGCAGACCTTTCCGAGGGAGAAGGACTGCGGTCTCCCAGCGCTATGAGAGCTGCGATTAGCACGACTGGTGGAGCTTCCCCTCACCCGTCCGCTTAGGCGGAACGGAAGAGTTCTGGCAACGGGCCTAGCCTTTCTCCCGCAGCAGCCGTCCCTTCTCGCGCTGCCAGTCGCGCTTCTTTTCCGTCTCGCGCTTGTCGTGCAGCTTCTTGCCCTGCGCGAGCGCGATCTCGACCTTCGCCATGCCGCGGTCGTTGAAATAGAGCTTGAGCGGCACGATCGTCATGCCCTCGCGCGCCACCGCGCCCATCAGCTTCGTCATCTGGCGCTTGTGCAGAAGCAGCTTCCGCGGCCGCCGCGGCTCGTGATTGAAGTGGCGCGCCTGCTGGTATTCCGGGATCGTGGCGTTGACGAGCCAGATTTCCCCGCGCTCGGGGCTGACATAGGATTCGCGCTATCGTCGCCTTGCTCTCCCGGAGGCTCTTCACCTCCGTGCCGGCAAGCTGGATGCCGGCCTCGAAGGTCTCGCCGATCTCGTAGTTGAAGCGGGCCTTGCGGTTTACGGCGACGTCTTGCGGCCGGAATCGTCTTTTTTCTTCGCCATCGCCTCAGTTCAGAAGGCCGGCATGCCGCATGGCGCGAATCGACCTCCGCGCGCGTCTCCGGTGCCGACCGTCACGATCGGCGAGCGCACGTCCTCGCGCATGTGCCCGAGCCGCGACAGCGCGTATTTCGTCGGCGCCGGGCTCGGCTCGAGGAAGAGCGCGCGGTGCAGCGGCATCAGCCGGTCCTGGTAGACGAGCGCCGCGGCGAAGTCGCCGGCAAGGCAGGCCGCCTGGAACTCGGCGCAGAGCTTCGGCGCGACATTGGCGGTGACGGAGATGCAGCCGTGGCCGCCATGCGCCATGAAGCCGAGCGCCGTCGCGTCCTCGCCCGAAAGCTGGATGAAATCCGGCCCCATCGCCTGCCGCTGCAGGCTGGCGCGCGCCAGATTGGCGGTCGCGTCCTTGACGCCGACGATGTTCTTACAGTCGCGATGAAGCTCGCGCCATCGTCTCGACGCTCATGTCGATCACCGAGCGCGGCGGGATGTTGTAGATGATGAGCGGGATGCGTGATCGCGTCGGCGACGGCGCGGAAATGCGCGTAGAGCCCGCGCTGACTCGGCTTGTTGTAATAGGGCGTGACGACGAGCACGGCGTCGGCGCCCGCCTTCTCGGCGTGGACTGGCGAGCTCGATCGCCTCCTTGGTGCTGTTCGAGCCGGCGCCGGCGATCACCGGCACGCGGCCGTTCGCCGTCTCGATGCAGATCTCGACGACGCGGTGGTGCTCTTCGTGCGACAGCGTCGGCGATTCGCCGGTCGTGCCGACCGGCACCAGGCCGCTCGAGCCCTCGCGGATCTGCCAGTCGACGAAGGCGCGGAAGCGCCTCCTCGTCGAGCGAGCCGTTCTGCATGGGCGTGACCAGCGCGGGTATCGAGCCCTTGAACATGCTTGCCTCGAATTTGTGCATTTGCCGGGACGATAGTGGCGGCCCCCGGCGAGGGCAAGCAGATGGTGAACCGGCGCCGTGAGCAAGACGCGATTCGCCTGCCATGCTAAGGTCACGACGCGATGGTCATCCTTCAGCCGTGATCGAATACCGCCCCCTCGATCCGAATCCGCCGCCCCGTCGTCGCGGTGGCGCGGCCTGCTCGCGGTTCTGGCGCTCTCGTCGGCCGCTCGCCGCAGCCCCGCACGGCGCAAGGTCGTGCACAGGCCCTCCGCCGCGCAGCAGCGGGCGGCCCCTCTGACGGCGCGGCTGCCGCGGCCGCGGCCTGCAAATGCCCCTTCGCAAGCCGCCGCGGCTGCAGACAATGCCGCTCAGCCCGACACCGGCACGTCGGCGGCCAACCGCCGCGACGACCGACACGGGCGGAGAGGCCGCGGCGACCCCGGCGCCCGACGAGTCTTCCGCCGCACCGGTCCCGCAGCCACGGCCGGCACGGCGGCCCCGACGAATGCCGATGCCGCGCCGGCGACGGACGGCACCGCCGCCACGGAGCCTGCGGCGCCGACGGACACCGTGGCGCCCACTGCGGGCGGAGCTGGGCGATTTCCTTCCGCGTCCGCGCCCTGAGCTCAGCGTGACGCAGGCCGCGGAGCTTCTCGGCGTGCAGTTCTACGGCTTCACGCCGGACTTCACGCTCCGCGCGGCGCTGCACGCCGTCGCGGACGGGCGCTACGCCGACGCGCGCCAGATCGCGGCCACGCACACGAACGCGCTCGTGCCGGCGCTCGTCGACTGGCTCATCGCGCGCAAGCCCGATTCCGGCATGTCGGCGGCGGAGATCATCGCGGTGCTGAAGAGCCATCAGGGGCTGGCCGGAGCCGGAGCGGCTGCAGCTTCGCGCCGAGCAGGCCTTCCACGCGCTCGGCCCGAACGGCGACTCGGTGCTCGCCTTCTACAAGCTCGCCGAGCCGCTCACGGTCGGCGGACGGCTGGCGCTTGCGGGCGCGCTCCGCGACGCGGGTCGCGGTGAAGAGGCGACGACCATCGTGCGCGATCTCTGGCGCAATTGGTCGCTCGCGCCGAGCCAGGCGGCGAGCGTGCTGGCGCGCTTCGGGTCGATGCTGACGCCGGCCGATCACCTCTATCGCTTCCGCCGCCTGGTGCTCCGCGAGCGGACGGAGGACGCCGCGGCGCAGGCGCGAGCTTCTCGGACCAGGCTATGGCGACCTTGCCAATGCCGTGATCGCCGTGCTCGGCCGCAAGGCGAACGCTTCCGACCTGCTTTCCAGTGTCGCGCCGCAATTCTTCGCCGATCCGCTCTATGTCTTTGCGCGCGTGCATCTGCTTTTCCGCACCGGCCAGCCGATCGAGGCTGCGCGCCTGCTCCTCGGGTCGAACCCCGACCTCGATCTCTCCGGCGACGGCGACATCTGGTGGGACGAGCAGCAGGATCTCGCGCGTGCGCTCCTCGATCGCGGCACGCCCGACCTCGCTTATCGCGTCATCGACGCGGCACGCCCGGAGGGCGAGTCGGAGCGCGTTTCGGCGGCCTTCCACGCCGGCTGGATCGCCTTGCGCTTCCTGCACGATCCCGGCCGCGCCGAGCCGCATTTCCGCGAGCTTCACACGCTCGCGACCCTGCCGCGCACGCAGTCCCGCGCGTCCTATTGGCTCGGCCGCACTCACGAAGCCGAGGGCCACCTGCCCGCCGCGCATCTCGACTACGTCGAGGCCGCGCGCTTCGGCGGCACGTTCTACGGCCAGCTCGCGCGCGAGAAGCTCGGCATCAAGACGACCGGGCTTGAGCGCATGCCGAGACCGTCGGCGCTCGACCGCATCCGCTTTGCCGACCGCGACATGGTGAAGATCGTTCGCCTGCTCGCCGCCGCCGGCGACTCCGACCTTTCGACGCCTTTCTTCGAGGCGCTTGGCGAGAGCGTCGACACGCCCGGCGAGGTGGCGCTTCTTGACGACGCTCGCGCGCCGAATCGGCAGGCCCGGCGACGGGATTGACGCGGCTGCCGTCGCCGAGGAGCGCGGCCTCCGGGTCGCTTCCCTGCCGGCGCTTTTCATCGGTGTCCCCGCCGATCTTCGCACCCCCGAGCGCGGTCGACCGCGCGCTCGTCTATGCCGTCGTTCGCCAGGAGAGCGCCTTCGATCATTTGGCCGTCAGCCATGCCGGCGCGCGCGGGCTGATGCAGCTCATGCCGGCGACCGCGCGCGCCACCGCGCGCAACGCCCAGATCCCCTTCTCGCGAGCAGCGCCTGACCACCGACCCGCTCTATAACGCCACGCTCGGCGCGCATCATCTCGGCGACCTCCTCGGCGGGCTGAACCGTTCCTACGTGCTGACCTTCGTCGGCTACAACGCCGGTCCCGGGCGCGCGCTCCAGTGGGTGCGCGATTACGGCGATCCGCGCGGCGGCGCCGTCGACCCGATCGACTGGATCGAGCGCATTCCGTTCGACGAGACACGCGACTACGTGGAGAAGGTGATGGAGAACCTGCAGCTCTACCGGTCGCGCATCGGCCACCCGCTCTCGCTCACTGAGGACCTGCGTGCGTGGCGGCCCGCAAGGCTGAGCGGCGGCGCGTCGCAATGTCGCCTCCCGCAGCCGGCGGAAGCATCCGCAAACGGCGATGGCCGCGTCGCGCGATTTCATTCGCAGGACGGCCTGTCGCTCGCCGTGCAGGTTCTTCGATCGCGCCGGCTCGCGACGCGCCTCCCCCTCCTCTGCCTCCCGGGCCTTTCGCGGAACTCGCGCGATTTCATCGCGCTTGGCCGATTCTTCTCGACGCATCCGCTGACGCCGCGGCCGGTGATTGCGGTCGACTATCGCGGTCGCGGGCTCTCCGAAAGCGATCCCGACTGGCGGAACTACAAGCCGCTCATCGAAGCCCAGGATGTGCTCGCCGCCGCCGCTGCCTTCGGCATCGAGCGCGCGATCTTCGTCGGCACGTCGCGCGGCGGGATCATCGCGATGCTCCTCGGCGCGCTTCGCCCGTCGCTGATCGCCGGCGTCGTGCTGAACGACATCGGCCCGGTCATCGAGGGCCGCGGGCTCGCGCGGATCAAGAGCACTCTGTCCGTGAAGAAGCGGACAGTGGCGACCTGGGATGAGGCGGCCGCCGCACTCCGCGCCGCCGGCGAGGCGCAGTTCCCGGCCCTCGACCGAGGACGATTGGCGCGTCGGCTCGCAGCCGCCTATTACGGCGAGACGCGGCGTCGGCCTCGCGCCGCAATTCGATCCCGAACCTCTCAAAGGCCATCGTCGACCTCGACCTGACGGAGAAAGTGCCCGTCCTCTGGCCGCAATTCATGAGCCTTGCCCGCGTCCCGGTTCTGGCGATCCGCGGCGAGCTCTCCGATATCCTGAGCGCACGCACGCTGGCCGAGATGGCCAAGCGCCACCCGCGCCTTGAGGAGCTCACGGTCGAGCGCCAGGGCCACGCGCCGCTTCTTGCGCGACGAGCCGACGCTGGAGCGGATGCGCGCCTTCGCCGAGCGTTGCGACATGGAGTTCGCCCCGGCAGAGCGCGGCGCGAAGAAGGCGTAGCGGCTGCAGACAAAAAGAAAGCCCGGCCGAAGCCGGGCTTTCCGATTTCAGATTTGCGCGAGGCTCAGAAGTCGCGCTGGATGCGCCACATGACGCCCCAGATGTCGCTGTCGGTTGTTGATGTGCTTGTAGTCCACGTGCTCCCACGCGAATTCCGGACCCGCCTTCAGGCCGGGCGCGAAGGTGTAGTAACCGCCCGTCTGCATGGCCCAGAAGTCGTAGTCGAGAGGATCGGCCGTGGTCCCCGCCGCGACGGCGAAGACACCCGCTCCGATACCAGCACCACCTGCCGGCGCCGTGACCTTGTGGCCGTTGACGTGAGTGTACGACCCGTTCAACCACACATTCAGGTTCGGAGAGCCGAGCGGACCGGTGATGCCGGCGCGGACGTTCCAAGCCTGGTTGGTGTCGCTGGCGTTCGGGCCCGCAAAGTCGCCGGCACCGCCAACGTCACGCGTGATATAGCCCAGAGCGCCATCGGCATAGCCAGCCTGCGAGTTGAAGGTCCAGCCGCCCGGGATGCCGATCGACACACCGCCGCCGACCGCAAAGCCGAGAGCCGTATTGTTCGATCCAGCGGTATCGGCCGGGCCGAAGCCGTTCCGATCATGAATGGCGCGGATGGCAGCCATCAACTGCACTGCACCCCATCCCTGATCGAGTCGGATATTGGCGACGCCGTCCGGGAACTCCTGCCCCTCGTAGTCGTCGTCACGGGGAGTTGAACCTACGGCCGTTCGACATCGGGTCTTCAGCAGCCAGCGTGAAGCTGAAGCCGTTGCCGCCCGCGAAGGTGAAGCCGAACAGGTTCGTGCTGCCCTGCGTGTTGTCGTCGATCAGGACGATGTCGCCCGGACCATCCGAACCCCAGAAGTCGAAGAACGACCCCGTGCGGCCTGCGGTGTAGGTGCCGAAGTTGTTGCTGACCTGAATGAAGGCGTTGTCAAGGTCGGCCGATGCACCGTTCGCGTCGGAGTTATTGGTCGCGCCGCTGGTCGTCGCCTTCGATGGCGATATAGGCCCGGACCAGGCCGAGTCGGTCCTGCGTGCGGGCGTCAAGGCTGACGTGACCGCGAGCATAGCTCGTCCAGTTGTTCACTTCCTCAGGGTCGGCGATGCCAAGACGCCGGCGCAGGCTGTTGCCGTTGCCGCTGAAGTAACGTGAGTCAACACGGACATAGCCGCGAAATCTTCAGGCAGGTGTCAGTGCCGGGAATGTAGTAGAAGCCCGTTCCGAAGGCGTCGCAGATCCGCACATATTCGACCGGCGCGACGGTCGGAAGGTCGGCGGCCTGAGCCCCGGTGCCGGCGGCCAGGACTGCCGCGGAGCCGAAGAGTAGGCTCTTGAGTTTCATTTTAGACCTCCAGTCCAAGTTGCTTGAGCCGGGGTATCCGTTTTCGACCTGGCTGATTGCCACCCGATTCGGGGCCCCCCGCCCCTCGTGCTGCCTGCAAGGCAGCGGCCGCCGATCGGCTGCCTGCACATGACACTATCCATCCGCACCGCCGAGGCAACAGGCGATGCTTCGACCCGCAGAAGCTTTCCATCTTCATGTTGCAGAATTGCCACGAAAATCCCGGTTTCCGGGGCGGATTCCGCGGATTCTGAAGCGTTTCCTAACACGAAGCCGTCGACGGCCCCGCCGCCGGCCCCGACGCACCGCGTTTTGCACCCGGCGGGGATGCGGCGGCGGATCGAACCGCCTTTCGACGCCGGGCGCGATTCTGCATGTCCGGCGGCCGCCTGCGCTGTTGCGCCCGCCCCGCCGAGCGGGCATCTACGACGCGCCGCGGGGTGCCCGGCGCGGCGAGAACGAGGCGCCCGGAAGACGGCGCTTCTGAGCGGCAGGGAGGCCATATGGCGCGTATTCTTGGTTCTCGGCGGCGACGGCTTCTGCGGCTGGCCGACCGGCCTCTACCTCTCCCGCCGCGGCCACGACGTGGCGATTGTGGATAACTTGTCGCGCCGGAAGATCGACGTCGAGCTCGAAGTCGAAGTCGCTGACGCCGATCCGGCCGCTTTCCGAGCGCCTCCGGGCCTGGCGCGAGGTCTGCCGGCAGCGAGATTCGATTCGAGAGCTTCACGATCGGCGAGAACTACCATCGGCTGCTCACCAAGATCCGCGAGGAAAAACCCGATGCTATCGTCCATTTTGCCGAGCAGCGCGCGGCGCCCTATTCGATGAAGTCGTCCTGGCACAAGCGCTACACCGTCAACAACAACCTGAACGCAACCAACGATGTGCTCTGCGCCATCGTCGAATTCGAAGGTCGACGCGCATCTCGTGCACCTCGGCACGATGGGCGTCTACGGCTACGGCACGGCCGGCATGAAGATTCCGGAAGGCTATCTGAAGGTATTCATGAACACCGACGACGGCGACCAGGTCGAGCAGGAGATTCTCTATCCGTTCAATCCTGGGTCGATCTATCACATGACCAAGACGCAGGATCAGCTCTTCTTCCATTTCTACAACAAGA
The DNA here is from genome assembly GCA_963750115.1 of uncultured Alphaproteobacteria bacterium. GTDB lineage: Bacteria > Pseudomonadota > Alphaproteobacteria > Rhizobiales > Afifellaceae > DASWJZ01. Next base: position 321,787 of record CAVVPM010000016.1, on the reverse strand, counting down.
ACGACGGCGTGAAGATCACCGACCTGCATCAGGGCATCGTCTGGGGAACGCAGACGCCGGAGACCAAGATGGACGAGCGGCTGGTCAACCGCTTCGACTATGACGGCGACTACGGCACGGTGCTGAACCGCTTCCTGATGCAGGCGGCGATCGGCTACCCGCTCACCGTGCACGGGATCGGGCGGCCAGACGCGCGCGTTCATCCATATTCACGACACCTGCCGCTGCATCGAGCTCGCCATCGAGAACCCGCCGCAAAGCGGCGAGCGCGTGAACATCCTCAATCAGATGACGGAGACGCACCGGGTCCGCGACCTGGCCAAGCTCGTCTCCGAGATGACCGGCACGCCGATCCAGTACCTGCCGAATCCGCGCAACGAGGCGAAGGAGAACGACCTCCATGTCACCAACGACCGATTCCTGCGGATCGGGCCTCGAGCCGATCACGCTTGCGAACGGGCTGATGCAGGAAGTGACGGATATCGCGAAGCAAATACGCTTCGCGCTGCGACCGTTCGAAGATCCCCTGCGTGTCGCTCTGGCGCCAGGGCTGAGGTTGCGCCCCGGCGCTTTGGCAAGGCGCTTGGCGAAGAGCCGGAATGCAGCCGGGCTGATCGCTCGGAACCCCGGGGATTGCACCGGGCGACCGGTCTGCTAACCAAATCTCGACCGTCGCGGACGCCGAAACCGAGATGCCAAAACTTCCCTATGCGGGCCCGTCGCTTGACCGGCTGCTCAAGGCTCAGAATCAGGCCGCGCCACGATCGAAGCGCGTGAAGCCGGACGCCGTCGCAACGGACGTCAAAGCGGCGCAACTTCTCGATCAAGGCAGACGGCTTCAGGCAAGAGGCGAGTTCGGCGAGGCGGGCAAATGCTACCGGATGGTCCTCGTCCGACATCCGGAGCATCCCTATGTCCTGCACCTTCTCGGCACCGCCGCCTTGATGGCCGGCGACCACGACGAGGCAATCGGGCTCTTCGAGCGGGCGATCTCGCGCAAGCCGACAGAGCCCGGCTTCTATTGCGATCTCGCCAATGCGCATCTGCAGAAGAAGCAGCCGCGCGCGGCGCTGCCCGCCATCCGCAAGGCGCTGAAGCTCGAACCCGGCAGCCCGACCGCGCGGTATCTCTACGCGCATTGCAAGGCGGAGCTCGGTGAAGAGACGACGGCGCGGCGGCTCTATCGGGACCTGCTTGCGCGCCACCCGGAGTACCTGCCTGCCCTCCACGACCTCGCGCGGCTCTGCGTTGCGCTTGGGGATTTTGCAACGGCGCGAACGCTCTTCCGCAAGCTCTCCGCCTCGACGGCGATGCGGCTGCAGGCGCTGATCGGGCTCGCCAGCTGCGAAGAGCTCACCGACGATTCGCCCGAGGCCGCCGAACTCAGAAAATACACCGGCACCTCAAGCGAAGCATCCTCGGCGAATACTCCGCGCTCCGCTACGCGCTTGGCAAAATCGCTGAAAACTCAGGCGACTATGACCGGGCTTTCCAATACTTTGTCGAGGCGAAGGTGCCCGAGGAAGTGCCCTACAGTCTGGACACGCTCCGGCTGAAGCACGCCATCCGTCGATCGATCTTCACGCCGGCGTTCTTCGAAGCCCGGCGGGACTATGGTCACCCGAGCGAGCGCCCGGTCTTCATCGTCGGCATGCCGCGCTCCGGCACGACGCTGACCGAGCAGATCATCGCCAGCCACCCGGACGCCGAGGGCGCCGGCGAGCTCGCGACGATCGAGGATCGCGCGACGGCTCCCTCGGATTCTGCACCGACGAAGTCGACCGTCATCAGGCGCATGCGCGCAGCTGACCGAGGCGAAAGCCGCGACCTCGCGGAGCGCTACTTGAAGGTGCTCGACGAGACCTCGAAGCCGGCGCGCCGCGTCGTCGACAAGATGCCGCACAATTTCGAGCATGTCGGCCTGATCGCGCTTCTCTTCCCGAACGCCAGGATCATTCATTGCCGTCGCGATCCGCTCGATACCTGCGTGTCGTGCTTTACGGTCGGGCTGAAGATACAAGCGCACCCCTATACCGCGGACCTCCAAACGCTCGGCGCCTATTACCGGGAATATGTTTCGCTGATGGACTATTGGCGGACGCGCTGCCCGGACGCATCTACGAGCTGCACTACGAGCATCTCACCGGCGCTGGAGGACGATGCGCGCACGCCTGATCGACTTCGTCGGGCTCCCGTGGGATCCGGCCTGCCTGCGTTTCACCAGTCGGAGCGGCCGGTCCACACGGCGAGCCGCATGCAGGTTCGCCAGCCGATCTATCGGACCTCGGTCGAGCGCTGGCGGCGCTACGACCGGCATCTTGGACCGCTGAAGGCCGCGCTTGGCGACCTCGTCCCGGCGATTTGGACGGCCCAGGCGCGGCGCCGACGGACAGGGTTGACCGCAGCCCGGAAACCCCGCATCTCCGGCGGCGGAGAGGTGGCCGAGTGGTCGAAGGCGCTCCCCTGCTAAGGGAGTAGACGGTGTCGAGCCGTCTCGTGGGTTCGAATCCCATCCTCTCCGCCATCGGCTGTCGCGTGCGCCATGAGTACCATCCTCTATTTGACGACGATCGAGTTCGGGCCGGGCTCGCGCAAGGAATTGCCGCGCGCGCTGAATGAGCTTGCGATTCGCCGCCCGCTGGTGGTCAGCGATTCCGGCGTGGCGGCGGAGGGGGTTCTCGACCAGGCGATCGGCGCGATGGACGCGCCGCGCTTCCTCGACGTCCCCGCCAATCCGACCGAGGCGGCGGTCCAGTCGGCGCTCGACGCCTATCGCGCCGGCGGCTGCGACGGCATCGTGGCCGTCGGCGGCGGCTCGCCGATCGATCTCGCCAAGGGCGTCGCGCTGCTCGCGACGCATCCCGGCCCGCTTGAAGACCTACGCGGCGATCTACGGCGGTGTCGGCGCGGATCGGGCCATCGGTTGCGCCGGTCATCGCCATGCCGACCACCGCCGGCACCGGCGCCGAGGTCGGCCGCGCCGCGCTGCTCACGCTCGACGACGGCCGCAAGCTCGGCGTCATCAGCCCGCATCTCATCCCGAAGCGCGCGATCTGCGACCCGGAGCTGACGCTCTCGCCTACCCCCTCGCCTGACCGCGGCGACCGGCCTCGACGCGCTCTCGCATTGCATCGAGACATTCCTCTCGCCGCGCTTCAACCCGCCCGCCGAAGCGATTGCGCTCGATGGCGCGCGGCGCGCTCTGGACGCATCTCGAGAGCGCCTGCCGGGCCGGCGATGATCTGGAAGCCCGGAGCGAAATGATGATGGCCGCGCTCGAAGGCGGGTTGTCGTTCCAGAAGGGCCTTGGCGCCGTGCACGCGCTGAGCCACGCGCTCGGCGGGCTCCCTGACGTGAAGCTTCACCACGGGACGCTGAACGCGATCCTGATGCCGGGCGTCGTCCGCTTCAACGCGGGCATGTCGGCGGCAAGCTGGAACGGCTGAAGGCAGCCATCGGATTGGCGGAGGACGCCGACCTCGCCGCGGAGCTCGACCGCTGAATGTCGAGCTCGCATTCCCGCCGGGCTTGCCGCACTCGGCGTGACGGAGGCCGTATTCCCTTGGGTGATCGAGCGCGCGCTCGCCGACCACTCGACGCCCACCAATCCGCGCCAGCCGACGGCGGAGGATTATCGGATGCTCTTGGTTGAGGCGATGGGATAAGTCGGCTTCTAGTGGCCCGCGATCCACTCGCGCGCCGCCTTGAGCGCGGCCGCGATCTCCGCCCGGCTCATCTCGCTTGCGAGCTCCTCACGATGCTGCGCCGCCATCCGGTCGCCACGCGCGGCGGCTATGTTGAACCACTTGTGCGCCTCGATGAGATCGACCCTGCCCTCACGCCCCGTCGAATACGCCAGCCCGAGTTCGAAGAAGTTGTGCGGCATCGTGACAGCGCCGCCCGCCTCAATCTGCATGCTCATTGACCCATTCCCCATTGGTCCACGGTTCGGTCCGTTTCGCTCGCCGATATTCGACCGACCGCTGCATCCCAGCGTTAACGGCGACGCTTAACGGATCGTGACCAAAGGGTTGACGAGACGTTTATGCGGCGTTGCTCATTTGATCCAACATGCTGTAAAGATTGATGTTTTTCTCTCGCGAGACTTTTGCGAAATGCGCCCGCATTTTATCTTTGCTTCACCACGTGGCAGAAAAGCAGCACCCGCGTCCGCCGAAACAGCGCGCGCGCTGGCCGAAGAGGATCTTCTGGGCCTCCTTGTCCTTCGAGAGGTCGACCGGAGGATCGCGCCTGATCTCGATCGCCTTGGCGACCGCCGGCCGCGCCAGCATCCGGTCGATCCACCGCCCGACATTCTGGAACTCGGCGATCTCGATCCCCTGCCGCTCATAGCGCCTTGATCCAGCCAATCAGCGCCATGTCGGCGATCGAGTAGTCGCCGGCGATGAAGTCGCGGCCTTGAAGGCGCTTGTCCATCACGCCGTAGAGCCGATGCGCCTCGTCGCCGAAGCGCTTGATGCCGTAGGGCACCTTCTCGGGCGCATAATTGCGGAAGTGGTTGTTGTGGCCGAAGACCGGGCCGACATTCGCGACCTGCCACATCAGCCACTCCTCGACGGCGACGCGGCTGCGCTCGTCCGTCCCGTAGAAGCGACCGAACTTGCGCCCGAGATAGATGAGGATGGCGGCCGATTCGAAGACCGAGATCGGCTTCCCGTCCGGCCCTTCGGGATCGACGATCACCGGCATGCGGTTGTTCGGCCCGATCGCCAGGAACGACGGCTCAAACTGCTCGCCCTTGCCGATATTCACATATTTGATCTCGTAGGGAACGCCGGTCTCCTCGAAGAAGATCGTGATCTTCCAGCCGTTCGGCGTCGGCCAGTAGTAAAGCTCGATAGGCTTGGTCTGCTTGTGGGCCATTCCGGTTCTCCTACGGATTTCGTCTTTCATCTGGCAGTCGAGACGCGTCGCCTTGCAACGCGAAAGACCGTTACCCGCGCGCGAGCGCGCAAAGAAAAAAGCCGTCGGTCGCCGAGCGTCGCGGCGTGAGAAGGAGCGACGTCCCCGAGAGCGAATTCTGCGGGCGGCGCCACGCCCGGCAGCGCCCTCCCCCAGACATCCTCGATCGGCAGCGGCCGAAACTCCGGTCGGGCCGCGCAAGAAAGCGTCGATGCGCGCGCCGTTCTCCGAGGTCAGCAGCGAGCATGTGACATAGACAAGCACGCCGCCGGGCTTCACGAAGCGCGCCGCCTCGGCGAGGACGGCGTCCTGCTCCGCCATGCGCTTCTGCAACGCCTCCGGCGTAACCCGCCACTTCGCGTCGGGTCGGCGGCGCCACACGCCGGTACCGGTGCACGGTGCGTCGACGAGCACGCGGTCCATCGCACCGACAAGATCGTCGAGGCCGCCCGGCTCGGGCGGTCGGACCTGGACGTTGCGGACGCCCGCGCGCTTCAGCCGCTCGAAGATCGGCTGCAGCCGGCTCCTGTCGGCGTCGGTCGCGTAGATCTGGCCGCGATTTCCCATGCGCGCCGCAAGCGCCAAGCGTCTTGCCGCCGGCGCCGGCGCAAAGGTCAAGAACCTGCTCGCCGGCCGACGCGCCGACGAGAAGCGCGCAAAGCTGGCTCCCCTCGTCCTGCACCTCGAACGCTGCCCGCGCTGGAAAAGCTTCCTCAGCCTGGACATTCGGATGGCGGCGCGGCGCCTTCGATCGGAGGGATGCGCAGCCCGACTCGGCGAATAGGGCGTCGGCACCGCGCCGAACCGATGCAGCCGCTGTGCAACCTTCTCCCGCTCGGCTTTCACGCGTGTTGACCCGGAGATCGAGCGGCGGTCGCGCGGCAAGCGCCTCCGCCTCACTCACCCATTCCGCACCGAACGACGCCGCGAAATGCGGTGCGAGCCATTCCGGAAGATCGGCCCGAACGTGGTCGGGCGCGGCGGAAAGATCGGCGGCGGCGAACGCTTCGGGAAGTGGCGCCGGCGCGTGCCGATCCGCCGCGAAGGCAGCGTTCAGCGCCGCCGGCGCCTCGCCCCATTCGAAGAGCGCGACGCCGATCGCGAGGTGCCAGGGCGCATCGCCGCCCATCCGCCACGCGAGCGACGAGCGCTCCTGCGCAGCGCGTCGTAGACGAGGTTGCCGATCGACCGCGCGGTCGCCCGACCCGGCGAAGCGATGCGACAAGCCCCAATCCCTCAGCGCCTCTGACGCCGGCCGGTGGCGCGTCTCGATATCCGCCAGCACCTCGATTGCCGCGGCGATCTGGCCGGGAAGGCGCATCGCGTCAGGCGAGAAGCCGCACAGCGACGACCACCCACATCGCAAAGAGGATGCAGATGCCGATCGCGAAGGGCAGGACGCGATGCTGAACGCGGTTGTAGGTTACGTGGATGGCAGAGTGGACGACGCGCGTCGCGAAATAGCCCCAGGCGAGCAGCGTCATCAGCACGCCGGTCGCGCCTATATAGGTGGCGACGCCGCAAAGCACATAGAAGAGCACCGGCATCTCGAACTGGTTGCGGAGATTGTTGCCGATCCTGCGGATGTCGTCAGGCCAGGCATCGTCCGACATCGCGATGTCGCGCATGCTGACCTTGCCCGCGCGCGCGGCGGAGACCCGCGCCGTGCCGAGCCGTAGGCCGATGACGAGCGTCAACAAGACCTGCGCCATCACCGGATAGACGAGCGAGAGCGTGCCGCTCATCCGCCGCCCGGGTAGTTCGGGCTTTCGCGCGTGATGGTCACGCCGTGCGCATGGCTCTCGCGCCAGGCCGACGCCGGAGATGCGGATGAACTCCGCCTTCTGCCGAAGGTCCTCGAGCGTCTTCGCGCCGACATAGCCCATCGCCGCGCGCAGGCCGCCGGCGAGCTGATGCAGCACATTGGCCGACCGGCCCCTTGTAGGGCACCTGCCCCTCCACGCCCTCCGGCACGAGTTTCAGCGTGTCGCGGATCTCGGCCTGGAAATAGCGGTCGGCCGAGCCGCTCGCCATGGCTCCGACCGATCCCATGCCGCGATAGGCTTTGTAGCTGCGGCCCTGATAGAGATAGACCTCGCCCGGGCTCTCCTCGGTTCCGGCCAGAAGCCCGCCGACCATGGCGACGGAAGCGCCCGCCGCGAGCGCCTTGGCGAGGTCGCCGGAATATTTGATCCCGCCGTCGGCGATGACCGGCACGCCGGCTTTTTCGGCGACCTTGACGGTGTCGAGAAGCGCCGTCAGCTGCGGCACGCCGACGCCGGCGACGATGCGCGTCGTGCAGATCGAGCCCGGCCCGATGCCGACCTTGATCGCGTCGGCGCCTTCGTCGATCAGCGCGCTTCGCCGCCTCGCCGGTCGCGACGTTGCCGGCGACGACCTGCGTCTCGTTCGACATCCGCTTCACCGCGGCGACCGCCTGAAGCACCTTCTCCGAATGCCCGTGCGCGGTGTCGACGACGATCACGTCGCAGCCCGCCGCGAGCAGCCGCTCGGTGCGCTCAAGCCCCTTGTCGCCAACCGTCGTCGCCGCAGCCACGCGCAGCCGTCCCTGATCGTCCTTGGAGGCGAACGGATTGAGCTGCGCCTTCTCGATGTCCTTCACCGTGACGAGGCCGATGCAGTTCTCGTCGTTGTCGACGACGAGGAGCTTCTCGATCCGATACTGGTGCAGAAGCCGCTTCGCCTCCTCCTGGCTGACGTTCTCCGCCACCCTGATGAGCTTCTCGTGCGTCATCAGCTCGGAGACCCGCTGCATCGGGTCGGAGGCGAAGCGCACGTCGCGGTTGGTGAGGATGCCGACGAGCTTGCCCACGACCTGCCCGCCGGACCCCGCGCCCTCCACGACCGGGATGCCGGAGATCCGGTATGACTCCATCAGCGACAGCGCGTCGGCGAGCGTCGCCTCCGGTCCGATGACCACCGGGTTCACCACCATGCCGGATTCGAACTTCTTCACCTGGCGCACCTCTTCGGCCTGCGCCTCGGGGTCGAGATTGCGGTGGATCACGCCGATGCCGCCGGCCTGCGCCATGGCGATGGCGAGGCGCGATTCCGTCACCGTATCCATCGCGGCGGAGAGGATCGGCAGGTTGAGGCTGATCGAGCGGGTCAGCCGGGTCGAGATGTCGGTCTCCGCCGGCATCACCTCGGAGCGTCCGGGCCGAAGCAGCACGTCGTCGAAGGTAAGCGCCTCGCGGCCGGTGACGACGTCGACGATGCGGGCCATGCCAAGCCTCCGATAATGGGGAGCCGACCGCAGGCCGGGTGGCCCGCGCGAAGAGGAATCGGCGTCAGGATTGGCGGGGGTCACTAACACGCCGGCCGGCGCTTGGGAACGATCCCCCGGCCGCCGCGTTCAGAAATCCGTCGGGCGGCGAAGTTTCCGATTGCGGATCGGCGGCGGAAGCGCGATCTGAGGCCCGCCGGACGACAAATTCGATACCGGCGCCTGGCACGGCTCGCCGCGCCGGGAGCCGGCTTTTCCTCCACACAATTCTGACCCCTCTCTTGCCCGACCGCATCCTTCTGCCGCTTATCGTCGCCTGCGCACTGTTTATGGAAAATCTCGATTCCACAGTGCTTTCCACGGCGCTGCCGGCGATCGCCAAGGATTTCGGCGAGAGCCCGATCCACCTGAAGCTGGCGCTGACCTCCTATCTTCTCGCCATTGCCGTCTTTCTGCCGGCGTCGGGCTGGCTCGCCGACCGCTACGGCGCGCGCACCATCTTCCGCCTGGCGATCGCGCTCTTCACGATCGGCTCGATCCTCTGCGGCTTTTCCGGCTCGATCGGCTCGATCGTCTTTGCCCGGGTCATCCAGGGGATCGGCGGCGCCATGATGGTCCCGGTCGGCCGGCTTGTGATCCTGAAGTCGGTCGCCAAGCACGAGCTGGTGGGCTCGCTCGCATGGCTCACGGTCCCCGCCCTCGTCGGGCCGGTGGTCGGGCCGCCGCTCGGCGGCTTCATCACCACCTATTTCCAGTGGCGCTGGATCTTCTGGATCAACGTTCCGGTCGGCCTGCTCGGCCTCGCGCTCGCGACGCTCTTCATCCCCAATCTGCGCGGCGAGGCGAAGGTCAGATTCGACAAAAGCGGCTTCGCGCTCTCGGCCGTCGGTCTCGCCGCCTTCATGACCGGCTCGACGTCGCTTGGCCTCGGCCTGCTGCCGCAGCCGGTGGTCTTGGCGCTGTTTCTCGGCGGCGCCGGTCTTCTCCTCGCCTACATCCGCCATTCCCGGCAAGTCGCGGCTCCGATCCTCGACCTCTCGCTCTTTCGCATCAAGAGCTTCGCGATGTGCATGATCGGCGCGCTCCTCTTCCGCCTCGGGCTCGGCGCGACCCCGTTTCTGCTGCCGCTCCTTCTGCAGGTCGGCTTCGGCATGTCGCCGTTCAAGTCGGGCAGCATCACCTTCGCCGCCGCGGTCGGCGCGATCGCCATGAAATTCAGCGCCGCCAGCATTCTGCGCCGCCTCGGCTTCCGCAACGTGCTGACCTGGAACACGCTGATCGCCGCCGGCTTCCTGACGCTCCCGGCCTTCTTCACGCCGACGACGCCGATAGCGCTTGATCGTCGGGCTTCTGCTTATCGGTGGCTTCTTCCGTTCGCTGCAATTCACCGGCATCAACGCTCTGAGCTATGCCGACATCCCGCCGGAGCGCATGAGCCGCGCGACCACATTGACCAGCGTCGCGCAGCAATTGTCGCTGAGCCTCGGCATCTCGATCGGCGCCACGACGATCGAATTCACCTCGCGGCTGACCGGCGGGGTGCTCGATGCGGCTTCGTTCCGCCCGGCCTTCCTCCTAGTCGGCGCCCTGACCTTGCTTTCGATCGTGCCGTTCCTGCTCCTGTCGCGCGACGCCGGCGACGAGATGTCGGGGCGTCAACCCGCGCCGGATCCCGTCACCGTGATGCGCGAGCGGGGATAATCTATCCCCCACCGCGAAAGCCGGTCGCAAGCAGATAGAGCTCCGGGCTGTCGGCGCGGCTTGCCGGCGGCTTGACGTGCTGGACCTTGGCGAAATCGCGCTTCAGGTCGACGAGGAGCTTCCTCTCGGTGCCGCCGCGAAACACCTTGGCGAGAAACGCCCCGCCCGGCGTCAGAACCTCGCGGGCGAATTCCGCCGCCGCCTCGCAGAGCGCCACGATGCGCAGATGGTCGGTGGCGCGATGACCGGTCGTCGGCGCCGCCATGTCGGAAAGGACGACGTCCACCTTCCTTCCCCCGAGCGCGCGCTTGATGAGATCGGGCGTCTCGGTGTCGAGAAAGTCCTTCTCCATGACGACGACGCCGGGAAGCGCATCCATGCCGAGCATGTCGACCGCGACGACGCGCGGCTCCGCGTCGCTCGATCCGACGCGCTCGGCCGCCACCTGCGACCAACCGCCCGGTGCTGCGCCGAGGTCGACAACGCGCCGCCCCGGCTTCAGGAGGCCGAACCGGTCGTCGATCTCGGCGAGCTTGTAGGCGGCTCGCGAGCGCAATCCCTCGCGTTTTGAGCGGGCGACATAGGGATCGTTCAGCTGCCGTTCGAGCCAGCGCTGCGACGAGAGCTTGCGCCCGCGCGCCGTCTTGAGGCGGGTGCGGAGCTCCCGCTGGCCCGAGCCGCCGCCGCGCGTCTTCGCCACTATGCGCCGCGCGCCATCGCTGCAGGGCGGCCGCCGGCACGGAGGTGCCCGTCGGCGCGCATCAGCTGCATCAGGATGCCCTCGCGCAGGCCGCGGTCCGCGACGCGGAGCCGGCTGCACTTCCATTCGCGCCGGATCGCCTCGAACACGGCGCAGCCCGCGAGCACCAGATCGGCGCGCTCGCTTCCGATACAGGGATTGTTGCGGCGCGCCTCGTAATCCATGCCGCGGACCTTGGTCATCATCCGCTCGATGTCGTCTTCCTCCATCCACAGGCCATCGACATGGCGGCGGTCGTAGCGCGGCAGGTCGAGATGCACCCCCGCAAGCGTGGTCACCGTGCCGGAGGTTCCGAGATAGTGGAAGGCGCGCGAGCCGGTCGCGCTCTTCAGCGCGTCGCGGGCATGGAAGCGGTGGAATTCGGCGCGCACGTCATCGACCATGGCCTCGAAGGCGTGCTGATCGACATCGATGCCGCCGTGCCGCTCGGCGAGCGTCACCACGCCGACGGGGAGCGAGACCCAGGCGCGGACGAGCCCGCCGCGGCGGCGCGAGCGGCGCCGGTCGAGCCAGACGATTTCCGACGAGCCGCCGCCGATGTCGAAGAGCACGGCGCCCTCCGATTCCGGATCGAGCAGCGAGAAGCAGCCTTCCGCCGCCAGCCGTGCCTCGGTGCGCCGGTCGACGATTTCAAGCTCGATGCCGATCTCGTTGCGCACGCGGTCGAGGAATTCGCCGCCGTTTGCCGCCACCCGGCAGGCCTGGGTGGCGATCAGCCGCGCTCCGGCGATCGGCCGCGAGTTGAGCTTCTGTCCGCAGACGCGCAGCGCCCCGAGCGCGCGCTCCATCGCCTCGGCCCCAAGCCGCCCGCTCTGCCCGAGGCCCTCGCCGAGCCTGACGATGCGCGAGAAGGAATCGACGACGCGAAAGCTGTCGCCGGACGGTTCGGCGACGAGAAGCCGGCAATTGTTGGTGCCGAGATCGAGCGCGGCGTAGAACGGCCCGCGCCCGCGTCGGCGGCCATTTCGGCCGCGACGGTTGTGGCCCCCGGCCGGGCGGCTTTCCCCGCCGTCGCTTCGTCCGGGCGGACCGGGCTTGCCGACTTCGGGTGCCGAGGCACGGTCCGCGCGGACCTCCGCAGCCTTTGCCGGCTCGGAGAACTCCGCGGCACTCGGTGCCGGGCCGGGCAGAGACCCCGGATCGACCGAGTCCGTGCCCTTGTCCATATCCTGCTCGCTCTTCGAGGGCGCAGGTGGAATCCGCGCCCTTCGCGTTGCAGAAAGGATAGGGCGTCCGCGTTCGCGGAAGCAAACTGCGCTGGAGAGCGGCTATTCGACGCTTCCGTGCTGGCTGCGGAGCGGCCGCTCCTCCATCATCAGGAGAAGGATGAAGGCGGCGCCGAATGCCGCCGCCGCGGCCACGAACATCAAGCGGAAGTGCACGACGACGTCGCCGGCGCCGAGAAGGGTCGAAGCGCCCCCGCCCGTGCCCGAATACGACGCGGCATTGAGCACGATCGCACCGAAGCCGGCGACCATCAGCGCGCCTCCGAGCTGGCGGAAGAAGTTGTTCACCGCCGTTGTCGTGCCGAGTTGATGGAGCGGCACGGCGTTTTGCACCGCGACCGTCGTGACCGGCAGCATCGTTCCCATGCCGACGCTGATCGCCGCGAGCGTGATATCGACGAGCGTCAGCGACATGTGCGCGGCGTAGAGCGCGAGGACGAGGCAGCCGCCGGCGGCCAAAAGCGTCCCGGCGAGCGGCGCGCGCTTATAGTGCGTGACGCGGGCGAGGAGCCGGCCGGCGAAGGTCGCCCCGCACACGACCCCGACGGTGAGCGGGATCAGCGCGAGGCCCGATTGGCCGGCGGAGAGCCCCTCGACTTCCTGGAAGTAGAGCGGCAGGAACACGGTGAGCCCGACCAGCGCACCCATGCCGAAGCACGCAGTGCCGACGCCTGCCCGCACCACCGGATTGCGCAGAACCGTCAGCGGAAGAAGCGGCTCCTCGGCCGTCAGGAGCCGCAGCGCGAACAAGGCCCAGAACACCAGCGAGCCGGCGACGAGGCCGAGTATCTCCGCCGATGCCCAAGGGTAGCGGACGCCGCCCCAGCTGAGCGCCAGGAGCAGCGTCAGGCTGGCGCCGGTGATGAGGACGGCGCCGAGCACGTCGACCCGGTGCCAGCGCTCGTGCCGCGGCAGGCGCTTCAACGTATGGCTCGTGATCGCGAAGGCGAGCAGGCCGAGCGGCAGGTTGATCCAGAAGATCACCGACCAGTGGAGATGTTCCGCGATCACGCCGCCGAGCACCGGGCCGGCGAGGCTCGACGAGGCGAACACCGCCGCGAAATAGGCCTGGTAGCGGCCGCGCTCGCGCGGCGCGATGACGTCGGCGACCGCCGTCTGCGCAAGCGAGATCAGCCCGCCGCCGCCGAGCCCCTGCACCGCGCGCGCCACGATGAGGACGATGATGCTCGGCGCGAGCGCGCAGCCGAGCGAGCCGACCATGAAGGTCGCGATCCCGACCAGCATCATGACGCGCCGCCCGCGGATGTCGCTGAGCTTGCCGTAAAGCGGCGTCACCGTCGTCGCCGCGACGAGATAGGCCGTCACCACCCACGGCAGATCGGTGACGTTGTGGAGCGCCCGCCCGATCGTCGGAAGCGCCGTCGCGACGATGGTCTGGTCGAGCGCCGCCAGGAACATCGCCAGCATCACGCCGCCGATGATCTTGCGGATCTCGGCGTGCGAAAGCGGGGCCGGGCGATCGGCGACGGGAACGGCGTCCATCGGGTTTGATTGTCCTTGGAGCGACCTAAAGCAATTCCGGTAAAAGCGGGAACCGGTTTTCCGTCCGGGATTGCGACAAAACAATGAGATAAAGCGGGGCGTCGATTCCGTGAACCGACGATCCGCCCTGGATAGGCCAGATCGGCGGCTCGCGCGAGGCGGCATCCCGCCTCCCAGCCATGCGGGTCGGCGGCTTGAAACCGTTAAGCGGCGGATGCTAGGAAGCCGCCTTCTCTGTTGGGGAATAGTTCAACGGTAGAACAGCGGACTCTGACTCCGTCGATCTTGGTTCGAATCCAGGTTCCCCAGCCACCGACTAGACGATTGATTCGTCTACTCTTATCCCCCAGCCCGCCGACGCTATAGAAGAAGAACGCTTTCCTGGTTGGGAAGCGCAGCCGGATCCGCGGGAGGAACCCTGATATGACAGAGGAAGAGATACGCCACCTCGTCCACGAGCGCCTCTTCACGGCGGTGATCGGCGACGTGATGGATGCGCGCGGAATGACGCGGCAGTTCTTGCCGCCGGAGATTCGCGGTCTCCGGCCAGGCGTGGGGGTCGTCGGGCGCGCCATGCCGGTGCTCGAAGCAGACCTTGCGGATGACTTTGCCGGCGACGGGGACGGCGAAGCGTTCGGGTTGATGTTTCGTGCGCTCGACGGTCTCAAACCCGGAGAAATCTACATTTGTGCAGGCGCCTCCCCCCTATACGCTTTATGGGGCGGCCTCATGAGCACGAAGGCGATGAGCCTCGGCGCCACCGGGGCCGTCCTCGACGGGTATCACAGGGATACCCGCGAGATACTGGAGCTTGGGTTTCCGGTCTTCTCGGCCGGAGCCTATGCCCAGGACCAGCGGCTTCGCGGGCGCGTCGTGGACTTTCGCTGCTCGATCGAATTTCGGAACAAATGTCGGGTCGCACCCGGCGATCTGGTCGTGGGAGACGTGGACGGCGTAACTCGCGATTCCAGGTGAACACGTCGAGGAGGTCCTGCAGGCCGCGCTTGCAAAAGTCGCCGCAGAAGAAGCGGTCCGTCGGTCGATCCTGAGCGGTCAACGGACGGAGGATATCTTCAGGGAGAGCGGGGTCATGTGACGCGCGCACAGAGCCGGCAGCCGCCGCAGAACGCTTGGAACCGGGCCGCAGCCAACGTTGCCGCCTTCGATCAGGCGGCGGATTCCCTCCGTCTCGTATTCGTCCCGCCGCCTTATCCAAGCAGCAGGCCAGGTGAACCTCTCCTCGTCACGGCCGCGGGGGACGCGGTCGAGGAGCTGGTAGGTGACGTTGAACTCCTCAAGGCCGCGCGCGTGGCATGTATAGGTGTGATAGACGACGCCGTCCTCGAGGACGAAGGCGCTGAGACCCGCGTGCTCCTCGACGTTGAAGCGGGCCCAGGGCGTGTTGAAATTGAACACGACTTCGGCCGGATCGGCGCCGGGCTTGAGCGAGACTCTCGAAGTCGAAGTTGAAATCGCTCCGGAGCGACGAGACCCAGCGGAAGTTCAGGCCCATGCGCTCCCTGTAGGCGCTGAGTTCGGCAAGCGGCCCGCGCGACGCTGCGACCATGGTCACGTCGCGTTGATTGAGATGCACGATGGCGCGGTCGAAGCTTTCCGCATGCAGCGTGCAGATCGGGCAGCCCGCCTTCCATGTCGGGCCGAACATGAAATGATAGACGAGAAGCTGCGAGCGACCGGCGAAGAGATCTTCGAGCGTCTCCTCGCCGTTGTCAGTATCGAAGACGTAATCCTTGTCGATGCGTACCCAGGGCAGCTCTTGCCGCTGGCGCGCCAGCGCGTCGCTGCGCCGGGTTAGCTGCTTTTCAGCTTCCAGCAGCGCGAGCCGTCCCTTGAGCCATTCTTCGCGTGTTCCGATCTCATGTGACGTCATGTTGGCCTCCTAACGCCCGTCGGGCGGGGCTTCGCGTTGGCGCCGGTCGTTCGCCTCAGGCCGCCTCGGCTTCGATCGCGTGCATGGTCTCCATGACCGTTCGCCGCCAGGCGGGCAGCGCGGAAAGATCGCCGTACCAGCGCTCGATCTCGCCGTAGGGCTCGATCGGAAAATGCGCGAGCTTGGCGTAGTTCAGCGCTGCGCCAATCGAAAAGTCGGCGAGCGTCAGCGCGTCGCCCGCGACGAACCGCTTTCCCTTGAGCTGCGCGTTGAGGATCGATGCAACGCGATGAAACGGCGCCTGCGCATTTTCGATGACCGCGGGATCCGGTTCGCCGGCATGAAGCACATGTGGCTTCACCACATATTCGAACAGCAAGGCAGCGCAGGCGGGATCCCAGTGCGCAAGGTCCCAGAACTGCCAGCGCAAGACATCGAGGCGCGCGCGCTCGTCTTTCGGCAAAAGGCCGCTCTCAGGCCGCTTCGCGGCGAGGTAGTGCAGGATCGCGTTCGACTCCCACAGCACGTAGTCGCCGTCCTTCAGCGTCGGCACTTTCATGTTGGGATTGAGCGCAGCGTATTCGGGTGTCCGGTTGTCGCCGTTCCCGATCACCCGGATCACGTGGTCGATCCCGAGGTGGTTGGCGAGCACCATCGCCTTGAAACCCCGCGGGCTCGGCGGAACCACATAAAGCTCGATGGTCATCGCATCGTCCTCACTTTTGCGGGGCGGATTCGGCCTCGGCCTTGAAGAGCTCCAGCAGGCCCGGCCAGCCGCCGTCGACACCCTGGCGCATGCGCTCGCCGGCTTCGGCGCCCATGCGCTCGAAATTGCGATGCTCCAGCTCGACCCGGGTTGCGTTCGGGCCGTCGGCGACGAAGCGCACCTCGACCTCCGAGCCGTCGCCGTGATCCGGCTTCCATTGGGCGCTGACCTCCCAGCTGGCCACGAAGCGATGCGGCGGCTCCCAGACGCGGATGTGACCGATCGGCGTCTCGGTGCCGTCCTCGGCGATCTCATACCAGCGGCCGCCGAGACGCGTCTCGATGGCGACGCTCTTGCGCGGCTCCTTTCCGATCCCGTGCGTCAGCGGCCACCACCGGCTGATCCCCGACGTGAAGACTTCGAAGGCATGAGCCTGGCTGGCATTGACCCGGATGCTCTTGCGCACGGGCGCGATGGCAACAACGCGATTCATCTTTGTTCGTCCTTCGGTTTGGAGGTCGGTTTTTCCACTTCGGCCTTGAACGAGGCGAGCGCCCCGTCCCAGAACTGATCGAGCCAGGCGCGCACGGCCGCGAGCCCGTGCGGGTCGATGGTGTAGACGCGCCGTGTGCCGTCGGGCTGGTCCGTCACGAGACCTGCCTCCTTCAAGACCTTGAGGTGCTGCGAGACGGCCGGCCGGCTCACGGGCAGATCGCGCGCCAGCTCGCCCACCGCGGACGGCCGCAACGCGACGCGCTCGAAGACCTGCCGCCGCGTCGGGTCGCCGAGCGCCGCGAGACCTTTCAGGGCGATGTTTCTGTAAGCCATCACTTACCGTAAGCTATACGCTTACGGATGAGTCAAGCCCGATGCCGTCCGCGTCCGGAGGTCGGCAGACGCGAGACGAAGAGCGCGGGCGGGCGGGAACGTCGCGGCTCTACTGGGCCGGGGCGAACTGCCGGAATCGGGGAACGTACGGACCGAGCTTCTCGCCGATCGTGCAGTCGACTTGGGCGTCCTGCACCCGCACGATCGACGCTTTGAGATTCGGCGGATACGCGGCGATCTCCTGCACCAGCTTGCGGCGAATGGCTTGCGGCAAATCCGAAATCTGGTTCACCGAAAAGAGGAACCCCTCTGGCCCTCCGATCACGCAGTCCTTGTAATAGTCGGCAAGGTCCGCGATCACCGCCTCACGCGGCCCGAGGTCGATCGGCAGCCCGTTGATCGTGATGCCCCTTGCGACCACGGCGTCGCGCGCCGCGACGACGGGCGGGCCGTCATTGTTCGGTCCGTTGCCCGAGACGTCGATTGTCAGCCGCGACGAGAGAAGCCCGCTACTATCGAACAGTTTGGCGGCGAACATGAGATCGCCGGAAATCGAAGTGGTCCGCAGGAACTGCGCCGGCGCTTCGCTCAACCGATCGGCAAAGGCGTTGGCGCTTTGAGCGCTGTCGATCACAGTCCACGGCACGACCACGCTCTGCGTGTCGGAAAACTCGACATAGGTGACCGCGATCCGGCCCGTCGGTCCCTGCAGGATGGCGTTGATGAAGTCGGCGCTTCGGAAGGCGTCGACGTAGCCGTTTCGAGCCACCACCTGCTCGTCGCGATCCATCGGAAGCGAGACGTCGACCGTCACCACCAGCTGAAGATCGACCTGGTTGGCGGGCGCCGCACCCTGAGCGGCTAGAGCCGCGCTGCTGCCGAGGAAGGCGGCCAGTAGCCCGATGACGGCGTATCGGTACGACATCGGGTCACCCTCTCTTTGCCCCCGCCTGCCCTCCAAGCGGCAACATTGCTTCAACGGTCGGCGCGCTTCAAGCCGAACTTGATGGGTTCTACGAGCCCGCCGACGCGTTTAAATCAAGCAGAAGCCGCGCGCCGCCAGACGGTGAGCGTGACGTCGGCTCCCTTGTCGAGCATCTCTTCCTCGCCCGCAGCAAGGCCCCAGCCTGAGAGAACCGATGCCGCTGGCGCACCCTCCTCGCAGGCGCGGAAGAGCCCGCGGCCGCCCGGGAGTTGCAGGCGTCGCGCGCGGGCGAGATGAAAGGCTGCAAACCCCGTTGCGCCCACGAGCTCGAAGACCCCCTGCCCGCCGACGACCGCCACTTCGCCGCCCTCAGGCAGAATCGCCGCAAGAGCGCTGGCGAGCGGCACCTCGGCCGGGTTCAGCCAAAGACCGTCGCTCCGCTCTTCGAGCCCGCGTGCGCCGGCGGACACGACCAGCCGCCGGCGGCGCTTGCGGTTGGGCGTCGCGTCGTGGCTCACGCGGCCGATCAGCATCAGCGCGGAGCGGTCGAGCGCCGCCTGAAACAGCGCCCAGTCGTGCTCGTTGTGAAGCGCCGCGGGCATGCGGCCCGCCGCGTCGGCGATGCGGTCGTCAGCCGAAACAATCGCGTGGCCGATCAGATTGTGCATGAATGTTCTGCGCGTGTCGGAGCCCGTGCCAATAGCAGCTAAGTGCTCTCCACAAGCGCCGGCGTCATCTCCGGACTTGCCGCCTCCGCCGTCGCCGCGGGGAGAACGATCTCGAACACCATGCCGCGCCCCTGCGTCGCGCGCACCTCGATCCTGCCGCCGTGGCTCTCGACGATCTGCTTGGAGATGGCAAGCCCAAGGCCGCTTCCTTCCCGCTGCGAGCCGCGGCGCGAGAACTTTTCGAAGATCGCCACGCGATCCGCCGGCGGAATGCCCGGCCCGTTGTCGCGCACCGAAAGGACGACCAGGCGGCCGCGGCTTGCGCCTGAGACGACGACGCGACCGCCGTTGCGGTCGTTGAACTTGATGGCGTTGTGGATGAGGTTGATCAGCACCTGCTTCAGCCGGTCGGCGTCGGCGTCGACGGCAGGCAGGCGCGCCGGCACGCGCTCCTCAAGCTCCACGCCTCCCTGATGCGCGAAGCCGAGCATGGCCGACATCGCCTCGCGCACCGTGTCGGCCGGGTCGAGCCGTGCAAGCTTCAGCGTCAGCTCGCCGCGCTCCAGCCGGTTCAGGTCGAGGATTTCGTCGAGAAGCCGCGTCAGCCGCTGGCTCTCCTGGTAGATGATGCCGACGAAGCGGTCGCGCTTGTCCGCAGCGAGCCCGTCGGATCGAGCAGCACCTCGGCGAAGGAGCGGATCGAGGTCATCGGCGTCCGAAGCTCATGGCTGACGCGCGAGAGGAAATCGTCCTTCATGCGTGTCGATTTCCTTCAGCCGCGCATTCGCCTCGCGCAGCTGCGCCGCGATCTGCCTCGAGCTCGGATGATTTCTGCTCCAGTTGCCGGCCGTATTCGATCGCCTGCTGCGTCTCGTCGAGGATGGTGATCACCTCGTCGAGGCTGATCGTCTCGCCGCCGGCGATGCGCGACACGAGCACGCGCGCCGAGGCCGCGCCGATCGAGCCGGCGAGCTGGCGCTCGACGAAGGAGATGAGCGGCGTGTCGGCGACGAGCTCGTGCATCTCGCGTCGCTCGCTCTCCGCATAGTCGCGGAACGCGCGGTAGGCCCGCTCCGGGCCGATGATGCGGCGGGCAAGCGCCATCAGGTCCTCGACCGCCGTGTCGCCGGTCCAGGCGCGCGACGCCTCGCGCGGCTGGCGTCCGGAAGGCGTCGACGAACAGCGCGCTCTGCAGCCGTTCGAGCGGGTTCTGCGTGGAGAAGAGCGAGACGAAGACGTAACAGCCGACATTGAGCGCAAGGCTCCAGAAGAGCGCATGCACAAGCGGATCCCAGCCTTCCAGGTGGAACAGCGCTTCGGGCTTCAGGAAGTCGATGCCGAAGGGGCCGTCGGTCAGGAGGCTCTGCATCGCGCCGCCGACGCGAATGATGCTCGGCAGAAGCAGCGTGTAGGCCCAGACGCCGAAACCGGCGATGAGCCCGACGATCGCTCCGCGCTCGGTCCCGCCGCGCCAGTAGATGCCGCCGATCATCGCCGGCAAAAGCTGCGCGGCGGCCGCAAACGAGATGAGCCCGATTGCGGCAAGCGCGTCGGAGCGCGCGCCGACACGATAATAGAGGAAGCCGAGCGTCAGGATCAGCACGATCGAAAGCCGCCGCACGGCGAGGAGAAGCCCGGTCAGGTCGCGCTTCTCATGCAGCTTCAGCCGACGGCTCCTGAGGAGCAGCGGCATGACGATGTGATTGGAGATCATGATCGAGAGGGCGATGCAGGCGACGATCACCATCGAGGTCGCCGAGGAGAAGCCGCCGATGAACGCGCCGAGGGCAAGGACCTCACGCCCCGCCTGCATCGGAACCGTGAGAACGTAGAGATCCGGATTGCCGTGGATGCCGACGATGCCGAGTCCCGGCCACCGCGATCGGCACGGTGAAGATGCTGATCAGGAACATGTAGAGCGGAAAGAGCCAGGCCGCGGTGCGCAGATGCCGTTCGTCGGTCACCTCCACGACCGTCACCTGGAATTGCCGCGGCAGGCAGATGACCGCGCTTGCGGCGAGGAAGAGGATCGCCGTCCAGCGCGCCGGATCGCTGCCCGAGAAGGGCGGCGTGTGCCTGAGCGCCGGGTCGAGCCAGGCGATCCCGGAATAATGCGGGCTCACCACCTTGAGCCCGAACACCACGAAGAACCCGACCGCGAGCAGCGCGGCGAGCTTGACCAGCGACTCGAACGCGATCGCCGCGACGACGCCGGGATGGTGCTCGTCGGCGCCGACATTGCGCGTGCCGAAGATGATGACGAAGGCGGCCATCGAGGCGGCGACCCAGAAGGCGGTATCCGTGAAGATGCCGTGCGCGTCGGCGGAGATCACCGAGGGGCCGATCGTCAGCGTGTCGAGGCTCGTCGCCACCGATTTCAGTTGCAGCGCGATGTAGGGCGTGGTCCCGAGCACGGCGATCAGCGTCACGAGCGCCGCCACGCGCGTGCTCTTGCCGTAGCGCGAGGAGATGAAGTCGGCGATCGAGGTGATGCGATGCGTCTTCGATATCCGCACGAGCTTGCGTAGCAGGAACCAGGCGCCGACGAAGACAAGCGTCGGCCCGAGATAGATCGTGGCGAACTCCGCGCCGCTCCGCGCGGCCGATCCGACCGCGCCGAAGAAGGTCCACGATGTGCAATAGACGGTGAGCGAAAGCGTATAGACGAGCGGCGAGCTGATGAGTTTCGCCCGCCCCTTCGCCGCCATGCGGTCGGTGACAAAGGCGAGAATGAAGAGGAGCGAGAGATAGGCGCCCGCGATCGGAAGAACGAAGCCGGGGGTCAGCACGGGAAAATCGCCTCAGCCGTCGCCGCGCTCGCGCAAGATCGGCCTGTCTTGCGGCGGCAGCGCGTCGTCGCGCCAGGCAAGCCGCGCGGTGACGACGCGGCCGGCGACGATCAGCGCGAGCCAGCACACGAAGATGTAGACGATGTGAAGCGGAAATCCTGCCGCCTTCGACCAGGCTTGCAGAATGACGATCATCGGCGGCGTGAGCAGGAACGCCCCGATCCAGGGAATGAGAAAGGCGAGATCGGCGAGCCGGCGCTGGTTCACGGCGCCGGTCCTTCCCGGGCTTCGCCGGCCGGCGCCTTCGCGAGCGCAAGCGTCCGCTCGACGACGTCGCGGTTGGAGAACGGCTTGGTGACGAAGGCGTCGGCGCCGAGCGCAAGCGCCCTCCGCCGGTCGCTTTCCTGTCCGCGCGCGGTGAGCACGAGGACCGGGATGGCGCGGAGCTCCGGATTGGCCTTCACGAGCCGCAGCACCTCCATGCCGTTTTCTTCCGGCAGCATGATGTCGAGAATGACGACCGCGGGGCGCAGATTGTTGATCCCCTGCAAGGCGAGCGCACCGTCCTTCGCGACGGCAACCTCGAAACCGGCGCGTTCGAAAAGGAAGGTGAGCGATTCAACGATATAAGGCTCATCTTCGGCGATCAGCACGAGCTGCCGCACCTCATCCTCCAGGGGCCGGCTCACGCGGCCTTCGCCGCAAGAGTTTAGCCGATCCGTTCCACCGTGACAGGCCTAATGCGGCGCATTCACTTGCGGAAACGCCCGCTGCGGGCAGCCGTCGCGCGAGCAGAGATGGCAGTTGATGCCGCTTTCGAGCGTCAGTCGGGACCCGCCTCGGAGCGTCTCGCCGTAGACGATCCGATCCGCATAGGCGGCGTCGCAGGCGATCATCACGCTGAAAATCTCGCTCGGAATTCCGAAGCCCGGGGAAGGTTTTGCGACCAGCTGCGCCATGAACAGGAACTCGCGGCCGTCATTCAGCCTGACGCGCTGCGTGACGAGGGCGGCGGGCGTCTGCGCCGTGCGATAGACCGCCCACAGCGGGCAGGCGCCGCCGTAGCGCGGCAGGCGCAGCGTCGGCAGGCTGAGCCGCTTCGAGATGTTGCCGGCCGGATCGACGCGGAGAAAGGCAAACGGGACACCCTCCGCGCCAGGGCGCCGGAGCGTCGCGAGCCGGTGGCAGACCTGCTCAAAGCTCGCCGCGAACAAGGCGCCGAGGCCGTGGAGATCGTAGCGCATCCGCTCCGCGGCGCTGAGATAGAGGTCGTAGGGAAAGACCAGCGCGCCGGCCCCGTAGCCATAAAGGGCCTGGGTCGCCCGCGCGCGTGAGGTGTCGGAGGTAAGGCGCGGGTCGCGCACCAGTGCTTCGACCGGCGCCGCCGCGTCGAGAGCGAAGGCAAGCCGCGCGAGCTCGAAGCGGCGGGTCGACGGCGAAAGTCCTGCCGGCACCCTGAAGGTGCGCGCGTCGCGGTCGAAGCTGCCGTGGCGCCGCCGCCCCCGCTCCGACGAGATCGTCTGGGCCGCCTCGACACGGACCCCGTGGCGTTCGGCGAGCCAGTCTGAAATCGCCGCCTCGCTTGGGCCTTCGGGCTCTCCGATCCGCGCCGCGAGCGCCGTCGCGGCGTCTTCGAGCGGGGCGAAGAAGCTCTGGTGGTCGCCCACGAAGTCGTCGACCTCCTCCGCCGGCGTCGTGGGCCGACCGCTCTCGCCGAAATTGCTGAGACGGTCGAAGACGGCCTTCGCGATGTCGCCGAGCTTGCCGCTCTCTTCGGCGATCAACGCGGTGAACCGCTCGCGCTGCGCCGCCTCGATATCCGGATGTTCGCGCAAGATTTCGGAGAACGACCTGACCGACGTCATGCGCGTCAGGAGATCGTGGCTTGCCTGCAGCAGGTCCGAATCATGCGCCAGCCGATCGGCAAGCGTCTCGGAGAGCACGCTCGTTCGGCGATAGGAACGGTGCAGGCGGACGAGCGCCTTCCCCCATGCCGGCTGCCGGCCGACGATCTCCTGCGCGCCCCCCGGCTCGATCGCAAGATCGCGCAGCAACGGATCGGCGCTGATTTCCGTCAGGTCCTGGACGAGCCGCGTCGTCTCCGCGCCGGTTATTTCACCGATGTCGAGACCGAGCGCGTCGGCAAGCTTGTGGAGGAGCGCGCCCGCGACGCGCCGCTTCCCCTGCTCGATCAGATTGAGATAGCTCGGCGAGATGCCGACTTCGGCGGCGAGCGCCGCCTGCGTGGTGCCGCGCTGTCGCCGGGCGCGGCGCAGACGGAAGCCCGCTGGCGTCCTGTCCATCCTCGTTCCCTCCGCGGCGGCGCTTGACAGGCTTTACAACCCAGGTCCGCTTCGCGACGAGAGTTTTACAAATTTTCGCAGCACGATCAATTGGTTCTGGAAAGAATTACCGCTGGCATTTACAATTTTGCCGGCTCGCGGTGCGGGCAAGCCGGTGGTTGCGCGGGGCGGCGCCGGGACAAGACAAATGCCCCCAGGAGGAAACGCATGAGAAATCTCCGACAAGCGCGTCTCGCGACGCGGGCTCCTGAAGGCGGGAGCGGCAACCTCTCTCGTCATGGCGGCGCCCCTGCATTTCGTCCGCGGCGCCTGGGCCGACGAAGCGCCTATCGGCAACTATCCTGCCAAGACGTCCGGCTCGTCCATCACGCTTGGCTTCAACGTGCCGCAGACAGGCCCCTACGCCGACGAGGGCAATGACGAGCTCAAGGCCTATCAGCTTGCCGTCAAGCACCTGAACGGCGAGGGCGACGGCGGGCTGCTGCCCACCTTCAAGCCGTCGAGCCTTAAGGGCAACGGCATTCTCGGCAAGAAGGTCGCCTTCGTCACCGGCGACACGCAGACGAAGTCCGACGCGGCGCGCGCCGCGGCGAAGCAGATGATCGAGAAGGACGGGGTCATCATGATCACCGGCGGCTCCTCCTCGGGCGTCGCCGTCGCCGTGCAGTCGCTTTGCCAGGAGGCCGGCATTATCTTCATGTGCGGCCTGACCCACTCGAACGACACCACCGGCAAGGACCGTCGCCGCTATGGCTTCCGCCATTTCTTCGACGCCTACATGTCCGGCAGGGCGCTCGGGCCGATCCTCGCCGAGCAGTACGGCAAGGATCGCAAGGCCTATCACCTGACCGCCGACTACACCTGGGGCTGGACCCAGGAGCAGTCGATGAAGGATGCCACCGAGGCGGAGGGCTGGACGACGGTCGCCACCGTCCGCACGCCGCTCGGCGCGCCCGACTTCTCGCAGTGGATTACGCCGGTGCTGAGCTCCGGCGCCGACGTGCTCATTTTGAACCATTACGGCGGCGACATGGTCCACTCGCTGAAGCAGGCGACGCAGTTCGGCCTGCGCGACAAGATGGTGAACGGCAAGAAGTTCGAGATCGTCGTGCCGCTGATCTCGGAGCTGATGGCGGCAGGCGCCGGCGACGCGGTCAAGGGCATCCTCGGCAGCGCCAACTGGAGCTGGAAGCTGCCCGACGACGGCACCAAGGCGCTGACCAAGTCGTTCGGCGCCGAGTATGGCAGCCCGCCCTCGCAGGCGGCGCAGACCTGCTACGTGCAGGCGCTGCTCTACGCGAACGCCGTCGAGTCGGCCGGCACCTTCTATCCGCCCTCGGTCATCAAGGCGCTGGAGGGGTTCAAGTTCGACGGCATGGGCAACGGGCCGACCGAATACCGCGCGGCCGATCACCAGTGCTTCAAGGACGTGCTGGTGGTGCAAGGCAACGAAAACCCGACGAACCAGTTCGATCTCTTGAACATCGTCAAGGTCGTGCCGCGCGCGCAGGTCGAGTACGACCCGAACATTCCGGACTTCAACCCGGACGGCAAGGCCGACCTCGGCCCCTACGTGCCGGCGTAGACACGCGTGACCAGGTGGCCGGCCGCTCTTCCGGGGTGGCCGGCCATTTTTGATTCCGGGTCGCGGTCGCTTCGAATTGCTGTAAGAATGTCCGCCGCGCGCAGTGCGGGTTGGGGAGCATGCTGGACGCCATATTCCTCCAGTTCCTGAACGGGCTCGACAAGGGCGGCGCCTACGCGCTTATCGCGCTCGGGCTGACGCTCGTTTTCGGAACGCTCGGCGTCGTCAACTTCGCGCACGGCGCTCTCTTCATGCTGGGCGCGTTCTGCTCCGTCGCCTTCCAGAGGCTTCTCACCCTATCTGCCAAGGTGCAGGATCCCGAACATCACCGCGTTCGCGGCATTCAAGGAAGTTCCCTACCTCAAGCTCTGGCTTGGCGACTTCGGCGCAGTGGATCATCGACTATTCCGTTCCGCTTTCCATCTTGCTCGCCATTCCGGTGATGCTTGCGATCGGGCTGGCGATGGAGGGCGGTCTCGTCCGTTTCTTCTACAAGCGGCCGCATGCTGAGCAGATCCTCGTCACCTTTGGCCTCGCGATCGTGCTTCAGGAGATCGTCAAGGCGATCTGGGGCGCCAATCCGATTCCGATTTCCGCGCCTGCGGCCCTTTCAGGCAGCGCCGACATCGGCGCCTGGTTCGGCCTCGGTCCGGGCATTTCCTATCCGTGGTGGCGGCTCGTCTACTTCGCCTTCTCGTTGCTGGTGATCGGCCTCGTCTTCGGCTTCCTGCAACTTACCACCTACGGCATGGTCGTGCGCGCCGGCATGCGCGACCGCGAAATGGTCGGCCTGCTCGGCATCAACATCGTGCGCCGCTTTGCGGTCGTTTTCGGCATTGCCGCCGTCGTCGCCGGCCTCGCGGGCGTCATGTATTCGCCGATCATCTCGCCCGACTACCGCATGGGCATGGAGTTCCTGGTCCTCTCCTTCGTCGTGGTCGTGGTCGGCGGCATGGGGTCGCTCACCGGCGCGGTGCTCGCCGGATTCCTGCTCGGCATTCTGCAGTCATTCGCCTCGATGACGGAAGTGACGCGCCTCATCCCCGGCATCGACCAGATCATCATCTATCTGGTCGCGGTCGTCGTCCTCCTCGTGCGCCCTCGGGGACTTCTCGGTCGCGCCGGCGTGATGGAGAGCTAGGCGATGGGCGAGAGCACCCCGCGACGCGACGCCGTTCTGATGCTCGCCTTCACGGCGGCCGTGCTCGCCATGCCGTGGTGGCTGGCGCCGCTCGGCGCCGGCTATCCCGATCTGCTGCAGCGCTTCGCGATCTACGGAATCTTCGCGATCGGTTTCAACATCCTGTTCGGGCTGACCGGCTACCTTTCCTTCGGCCACGCCGCCTTTCTCGGCGTCGGCTCCTACGCCACCATGTGGTCGTTCAAGCTCCTCACCATGAACGCGCTGCCGGCGATCGTGTTCGCGGTGCTGCTCTCCGGCGTTGGCCGCGCTCGTCATCGGCTATGTCAGCCTGCGCCGCTCCGGCATCTACTTCTCGATCCTGACGCTCGCCTTCGCGCAGATGTCCTACAATCTCGCCTATTCGGTGTTGACGCCGATCACCAACGGCGAGACCGGGCTCCGCGTCGTAAACGGCGACCCGCATTATCTCGACGCGGCGTTCGGCTGGAGGCCGACGGACAGCCTGCCGACGCCCGAATTCTTCGGCATCAGCATGAGCGGCTATGGCGGCTTCTACTTCGCCGCCGTCATGTTGATCCTGGCGTTCTTCATCGCGCTGCGCATCTTCCGATCGCCCTTCGGCATGACGCTTCGCGCCATCCGCTCGAACCAGAACCGCTTGGGCTATGTCGGCTTCAACACCCGCCCGTATGCGCTTGCGGCTTTCGTCGTCTCCGGCATGTACGCCGGGCTCGCCGGCTCGCTCCTCGTCGTCACCGACCCGCTCGCCGGCGCCGAGCGCATGCAGTGGACGGCGTCCGGCGAAGTCGTGCTGATGACGATCCTTGGCGGCGCCGGCACGCTTCTCGGGCCGCTCCTCGGCGCCGGCGTCATAAAATACTTCGAGCACATCTTCTCAGCCTTCAACGACCAGATGCTGCATCAGACGTTTTCCTTCCTGCCGCCGGCGGTGCAGGACATCGTCGTGGCGATCGCGAGCCTCTTCGTCGGCGGCGGCTGGCAGCTCACACTCGGCATCGTCTTCATGCTGATCGTCATCTTCCAGCCGGGCGGCATCATGGCGGGGGTGCGGCGCATCGGCCGCCTGTTCAATCGCGGCACGCCCGGCGCCATGGGCCCGGCCGAGCAGCCGGCGGAGTGAGCGCATGACCGCGAGCCACCCCGGAAACGTCGTCCTCCACGTCGCCGACGTGTTCAAGAGCTTCGGCGGCCTGCATGCCCTCTCCGACATCGACCTTGAGATCGAGGAGGGCAAGACCCGGGCGATCATCGGCCCGAACGGCGCCGGCAAGTCCACCCTTCTCAACATCTGCGTCGGGCGCCTGAAGCCGGATTCCGGCACCGTCGTCTTCGACGGTCAGATCCTGACCGGCAAGACGCCCTATCAGATCAACCAGATGGGCGTTGCGCGCGTGTTCCAGACGCCGGAGATCTTTCCCGACCTCTCCGTGCTCGACAACGTGATCATCCCGGCGATCGCCAAGCGCGACGGCGCGTTCCGCATCCGCGCCTGGCGCGGGATGGCGCATGAAGGCGAGCTTCGGGACAAGGCCGTCGCAACGATCGAGGATGTCGGGCTTCACAACCGGCTCGACCAGGAGGCGGCGAGCCTGTCGCGCGGCGACAAGCGCCGGCTCGAGCTCGCGATGTGCCTGGTCCAGTCGCCGCGCCTCCTGCTCCTCGACGAACCGACCGCCGGAATGTCGCGGCTCGACACCAACCGCACGATCGATCTGCTTCAGAAGATCAAGGCGCGCGGCATGACCAAGGTGATCATCGAGCACGACATGCTCGTCGTGTTCAGCCTGGCCGACCGGGTGACCGTGCTTGCGCAAGGGCGTATCATCGCCGACGGCACGCCCGACGAAGTGCGCGGCGATCCGAGCGTGCAGGAAGCCTATCTCGGGGGCGCCCACCAATGACGATGGCCGAAGTCGCGCCGGCGGTCGCCATGTCAAAGCCCGGCGACGCAGCCCCGGCGAAGGCGCCGGCGGACGAAGTCTATTTCTCGTGCCGCGACCTGCATTCCTATTACGGTGAGAGCTATATCGTTCAGGGCGTCTCGTTCGACGTGCGCGAAGGCGAGATTCTCGCCCTCCTCGGGCGGAACGGCGCCGGCAAGACCTCGACCCTGCGCACCATCGCGCGCACCGACGAGCCCCTCCTCCACCGCGGCGAAATCTGGCTTGGCGGCAAGCCGATCCATCCGCTGCGCTCCCATCAGGCGGCGCGCGAGGGCATTCAGCTCGTGCCCGAGGACCGCCGCATCATCGGCGGCCTGACGGTCGAGGAGAATCTCCACCTCTCGCAGGTCGCGCCGCCGCTCGGCTGGTCGCTTGAGCGAATTTACCAGCACTTCCCCCGGCTCGCCGAGCGCCGCCGGCAGGAGGCGACGACGCTCTCCGGCGGCGAGCAGCAGATGCTGGCGGTCGCCCGCGCGCTCGCCCGCGACCTGAAGCTGCTGCTGCTCGACGAGCCTTACGAGGGGCTTGCGCCGGTCATCGTGCGCGAGATCGAAAAGATCGTTGCGGAGATCAAGGAGCTCGGCATCACCACCATCATCGTCGAGCAGAATGCCATCGCCGCTTTGCAGCTTGCCGACCGCGCCGTCATTCTCGACATGGGGATGGTCGCGTATCAGGGGTCGGCGCGCGAGGTGTTGGAGAACGCCGACCTGCGCCACGAATATTTGGCGGTCTGAACGCATCCGGGCGCCTGAGCGCCCGGATGTCATCTTGAACCTTTGGCGGCCGCGAGGCCTACCTCTCAGCTTTCCTGGCCGTCTCCGCCGTCTCCGCCGTCCCCGCCATCTTTGGACCCGTGGTGGCGGTCGTGATGGCTGAAGTTGGGTCCGTGCCCGAATTCCCCGAAGTGGGGGGTGCGAATGCCACGCCCGTAGCCGGAGTCGCCCTCACCGCCGCCGCCTTCACCGCCGTTCTTATGGTGATGCCTCTGATAGTCGGGATGATCGCGGCCGTTGTCGCAGCCAGCAGTCCGTGGTCTCCAGGTCCGTGGTCTCCAGGTCCGTGGTCTCCAGGCCCGGGGCCAGGTCCAGGCCCGGGTCCAGGCCCAGGTCCGGATGTCGGCGTCGTCGGGCCCAATCCCAGCGCGTCCGGCGATTGAACCGGCGTTCCGAACAGCCGCGCATTGGCAATCTGGCAGCTCAGGTCGTCATTCCGGAACTCCGGGGCGAGCCGCGATTGCTGCGTCAGAAACGGAAACTCCACCGCAATGCGCCGCAGCCGGTCGATGCCGGTCGATTGCTGGATTTTTCCGCCACCGCGCGGCGCCACCCAGATCTCGCAGGTGTTCTTGATGTCGACGCATCCGCTGGCATCGCAGACCGTGCCGGCGCCTTTTTCCACGATCATGCTGGAGTCGCGGGAATTGGCGTTGATGTCGATGATGGTCCCGCGCACGCCGATCGTCATCGTGGGCGTGCGGATCGAATAGGCGTCGTGCGGGCTGTTCCCGCTGATGAACCGAAACGTTCCCCGGATCGCGCTGATCGCCACCTTCTTCGCCGTATTGTCCGGATTGAAGACGAAGGTATCGATTTTCAGGCGCGAATTCGGCCCGATCACGATCCGTGTGTTATCGATGAACTTGATCTGGGCCAGACCGACCGGGCTGGCGACGATTTCGTCGCCCACGAAGACAGCGCCTTCGAGCTCGAGAAGACGCTTCCCCCCGTCCCGGTCGCGTTGACCGCCGGATCGACCCTGACCGCACTCCCGCTCGGCTCAGCCGCGCGAACGGGTACCACAAACAGCGTACCGGCAGTAAACAGGCCCATGAGCACGCCGACGCACGCAAGACGACGCATGACGCAACCCCGCACTTACTCCCCCGCCCGGCAAGCTGCCGCGCACGGCCGCGACAATACTCTCGACAATTGCGAACATCGCGGTAACCACGCGTTAAGGTTACCGAAATCGGGACAATCTTAACGATTTCGCGCCCGCGAGCTTGCTGGCCCGCCCGCGATGCATCCCCTGGGACGGACCTCGCGGCCGTGATTCCGGCGTGCCGCCGGGCGCGTCAAAGCGGTCCGATTGCGAGCGACCGACTTGCCGGGCGTGTCTCCGCCCTGCTCTTTACGTCGCGCCGCCGGCTCGTTACGTGCTCATCTGAAGCGTCGCGGCGAGGTCGAAGATCGGTGCCTGAATGAAGTCGGCGACAACGCGGCGGCGCGATCGACGCCGGGCTCTCCAGGTCGGCATTGCGGGGTTGCTCACGCTCGCCGCCATGCTCTTTGTGCTCGGCGGCAACTCGCCCATCCTCTATCGGCTGAGCGGCCTCGTCTTCGATTTCTACCAGAACCTGAAGCCGCGTGTTGAAGCCGGCGCTCCGATCGTCATCCTCGACATCGACGAGGCGTCGTTGCACCAGGTCGGGCAATGGCCATGGCCGCGCTCGGAGATCGCCCAGATCGTCGACGAGCTCGGCAAGCTCGGCGCCGCATCGATCGCCTTCGACATCGTCTTTTCGGATCCGGACCGGACGTCGCTTTCGACCGCGGCGGCGGACCTCGTGCGCGCCGGCGCGAAGGTCGACCTTCCCGCCAGCCTTCCCGACAACGACGCGCTTCTCGCCGCCGCGTTCAGCCGGAACCCGGTGACCGCGGGCTTCGTGCTGACCAACGAAACCGACGCGGCGCCGCCGCCCCCGAAGGCCGGGTTCGCCTTCGCCGGCGCCGACCCGCAATCCTATCTTTACACCTTCAGCGGCGCCCTCTCCAACCTGCCGGTCTTGAGTGACGCCGCAAGCGGAGCCGGCTTCTACAGCTTTCCGCCGAGCCCCGACGGCATCGTCCGCACCGTGCCTCTTCTCGCCCGCAGCCACGACAAGCTCTATCCGGCCCTCTCCATCGAGGCTTTGCGCACGGCGCTCGGCGCCAGCTCCTTCGTGCTGCGCGCGACGGGCGCGAGCGGTGAGGCCGACACCGGCCGCCCCGCGATGACGGCCCTGAAGGTCGGCAACTTCGAGGTGCCGACCGGCGCGGTCGGCGACTTCCGCATCTATTATTCCGGCGTGCCGAGCGTCCCGCGCATCTCCGCCGCGGAGTTTCTCGACCCGCAGAAGGCGGCGAAGTATGCCGACAAGATCAACGGCAGCATCGTCCTCGTTGGCACCAGCGCGATCGGGCTTCGCGACATCGTCGCAACCCCGCGCGCCGCGGCCGTGCCCGGTGTCGAAGTGCATGCCGAAATCATCGACCAGATCCTGAGCGGCGAGTTCCTGACCCGACCGGACTGGGCGCCTGGCGCCGAGATCGCGCTCGCGATCGTCTTGACGCTCATCCTGCTTGCGGCCGTCCTGTCGGTCGGCCCGCTGCTCGGCGCCATTGCGGCGCTGGTTGTCATCTCGGGTGTCGCCGCCATCTCCTGGTTCGCCTTTGCCAACGGCAAGATGGTGCTCGACCCGATCCTCCCGAGCCTCTCCGTCCTCAGCGTCTATATCGTCGTGACGGCGCTTCTGCTTCTGCTCACCGATCGTGAGCGCCAGTTCGTGCGCCGCGCCTTCGCATTCTATCTCGCCCCCGCCATGGTGGAGCGGTTGGCCGAGGACCCGGCCGCTCTCGCGCTCGGCGGGGAGACGCGCGAGATCACCATCCTCTTCAGCGACATCCGCGGCTTCACGTCGCTCTCGGAGAAATTGGACCCGCAGGCCATCACCGGGCTCCTGAACCGGTTCTTGACGCCGATGACGGACGCGCTGCTCGAATCCGGCGCCACCATCGACAAATATATCGGCGACGCCATCATGGCGTTCTGGAACGCGCCGCTTTCGACGCCCAATCACCCGCGGCAGGCTTGCTTGGCGGCGCTCAGCATGTTCAAGGCGCTCGAGGAGCTGAACAAGACCGAAGACGTCGCGATCAAGATCGGCGTCGGGCTCAACACCGGTCAGTGCTGCGTCGGCAATCTCGGCTCCGAGCAGCGCTTCAACTACTCGGCGATCGGCGATTCCGTGAATGTCGCGTCGCGGGTCGAGAGCCTGACCAAGCAATACGGACTGTCGATCCTGATCACCGAGAACACGACGGTCCATACCTCCGGGTTGGCGCTGCTCGAAGTCGACCTCGTGCGCGTCGTCGGGCGCAGCGAGCCGGTGGCGATCTTCACGCTGCTCGGCGACGAAGCCTTTGCGCTTTCCGAAGAGTTCCGCGCCCTCTTTGTCGCCCACAGCCGGATGATCGCGACCTATCGCGCAGCGAAATTCGCGGAGGCCGCCGAGGCGACGACGGCGGTGCGGAAGATCGCGCCGGCCTCGCTTCACGCTTACTACGATATCTACGCGAAGCGGATCGCCACCTTGGCCGAAGACCCGCCGCCGAGTGGTTGGGACGGCGTCTTCACCGTGCTTGAGAAATAGGCGCCGCAGCCGGGCCGGCGGGGGGCGACTTCGCGCGGCGCGGCTTGCGGACTGCACGGGCCGAGGCCTTGGTCCACGCCTCGCACAGCGCGCAGCAGAACGCGCTCGCCTTCTTTGCCGAGAACTTCCCGCCGCGCTCAAGCGTTGCGTCCCGCAGAACGGCTCGGCGGCCTTCGATCGCGTCGAGCAGCAGGACGCGCGCCGTCTCGATTTCGGGCGGACAGGAGACGCCCGAAAGGTGCTCCCTCAGCACCCAGAGATCGTGCTCCTCGCCGAGGCGTTCGGCCGTCTCCTTCTCCTCGTTCCGCCGCGCGCGAAGCGCGTCGGGCATGACGCCGCGGAACAGGCGGAGCTGCGCCGACTGGTCCTTCACACGCTTGCGCCAATCGTGAAGCGCCTCCGGCGCCACGCTCCGGCGCGCCTTCTTCCAGCCCTGCCGGAGCCGGGCGTGGCTCTTCCGCAGACCCTTCAAGAGGGCCTCGGTGCTGTCCGGCCAATCGAGCGTCGCAACCCTCTCGCCGCCGCGTCGAGCACCTTCAGGACCTCTTCGACATTTGCCTCAAGGCCGGCCGCCGTGACGCCCGCGTGCTCGCCGACGATGCCACGACGCAGGTGGTCGAGAGCCTCCGCGGAAATGTCGGCGCCGCAATCGGCGACCACTCGGTCGAAGCTCTGCGTGAGCACCGTCTTTTCCCTTAAGCCGGCGAGCAATCGGCCGGCGTCGCGCCAGCGCCGGTTCTCCACCGCGAAATCCGGTCCAAGCGAGGGCTTTGCCAGCCGGACCAGAGCCCGCAGGCGCTTAAATCCTTGCCGCGCTTCGTGAATTGCCGTGGCCGGATCCGCTCTCCCGCGCCGCGAGCCCGGCCTGCGATCTTGGCGATCTCCTCGCTCGCCACGCGGCGAAAGCCCTTCCGGAGGCCCTCCCCCGGCTCAAACCGCCATGCCACGCTTACGCACTCCCCGTGCCGGCCGCGGCCGCATCAGGCCAGGAACGATAGGGCCGCATCGCCAGCCGCGCAGCATAATAGCACGCCTCGTCCGGTGACCTCGCGCCCGACCCAGGCCGGCAGGTCGACGTTGGCGCGATCTCGCTTTCCAGCTCGACCTCGGCGATCACGAGGCCCTCATTGTCGCCGGCATAGACATCGACCTCCCAAATGCGCCCGGCGTGTCGCGCGTGGAAACGCGTCTTCTCAAGCACGCTTCCCTGGCGAAGCTCGCTCAGCGCTTCGGCATCCCCCACCGGCATGCGGATATTCGAACTCGACGCGAGAGGATCCGGGACTGGCGCTTTTGACGGTCAGCACGGCTTCCGTGCCGTCCTTGATCCGCATGCGGATGGCAACGCGATCGGTCTCGGCCAGGTACGCCTGCCGAAACCGTCGGCCTTGATCCGCCCCCCCGCGCCAGCCGTCATTCGCGACGAGAAACTTGCGTTCGATTTCCTGCGGCACGCCGGATCATTCGTTCATCCCGCTGTCACATTCAATGCGCCGCGCCCGCGGCGCCGCGGAAGCAAGTCAGGCCGCGCCGCTCAGCCGCCGCTCGGCGTCGCCGGGGCTTCGGCATCTGTCGGCGGCGGCGCACTCGCCCGGAGCCCCACCCGCATCGCTGCGCCCGAGGCGCCGCTTCGCGTCCGTCATGGTGATGAGGCGAGGGCCCGTGCTGACGTTCGAGACCGGAATGACGCCATACTCTTTATAGAGCGCGAGATATTGGACCGGCAGGTAGCCCTGCAGGAAAGGCTGCTGGTCGATCGCGAAGGACGCGTCGCCGTCGGCGACGGCGTTCAGAATCGTCGTCGGTGACGTCGAAGGTGCCGACGTGGACCTTGCGCCCTTCAAGCGCCTTCGCCGCCGCGATCGCCGGCTCGCCGGCAATCGTGGCGCTCAGAGCGCCAGGATCACGTCGATGTCCGTCGTCTGTCGGCCAGCCGCGTCCGCGATGGTCTTGCCGGCCTTCTTCGGATCCGCGTCGACCGGCAGCACCTCCACCGAACCGGCGAAGCCGTCGATGAACCCCTTGCAGCGAAGGTCGAGCCCCACATTGCCGAGCTCGTGGTTCAGGCAGAGCGCCTTGGTTCCGCCGAGCTTGCGCATCGCGTCGCCGGCCACCCGGCCGGCCTCGTATTCGCTCTGCCCGACATGCAGCAGCGCGCCGAGCGACTGGCCGACGTCGAAGCCGGAATTGATCGTGATGACCGGAATGCCGGCATCGACGGCCGCGCGGATCGGAGCGGCGACCGCGTCGGCGTTCGGGATCGAGACGATGAGGCCGTCCGGGCTCCTCCTTCACCGCCGCGTCGACGAGCGCCGCCATCTTCTTGAGGTCGAATGTCTTCGGGCGCCCGGTAGACGACCTGGACGCCGGCCTCCTTGGCGGCGGCGTCCGCCCCGTCCTTCACCGACGCCCAGAACGGATCGGTCGCGGCGCCATGCGTCACCATGATGAAGCGGAGCTTGTCCTCGGCGGATGCGCGCTCGCGCCAGCAGACGAGCGTCGCGACGCACGATCGCCAACAGCGAACCTGAAAAGGCTCGGGATCATGTTTTCGCTCCGAGCGCCCCACTCTCAAGCTCTTGCCTAGCATAGGAAAAGCAATCGGCAAGGCGGACGAGCCGCCCTTTTCGAGCGAAATTGCGACCTTTTTCGGCAAAACGTCAGAAGTCTATTCGCCGGACTCCTGTCTGCGCTCGCCGGCCGGCGCTCGGCTCGCTGCCTCGGCGCGCTGGCGCGCGCGCCAGGCGAAGGGGATGTGCGCGAGATAGGCGAGCGCCGACGATGGCAAGGAAGGAGAACGGATAGCTGGCGAGAAGCGCCACGAGAAGCACGCCGACGACGAGCACCGGAAGCACGCCGCTCGCGCGGGATGCGCCGCCCGAAACGCTTTCCCGAAAGCGTCGGGATGCGGCTCACCATCAGGAGCGCGATGAAGACCGTGTAGATCGCGACGACAATCGCGGCGGAATCGAAATCGATCGCGTGCACGTGCGCTGCAGGAAGAATGGCAGGAGCAGCAGGCCCGCCCCCGCCGGCGCCGGTGCGCCGACGAAGAAATCGCGATGCCAGTCGGGCTGCGGCTCCTCCGCCAGCAGCGCGGCGTTGAAGCGGGCGAGCCTGCAGCCCGGTGCAGATGGCAAAGACGAGCGCGCAGATCCAGCCGAAGGACGAGAGCCCGTCGAGCCGCCAGATGAAGATGAAGATCGCCGGCGCGACGCCGAAATTCACGAAGTCGGCAAGCGAGTCGAGTTGCTCGCCGAAGCGCGAGGTGGCGCGGAAATAGCGCGCGAGCCGCCCGTCGATGCCGTCGAGGATGATGGCGAGCATGATCGCCCGCGACCGCAAGGTCGAAGCGATGCTCGACCGCCATGCGGATCGCCGTCAGGCCGGCGCAGAGCGCCGAGCAGCGTGACGAGGTTCGGAAGGACCGCGGTAAAGGGCACCAGCCGGCGCCGCGGCCTGCCGCGCTTCGCCTCCGGATCGACGGCGGGAAAGAGGCCGGCCATGGCTAGTCGCGCCGCGTCGGGAACGGCGGCGCAAAGCCGCGCCCCGGGGAGGACGCGCGAGCATCGTCTCGCCGGCGATCGCGCGCTGGCCGGCGCTGACGGCGACGGTCGACGCCCTCCGGCAGATAGACGTCGAGGCGCGAGCCGAAGCGGATCATGCCGATCCGCTCGCCGGCGTCGACGCTCGGCGCCCTCCGCGTCCAGCACACGATCCGCCGCGCGACGAGCCCCGCGATCTGCACCACGCCGACGCTCAGCCCGCCCTCGGCCTCGATCAGAATGGCGTTCCGCTCGTTCACCTCGCTCGCCTTGTCGAGGTCGGCGCTCAGGAACTGTCCCGGCCTTGTAGGCGATGCCGCGCGACGCGGCCGGCGACCGGCGCGCGATTGATGTGGCAGTCGAAGACGTTCATGAAGACGGAGATGCGCGTCAGCCGGCTCGTCGCCAAGCCCGAGCTCCGGCGGCGGCACGGCGCGCACGACCGGCTCCACGCGCCCGTCCGCCGGGCTGACGACGAGGCCGGGCGCCGTCGGCACCACGCGCGCCGGATCGCGGAAGAAGATCGCCATCCAGCCGCCAAGGATCAGCAGCAGCCAGAAAAGCGGCGCGAAGAGATAGCCGAGGACGAGCGCCAGCAGCGAGCGTCGCCGCGATGAACGGCCAGCCCTCGCGGTGGATGTTCGGAATGGCCTCGCGGATGGAGCGGATCATCCGGCGCTCTTAGCCGTTGCCGGCGGTGGGGCCAAGCGGCGCGCCGCTTGGCGGCGCACCCGCGCGGCGGTCGAACGCCCTACTCCGCCGCTTCGCCGGTGACGAGATCGGGCGGCAGGAAGGCGCGCGCCGCCTCGCGCGTGCGGCGCAGCCGCTCGGCCATCTCGTCGGCCTCGCGCTGGCGCTCCCACATCGCCGCGTAGAGCCCGCGCCGCGCGATCAGCTCGCCATGCGTGCCCCTGCTCCGCGATGGCGCCGTCCTGCAGCACGATGATCTGGTCGGCGTTGACCACGGTCGAGAGCCGGTGCGCGATGACGAGCGCCGTGCGGTTTTGCGACACCTCTTCGAGCGCCGACTGGATTTCCCGCTCCGTCGCCGTGTCGAGCGCCGAGGTCGCCTCGTCGAGGATCAGGATCGGCGGGCCCTTCAGGATGGTGCGGGCGATCGCGACGCGCTGCTTCTCGCCGCCGGAGAGCTTCAGCCCGCGCTCGCCGACCTGCGTGTCGTAGCCGAGCGGCAGGCTCTCGATGAAGCGCGCGACCTGCGCCATGCGCGCCGCCTCGCGCACCTCCGCCTCGGAGGCCTCCCAGTGGCCGTAGCGGATGTTGTAGCCGAGCGTGTCGTTGAAGAGCACGGTGTCCTGCGGAACGATGCCGATCGCCGCGCGCAGGCTCTCCTGCGACACGTCGCGGATGTCCTGACCGTCGATCGTGATCCTGCCGCTCGTCACGTCGTAGAAGCGGAAGAGCAGCCGCGAGATCGTCGACTTGCCCGCGCCCGACGGACCGACGATCGCCACCTTGGCGTTGGCCGGCACCTCGAAGCTGATCCCCTTCAGGATCTGCGCGTGCCGGCTCGTAGGAGAAATGCACGTCCTCGAAGCGGATCGCGCCCTTCGCTGACGACGAGCGGCGGCGCGCCGTCGCCGGTCCGTCACCTCCTGCGGCACCTCAAGCAGGCGGAACATCGCCTCGATGTCGGCAAGCCCCTGCACGATCTCGCGATAGACGAAGCCGATGAAATTGAGCGGCACGGCAAGCTGCATGAGAAGCGCGTTGATCAGCACGAAATCGCCGATCGTCTGCCGCCCGGCCAAGATGCCGCGCGCCGACATCACCATGCAGATCGCCATGCCGGTGCCGAAGATCACGGCCTGTCCGAGATTGAGGCCGGCGAGCGACACCCAGGTCCTGATCGCCGCCCGTTCGTAGCGCGCCATGGAGCGGTCGAAGCGCTGTGCCTCGCGGCGCTCATTGCCGAAATACTTGACCGTCTCGTAGTTCAGGAGGGAGTTGATCGCCTTCGAATGGGCGTCGGTGTCGGAATCGTTCATCTCGCGACGGATCGAGATGCGCCAGTCGCTCGCGTGAATCGTGAACCACACATAGACGCCGACCGTCGACGGCGATGACGATCACGTAGGTGAAGTTGAACTGGTACCAGACGATGCCGGCGGTCAGCGCGAACTCGACCACCGTCGGCGCGCGTGTTCAAGATGACGTGGCGAACGATGTTCTCGATCCCCGTCGTGCCGCGCTCGATGATGCGGGAGAGGCCGCCCGTCCGCCGTTCGAGATGGAAGCGCAGCGACAGCTCGTGCAGATGCACGAATGTCAGATAGGCGAGCTGGCGGACCGCATGCAGCCCGACGCGCGCGAAGAGCGCGTCGCGAAGCTGCGCCAAGGCGGTCGTGACGAGGCGCCCGATATTGTAGGCGAGCACGAGCGCTACCGGCGCCGCGATGATAAGCGGCAGGGCGGAAGGCGCGTGCCCCTGCCCGGTCAGCGTGTCGGTCGCCCATTTGAAGGAATAGGGCACGAGCACGCCCACCACCTTGGCGGCAATGAGCGCGACGAAGGCGATGACGACGCGGAGCTTGAGGTCCGCGCGGTCCGACGGCCACATGTAGGGCCAGAGGTTCACGAGCGTGGAGAACGTGCGGCCTTTATCGGCCGAGACCTTGGGCGTCGTATTTATCGCCGCCATCACTCTGCCCCGCGGGCGCTGTTTGTGCGGACCAGGTCGACGAGCCCGACGATCGCCTCGAGATCGCCCCGCAGATCGGCGAAGGCGACCGGATTCAACACGTAGCTCGACCTCACCCCGTCGCGGCGGAAGCTCACGAGCCCAGCCTCCTTCAACACCTTCAAATGCTGCGACACCGTCGATTGCGCGAGCGGCAGCCGGCTGCACACGTCAGCGCAGCAACAGGCACTTCGCTCCGCGAGCGCCCTCACGATTGCAAGCCGCACGGGATGGCCGAGGGCCTTCAGCCTTTCGGCAGCCGCATCGACGTTCTCCACCCTCGCCCCTTCCGGAATCTTCGTGCCGGCGGCGCTCGCAGACCCGAGGGCCCGGCGCCGCACTTGGAAAGAGCGCATCTATCGTAATTTGCCGATGAATGCAAATCGACGCCCGGCGCAAACGCGCGGCGGGCGTCGACGGCTCAGTCCGTTGCCGTGGTCTGCCAGCTCAAGTCGCGCGTCGGAACGACGAAGACCTGCCCTGGATAGATCCAATGCGGATTGTCGATCCGGTCGCGGTTCGCCGCGAAGATCGCCTGATACTTGATGCCACGGCCGTAGTTGCGGCGGGCGATGCGCCAAAGATTGTCGCCGCGCCGGATGATCACGTAGGCCGGCTGCGGCGAAAGCTCCGCGTCGGAGAGCAGCGCGTCGGCGCCCGCCACCGCCGTCACCACCGGCTCGAGCACCACGCCATCGGAATAGCGCATGAAGGGGACCGCCGCCTCGACATTCGCATTCTGGCCGGCGCCCGTTTCCGGCGCGATCTCGACGCGGAAAGTCACTTCGCCGACCGGTATCTCCTTCTTCGCCTCAAGCAGCCAGGTGCCCTCGGCGCCGGCGCGCGCGTCGCCGACCGCCTCGTTGTTCGCAAAGACGCGCACCAGGGTGCCCGGAGGCGCCGCGCCCGCGACGTAGAGCGTATTCGCCTCGACCTCCGCCGCCTTGATGGTGACGTCATGCGCGTCGATCGCGCCGGGCGCCGCTTCGCCGGAAAGAGCCAGACCCTGGCCCAGGCTTTCAGTAGCGGTGACGCCAAGGGCGCCCATGTCGACAGCCGCGATGGTGGCTTCGGCCGACGCTGAGGTTCCCTGCGCCTTGCCTTCGGAGACGCTGGCATTGAGACCCGTCATGTCGATCGCCGCGACGGTTGCCTCGGCGGACGTCGCCTCGCTTGGCGCGCTCGCCTCGGCGGAATTGATCTCGACGTGCTGCTCGGGTTCTCCGGCCGACGGAGCGGCCGAAGCGACCTGCTCTTCCGGCTTGGGCGCTTCTCCGGCCGTCGCCGGGGCCGACGTTCCGCCGGCGGCGCTTTCTTCGGTTGGCTGCGCCGCGGCCGAGGTCGGGGCTTCGGGCGCCTGCGGCGGGGTTGGTTCTGCTGCCGCAGCTTCCTGGCTGGGCGCTGGCGCGGCCTCAGGCGCGGTCGTCGCCGAAGGTGTCTCGGTAGCAGGCGTCTCGGTGGAAGGCGGAGAAGCGGCGGCCGTCTCGGCCGTCGTCGCCTCGCTCCCGGCCGCCGGCGCGGTAGCGCCTTCGCTTTCCGGTTTCGCCGCGGCCGCCGCCTGCTCTTCGCCGGAAGGCTGTGGTTCCGGCGCGGTCGTGGTGCCGCCGCTGGCTGGCGCCTCCGTGGAGGCGCTCTGCTGCCCGCCAGTGGTCGTCTC
This sequence comes from uncultured Alphaproteobacteria bacterium, assembly GCA_963750115.1. GTDB lineage: Bacteria > Pseudomonadota > Alphaproteobacteria > Rhizobiales > Afifellaceae > DASWJZ01. The sequence continues at coordinate 281,310 of CAVVPM010000016.1, read as the reverse complement.
AGTCGGAGCCGTGGTGCTCTCGCCGGCAGGTGCTTCCGCCGCCGCCTGCTGCCCCGGTGTAGCTGCCTGTGACCCTGGCGCGGCGGCGCCCTCGCTTGGCGCCTCTGTCGTCGCCTGTTGCCCCGGTGCGGCCATCTCAGAGGGAGCCGTGGTGCTCGCGCCGGCAGGCGCTTCCGCCGCCGCCTGTTGTTCAGGCGCCGTTGCCGCTCCCGATGACGCTGAAGGCTCGGCCGCAGCCGCCGCTGGCGCGCTCTCGGAGACCGACGGCGCCGCTGTTCCCGCAGTGGCGGATTCGGATGCCTCCGGCGTGGCCGCTTCCGCCGTCGCGGTGCCTGGCGTCGGCGTCTCGGTCGTCGCAGGCGTCGCGCCGCTCTCCGTCGTCGCGGCCTCTCCGCTCCCGGCCGAGCTTCCCGAAGGCGCAGCCGCTTCCTGCCCGGCGCCGGGCTGCGGCGCGGTCGTTGCGGTCATCGCCTCCTGCGGCGGCGTCCCGGTCGCGCCGGCGGCCTCTGAGCCCGGAGCCGCACTTTCCGATCCCGCCGCGCCGGCTCCGGCCTGAGCGGAAGGCGCCGCAGGAGCCGCCGGTGCGGTCGCGGTCTCGGCAGTTGCAGTCTCGGTGGTCGCAGCTTCCGGCTTCGACGCCGGCGCGGACGTCGCGGCGCTTTCTCCCGTCGCGGGGCTGGTCTGCTCCGCGGCCGGCGGATTGGCCTGTTCCGTCATCTGACGGACGTGCCGCAGATCCGCCCGGTAGAGCAGGACGGCGGCGACGATGATCACGATCGCGAAGATGGCGGCAAGCGCAGCAAGGGGACGGGGCATCGGATCGCTTCGCTACCTCGGTACTGGAATCACTCAAGCGTCACAGAAAGGTTCTATTCCGCCCGGCCCGGCGGCTCAAGGCCGACGCAATCGATGCGTCTACCGCTTGATTACCTCGCGGCGCGATGCGAAGGGTCCGATTCATGCGAAGTTTGACAAGCATTTGCGTCTATTGCGGCTCGGGGCTCGGCACCAAGCCGGCTTATGAGGAAGCCGCCCTCCTGCTCGGCCGCGCGATGGCGCATGCCGGCATCCGTCTCGTCTATGGCGGCGGCTCCGTCGGGCTCATGGGGACGATCGCGCGCGCGGTTCTGGAAACCGGCGGCAGCGTCACCGGGATCATTCCGGCGTTCCTGCAGGGGCGCGAGCGCCCGATGGCCGATCTGACCGAGCTCATCGTCACCGAGGACATGCATCACCGCAAAATGCTGATGTTTGAGCGGGCGGACGCATTCGTCGCGCTCCCCGGCGGGGTCGGCACGCTGGAGGAATTGGTCGAGCAGATGACCTGGGCCCAGCTCGGCCGCCACGCGAAGCCGGTGCTCCTTGCCAATATCGGAGGCTTCTGGGACCCGCTGATCGAGCTTCTCGACCGGATGCGTCGCGAGAGCTTCATCCGCGCCGAGCTCGAAGTCACGTCGCTGATCGCCAAGCGCGCCGAGGACATCGTGCCGATGCTGCGGCATGCGCTGGCCGAGCGTCCCAAGGCCGAGGTCGAAAAGGTGGCCGCGAGCGAGCTCCCGCGGATGTGAGCGCGGCCTATTCGGCGGCCGTGCGCGCCGGCGTCTGCGTGGCCTTCACCAGCTTGTAGGTGACCGCGTCGAGCAGCGCCTCGAACGAGGCGTCGATGATGTTCGACGACACCCCGACGGTGAGCCAGCGGTTCCCCTCCCCGTCGCGGCTTTCGATCAGGACGCGCGTCACCGCCTCGGTGCCGCCGTTCAGGATGCGCACCTTGTAGTCGACGAGCTCAAGGTCGTTGATGTGGCGGTTGAGCTCGCCGAGGTCCTTGCGGAGCGCCACGTCGAGCGCGTTGACCGGGCCGTTCCCCTCCGCCACCGACATCCGCCTGTCGCCGCCGACATTGACCTTCACCACGGCCTCCGCCACCGTCTTCAGCCGCCCCTTCGCGTCGAAACGCCGCTCGACGTTCACGCGAAAGCCTTCGACCTTGAAGAAGTCCGGCAGCATGCCGAGCCGCCGCCTGGCGAGAAGCTCGAGCGACGCGTCGGCGCCCTCATAGGCATAGCCCTGCGACTCGCGCTCCTTGATTTCCGCAAGCAGCCCGTCGAGGCGCGCGTCGCCGCGGTCGAAGGCGACGCCGAAGCGCTCAAGCTCGGAGACGAGGTTGGAGCGCCCCGATTGGTCGGAGACGAGCACGCGGCGGCGATTGCCGACCGCCTCCGGCTGCACGTGCTCGTAGGTCTCCGGCGCCTTCAGGATGGCCGAAGCGTGAATTCCGGCCTTGGTGGAAAAGGCCGAGGAGCCGACATAGGGCGCCTGCCGGTTCGGCGCGCGGTTCAGGATTTCGTCAAAAGCATGCGAGACGGCGGTCAGCTCCTTCAGCCCGTCGAGGGAGATGCCGGTCTCATAGCGCGCCGAATAGGCCGGCTTCAGTATCAGCGTCGGAATGATCGAGGTCAGGTCGGCGTTGCCGCAGCGCTCGCCGATGCCGTTCAGCGTGCCCTGGATTTGCCGCGCCCCGGCTTTCACCGCCGCGAAGGAATTGGCGACCGCCTGGCCGGTGTCGTTATGCGCATGGATGCCGATCCTGTCGCCGCCGAATTTTTCGACGACCTTCGCCACGATCGCCTCCACCTCGTCGGGAAGCGTGCCGCCGTTGGTGTCGCAGAGCACGGCCCAGCGCGCGCCGGCGGAAAGCGCCGTTTCCACGCAGGCGAGCGCGTAGTCGGGGTTCGCCTTGTAACCGTCGAAGAAGTGCTCGCAGTCGACGAGCGCCTCGCGTCCCGCAGCGACGGCCGCCCTGACGGACTGGTCGATCGATTGAAGCACCGCCTCATTGGTCGAGCCGAGCGCGAGCCGGACGTGGAAATCCCAGCTCTTGGCGACGAAGCAGATGGCATCCGCCTTGGCGTCGAGGAGGTCGTTCAACCCCGGATCGTTCGACACCGAGCGCCCCGCCCGCTTCACCATGCCGAAGGCGGTGAAGGTCGCTCGCCGGTACGCCGCTCCGCGAAAAAGGCCGTGTCGGTCGGATTGGCGCCCGGGTAGCCGCCCTCGACATAGTCGAGCCCGAGGTCGTCGAGGAGCCGCGCCACCAGGATCTTGTCTTCGACCGAGAAGTCGATGCCCGGTGTCTGCTGGCCGTCGCGCAAGGTCGTATCGAAGAGATAGAGGCGTTCCTTCATCGGACCGCTCCTTCCGGGGGCCACCGGTCGGTGTCGTGATCGGGATGCTGGTATGGCGCTCGCTTCGCCACCAGATCGGCGGGGAGCGCGTCTCCGAGCCCGGCGCTCGGAAGGTCGGCGAGCTCCTCGAACCACGGCATGCGGGCGCCCACCCAGTATTGCTGCGTCGGCTTCTGCGCCGCCGGATCGTCGAGCGTGCCGAGGCCGAGGTCGACCGTGTCATCGCCTTCCGGCTCGAAGGTGAGCGGCGTGCCGCAGTCGCGGCAGAAGCCGCGTCGGGCGGCCTCGGAGCTGCGATAGAGCGTCGGCCGGCCGCGCGTCCAGGCGAGCGCCGCGCGCGGCACGGTGAAGAACGGCCAGACGATCGAGCCCGTCGCCTTCTGGCACATGCGGCAATGGCAGATCGCGACGAGCGTGGGATCGCCTTCGATCGCGTAGCGGACGGCGCCGCACTGGCACCCGCCGCTCAACTTTTCGCCCATCGCCTATCCTCCTCGCCCGGCCGGCGGCCAGGCTTCGGTATCGTGGTCGGGATGCTGGTGGTTCGTCACCCGGATGCGGACGTAATGCTCCGCCGGCCCGTCCTCTTCCGTCTCGAGGCCCGGCAGCTGATCGAGGTCGCCGACGAAGGCGACGCGCCCCTCGATGCCGTATTGGATGACCGGCCGCGCGGCCAAAGGATTGTCGAGCGAGCCGATCGCGACGTTGATCTCGTCCTTGTCGAGGTTGCGGAAGGTGAGCGGCGTGCCGCAGTTTTGGCAGAAGCCGCGCTCCGCCACGTCGGAGCTCTTGAAGATCGCAGCAGTCCCACGCGTCAGCTCGAACCGGTCGAGCGTCACGCCGACAAGCGGCGCATAGAACGCGCCGAACGCCTTCTGGCACATGCGGCAATGGCAGATGCTCGGATCGAGTAGAGGGCCGACGAGCGCGTAGCGCACCGCCCCGCACTGGCATCCGCCGGAAAGACGCGGCTCGGCCATGACGTCACGCTCCTCTGCTGGACGGCGGCCACGCGTCGGTGTCGTGGTCGGGATGCTGATGGTTCGACGCGGCGATCGCGGCCGCCATCTTCGGCGCGTCGCGCTCCGTCGTCGTTTCGAGCCCCGCGAGGCCCGGCAGCTTGTCGAACCAGGAGAGGCGGCGCTCGTTGCCGCACTGCTTGAGCGGCTCGACCTTCTCCGGCTCGTCGAGCGAGCCGAGCGAGATCGCGATCTCGTCCCCGCCGACGTCGCGCAGGGAAAGCGGCGTCCCGCAGTCGCGGCAGAAGCCGCGCTCCACCGGATCGGAGCTCATGAAGGTCGCAAGCTCGCCGCGCGTGATCTCGAACTCGGTCGCGCTTCGACCCCCGCGAGCGGCGCGAAAAACGAGCCGAACGCCTTCTGGCACATGCGGCAGTGGCAGATATGCGGATTGGTCGGCGGCGAAAGCAGCGCATAACGCACCGCGCCGCACTGGCACCCGCCGGTCATGCGGAACGCGGTCATGGCTCACGCCTCTCCGAGACCCTCTCCCTGAGGAGAGGGTGGCTGCGAAGCAGCCGGGTGAGGGTGTGCGGTCGTCGAAGCGAGTCCGCGTATTCTCGCCAACGCATTCCGGGGACGCCACTGTGTCGACTTTCATCAAGACAGCCGCGCGCCGCCTGCGTGCCGAGCGGACATCCTCGGAGGACCTGCTGTGGCAGCAGCTCCGCAATCGCCGGCTCGACGGCTGGAAATTCCGTCGGCAGGTCCCGATCGCCGGCCACATCGTCGATTTCGCCTGTGAAGCCGCCAGGCTCACCATCGAGCTCGATGGCATCCATCACGCCGAGCAGCCTGACCTTGACACCGCCCGGCGTGAAAGGATCGAGGCCGCGGGCTACCTGGAGATCCGCTTCACCAATGACGACGTGCGCTCCCGGCTCGATTGGGTCATCGAGGAAATCCGGCGCGTGCTCGATACGACCCGCGGCGATCAAATGCGTTCGCCCATCTTTCGCTTCGACCGGTCCTAAGTGGACTGGCGTCACCCCTAGACCCTCTCCCTCAGGGAGAGAGTGGCTGCGCAGCAGCCGGGTGAGGGTGTTCGGCGCTGAGCGGGTTGGAAGCGCGCGTAAGCCCTAATCGGAAACGCCGCACCCCCTCACCCGGTCGCCTGCGGCGACACCCTCTCCCCCTGGGAGAGGGATTTGGTGCGGCGGCGCTCCGCTCACCGCTTCACCTCCCAGGTGGTCACGAGCTCGCCAGTCTTCGGGTCCTTTGCGTCCTTGAGCTGGATGCCCATTGCGTCGAGCTCGTCGCGGATGCGATCGGCCTCGGCGAAGTTCTTGGCCTTGCGGGCGGCGGCGCGAGACGAGATCGCAGTCTCAACTCCAGCGCTGTCGATGCCTCGCGCAATCGCGTCATGATCACGCTCGCGTTCTTCGACTTGGCGCAAGGCCTCCTCGATATCTGATCGAAGCGTCGATCTGTATTCTTCGGCCCCTTCAGTCGCGTCCGCAACAATTCCTTCGAACCCGAGCAAGGCGAGCGACGCAACAAGCACTCTGGCGGCTTCCCGACCGGCGGAGGCCTCATGAGTATCCTTCGCGATCTGCCGCAAGATTGAAATCGCAAGAGGAGTGTTGAGGTCATCCGCAAGCGCAGACACGAGTTCGGCCGGTGGTTCCGACGGCAGGCTTAGCCGCGTCCTGCGCCGCCATCCCTCCAACTCGACCGCACTCTCGGATAGTCCACGCTCTGTCCAGTCGATCGGTTCGTGATAGTGCGTTCTCAGCATATTCAGCCGAACAACATCACCGGCGATGCCGCCAGCCTGCGAGCCGTGTCAGCGCATCCCGTATCGTGACAAAATTCCCCTCCGACTTCGCCATCTTCTTCCCCTCGACCTGCAGGAAGCCGTTGTGCATCCAATAGCGCGCCATCAGCGGCGTGTGGTTGGCGCAGCGCGACTGGGCGATCTCGTTCTCGTGGTGGGGGAAGACGAGATCGATGCCGCCGCCGTGGATGTCGAAGGTGTCGCCGAGATGCTTCTTGGCCATGGCCGAGCACTCGATGTGCCAGCCCGGCCGTCCCGGCGTCGCGATGCCGGCGGGCGAAGGCCAGGCCGGCTCGCCCGGCTTCGACGGCTTCCACAGCACGAAGTCCATCGGATCACGCTTGTAGGGCGCGACCTCGACCCGCGCGCCGGCGATCATGTCGTCGAGCGAGCGGTGCGAGAGCTTGCCGTAGGCGAGCGAGCCATCCGCGGCCTTCCAGGACTTGACGTCGAAGAGCACGTGCCCCTCGGCCGGCGTAGGCGTGGCCCTTCGTCGACCAGCGTCTCGATCATCGCGACCATCTCGCCGATATGCTGGGTCGCGCGCGGCTCGACCGTCGGCTGCAAGGCAGCCGAGCGCCGCCACGTCCTCGTGGTACTGCCGCTCGGTCGTCTCGGTGACCTTGCCGATCGCCTCGTTCAGCGGCAGCCCCGGATACTGCTCCGCCGCGCGCAAGATGATCTTGTCGTCGACGTCGGTGATGTTGCGGACATAGGTGACGTGGTCTTCGCCGTAGAGATGGCGGAGGAGCCGGAAGAGCACGTCGAAGACGATCGCCGGCCGCGCATTGCCGATATGGGCAAAATCGTAGACCGTCGGCCCGCAGACGTACATGCGCACGTTTTTCGGGTCGAAGGGGACGAAATCCTCCTTCCGGCCGGACAGCGTGTTGTAGAGCCTCAGTCCCATCGTTCCTTCCGTCTGCGTCGATGCCGGCGAACCGGCGACAAAGCGATCCCGTGGGCCGGGACGTTCAGACGAATTCTTCGAGAGGGACGAGTCGAACGGCGCCGGCCAGCCAAGGCTAGCGGCAAATAATCCCGATAATGCAAATGGCGCGTGAAAAGCCGCCGCCACGGGGGAAATTGCCGTTCATGAGGGGCTTATCGCCGGGCATAGCGCCTCGGTCAAGGCGGAAATCCGCGGTCCTCGGCGATTGTTTGTATGCGGGAGGCCCACATCGTATATTTATTACGCGCTCCAACGGAGACTGCGATGGCCGGGAAGAAGGCAAGTCCAAGCAAACAACAGCAAGGTGCGGCAAGGGTTACTCAGAGTGCGACAAACGGGCGCTTGGTCGGGCTGATCGACGAGACGGATGCGCATGAATTTCGGCGCGCCAACACAGCATTCAAGGAGGCTGTGACGAGTTCGAAAGCCGATGCCGTCAAGGCTCTTAAGGCCTCGGGCTATCTCGACAGCTCAGGTAAGCTATCGAAGCGCTACCGTTAGCCGTGCACCGGCTGACCACGACATTTGTCCTCGGATATCACGGATGTGACGCGGCCGTCGCGAAGAAGATCGTGGCGGGTGCGAAGTTCCGGCCGAGCAAGAATCTCTACGACTGGCTTGGTGCAGGCATCTACTTTTGGGAGGCGAACCCGCGGCGCGGCCTCGACTTCGCACGCGAGGTGATGAAACGCGAGGGCAAGCGCTCATCAATCAAGAAGCCCGCCGTTGTCGGCGCGGTTATCGATCTCAGGCTCTGTCTCGATCTGTCGACGTCCGCCGGCGCGGACGAGGTCCGCCAAGCCTATGAGTCATTTGAGGCAACGGTTTCCGCATCGGGAACCCGGATGCCTGAGAACCGAGGCGGCAACGATCTCTATCTGCGCAACCTCGACCGCGCTGTCGTTGAGCACCTGCACGCCGTCCGTCACGATCGCGGCCTGCCTGAGATCGACACGGTGCGCGGCTTCTATTTTGAAGGCCAGCCGCTCTATGCCGGCGCCGGGTTCTTCAAGAAGACCCACGTCCAGATTTGCGTGCGCAAGGCCGACTGCATCCACGGTGTCTTCAACGTTCCCGCCGCTGATCTGGGCAGAAACTAGGTCTGCCCCCTACCCCGCCGACGCGGGGCTGACCTGCCGGGCCCGCTGCGGAGCATAGCGCAACAGGCCGAAATGCACGGCGAGAACGGCGAGGTAGGCGATGAGCTGGGCGGCCGTGGGCCGGTCGCTATAGCCGATCAGGCTGTGCAGCAGCCGGCCGAAAATCGTGTCGTCCGGCAATATCCACGAAGTGTTCCAGACTGTCTCGCCGAGCGCCGTGATGATGCCGGCCTGCTGCAGGAAGGCGACGCATTGCGCCGCCATCCCGGCCGCCAGGAACGCGATCAGCGCGCTCGTCACGGCGAAGAGATAGCGCGCCGGAATGCTCACGAGCCCGAAGAAGGTGAGCGCACTCAGTGCGACGCCCCCGGCAAGGCCGAGAAGCCCGCCGAGGAAAAGCCCGGCCGCCGTCGTGCCGCCCGACGCGACGATGCCATAGAGGAAGAGCACGACTTCCGAGCCCTCGCGCAGCACCGCAACCGCGACGACGACCGCGAGCGCTGCGAGCGAGCGGCTTCCCGACGCGACCTCGCTTCCGACCGTGCGAAGCTCCGATACGAGCGCCCTGCCGTGGCTCGCCATCCAGCCGCTGTGCCAGGTGAGCATAAGGACGGCGATCGCCAGGATCGCGGCGTTGAAGACCTCCTGGCCCATGCCCGCGAGCGCGCTCGAAATCGCCTCCGCGAATGCTGCGACAAGCGCTGCGCCGGCGAGGCCCGCCGCGATCCCGGCTGATAATCCAGGCGCGGTGCCCGGCTATGCCGTTCGTGACCGAGAGCACGACGCCGACGACGATGCCGGCCTCGATGATCTCCCTGAAAACGATGACGAGGGCTGAAAGCATCGGCCTATTCCGCCGTCACGACGCCGTGGGCCGTGGCTTCGTTGTATTCGCCCTTGAACTTGTATTTTCCCGGGTCGAGCGGCCCGAAGCGGACCACGCCCTTGGCTCCGCCCGCGATCACCTTCTCCACGCGAAGGTCGCTGCTGTCGAACTCCTCCGGCGTCGGATCCGTGTTCTTTACGGTCAGGAGCACGACCTTCCCCGCCGGAACGGTGAGGTCCGATGGGGTGAAGACATGACCCTTGAGGGAAATCTCCATCTTCACGTCATCGGCCGCCAGATGCCGCGGCCGAGCCAAAGACGCAAATCGCCGAGAGGCAAGCGACAGAAGAATCGCCGGTCTGAAAAGCATGACATCTCCGAAAACACCGATTCCGAGCGGTCAAAAGCACACTTCAGCTAAAGTTCCAACTGAAATCCTACTTTTGATTCATTCCAAATCTGAGGTGCTTCGGCAGGTGTCGCATTGATCGGCCGCAAACGCTCGTCACTCGAACGTAGTCGCTTCGCACTTCGCCACTGCCGCGTCGCTGCCCCAGGGCATGATCGGCACCGTCGAGGTGGAGTTCTTGGGGAGCCGTCGATCAGCTTGTCGGAATAGACGACGTAGACGAGCACGTTGCGCTTCGCGTCGCAGCCGCGCACGATCTGCATCTTCTTGAAGAGGATCGAGCGGCGCTCGCGGAAGACGACGTCGCCCTGCGCGAATTTTCCCTGAAACTAGATCGGCCCGATCTGCCGGCAGGCGAGCGAAATGTCGGAAACCTCCTCCGCCACGCCGAGAGCGCCCGCGACCCCGCCCTTCTCCGGCACGGTGAAGTGACAGGCGACGCCTTGGACCAGCGGGATCGTCGATGCCGTAGGTGGCGATCTTGTCGTCGGGCGTGAGGAGCTTGAACGTCGTCGACTTCTTGAAGATGAGGTCCGGCCCTTCCGCCGCGGCCGGCGTGACGAGGGACGGGGCGAGGAGGCAAAGGGCAAGAAGGACGGCATGGACGATGCGCATGGGCGGTCTCCGCGAGAAAATCGGCGCTGAGATGGGAGTCGGCGGAGGCAAATGCGATTGTTTTTCGCGCGCTTCCTTCGCTAGATGCCATTCCCACGCCTAAATCACGGCGCGGATTGATATTCATCGTTTCGCGGCCCGCCCCGATTCGGGAGGAAAGGGCCAGGTTTGGAGATCGCGTGCGCTCGTTTGCCGGCCGCCTCGTCATATGCGCCGTCGGGCTCGCCTTCGCCCTCACGGGCGCGGCGGCGGCGCAGTCCTGCTTCAGCATGCAGGCGGAGCTGATGAACCTGCAGGCGCGCGGCGTCAGATCGCCGGCGACACGGCGCGCTACGAGCAGGCCTATCGCGAGCAGGCGAACGTGATCGCGCAGACGCAGACGCGTGCCCGCGACGCCGGTTGCTTCGGCAGTCGGTTTCTTCTTCTTCCGCCGCTCGCCGAGCCCGATCTGCGACACGCTCCTCCCGAAGCTCCGCCAGATGCAGGACAATCTTGCCGCGGCTCGACCATCTGCGGCGCCAGGCCGGTCCACGACGATGCCTACCGCATGCAGCGAGCTGCAGGGGATGATGCAGGCGCGCGGCTGCGACCTCCCGGGCGGAACATCTACCAGACCGCGCGCGAACGACAATTGGTTCTACCAGCAGAACCGCGGAATTTTCGGGAACGGAACCTACCGGACGCTCTGCGTCCGCACCTGCGACGGCTTCTATTTCCCGATCAGCTTCTCGACCACCTCCGACCGCTTCCCCGCCGACGCGCAGACCTGCCAGTCCATGTGCCCGGGCGCCGAGGCGACGCTCTTCTATTATCCCAATCCCGGCGGCGGGCCGGAGAACATGGTCGTCGATGACCGGCGAGCCCTATTCCGTCGCTTCCGACCGCCTTCCAGTACCGCACCAGCCTGAACCCTCCTGCACCTGCAAGCCGGCGGGCGGCTATACGGCCGTCACGGCACCGCTGTCCGTCGCGCAGGCGGCCCGCGCCGCGTCGACCCGACGGCACCGCTGCCGGCTCCGCGGCCGGCGCCGGGCGAAGACCCGGAGACGCTCGCCGACCGCGCCGGCGACTTCGTGCCGCATGCGAGCGCCGAGGATTCGGCGACGCGGCACGCCGGTCGCGACCAGCGGCGACCGGCGTCGGATCCGCGTCGTCGGGCCGCCGCTCGGCAACGCCGACCAGGACGCCCTGGTCATCACGCCGGTGCCGAACTGAGGCGTGCGCGGCGTATGCTCACTGTCGCGGAAGCGGTTGGTGATCGGATAGCGGCGGTCGCGGCCGAAATTCTTGCATGGTGATCTTGACGCCCGGCGCCGCCTGCCGGCGCTTGTATTCCGAGAGATAGAGAAGCTGCTCGACCCGCTTCACGGTCGCGCGGTCGTGGCCGAGCGCGACGATCTCGGCGACCGTCATCTCCTTCTCGACCAGGCCTTCGAGGATGGCGTCGAGCACGTCGTAGGGCGGCAGCAAATCCTGGTCCTTCTGGTTCTCGCGAAGCTCCGCCGTCGGCGCCTTGTCGATGATCGAGGCCGGGATCACCTCGCCTGCCGGCCCGAGGCAGCCGGCCGGCCGCTCGCGGTTCCTGAAGCGGGCGAGCCGGTAGACCTCCGTCTTGTAGAGATCCTTGATCGGATTGAAGCCGCCGTTCATGTCGCCGTAGATCGTCGCATAGCCGACCGAGACTTCCGATTTGTTGCCGGTCGTCACCAGCATCAGGCCGAGCTTGTTGGAGATCGCCATCAGCGCGACGCCGCGGATGCGCGACTGGATGTTCTCTTCGGTGATGTCGCGCGGCAGATTGGCGAAGAGCGGATCGAGCACGTCACCGACCCCTTCGACCGCCGGCGCGATCGGCAGGACCGTCGTATTCGATGCCGAGGCGCCTGGCGCAATCTTCGGCGTCGCTAAGGCTCGCGGCCGCGGTGTAGCGGTAGGGCAGCATGACGGTGCGCACCCGTTCCGCCCCGAGCGCATCGACCGCCATTGCCGCCGCAACCGCGGAATCGACGCCGCCCGAAAGGCCGAGCACGACGCCCTTGAAGCCGTTCTTCTCGACATAGTCGCGCAGCCCGAGCACGCAGGCCTGCCAGTTGGCGCAATCCTGCTCAGGCAGTTTCGCCATCGGGCCTTCGCATGGAGCGCCAGCCCGCCTCCCCGCGCCCCCATCGCGTCAGCCCGATCCCCGTCTCGAACTGCGGCATCTGGAAAGCGAGCGTGCGGTCGCCGTTCAACCCGAACGACGCCGCCGTCGAAGACGAGCTCGTCCTGGCCGCCGAGCTGATTGGCGAACAGAAGCGGCAGTCCGGTCTCCACCACCCGCGCGACCGCGACCTGCGTGCGCTGCTCCGCCTTGTCGCTCCAATAGGGCGAGCCGTTCGGCACGATCAAAAGCTCCGCGCCCGTCTCCGTCAGGCATTCGGTCACTTCCGACCGCCAGATGTCCTCGCAGATCGGCAGGCCGATGCGGACACCGCGGAAATCGACAGGCCCCGGCAGAGGGCCGGGCTTGAACACGCGAAGCTCGTCGAAGACGCCGTAATTCGGCAGCTCCACCTTGTGGCGGATCGCGGCGATCCTGCCGCCATCGAGAAGAAGCACGCTGTTGTGGAGGCCGTCCTCGTCGACCCACGGCGCCCCGACGACGATCCCCGGCCCGGTCGCCGTATCGCGCGCCAGCGCCTCCGCCGCCTCGCGGCAGGCCGCCTGCACCGCCGGCTTCAGCACCAGGTCTTCCGGTGGGTAGCCGCAGAGGAAAAGCTCCGTCAGCACGAGGAGGTCGGCGCCCATCTTCGCCGCCTCGGCATGTGCGGCACGCGCGAGCTCAAGGTTTCCGGCGATATCCCCCAACACCGGGTTGAGCTGGGCAATTGCGATGGAAAGCGCGTCGGGCGGACCGTCTGTCATGCCGGCGGATGTAGCTTTTGCCGGCATTTGCGGCAATGCGGCAGGCGCGGATCAGCCAACCAGGTTGAACCGGTGAAGCAGCGCCACGATCCAGACGAGCCCGGCAAGGGTGAGCGACAGGAACACGGCGGTCGAAGCGAGGTCCTTGGTCACGCGGATCGCCTCGTGGCGCTCCGGCGTGACGTGGTTGCAGAGGCGCTCGACGGCGGTGTTGAGGAACTCGACGATGAGCACGAAGACCACGCTCGCGACGAGCGTGAGCCACACCCAGACGCCGGTGGCGACGAAGAACGAGACCGGCATGAGCACGACGGCGAGCGCCACCTCCTGCTTGACCGCGGCCTCCGTCAGCAGCCCTTCGCGCAGCCCGCGTGCCGAGTTGAAGGTGGCGGCGGCGATGCGGAGAAGCCCGCCGCGCCCGGGCAGCGCGTTCTGTTGTCGGGCGTGCCGTGGACGCCGTCGCGAGCCGTGCGTCGGGGGCCTTCCGCTTCGACGCTCAACCGACATGCTCCCGGAAGAGGGCTCAGCGTGCGTTCGCGCGCCAGCTTGGCGGAACTCGGGTCGTAGTGGTCGCCGACGTCGCGGTTGAAGGCGTGCCCCGCCGGATACACGAAGATCTCGACCTTGTCGGCGGGAACGGCGGCGCGGATCTTCTCCACGTCGCTTATCGGGATCGACTGGTCCTTGTCGCCGAAATGCATCTGCACCGGGCAGCGCGGTTTCTGCCCCAAGGCGGCGGCGATCCGGCCGCCGTAATAGCAGGAGGCGGCGGCAACGCCGTCGAGGCGGGTCGCCGCAAGCCAGGAGAGCGATCCCCCGAGGCAGTAGCCGACCACGCCCACCTTCCCGGCCGACGCCGCGGCGGCGCGCGCCGCCTCGACGTCGAGGAGCATGTTGTCGATGCCGATCTTTTCCATGAGCGGGCGCACGATCGCGAAGACGTCCGGCCCGTAGCCGAGCTCGATACCCGGCTTGTCGCGGTCGAAAAGCGCCGGGGAGATGCAGTAATAGCCCTCAGCGGCAAAGCCGTCGGTGACCGCCCGCATGTGCGCGTTGACGCCGAACGCCTCCTGGATGACGACGAGGCCGCCGCGGAGCGGTCCGCTCGGCGCCGCCTCGTAGGCGGAAAGAACGTGCCCGTCGGCCGCCTTAAGCTCGATCGTCTGCCCCATTCGTCCGCTCACGCCTGCGCGGCGACCTTGATGGCGGGTGCCGAGCGCTCGCGCTTCAACAGCTCGGCCACGAGGAAGGCAAGCTCGAGCGCTTGGTCGGCGTTGAGCCGCGGGTCGCAATGCGTGTGATAGCGGTCGGAAAGGTCTTCCGCCGAGATCGCGCGGGCGCCGCCGGTGCACTCGGTGACGTTCTTGCCGGTCATTTCGATATGGATGCCGCCGGCATAGGTGCCTTCCGCCCGATGCACGGCGAAGAAGTCCTGCACCTCGCGCAGGATCAGGTCGAAAGGCCGCGTCTTGTAGTGGTTCAGCGTGATCGTGTTGCCGTGCATCGGATCGCAGGACCAGACGACGTTGCGCCCCTCGCGCTTGATCGTGCGGATCAGCCTCGGCAGATAGTCGCCGACCTTCTCGGCGCCCATCCGCGCGATCAACGTCAGCCGGCCCGGCTCGTTGTTCGGGTTCAGGATGTCGATCAGCCGGATCAGGACGTCCGGATCGAGCGACGGCCCGCACTTAAGCCCGAGCGGGTTCTTCACGCCGCGGCAGAACTCGACATGCGCGTGGTCCGGCTGGCGCGTGCGGTCGCCGATCCAGATCATGTGCCCGGACGTCGCGTACCAGTCGCCGCTGGTGGAATCGACGCGCGTCAGCGCCTGCTCGTAGCCGAGAAGCAGCGCCTCGTGGCTGGTGAAGAAGTCCGTCTGGCGAAGCTCCGGGTGCGATTCCGGGTCGATGCCGATCGCCCGCATGAAGTTGAGCGTCTCGGAGATGCGGTCGGCGAGCGCCTCGTAGCGCTCGTGCTGCGGGCTGTCCGCCACGAAGCCGAGCATCCATTGATGCACATGGTCGAGATTGGCGTAGCCGCCGGAAGCGAACGCGCGCAGCAGGTTCAGCGTCGCCGCCGACTGCCGGTAGGCCATCTCCTGCCGCGCCGGATCGGGAATCCGCGCCGCCGCGTCGAATTCCGGGCCGTTGATGATGTCGCCGCGGTAGCTCGGCAGCTCCTGGTCCCCCTGCCGCTCGTTCGGCGCGGTGCGCGGCTTGGCGAACTGCCCGGCGATGCGGCCGACCTTCACCACCGGCGACGTCGCCGCGAAGGTCAAGACCACCGCCATCTGCAGGAAGACGCGGAAGAAATCGCGGATATTGTCCGCGCCGTGCTCGGCGAAGCTTTCGGCGCAGTCGCCGCCCTGGAGGAGGAAGGCTCGTCCCTGCGCGACGTCAGCAAGCTTCGCCTTGAGCTTGCGCGCCTCGCCTGCAAAGACGAGCGGCGGATAGGTGGCGAGCCGCGCCTCGACCGCGGCGAGCGCCTCCGGGTCCGGATAGACGGGCGACTGCTCGATGGGCTTTGCCCTCCAGCTCGTCGGCGTCCATTTCTCGCTCATCACCAGAACTCCAATCGAAGCCCGCGCATTCGCCGGCCGGTGCCTTGGCGCGGGTCTATACGCCCTTGCCCGGCGACTGCCAACAATCGCGGCATCGCCGCGGTCGAAGGGCGCCGCGCTCAGCCCTCTTCCGGCTCGTGCCAGTCAAGGCGATTGTGAACGGCGTCGTCGAAGCCCTTGCGAGAGCTGTAGAAGATCAAGAACATCAGGCCGCCGCCGACGCCGAAGCAGCCAATGATCATCAGCACGATCATCATGATGGCGAAGCCCGACAGCCCCATATCGGCGGTCATGACCCACATCGGCACGATCGCCGCCGCGACGATGGCGAGGAGCACGACCGTGCCGCCTATGACAACCACTCTGCGCATCGCGAAGATATAACGCTGCGCGCGAAATCCGCCATCCTGCCCGCCCGGGAAATCGCGTCAGCGGCCGAGATAGCGATCGATCTCAGGCGCGCGGCCGGGCGCGAGCACGTCCTTCGGGCGCGCGGCGGCGAGCACCCTCCCTCCCGCCACGAACGCCATCAGCTCGGCGGCGTCGCCGAGATCCTCCGGCGTGTGGATGGAGACCAGCACCGTCAGCCTTTCGTCACGGCGGAGGTGGTCGACAAGCGCGATCATTTCGTGGCGGAGGCCCGGGTCGAGCCCGCCGAAGGGCTCGTCGAGGAGCATCAGCGGCCTTTGCCTGACGAGCGCGCGGGCAATCGCGACGCGCTGGCGCTGGCCGCCGGAAAGCTCGGCCGGACGCCGCCCGCCAAGGCCGCCGAGCCCGACGCGCTGAAGCGCTGCGGCAACTCTGTGCGCTTCGTCGGCGCCAAGCCGAAGCCGCGGATCGATGCCGAGCCCGACGTTCTCCGCGGCCGTCAGATGTGGAAAAAGATTGTGGTCCTGGAAAAGGATGGATAGCGGACGCTGAGACGGCGCGAGAGGAATGAGGTCGCGGCCGCGAAAGCGGAGCGCGCCGGACGACGGCCGCTCGAAGCCGGCAATCGCGTGCAGCAGCGTCGTCTTGCCGCCGCCCGACGGGCCGATCAGCCCGCAGAGCGCGCCCTCAGGCACTTCCAGCGAATAGCTCGCGTGGAAGTCCGGGTAATCGAGCCGCAGGTCAGCGACCTCGAGCAAGCGGGTCCCCCGACCATTTTTGCGCGGCGGCAAAGAGGATTAGCACGAGAAGCGCAAGGAAAAGCGCAATCGAGGCGGACTCGGCCATGCGATAGGCGCCCATGCGTTGATAGAGGAGCAGCGGCAGCGTCAGGATGGTGCCCGAACCGAAGAAGGCGGCGACGCCGAGGTCGCCGAGCGACAGCGCCGTCGCGACCGCGAACGCCGCAAAGAGCGGCCGGCGGAGGAGCGGCCAGTCGACCAGCCTGACGCGCGCCGCGCCGAAAATTCCGAGGCTCTCTGAAAGCCGGCCGTAGCGTTCCGCGGAGAGGAGGAGCGGCGGCTCGATCTGCCGCAGCACGAAAGGAAGCGCCATCAAGGCATTGATAAGAATGATCAATGGGATTGCGAGCGCGAACGGGCTGGCAAGCGGGCGGAGGACGACGAAGAGACCCGCCGAGATCGCAATGGGTGGCACGGCGAGGATCGCGCCGCTCGGCAGCGAGACCAGGCTGGCGCCGGCCTTTCGGCCGGAAGCGCGGAGGCCTCGCGCGGTGGAAGCGATGCCGAGAGCAAGCGCGAGCGAGAGCAGTCGCCGCGGGGAGCGCGATCACGAAGCTCGTCGCCGTCGCCTCCGCAACGTCGGCATCGAAGAGGCTCGCAAGCGCCGCGACGCCGGAGACTGCCACCGCGACGAGCGGCGGCACGACCAGGAGCGCGCCCGCCGCAAGCGCGATGCCGTCGAATGCCCGTCACGCCGGCGTCCGCCGCGTCCGGGCCGCCGCGTGCCGAGGCCGAGCGCGGCGCTTTCGGCCGGCCGCCTCGCAAGCCAGAGGATCGGGAGCGCCAACGAAAGCGAGAGCGCGACCTGCAGCAGCGCAAGCAGCGCCGGCGCGGGCGAAATCCACGTCGAAGCGCACGGCCTCGTAGATCGCGACCTCAAGCGTTGCCGCGCGCGGCCCGCCGCCGAGCGAGAGCACGATCGCGAAGCTCGTGAAGCAGAGCAGGAAGATGAGCGCGGCAATGCGCCGGCGCCTCGCGCATCAGCACCGGCCAGTCGATCAGCCGAAAGATCGCGCCCGGCCGCATGCCGAGCTGCGCGGCAAGCCGCCACTGCTCGCCGGGAACCGCCGAGAGCGCGGCGAGGAAGACGCGCGCGGCGAGCGGCGCATTGAAGAAGACGTGGGCGATCAGGATGCCCGGGAGCCCGTAGAGCCAGCCGCCGAGGTCGAGGCCGACAAGCGCGAGCGCCTCGCCGACCCAGCCGGCGCGGCCGAGCGACCGCGACGATGCCGAAGGCCGCGACGATCGCCGGAAGCACGCTTGCGAGGTTCAGCGCCGCGATGAAGAGCGCCGCGGCCGGGAAAACGCGGCCGCCGCGCGAGCGCCAGCGCCACCGCCGCGCCGAGGAGAAGCGATAGCACGGTCGAAAGCGTCGCCTGGACGAGCGTGAAGCGGATGACGCTGCCGACATAGCGCCCATGGGAGCGTCGCCGGCTCCGGGCCGGCGGCGAGGAAGAGGCCGGCGAAGGCCGCGACGACCACCCCGAGGATCAGTGCGAGCGCAAGGAAGCCGGGAAGAAGCTTCATGGCGGAGATCTGCCGCCACCTTCTGCCAGGCCACAGCGGCCTAACCTCCCCCTTGCGGGGAGGTCGAAACCGGCGAGCGCAGCGCAGACGGTTTCGGGAGGGGGTGAAAGCGCCACCACACACCCCCTCCCGAATTTCGCTTTCGCGGCGCTCAGCGAAATCCGACCTCCCCGCAAGGGGGAGGTTAGGGGCGTGCCGGATTGCACCACCTATCCGAGCCCCGCAGACCGCTCTCACTTGCTCATCGCCGCAAGCCACTCGTCGACCCAGGCGCGGCGGTTCTTCTCCACCGATTCCGGCGGCAACATCAGCGACTTGGCGGGCTTCGGAAGCGCCGGATATTCCGCCGGCAGGCTCGCATGCGTGGCGGGATACATCCAGTTCCCTTCCGGGATCGCCGACTGGAACGGTCGGAGAGCATGAACCGCAGGAAAGCGCGGGCAAGATCGGGATGCGGCTCGTTTTCGTCATGCCGGCGACCTCGACCTCAAGCCCGTTCCCCTCGGCAGAAATCCGCGGCCTTGTATTGGGTCTTGTCCTCCTCCGCGATGTGGTAGGCGGGCGAGGTCGTGTAGGAGAGCACCATGTCGGCCTCGCCCTTCAGGAAGAGGCCGTAGGCCTCCGACCAGCCCTCTGTCACCGTCACGATTTTCGGCGCGAGCTTCTTCCAGGCCGCCGGCCGCCTTGTCGCCGTAGACCTGCTTGACCCAAAGGAGCAGGCCGAGCCCCGGCGTGGAGGTGCGCGGGTCCTCGATCACGATCGCCGGCCCGTCCTTCGCATCGACCAGCGCCGTCGAAGCTCGGGGCGGGGTCGCGAGCCGCGTCTTGTCGTAGACGAAGGCGAACCAGCCCCAGTCGAAGGGCAGGAAGGTCTGGTCGGTCCAGTGCCACCGGCAGATCGAGCCGGGCGGCGTCGATCCCGTGCGGCAGAACAGCCCGGTCGCCTCGGCCTCCGCCATCAGGTTGTTGTCGAGCCCGAGCACCACGTCGGCCTTGGTGCCCTGCCTTCGAGCTTGAGGCGCGACAGGAGCGTGCCGGCGTCGTCGCTCGTCACCCATTCGAGCGTGCAGCCGCAGGTCGCCTCGAAGCGCTCCTTGATGGTGCCGCCGGGACCGTACTCGCCGGAAAAGGAGCTGTAGGTATAGACCGTAAGCGTCGGTTTCTCCTGCGCCGCAGCATAAGCGCGGTAGAGGCCAGCGCCAGCCCAGCGCAGCGCGGCGAGCCGCAGAATCGTTAACGTGCATCAACTTCTCCTTCCGAATCGGTGGTACGAGCCGGGACGGGCGCGGCGCTGGCGGAAGGAGCTTTCGGGTGAGGCACGATCTCAATCCCTCCGCCGGCATGATCCGGATCAGGTTCGACGGGTCGGCGGAGACCTCCGCCTCTCAGCCCCTAGGGCACCCCGTGAGACGAGGGAAAGGCTAAGGCCGCCAACGCCGCTTGGCAAGCGCCGCGCGGACCGCCCGCTCCCGATCGCGGCGACTGCATCGGACCCCGGTCAAACGATGAAGCGGACGCGGCCAGGCTGGCTCGCGCAGTCGGCACAAAGGGTAAAGGTCGAGTGCGGGGACGTCGGAATTCCGAAGCGCACCGTCACCGACGTCATTCTCATGTCGTGACTCGGCAAGCGCAAGCCGTCCGACACCGCTGACGTCGCAGAACCAAAAGGCCATGACAGGCTTCAAGAAGAGGTAAGACCGACGGCCGACGACCGGACGCGATCGACCGCAAGCGAAACAGACCGCAGGTCACAGAGAGCATACGCTAAGCATCTGAACGCCAACGCGACGCGCCTTTGCACCGGCTCCGCGACTCGAACGCCTCTGCGCGGGACACTACCGCGGCGATGCAGGCTGAATACCGCGCGCGCCCCCGCCTATCTCCGCGCTTCGATTGCCTGGCCCGCTACTTTGTCGCCCGCGACGATGCTGAGCCTGTCGCTCAATCCGCCATTGATCTCCAGCACGTAGCGGACCGGCCCCCTCGAAAGGATCGACCTGTCCGAGAGCGGCGTCGTCCGCCTGGCGATCGATTCGATCGTTCCGTCGGCTTTGATGAAGAGCATGTCGAGCGAGATGTAGGTGTTGCGCATCCAGAAGCTCGCCGGCTCTTCATGCATGAAGTCGAAGAGCATGCCTTCGTCGTCGCGCCATCGAGCGGCGAAACATCAGGCCGAGCGCACGCGCGCGATCGTCGTCGGCGATCTCGACCTTGAAGTGGTGCGCGCCGCTTGCTGCGTGATGGTCAGTGCCTCGCGCGCGCTCCCGCCGACCGCGCCGGCGCCCGCGCGAAAGAGCGCCCAGCGAGAAGCGCGAACGTCATCGAAGCGACGAGCAGCGCATGGCGCATCTGAAATACCTGAGCGGGACGGCCGGTCAGTGCGAGACGGGAAGTTGTCCACCCGTGTGCGGCCGAATTTCGGCGGCGGTGCGCCCCTTGGGCCCTTCGCCGTAGCGCACGAGGACAATTTGCCCGGGCCGGAGCTCGGCCATGCCGTATCGCCTAAGTGTCTCCATATGAACGAAAATATCGGGCGTTCCCTCGCCTTCCGTCACGAAGCCGTAGCCGCGCATGCGGTTGAACCACTTGACCGTCGCGGTGACGAGCGGGCTCGTCGGCGCGACAGCCGAGCGCTGTCGCGTCGCCGGCATCTGCGCCGGATGCGTTGCCGTCGACTCGTCCATCGAGAGGACACGGAACGCCTGCAGGCCCTTCGGTCGGTCCTGCACGAGGCAGACGACACGCGCGCCTTCATAGGCAGTTTGGAATCCATCACGCCGCAGGCATGTGACGTGCAAGAGCACGTCGGGCATGCCGTTATCCGGAACGATGAAACCGTAACCCTTCGCGACGTCGAACCATTTAATGACGCCCGAGATCTCGATCAGATCGACCGGAGTCTCGTCCTGCGGCGCAAGTTCGGGTGTGGCGTCGGCGGTCGGTTTGGCCCCCATTTGCGACTCCATCCGAGCCTTCATTTTCACCAGTCGCTGCCTCATGTCGCGTCCGCATCGAGCAGTCGTCCCGATTCGAACGAAGAGTAGCATTGCTGCCACACTGCGACGCTCACAAATCTGCCACAGTCGGTGACTGCCGAATGTCTAACTTAACAGCCTGTGGATAGAGCGCGGAAAATACTGTCCCGATCGGCCGTTGCAGGCTGAGGTCGGCATACGGGCTGAGCGGCGTGGCCTCGCGATTGAGGATCGCGAGCGCGGCGCCGGCGCGTTTCGCGACGAGCGGGAGCGACGCCGCCGGCTGGACGACGAGCGACGACCCGACGACGAGGAAGAGATCGGCACGTTCGGCAAGCGCGCTTGCCTTCGCCATCGCCTCTTCGGGAATGCGCTCTCCGAAGGAAACGATCGCCGCCTTGACGAGACCGCCGCATGCGCAGCGTGGCGAGGCCGCTGTTGCGTCGATCGCAGCACGCACCTCGGCAAGCGGCATCGGCGTGCGGCAGTCGAGACAATGCGCGCGCGTCGAGTTGCCGTGAATCTCGATCACGCGATCGGCCGGCATGCCGGCGCGCTGGTGAAGGCCGTCGATGTTCTGCGTGATCACCGAAAGGAGCCGCCCTTCCTTGAGGAGCCGGACGAAGCCGCGATGGCCTTCGTTCGGCTCGGCTCTGGCGAAGGCCTCGTTCGCCCGGAAGCGCCGGCGCCATTCCTCCAGCCGCGCCTCCTCCGAGGCGATGAATTCCTGATAGGTGATCGGCCGCATGCGCGACCAGAGACCGCCGGGGCTGCGGAAATCGGGGATGCCCGATTCCGTCGAGATGCCCGCCCCGGTCAGGGCGACGATCCGCCCGGACCGCTCGATCAGTCGTCGGAACGCCAGAATTTCATCGTTGCCTTCGGCGCTCTCGGCCATATTCTCCCTTCCACAACAAGGAGTTTCAGATGCGCTATCTGCATACCATGGTCCGCGTCGCCGATATCGACCAGTCGCTTGACTTCTACGTCAACAAACTCGGGATGCGGGAAGTGCGGCGAAACGAGAACCCGGCGGGCCGCTACACGCTGATCTTCCTCGCCGCGCCGGAGGACGAGGGGAGCGGCAAGGCGAACAAGGCACCGCTCCTGGAGCTCACCTTCAACTGGGATCCCGAGAAATATGGCGAGGGCCGCAATTTCGGCCACCTCGCCTTCGAGGTCGACAATATCTACGACACGTGCGCGAAGTTGCAGGCTGCCGGCGTGACCATCAATCGCCCGCCGCGCGACGGCAACATGGCCTTCATCCGTTCGCCCGATAACATCTCGATCGAGCTTCTGCAGAAGGGCCCGGCGCTTGCGCCGGCCGAGCCGTGGAAATCCATGCAGAATACCGGAAAATGGTGAGCCGGCGTCGACCGGCCTTCGCCGCCCGCCCTATATCATAAGGAGAGAAGCGCGGAAGCTTGTGGGGCCAGGAGGCTCCGCCTATAAGGCCCGCGCTTGAGCGCCCATCGTCTAGCGGTCCAGGACGCCGCCCTTTCACGGCGGAAACAGGGGTTCGATTCCCCTTGGGCGTACCAGCGCTTTAGTCTGTCTTTAGGTCTTTCCCCGTTCGACAAGCGTGCAATATGCCCATCCTCTCCGGCGCCCACCCAAGCCGTGCGGCCGGCTTTGAGACGGTGGCCGCCGCAGCGTCAGGCCACACCCGACAGCTCGCTGAGAGCGTGGTCCCACGCCGTGATCATTTCGTTCGGAACCACCGCAATCTCAAAGAGGTCCAGCTGCGGGAGCTCGGCAAGCGGAGCCAGCCGGTAGCTTTCCCGCTGCCCTTCAATTCGAAAGACCGTGTGCTCGTCGTAGAGCAGCCGACGCAATCCTTCCATCGTCCCAAACCCGCTCAGATTCTCCCTTGATATCTCGGTGAGAATAACTGGGCGGTCAGCGCGCAGCTTCCTCTGCCCCCCTTCCAGGACCGAAGCTTCCCACCCCTGCACATCCATCTTCAGAACGTCGATGCGCGGCAGCGAAAGCTCACTGGAAACGCCATCGAGGGTGGCCACGCGCACTTTTGCGACCACCGGATCGTTCGCCGTTTCAGGCTTTAGGCTACCCGTGCCCGTGTTGAAGGCGTTCGGTAGGTAGAGATCAAGCTCCTCCTCGCGCGCCCCGAGGGCAGCCTCGATAACCCTCAGATTGTCGAGGCGGTTGCGCTCAGCCTTCGCCTTGAGCGACCTCAGCGGCACGGGATTCGGTTCGAACGCGACGACCTGGTCCGCATGCTTTGAAAGGAATAGCGAATGTTGACCTACGTTCGCGCCGACATCGAAGCAATTGACGCTGCCGCGAGCAAGCCGAATTGCCCGGCAGGCGTCGGCCAAGAATGCCAGCTCATGCGGTGAATAGGCCCCCATGAAATAGACATTCCAATCAACGAAGTCGTTGAGCCAGCCGACATAGTGCATCCCGAAGAAAGGTACGGTGAAGGGAATCGGCGGAACACGGCCGGGTCCGGCAAAGCGCATCACCAAGCGTCCCCTGCCGCGCTTTATCCACCTTTGATGGCCGAACCACCGCAGACCGCGGTGCGCGAGGGTCGGTCCACGAGGCGTCGAAACCATCTCCAGAGAATTGCCCAATACTTGCTGGCAGGCAAACATTTCACCCCGGGCGTCAAAATGCGGTGCCGCCAGCAGCGATGTCTAATAACGCCGGCTTCTCATGTCGCCGCCCGGCCGAGGAGGAATGAGTACAATTTCCGCCTTAAGGGAACGGCAAGCGCTCAACGACCGCGCGGGCGTGTGGCGCCATCCGTCCTCCGAATTGAGCATCCGCGGCCCTTGCGCCGTGATAGTGTACCGCCGCGGCGTGCGCCGCATAATCGGGAGGCGAGAATGATACGACTGATCACCACGGGCCGGTTCACCCAGGACTATGCCAAGGCATTGATTGCGGCGCCGGAGGACCGGGAACCCGCCGTCAAGAAGCTGGTCAAGAGTGTCGGCGCGAAATTCGTCAGCTTCTACTTCACGACCGGCGGCTCGGACTTCTTGCTCATTACGGAAACCGAAGAAGCTGAAATCAGTTGTCGCTGCGATGATGGCGGCGGCGGCGGCCGGCATGATTTCCGACATGTCCACGTCACGCGCCTGGACCGGTGCCGAGTTCAAGGCGGTCGCCGAAACGGCTTCGAAGGCCACGGGCGCTTACCGTATCCCCGGAAAAGGCTGATCGGGAGAGCCGCGGCGGGGCTGCCGCTTGCCCCGCCGCCTCAACTCGCCGCCGCGCGCCGTTCCCTCCGACAATTCCTGTGTCGCCTCGGCAGCCGGCGAAGCGCGCTCATTTGCGCCTGCGGCGACGCAAATCAACCCTCGGTTTCTTTAATTGTGGCAGTGCCTTGGCCGCGGGTCAGAATCGGCCGAGTCCGGCCACGGCGGGGTCATATTATCCCTCATTTTCCACAGGAACGTCCTAGCCGGCTCGGGGCGCGGTGTTTGTTGTGGGAGGGAGACGATGGCTCGCGCGCGCACGAAGCCGACAAAGGAGGACGTCGGCAATTCCGGGGTGGGAGTTCCGACCGAGCAGTCCTTGCTCGTCCAAGAAGAAATCTGGCGTATCGTATCGGACGCGGCAGAGACGGGATCGCGCCTTTCCTTGGCCAGGACAGCACAAAAGATCGCCAGTGATTTCCCGACGGCGGAGCTTTCGCCGGTCGCCATTACCGACGCGCTCGTCTTTGCGGCGATTGAGGCAGGCGTCGCTTTCGAGACGCGTTTGCCGGCGCGTCGCCACACGGTCGTCGTTCCCGGCTTGATCGCGCTTGTCGGCGGGCGGCGGAAGTCACGCGGCGAGGGCCGCGCGCAGCCGACGCTTGCCGGCGTGCCCATGCCGGCGACCTGACGCTCTTCCAAAAGCCTTACCGACCTCCCGCATGCGGGGCGGTCGGGGTCTGGCGGGCAGAGCGAGGCAGTTTCCGGGGGGCGATAGTAACGGCGTATGCGTACCAATGCCCTCCGAACCCGCCGGTATGGCCCGGCGGACCCACTCCGCTTGGCTGCGTGACCTCGACCTCCCCGCAGGCGGGAGACAGACGGGATCGGGGACCGGGTGCGCTATCGAGCCAAAATCTCGGCGGAAACGGCGCACCTGGAGCCGCTGTCATAGAGCCGCCGGAGCCTCTCCGTCAGCGCTTCGGTGAAGCGCGGATCCGCCGCGAGGTCCTTGCCGAAGATCGCCTCGACGCCGGTCAGCCCGCGCATGAGCCGCTCCGGCGACGGCCCGGCGGCATCGGCGATGGCGCGAAGCCGGCCGGCAAGCGGATCGCGCACGTCGATCGCCCCGCCCTTCTCGTCAACGCCGGTCACGTAGCGCATCCACCCCGCGACGCCCAAGGCGAGGCACCCGAAAGGGGCGCCGCGCGCGAGGCAATCGCGGATCGTCCCGAGCAGCCGCTGCGGCAGCTTCTGGCTTCCGTCCATGGCGATCTGCCAGGTGCGGTGCCTGAGCGCCGGGTTCTGAAACCGCTCAATCAGCGCCGCCTTGTAGCGGGCAAGGTCGGTCGAAGGCGGTACGGCAAGCGTCACCGTCGCTTCCTCCATCAGGATCTCGACGAAGCGCGCAAAATCGACGTCCGCCATGACATCCGAGACAAGCTCGTAGCCCGCGAGATAGCCGAGATAGGCGAGGCTCGAATGCGCGCCGTTCAGAAGCCGAAGCTTCATGTTCTCGAATGGCGCGACGTCGGAGACGAGTTCGGCGCCCGCCTTTTCGAACGCCGGTCGGCCGCCGGGGAAGCGATCCTCGATCACCCATTGGGAGAAGGGCTCGGTCACGACCGGCCACGCGTCGCGGACGCCGAGCTGGGCATCGATCCGCGCGCGGTCGTCGTCCGTAGTGGCGGGCGTGATGCGGTCGACCATCGTCGCGGGACAGCAAAGCTCGGCGGCGACATAGGCCCCCAGATCGGCATCGCGCAGCGCCGCGAAGCGATCGAGAATGCGCTTTGCGACACGACCGTTCGACGGGAGATTGTCGCAGGAGAGCACCGTGAAGGGCGGCGTGCCCGCGGCCCGGCGGCGGGCAAGCGCTTCGATGATGAGGCCGGGCGCCGTCGTCGGCGTTTGCGGCGCGGCAAGGTCGTGGCGGATGTCGGGATGCGCTTCGTTGAGCGCGCCCGTCGCCGGGTCGTGGCAATAGCCTTTCTCGGTGACGGTGAGCGAGACGATGCGGGTGCGCGGGTCGGCCATCGCGGCAATGAGCCTTTCGCGCTCGTCAGTCGCGACCAGGATGTCGAGGACGCTGCCGATAACCCGTAGCCGCTCCCCCTCGCCCGAGCGGACGCAGAGCGTGTAGAGGCCGTCCTGCGGCTTCAGCGCGTCGCGCGTCGCGGCACTCCTCAGGCTCGCGCCGACGATCGCCCAGCCGGGCTCGGCCTGCAGCACGTCGTCGATGGCGACGGCCTGATGCGCGCGGTGGAAGGCGCCGATGCCGAGATGCACGATGCCGGGCGTGAGCCGCGCGCGATCGTAGGCGGGACGCTCAACGCCGCGCGGCAAACCGGCGAGCGCTGCGTTGCCGAGCCTTGCCCGTGCCCCCTCCCGCTCACAGCCCGTAGGCTTCCTTCGCAAGCCGATAGGCGAGGTCGTGCGCGACCTCAAGCGCCTCGTCCTCGTCGAGCCGATGCGTCACGACACGATCGGCAAGGAAGGCACAATCGACGCGACGCGCCATGTCGTGCCGCGCCGGAATCGAGAGAAAGGCTCGCGTGTCGTCGTTGAAGCCGACGGTATTGTAGAAGCCGGCGGTCTCGGTCGTCAGCTCGCGGAACCGGCGCATGCCGTCGGGGACTGTCGAAGAACCACCAGGGCGGCCCGAGCCTCAGGCACGGATAATGGCCGGCGAGCGGCGCAAGCTCGCGGCCATAGGCGGTTTCGTCGAGCGTGAAGAGGATGAGCGTCAGCTCCTTCTCGTTGCCGAAGCGATCGAGCAGCGGCTTCAGCGCCCGCGACATAGTCGGTCGGCTGCGGGATGTCGGCGCCCTTGTCGCGCCCGAAGCGGCGCAGGATTTCCGGATTGTGGTTGCGATAAGAGCCGGCATGAAGCTGCATGACGAGCCCGTCATCGAGGCTCATCGCCGCCATCTCGGTCAGCATCTGCGCGCGGAACAGCTCGGCCTCCTCGGCGCTGAACTCACCGGAGACGATCTTGTCGAAGAGCGCCGCCGCGTCGGCGCGCGCAAGATTGGCGGTCGCGGCCGTCGGATGCCCGTGGTCGGTCGCGGTCGCGCCCTGCGCCTTGAAGAAGGCGCGGCGATTGCGGTGCGCGTCGAGATAGCCGGCCCATGTCAGCGTGTCGGAGCCGCTGATCTCGCCGAGCCGCACGACATTGGCGGCGAAGTCGGGATAATCGGGGTCGACCACCGGGTCGGGACGATAGGTCGGTGATGACGCGGCCGCCCCACGCCGATTTCTGGATCGCGATGTGCTCGTCGAGGGATCGAGCGGGCTGTCGGTCGTCGCGATCACCTCGATGTTGAAGCGCTCATAAAGCGCGCGCGGCCGAAATTCCGGCGTCTCCAGCGCCGCCGCGATGCGATCGAAATAGAAATCGGCGACGTCGCCCGAAAGCCGCTCCTTGAAGCCGAACAGCGTCGCGAAGACATGGTCGAGCCAGATGCGGCTCGGCGTCCCGCGGAAAAGGTAATAGTTCTCCGCAAAGAGGCGCCAGACGGCGCGCGCATCGAACTCCGTCTTCTCACCCGAAAGCGGCGGCACGCCGAGCGCGCCAAGGTCGATGCCGCGGCTGTAGAGCATGCGGAAGATGTAGTGATCGGGAACGACGAAGAGCGTCGCCGGGTCCGGAAACGGCTCGTCCTCCGCATACCAGCGCGGATCGGTATGCCCGTGCGGCGAGACGATGGGCAGATCCTTGACCGCCGCATAGAGACGCCGCGCCACGGCGCGCGTTGCGGGATCGGCCGGGAACAGCCGGTCATCGTCAATCAGCATCGCCTTGGCCAGTCTCTCAAGCGTTCTCGCGCTTGGCGCGGGTGACGATCTGGGTCGGATTGACGAAGCGCAGCGCGATCAGAAGCCAGATCAGCGTCGTCACCATATAGATGACCGCCATGGCGTCGATCGACTGGGCGGCGCGAACGCCGGCGGCGAACACCGCATAATAGAGCGCGACGACAAGCGTCTGGCTGGTCGGCCCCGCGGTGAGGAAGGTCAGCTCGAACATTGCGATGGTGCGGACCAGCACCAGCAAGAGCGCCGCCAGAATGCCGGGAATGAGCAGCGGCACGAGCACGTAGACGAAGAGCCTGAACGTGCCGGCCCCGAAGACACGCGCCGCCTGCTCGATGCGCGGGTCGATCTGTTCGATGAAGGGAATCATGACGAGGACGACGAACGGCACCGTCGGCACGAGATTGGCGAGGATGACGCCCCACATCGTGCCGCCGAAGGGCATCTGGTAGAGCACCGTTGCGAGCGGGATGCCATAGGTCATCGGCGGCACCAGGATCGGCAGCAGGAACAGCAGCACGACGATCTGCTTGCCGGGGAAGTTGCGCCGCGCAAGCGCGTAGGCGGCCGGCACGCCGAGCAGCCCGGAGATCACCACGACGGCGCCGACGATCTGGAACGTCACGATCAGCACGTAGTAGAGCTGGAACTCGTCCCACGCGTCGAAATACCAGCGCGTCGTATAGCCGGCGGGAAGCCAGGTGCCGAGCCAGCGCGTGGCGAAGGAATCGACGACGACCGTTCCGATCATCGCAAAAAGGTTCAGGACGAAGAAGCCGACGACGACCCAGATCGCCGTCGACCACAGCTTCGCGCGCGCGTCGCCGCCCATCGCTCAGCCCTTTCCGCCGGTCATCGAGCCGCGATAGAAGAGCGCCCGCGCGGCAAGGACGACGACCACGATGACGAGCTGCACCGCCGCCATCACCATCGCGATCGCCGAGGCGAGCGAATAGTCGTATTGCTCGAAGGCGGCCTGGTAGGCGGCGATCGAGATGACGCGGGTCGGGCCCGCCGGCGCGCCGAGAAGAACGGCGGACGGAAACACCGCGAAGGCCTGCACGAAGGAAAGGCAGAATGTGATCGCAAGCCCAGAGGCGAGGAGCGGCATGAAGATGCGCAGGAAGCGCTGGCGCGCATTCGCGCCGAGCGTCGCGGCGGCCTGCTCGAGCGACGGATCGATGCCGGTGATGTAGGAGAGCGTCAGAAGGAAGGTGAACGGGAACCCGCTGATGACGAGCGAGAGGAACACGCCCGTGTAATTATGCACGAGACGGATCGGATGATCGATCAGGTGAAGCGTCATCAGCGTCCGGTTCAACCATCCCTGCGGCCCGAGATAGATCAGGAGGCCCTCGGCGACGAGCACGGTGCCGAGCGTGATCGGCAGGATAAGGATGGTGGTGAGGAGCTTTTGCCGCCGCATCAGCCGCACGCGCATGGCGACCGGGATCGACAGGAGAAGGTTGACGAGCGTCGCCGGCACCGCGATCCACAAGGTCGTCGATATGGTCTCGTAGAGGAACGGGTCGGAGAAGAATTTCTGATAGTTGGCGGTGATCGGCCCCTTGAGCGGGGCGAAGGAAAGATAGAGTCCGTAGAGGAACGGATAGACGAAAAGCAGGATTACGGCGAGCACCGCCGGCACGACGAGGAGCGTAACGCCGTCGAACCCGCGGCTCGCAAGCCGCAGGCGAAGCGGCGCGCGCGTTGGATCGGAACCGACTGCCGGGAGGGCGAGGCTCACGCGCCGCCGCCCGGATAGACGAGGATGTGGTTCGGCTCGGCGCCGAGCCGGATCGTCTCGCCCGCGCTAACCGCTTGATCCGACCGGAAAAAAAGTTCGAGCCCCTCGGCCGTGCGCGCCGTGCCGAAGAAGCTGCGGCCGCGAAATTCAGCCGTCTCGACGGTGGCGCCTATCGGCCCATCCTGGCGCAGAACAAGATCTTCTGGGCGGATCGCGATCGTGGCGTCGTCGCCGTTGATCGCCTCGGCCGGCACGCCCGAAAGCTTCGCCGCGCCGAGCGAAAAATCATAGAAGCCGTTGCGCGCCGGCCCGACCCGCGCGGGAAAGAGATTGCGGAAGCCCATGAACTCGGCGACGTCGGCGTGGGCGGGGCGCGCATAAAGCTCCTCCGGCGTGCCGATCTGGCGCACGCGGCCGTCCCGCAGGACGACGATCCGGTCGGCGAGCGACAGCGCCTCGTCCTGGTCGTGCGTGACGTAGATCGTGGCGGAGCCGAGATGGCCGTGGATGCGGCGGATTTCGCCGCGCATCTCCAGCCGCAGCTTGGCGTCGAGGTTCGAGAGCGGCTCGTCCATCAGCACCAGCGGCGGCTCGATGACGATCGCGCGCGCGATCGCGACGCGCTGCTGCTGGCCGCCGGAAAGCTGGCCCGGCAGCTTCTCCGCCTGGCTCTCAAGGCGCACGAGCGCGAGCGCCTCGCTCACCTTGCGCGCGATCTCCGCCTTCGCAAGGCCGCGCATGGCGAGGCCGAAGCCGACATTCTGCCGCACGCTCATATGCGGAAAGAGCGCGTAGTTCTGGAACACCATGCCGAAGCCGCGGCTCTCCGGCTTAAGCTGATCGATGCGATCGTCGTCGAGCCAGATCGAGCCCATGGTGAGCGGCAAGAGGCCGGCGATGCAATTCAGCGCCGTCGACTTGCCGCAGCCCGAAGGGCCAAGCAGGGCGATGAACTCGCCCCGCTTCGACTGTCAGTGAGATGTCCCGCAACGCATGGAGACCACCAAAGTCGCGCCCCACCTTGTCGAGACGCAGCTCATGGAAGTCGCGGGACGCAATCGTCATTTCTTTATCTTCTGCGTGCCCACCTGCTCGTCCCAGATGCGGAACGCGACGACGAGCTTGTCGGGATCGAGCGGCAGCTCGACCGGGTTGTTGGCGATCAGGTCGGCATATTCCGGCCGCCCGAATTCCTTGATCGCCGCCTGGCTGTCCGCCGGCGCCATGTCGAGCGTCACTCCCTTGACCGCGGGGCCCGGATAGAAATAGCCCTCGTCATAGGTGTAGGCCTGCTGGGCCGGTTGCAGCAACCAGGTCATCAGGTCGAGGAGCACCGCGAGCTTCTCGTCCGACACGCCCTTCGGCACGCACATGTAGTGCGCGTCGGTGACCCAGTGGAAGCCCTTGAGCGCACCGACCTTCGCCTCCTTCGGCACGATGCCGAGGACGCGCGGATTGATGTCCCAGCCGGTGGTGGTGGCGATCATGTCGCGCGAGCCCTCGCCGAGCTCCTTCATCGTCGGCGTGGTGCCGGACGGATAGTACTCGATGTACTGGCCGATCTCCTTCAGATAGGCCCAGGTCTTGTCCCAGCCCTTCTCCGGATCCTTCGGATCGGAGTCGCCGAGGAGATAGGGCAGCCCCATGAGGAGCGTGCGGCCCGGACCGGAATTCGCCGGGCGGGCATACATGAAGCGGTTCGGATTGGCCTTTGCCCAGGCGAGGAGCTCGTCCGTCGTCGTCGGCACCTCCTTCACCCGGTCGGGCATGTACTCGATCAGCGGACCGGACGGATAGTAGGTCACGACCACGCCCTGCCCCTGCGCGAGGCTCTGCATGTTCCAGGCGGCGGGAAGATAGATGTCCTGGAGGTTCGGCAAGTCGGCCGCATGGTCCGGCAGGAGCGGCACCCAGAGCCCCTGCGTGACGCCGGCCGAGAGCGCGTCGTTGCCGGTCAACACCAGATCGATGTCGACGCGTCCGGCGTCCTCCATGGCCTTGAGCTTGCCCGGCAGCTCCGGCGCCGGCGCCTTGTTGAACGTGAAGCGGGACACCGCTTGCGGCTTCGCCGTGGCATAGGCCTCGATGGCCTTCTGCGTCAGCGCCAGGTTGCCGGCGACGTCGACGACGTTGATCGCAAGCGGCGAGGACGGCATCGCCGCGCGGACCACGCCTGAGCGGCCGAATGCGGCCAACGCGGCACCGCCGGCCACTCCGCCCATGAAACCGCGTCTCGTCAGAATTCGTCTGGTCATCGTTTCCTCCTTTTCGCTCTCTCGGTTCACTTGCTGCATTCCTCCCGAGGGGATTTGTCCTCGCTAGCCGACCTCCGCCGTTGCCGGTTCCGCCTCGTCCTCGACGAACACCGCCTCGACATGGCCGATATGCGCGGCCATGGCGCGGCGCGCGGTCTCCGCATCGCGGCGCTCGACGGACACGATGATCGCCTCGTGGTCGGCAATATTGGTGCGGTGCTTTCCCGGTCTGTTGGTCAACTCGTGGAAGCGGTTCAGGATCGGTCCGGTCATCCCCTCCCAGAGCTGCCAGACGATCTCCGTCAGAACGGCATTGCCCGTTGTCTCCGCGAGGCGCCGATGAAAGCTGCGGTCCGGCTCGACGCCCGTCCGTCCCGCCTGCGTCTCCAGCTTGATCGCCTCGTTCAGTTTGCGGAGCGCGGCGATGTCGTTCTCCGTCGCCGTCATCGCGGCGAGCGCGGCCACTTCGCTCTCCACAAGCCGCCGCGCCGCCAGAAGCTCGAATGGGCTCGGCCCGGGATCGACCAGGCGGACGAGCGCCCGTGTCTGCGATCTCACGTAGGTTCCCGCGCCGGTGCGCACTTCGACGAGGCCGGCAAGCTCAAGCGCGATCATCGCCTCGCGCACCACCGGTCTGCTGACCGCGAGCTTGCGCGCGAGGTCGCGCTCGGGCGGCAGCCGGTCACCGGGCTTGAACTCGCCACGCTCGATCAGCCCGCCGATCTGCTCGGCGACCCGCTCATATAGCCGCTGGTTCGCAACTGCCTTGAATGGCACGCCGTCGCTCTCGAGCGTTTCTTCCCGGCGCGCAGGATACCCATTGAGTGGCAAGGCGATCAAGCGGTAATGTGGCCTGACCAAAAGGCGCACGCTGGCGTCGGCAGAGCGCCTTGTCGTAGGGGAGGATCATGAAGATTGCGGCCGCGCGAATCATTGTCACCTGCCCGGGGCGGAACTTCGTCACGCTCAAGATCGAAACCGACGAGGGCCTCACCGGCATCGGCGACGCAACGCTGAACGGCCGCGAGCTTGCCGTCGCCGCCTATCTTAAGGATCACGTCGCCCCTCTCCTCGTCGGCCGCGATCCGCACCAGATCGAGGACATCTGGCAGTATCTCGCAAAGGGCGCCTACTGGCGGCGCGGCCCGGTCACGATGGCCGCGATCGGCGCCGTCGACACCGCCCTTTGGGACATCAAGGCGAAGGCGGCGGGGCTGCCGCTCTATCAGCTCCTCGGTGGCAAGAGCCGCTCCGGCGTCATGGCCTACGGGCATGCGAACGGGCGTGATATCCCCGAGACGATCGACGCCGTCGGCCAGTATCTTGAACTCGGCTACAAGGCTGTCCGCGCGCAATCCGGCATTCCCGGCCTAGACGACGTCTACGGCGTCGCGCGCGGCAAGCTCTTCTACGAGCCGGCGGTGAAGGGCGCAGCGCCGGAGGAGTCGATCTGGTCGACCGAAAAGTATCTCGACTTCGCCCCCAAAATCTTCGACGCGCTCCGCGCGAAGTTCGGCTTCGATTTCCACCTCCTCCACGACGTGCACCACCGGCTGACGCCGATCGAGGCCGCGCGCCTCGGCAAGAGCCTCGAGCCCTATCGGCTGTTCTGGATGGAGGACCCGACGCCAGCGGAGAACCAGGACGCGCTGAAGCTGATCCGCCAACACACCGTGACCCCGATCGCAATCGGCGAGGTGTTCAATTCGATTCACGACTGCCGCGAGATCATCGAGAGCCAGCTCTGCGACTATATCCGCACCGCGGTCGTCCATTCCGGCGGCATCACGCAGCTGCGAAAGATCGCGGCGCTCGCGGAGCTTTACCAGATCAGGACCGGCTGCCACGGCGCGACCGACCTCTCGCCGGTCTGCATGGGCGCGGCGCTGCACTTCGATCTCTGGGTGCCGAATTTTGGCGTGCAGGAATATATGCACCACACGCAAGAGACCGACGCGGTCTTCCCGCACGCTTATTCGTTCAGCAACGGCTATCTCTATCCGGGCGATGTGCCCGGCCACGGCGTCGACATCGACGAGAAGCTCGCGGCGAAATATGAATACGACCCGGCCTATCTGCCGGTCTCCCGCCTCGAAGACGGAACGATGTGGAGCTGGTGACGGAGAAAGAGAAATCCCATCCTTGTCGTCATTGCCGGGCTCGACCCGGCAATCCATTTCCGTTGCGGTCGGGATTGCCTACGGCGTTACGGAATGGATGCCCGGATCGAAGTTCCGGGCGTGACGACACCGCTGATGTGTCCTAATTCGAAAAAAGCTTCGCCGCGTCTTCCTCGCTGAAGGCCGGCGGCCGCCCGGCAGCGGCAATCTCCGTCGAGCCGCCGTTGACCACCGCCTCCATCACCTCAAGCACATGCAGCGCGAGCCCGCCGTCGGCGTGGTGCGGCTTGCCGGTTCGATGCGCCGCCGCCATGTCGGCGACGCCGAGCGCACGGTAGTTCGCCTCGCGCGGCTGATCGGTCGGCCAATTGTCGCGGCCGAGCGGCATGTCGGTCGAATCATGCGCGATCCAGTCGCCGCTCCGCTCGCTGGTCCTCACGATCCCGCCATAAAAATTCGGATCGGGCGCGAGGAGCGTCCCCTCCGTCCCGTAAAGCTCGATCGGGGGATGGCTCTCTTTCCAGACGTCCCAGCTTGCGCCGAAGACGATTTGCGCGCCGGCGGAAAATTCCAGCAGCGCAAAGGCCGTGGTCGGCGTTTCCACCTTGATGCGAAAGCCCTTGCGCGGACCCTCGGATGTAACCACCCGCTCCGGAAAGCCGGTGCTCGTGACGGAATGGACGCGGGCGACCGGCCCAAGCAGATTGACGAGCGCGGTGATGTAATAGGGCCCGACGTCGAGTACCGGCCCGCCGCCTTTCTTGAAGAAGAATTCCGGGTCCGGGTGCCAGTGCTCCATGCCGTGCGACATCACGAACGCGGTGCCGGCAAGCACGCGCCCGACCGCGTCCTTCGTCGACGAGCCTGCGGGCGAGCCTTCCGCTGGCGCCGAGGAACGTATCGGGCGCGCAGCCGAGCATCAGCCCGCGCTGCTTCGCCTCCGCCACGACCCTTCGGGCGACATCGAGATCGATCGCGAGCGGCTTCTCCGAAAAGACGTGCTTGCCGGCGCTGAGCGCGGCGAGCGACACGGTCGAATGGGCCGCCGGGATCGTGAGGTTGACCACGATCGCGATGTCGTCGCGGGCGAGGAGCGCGTCGACCGGCATCGCCTCGATGCCGAACTTCTTCCCCTGCGCCGCCGCCACCTCCGGCCGCATGTCCGCGCAGGCGCGGAGCGTCACGCCCGGCGCATGCGGCAGGTTGGTCATATAGATTGCCGAGATATTGCCGCAGCCGACAATGCCGACGCCCATTGCGTCCAAATGCGCCTCCCTACCAGCCGGAAACGGTTTCGAACGACCGTCGCGCAAAGCGCTCAAAATCGTTCGGATTGTCATGCTCCAAGACCAGATACTTGACGCCCGGCGCATGAATCGCCGGCATCAGCTTTTGCCAGTCGAGAACGCCGTAGCCGACATCGGCCTGCCCGTCCTCGTCCACGTTCTCGCCTTTCGGCGCAAGGTCCTTGATGTGCAGTGCGACGACGCGGTCCTTGTATCTCTCGATCCACGCCGCGGGGTCCTCGCCCGCCCATGCGAGCCAGCCGATATCGGCCTGCCAGCGAAGCTTCGGTGCGCCGGCGAAGATGTGGTCGAGCGGATAGCTGCCGTCGGCAAGCTTCACGAACTCGAAATCGTGGTTGTGCCAGGCAAGCTCGATGCCATGCGCGGCAAGCTTCGCTTGAAATCCCGCCAGCTCCTTGCCGAGCTTCTCCCAGGCGGCGGCCGTCGTCCCCCGCTCCTCCGGCGGGATGAAGGGAACGACGACGAGCGCTATGCCGAAATCCTTTGCCAGGCGGGCGACGGCATCGACGTTGCTGCGCAGCCGATCGATTCCGATATGGGCGGTCGGCGTCTGAAGGCCGTACATGTTGAGCGCCGCTTTGAGCGCGCCGGCCGCGTCGAACAATCCGCCGTAAGGCTCGACATTGCGGAACCCGAGCTTCGACAGATAAGCGAGCTGGCTGTCGAGCGGAGGGAAGTTCCGCGCCGAGTAGAGCTGGAAGGAAAGGCGATCCGGCGGTCAAGGCAGCGCTCCGCGTTAAGGATTGGGACCGGCGCTTTATTCACTTGCCGCCCCTTCTAGAGCGAAGCGCTTTGAAAGTCTGTCCCCTGCCCGCGCCCGCTCCTGCCGTGCCGCCGGCCTGAGGGTGTTAATCCTCAGCCCGCGCCGTGCTCGCCGAGCATAGCTGCTATGCGGTCAAGGCGTTGGGCTCAGGGAAGAAATCGGGCTGAAACAATCGCCTGCTAGCCACCACGGCACATAAGGCCGGCCAAGGCCGTGCCCTACCCAGAAAGCCACGAACATGACGACGAATATCACGACGATGGACGGGGGCAGCCTCCGTTCAAACAGCCTCCTCACCGCGCTTTCCCGCGCCGCCGACGCCTTTCAGCGGGCACGCGCCGAAAGGCGCACCGAGCGCGCGCTTGCCGAGCTCGAAGACCATGTCTTGCTCGATATCGGCATCAATCCGGGCGACGTGCGGCGCCGCGAGCGCGCGGCGACGGACTGGATCATGCTGTCGCGGAGCGGCACTGCCCGCCTGGTCTTCTTCGGCCGCTAAGTCCGATCCCGAAAGGCGCGAACCGGTTTTCGGATAGGATCACGCTCCGACAAAGAGGGTGGGCCCGGTTCTGATTCAATCAGAACCGAAAAGGCCCTGAGGCCGTTTCAGAATTGGCCGTCCGGCTCAGCGGCGTCGACGACACGGAGCTCGGCGCGCGGCGCCCCGCCATAATGGTCGAGGCTGAGCGTGCCGGCGACGTGAAGCGGCTTGCCGCGCGCCGCAAGAAGCGCACGCCCGAGCGGCAAGTCGGCGGCGCGGAATGCCATTGCCTTCAAGCTTTCGCCGCTTGGCGCGGCAAGGGTGACGCGGACATGGCCGTTGCCGACCTGATCGGCGAAGCTCACGCGGTGCGCCGGAAAGGCGAAGACCGGCGCCGGGTTGCCGTTGCCATAGGGTCCGGCACGCGCAAGCGCCTCGATCAGCGCCGGCGTCGCGCCGCTGCCTGAAAGCGCGCCGTCGATCGCGAGATCGCGGTCGGCGTTGGCCGCGATGACGCCCGCTGCGAGCCGCCCCTCCAGAAAGGCGCGGAGCGTTCCGAGCTTCTCGCGCTGAAGCGTGACGCCCGCCGCCATCTGATGCCCGCCGCCCTTGACGAGGATGCCGGCGTCGAGCGCGGCACGCACCGCCGCGCCGATATCGACGCCCGGCACCGAGCGGCCGGAACCCGTGCCGGTCGCGCCGTTCCACGCGATCGCGAAAGCCGGGCGATCGAAGCGCTCCTTGAGCCGCGCCGCGACAAGGCCGACGACGCCCGGATGCCAGCCCTCGCGCCCGGCGACGAGGACGGGCGGCCCCTCGCCCGCCCCGATCTCCGCATCCGCCTCCGCCACGGCCTCGGCGACCGCCGCCATCTCGATCGCGCGGCGCTCCTCGTTCAGGCGGTCGAGCAATGCGGCGATCCGCCCCGCCTCGACCGGGTCGGTGGTGGTGAGGAGACGCGCGCCGAGCGTCGCCTCGCCGATCCTCCCGCCGGCATTGATGCGGGGCCCGAGCAGAAAGCCGAGGTGCCCGCAATCGGGCGGGCTCTTCAGGCGCGACGCCTCGATCAGCGCGCGCAAGCCCACCCGCTCGCTCCTCCGAAGCGCGACGAGGCCCTTCGCGACGAAAGCGCGATTGAGACCGGTCAGGGGAACGACGTCGCACACCGTGCCGAGCGCGACGAGTTCAAGCTGCGGCAGGAGATCGGGAAGCGCGCCCGGAAAATCCCGACGCTTCAGCTCGCGCAGAAGCGCGACGGCCGCGAGGAAGGTCACGCCGACGGCCGCGAGTTGGCCCTGGCCAGAGAGGTCGTCGCGGCGGTTCGGGTTGACGATCGCGGCCGCCGGCGGAAGCTCCACGCCGACCTGATGGTGATCGAGCACGATGACATCGGCGCCGCGCGCCTTGGCCCGCAGAAGCGCCTCGAAACTGGTCGAGCCGCAATCGACGCAAACGATCAGCGTCGCGCCGCCGTCGACCAGGCCGTCGATCGCCTCCGGGTTGGGGCCGTAGCCCTCGAACACGCGGTCGGGGATATAGATCACCGGGGAGAGCCCGAGCGCCGCGAGAACGTCATGAAGGAGCGCGGCGGAGGTCGCGCCGTCGACGTCGTAGTCGCCGAAGATCGCTACCGGCTCGCGCGCGATGACGGCGTCCGCCAGACGTCCTGCCGCGGCGTCCATGTCGGCAAGAGCGGAGGGGTCGGGCAGATCCCGCTTCAACGTCGGCGCGAGATAGGCGGCCGCATCCGCGACGCCGATCCCGCGTCCGGCGAGCACGCGCGCCACGCTCTCCGGGACGCCTGAGCGCTGCGCAATCGCCGTCGCGATCGCCTCGCCGCGCGGATCAAGCCGCGCGCGCCAGGCGCGTCCGCTCAGCGAGCACGCGACGCCGAGGAAAGTGCGGTCGAGCGTGCGGTCTTCGGCGAATCCCAACATCGCGGCGGACTATGGGCCGACGCGAGGGGCGTGTCGAACGAAGGCGGGCTGGTTCCCGCCGCTCTCCCCATGCGAGATGGCTTATTCGCCGACCGGGCCCCGCTTATCGCCGTTGCGATGCCGCGCGCGGATCCAGCGCTGCGTGCCGGTCTCCGAGCGCGTCACGATCGAATGCGTGGTGGCGCTGCCGGGCTCGATGCGGACGCCGGCGAAGAGGCTGCCGTCGGTAATTCCGGTCGCGGCGAAGAGCACGTCGCCCGATACCATGTCCTCTACGCGGTAGACGCGTCTCAGATCACGGATGCCGCAGGCCTCGACGCGCTGGCGCTTCTCTTCGCTGTCGACGATCAGGCGTCCCTGCATCTGCCCGCCGATGCAGCGAAGCGCCGCCGCCGCGAGCACGCCCTCCGGCGCGCCGCCGACGCCGAGATAGATGTCGATGCCGGTCGCCTCCGGATCGGTCGTATGGATGATGCCGGCCACGTCGCCATCTCCGACGAGCCGGATCGAGGCGCCCGTCGCGCGCACCGCCTCGATCAGCCTTGCATGGCGCGGACGATCGAGGATGCAGGCGGAGATGTCGCGCGGCCGCACGCCCTTCGCCTCGGCCAGCCGGCCGATCGCCGTCTCCGGCGACATTTCAAGATCGACGAGGTCGGCGGGATAGCCGGGCCCGATCGCGATCTTCTCCATATAGACGTCCGGCGCATTCAGGAGCCCTCCCCGCCGCGTCACGGCGATCGCGGCGAGCGAGTTCGGGAGGTTCTTGGCGCAGAGCGTGCGCCCGTCGAGAGGATCGACGGCGATGTCGACCTCCGACCCGCTTCCCGTCCCCACCTCTTCTCCGACATGCAGCTTCGCCGCCACCTCGCGCGTGCCTTCGCCGACGACGATCCGGCCGCGCACCTCAAGGCGGTTCAGCTCGCCCCACATCGCCTCGACCGCCGCCTGATCGGCAAGCTGCTCGTCGCCGCGTCCGCGCACGGCCGCCGCTGCAATCGCCGCGCGCTCGGTCACGCGCACGAGCTCGAGCGTCAGCATCCGGTCCATGGCGCCCACTTCGCTCCGAGCCATCAGCGCCTCTGCCTCAGAGCGCTTCGATGCGGATCATCTGCGGCCGCCCCGAAACCTCGCCTTCGGCCTCGATGTTCGCGAGCGCGCCGCGGATCGATTGCTCGGTTGTGGAATGCGTGATGATCGTGACCGGCTGCACGCTCTCGTGGCTCCGCTTCGGAGCCGAGCCGATCGGCCGGTTCCGCTGCAGGATGGAATTGAGCGAGATGTTGGCCTCCGCCATGCGCCGGGCGATCGCCGCGAAGGCGCCCGGCCGGTCGCGCACCATGAGCCGCAGATAGTAGCCGCCTTCATGCGCCTGCATGCGGGCCTGCCGGTAGGGCTCGAGGCTCGCAGCCGGGCGGCCGAGCGGCGGCACGTGGATGCCGCGCGCAAGATCGATGATGTCGCCGACCACGGCTGAGGCCGTCGCGTTGCCGCCGGCGCCGGGGCCTGAAAGGATCACCGAGCCGATGAAATCGCCGTCGACGGCAACCGCATTCGTCACCCCGGAGAAGCGCGCGATATCGCAATTGCGCGGCACCATGGTCGGGTGCACGCGCTGCTCGATTCCCGTGTCGGTGCGCTGCGCGA
This sequence comes from uncultured Alphaproteobacteria bacterium, assembly GCA_963750115.1. GTDB lineage: Bacteria > Pseudomonadota > Alphaproteobacteria > Rhizobiales > Afifellaceae > DASWJZ01. Next base: position 241,049 of record CAVVPM010000016.1, on the reverse strand, counting down.
CGCCGAGGAGCTTGATCCGGTAGCCAAGCTCTTCCGCCGCGGCGAGATCCTCCGGCTCGATCGACGTGATGCCCTCGACGAAGACCGACTCCAGGTCGATCTCCGTGCCGAAGGCGACGCTCGTCAGGATGGCGAGCTTCTGCGCCGTGTCGAGCCCCTCCACGTCGAAGCTCGGATCGGCCTCCGCATAGCCGAGCTGCTGCGCCTCCTTGAGCGCCGCGGCGTAGGTCGCGCCCGCCTCCATGCGGCTCAGGATGAAATTGCAGGTGCCGTTCAGGATTCCGTAGATGCGCGTCAGCCGGTTTCCGGCGAGCGCCTCGCGCAGCGTCTTCACGATCGGGATGCCGCCGCCGACCGCCGCCTCGAAGGAGAGCTGCGCGCCGCGCACCTCGGCGAGCTTCGCGAGCGCCACGCCGTGCTTCGCGAGAAGCGCCTTGTTGGCGGTGACGACGCCTTTTCCGGTTTCGAGCGCCGCGTGCACGCTTCGATAGGCCGGGCCGTCCTCGCCGCCCATCAATTCGATGAAGACGTCGATCGAGTTGGAGCGTGCAAGGCCTATCGGATCGTCGTGCCACTCAAGCGCGTCCATGGAAAAGCCGCGCGCTTTGGCGCGGTCGCGCGCGCTGACGGCGACAAGCCTGACCGGCCGGCCGAGCTGCGCGACGAACTGATCTCCCTGCCCTTCAAGGAGCCGCGCGACGGCGCTGCCGACCGTGCCCAGTCCCGCAATGCCGAGCCTGAGCGGTGCGTTCATAAGTCCCTGTCCAGGCGGAAGGATTCAGCGGATGGCGCTGATCGGGACGACGTTGTGCAATGTTTTGTCGGCGGAGGCAAGGAAACGGCCGACATTGCGCGCCGCCTGGCGGATGCGCTGCTCGTTCTCCACCATGGCGATCCTGACGAAGCCCTCGCCGTGCTCGCCGAATCCGAGGCCGGGCGCGACGGCGACATCCGCCTTCTCGATCAGGAGCTTGGCGAATTCCACGCTGCCGAGCGGCCGGAAGCGCTCCGGGATCGGCGCCCAGGCGAACATCGACGCGGAGGGCGCCGGGATCGGCCAGCCGGCGCGGGAAAAGCTGTCGACCATCACGTCGCGGCGACGCCGATAGGTGGCGCGCATCTCCTTGATGCAGTCATCGGGGCCGTTCAAGGCGGCGGCCGCGGCGACCTGCACGGGCGTATAGGCGCCGTAGTCGAGATAGGATTTGACGCGCGAAAGCGCCGCGATCAGGCGCTCGTTCCCGACCGCGAAGCCGATTCTCAAGCCCGCCATCGAGAACGTCTTCGACATCGAGGTGAACTCGACCGCGACCTCCGCCGCGCCCGGCACCTGCAGCACCGATGGCGGCGGCTCGCGATCGTCGAAATAGACTTCCGCATAGGCGAGGTCGGAGAGGATGAAGACATCGTTCCGGCGCGCGAATGCGACGACGTCGCGATAGAAGTCGAGGGTTGCGACCGAAGCAGTCGGATTGGCCGGATAGCAGAGGATGACGGCGATCGGCCGCGGGATCGAATGATAGACCGCGCGCTCGAGCGCCGCAAAGAATTCCGGTCCCGGTTCCGCCGGCACATGGCGGATGGCGCCGCCCGCCATCAGGAAGCCGAAGGCATGGATCGGATAGCTCGGCGAGGGCACCAGCACCACGTCGCCGGGCGCGGTGATCGCCTGCGCCATGTTGGCGAAGCCTTCCTTGGAGCCGAGGGTCGCGACCACCTCGCGATCGGGATTGAGCTTCACGCCGAAGCGGCGGCCGTAATAGGCCGCCTGCGCACGCCTCAAGCCGGCGATGCCGCGCGAGGCGGAGTAGCGGTTGGTGCGCGGCTTGCCGACCGTCTCCACCAGCTTTTCCAGAATATGCGGCGGCGTCGGCAGGTCGGGGTTGCCCATGCCGAGGTCGATGATGTCGGCGCCGGCGGCGCGCGCCGTCGCCTTCAGCCGATTCACCTCCTCGAAGACATAGGGCGGAAGCCGCCTGATCTTGTAGAAGTCGTCCATCTCAACCTGCCGCTCGGGGCTCTCCCTCTTCGGGGCCCATTGCCGGGCCCCTGCACACCAAAAACTATTGCCGCATCGGCTCCGGCCGTGCCGTCAGCATCAAGCGGCGAAGCTCGCGCGCCCGCGCTTCGAGCGCCGCGATCTGACGCGCATCGGTCGTCGTCGCCCGCGCCCTCGCGATCAGCGCAAGCTCCGCCTGGATCGCGTCGACGTCACCGACCGAGAGCGGCTCCTCGCGCGACGAAAGCCGCGTGGTCTGCTCGGCCCGGAACACGTCCGGATACGGCATGTTCTCGCCGGCCGCGGCCTCGGCGCGGATCTCCGCGATCGCGGCGGCGCGCGGCGTAGCCGGCCCCGGCTGCGCCACCGAGGCGGCGGGCGAATCGATGTCGGGGGTGCTGAAGCAGCCGGAAAGCGCGAGCAGCAGGCCCGCGGCCGGCAGCAATCCGGTCGGAAATCGTTTCCCTTGTGCATTGCCGAAACGCATGCCTTGACCGCCCAACTGGCCCGGAAATCCCTGATCGTGCGTGTTATAATCTCTAACCTTATAGTTCCTATATTGAGCCTCGAATATGGCCAACGGGGAAACGTTTCGAGCGGAAGATGGCGGGAACGGACGACAAGCGACCGGCCGATGAGGGCCCGGCGTCGTCGCCCTATGTGGTGCGCGACGCCGAAACCTTCGCGCGCAATCTCGCGCGCGCCGTCGAAGAGGGCGGCCGGGCGCTTGCCGCCTATCTGAAGCCGCACGAGGAGGGAAAGCCCGCCGACCTGATCGCCGAGGCCGCGACCGAGGTGGTGAAGACGCTCGGCCGGATCGGCGAATACTGGAGTGCCGACCCCGCCCGGCTCATGGAGGCGCAGACGCGTCTCTTCGCGAGCTACTTCGCCATCTGGCAGAACGCGATCGGCCGGGCGGCCGGGAACGGCGCCGCGCCCGCTGCGACGCCGCCGAGCGACCGCCGCTTCAGCGACCCGGATTGGAACGAGAACCCGATGTTCTCGGCGCTGAAGCAGCTCTATCTCGCCACCACGAATTGGGCCGAAGAGCTGGTGAACGAGGCCGGCGGCGTCGATCCGGAGACGCGCCAGAAGGCGCATTTCTATCTGATGCAGATCAACAACGCGCTTTCTCCGACGAACTTTTTGCTGACCAACCCCGAGGTCCTGAAGATCACCGCCGAGACCAACGCGGAAAACCTGGTGAAGGGGATGCGGATGCTGGCCGACGACGTGGCCGCCGGCAAAGGCCTGCTCCTTCCGCGCCAGTCCGACGTGAAGGCCTTCAAGCTCGGCAAGAACCTGGCGACGACGCCGGGCAAGGTCGTCTTCCAGAACGCTCTCTGCCAGGTCATCCAATATAAGCAGACCACGGAGACGGTCTGGAAGCGCCCGCTTCTCATCGTGCCGCCCTGGATCAACAAGTTCTACGTGCTCGACCTGACGCCGGAAAAATCGATGATCCGCTGGCTCGTCGAACAGGGGCACACGGTCTTCGTCGTGTCCTGGGTCAATCCCGACGCGCGCCACGCCGCGATGGGCTTCGATCAGTACATGACCGACGGCATCCTTGCCGCGCTCGACGCGGTCGAGAAGGCGACCGGGGCGAAGAAGGTGAACGCCGTCGGCTATTGCGTCGGCGGCACGCTGCTCGCGATCACGCTCGGCTACATGGCCGCGACCGGCGACGATCGGATCGCCAGCGCCACGCTGCTCACCGCGCAGATCGACTTCGAGTTTTCCGGCGACCTCAAGGTCTTCGCCGACGCCGACCAGATTGCGGGCGTCGAAGCGGAGATGCGCAAGACCGGCTATCTCGAAGGTTCGAAGATGGCGACGGCCTTCAACCTCTTGCGCTCCAACGACCTGATCTGGCCCTACGTCGTGAACGACTATTTGAAGGGCAAGGAGCCGCTCCCCTTCGACCTGCTCTACTGGAACTCCGACGCGACGCGCATGCCGAGCGCGAACCACTCGTTCTACCTCAGGAACTGCTATCTGGAGAACAACCTCTCCAAGGGGCGGATGATGGTCGCCGGCAAGAAGATCGACCTCTCCACGGTCACCGTCCCCGTCTATAACCTCGCCACCCGCGAGGACCACATCGCGCCGGCGAAATCGGTATTCATCGGCTGCGCCTCGCTCGGCGGGCCGGTGCGCTTCGTGCTCACCGGGTCCGGCCACATCGCGGGCGTGGTAAACCCGCCGGCGCGGAAGAAATATCAATACTGGACCGGCGGGGCCCCGGTCGGCTCGCTCGATACATGGCTGAAGACCGCCAAGGAGCATCCCGGTTCCTGGTGGGAGGACTGGAAGGCGTGGCTTGAAAGCCCCGACAGGCGCATCAAGCGCCGGCGCCGGCCGGGTGGCGGCAAGCTGAAGCCGATCGAGGATGCGCCGGGGTCCTATGTGATGGCGCGCGCCGAGGGAAGCGGATGCGCGCCAGCCTCGTAGGCGGCGATGCGGCGCGCCGAATTCCGGCCCCAAATATCTGTTTCAACTTGCGAAACGATCTATCGAATTTGTAATCGAGCGGCGCTTGCCATGTCATCGCGGTGCGGCCAAGATCGCGCCGCGATCTGGCAAAGGATTCCCATGTCATTGCGGTTGTTCGGCGTGTCGCTTGCGGCCACGGGCCTTGTCGTCGTCAGCGCGGTGCCGGCAGCGGCGATTACGCCGGACGCGGTCGCGAAGGCGCTTGGCGCCGCCCTCACCGAGGGCACGAATATCGCGGCGACCTACGAGGCGGCGAAGGCCGACGGCGGCAACGTCGTCATCAAAGGCCTCGCGGTTTCGCGGCTCTCGGGCGACCAGTCGGTGCGCTTCGACCAGGTCGTCGTGGAGAGCCCCACCACCGGCGACAAGGGCGTTTTCCAAAGTCCGCTGATCACGTTTTCGGGCGGCACGCTCACCGGAACGGAAACGGGATCGATCGCCACGGCGTCGCTGACCGACGCGACGGTTCTCGACGCATCGAAGCTGAAGGGCGACTCCGTCGGCGAAGGCGTCCTCTTCAAATCGGCCGAGATCGACACCGTCAGCGTCGCCCACGCCGGCGAACCCGGCACGGTCACGATCGACCGCGTCTCGGCCCAGTCCGGCAACGTGGCCGGCGACGTCTCGCAGGACAGCAAGGGCACGGTGGAGAACATCGCGCTTTCGCCTGACTTCTTCGCCCAAAGATCGTTCACGCCGGCGATGATCGGCCTCGACAACCTCGCCTTCGACGTAAGCTGGGATTATTCGCGCGACCTCGCGGCGAAGATGCTGACGATCCGCGATTTCACCATCCACATCCACGACGGCGGCAGCCTCTCGGTCGACGGCGTGTTGGGTAATCTTCCCGATCCGCGCGCGCTCGACAATGCCGGCGCCGGGTCGAAGGCTTCGAAGGCCGAGTTGCACAAGCTGATGATCAGCTACCATGACGAGTTGCTCGTCGGGCACGTTCTCGATGCGCTCGCAAAGACGCAGGGTCTGACGCGCGAGGCCTATATCGAGCAGCTCACCGCCGCCCTGCCCTTCCTGCTCATCACCTTGAACAATCCGGCGTTCCAGAGCGAGGTGACCGGCGCGGTAACGAGCTTCCTCAAGGACCCGAAATCCTTCACCATCAGCGTCGAACCCGACACGCCGGTGTCGGGCACCCAGCTGATGAGCATGATGAAGACCGATCCCGGAACCGTCCTCGATCGGCTGAAACCGTCGGTGACTGCCAATTCGGCGGAATGAGCGGAGGGGCCATGATCGTGCGCGTCGCAATTTTGGCGTTTGTCGCATTTGCGGGCGTGAGCCCCGCTTCCGCCGATCCCGCGAGCGAGGCGCTGGTCCACGATTTCGTAGCTTGGGTGGATTCCTCGCCCGACTGGTCCGCCTCGGTGAGCCTCGTCCGCTCCGAGGGTGATGACACAATCGCGGAAGGGCTCGTCTTCTCGCGCGACGATCCGCACGTCTCGATCAGCATCGAGACGTTGCGGCTCACGGGCCTTGCGGCGCGCGCCGGCGGCGGCTTCAGCGCCGCGGCGATCAAGCTCGGCAACGGCGAGGTCGTCACGCAAAACATCGACGCCAAGATTCCTTCCGCCGCCGCCTCCGGAGCGTCGATGCCGAGCCTCGCCGACGTGGTGATCGATCCGAAGCACCTAATGACCTCGATCGCGCGCTTCTACGCCATCGCCGCGGCGGGCCAGCTCGATGGGATGTCGATACCCAAAATTTCCGTCGTCGAGCATGCGCCGGTCAACGGCGGCAGCGACGTTGAAGTCGATACCGAGTACCAGAACCTGACGCTCGGCGCGCTGGCGAGCGGCGTGCTGCAGCAGGAGGAGGCCGGGCCGATCTCCATCGCCACGCACGGCACCCCCGGCAACGACTTCCAGTTCACCATTGAAAAGGTCGAGGTCGACCGCATCGATATCGGCGCGATGGCGCGCATTCTCGACAAGGCCGAATACCACGACGGGCACGGCGACAACATCTGGCGCCCGCTCATGTCGCATGCCGCCTATCACGGCCTCAGCGTGAAGGGTTCCGACGGCATGAGCATCCGCTTCGACCAAGCCGCCGTCGAGAGCGTCGACGGCCGCCAGCCGGACGAGCCGTTCACCGATTCCTGGGATCAGGTCATGGACCCGTCGGTCCCGGCCGACGCCAAGGGCGATCTCGTGATGCAGGCGGCGACGGACATGCTCGCCGCGTTTCGCGTCGGAACGATCCGGCTCGACGCGATGTCGGTCGACGACCCGGCGCAGCAGGCCTCGTTCAAGCTCGACGATATCACGCTCAGCGGCTGGTCGAGCGCCGGCCTCGACAGCTTCATCTTGAAGGGGCTCAGCCTCGATAGCCCGCAGGCCTATCTGTCGCTCGGCTCGCTGGAGCTTGCCGGCTTCGTGTCGCCGGATGTGCGGGCGCTGATGCAGTTCGCGGCGATTGAGAACGACGTCGACATGAAGACGCACGCCGACGCGATCTACAAGACATTTGCGGCGCTGCCGCGGCTCAGCCATTTCGGCTTCGATCAGCTCGTTGCCGGACAGACCAAGGCCGACGCCATTTCGCTCGGCAAGCTCAGCATCGACTTCGGCGACTGGAACAAGATCTTTGCCGGATCGACCGACGTCCACATCGAGAACCTGACCGTTCCTCGCAACCTGATCGAGCTTGAACCGAACGCCGGCGAGATGCTCGACGGGCTCGGCTACAATGACATCACGCTGGGCATGTCCTTGAAGGATCGCTGGTCGCCCGACAGCGGCACCGACGCGGCGACGTGGTCCGTCAACGTCGCGAATGCCGGCGATGTAGCGTTCTCCTACACGCTGAACGGCCTGACCCCCGACTGGCTTGTCAACGCCACTGCCGCAGCCGGCAAGACCGCCGACAGCCAGGCGGCCGTGATGGCGATGCTGAACCACCTGAGCCTTGCGCAGGCGACGTTGACAGTGACCGACCACTCGCTGCTCGACCGCGCCTTCGCGCTCGTCGCGAAGCGCCAGGGCGTAAAACTCGACGGACCCGCCTATCGCGAGCAGATGCGCGCCGCTCTCCCGTTCCTGATCTCGGCTGTCATTCCGATGGAGCTGGCGAACCGGCTGGCGCCGGCGCTGCAGAGTTTCATGGCCGGCGGGCAGACGCTGCTGGCCAACGTGACGCCGCCGGCTCCTCTTGGAATCATGGATCTGATGGCAGCGGCGAACAACCCGCTGGGCTTGCCCGATTTGCTGAACCTGAAGCTCACATCCGAGCCGGCGAAGCCGTAGCCGCGCCGCCTTCCATCCACCATCGTCGTGCCCGGAGCTGATCCGGGCATCCATTTTGCTGCGCTCACCGCCAATCACGACCGCGACGGAGTGGATTGCCGGGTCAAGTTCGGCAAAATGACGACAGATGAAAGTGCGGGCAGGCGCCCTTACTCCGGCTTCACCACCCGGATCGAGAGCTCGCGGAGCTGCTTCGGGGTCGCCTCCGACGGTGCGCCCATCAGGAGGTCTTCGGCCTGCTGGTTCATCGGGAACATGGTGATCTCGCGCAGATTCCTGACCCCGCAGAGAAGCATTACGATGCGGTCGAGCCCGGCCGCCATGCCGCCATGCGGCGGCGCGCCGAACTGCAGCGCGCGGAGCATGCCGCCGAACTTCGCTTCGAGCACATCCTCGCCGTAGCCGGCGATCGCAAATGCCTTTTTCATGATCTCGGCCTTGTGATTGCGGATGGCGCCGGAGGCGATCTCGTAGCCGTTGCAGACGATGTCGTACTGATGCGCGGGGATGGCCAGCGGATCGAGCATTTCGAGCGACCTAAGCCCGCCCTGCGGCATGGAGAACGGGTTGTGGGAAAAGTCGATCTTCTTCTCTTCCTCGTTCCATTCGTACATCGGAAAATCGACGATCCAGGCAAGCGCGAAGCTCTCCGCGTCGACGAGGCCCAAGTTCCTCGCCGATCTTGGTGCGCGCCGCGCCGGCGAAGCTCACGAAGTTGTCGGGATTGCCGGCGACGAAGAAGACGGCGTCGCCGACGTCGAGGTTGAGTTGCTCGCGGATCGCGGCCGTGCGCTCGGGCCCGAGGTTCTTAGCCACCGGCCCGGCACCCTCGGCGCCGGCCGTGCCGAAAGGCATGCCGAGAAAACCTTCGGCGACCTGCGTCAGCGGCGCGACCTCTCCTTCGCGGAAGAAGATATAGCCGAGGCCCGGCTGCCCCTCCCCTTGTGCCCAATTGTTCATGCGGTCGCAGAAAGCGCGGTTGCCGCCGCCCGGCGCCGGGATCGCCCACACCTCCGTGGTCTGGTCACGCTCGATCATCGAGGCGAAGACCTTGAAGCCCGAGCCGGCGAAATGCTCCGTCACCGCCTGCATCTTGATCGGGTTCCTGAGATCGGGCTTGTCGGTGCCGTAGGCGCGCATGACTTCGCGATAAGGGATGCGCGGAAATTCCTGCGTCACCGATTTGCCGTCGGCGAATGCCTCGAACACGCCGCGGATCACCGGCTCCATCGCAGCGAAGACGTCGTCCTGCGTGACGAAGCTCATCTCCACGTCGAGCTGATAGAATTCTCCGGGCAGCCGGTCGGCGCGGGGGTCCTCGTCGCGAAAGCACGGCGCGATCTGGAAATAGCGGTCGAAGCCGGCGACCATGATGAGCTGCTTGAACTGCTGCGGCGCCTGCGGCAGCGCGTAGAATTTCCCCGGATGGAGCCTGGACGGCACCAGGAAGTCGCGCGCCCCTTCCGGCGACGAGGCGGTCAGGATCGGCGTCTGGAACTCGTTGAAGCCGGCGTCACGCATCAGCTCGCGCATCTTCGCCACGATCGCGACGCGGCGCATGATGTTCCGGTGCAGCGACTCGCGGCGGAGATCGAGGAAGCGGTATTTGAGGCGCGTGTCCTCCGGATAGTCAGGCTCGCCGAAGACCGGCATCGGCAGCTCCGGCGCCTCCGACAGTATCTCGATCTCGCGCGCGAAAACCTCAACCCCGCCGGTCGGCAGGTTGGCGTTGACGGTGTCGCCGGTGCGCGCCTTCACCTCCCCGTCGATCCTGACGCACCATTCGGCGCGCAGGCGCTCGGCCGTCTTGAAGGCGGGCGAATCAGGGTCGGCCACGATCTGTGTGACGCCGTAATGGTCGCGCAGATCGATGAAGAGCAGCCCGCCGTGGTCGCGCACGCGATGCACCCAGCCGGAGAGCCGGACCGAGGCGCCGACATCCTCGACGCGGAGCGCGCCGCAAGTGTGGGTGCGATAGAGCATGCATGTTCGGCGGCGGTCCTGAAAGTCCAGATTCCGGGGGCGGCGGACAAGCGCATGCCGGCGCGCCGATTGTCAAGCGCGGCGCAACCGGGTGGTTAGCCCGCGAGGCCGCCGGGCGCCACTTTGGCGGCGACAGCCGCGGCTCGATTGGGTTATACGGGCGCAATGCAAGGAAAGAAGATCGAACCTACGATCATCACGGAAACGGCGGCTCTTGCCGCCTTCTGCACCCGGCTCGCCAAGTCCCCCTTCGTCACCGTCGACACGGAGTTCATGCGCGAGAGCACGTTCTGGGCGCAGCTCTGCCTGATCCAGATGGCCGGCCCCGAGGAGGCCGCCATCATCGACCCGCTCGCCGGCGGCCTCGATCTTGCGCCGTTCTTCGGCCTGATGGCGGACGACCGCGTGATCAAGGTCTTCCACGCGGCGCGGCAGGACATCGAAATTTTCGTGAAGCACGCCGACGCCGTTCCCCACCCGATATTCGACACCCAGATCGCGGCGATGGTCTGCGGCTACGGCGACCAGGTGAGCTACGACCAGCTCGTACTGCGCGTCACCGGCGACCAGATCGACAAGTCCTCGCGCTTCACCGACTGGTCGCGCCGGCCGCTGACGGCGAAGCAGTCGACCTACGCGGTCTCCGACGTCACGCATCTTCGCGACATCTACCTGGCGCTCTCCGCCCAGCTTGCCGAACAGGAGCGCACCACCTGGCTCGACGAGGAGATGGCGGTCCTCTCCGACATCAACACCTATCGCACGCATCCGGAGGATGCCTGGCAGCGGCTGAAGCTCAGGGTGCGGAAGCCGCGCCAGCTCGCGCTCATGCAGGCGCTTGCCGCCTGGCGCGAGCGCGAGGCGCAAAACCGCGACGTGCCGCGCGGGCGCGTCCTCAAGGACGACGCGATCTACGAGATCGCGCAGCAGCAGCCGCGTGACCAGGAAGCGCTCGCGCGGCTGCGCACGATCCCGCAGGGCTTCGAGCGCTCCGGCGTCGGGCGTGCGATCCTCGCGACGGTGGCGAGCGTCTTCGAGATCCCGGAGAGTGAGTTGCCGCGCGTGCCGCGCCCGCGCCCGGCGCCGGAGCATTCAAGCGCCGCGGCGGAGCTCTTGAAGGTGCTCCTGAAGATGGTCGCCGAGGAACAGGGCGTCGCCGCCCGCATCATCGCCTGCACCGACGATCTGGAACGGGTCGCCGCCGACGATCACGCCGACGTGCCGGCGCTGAAGGGATGGCGCCGCCGGCTCTTCGGCGAGCAGGCGCTGGCGCTGAAGCACGGCGACCTGGCGCTTTCGATGTCGCGCCGGGGCGTCGTCGCGATCGGCCTCGACCGCGCCGCCGACATCGCCGCCGAGTAGCTAGCTCTCCACGACCACGGCGGCCGAAAGACCGCCGAGCGCCGCGAACTGGCGCATGCGGCTGTCGAGGCGCGCGCCGCGGATGTCGGCAAGGTCCGGCGGCAGCACGAGCTCCATCTTGTCGCCGTTACGCCGGAGCCCGACCTTCGGCAGGACGCCTTCGACCGCGCCGGAGATGAGATAGGCGACGCGGAACGCGCCGGCCAAGGCGCGCGCGCTCTCCCGATAGCGAAGCGGCGCAAGCTCCCTGAGCCCGGTCCCGAGCTCTTCGTCCGACAGGCCCGCATGGCGGTAGTAGATGGCGAGCGCGAGATAGGCGCGGCCCGGATGATCGATGCCGACGAAGGCGGCGTTGGTGATGATCGAGAGGCTCTGCGACCCGCGATAGTCGGGATGCGCGCGCCAGCCGATATCGGCGAGAAGACACGCCGCCGCGCGCAGCCGCTTCTCCTCCTCGGTCTCCTCAAGCCCGAGCGCCTGCATGGCGTTCGCCGTCCACGGGATCAGCTCCTCGCCATGCGCCGGCGACCGCGAACGCAGCGTGTTGAGCTCGCGCGCCGCCGCAATCAGCGGATCGGCCTCCTGCTCCTCCGCGGAGAGCTTCGCGTAGAGGAGCCCCTCGCGGAGCCCGAGCGCCGAGATCGTCACCGAATTCGGGCTTGCCCACGCGCAGCAGCTCGGAGAGGACGACCGCGCCATAGGGCAGAAGCGCCTGGCGCTGCTTCGACACGACCGCGATGCCCGGCACCTGCTCGAGCGGTCCGCGGATCAGCACCTTCAGGAAATCGTCGAGCTCGTCAGGATCCATGCGGTATTCGTGCATGACGTGCAGCGGATAGCCGCTGTCGTGCATGTGGAGCCGCGCGAGCGAGCGCCAGGTCCCGCCGATCGCATAGAAGCTGCGCCGCTTGACCCGCTCGATCACGGCCGACCGGTCGAGCGCCTTGCGCGTCAGTTCGCGGGCGGTCTTCAGCGAACCGTGCGAATCGGCCTCAAGTCTGAGGCCGCCAAGCGGAAGGCTCTCGCCCTCGCCGACCTGGCGGCCGGCCACGTCCGTCAGCTCCAGGCTGCCGCCGCCGAGATCGCCGGCGACGCCGTCCGGATGCTCGAAGCCGGCGACGACGCCGAGCGCCGCCATGCGCGCCTCCGCTCCGCCGGAGAGCAGCTTGACCGGCACGCCGCAGATCTTCTCCACCTCGGAGATGAACTCCGGCCCGTTCGCGGCCTCGCGAATGGCGGCCGTCGCGACGACGTTGATATCGGCGACGCCCATCTGGCGGGCGAGCGCCGCGAACCGGCGCAGCGCGCCGAAGGTCTTTTCCGCCGCTTCGGGGGCAAGGCGGCCGGACTCCGCCACCCCGGCGCCAAGCCCGGCCAGGACCTTCTCGTTGAAGAGCGGCGTCGGCGAGCGGGCGATCCGCTCGTAGACGACGAGACGAACGGAGTTCGAGCCGATGTCGATGACCGCGATCGGGGTGCTGCCCGGTATGCGGCCCCGCGCGATCTGCGGCTCAGCCGCGGGGGAGTGGCGAGAACGCACGCGGCGACGAGGATTTCAGCGACCGGCCACGACCGGAAAGGCTTGGATTCGTCATGAAGTAGCGGTGCGCGTTGAAGGGCTCCTCGCCCTCCTTGCGATGCACCCGCCGCGAGGTGCCGTCCGACAGCACCTCCCAGCTTTGCTCGTTGTCCTTCAGGTTGGCGACCAAGATCTGATCGAGCACCTGCATGTGGACGGTCGGATTGACGAGCTGCACGATGGTCTCCACCCGCCGGTCGAGATTGCGCGGCATCATGTCGGCGGAGCCGATATAGACGATCGCCTCGTCGGATGGGAGCCCGTGTCCGTTGCCGAAGCACAAGAATTCGCGAATGCTCGAGAAACCGCCCGACGATCGACTTGACGCGGATATTCTCAGACAGCCCAGGCACTTGCGGCCTCAGGCAGCAGATGCCGCGCACCACGAGGTCGATGCCGACGCCGGCCTGGCTCGCGCGGTAGAGCGCATCGATGATCTCGCTGTCGACGAGCGAATTAAGTTTCATCCAGATGCGCGCCGGCCGTCCGGCTTTCGCATGCGCAATCTCCGTCTCGATATGCTCCAGGATGCGCGGGCGCATCGTGTAGGGCGAAACGGCGATCCGCACCAGGTCCTGCGGCGGTGCGTAGCCGGTGATGAAGTTGAAGACGCGGGCGACGTCGCGGGCGATGACCGGGTCCGCCGTGAAGTAGCTGAGGTCGGTATAGATTCGCGCCGTCTGCGGGTGATAGTTGCCGGTGCCGACATGCACGTAGCTTGCGAGCCCTCCCGCTTCGCGGCGCACCACTTGCGACAGCTTGGCGTGGGTCTTGAGCTCGATGAATCCGTAGACCACCTGCGCGCCGGCGCGTTCAAGGTCGCGCGCCCAGCGGATGTTGGCTTCCTCGTCGAAACGCGCCTTGAGCTCGACCAGCGCTGTCACCGACTTGCCGGCCTCCGCCGCCTCGATCAGCGTCTTCACGATGGGGGAATTGTTGGAGGTGCGGTAAAGCGTCTGCTTGATCGCCACCACCTCCGGATCGAGCGCCGCCTGGCGCAGGAACTGCACCACCACGTCGAAGGATTCGTAGGGATGATGGACGATGATGTCCTTCTCCCGGATCGCGGCAAAGCAATCGCCGCCGTGCTCGCGGATGCGCTCCGGGTAGCGCGGCGTATAGGGCTCGAACTTCAAATCCGGCCGGTCGATGTTCACAAGCTGCGAGATGGTGTCGATGCCGAGCATGCCGGGGATGATGTGCACCTCGTTGTCGCTGACCGCGAGAGCCCGCTGCACGAGCGCGCTGAGCGACTCCGGCATGCCTTCCTCGATTTCGAGCCGGATCACGACGCCGCGGCGGCGCTGCTTCAGCGCGCGCTCGAAGAAGCGCACGAGGTCCTCCGCCTCTTCCTCCACCTCGATGTCGGAATCGCGGATCACCCGAAAGGCGCCCTTCCCGCTCACTTCGTAGCCGGGGAAGAGCCGCGGGATGAAGAGCCCGACGGCATCCTCCAGGAGCACGAAGCGAAGCGGCGCCGCGTCGCTGTGGCGCGGCAGCTGGATGAAACGCTCAAGGCTCAAGGGGAAGCGCACCAGCGCCTGCATCGTGCGGCCCTTCTTGCCGACAAGATGAAGCGCAAGCGTGAAGCCGAGATTGGGGATGAACGGGAACGGATGCGCGGGGTCGATGGCGAGCGGCGTCAGCACCGGAAAGATTGCGTCGAGAAAATAGCCGTCGAGCCAGTCGATCTCGTCCTTGCTCAGCGTGTCGGCCGCGACGATATCGATGCCGGCCGCTGCGAGTTCTCCGCGCAGCGTCTTCCAGTTGGTGTGCTGCTGCAGCACCAGCTCGTTCACTTTCGCGTCGATGGCGCGAAGCTGCTCCGCCGGCGAGAGACCGTCGTCGCTACTCGTCGGGATCAGCTCGCGCGCCTGACCGGTGAGGCCGGCGACGCGCACCATGACGAACTCGTCGAGGTTGTTTCCGGAGATCGACAGGAAGCGCAGCCGCTCCAGGCTCGGATGATTAGCGTTCTCCGATTCCTCCAGCACACGCCGATTGAATTCCAGCCAGGAGATCTCGCGGTTGATGAAGCGCGACGGGCTCTCGGCAAGCTCCGCGTCGAGCCTGACGGCGGGCGCCTCCTCGTCAGCCCGCGTAGATGGGATTTTCGCAGCAGCTTCGCTCATGACGCCTGTTCCAACCGCCAGCCTCATCGGCCGGTCGTTTGGCATTATGATGACAGTCTATTGCCGATCCGCAAACGCTATTGCCGGCTTTCCGGCTCCTCCGGGCCCGGCGGCGCGCCGCAAGGACCGCGGCCGCCATCGGGCGTGTGATGCGGTGCCCGGCGGAAAGCGCCGCCCGATCGAGCGCTTCGACAAGCGCTGCGGCGGCACTCAGGGAGCGCTCCATCCGGGCGATCAGGTAGTCGACGACGGCCCGGTCGACGAGCAGCTGGCGGTCGGCGAAGAGCTTCACCAGGACTTGGCGAAGCAGGTCATCCTCCGGCGCGCCGATTGCGACGGGCGTCGCAAGCCGCAGCCGCGAGCGCAAATCGGCGAGGCCGACCTGCCACTCCTCCGCGCGGCTCGCGCGCGGTGACAAGCAGCGACCCGCCATGCTCGCGCACGCCGTTGATGAGGTGAAACAGCGCTTCTTCCGGGACCTGCCCCGCCGTCACGTCCTCGACCGCGATCGCCTGGCTCGCCGGCAGGCGAAGCGCGCGCTCTGACTTGAGCGCATCGGCCTCGACGATCTCCGCTTCCGCCCGCGCCGCCCAGATATGCACGAGATGCGTCTTCCCGGAGCCCGCCGGCCCGGTGAGCAGCACGACCGGCGAAGGCCAGTCGGGCCAGCTCTCGACGAGCCGCAGGGCCTCGCTGTTCGAGGCGCCCGGCATGAAGTCCTCGCGCCCGAGATTGGGTGCGTGGGGAAGCACGAGCGGCAGCTGTGTCGGTGCGGGCATCGATCACTTCAAGATGCGGTCCCTGGGCGGACTGTCATCCCGGTCGAGATAGAGCGCGCTCAGGCGATAACGTTCGACCGCGAAGCGGACGAGCACGCCGATCGCCGCGGTGACCGGGACCGCCAGAAGCACGCCGACGAATCCGAAGAGCGAGCCGAATGCGAAGAGCGCGAACATGAGCCATACCGGATGCACGCCGATCGAAGAGCCGACGAGGCGCGGCTGCAGGATGTTGCCTTCGACGAACTGGCCGACGACGAAGACGCCGATGACCGCTCCGATCCAGAGCCCGTCGGGCCAGAACTGCACCAGCGCTACGCCGACGGAAATGAGGAAGCCGGTGATCGATCCGACATAAGGAATGAAGCTGATGACGCCGGCGGCGGAGCCGATGAGGAAGCCGAAATTCAGCCCGACGATCGAAAGCGAGATGGCATAGAAGAGGCCGAGGATGAGGCAGACCGCGCCCTGGCCGCGTATGAAGCCGGCAATCGCCGTATCGATCTCGCCGCCTAGCCTGCGGATGGTCGCGGCATGCTCGCGCGGCAGCAGCGCGTCGATGCGGCCAAGCATGCGGTCCCAATCGTAGAGCAGATAGAAGGCGACGACCGGCGTCACCACGATCAGGCTGACGACGCTGATCACGGCCTGCCCGCCGGCCCACACCGAGGCGAGCACGGTGGCGGCCCAGGAGGCGCCCTGCGCCACGATCTGATCGACGCTCGTGCCGCTCCCCTGCGTCTTGAAATATTCACCGATGCTCGTCGCGAAGAAACGGTCGCCGAGCGCCTGCAGCTCGGCCGCGTAGTTCGGCAGATCCTTCAGGAAGGAGGAGAGCTGGCCGACGAGCAGCGGGATGACGATCAGCGCCGTCAGCGTCAGCACGAGCACCGACAGCACGACGATGGTGATCGTTGCCCAGAAGCGGCTCATCCCGGCCCGCTCCAGCCGATCGGCGATCGGGTCGAGGAGGTAGGCGAGCGCCATCCCCATGATGAACGGGAGAAGGATGCCGCTGAACACCCAAAGGAAGAGCAGCAGCACCAGGAGGGCGCCCAACCAGAAGATGGCTTCCAGCCGGATGTTCATATCGCGCCGGGCCCCGCGTCGCCCGGGCCTCCCGCCATGTGCCGCACCCACTCGACGAGATAGGCGCCGGCGGAGGCGACCGTCAGCACCGCCACCGCCGCCACCGCGACGAAGATCAGCGGGCTGAACGCGGTGACCCCGGAGCGGTCACCGAGCACAAAGGCAATGAGGACGATCTGCGCCACCGTGTTCACCTTCGATACCCACAGCGGATGCACCGCCATGGGGTTCGTCAGCATATAGGCAAGCAGCATGGCGCCAATGATGAAAAGATCGCGGCTGACGACGAGCACGATGAGCCAGGCCGGCAGCGCACCCTTGAGGCCGAGGGTGATGAAGACGGAGACGAGCAGCGCCTTGTCGGCGACCGGGTCGAGATAGGCGCCAAGCTCCGACGACGCGTGGAACCGCTTGGCGATGAAGCCGTCGGCCGCGTCCGACGCCCCGGCGAGGATGAAAATCACCGCCGCCTCCAGATAGCGGTCCGCAATCATCAGCCAAACGATCAGGGGAACGCCGATCAGGCGGGCGATGGTAATGAAATTCGGTAGGGTCAAAGCGCGGACCTGGCTAGCCGCGGCGCGCGGGCGGTGATGGCGGCGCGTCCGCTGGCCGAACGGCGAGCGTTCTTGCAATCCCCCCGCCGGCACACTAGGCGCTAGCGTAGAATGCCGAATGAACGCAATACCCTGACCGACCGCCCCCTGACCTACCGCGATGCCGGCGTCGATATCGATGCCGGCATCGGCCTGGTGGAGCGTATCAAGCCGGCGGCGGCGTCCACTGCCCGTCCGGGCGTTCTCGGCGGGCTTGGCGGCTTCGGCGCGCTCTTCGACCTGAAGGCCGCCGGATTCCGCGACCCGGTCCTGGTGGCGACGACCGACGGGATCGGCACCAAGCTCAAGATCGCGATCGAGAGCGGCGACGCACGACACGATCGGCATCGACCTCGTCGCCATGTGCGTGAACGATCTCGTCGTGCAGGGTGCGGAGCCGTTGATCTTCCTCGACTATTTCGCCACCTCCGCGCTCGACGTCGAGGCCGCCGGGCGGATCGTCGAGGGGATCGCCGAGGGCTGCCGCCAGGCGGGCGCAGCGCTCGTCGGCGGCGAGACGGCCGAGATGCCCGGGCTCTACGGCAAGGGCGACTACGATCTCGCGGGATTTGCCGTCGGCGCGGTGGAGCGCGACGGGCTCCTGCCGCGCGGCGACATCAAAGCCGGCGACCTCCTCCTCGGCCTCGCCTCGAACGGCGTCCATTCGAACGGCTTCTCGCTGGTCAGGCGCATCACAGAGGTCGCAGGGCTCCGCTGGTCCGACCCTGCCCCCTTTGCGCCGGAGACGAGCCTTGGCGCCGCGCTCCTCACGCCGACCCGCATCTATGTCCGCGCCTGCCTCGACGCGATCCGCGAGACCGGCGCCGTGAAGGCGCTCGCGCACATCACCGGCGGCGGGCTGTTGGAGAACGTTCCGCGCGTCGCTCCCCGACGATCTCGCGGCGGCGATCGACCTTGCGGCGATCAAGGTCCCGCCGGTCTTCCGCTGGCTCGCCGGGATCGGTCGAGCCGGCGGAGATGCTGCGCACCTTCAACTGCGGCGTCGGCATGGTGCTCGTCGTCGAGGCCGACGCTGCGGATGCCGTGCAGCGGCGTGCTCGACGCGCACGGCGAGACGGTCACGGTGCTCGGCCGGATGGCGCGGCGCAAGGCGACGCCGTCACCTTCACCGGCGCGCTCAATCTCGATGCCTGAGCCGAAGCGTAAGACCGCGGTCCTGATCTCCGGGCGCGGCAGCAACCTTGCCGCGCTGATCGCAGGCGGCGAAGGCCCCGCGCTACCCGGCCGAGATCGCGCTCGTCGCTCGCCGACAATGCCGACGCCGCCGGCCTCGCCTACGCGCGCGAGGCCGGCATCGCTGCGACCGTCGTCGATCGCCGGCGCACGGCAGTCGAAGGCCGAATTCGAGGCGATGCTCGACGTTGCGCTCCGCGACGCCGGGATCGAGCTGATCTGCCTCGCCGGCTTCATGCGGCTCCTGTCGGCGGAGCTTCGTCGCGGCCTGGCGCGACAGGATGCTCAACATCCACCCCTCGCTCCTGCCGCTCTTCCCCGGCCTCGACACGCACGCGCGCGCGCTTGCCGCCGGCGTCAAGCTGCACGGCGCGACGGTGCATTTCGTGCGCGCGGAGGTCGATGCCGGGCCGATCATCGCGCAGGGCGCCGTGCCGGTTCTTCCCGGCGACACGCCGGAGACGCTCGCCGCGCGCGTGCTTCAAGGTCGAGCACCGCCTTTATCCGCTGGCGCTGAAGCTGGTGGCGAGCGGCCGCGCAAAGGTCATCGGCGAGCGGGTGGCGATCGACGGCGAGAAGTCGGCCCGCCCGACGCCGCGCTCCTCTCGCTGTCGGACTAGACGGCTCGCCGCGGAAGACGCTCGGCGTTCCACACCAGCGTCGAGGAGCAGGATCAGCGCCATCGCCTGATGCGGGAGCGCCAGACCGATCGGCACGACCTGCACGAGCGTCGCGATGCCGAGCGCGACCTGCGCGACGACGAGCACCGCCATCAGCATCGCGCGGTTGCGCGCCGGCGCCGCGCCGCGCCGCATGCGCGACCGCATAGGCGAGGATCGTCGCGGCCAGCACATAGGCGCCGATCCGGTGGTCGAACTGGATGGTCGTCACGTTGTCGACGAGGTTGAGCCAGAGCGGCCGTCAGCATGCCGAGCCCGCTCGGCACGAAGCGGCCGTCCATCAGCGGCCAGGTGTTGTAGACCAGGCCGGCGTCGTGGCCGGCGACGAGCCCGCCGAGCGCGATCTGCACGAAGGCGAGGACGACCACGGCCACGCGCGCCGCGCCAGGCGCGCCCCCGGCGCGACCGTCTCGCGCCTCGGCGCCGCCGAGCCGCACGAAGAGCGCGATGAGCGCCGCGAAGAGCAGCGAGGCGAGCGTCAGGTGCAGCGCCAGCTTGAGCGGCGCCACCGCCGTCATGCCGGGCTTAAGGCCCGACGCCACCATGATCCAGCCGACGACGCCTTGCGCCCCGAGCAGCACGCCGATGCCGGCGAGAGTCCAGCCAGTCCGCGCCGGCACGCCCCGCCGCCCGACGAACCAGAAGAAGCCGGCGATGTAGACGAGCCCGATGAAGCGGCCAAGCTCGCGGTGCGCCCATTCCCACCAGTAGATGGTCTTGAAGTCGGAAAGGCTCATGCCGTGGTTCAGGAGCGCGTATTGCGGGCTCTGCCGATAGCGCGCGAACTCCGCCTGCCACGCGGCAGCGTCCAGCGGCGGCAGCGTGCCGGTGACGAGGTCCCATTCGGTGATCGAAAGGCCGGATTCGGTCAGCCGCGTCGCTCCGCCGACCAGCACCATGGTGAAGACGAGGAGGACCAGGAAGAGCGAGCCAGCCGCGCGAGGCCCGCGGGCCTCGGCTCGACGGCAGCGCCGGCCGCGCATCCTCGATTTCTGCCGGAGCGGCGACCATCGGCCTCCTTAAAATGCCGCGTCTCCGGGGCCGGCAAGGCGGCCCCGCGCGACTCCCGGTCGCGAGCCGCTGCTTGCAGCCCGCGGCCGATGCGCCTTAGCACGCGGCATGCCGGAGCGCGTCAGAAAGCTCATCGGGACCATCCTCCTCGTCGTCTTCGTCTGCGTCTACGCGCTGATGGCGATGACGGTCGCCGCCGCCAAGCTCCCGGGAAGCTCCGGGCTGACGCAGTTCGTCTTTTCGTCGTCGCCGGCACGATCTGGGTTCTCCCCGCCGCGGCGCTCATCGCCTGGATGCAGCGGCCGCGGACGAAGCGGCCTTAGCGCATGCGCCGGAATCGGTCCCGCAGCGCCCACAGGCCCGGCGACAGGAGCACGTCCAGGTAGCGAAGGCGCTGGAAGAGCCCGTTGATCGAAACGCGCGGCAGGCCATGCCGCGAGCCGGCGGCGGGAATGTAGCCGGGCTGCGTGGTGAAGGAGGCAAGGAGCCCGCCTGCGCTGCAAGCCTCGCCTCCCGCGCGCCCGCCGCCGACGGATAGCCGTAGGGAAAGGCGAGGCTCGTCGGCCGATTTGCCGATCTTCGCCTCGATCGCCTCGATGCTATCGCGCGATCTCGCGTAAGGCGGTGTCGGCCGCAAGCCGCGCCAGCGCCGGATGCGTCATCGTGTGCGCGCCGATCGAGCAGAGCGGATCGGCGGCGATCTCGCCGCACCTCGTCCCAGTCCATGACCAGCTCGCGCGCGAGCGCCGCAAGGTCGAGCCCGTGCTTTTCCGATAGCGCGCGGATCGCATCGCGCTGCTCCGCCTCGTCGGCCTCGGCGTCAGCCACGCGTCCACGGCGAAACGCCTCCGCCTTCTCGCGCCGGGTTTCGCGTCGGAAGCGATCGCCGCTCGCCCGGCCGCTTCGAGCGCGTCCGCCGCGGCGATGATGCGCTCCAGCGCCTCCCACCAGAGCTCCGCGGTCCGCTCGCAGAAGCCCGGGCAGACGATAGATCGTGAACGGCACGCCGTGGCGGCGGAAGACCGGCAAAGCGTGTTCGACATTGTCGCGGTAGCCGTCGTCGAGCGTGACGGCGATGCGCCGCCCGTCGGCGCCCGCGTCGCCTCCGACTGTCATCTCGTCGACCGAGACGAAACGCCAGCCTCTGCGCGATGAAATGGCCGAGGAAGCGGTCGAGGAATTCCGGCGTGATCGAAAGGAGCGCGTTCGGCGCGAACGGCCGACGCCGTTCGCCGGCGCGACGTGATGAAGCGTCACCACGAAGCCGGCGCGCTTCGGCGGCGTGGGCAGCCAGGCGGCGCGCGCGCAGCGAGAAGCGCTTCGAGCGCGGCGCGGATCAGATCGTGACGAGACATCGATTACGACGGCGATCGAGGGCCGACCTCAGGCGGCGGCGCTTTCCTCTTCGCCGCCCGCGTCCGTGCTCGCTCGCAAAGCGCACGATGACGGCGCTCTTCGCGCCGCGCGCAAGCGCCTGCGTCGTAGACTTCGGCGCGCAGCTCCTCGGTCATTTCCGGCAGCGCAGACGATCGCCGCGACGTCGGGCTGCAGATGCTCGTCCGGCCAATCGTCGAGCTTGTCGGCGACGACATCACCTTGTCGTAGGTGTGCGCCAGCGCGCCGATCACGAGCTGCATGCGCTGCAATGGCGGGTCCTCGCCGATCGCGCCGAGCGGGATCATGTGGACACGCGCATCCTCGTCGCGCTGGATCACCTCGCCAAAAGCCGCGCCGCCGGCGAGGAGGTCGCAAAGGCCGGGCCGCTCCTGGCCGAGCGCCTCCGACGGCTTGCGCCCGAGTCGATCACGATCGAGCGGAGCTTGTCGTCGGCGGCTTCACGGGCGGCCGAAAAGGCGATCGCCCCAGCGCCTTCCCCGCCTTCCGCGCCGACGAAAAGCGCAATGCTTCACGTCCGCGCCGCCGATGATCTTGGCAAGCTCCGTCGCTTCCGACTTCTTGCCGTCGGCGGCCTCATCGGTCGGCTCCGCCTCAGGCTCGCCGGTCGCTTCCGCCTGCGGCTCGTCGGCGGCTTCCTCTTCCGGAATCGCTTCCTCGGATGCCTCGGCCGGCTTCTCCTCCGACTGGTCCTCGCTCTCCGCCTCGTCGACCGTCGCGACAGGCACGACTTCCACGTCGTCGCTTGGCGGCGACGGCGGCGGCGCGCTGGCTTCGGGCTCCGGCAGCGCCTTCCGCTCCGCATGCAGCCGCGGCCGGCTTGAGCGACGGTGCGCTTTCGCCGCCGGCGCTATAGCCGATCACGCGGAACGCGCGCCCGGACATGAACTCGCGCAAGAGCACGATTGCGGCTGCCGATGAGGAGCACCGCAAGCGCCGCGGCGATCGACATCATCGTCTTCTTCGGGAATGACGGGTCAGCGGCGGACCGCATGCGAAATGATGCGCGCATCGGCCGGAAGATAGTTGGCGTCGGTCCGCGCCGCCGCCTCGCGGTAGCGGGAGAGGAACGATTCCAGCAGGTCCCGCTGCGCCGTCGCCTCGCGTTCCAGCGCGCGCAGCTCGATGCCCTGGTCGTTGGAGCGGGAGACATCGGCCTTGGCGTCGTTCAGGCTCTTCACGAGCGACTGCTCGCGCGCCGCCGCGACGCGCGCGGCGGTGTTGCAGCGAGGCGAGCACCTTCTCCGCCTCGGCGCGGATCTGCGTGTCGAGATTGGCGACCTGCTCTTCGAGCGCGCGCATGCGCGGATGCGCTCGGAAGGAGCGTCGTGGAGAGGTCGGCGATCTGCGCCTGCAGCGCCACCTGCCGCTCGCGCAGCCGCTGGATCAGCGGCGAGTTCAACACGTCCCCGGACGAATCGAGCGAGGCGCCCTGGTCGAGAAGCTGCTGCACGGCGTTGGCCCGCGCCTCGGCTTCCGCCCGCGCCGCCCTCGCCCGCGCGAGCTCCGCGTTCATGTCGCCGAGCTGCTGGGTCGAAAGATTGCTGCTGCCGCCGCCGGTGCTTCCGGTGTCGGTGTTGCCGGTGGTGCTGTTGTCGAGGTCGTAGAGACCATGGCTCGTGCGGTAATTGGCGACCGCCTGCTCGGCGTCCGCGACGCGCCCGCGCAGCTGTTCGATCTGCTGCTGCAGCCATTCGGTCGCCTCCAGCGCCGACTGGCGCTTGGCGTCCTGCTGCAGCTTGACGAAGGAGTCGGCGACCGCGTTGGCGACGTCGGCGGCGAGCTTCGGTTGCGACGCCGAGAATTCGTACGCCGATCACCCGCGACTGCTGCACCGGAAAGACGGAGAGCCGCGCGAAGTAGCTGTCCATCACCCGCTGGCGGATGGTCGAATCGGTCGGGTTGCTGCTCAAGCCCGAGTGCCACGAGCAGCGAGCCGATCATCGAGGGCTTGCGCGCCGGATCGAATTCCGGCTGGCTGGTGAGCTTCAGGTCGTCGATGACGGCGTTCGCGACCTCGCGCGACTTCAGCACCTGCACCTGGCTCTGGATCGCCAATTCGTCGGGCGCCGCGGTCGTCGTATCGACCGGTTGATCGCGCGGCCGCGTCAGCGGCGATTCGCGCTCCTCGATGAGGATGCGGTGTCGGCCGTGTAGAGCGGGCTGACGAAGCCCAGCCCGATATAGGTCACGACCGCCGCGACGATGGCGAGCCCGAACAAGCAGCCATGCGCGTCGCCACAGCGCGCGACGACAGGGCGCGGAGATCGAGTTCGGTTTCACCAATCTCAGCCATTCCGCTGCTCCGAAATTCCCGCCGGTGAGCCTAGCCCGAAGTCATGGTTAGGAGGACGTTAACGCTCACGACAACTATCGTTAATCAGGATTAGCGGAGCGTTAACCATAGAACGGCAGTCTTGTCGCCGCGGCCTGCCGCCGGATGAACTTCATGATTCGCCTGCGTATTCTCGCCGTGCTGATCTCTGCCCTTGCGGGCGCCGTCATGGCGGGCTGCACCGATCGCGCGCCGCTCGCCGAGCCCGCGACCGTCGGCTCGGGCCCCTACCGTCTCGGCCCCGGCGACCGCCTGCGCGTCGTCGTCTATGACCAGCCGAGCCTGACCAACATCTACGAGGTCGACCAGTCGGGGCAAGTCTCCCTGCCCGCTGATCGGCGATGTCGCGGCGAGCGACCTGACCGTCGACGAGCTGGCGCAAAGTATCGAAGCCGCGGCTTGCGCACGGCTTATCTGCGCGACGCCGAACGTGACCGTCGAGGTCGCCACCTACCGGCCGTTCTTCGTGCTCGGCGAGGTCAACAAGCCCGGGCCAGTACCCCTACGTGCCGGGCATCACGGCGGAGACCGCCGTTGCCGTCGCCGGCGGGTTCACCGACCGTGCCAACAAGCGGACGGTCCGGCTGAGCCGCACCGTCAACGGCAAGCTCTACGAATCGCGCATCCCGGTCATCGAGCCGATCCACCCCGGCGACACCGTCTATGTGAGCGAAGCCTCTTCTGAAAGAACCGGGTAACCTTAAAGGTTGGATAAAATTGATTCTTCGGACCGGCAAAGTCACCCGGTGCATGCGGGGGACTTGAGGCGGCTCCGAGGCCATGACGATCGTCGACACTAGCGGCCCCTTCGGCGCGACCAACGCCGCGGGCGCGACTGCGATCCCCGCCGAAGCGGGGCGCACGCCGCTCAACGTCGCCGCCGCGCAGGTCGCCGCTTCTCTGAAGCACCGCTTCATCACCCCCGGCATCCTCGCCGGGCTTGCGCGGATCATCGATTTCGCCGTGCTCGCCGGCTTGAGCATCGCGATCGTCGCGATCTATGTCGATCCGCGCGACGCCGGCCCTCGGCTATCGTCATCGCCTCCATTCTGCTTCCGGCGGCGACCGTATTCCTGATCGGCTCCTTCAGCGGCTATTCGGTCGGCGACTATCGCCACTCGGTCGTCGAGATCGGACGCGAAGCGGGCGTCTGGGCGGCCGTCTTCGGCTGCTTCACGCTGGTGCTCTTCTTCCTCAAGATGGGCGACGACTTCTCGCGCGTCTGGCTCGCAAGCTGGTTCCTCGGCGGCCTCCTCGTCCTGACGGCGCTGCGCGTCGATGATCGGCAGGCTCGTGGCGAGCTGGCGCGCGGCGGGGTCCTTGGAACGTCGCGCGGTGCTCGTCGGCGGCGGCCAGGAAGCCGTCGACCTGATCCGCGCGCTCCGCTCCGAGCCGGCAAACGACATCCGCATCTGCGGCATTTTCGACGATCGCGAAAGCGCCCGCGTTCCGGCGCTTGCGGAAGGCCTGCCGCGGCTCGGCCGCATCGACGAGCTGCTCGAATTCGGCCGCCAGGCGGAAATCGACATGCTGATCGTGGCCTTGCCGATGACCGCCGAGCAGCGCCTCGTCCAGCTTCTGAAGACGCTTTGGGTGCTGCCCGTCGACATCCGCCTTTCGGCGCGCGCAAGCCAGCTCCGCTTCCGCCCGCGCGCTTATTCCTTCGTCGGCTCCGTCCCCTTCCTCGATCTCTTCGACAAGCCCATCGCCGACTGGGACCGGGTGGTGAAATCCTGCTTCGACCGCGTCGTCGGATCGATCCTTCTCGTCCTCTTCGCGCCGCTGATGCTCGCCGTCGCTCTCGCCATAAAGCTCGACAGCCCCGGCCCGGCGCTCTTCCGCCAGAAGCGCTACGGCTTCAACAACGAGCTGATCGAAGTCTTCAAGTTCCGCTCCATGTATGTCCACCAGACGGACCAGAACGCCGCCAAGCTGACGACACGCAACGACCCGCGCGTCACCCGCGTCGGGCGCTTCATCCGCAAGACGAGCCTCGACGAGCTGCCGCAGCTCATCAACGTCGCGATCAAGGGGAACCTTTCCCTGGTCGGCCCGCGTCCGCATGCCCTCCAGGCCAAGGCGGCCGACCGCCTCTACGAGCAGGTCGTCGACGGCTATTTCGCCCGCCACCGCGTGAGCCCGGGCATTACCGGCTGGGCGCAGGTCAACGGCTGGCGCGGCGAGACCGACACGTCGGAAAAGCTCAGTCACCGGGTCGAGCACGATCTTTATTACATCGAAAACTGGTCGGTCATCTTTGACCTTTACATTCTCGCGTTGACGCCGTTCCGGCTGTTCAACACGGAGAATGCTTTTTGAGCGTGATCGCGGTAGCGCCCGCAGCAGCGACGGCGCAACCGACGGGACTGCCGACCAGGGCCTTCGCCACGGGGCTGCTCTGGTTCGCGGTGTTCCTCGGCGGCTTCGTCTTCTTCGAGCCGGCGCCCTACGAGATCTTCCTCGCGCTCGTGATACCGGTGTGGCTCCTCCTCGGCCTGCCGATACCGCGCGCCGTGAGCCCGCTCATCGTCCTGATGATCCTCTTCATCGCCGGCGGCGTCATCGCGTCGACGCAGGCCAAGGACTTCGCCACCCAGCCGGTCTATTACGCGATCACCGCGTTCCTTGCCTTCAGCTCCTGCTTCTTCGCCTGCCTGATCGCCGACGACCGTTCGCGGCTCGACACGATCGTCTCGGCCTGGATCGCCGCCGCGCTCTGCACCACCGTGCTCGGCATCATCGGCTATTCCGGGCTGACCGGGACGCTCTTCGAGAAATTCGGCCGCGCCGCCGGCGGCTTCCAGGATCCGAACGTCTTTGGCCCGTTCCTGGTCTTTCCGTTCGTGGTCCTCGTCAGGCGGGCGCTGACGCTCCGCTTCGGCGCGGCGCTGAAGAGC
Organism: uncultured Alphaproteobacteria bacterium; assembly: GCA_963750115.1. GTDB lineage: Bacteria > Pseudomonadota > Alphaproteobacteria > Rhizobiales > Afifellaceae > DASWJZ01. Next base: position 214,259 of record CAVVPM010000016.1, on the reverse strand, counting down.
GGCCTCTTCGCGCTGCTGATCTTCATCGGCATCTTCCTCTCCTTCTCGCGCGCCGCCTGGGGCCTCTCAATCATCACCACGCTGATGATCGGCGGACTTCTTTTCATGACGGAGCGCAGCGCCAAGGCGCGCATGCGCTTCCTGCTGCTCGGCACGGTCGGCCTCGTGATCCTCTGCCTGCTGATCGCCGCCGCGCTCTCCATCCCCTCGGTGCTGCATCTCTTCGACATCCGCGCGCATGTCGAGCAGAGCTACGACGTCGGCCATCTCGGCCGCTTCCAGCGGCACGCGCTCGGCTTCAACATGATGCTCGACCACCCGCTCGGCATCGGCGCGATCGAATTCGGCCGCCAGTTCGGCGAGGACGAGCACGACATCTGGCTGAAGGCGCTGACGACCTATGGCTGGCTGGGATTCATTTCCTACCTGACGCTGGTCCTGTGGACGCTCGCCGCCGCCTTCCCGCTGCTCTTCCGTTCCGGCCCGCTGCAGCCGGTGGCGCAGATCGCCTACATCGTCTTGATCGGCCATATCGTGATCGCGACGGTGATCGACATCGACCACTGGCGCCACGTCTACCTGCTCTTCGGCATTCTCTGGGGGCTGATCGCCGTCGACCGGCGCACCGCGCAGGAGCGGCTCAAGACGGCGTTCAGGCGCGAGGGGCACGGACCCCCGGGCGGATTGGTCGGAGCGAGAGGATTCGAACCTCCGACCCCCTGAACCCCATTCAGGTGCGCTACCAGGCTGCGCCACGCTCCGACTGGGGCGGACTATAGGGGCGGCCCTCCCCCGGTTCAATCGCTTGGCCGCGGCAGAGTCCCCCCGCGCGACCAAAAGCGCAGGCTGCGAGGCCTTCAGCGCGCCTGGTCGAGGAGCCGCTTCGCCTCCTCGAGGTCGGAGAGCGCCGCCTCCATGCGGCGGCGCCGGTCGGGCGCGAGCGCGAAAACCGGCCGCGGAGCGGGCGTGAGCGCCGGCGGATCGTCCCCCATCGGATCGGAACCCTCGTCTGGACCTTCGTCGGGAGCTTCAACGTCGGCGGGTAAGGCGGAGCGCGCCCGCCGCGGGCGGCGCATGGCGAGCACCCCCTCTTCCGCGTCATCCTGTGCGGCCGTGACCGTCTCCACCGAGCCGGTCTGGCCGGCCGCCACGACGAAGGAGACGCCTTTCTCCTTCAGGAGCCGCTGCACGCCCCGGATAGTGAAGCCCTCGCCATAGAGGAGGAGGCGGATGCCGCGCAAAAGATCAATGTCTTCGGGGCGATAGTAGCGGCGTCCGCCGCCGCGCTTCATCGGCTTGATCTGGACGAAGCGGGTCTCCCAGAAGCGCAAAACGTGTTGCGGCAGGTCGAGGTCGCCGGCGACCTCGCTTATCGTGCGGAACGCGTCGGGCGCTTTCATGGAGGCCTTTGCCGCCTACTCTGCCGCTTCCTCCGACCGCGCCTTGCCGGCGAGACCATCGTTGATGCGGCTCTTCATGATGTTGCTCGGCTTGAAGACGGTCACCCGCCGCGGCGGGATCGGCACTTCCCGCCCGGTCTTCGGATTGCGCCCGACCCGCAGCCCCTTGTCGCGGATCATGAACGACCCGAACGACGAGAGTTTGACGGTTTCCCCCGAAACGATGGCGTCGGAGATCTCCTTCAACACCATCTCCACCATACCCGCGGACTCCGTCCGCGACAGGCCGAGTCGCCGAAATACGGCCTCGGCCAGATCTGCCCGCGTAACCGTCTTACCCCCCATCACTCCGCCGCACCGTCTTAGAGGATCGGTTTAGAATAAGGGACTTAGCCTATGCGGGTCGGCAATCCCGGTCAACATCAGACGCGTCACCAACGCAACAGCGCCGACCCCCAGGTGAACCCGCCGCCCATCGCCTCAAGCATCACGAGATGGCCGCGCCGGATGCGCCCGTCGGCGACCGCAACGTCGAGCGCGAGCGGGATCGAGGCGGCCGAGGTGTTGCCGTGCAGCGCCACCGTGGAGACGACCTTGCGGTCGGCGATGCCGAGCTTTTTGGCGCTCGCGTCGATGATGCGCTGGTTCGCCTGATGCGGCACGAACCAGTCGATGTCCTCCGCGCTCGCGCCGGTCGCCTTAAACGCGGCGTTGATCACGTCGGAGATCATGCCGACGGCATGCCGGAACACCTCCCGCCCCTCCATGCGCACGTGGCCGACCGTGCCGGTCGCCGAGGGCCCGCCGTCGACATAGAGCTTTTGCCGATAAGTGCCGTCCGCGCGCAAGTGCGCCGTCAGGAGGCCGCGATCGGCGAACGCGCCGGCGCTCTCCTCGGCCTGCAACACCACCGCCCCGGCGCCGTCGCCGAAGAGCACGCAGGTCGTGCGGTCGCTCCAGTCGAGAATGCGCGAGAAGGTTTCGGCCCCGATGACGAGGGCGCGCTTGCCCTGTCCCGACTTCAGCATCGCGTCGGCCGTCGTCAGCGCATAGACGAAGCCGGTGCAGACCGCCTGGAGGTCGAATGCGGCGCCGCTGCTGACGCCGAGGTTGCACTGCACGGTGACGGCGCTCGCCGGAAACGTGTAGTCGGGCGTAGAGGTCGCGACCACGATGAGATCGATGTCGGATGCCTCGATCTCCGCGTTCTCGAGAGCCCGCCGCGCCGCCGCGGTCGCAAGGTCGGAGGTGAGCTCGCCTTCGGCGGCGACGTGGCGCTCGCGAATTCCCGTGCGCTGCACGATCCACTCGTCGGAGGTGTCGACCATCGACGCAAGATCGGCATTGGTCAGCACTTTGGCAGGAAGGTAGCTCCCGATCCCGCGCACCACCGACCGGATCATGCGGAGGCCGCTGCGACCTGATGCAGGGTGGCCTCCCCGGCGCCGGTGGCGCTGTCCTCGGCGATCATGCTGACGAGGTCGTTCCGCGCCATGTCGCGGGCGAGCTCGATCGCGCTCGCAAAGCCCTCCGCGTCGGTCCCGCCATGCGACTTGATGACGACGCCGTTCAGCCCGAGGAAGACGCCGCCGTTCATCTTGCGCGGGTCCATCTTCTCCCTGAGCAACCGGAACGCGGAGCGGGCGAAAATGTAGCCGAGCCGTGCCGCCCAGGTGCGCGCCATCGCCGAGCGCAGATATTCGCCAATCTGCCGCGCCGTGCCCTCGGCGGTCTTGAGCGCGATATTGCCGGAAAACCCTTCCGTCACGGCGACGTCGACCGTGCCCTTGCCGAGATCGTCCCCCTCCACGAAGCCGCGATAGTCGAAGCCCGGATGCTGCATCGCGCGCAGGATGCGCCCCGCCTCGCGCACCTCCTCGACCCCCTTCATCTCTTCGACGCCGACGTTGAGAAGCGCCACCGTGGGCCGCTCGAGGCCGAAGACGGAGCGCGCCATCGCCGCGCCCATGACCGCGAAGTCGACCAGCATCCGCGCGTCGGCGCCGATCGTCGCGCCGACATCGAGCACGATGCTCTCGCCGCGAAGCGTCGGCCAGATCGCCGCGATCGCCGGCCGCTCGATGCCCGGCAGCGGCTTCAGACAGAACTTCGCCATCGCCATCAGCGCGCCGGTGTTGCCGGCGGAGACCGCGGCTCCCGCCTCGCGGTCGCGCACCGCCTGCACCGCCCGCCACATCGACGACTTCCAGCGGCCCTTGCGCAGCGCCTGGCTTGGCTTGTCGTCCATCTGCACGGTCACGCTGCAATGGCGGAACTCGGACCGCTCCTTGACGTCCGGATAGGCATCGAGCACCGGGCGCACCACGGGCTCGTCGCCGAATATCAGGAAGCGGAGATCGGGGCGTCGGTCGCTGGCGATGGCCGCGCCCCCTATGACGGCTCCCGGAGCGGCATCGCCGCCCATGGCGTCGAGGGCAATCGTAATCGTCGGCGGCATCAGGCGGTCGCTCTCAATGCGGGAGGCCGGAACATAGCTCTTGTGCCCCGCATGGCAAGCCGCGGGCCGCCCGGCGCGCTATTCCTGGTCGCGTTTCAGCCGCTCCAGCACGGCAAACGGCGATTCTTCGGGGCCTAATTCGTCCTCCACGTGGCCGGAAAAGGCTACGCCCGGCGCCCGCGGATAGGGATCGAGACCGAGCGCCAAATGCTCCTGCGCGATGGCGCCGAGGTCGATCTCGCCGTTGCGGTAGAGATCGCGCTCTTCGGTCGGCTCCCCGCCGGCGGCTCCTGGCGCGTTCCCCTGGCGCGGCCCCTCGGCCGGCGCGAGCGTCAAATCGATCGTCTCGGCGACCTCCTGGCGGACCGGTTCGAGCGTCACGATGTCGGTCTGATCGACCGCGGCGCTGAGCGTTCCGCGCACCGCAAAGATGTCGGCGCCGAGCCGACGCAGGTCGAATTCCGCCGTAAGCGCCGCAACCCCGACGACGCCGAGCGCCGCGGCGATCTTATGCCGCTCGCTTTCGTCGGCCTCGATGCGAACGTGCCTGCCGCCGGGCGGGATGCGCTCGACGCGCACGCTATGCGAGAACCCGTCCCCGCCCATCAGCCGGTCGCCTTCGCGAGCGGCACGGGGAATGGCACCTCGCCGCGCCTGAGCCGCACGAGGTCGGCGGCCCGGACGTCGCGAACCGCTTCTCTGAGATAGGCCGCAAGCAGATGCGCGTGACCGTCTCGGACGCCCTCCGGGAACACGTTTCGCGCGATCGCCTCGGCAAGCGCTTCCTCGCCCTCACCGAGGGCCCGCCGATACGCGGTGACCCGCCCGGCAAACGAGCCGTAAAGCGCCTTCATCCGCTTCGGCACTTTCGTATCGCTGACCCCGATGTCGCGAAGCGTGCCGTCCATGTCGTCGACGAAGCTCTCCGCGACGAGGCGCGCGAGTTCCGGATCGTCGCCCGGATCATGCATCAGGCGGTTGAGGACGGGGAAGAGGTTGAGCGCGACCATCTCGAAGCGCCCCTGCAGCGTATCGGGCACGCCGCATGCGAGATAAAACGGCGGCCGCCGCGCGGCGGCAAGCACAGCCGAATAGATCTGCTCGGCCGCCTCCCGCTCCTTTCGCCTGGTTCTGGAAAAGAAGACCATCGCGCTCTATCGCCTCACCTCCGCCATACACGCCCCCCATGCGAAGTGCCATTGCAAAGGGCCGAATACGCGGTTAGCAACCCGCCGGAGCATGATCCCGAAAAGCGGGAGCCGATTTTCGGATAAGATCATGCTCCAACAAGGAGATAGAGCCCGGTTCTGATTCAATCAGAGCCGAAAAGGCTCTAACAGAAGGAAAAGCGATGCGGGATCGTCGTCGTTTCGCGCGTGCCGCCGCCGCGGCGCTCACTGCCGGGACCGTCCTCTCGGGCTGCATCGGAGAGACGCTGACGCGCGGCTACGTGCCGTCGGAGTCGGCGCTGCAGCAGGTCGAGGTCGGAGCCTCGCGCGACCAGGTGCTGATCGCGCTCGGCACGCCCTCGACCACCGCCGACTTCAACGGCGAGGTCTTCTACTACATCACCCAGAAGACCAACCGCCCGGTCGCCTTCCTGAATGCCCACGTGATCGACCAGACGGTGCTTGCCATCTATTTCGACAAGAACAGCCAGGTCGAGAAGATCGCGAATTACGGGCTGAAGGACGGCAAGATCATCGACTTCATCTCGCGCACCACGCCGACGGGCGGACGCGATTTCTCCTTCGTCACTCAGCTCTTCCAGGCAACCGGCATAGCCCCCGGCGCGCTGAAGAACGTCAAGCACGGCCAATAGTCGGCGGCGGGCGACCGCCCCCCGCCAGTGCCGCCCTCCCCCGCGCCTCAGTGCCCCGCAAGCACGGCGAGGAGCAGCAGCGCGACGATGTTGGTGATCTTGATCATCGGGTTCACCGCCGGGCCGGCCGTATCCTTGTAGGGGTCGCCGACGGTGTCGCCGGTGACGGCCGCCTTGTGCGCCTCCGAGCCCTTGCCGCCGTAATTGCCGTCCTCGATGTATTTCTTGGCATTGTCCCAGGCTCCCCCGCCCGCCGTCATGGAGATGGCGACGAAGAGGCCGTTGACGATGACGCCGAGAAGCATCGCGCCGAGCGCCGAGAAGGCTTCCGACTTGCCCGCGATCAGATAGACGACGCCGAAGCAGACGAGCGGCGAGAGCACCGGCAAGAGCGAGGGGACGATCATCTCCCGGATCGCCGCGCGGGTGAGGATGTCGACGGCGCGCCCGTAGTCGGGCTTTTCCTTGCCCTCCATGATACCCGGCTTCTCGCGGAACTGCCGGCGCACCTCCTCCACGATCGAGCCGGCGGCGCGGCCGACCGCGGTCATCGCGATGCCGCCGAAGAGGTAAGGCAGGAGCCCGCCGAAGAGGAGGCCGACCACGACATAGGGGTTGGACAGCGAGAAGTTGACCGCGACGCCCTCGAAGAAGGAGCCCGGCTCCGCATGCGCTGAGAAGAATTGCAGATCCGACGTATAGGCCGCGAAGAGGACCAGCGCGCCGAGGCCGGCGGAGCCGATCGCATAGCCCTTGGTGACCGCCTTCGTCGTGTTGCCGACCGCATCGAGCGCGTCGGTGGTGTTCCTGACGTCGCCCGGCAGGTCGGCCATCTCCGCGATGCCGCCGGCGTTGTCGGTGACCGGGCCGAAGGCGTCGAGCGCCACCACCACGCCGGCAAGCGCCAGCATCGTGGTGACGGCAATCGCGATGCCGAAGAGCCCGGCGAAGCCGTAGGCGACCAAAATGCCGGCGATGATGACGAGCGCGGGAAGCGCCGTCGAATTCGAGCGACACGGCGAGGCCCTGGATCACGTTGGTGCCGTGGCCGGTGACGGAGGCGGTGGCGATCGACTGCACCGGGCGGAAGTTCGTGCCGGTATAATATTCGGTGATCCAGATGATGAGGCCCGTGACGACGAGCCCGGTGACGCCGCAGAAGAAGAGGTGCCAGCCGGCGAAGCTGACCGCGCCGACTGCGGTGGCGGCGGTATATTCCGTGGCGAATCCGAGCAGCCACCAGATGACGATCGCAAGCGTCACGAGCGACAGGAGCGCGGTCGCGATGAAACCCTTGTAGAGCGCGCCCATGATCGAGTTGTTGGAGCCGAGCTTGACGAAGAAAGTGCCGGCGATCGAGGTCAGCACGCAGGTGCCGCCGATCAGAAGCGGCAGCAGCATCATCTTTATGGCGATATCGCCGTCGAAGAAGATCGAGCCGAGCACCATGGTCGCGACCACGGTCACCGCATAGGTCTCAAAAAGGTCGGCCGCCATGCCGGCGCAGTCGCCGACATTGTCGCCCACGTTGTCGGCGATCGTAGCGGGATTGCGCGGATCGTCCTCCGGAATGCCCGCCTCGACCTTGCCGACGAGGTCGCCGCCGACGTCGGCGCCCTTGGTGAAGATGCCGCCGCCGAGACGCGCGAAGATCGAGATCAGCGAGGCGCCGAAGCCGAGCGCGACAAGCGCGTCCACGACCTCGCGGCTCGTGGCGCCAAGACCGAGCGGACCGGTCAGGATGAAGAAATAGACCGATACGCCGAGCAGCGCCAAGCCGGCGACGAGGAGCCCGGTAATGGCGCCGGAGCGGAAGGCGATAGCAAGCCCGGCACCGAGCGACTGCGAGGCGGCCTGCGCGGTCCGGACGTTGGCGCGGACGGAAACGAGCATGCCGATGAAGCCGGCCAAGCCGGAAAGGATGGCGCCGATCGCAAAGCCGATCGCGGCGGTGACGGAGAGCAGCCACCAGGCGAGCGCGAAGACAACGATCCCGACGATCGCGATGGTCGAGTATTGGCGTGTCAGATAGGCGGTAGCGCCTTCGCGGATGGCGCCCGAAATCTCCTGCATGCGGGCATTACCGGCGTCGGCGGCGAGCACGGACTGGATGGCCCAGACCGCGTAGACGATGCTCAGCACACCGCACGCTATGACAAAATAAAGGGGAAGCATCGAGGATTCCTTGGAACGAGGCCAGGCCGGGCCAAGCGGGCGAAAACACGCGGCCGCCGGGGCCCAGCGGGGATGGAACGAGTCCCGCGCGGTATTGCGGAATCGCCCCGGTCCGTCAAGGGAGGCGGCGCGGCGTCAGGCCGGCTTTGCGCGCCGCATCATGCGCCAGAACAAAGCAAGAAGGCAGACGAGCGCGACCGGAAGCACGACGAGATTCAAAGCGTTCCACCCGCCGATGAACAGCATCTGGCCCGACGAGAAGGAGGCGACCGCAACCGATCCGAAGACGAGGAAATCGTTGAGCGCCTGAACCTTTGCCCGCTCCTCCGGCCGGTAGGTCTCGGTGACGAGCTCCGTTCCGCCGATGAACCCGAAATTCCAGCCGACCCCGAGGAGGACGAGCGCCAGCCAGAAATGGCCGATCGTCGTGCCGCTGAGCGCCACCACCGCACAGCCGGTGAGAAGCAGAAGCCCGGCGGCGACGACCCGCTCCGCCCCGAAACGCGCGATCAGCGATCCGGTGAAGAAGCTCGGGCAATACATGGCAAGCACGTGCCATTGAATGCCGAGCACCGCGGCATCGCGGGAGTGATGATGCATGACGATGGCAAGCGGCGCGGCGGTCATGACGAAGCTCATGACGGCGTAAGCGGAGGTCGCGCAGCCGACCGCGACCAGAAACGCCGGCTGCCGCGCGATCGTGCCGATCGGTCGACCGCCGGCCTTGCGATCGCGCGCTCGCGAATGCGGAATATCGAGGAAGCTCAAGGCGACGACCGCGGCGAGCGTCAGCACGGCGGAGCTGAGATAGGCCCCGGCGAACGGCGCCGTCGCGAAGAGGTCGGCCGTGTGGATGACGGTTTGCGGGCCGAGCACGCCGGCGGCGATGCCGCCGGCAAGGACGAGCGAGATCGCGCGCGGCCGGAACCCGTGGCTCGCCGTGTCGGCGGCGGCGAAGCGGAACTGTTGCACAAAGGCGTTGGCGAAGCCGACCACGAACGCTCCCGCGCAAAGCAGCAGAAACGATGCGAGCGTTACCGCGGTCGCCGAAAGACAGGCGCCCGCGGTGGAGATGAACATGCCGGTGATGAAGCCCGGCCGCCGGCCGATCCGCCGCATGAGAAGCGCAGCCGGCACGGTGCCGCACGCCGTGCCGACCACGTAGGCGGTGGCGGGAAGCGTGGCGAGAGACTTGTCATCGCCGAGGAGATTGTAGGCGACGAGCGCGGCGATCGCGAAGTTGATCGGACCCGCCGACCCGCCAAGCGCGCCGGCGGCCGCGAGCACGAACACGTTCCGCCGCGCCTTGCGGTCGTCGATTTCGTAGGCCCGCGCCGCCAGTTCCGTCATGGATTTCCGCCCGACCGTCCGTGCACGTAGGCGCGCCGCGACAATCGAAGCGGCCGCCCCCCAAGAAGCACGTCCGTCAGCGCTTCTCCCTCTGTCTCTTTGAGCGCCCCGACCCGCGTGACCGGCACGCCGGCGGCGCTCGCCATCGCGCGAAAGCGCTCTTCTCTTTCGGGCGGCACGGCTGCGAGGATTTCGTAATCGTCGCCCGCGCTGAGAAGCCTGGCAAGCAGCCCGTCATCATCCGCCGAAAGGCCCGGCGGTAGCGGCACGCGGCCCGCATCGATCGTCGCCGCACATCCTGAGGCCGCGCAGAGCTTGTCGCAGTCGCCGACAAGGCCGTCGGAAATGTCCATCGCCGCGGAAGCGTGCGCGCCAATAGCCGCGGAGAGCGGGATACGCGGCTCCGGCAGACGGTAGCGCGACACGAGCGCCGCGCGCGCCGCCTCGGGAAGCGCGTCCCACGCCCCCGCCTCGCCCTTCAGGAGCGCCAGTCCCGCGGCCCCGGCGCCGATCACGCCGGAGACGTAGAGGGCGTCGCCGGGGCGGCCACCGGCGCGGTGCACCATGCGGCCCTTCGCCACCAGCCCGAAGGCGGCGATGGAGACGACCGGGCCGGCCGGCGCGACGATCGTGTCGCCGCCGAGGAGGCCGACGCCGTAAAGCTGCTGGTCGCGCGCAAGGCCGTCGGCGAAGGCGGCAAGCCAGGCATCGTCGAACGCCGGCGGCAATCCGAGGCTGAGCGTATAGGCGAGCGGCGTCGAACCTTTTGCCGCGAGGTCGGAAAGGTTCACGCGGAGCGCCTTCTGCGCGACCGTCCCGGGCGGATCGCCGGCAAGGAAGTGCACATTGCAGGCGATCATGTCGGTGGTGACGACGAGGTCGCGACCCGACGGCACCGCGATCGCCCCGGCGTCGTCGCGAAGATCGAAGGCGCCTTCGCCTGCGAGCGGCCGGAAGTAACGGTCGATGATGGAAAGCTCGTCGAGCGGCATCGCGCGCCTTCAGCCGGAGGCGGCCTGCGGGAACTCCTCCGGCCGTGCCTGATGCGCGACGCGGTCGAGCACGCCGTTCACGAGCCCCGGCTCGTCAGCCGAGAAGAAGGCGTTGGCGACGTCGACATATTCGCTGATGACGACGCGCGCCGGCACGTCGCGGCGCTCGATCAGCTCGAACACGCCGCAGCGCAGGATCGCGCGGAGCGTCAGATCGATGCGCGTAAGCGGCCAGGTCGGCGGCAGCGCGGCATGGATGATCGGGTCGACGCGGCGCTGCTTCGCCACGACGCCGGAGACGAGCGCGCGGAAGAAGGCGCGGTCGGCCGGGCGAAACTGCATGCCTTCGAGCTCGGCGCCGAGCCGGTGCGTCTCGAACTCGGCGATGACGGCTGGGAGCGGCGCGCCGCCCACGTCCATCTGGTAGAGCGCCTGCACGGCCGCGAGCCGGGCAGCGCCGCGCTGATTGGCCGGCCGGCTCTCGCTCGTCACGACGAAAGCCGCGCCTTGAGCGCGATCATCGCAAGCGCCGCCTCTGCGGCTCCCCCACCCTTGTTCAATTCGCCGACCCGCGCCCGCCGCCAGGCCTGCTCGTCGTTCTCAACCGTCAGGATGCCGTTGCCGATCGCGAGCCGGTGCTCGACTGCAAGATTCATGAGGGCGCGCGCCAACTCGTTCGCCACGATCTCGAAATGCGCCGTCTCGCCGCGGATGACGCAGCCGAGCGCGACAAACCCGTCGAAGCGCTCGCCGCCGGCAAGCGCCATCGAAATTGCCGCCGGGATCTCGAGCGCGCCGGGAACGCTGACGCGCTCGAAGGTCGCGCCGGCGCGCTCGATGGCGGCGACCGCGCCGGCGAGCAGCGCGTCGGAGATGTCGTCGTAGAAGCGCGCCTCGATGACGAGCAGATGGGGTGGGCTGTCGGCCATGTCGCAATGTTAGAGCGAAACGAGCGATCTAGACCGGCTCGGCGAGACGCGCAACGTAGCGCGCGACGAGATCGACCTCGAGGTTGACCCGATCGCCGGCCTTCCGCTCGCCCCAGGTGGTGACGCCGAGCGTGTGCGGGATGATCGTCACATCGAAGCGCCGGCCGGCGACCGCATTCACGGTAAGCGAGGTTCCGTCGAGCGCGACCGAGCCCTTCTCGGCGATGAAGCGGGCAAGCTCCGCCGGCGCTTCGAAGCTGAAGATCGCCATGTCGCCGGTGTCGCGCCGCTCGACGATCGTGGCGATCCCGTCGACGTGGCCGCTGACGAGATGCCCGCCGAGCTCCTCGCCGAGCTTCAGCGACCGCTCGAGATTGATGCGCGTTCCGACGGCCCATCCGCCGAGCGTGGTGCGGTGAAGCGTCTCCGGCGAGGCCTCGACCTCGAAGAAGCCGCGGTTCCCCTTTGCGCCGCGCTCGACGGCCGTCAGGCACGGGCCGCCGCAGGCGATCGACGCACCAATCTCGATCGTCGCGGGATCGTAGGCGGTGGCGATGCGGTAGCGCACGCCGACGTCGCGCGGCATGATCGCCGTCACCTCGCCCACGTCGGTGATGATCCCGGTGAACATAGTGCGCCACGCTCTACGATAGGCTGCACGAAAGGCTGTGACTGCGCATCGCCATATAACCTCCCCCTTGAGGGGAGGTCGAAATCTGGCGGGCGGAGCACGACGGATTTCGGGAGGGGGTATTTCCACTTCGCGGCAGCACCCCCTCCCGGAGTCTGCTGTCGCTTCGCTCCGCAGGCTCCGACCTCCCCTCAAGGGGGAGGTTAAGCCTCGGACGGGCGACCGGCGTCACCGCTCCTTCCCCGTAACGGCCTTGTCCTCGGCAAGCTCGCCGACAAAGGTCTCAAAATCCTTGGCCTCGCCGAAGTCGCGATAGACGGAGGCGAAGCGCACATAGGCGACGGTATCGAGGTTCTTCAGCCCCTCCATCACCAGCTCGCCGATATCCTGCGCCGGAATCTCCTGCTCGCCGCGTGACTTCAAGCTGGCGCACGATGCCGGAGACCATGCGCTCCACGCGCTCCGGATCGACCGGCCGCTTCCTGAGCGCCACCTGCACGGAGCGCATCAGCTTGTCGCGGTCGAAGGGGACGCGGCGGCCGGAGCGCTTCAGCACGGTCAGCTCACGCAGCTGCACGCGTTCGAACGTCGTGAAGCGCCCGCCGCATTCCACGCAGACGCGCCGGCGGCGGATCGCATTGTCGTCCTCCGTCGGCCGCGAATCCTTCACCTGCGTGTCGGTGGCGCCGCAATAGGGACAGCGCATCGGACGCGTCAGCTCCCGCTGGTCACAGTGTAGATCGGGAAGCGGTCGGTGAGCGCGTGCACCTTCGCCTTGACCGCCGCCTCGACGAGCGGCGCGGCGCCGTCCTCCGACTGCGCCACCGCGTCGAGAACCTCGGCGATCATCTGTCCGACCTGGCGGAACTCGGCGACGCCGAAGCCGCGCGTGGTGCAGGCCGGTGTGCCAAGGCGGATGCCGGAAGTGACGAAGGGCTTCTCCGGATCGAACGGGATGCCGTTCTTGTTGCAGGTCAGGCCGGCGCGCACGAGCGCCTTCTCCGAGACGTTGCCCTTGAGCCGCTTCGGACGCAGGTCGACGAGCATCAGGTGGTTGTCGGTGCCGCCGGAGACGATGTCGAAGCCGAGGCTCTTCAGCTGCTCGGCAAGCGCGCGCGCATTCTCCACGATGTTGCGAGCATAGCTCTTGAACTCGGGACGGAGCGCCTCGCCGAGCGCCACAGCCTTCGCGGCGATGACATGCATCAGCGGCCCACCCTGGAGGCCCGGGAAGACCGCCGAATTGATCTTCTTGGCGATCGCCTCGTCGTTCGTCAGGATCATGCCGCCGCGCGGGCCGCGGAGCGATTTGTGCGTGGTCGTGGTGACGACATGCGCATGCGGGACCGGCGAAGGATGCGCGCCACCCGCGACGAGGCCGGCGAAATGCGCCATGTCGACCATCAGGGTGGCGCCGACCGAATCGGCGATCGCGCGGAAGCGGGCGAAATCCCAGACGCGCGAATAGGCGGTGGCACCGGCAAGAATGAGCTTCGGCTTCGTCTCGTGCGCGAGCCGCTCGATCGCATCATAGTCGAGGAGCTGGTCTTCGCGGCGCACGCCGTAGGGAACGACCTTGAACCACTTGCCCGACATGTTGACCGGCGAGCCGTGCGTCAGGTGGCCGCCGGCGGCAAGGTCGAGGCCCATGAAGGTGTCGCCCGGATTGAGCAGCGCCAGGAACACGGCCTGGTTCATCTGGCTGCCGGAGCTCGGCTGCACGTTCGCAAAATTCGCGCCGAAGAGCTTCTTCGCCCGCTCGATCGCGAGCGTCTCCGCGACGTCGACGAACTCGCAGCCGCCGTAGTAGCGCTTGCCCGGATAACCCTCCGCATATTTGTTGGTCATCACCGAGCCCTGCGCCTCGAGCACGGCGCGCGATACGATGTTCTCAGACGCGATCAGCTCGATTTCGTGCTGCTGGCGGCCGAGCTCGGCGGCAATCGCGTCGGCGATCTCCGGGTCCGATTCGGCAAGCGTCGCGGAAAAGAACGCGTCGGGCCCGGAAGGCTCGCGGGCGGGCTTGGTTTGCGACATTCTCAGTCCCGGTTCTGTCGGAATGGCGGTAGCGCCCCGCTGCGGTGCAGCGGGGGAGCGAGCGCGCGCGATACCACAGACCCCCGCCCCCGCCAAGCGAGGGCGCGAGGGTATGGAAACGCCACGAGGAGCTTGCTAGCATCGCTGGAGGCGGCGTGGGGAGCAACATCCATGGTCGGCATCCGGAAGCGCGGGCACCGCGCGACAATCCTTCTTACAGTCGGAATTTTCGCCTTTGGGGCAACGGCGTGGAGCGTCGCGCTCCTGCCCGCCGCGTATGCGGCGCCGGCCAATGTCTGCGACTGGAACGACATGGACTGGGGCGAAATGACCAAAGCCGACCAGGCAGCGTGGATGACGCTCGGTTGGAACAAGCGGCTTTGGGACAGCGGCGGCGACAGCGCTTCTTCGGATAAGGATTGGTCGGAACTCAGCCCCCAGGAACAGGCGGCCGCGCGCGCACTCGGCTATTCGCAGCAGACCTGGGACAAAGGCTCCTGCTGATCGCCCGGTCCGGGCATCACCTTACGAGGTCGTAGAGGATCACGATCGTCTCGATCAGAAGCAGGATCGAGATGACCACTTCGGCGATGATCTCACGCCGGTGCTGGCTGGTGGCAAGCGACCGATCCGCCCAGACCTGACTGACCTCACTCAGAACCTCCAGACGCTCGCCGATGGCTTCCAGCCTGTCGGTGTGGCGGTTCAAGAGGGCGAGCTCGTTCAGCAGGCGATGCGCGCCTGCCGGGACCGGAGCGGGCGGGTAGAAGACAGCCTGCTCAAGGGCGACGAATCGCATGCGCAGCTGCCCGATCTCGGCTACCGCCACGGCGGCCTCGCGTGGATCGCGGTCGAGCTTGTCGACGCCACCGCCGCCGAGCAGCGCACCGAGTTGCCGCCACTTCTCTGAAACGTCGCTCCGCAGTTCGCCGATCTCGATTTCGTTGTAGGCAAAGGCGGCGAGCCCGAGCAGATAGTCATCAAGGACGCTCGCCGCGGCATAGATGAGCGCCCGCGCGCCCTTCAGGCGGACGCGATCGCTTTGAAAGCGAAGATCGCCTGCCGGATCGGTCTGCGACGCTCGCGCGATCCAGTCTTCGAGACGCTGTTGCTCGTCGAGCGGGAGCGCACCCGGGCCGGCGACCACGGCCACTGTCATGGCGGACCCGACCTCCGCAGATGGCGGGCCGCCGGCGAGATCGGCCGCGACGGCCTTGACCCCGTCCTCCGAGACTGCGGCGAGGACGCGCTCTCCCGCCGCGGGAGCGCTGCGGAAAGAGATTGCCAGCCAGCGTGCGTTCATTGGCGCCGTTCAGCGCTGCGGCGGGCGATACGGGAAGACCGCCCTTGCCGGATCGGGCACGTCCGGGACGACGGGCAGCACGAAAGCTATGTCATCCTGCAGCAACGGTCCCGGCCCCGACACCACCCGCCGGGTTTCGTTGCATTGTACGAAACAGCTGCGCAGGAACGCGCCGTTCAGGTGATCGAGCCAGTCGTTGCCGACGCGCTGCGCAACCGCCGCGTCGATCGACTCGATGCTCCATTCTTCGGGACGAAACCAGTCCGACGCGAGCAGAAATCCCCATCCCGCGAGGAAGGAGGGGATGTGCGCCCGGTAGCTGTGCACTTCGCCGAAGACCGCGCGGAGCGTCCGCGCGAGCGCGGCGTGCGCGCCGGAATCGAGGAAGGAGAACTCCAGTCCCTGTACGGCGACGATACCGCCCGGCCGAAGACGGCCGCGGACGAGCTGATAGAACTCCACCGTATAGAGCCGCCTCACCTGCGTCTCCTCGAGCAGATCGACAAGATCGATGATGATGACATCGTAGAGGCCGAGGTCGTGCTCCAGGAAGGCGCGTCCGTCGCCGATGACGATGCGCGCGCGCGGATCGTCGAACGCCCCCTGGTGCATCACCTCAAGATGCTCGCGGCAAAGCTCGACCAGCTCGCCGTCGAGGTCGACCATCGTCGCCGAGCCGACGCTTGCGTGGATCAATACCTCACGCAGCGACGCCCCTTCGCCGCCGCCCAGGATCAGCACGTCCCGCGGCTCGGGATGGCGCAGCATCGCCGGCTGCACCAGGAGCTCGTGATAGAGCGCCTCGTCGTCCTCGGTGCTTTGCAATTGCCCATCGAGGAAGAGCGCCAAGCCGTAGTTGTAGGTATTGGCGATCGTCACCTCCTGGTAGGCGGTGCGGCCGGAGAAGCGCACGGATTCGATGCGGTATGTGTAGGTGTCGAAAGGATCGGCGCTCTCGACGCAAAAGAGCGGCGATGGCTGTCGCCCCGGCGCCGGTGTCCCCCCGACCATCTCGGCCGGCGGCCCGGCTTGGACTTCGTCGCTCACGGCTCGCCTCCCCCCTATGGCGCGGTGCCCGCCGCTCGGCTGAGGTTTCCTCGCCAGTATGCGCGTCCAGCATCGCCGGCGCGAGGCTTGACAGCTTCAGGCGCGTTGTATGCACTGGTTGCCTCGACCCAGGGCCCGATCGAAAGATGGTTGGCAGCCCAACCCGCGCACGGCATTGCATAGCCGACTTCTGGGGCGCCCATCACCTCGGCGACGCTGAGGCGATCGGCGCTGCCATGCGAAGCGCTGCTGCCGCCGCCGGTGCAACGATCCTCAGCATCTATCTGCACGGATTTGAGCCGAGCGGCGTGACCGGCGTGGCACTCCTCGCGGAGTTGCACATGTCCATCCACACCTGGCCGGAAGATGGTTACGCCGCGATCGACATCTTCATGTGCGGGGCCTGCGACCCCGGGCTCGCGCTTGCCGAACTCACCCGCATGCTGGAGCCGAAACGGCAGTCCGTCACGATGATCGAGCGCGGCGCGAACGAAGGGCTGGCGACACCCCTCTCGCCGATCGTGAAGATATCAAAGGCCTCGTAACGCCCGCACGTTCCCGGAGCAGCGCCTCGGCCGGCGCTATTGCGACTCGACCGGCGAGCCGATCAGCTTCGGGTCTTGCGCGAGCGCGACGGTGCTCTGCTTGTCGAGCCCGTAAATGTCGTCGCGGAAATGCACCACGCCGTCGCCCGTGGTCCAGGCGGTGAAGTAGGCGGTGTAGATCGCCGGCGGGTTGACCACCTTCACGTCGAGCCGCTCGCCGGAGCGGATCGTCGCGTCGACCTTGGCGCGATCGTAGCCGCTGTCGCTCAGCACCCACGCCACCAGCTCACGCACGTTGAACACGCGCACGCAGCCGGACGACTCGAACCGGTAGTCGGAGCCGAAAAGGTTCTTCTCCGGCGTGTCGTGCAGATAGACTTGGTAAGGGTTGTGGAAGTTGAGCTTCACAAAGCCGAGCGAGTTCCCTTCGCCCGGGTCCTGCCTGAACATGTAGTTCGTCGCTTCGTCCGTGGTCCAGTCCACCTGGGCCGGCTGAATCTCGTCGCCGTGATGATTGTAGATGTGGATGTGGTGGTCGGTCAGATAGGTCGGATCCTTCTGCATGATCGGGATCAGATCCTTCTTGATCAGCGAGGCCGGCACCGTCCAGAACGGGTTGAAATTGATCTCCTCGATGCGGCTCGTGAGAATCGGCGTCTGCCGGTCGACCTTGCCGACCACGGCGACGTGGCGGGAGACGACGGTGCCGTTGTCGACCGCCTCGATCTGCGCGCCCGGTATGTTGACGAGCACGTAGCGCCCCGACGGCGTACCGATCGCCTTGATGCGCTCGAGGTTCTGCTGAAGCTGCGAAAGCCGCACCGCGGCGGGCACGTTAAGGGCCGCGAAGGTGGTGGCATCCACCTCGCCGCTGGCGGGGATGCCGAGCCGCTCCTGGAAGTGCCTGACCGCCGCGTAGACGTAGGAATCGAAGACCGCCGGATCGCCGCTCATCTCGTGCAGGTCGCCGGACGCGATCAGCCGCCGCCTGAGATCGACGACGCTCGGATCGCGCATGCCGATCTTGAGCTCCTTGTCCGCCGCCACGCTCGGCCAGCCGCCGCGCTCGACGATGTCCTGGTAGGCGAAGATCGTCTGCTCCATCGCCGGCACGGTCTGCGGCGAGAGGATCGGCGTGGTCGTCGAGACCGGACGTGAAATGTCGGACTGCGAATCGAAGTTCTCGATCCACTCCGATTGCTTGACGCCGTTCAGTGAATCCTGCGCCGGCGCCAATGTCGGCGCGAGGAACGCAACGGAAACCGCGAGCAACGGAAGCGATCGCATCAAATTGAGGTTCCTGTGCTTCGGCCGGTCGTCTTCGGCCGGTATCCGCAATGAGCCAACCGCGCCGCGCTAGTGCTCGACAAGGAGCAGCCGCGGTCGCGCCACCGGCCAAATCTGCATTGTGACGGATGTTCGGGCCCAGCCGCAAGCCCAACCGCAGCCCGTTCATCGCCGATCTTTATGGCCAATCGATGTCGGGTCGGCGCGTGCGGCAAGGTGGCTTGGCCCGGGCCGCGATAGGCCGAAGGCGGCGGAATCGAAAAGGCCCGCGGCGCTGGCGCGACGCGGGCCTTGGAAATGGTTAGCCGGAAGGCGGGATCAGAGCCGGTAGAGGATCTGGTCGGTCCAGAAGCGCTCAAGCCGCTGCAGCGCCTTGTTCATCAGCCGAAAATCGTCCGCCGTGATGCCGCCGACCTTCTCGATCGACTGGATGTGGCGATTGTAGAGGTCGTTCACGACCTGCGCGACCTCGATCCCGCGCTCCGTCAGCGACACGCGCACCGAGCGCCGGTCGACGCGCGAGCGCTGATGCCGGATGAAGCCGGAATCGACGAGCTTCTTCAGATTGTAGGAAACGTTGGAGCCGAGGTAGTAGCCGCGCGTCCGCAGCTCGCCTGCCGTCAGCTCCAATTCCCCGATATTGAAGAGAAGCAGCGCCTGCACGCTGTTCACGTCCGAGCGGCCCATCCGGTCGAATTCGTCCTTGATCACGTCGAGCAGCCGCCGGTGGAGGCGTTCCACCAGCGTCAACGCGTCGAGATAGAGCGTCTTCGTATCGTCCGGAGCCGTGTCCGCCGCCTCGTAGCGGGCCGCCGCCTGTTCCGACATAAGCATGTCCAATCCTCGCCAGTCCGCCTTTCCGGCGGTTGCATTCGCCCCACCATAGGGTTGCGGGCTAAAGATGCACTTAAGCGAAACGCTTAATTAAATCTTTCCGGGATCAGAACGCTCGATTTGGCGCCGCATCCAGTTCAGTCCGCGAGTTCGCGCCGCCATTCCACGAAAGTGATCACGAGGAAGCCGATGAACAGGCAGCCGTGCACGAAGACGCGCAACGGATAAGAGCCGAAAACATCCGAAAAAATCGTGTACATCGAGACTTCGACGGCGAGCGCCACCGCCCACATGACCGGCCCCCAGGCCGCCCTGACCCAAAGACCGACGGCGGAGAAGAGATCGACGAGGAGGAGCGTCACCGCGCTCACCCTCTTAGCCGGCTCAAGGCTGTCGAATGCGAGCGTGTCGGGAGTGAGGATGCCAAGGATCTGGCAGGCGCGGGCGAGGCCCGCGAGAAGCAGAAGCACCGCTACGAAGCGCAAGTAGATCGCGGTAAGCGGCAGACGTTCGCCCTGCGGCTCGATCGGTCCGCCGAGAGCCTCGCTCATGCCTGATGAACCCGCGCCGACGCCGCACGCCCCCCTCTCAGCCGGGAGATCGGCCCACACCTTGCCGCCAAGCGCATCGCCATTTGAGAGGCTTAGGAGCCGGGCTCGCGAGCGTCAATCCGCCCGCCGCGCCGAGGTTGGAGGGCTTGGCGCCCGGATGCTATTCTGAACGGAGAAAAGGATCACCGATGACCGCGCCGCTGAAACCGCTCCTCCCTGACGTCGACCGCATCACCGGCCGCCGTCGGCTGCGCCGCAACCGCCGCGCCGACTGGTCGCGCCGCCTCGTGCGTGAGACCACGCTCTCCGTCGACGACCTGATCTGGCCGATCTTCGTGATCGACGGCGAGAACCGCCGGGAGCCGATCGGCGCCATGCCCGGGATTGAGCGTCTTTCCGCCGATCTTGCCGCGCGCGAAGCGGAGCGCGGCGCAAAGCTCGGCATCCCGGCGCTCGCCATCTTCCCCTATGTCGACATGGCGCTCCGCGATCGGACCGCGTCGGAGATCCTGAACCCCGACAACCTGATGTGCCGGGCGACGCGCGCCATCAAGGCGGCCGTGCCGCAAATCGGCGTCATCACCGACGCGGCGCTCGACCCGTTTACCGATCACGGCCACGATGGAATCCTCCGCGACGGCGTCATCGTGAACGACGAGAGTGTGGCGGTCATTGCCCGCGCCGCCGTGCTTCAGGCGGAAGCGGGTGCGGACGTGATCGCCCCCTCCGACATGATGGACGGCCGCATCGGCGCCATCCGCGAGGCGCTCGACGCTGCCGGCCATTCCGCCATCGCGATCATGTCTTACGCGGCGAAATACGCCTCCGCCTTCTACGGCCCCTACCGCGAGGCGATCGGCACCGACCAGACGCTGAAGGGCGACAAGCTCACCTACTACGTCGATCCCGGCCAACAGCGACGACGCCATGCGCGAGGCGGAGACCGACATCGCCGAGGGCGCCGACATGCTGATGGTGAAGCCGGGCCTGCCCTATCTCGACGTGCTCTTCCGCATGAAGGACACGTTCGCCATGCCGACCTTCGTCTATCAGGTGTCGGGGGAATATTCGATGATCGAGGGCGCCGCGCGAAACGGCTGGATCGACGGCGAGCGCGCGATGATGGAGAGCCTGCTTGCCTTCAAGCGCGCCGGCGCCGACGGCATCCTCACCTATTTCGCCCCGCGCGCGGCGGAGAGGCTGAAGAAGGGCTGATATCCCTCCCGCCGATGAACCGCCCGTCTTCCTTGAACCCCCGCTGCTCCGCCCCTATCTCCGCCAGAGGAAGGTGACGCCATGAGCGACGTACTCACTCTCGACGCAGACGCATTGGAATTCGACCCGGCGGTGCATCCGGAACGCTATGACGGCGTCAGGAGCCGGCGCATTTTCGCGTTCCTGATCGACGCGGCGGTCGTCGTCTTTCTGATGCTCGTCGCCTATGCCGTGATCGCCGTCGTCGGGCTCTTCACCTTCGGCCTCCTCTGGTTCCTGCTGCCGGCGGTCTGGCCGGTCGTGGCGCTCCTCTATTCGGTGCTGACCCTCGGCGGCCCGAGCTCCGCGACACCCGGCATGCGCTTCACCGGGATCGAGATGCGCACCGTCGGCGGCGCGCCGCTCGACTACGGGCTGGCGCTTCTCCAGACGGTGCTCTTCTGGCTCTCCGTGTCGATCCTGACGCCGTTCGTGCTGCTGGTCGGGCTGTTCACGGCCCGCAAGCAGCTTCTCCACGACCTCGTTATCGGCGTCGTCGCCGTCCGCTCTTTTTAGCCTGGCAACGCTTCAACGCATCGAGACTTGCCTTGCGCCGCGCTCTGGCGTCGTATTATCCGCGGCTTAGACTGCTTCGGTGACGAAGACCGGATCGATGACGAAGATCGTAACGGATGCCCATCAGTTCTACCTGACCGCGCCGAGCCCCTGCCCCTATCTGCCGGGGCGCCAGGAGCGCAAGGTCTTCACCCATCTCGTCGGCCCGAACTCCTCGGAGCTCCATGACCTTCTGACCCAGGGCGGGTTCCGCCGCAGCCAGGGAATTGCCTACCGCCCGGCCTGCGAGGCCTGCATGGCGTGCGTGTCGGTGCGCGTGTGCGTCGATGCCTTTCGCCCGACCGGCAGCATGCGCCGCGTGTGGAAGGCAAACCGCGATCTGATCGGCCGCTTCCGCGCCGCTCAGGCGACCAGCGACCAGTACAGCCTCTTCCGCCGTTATCTCGACAGCCGTCACTCCGACGGCGGCATGGCGCATATGTCGGTGCTCGATTACGCGCTGATGGTGGAGGACAGCCACGTCGAGAGCGGCGTCGTCGAGTATCGCCGCCGCGGTCCCGACAGCGCCATCACCGGGCGCGACGAGGGCGGCATCGTTGCATGCACGCTGACCGACCTTTTGTCCGACGGTCTATCAATGGTCTATTCGTTCTTCGACCCGGCCTTCGCCGGCCGTTCGCTCGGCACCTTCATGATCCTTGAGCACATCGAGCGGGCGCGGAAGCTCGGCAAGCCTTACGTGTATCTCGGCTACTGGGTCGATGGCTCGCCGAAGATGAATTATAAGGCCCGATTCCGCCCGCAAGAGCGACTTTCCCTGCGCGGCTGGGTGCGCGTTAACTGAGATTCCACAAGTATTGGTCCCCGCTGTGAAGCGCGACAAATTGGGACAATATCGCGTTGGAACTTGCAGCCGAACTCGGCTACAACCTGTGGGTCGAAAACGAGTAGAGAAGAGGTTCCGCAAATGGCAAAAGCAGCGACACCAATGGATGCGTTGGTGGGTGCGCGCCTACGTACGCGGCGGAAGCAGCTGAGAATTAGTCAGGAGAGGCTGGGGAAGGAAATCGGGGTTTCCTTCCAACAGGTGCAGAAATACGAAAACGGGACCAACCGGATCGGGGCCGGGCGTCTCGCCGAGATCAGCAAGGTGCTCGACGTGCCGGTCGCCTATTTCTTCACCGGCAGCTCCGGCGGCAGCGCTTCTGACGGCGAACGCGGCGACGCGCGCGCCGTCCTGAGCGAGCCCGGCGCAAGCGAGCTGCTTCAGGCCTACGGCCAAATCGGCAGCTTGGCGCTCCGCAACGCCGTCGTCAGACTGGCGCGCGATATCGCCGGCAACTACAGCGATGGCCGCGCCCCCGCGAAGCGCGTCGCCCCGCGCCACGTCGCCGCGTCGAAAGCCAATCCGTAGCAGGCGGACGACGCGCGCGGCACGGGCCTTCCGCTCAGCCGTCTCCGAACTTGTTCGTCTTCGGAAAGCCCTGCGGCGAGAGCCGGCCGGCCTGCGCGCGCTCGCCCATCCAGTCCTTGAGCTCGGCGGCGGCGCGCGTGTGCACGCGGCCGGCTGAGTCCGTCCAGGAGAGCCCCTCCGCCTTGGCGAAGACACGCACGTCGGAAAGCTCGCCGTCCTTGTAGCGCTGCAGCCTGACGCCCTTGCCGCGCGCCATCTCCGGCAGTTGCTCGAGCGGAAAGATGATCATCTTGCGATTGGCGCCGACGACGGCGACGAGATCGCCCGCCGCCGGGACGCAGACCTTCGCCTCATCCGTGCCGGAGACGTTCAGCACCTGC
This sequence comes from uncultured Alphaproteobacteria bacterium, assembly GCA_963750115.1. GTDB lineage: Bacteria > Pseudomonadota > Alphaproteobacteria > Rhizobiales > Afifellaceae > DASWJZ01. The sequence goes on along the minus strand of CAVVPM010000016.1, from coordinate 191,334 downwards.
TTGCCCTTGCGCGTGTTCGCGACAAGCTCGCTCTCCGCCACGCGGAAGCCGTAGCCGGCCGCACTCGCGACAAGGCGCTTGCCGTCGGGCGCGAACGGGAAGATCGCTACCACATCCTGGTCCTTGTCCATGTCGACCATGAGCCGGACCGGCTCGCCGTTTCCGCGCCCGCCCGGAAGCTTCGCCGCTTCGAGCGTGAAGACCTTGCCGCCGGTGGAAAGGATCAGCACCTTGTCCGTCGTCGTGGCATGGAAGGCGCGCTTCAGCCGGTCGCCTTCCTTGAAGGTCAGCGTCGCGAGATCGGTGAGGTGCCCGCGCATGGCCCGGATCCAGCCTTTGTCGGAGAGCACGACCGTGATCGGTTCGCGCTCGATCATCGCCTCCTGCATCTCCTCGACATCGATCTCGGGCGCGTCCGCGAAGCCGGTGCGGCGGCGACCGAGCGGCGTGTCGGGCCCGAACGTCTTCCTCACCTCCTGGATTTCGTAGGCCACGCACTTCCACTGCCGGTCCTCGGATTTCAGCAGCCCCTCGAGATCCTTCTTCTCCGCCTTCAGCGTGTCGAACTCCTTGCGGATCTCGATCTCATCGAGCTTGCGCAACTGCCTGAGGCGCATGTTCAGGATCGCCTCGACCTGCGGCTCGGTCAGATCGAAGCGCTTCATCATCACCGCTTTCGGATCGTCCTCCTCGCGGATGATGCGGATGACCTCGTCGAGATTCAGGTAGGCGATCAGATAGCCGCCCAAGACTTCCAGCCGCTCGGCGATCTTGCCGAGGCGGAAGCGCGAGCGCCTGAGGAGGACGACCTTGCGGTGCTCCAGCCATTGCAGCAGCACCTCGCGGAGCGACAGCACGTTCGGCACGACGCCGCGCGACAAAACGTTCATGTTGAGCGAGAAGCGCGCTTCGAGCTCCGTGGTGCGGAACAGCGACTCCATCATCAGGTTCGGATCGACCGTGCGGCTCTTCGGCTCGATGACGACGCGCACGTCCTCCGCGCTCTCGTCGCGCACGTCGCCGACGAGCGGCAGCTTGCGGTTCTCGATCAGCCCGGCGATCTGCTCGATCAGCCGGCTCTTCTGCACCTGGTAGGGAATCTCGGTGATGACCGCCGACCAGGTCCCGCGGCCGAGGTCCTCCGTCTCCCAGCGCGCGCGGACGCGGATGCCGCCGCGCCCGCTCTTGTAGGCCTCGGCGAGCGCCGCGCGGTCGGAGACGATGATGCCGCCGGTCGGAAAGTCGGGCCCCGGCACGAATTCCATCAGCTTCGCGAGCGTCGCGTTCGGATGTTTGACGAGGTGCAGCGCCGCGTCGCAAAGCTCGGCGGCATTGTGCGGCGGAATGTTGGTCGCCATGCCGACGGCGATGCCGGCCGAGCCGTTGGCGAGGAGGTTCGGGAAGGCGCCCGGCAGCACCACCGGCTCCTCCCCCTCCCCGTCATAGGTGGGGCGGAAATCGACGGCGTCCTCGTCGATGCCGCGCAGCAGAAGCTCCGCGACCGCCGTCATGCGCGCCTCGGTGTAGCGCATCGCCGCCGGGTTATCGCCGTCGACGTTGCCGAAATTGCCCTGCCCGTCGACGAGCGGATAGCGGACCGAGAAATCCTGCGCGAGGCGCACCAGCGCGTCGTAGATCGCCTGGTCCCCGTGCGGATGGAAATTGCCCATCACCTCGCCGACCACCTTGGCGGATTTCTTGTAGCCGCCGGCCGGATTGAGGCGCATCTCGCGCATCGCGTAGACGATGCGCCGGTGCACCGGCTTCAGCCCGTCGCGCACGTCGGGCAGCGCGCGGTGCATGATGGTGGAGAGCGCGTAGGCGAGGTAGCGCTCCTCAAGCGCCGTCCTGAGGTTCACCGGGACGACTTCGCCACCGCCCGATCCATCGGCGCCGCCGCTCTCCGGCGGAATCACTCGCTTTCCCATGCGTCCTAGTTAGCGACGGTGACTCGCCGCGACAACACACTCCCTCCCCCTTGTGGGGAGGGGCTGGGGGCGGGGTAAGCTGCGGTCATGGCGACCGGCCCTGAAATCCCCATCGAAGCGCTTGCGGAAAGGCTTCCGCCCGGCACCCGGCTCGCCGGCCTCGACCTCGGCACCAAGACCATCGGCGTCGCGCTTTCCGATATCCGGCTCAAAATCGCGACGCCGCTGGCGACCATCCGCCGCACCAAATTCCAGGCCGATGCCCAGGCGCTGCTCGGACTTTGCGCGGCTGAGAAGGTGGGCGGGCTCGTGCTCGGGCTCCCCGTCAACATGAATGGCACCGAGGGTCCCGCGCGCGCAGGCGACCCGCGCGTTCCTCAAGAACCTCGCGCGGCTGACCGAGCTACCGGTCGCGCTCTGGGACGAGCGGCTTTCGACCGCCGCCGCCGAGCGGGCGATGCTCGAAGCCGATCTTTCCCGCAAGAAGCGCGCTGAAAAGATCGACGCCGCCGCCGCCGCCTTCATCCTGCAAGGCGCGCTCGACCGGCTCGCGGCGCTGAGCCGCTGACGCTGCGCGCTCCAGGTGCTTGTTTGCGCATCGGATTCTCCAAAACCGGTTCCCACTTTTGGGTCCGATGTTCTAATCCACCGCCGGCGCGACGTATTCCACGATCCTCCGCGCGTCGAAGCGCGCGTCGAGCTGGCCGTAGGTCGAGCGCCACGGCCGGCCGAGCCGCGTCTCGATATAGGCGTCGGCGAAGGCCGGCGCGTAGTCGCGCCGCAGCGCCGCGGCCGCCGCCGTCAGCGCCAGCTGCTCGACCAGGATGCGCGCCGAGCCTTCGTCCTCGGCAGCGACGCCGGCCGCGGCGAGGAGCACGTCGAGCGCGGCCTTCGACCCCGGACCGAGCTCGCCGCCGATCGTGGTGATCACATGCTGGAGCACGCCCTCCGCCTTCGAGGCGCGCACGACATCGAGCGCCATGACGTTGCCCGAGCCTTCCCAGATCGCGTTGACCGGCGCCTCGCGATAGAGCCGTGGCAGCGGGCTCTCCTCCACGTAACCGTTGCCGCCGAGGCACTCCATCGCCTCGTAGAGGAACGCCGGCGCGGTCTTGCATACCCAGTACTTGATCGTCGGCGTCATCAGCCGCGCATAGGCCGCTTCCGCCGGATGCTCCGCGGCCATGTCGAAGGCTTCCGCAAGCCGCATGGAAAGCGCCAGCGCCGCGACGAGGTCGAGCGCCATGTCCGCGAGCACGCGCATCATCAGCGGCTGCTCGAACAGCGCCTTGCCGAAGGCGGCGCGATGGCGGACGTGGTGGACCGCCTCCGCGAATTCGCCGCGCATCAGCCCGGCGCTCGCCACCGCGCAATCGAGACGCGTCAGCGTCACCATGTCGAGGATCGTCTGGATACCGCGCCCCTCGGCGCCGACGCGCCACGCGGAAGCCGCGTCGAACTCCACCTCGGCGGAAGCGTTCGAGCGATTGCCGAGCTTGTCCTTCAGGCGCTCGAGCCGGATCGCATTGACCGACCCGTCGGGGAGAAAGCGCGGCATCAGGAAGCAGGTGAGCCCCTCCGCCGCTTGCGCGAGCACCAGGAAGGCGTCGGACATCGGCGCAGAGAAGAACCATTTGTGGCCGGTCAGGCGATAGAGCCCGCCCTCCTCCGGCTCCGCTCGCGTCGTGTTCGCGCGGACGTCGGTCCCGCCCTGCTTCTCCGTCATGCCCATGCCGATCGTGACGCCGCGCTTCTCCTCGATCGGGCGAAAGTTGCGATCGTAGCTGCGCGAAAGGATGCCGGGGCCCCACGTCTTCATGAGGTCGGGCGCGTGCTGAAGCGTCGCAAGCGCCGCATTGGTCATCGTCATCGGGCAAAGGTGCCCGCATTCCGTCTGCGCCGTCATGTAGAGCCGCATGGCGCGGGCGCGGTGGCGGAGGCCCGCTTCGTCCTCCGCGTCGTCGAAGGCCGAGCAGTGCAGGCCGGCGAGCACCGAGCGCCGCATCAAGGCGTGATAGGCGGGATGAAAATTCACCTGGTCGATGCGCTCGCCCTGCGCGCTGTAGCGCTCAAGCTCCGGGGGGTGGCGATTGGCGAGGCGGGCGAATTCGCGCGCTTCGTGCGTGCCCCAGAAGCCGCCGAGCTCGGAGAGGTCCGCGCGCACCCGATCGGGAAAGCCGGAGGCGACGGAATCGAGCAGCGGATCGGCTTCGAAGAGGTTCGCCCCGCCATAGGGAGGCGACTGGTTGAACACCGCGTGCGTATCCCCCGTCATCGCGAGTCTTCCTGTGCGCAAGGCGGCAACGGGTGCGTCCCGCGGTTGCCCCAAGGGGCATGAAGCCCTATAGGGGCGACTTTAATGGCTTCTGCGTTTCCGCACAGGCACCTTCTCGGGATCGAGGGGCTTTCCCCCCAGGATATCGCCCTTCTCCTCGATTCGGCCGAGGCCGCGATCGACGTGAGCCGCCAGATCGAGAAGAAAAAGGCGACGCTCCGCGGCCGCACCCAGATCAACCTCTTCTTCGAGGCCTCCACCCGCACCCAGTCTTCGTTCGAGTTGGCCGGCAAACGGCTCGGCGCCGACGTGATGAACATGGCGGTCAGTTCGTCCTCGGTGAAGAAGGGCGAGACCCTGATCGACACCGCCATGACCTTGAACGCCATGCGGCCGGACATCCTCGTCGTCCGTCATCACGCCGCCGGCGCCGTCGCGCTTCTCGCGCAAAAGGTCGAATGCGCCGTCGTCAATGCCGGCGACGGCGCCCACGAGCACCCGACCCAGGCGCTTCTCGACGCGCTGACGATCCGCCGGCACAAGGGTCGCCTCTCCGGCCTCGTCGTCGCGATCTGCGGCGACATCGCGCATTCGCGCGTGGCGCGTTCGAACATCCTCCTTTTGTCGGCGATGGGCGCGCGCCTCCGCGTCGTCGCGCCGTCCACGTTGATGCCGGCGGAGATCGATCGGCTGGGGGTCGAGCGCTTCTCCTCGATGCGCCAAGGGCTCGCGGGCGCCGACGTCGTGATGATGCTCCGCCTGCAGCGCGAGCGCATGAACGCCGCCTACGTGCCGAGTGTGCGGGAATATTTCCGCTTCTTCGGCCTCGATGCGGAGAAGCTGACCTGGGCCAAGCCAGACGCCATCGTCATGCATCCGGGTCCGATGAACCGCGGCGTCGAGATCGATCCCATGATCGCCGACGGCGTGCAGAGCGTGATCCGCGAGCAGGTCGAGATGGGCGTCGCCGTCAGGATGGCGGTGCTTGAAGCGCTCGGCGCGCATCTGCCGAACGTCGTCGGCCTCGTCGCATGAACGGGACGACGTTCTTCACCAACGCCCGCGTGGTCGACCCGTCGCGCGGGCTCGACGAGAAGGGCGCCGTGCTCGTCGCCGACGGCCGCATCGTCGCGGCGGGCGCCGACGCCGTCGGGCAACGGCGCGCCGGAAGGCGCCGAGATCGTCGATTGCCGCGGCGCCGCCGTGCTCCCCGGCCTCGTCGATATGCGCGTCTTCGTCGGCGAGCCCGGCGGCGAGCACCGCGAGACGCTCGAGACGGCAAGCCGTGCCGCCGCCGCCGGCGGCGTCACCGCGATCGTGACCATGCCCGACACCAACCCGGTGATCGACGACCCGGCGCTCGTCGATTTCGTCTTCCGCCGGGCGCGCGACACGGCGGTCGTGCGCGTGCATCCGATGGCGGCGATGACGCGTGCCCTTGCCGGCGACGAATTGTCGGAGTTCGGGCTCCTGAAGGAGGCCGGCGCGGTCGCCTTCACCGAGGGCCGCCGCTCGCTGAAGAGCGCCAAGGTCATGCGCAACGCCATGACCTACGCGCGCGACTTCGACGCCTTGATCGTCAACCACGTCGAGGACGCCGATCTCGTGAACGGCGGCGTCATGAACGAGGGCGAGACGGCGACACGCCTCGGCCTTGCCGGCATCCCGTGCGAGGCCGAGACGATCGTGCTCGACCGCGACATCCGCCTGGCGAGGCTCACCGGCGGCCGTTATCACGCGGCGCAGATTTCCTGCGCCCCCGCAGTCGCCACGCTGCGCCGCGCCAAGCTCGCCGGAAACGGCATCACCGCGGGTGCTGCGATCGCGCATCTCTCCTTGAACGAGAACGACGTCGGCGCCTACCGCACTTTTTTCAAGATGTCGCCGCCGCTCAGGACCGAGGACGACCGCCAGGCGCTGGTCGCAGCGCTTGCCGACGGCACGATCGACGTCGTCTGCTCCGCGCACGACCCGCAGGACGTCGAGGGAAAGCGCCAGCCATTCGCCGAGGCCGCCGACGGCGCCGTCGGGCTTGAGACGATGCTCGCCGCCGGCCTGCGCCTCGTCCATTCCGGCGACGTGCCGCTCATCCGCCTCGTCGACGCGATGAGCACGAAGCCCGCGAAGGTCTTGGGCCTCGACGCAGGCACGCTCGCGCCCGGCGCGCCGGCCGACCTGATCGTCGTCGATCTCGACCGCCCCTGGATCGTGCGCGAGGAGGAGCTTCAGTCGCGCTCCAGGAACACCGCGTTCGAAGGCGCGCGCATGACCGGCAAGGTGATGCGCACCGTCGTCGCCGGCCGCACCGTCTACGAATACCTCGCGGCTTGAAGCCGCGCTCCGAAACGCCAAGCCGGCTTTGGCGCGACTAGCCTTTCCGATAAGATAGAGCCTATGGACTGGAACATCGTTGCCGCGCTTGTCGTCGGCTATCTCCTCGGCTCGATCCCCTTCGGGCTGATCCTGACGCGCGCCGCCGGCCTCGGCGACATCCGCGCCATCGGCTCCGGCAATATCGGCGCGACCAACGTTCTGCGCACCGGCAAGAAAGGCCTTGCCGCGGCGACGCTTCTCCTCGATGGCCTGAAGGGGACCGTCGCCGTGCTGATCGGCTGGCGCTTCGGCCTCCACGCGGCGCTTGCCGCCGCGCTCGGCGCCTATCTCGGCCACTGCTTCCCGGTCTGGCTCAATTTCAAGGGCGGCAAGGGCGTCGCGACCTTCCTTGGCGTGCTCCTCGGTCTCCACTGGCCGACGATGGTCGTCACCGCGCTGGTCTGGATCGGCATGGCCGCCGCGAAGCGCTATTCGTCGCTCGCCGCGCTCGTCGCCTCGACCGTCGCGCCAATCGTGCTTCTGCTCTTCGGCCATTCGCAGATGGCGCTTCTATGCGCGGTCTTGACCGGTACTCGTCTGGATCCGACACCGGGAGAATGTGAAGCGACTGATGGCAGGCGAAGAGTTGCGCATCGGCGCCAAGGGCTGACCCTATTCCGCCGCGTCGACGACGGCGGTTTCCCGCGGCGGCGCGCCGTGCGTCTTCGGGATCTTGTCGGCGAAGACCTGCACGAAATGCGGCATCGCCTCACCGGCGCTCGGCGGTGTCAGCGCCTCGTCGACATAGCGCGCCGACGCGGGATCGGCGAGCACATGGCGCGCGATCGCATGATAGCGTCGATAGAGCCGATACCACTGAAGCGCAGCTCGCGATAATTCGAGCCCCCGCCGCGGATAGAAGACGAGCGGGCTTTCGATCGGCAGACCGTGGCGCCGCTGCCGCCGCACCTTCCGCCTGACGAAGCCGAATTGCAGCGGATGCACCTTCTCGATCCGCGTCGCGCCGGAAAAGACGATCAGAGCATCGATGATCTTCTTGGTGCTGATGCCGCTCGCGACGCCGCGCCGGATAATCGTCGCGACGTGCTCGTCCGTGTAGTAGATGCCCCAGGCGTCGCGGTAGATCCCCTCCCACTCTTCCTTCGACATGACCGCATGCGCGGTCAGCACGTGTTCGAGGTCGTATTTGTTCATGTCGGGGTCCATCGGGACGCCCTCCAGGAAGAGCTTCTTGTGGTCTTCCGACCCGGGAAGCGGCGTCAGGCAGAAGAATTCCAGAATGTCGACCGGCAGCTCCTTCTTGATGATCTCGATGTCGCGCCGGATCGACTGCGGCGTGTCGGTCGGGAAGCCGAGGATATAGCCGGCCCAGGTCATCACCTTGGCCGCCTTCCAGGCCTGCAGCATCTCCCGGTATTCCCAGATCTTGTTCTGCCGCTTCTTCGTCCCCATCAGCGATTCCGGGTTGATGTTCTCGAGCCCGATGAAGACCATGTTGCAGCCGGCCCGCGCCGCCTTCTCGATGAAGCCCGGGATGCGGTGACAGAGCGTGTCGACCTGCAGAAGCAGACGTATCTTGAAGCCTTCCTTCTCCCTGAGCTCGATCAGCCGGTCGAGGATCGGCTCCCAGTTCCTGTTGCGGGCGAAATTGTCGTCGGTCACGAAGAAGCGGGTCACGCCCTGCGCCGCGTTGGCGCGCACGATCGCCTCCACGTCGTCGGGCGTGCGGTAGCGCGATTTGCGGCCCTGCACGTTGATGATGGTGCAGAAGGAGCACTGGAACGGGCAGCCGCGCCCGGCGTCGAAGCTCGCATAGTGGCCGGCGACGCGGGTGACGATCTGGCGCGGCAGGATCGGGAAGGTCGCCGCCGCCATGCCCGGCAGGTCGTGCAGGAAATTGTAGGTGGGCTTCGCCATCCCGGCGTCGATCTCGCGCAGAAGCTCGGCGATCCGTCCCTCGCCCTCGCCGGCGTAGAGGATGGCGCCGAGATCGATGGCCTCTTTCAGGTCGGCGGGAAGCTCGGGCAGCATCGAGATGCAGCCGGAGACGTGAAAGCCGCCGATCACGACCGGGATGCCGGCCGAGCGGAAGCGGCGTGTCAGGTCGACGGCGCGGGGAAACTGATTCGACTGAACGCCGACGAGCCCAACGAAGCCGCTCCCCGCCGCCTTGACCCGCGCAATAGCGGCATCGACGTCGATCAGCGTATTGCATTCGTCATAGGCCTCGACTGCGATTGCCACCTCGGGGCCGAGGACGCGGTCGCGCGCGCATTCCTGGACGAGACCGTGGACGCTTGCGAGACTGTTGGAGGGGATTGTCGAGCGCACCCATTGGATGACGTAGCCGTCCTCGTCGTAATGCGACGGCTTGATCAGAACCACCCGGAATTCGCGTTTGCCCATGCCGGCGGCGGCCCCTCCTGTCGGGCCCTCTGAATACCTTAGTCGGGTGGCGGACCGCAATCGAACCGCACCCGCGCTTGTCGGATCGTCATGCCTCCGCCATGCTCGGGGTCCGGGGGGAGTTCGCCGTGCACCGAGAAGCAGCGGGCGTCACGCTGACCGACGAGCAGCGGCTGGCGTGGCTCCGCCTGATCCGCAGCGAAAATGTCGGGCCCGCGACCTTTCGCGGGCTGATCAATCACTTCGGCTCGGCCCAGGCCGCGCTCGACGGCGTCCCCGACCTTTCCCGCCGCGGCGGCGCCGCGCGCTCGGTCAAGGTCGCGAGCCTGGCGGAGGCCGAGGACGAGATGGCGGCGATGCAGAAGCTCGGCGCCGTCTTCGTCGGCATCGGCGAGCCGCTCTATCCGCCCTGGCTCCGCCATGGCGACGCACCGCCGCCGCTCATTGCCATCCGCGGCGACACGCGCCACCTCACCTCTCCCGTCGATCGCCATCGTCGGCGCGCGGAACGCCTCCGCCGCCGGGCGCAAGATGGCGGCGCTCCTGGCGCGGCGCCTTGGCGAAGCCGACCTCGTCGTCGTCTCGGGCCTCGCGCGCGGAATCGACTCCGCCGTCCACGAGGCTGGACTTGCCGGCGGCACGATCGCGATCTTCGCCGGCGGGATCGACAACATCTATCCGCGCGAGAACGAGGAGCTCTTCCAGCGAATCCTCGACGCCGGCGGCTGCGGCATCAGCGAGATGCGGATCGGCTGGGAACCGCGCGCCCGCGATTTCCCGCGCCGCAACCGGATCATCGCGGGAATGGCGCTCGCGACCGTTGTGGTGGAGGCCGCGGAGCGCTCCGGCTCGCTCATCACCGCGCGCCTCGCGCTTGAGCAGAACCGCGAGGTGCTCGCGGTTCCGGGCTCGCCGCTCGATCCGCGCGCCGCCGGCGCGAACAACCTGATCAAGCAGGGCGCGCGCATGGTGACCGATGTCGGCGACATCCTCGATGCGGTGAAGCCGCTGCTTGCCCATCCGCTTGAGACGACCCCGAGCACCTTCAGCGCGCCCATTGCGGGCGAGCCTCCATCCGAGCCCGACGACGGCGACCGCGCGAGGATCCTGGAAGCGCTCGGACCGACACCGATCGAGATCGACGAGATCATCCGCTTCACCGGCCTTCCGGCCCGGACCGTTCTCGTGGTTCTCCTCGAGCTCGACGTTGCCGGGCGGATCGAGCGCCATACCGGCCAGCGGGTATCGCTCCGCTAAAGCGTGATCCCGAAAAGCGGTAACCGGTTTTCGGACGAGATCGTGCCGATGCAGATCGCCCGCTCAGCCTCCGTTGGCGCCGAGAAGCGTCTCGTCTCGCGTCGGCGAATCAGCGTCGGATTCGCTCGCCTCGCGCCAAGCCTCCAGCACCACCATGTCGATCAGATAGGCGAGCAGTGGAAAGTTATTGGCGTTGGCGATCCTGGCAAGCCGGCTCGCGTCGAGCGCAATATGCTCCGCCGCGGCTGCCCTTGCGTGCGGCGCCGATTTTCCGGCGGGAGGATTGGCATTCATGGCGTTCGCGAGCGGTTTTGTTCCACGTTCTATAGTTGAACATTATCATGTAGACAACCATCACGCGCACTGACTTTTCGCCGCATCTGAAGGGTGTTTCGGCCGCCATGGCGCCCGGAGAGTTTGTCACGGGGGGTTGACCGCGAAGGGTGCGACATCCAATTGACGCGGGCAAATGGCGGCCCTGAGCCGCAAACGCGGCGGAGTTTTTCATGGATCTCGTGATTGTCGAATTGCCTGCTAAGGCGAAGACGATCAACAAGTATCTCGGTTCCGGCTATGAGGTTCTGGCCTCCTACGGCCATGTCCGCGACCTTCCCGCCAAGGACGGCTCGGTCCGCCCCGACGATGATTTCTCCATGGATTGGGAGGTCGATCCGAAGTCGAAAAAGCGGCTCGCCGACATCGCGGCGGCGGTGAAGCGCGCCGACCGCGTGATCCTCGCGACCGACCCCGACCGCGAGGGTGAGGCGATTTCCTGGCACGTGCTGCAGGTCCTGCAGGCGAAGAATGCGCTTGCCGGCAAGCGGGTCGAGCGCGTCGTCTTCAACGCGGTGACGCGTCAGGCCGTGCAGGATGCGATGGACCATCCGCGTTCGATCGACGAGCCGCTGGTCGACGCCTATCTCGCTCGCCGCGCGCTCGACTATCTTGTCGGCTTCACGCTCTCGCCGGTCTTGTGGCGCAAGCTTCCGGGCGCCCGCTCCGCCGGGCGCGTGCAATCGGTGGCCCTCAGGCTCGTCTGCGACCGCGAGGCGGAGATCGAGCGCTTCCGGCCGCAGGAATATTGGTCGATCGTCGCCACGCTCAAGACGCCGCGGAGTGAGCTCTTCGCGGCCCGGCTGACCGCGCTTGACGGCAACAAGGTCGATCGCCTTTCGATCGGTAGCGGCGGCGAAGCCAACGCCGCCAGGCGGCGCCTCGAGAGCTCGGTCTTCACCGTTACATCGGTCGAATCGAAGCCGCAGCGGCGCAACCCCCCGCCCCCCTTCATCACCTCCACCCTGCAGCAGGAAGCGCAGCGCAAGCTCGGCTTCGACGCCAGTCACACGATGCGCATCGCTCAGCGCCTTTACGAGGGCGTCGATCTTGGCGGGGAAACGGTCGGCCTCATCACCTATATGCGCACCGACGGCTTTGACATCGCGCCGGAAGCACTTGACGCCGCGCGCCGCGTGATCGGGCGCGAATACGGCGCGCGCTACACGCCCGACGCGCCGAGGCGCTATACGTCGAAGGTCAGGAACGCGCAGGAAGCGCACGAGGCGATCCGGCCGACCGAGCTTTCCCGCCTCCCCGCCGCCGTGTCGCGCTTTCTCGACGCCGACCAGGCGCGCCTTTACGAGCTGATCTGGAAGCGCACGATCGCGAGCCAGATGGCGTCAGCCGAGCTGGAACGCACGACCATCGAGATCGCCGCGCGAAGTGCGGAGGGTGAAGCCGGCCTCCGCGCCACCGGCAGCGTCATCCGCTTCGACGGATTTTTGACGCTCTACCAGGAAGGCCGCGACGACGAGGACGACGAGGAAGGCGGGCGTCTTCCCGTGGTCTCGTCGGGCGAGCGGCTGGAGCGGGAGAGGATCGACGCGAGCCAGCATTTCACCGAGCCGCCGCCGCGCTATACCGAGGCCTCGCTCATCAAGAAGATGGAAGAGCTCGGCATCGGCCGCCCCTCGACCTACGCGCAGACGATGGAGACGCTGAGGAAGCGCGACTATGTCAGGCTCGATCGGAAGCGCCTCGTGCCGGAGGACAAAGGCCGCATCGTCACCGCCTTCCTGGAGGACTTCTTCAAGCGCTACGTCGAGTTCGACTTCACCGCCGACCTCGAAGAGAAGCTCGACAAGATTTCCGCCGGCGAGCTTTCATGGAAGGATGTGCTGCGCGATTTCTGGCGCGACTTTGCGGCGAACATCGCCGAGGCGAGCGAGATCAGCCGCTCCGAGGTGATCGACGCGCTGAACGAGCTTCTCGCCGACCACCTCTTCCCGCCGCGCGCCGACGGCGGCGACCCGCGCGAATGCCCGGCCTGCAAGTTGGGAAAGCTGTCGCTGAAACTCGGAAAATTCGGCGCCTTCATCGGCTGCTCCAACTATCCCGAATGCCGCTACACGCGGCAGCTCGGCGTGAACGGCGAAGAAGCCGCGGCTTCCGCGGCGGTGTCGCCGGAGGGCGTGCTGATCGGCGAGGATCCGGAAAGCGGGCTTCAGGTGATGCTGCGGAGCGGCCGCTTCGGCCCCTATTTGCAGCTCGGGCCGGATGCCGAAAAAGGTGGCGACAAGCCGAAGCGCGCGAGCATTCCCAAGGGCTGGGCGGTCGACGAGGTCGATCTTGCGGCCGCGCTGAAGCTCCTGTCGCTGCCGCGCGAGATCGGCATCCATCCGGAGACGGGGAAGCCGATCGTCGCCGGGATCGGCCGCTACGGTCCGTTCGTGGAGAACGCCGGCAAATACGCCAATCTCGACAGCGTCGACGAGGTCTTCACCGTCGGCGCGAACCGCGCGGTATCGCTGCTGGCTGAGAAGAAGACCGGCCGCGCACGTGCGACCGCCGCGGTCCTCAAGACGCTCGGCGACCATCCCGACGGCGGCGCCGTGACCGTGCGCTCCGGCCGCTACGGGCCCTACGTCAACCACGGCAAGGTCAACGCGACCCTCCCGCGCGACGTGAAGCCCGAGGACGTGACGCTGCCGCAGGCGCTTGAGCTCATCGCCGCAAGAGAAAGCCGTGCGCCGAGCGGCAAGGCATCGGCGAAGCCGCGCAAGGCGCCGCAGAAGAACAAGGTGCCGAAGAAGCCGCGGGCGCGCCCGAAGGCCAAGGTGGCGGCGGAATAGGCTCCGTTGGCGCGACAGCCCAAAGCGCGACCGAAGTCGGAGCTTCCGAGCCGCGAGGCGGTTCTCGAATTCGTGGCCGAGCACGCCGGCAAGGCCGGCAAGCGTGAGATCGCCCGCGCCTTCGGGCTCTCCGGCGGCCAGAAGATCGGCCTGAAGAAAATGCTGCGCGAGCTCGCCGACGAGGGGCTGGTCGAAAGCCGCCGCAAGCGCCTTCACCGGCCCGGCGACCTCCCCTCCGTCACGGTTCTTGCCGTCGAGGGCATCGACGACGAAGGCGAGCCGATCGGCGTCCCCGTCGAGTGGGACGAGGAATGGGGCACGGCGCCGCGTATCGTCGTTGCGTCGGAGAAGAAGGGCGGTCGTGCGCCCGGCATCGGCGATCGCGTTCTCGCGCGCCTCACGCCGGAGCCCGAGACCGGCGGCTATGCCGCGCGCGTCATCCGCCTGCTTGCGCGTCCGCCGCGCGCAAGCCTAGGCATCTTCCGCCGGCGCGAGGACGGCAGCGCCCGCGTCGTTCCGGTGAATCGGCGCGACAATGAGCTTGTCGTCTCGCTCGACGCCGCCAAGGACGCCCGCGACGGCGAGCTTGTTTCCGTCGAGGCCGCAAAGGGTGGCCGCCTCGGCCTGCCGACGGGACGCGTCATCGAGCGGCTCGGCGACGTGTCGAGCGAAAAGGCCGTCAGCCTGATCGCCCTCGAAGAGCATGGCATCCCGCATATCTTCCCGCATGCCGTTCTCGATGCCGCCGAGGCCGCCCTCCCCGCCGACATGGCGCATCGGGAAGACTGGCGCGAACTGCCGCTCGTCACGATCGACCCGCCCGACGCCCGCGACCATGACGATGCCGTCCATGCCGAGCCGGACCCGGAGACGCCGGGCGGATTTCTGGTGACCGTCGCGATCGCCGACGTCGCCTACTATGTCAGGCCCGGATCGGCGCTCGATCGCGAGGCCCTGAAGCGCGGCAACTCCGTCTACTTCCCCGGCCGCGTCGTGCCGATGCTGCCGGAGCGCATCTCAAACGACCTCTGTTCGCTGCGCGAAGGCGAGGCGCGCCCGGCGCTTGCCGTCAGGATGCGCTTCGCCGCCGACGGCAAGAAGCACGGGCACACGTTTCACCGCATCATGATGCGCTCGGCGGCGAAGCTCTCTTATGAACAAGCGCAGGCCGCGATCGACGGGCGCGCCGACGCCGCGACGGGACCCCTCCTCGATCCGGTCCTGAAGCCGCTCTGGGCGGCCTACGCGGCGCTCACGCAGGAGCGCGCCCGGCGCGAGCCGCTCGCGATCGACCTTCCGGAGCGCAAGGTGCTGCTGCGTGACGACGGCTCGGTCGATCGCATCGTGGTGCCGCCGCGCGTCGACGCGCACAAGCTCATCGAAGAATTCATGATCCAGGCGAACGTCGCCGCGGCCGAAACGTTGGAGGCGAAGCGAAGCGCCGTCGTCTACCGCATCCACGACGAGCCGGCCTTCGAGAAGCTCGACGCGCTGCGCGAGTTCCTCGGCTCGCTCGACATGAGCTTTCCGAAGGCGGGGAGCCTCCGCCCAAGCCAGTTCAACCGGGTGCTTTCGCGCGTCGCCGACACGCCGAACGCGCTTCTCGTCAATGAGGTGATTTTGCGTTCGCAAAGCCAGGCCGAATATTCGATCGCGAATATCGGACATTTCGGCCTGAACCTCCGCCGCTACGTCCACTTCACCTCGCCGATCCGCCGCTATGCCGACCTCCTCGTGCATCGCGCCTTGATCGCTGCGCTCGGGCTCGGCGCTGGCGGCCTCCGCGCCGCCGACGAGAAGAGCCTCGAACGCGTCGCCGCGGAGATTTCCGTCGCCGAGCGGCGCGCCATGGCGGCGGAGCGCGACACCGTCGACCGGCTGATCGCCTTCTGGCTCGCCGACCGCGTCGGCGCCCATTTCGACGGTCGCGTCCGCGGCGTCACCCGCGCCGGCCTCTTCGTGGAGCTTGAGGGGAGCGGGGCCGACGGCTTCGTGCCGATCTCCACGATCGGCGAGGATTTCTACGAATACCAGGAGAAGCACCACCGCCTTGTCGGCCGCACGACGGGCGAGACGTTCCGGCTCGGCGATGCGGTCGAAGTGCGGCTCGCCGAGGCGCTTCCCTATGTCGGGAACCTGAGGCTTGAGCTGATCCGCGAGGCGCCACGCGCCAAGCGCGGCGGAGGCCGGCCAGCGAGCAAGAAAGCGCGCGCCTCGCGAAGGGAGAGGCGCGGCAAAAGCGCCGCCGGCGAGCGCCGCCCGAATTGACGGCCGGCGACCCGCGCCGCAACGCGGGCCTCGGCCTCGCAGGAGTCTTCGGGCTATCCGCCGAAGCCGAAATAGAAGCCCGGCCCGCCGTGCCAATGATGGTGGTGGTAATGCCGGTGCCACCACGGATACCCGTTGCCGAAGTAGACCGGCGGAGGCGGCGCCGGCCGGTAATAATAGGCGCGCGGCGCATTGTATCCGTTGGCGATGTAGCGGCCCGAGGCATAGCCCTCGCGCCCATCGAAGGCGACATGACACCAGCTTTGGCAGCCCATCACGTCGACCGGCGCGCCGGCCGGTATCGTGGTAATCACCGGGTACTGTGTGCCCGGCCCGCTACGCATATGGACGTCGCCGGTCGCCATGCCCGGGCTGGCAAAGGCTGCGCTCGACCAGACAAGTGCGCCCGCCAAGGCTCCCGCCGCCATAACGGTTCGTTGGAACATCGCTGTCTCCAAGGTTCTTGTGGCGCCCCTCGGTACGAAAACGCCTGCCCGCTGCGACCGTTCCCGGTGAGCGCCGCCGGCCCCGGCCCGACGGCCGCGACACTGTCGCCGCCCGCGCGCCCCTCGGTGAAACCCTAATCGACCGCGCTCGCTTGACTTCGCGCCCGCCAAGCCTCATTTCAGCGCCACGTTTTCGACCGACAGGAATTTCAGCCTATGGCCAAGGCAGCGACCGTGAAAATCCGCCTCGTCAGCGAAGAAGGCACCGGCTTCTTCTACGTGGCGAAGAAGAATTCGCGCACCATGACGGACAAGCTCTCGCTTCGGAAATACGATCCGAAGGCGAAGAAGCACGTCCTCTTCAAGGAAGCGAAGATCAAGTAGCGCGCTTCACGAAGCCGCTCTGTCGAAAGGCGCCGGGAGGCGCCTTTTTCTGCGCATCCCGAAGGCAAAGCGAAAAGTGGCCGGCCGGAGCGTGGCTGTACGAGGAGGCCACTCACCACGTCCGACCGGCCGACCCCACGGACCCAGGAGATGCGGCGGACCTGAGCAAATCCATGGGGTATTCGGATTTTGCAAAAGAGCAGCAACATCGCGCCACCGCCCCCGTCCCGCAATCAAGCGCAAGCGCCGGCGCATTGCTATCGGATGGTTCACACTTGGTTAAAACTGTAACGAAAATTCCAGCAATTCGATGAATGCCGGCCTCAGGCGGCGCTTGCCACCACGCGGTTGCGCCCGGCGCGCTTCGCATCGTAAAGCGCCCGATCGGCCCGTTTGGTGAGGCTTTCCGCGGTATCCGACGGCCCCCGCCATTCGGCGATGCCGATGCTGACCGTCACCGGGATGGAAGCGCCCAATCGCGTCGTGAACGCCACCTTCTCGACGTCGCTTCTGAGCCGCTCCGCGACCGCTGCGGCAAATTCGGCGTCCGTTTCCGGCATGACCAGCATGAACTCTTCGCCGCCGTAACGCGCAATGAGGTCGATGCCGCGCACGCCCGGCCTGCAGCCGCCCGGCAAACGACCGCAGCACGTCGTCGCCGGCATCGTGCCCGTGGGTATCGTTGACGCCCTTGAAGTGGTCGATGTCGAAGATGAGCACGCAGACCGGCTTCGCGGTCGCCGCGGCGCGCGCGATGGCGGAAGCAAGATGGGCGTCGAGGTAGCGGCGGTTGTGGAGGCTGGTCAGGGATCGGTGACCGCGATCTCGACCGCGCTCGACACGCTGGTCCGCAGCCGGTCCTGATAGAGCTTGCGCCGAAGCTGCGTGCGCACGCGGGCGCGCAGCTCGTTCGAATCGATCGGCCGCATGATGTAGTCGTTGACGCCGAGATCGAGCGCCCGCATCACGAGATCGGTCTGCTCCGCGTCGGTGATAAGCACGACCGGCGTCTGCCTGAGCCCGTCGATCGTCTTGATCCGCGTGCACAGTCTCAGGCCGTCGCCGGCTTTGAGCGACACGCTGATCATGATCACGTCGAAGGCGCCGCTCCGCGCCTTCTCGACGGCTTCGGCCGGCTCGCCCGTGATCTCGATCTCGAACGGCCGCGGCAGCGCCTGCCGGATGGCGCGGGTCGAGTTCTCCCGATCGTCGACGACGAGGATGCGCCCGGTGATCTCGAGCTGTCGGCGAAGACGGAGGCGGAGCTCAAGCCGACCGACTCAAGTGCCGCGGCGCGAAGCTCCAGCTCGTCGGTGACCATCTTGAGCCGCACCAGGCTCTTGACGCGGGTGACGAGCGCGATGTCGCTGACCGGCTTGGAGAGAAAATCGTCGGCGCCGCATTCGAGCCCCTTCACTCGGTCCTCGGCCTGGTCGAGCGAGGTCACCATGACCACCGGCACATGCGCCGTGCGCGGATCGGCCTTGAGCTTCGCGCACACTTCGAAGCCCGTCATGTCCGGCATCATCACGTCGAGAAGCACGAGGTCGACGCGCTCGCGCTCGGCGATTTCGAGCGCCTCGGTGCCGGAGAGCGCCGTGCGCACGTCGAAATATTCCGCCTGCAGACGCGATTCGAGAAGCCGCACATTGGCGGCGACGTCATCGACAACGAGAACGCGCGACGTCACGGGGTCGAACTCCTAAGCGGGGCCGACATAGGATTTGACGGTCGCAATGAAGGTCGCGACCGAGATCGGCTTGGAGAGATAGCCCTCGCAACCGCCCTGCCGGATGCGCTCCTCGTCGCCCTTCATGGCGAAGGCGGTGACGGCGATGACCGGGATGGCGCGCAGCGCCTCGTCCTGCTTGATCCGCTTGGTCACTTCGAGCCCTGAAATCTCCGGCAGCTGGATGTCCATGATGATGAGGTCGGGCCGATGTTCCTTCAGGGCGTCGAGCGCCTCGTAGCCGTTGCGCATGGGCAGCGTGCTGTAGCCGTTCGCGCGCAGGAGATCGTTGAAGAGCTTCATGTTGAGCTCGTTGTCCTCAACGATCATGACCGTCTTTGCCATGACGCCTCCGCTTCGGTGCCGTTCGGCGATTTGTCGCGATTTCCCTGCGACGTACATGATGCATTACGGCGTTTAAGGAAACGAAAATCGAACCGCCGACGCGAATGAACAGAGCCGGAACAAGGGGATAGCGATTGGCCCTCCCGCGGCGCTTGTCGGCCCCGTTTTCCGGCTCCAGAGTGCGCGCCGTGGGAGACGCCGCCGTCACGCTTTGCCGCGATTGCTTCCGATCCGCGCCCCGCGCGACGGCGCGCTGCCCGCATTGCGGCAGCCCACGCGTCATCACGCATTCGGAGCTTTTCACGCTCGCGATCGCGCATGTCGATTGTGACGCCTTTTATGCCTCTGTGGAAAAGCGTGACAATCCCGCGCTCTCCGACAGGCCGGTGATCGTCGGCGGCGGGCGCCGCGGCGTCGTCGCAGCCGCCTGCTATGTCGCGCGCACCTACGGGGTGCGATCGGCGATGCCGATGTTCAAGGCGCTGGCCGCCTGTCCCGAGGCCGTCGTGATTGCCCCCAATATGGCGAAATACGCCGCCGTCGGGCGCGAGGTCCGCGAGCTGATGCTGAAGCTCACGCCCGCCGTCGAGCCTCTTTCGATCGACGAGGCCTTCCTCGATCTTTCCGGCACCGAGCGCCTGCACGGGGCGCCGCCCGCGGTGACGCTCGCCCATTTCCAGACCCGCGTCGAGCGCGAGATCGGCGTTACCGCGTCGGTCGGACTGAGCCACAACAAGTTCCTCGCCAAGATCGCCTCCGACCTCGACAAGCCGCGCGGCTTCGCCGTGATCGGCCGGGCGGAGACGCTGGCCTTCCTCGCCGCACAGCCCGTGTCGGTCATCTGGGGCGTCGGCAAGGCCATGCAGGAGCGCCTGTCGCATGACGGGCTGACCCGCATCGCCGACCTGCAGAAGCTCGACGCGCGCGAGCTTGCGAGGCGCTACGGGACGATCGGAATGCGGCTTGCGCGGCTCGCGCACGGCGAGGATGAGAGGACCGTTTCGCCACAGCGGAAGGCGAAAAGCATCTCGGCGGAAACGACGTTTTCCAAGGATATCGCAGCGGCGGCGGAGCTTCTGCCGCTGCTTCGGGCGCTGTCGGAGCGCGTCTCGGCGCGGCTGAAGAGCGAGGGCCTCGCCGGGCGGCTCGTGGTCCTGAAGCTGAAGCGCGGCGACTTCCGCCTGCGCACCCGGAACGTCCATCTCGACGCCCCCTCGAACCTCGCCGACCGCATCTTTCGCGCCGGCCGCGAGCTTCTCCTGAAGGAGCTCGACGGCACCCGCTTCCGGCTGATCGGCATCGGCGTCTCCGAGCTTGGCGACGCCGCACTCGTCGAGCCGCGGGATCTGATCGACACCGATGCCGAGAAGCGCGCCAAGGCCGAGCATGCGATGGACCAAATCCGCGGCCGCTATGGCACCGACGGGCTCGCGCTCGGCCTCACTTTCGCCGGCAAGCCGCGCCCGGGCGGGCGCTCAGCGTGAGGGGCAGTTCCCCTCCGCCAGCGGCTCGATCGACTTCAGCGAGCCGGCAAGCGCGTAGTCGCCATAGTCCATGACGAGATCGTTGGTGACGCCGTTCTCATAGAGCGTGAAGCTCATCTGGTAGGTCGGCAGCTCCTCGCCGAGCCCGCCCGTGCTCGGCGTCGTCGGATCGAAATAGCCGACCGAGACCGGCCAGTGCGGCACGCCGCTCCGCAGCGGTGTGCCGCTCGAAAGCGGCATCGCCTTGCCGATCGCCGCGGCCACCTGGTCCGACGCCTCGCCCGTCCCCGCGCCCTCGTAGATATTGGCGGCGAGGAAATTCTGCTTGGCGAGCGCCGCATCGATGATGGCCTGCAAATGCTGGCTCGGGAAAAGCACGCTTCCGGCGAGCGTAATCGTCTTCTCCGACGGCTGCTTCAGGTCGACCTCGATCGTGGCGCCCTTGCGCCGCGCCTCGCCCTCCACGGCCTCGACGACCTGCTGGTTCATGGTCGTGCGGGAATTGAAATTATAGACGTCCCCGTCGCCCGATTCGAAGGTCGTGATGCGGAAATCGAGGAGCCCCAGATTGCCGTCCTCGTCGCCGATATTGACCACCATGCGCTGGCGCATCGTGTAGCCTTCGCAGGCGCTCCCGGTCACTTCGAAGACCATGCGCCCCTCGGCGCTCGAGACGCCCGATCCGTCCTGGGTGCGGGCAAGGCTGATGTCGTAGACGGCGCGATGCGGGGCGATGATGTTGCGAAGGGCCGTCACCGGCGGCGCCGCCTGGACCGCGCCGGACGCACCTGTGCCGAGAAGGATGAGGAGCGCCGGGCGCGCAAAATACCGAACGAACATGACGGTGTTGATCTCCGGACTGCCGCGAAAGCGCGGCGTCGGGCAATTCAGCAATAATAGCAAAGGCTATTGATGGGAAGCGGGCGATCCCGTAGCGGTTTCCGGGGGGTAAGCCGTCATGGACGAGACGATCGGGGGCCGGCTTCCGCCGACCGGCGCCGCGGCGGAGATTGATGCCGCAATTGCCGTCGGTTGATCGCCGCCATGGTGCGCAACCGACTCCGCTGGCTGACGGCAAGGCCAATCGCCCATCGCGGCCTGCACGACGTGAAGCGCGGGCGCCCGGAAAATTCGCTCGCCGCCTTCGACGCCGCAATTGCCGCCCACTACGCCATCGAATGCGATCTGCACATCGTCTCCGACGGCAATCTTGTCGTCTTCCACGATGACGATCTGAAGCGCCTGACCGGGATCGGCGGCAACGTCCGCGATCGGACGGCGGCCGAGCTCGGCGATCTCCGCATCCTCGGCACCGGCGCGTGGATTCCAACGCTCGACGAGGTGCTGGCGCTGGTCGCCGGACGGGTGCCGCTCGTGATCGAGCTCAAGCATATGCCGGGCCGCGACGCCGGCCTCGCATTCGAGACTGTCGAGCGGCTGGCGCGCTACGCCGGCCCGGCCGCGGTGATGTCGTTCGAGCCGTCGCTTCTGGCGGAAGTCAAGGCGGCCGATCCGAACCTCCCGCTCGGCCTGACCGCAATGGGCAATTGGCGAAGCGCCGCCACGCACTTCCGCACCGTCACCGCACTCGACCTCGATTTCATCTCCTACGCCATCGACGACCTGCCGACCCCGATGCCGGTCATTGCGCGCCGTTTCATGCGCATCCCGCTCATCTGCTGGACCGTGCGCACCAAGGCGCAGCGCAGAAAGGCGCGGCGGTGGACCGACCAGATCACTTTCGAGGGCTTCGCTGCCTAGAGCGATGAAGCGGGAATCGGTTTTCCATCTCCGGAATTGCGACGGGACATTTGAGAAAGAGCGGACCGTCGGTTGCGTGAAACGATGCTTCGCGGCAGCGGCGGATCGCGCCATTGCGCCGCCGGCGTTTCAGCCTAATTCTCGCATGCATGAACGCGGAAGCACCGACCACGGCAACGGCGATCAAAGTCGTGTCCTCGATCGCGGAAATCGAGAGACGTCTCTGGGATTCCTGCGCCAATCCGGGTTGGGGAGAGTGCGGCGCCGCCGGGCCCACTGCGCCGGAGCCGCGACCAAAGCTCCCCTATAACCCCTTCGTGTCGTGGGATTTTCTCGAGGCGCTCGAACGCTCGGGCACGGTCTCGGCGAAAACCGGCTGGGCGCCGCGTCACCTCGTCCTGTCGGGAAATGGGGCCGAGCCGGCGGTTATGCCCTGCTACGCGAAATCGCATTCGCAGGGTGAATACGTGTTCGACTGGGGCTGGGGCGACGCCTTCGAGCGCGCCGGCGGCAGATACTACCCAAAACTCCAGGTGAGCGTGCCCTTCACGCCGGTGACCGGCCCGCGGCTCCTGACCGCGCCCGGCCCGCAAGCCGCCGAGCGCAAGCGGATGCTCGCCGCGGGACTGGTGGAGCTGACGCGCCGCATGGGCGCGTCCTCGGCGCACCTGACCTTTCTCCCGGAAGAAGACGCCGCCCTTCTCGGCGACATGGGCTTTCTCCGCCGCACCGACCAGCAATTCCATTTTACCGACGAAGGTTTTGGCGATTTCGAAGGCTTCCTCGCCGCACTTGCTTCGCGCAAGCGCAAGGCCGTGCGCAAGGAGCGGCGCGAGGCGCTTGCCGGGGGGATCACGATCGAATGGCTGACCGGCCGCGACCTGACCGAAGCGGCGTGGGATTCCTTTTTCGCCTTCTATATGGACACCGGCTCGCGCAAATGGGGCCGGCCCTATTTGAACCGCCGCTTCTTTTCGCTCCTTGGCGAGCGCATGGCCGATCGGGTGCTCCTCATCATGGCGAAGCGGGAGCGCCGCTTCGTCGCCGGCGCCTTGAACCTGATCGGCTCCGACACGCTCTATGGCCGCTATTGGGGCGCTGTCGAAGACCTCCCCTATCTCCACTTCGAGGTCTGTTACTACCAGGCGATCGACTTCGCCCTTGCGCATGGCCTGAAGCGCGTCGAGGCCGGGGCGCAGGGCGCCCACAAGCTGGCGCGCGGCTACCTGCCCAAGACTACGTATTCCGCGCACTATATCGCCGACCCGAATTTCCGCCGCGCCGTCGCCGATTATCTCGAGAGGGAGCGGCACGAAGTCGCCTTCCAGGGCGAGCTTCTCGCCGAGCGCGCGCCCTTCCGCCACGCCGATGGCGCGCACGAAGAGGCCGAGTAGCCCCCATCTCGCGCGCAAAATTGTCGGACTTGACCCGACAATCCATTCCGTGACGGTAAGGCTTGGCACGAGCACAACGGAGCGGATGCCCGGATCAGGCCGCGGCGTCACGACAGTCCAGGGAGTTTCCGCATGCCGACGCCCGCCTATGACGATACGAACGTCTTCGCCAAGATCATCCGCGGCGAGCTTCCCGCGGCCAAGGTCTTCGAGGACGAGCGCGTTCTCGTCATCATGGACGTGATGCCGCAGGGAATCGGGCACACGCTGGTCATTCCGAAGGCGCAGTCCCGCAACATGCTCGACATCGACGCGGATACGTTGAAAGCCACGATCCTTGCCGTCCAGCGGGTGGCGAAGGCCGTGAAGATGGCTTTCGACGCGCCCGGCGTGCTCGTCATGCAGTTCAACGAGCCGGCGAGCGGCCAGACCGTTTTCCACACGCACTTCCACGTCATCCCGCGCTTCGACGGCGTTCCGCTGAAACGGCATGCGGGCGCGATGGCGGATGCGAAGATGCTCGCCGAGCACGCGGCAAAGGTCAGAGCGGCGATGACCTGAGGCCGGTCCCTTCATGCCGCGGTCGTGTGCGAAATGAGGGAGGAAAGCCCGAACGTCCGTGCGCTTTGGCGGATACGGCTTGTGCACACGGTCATCTGGGCGGTCTTCGCCGGCTCGATCGTGGCAATTCCGATCGCCGCCCGGACCGATCGCCTCCATGCTGCCCTGTGGCTGAGCCTGCTGGTCTGGGTCGAGGTCGCAATCCTCGTCGCGAATCGCATGCGCTGCCCGCTGACCGGCGTTGCCGCGCACTACACGGACAACCGGTCCGACAATTTCGATATCTTTCTCCCGGAATGGCTTGCCCGCAACAACAAGACGATCTTCGGCGGGCTCTTTGTGCTCGCTGAGATTTATCTGCTCTGGCGCTGGCTGTTGCACTGACCGGCATCCGCTATAGAGCAGGCTTCAACCCCCGCCCCGTCCGGGAGTAGAATTGCTCCCATGCCCGACAACGTCGTGAAGCCGCGCACCAGGACGAAGACGAAGGTCGAGCGGCCGAAGCTGCACAAGGTCATCCTGGTCAACGACGACTACACGCCGCGCGAGTTCGTCGTGGCGGTGCTGAAGGGCGTCTTCCGCATGAGCGAGGACCAGGCCTACCGCGTGATGATGACCGCGCATCGGCGCGGCACCTGCGTCGTCGCCGTCTACACGAAGGACGTGGCCGAGACGAAGGCGACGGAGGCTACCGACGCCGGCCGCCGCGCCGGCTATCCGCTGATGTTCACGACCGAACCGGAGGAATAGAGGACACCGCCGGCGCGCTTCTTGCGATCGTCGCCGGCGTTCAGCCGACGTTCAGCCGGCTCCTGTTCTTTTCGCTTCCGCCATATGTTTGCCCCGCTTCCGGATCACGCTGGATTTTCGGCTGGCGCGCACTAACATGCGAGCCATCGGGGGCATGAATTTGAACGGCATTCTTCCGCGTAATGGGAGGCGGGCCCTCATGCTTGACGAGTTCTCGAAACGAAGGCGCGCTCGATATTGCTGCGGGCGACCTGGGAACCGGCGAACATTCCCGCGGCCCGAATCCGACCAGCTCGAATCCCGGCGCAGGCGGCGGGCTCGGCGGGCTTTCCGCCGGTCCGCGACCGACCGGCCAATCCCGTGCGCGCGCACTCGCCGAAATTTCGGACCGCCGCGAACCGACGCTCGGCGAAAACACCCTCGTCGTTCAGGATCGCGATGCCGAGCGGGTCGCCTTCAAGCTCTGGAGCGAAGGCCGCACGGATGACGCGATCGCTTTTCTCGAGCGCGAGATCCTGCTCGCGAAGGACCTGGCCTGGAAGCGGAATTCCGACGCCTCGGAGGACCGTCGCGAGCCGCGCTTTGAAGCACCGGCGCCGACGGTGATCGTGCCGCCCTCCCCGCGGCCGGCCGAGGGGCGCAGAAAGCGGCTCGGCCGAGGCGCGCGGCAAGGCATCGTGGTGAGCGAGCCCGCCTTCTCCGACGCCTCGGCCCCGACGACGATCGAGCTTGCCGCCGAGCGCGTCGGCAGCGCATCCGGCGGCACGGGTGGCAGCATCTTGGCGAGGTATCCGGCCGGGCGGATCGGCCGCGGTCCCGCCTGGATCGCGGCGATCGGTCTTGTCATCGTCGGCGTCGCCGCTGCTGCGAATATTTGGGACAACCGTGAGCACGCAGCCGTCGCGCCAGACGTCGCGGCGACAGCTGTCGATGCCGGTGCGCCGGCGAAGGCCGCGGAAGCGTCCCACGCGGTGACTGAGGCCGGAACGGCCTCTGCGGAAGCCGCTCCGGCTGACGTGGCCAATTCCACAGCTACCCCAGCCCCCGCTGTGGAAGCGGCCGATAGCTCAGCGGTCGCGGTATCAACCGCGGACGCAAGCGATCCCGCTGGCGCTGTCGCACCTCCGCCAACCACGCCCGATCCCGCGGCCGCCGCAGCGCCTGAAACCGATGTCACCGATACCGCAGCCGCCACGCCGCCCGCGGGACCGGCAGTGGATTCCGCCGGCGCGTCGACAACGGCGGATGCCGCAACCCCCGGCGTCGCCGTCGCCGACATGGAGGCGCCTATCGCGGTCGAAGATGCTGCGCCGCCGCCCGACGCGCTCGACGATACCGCCGCCGTCGACCCTGGTGAGCCGGCGCCGGCAACGGACGCGGCCCCGCGGCTGCCACGCCAGCGCCCGACATCGCGGCCCGCGGCGCAAGCGACCGCGTCGCCGAGCCCCGCGCCGGTGACGATGACGAACGCTGCACCGAGCCCGCAGCCGTCGGTCGTCGACTTGCCGCGACCCTTCTACGACGCGAACGGCCTGCCAAAGCGCACGACGCTGACGCCCGAGGAGTACCAGGCACTGCTCGCCCAGGGCACGCTCTATGACGGCTACACGGCGCCTCCGCCGACCGACGCCGTGCCGGCTCGGCGACGCGCGCTTCTCCGCCTGCTCCGCCGGTAGAGCATCAGACCCAAAAATGGGGACCGATTTTGGGGAAAGTCCGATGCTTAGTCAAAAGCCTAGAGCGGCGGGGCGATTCAATTTGAGCGTCCGCCGCTAGCGCGGATCGTTTAGTCGCAATTTCGGACGGACAACCGGTCGGAAGTGAGCCACTACCCCTTGATGAAGGCGAGGAGCTCGTCGTTGACCCGGTCCTTCAAGGTCGTGCACATGCCGTGCGGCGCGCCTTTGTAGACCTTGAACGTCGCGTTCTTCACGATCTTCGAAGAGAGATTCCCGGCCGCTGGATCGGCACGATCTGATCGTCGTCGCCGTGCAAGATCAGCGTCGGCACGTCGAACTTCTTCAGATCCTCCGTCAGATCCGTCTCCGAGAACGCCTTGATGCAGAAATAGGCGGCCGGGAACCCGCACATCTGGCTTTGCAGCCAGAAGGATTCGCGCACGCCTTCGGACACTTTGGCGCCGGGCCGGTTGTATCCGTAGAAGGGCATGGAGAGTTCCCTCCAGAATGCCGAGCGGTCGGCCTGGACGGCGGCGCGGAGCTGGTCGAAGGCTTCGATCGGCGTGCCGAGCGGATTGCTTCTCCGTCTTCAGCATGAGCGGCGGGATCGCGCCGATCAGCACCGCCTTCGCCACGCGGCTTGTGCCGTGGCGGCCGATATAGCGGGCGACTTCGCCGCCGCCCGTCGAATGGCCGACATGAACGGCGTCTTTCAGGTCCAGCGCCTTGGTGAGTTCCGCGAGGTCGTCGGCGTAGGTGTCGAGGTCGTTGCCATTCCACGGCTGGCTCGAGCGTCCGTGGCCACGGCGATCGTGCGCGATGCAGCGATAGCCGCGCGAGGCCAGGAAGAACATCTGGTCCTCGAAGGCGTCCGCGGAGAGCGGCCAGCCATGGCTGAAGACGATAGGCTGGCCCGCGCCCCAATCGTTGTAATAGATCTTGGTTCCGTCCTTGGTCTTGATCGTCGCCATGTCAGTGATCTCCTTGCATCGCTTTCCGCAGACAGCCCGCCCGTTCGCTACGCCTGTTCCATGACGCGAATTCGACCGCCCCGCTCACGCAGCGGAGCCGGGCGTCGCGTGCAAGGACCGCAGAGCCGCCTTCAGCGCCGATGCGGCGGGACGAAACCGGATCGCCGCCACGATCCCGACCACCACGAAGATCGCCAGCATGACCACCTGCGTGATCACGAAGGGCGGCTCGGTCTGGGTCGGCGCAAGCGGCTGCAGGAATGAGAACTTCTGGAAGAACTGAATGACCGCGACGAAGCAGTTCAGGTAGAGCACGATCACGGCGCCGACCACGTAGATGATCCGCCACCAGCCTGCGAGACCGTAGACGTAGCGCCCAAGCAGCGTCGGCACGAGCACGACGAGCGAAATGACGCCGACCACATGCGGCGGTCCGACTTTCGGCTGCGTAATGAGGAAGAAGAAACCGGTTATGTTGGTCAGCGCCGTCGCGAGCAGGAAGAGCGCGGTCCAGCCTTCAAGCCGGTTGGCGTTGAGCAGGCCTAACATGACCACGATCCCGGCGCCGATGCCGACCAGGCTGATGATGACGTGTAGCAGCGTGAACGCCGGCACGGAAAGACCGAGGATCATGGCAGGCGCCCCTCATGCATGAGATATCGGCCTACACCCACGCCACGAACTTTGCCATGCCATTCGCGCGGGCTGAGCCCGACATGAAAAGCGCCGGCGTTTCCGCCGGCGCTCAGCCTGCTGAACGAGATCGCCTACGCCTTGAGCGGAACGCTGCGGCACCGAGCCGCCGCCGCTTCGGCTTCTTCGGGCGGCTTCGCGATTTCGGAGCAGCGCCACCGGAATTGCCCTCCCCGCCCGAGGCCCTGAGCGGCCGTTCCTTGCGGGTGGCGTTCTCGTCGGGGATCGATTCAAGCTTCAGGCCCGTGCCGCCCTCCGGCTTTTCCTCGACCGAGCACCTTGACGACGCCGCCCTTCTGCAGCTTGCCGAACAGCACCTCGTCGGCGAGCGGACGCTTGATCACGTCCTGGATCAGCCGGCCGAGCGGGCGCGCGCCCATGCGCTCGTCATAGCCGCGCTCGGCGAGCCAGGCGGTCGCCTTCTCGTCGAGCTCGAACGTGACGCCGCGGTCGGCGAGCTGCGCCTCAAGCTGCAGCACGAACTTCTGCACCACCTGGTGCACGACCTCGGGCGGCAGCGAGTCGAAGGCGATCGTGGCGTCGAGCCGATTGCGGAACTCCGGCGTGAACAGCCGGTTGATCGCCTCCTCGTCGTCGCCGGTACGCTTGCGAATTGCCGAAGCCGATCGCCGCCTTGGCCACCTCCGACGCCCCGGCATTCGTCGTCATGATCAGGATGACGTTGCGGAAGTCGATCTGCTTGCCGTTGTGGTCGGTCAGCTTGCCGTGGTCCATCACCTGCAGAAGGATGTTGAAGAGGTCCGGATGCGCCTTCTCGATCTCGTCGAGAAGAAGCACGCAGTGCGGCGTCTGGTCGACGCCGTCGGTGAGAAGTCCGCCCTGGTCGAAGCCGACATAGCCCGGCGGCGCGCCGATCAGCCGCGAGACCGTATGACGCTCCATATATTCCGACATGTCGAAACGCAGGAGCCTCACACCCATCAGGTCGGCGAGCTGCTTCGCCACCTCCGTCTTGCCGACGCCGGTCGGGCCGGAGAAGAGATAGCAGCCGATCGGCTTTTCCGGCTCGCGCAAGCCCGCGCGGGCAAGCTTGATTGCCGCGGCAAGCGCATCGATCGCCTTGTCCTGGCCGAAGACGACGCGCTTCAGATTGGTGTCGATGTGCTGCAGCACCTCCGCGTCGTCCTTCGAGACCGACTTCGGTGGAATCCGCGCCATCGTCGCGACCGTCGCCTCGATGTCCTTGATGCCGATCGTCTTCTTGCGCTTGGCCTCGGGCAGGAGCTTCTGCGAAGCGCCGGATTCGTCGATCACGTCGATCGCCTTGTCGGGGAGCTTGCGGTCGTTGATGTAGCGGGCCGAGAGCTCCACCGCCGTCTTGATCGCGTCATTCGTGTAGCGGACCTTGTGGTGGTCCTCGAAATAGGGCTTGAGCCCCTTCAGGATTTCGATCGTGTCGGGGAGCGAGGGCTCGTTCACGTCGATCTTCTGGAAGCGGCGGACGAGCGCCCGGTCCTTCTCGAAGAACTGCCGGTATTCCTTGTAGGTGGTCGAGCCGATGCACCTGAGCGTGCCCGAGGCGAGCGCCGGCTTCAGAAGGTTCGACGCGTCCATCGCGCCGCCGGACGTGGCGCCGGCGCCGATCACGGTGTGGATCTCGTCGATGAACATGATGGCGTTTTCGTGCGCGTCAAGCTCCTTGATGACCTGCTTCAGGCGCTCTTCGAAATCGCCGCGATAGCGCGTGCCGGCTAGAA
The DNA here is from genome assembly GCA_963750115.1 of uncultured Alphaproteobacteria bacterium. Taxonomy (GTDB): domain Bacteria; phylum Pseudomonadota; class Alphaproteobacteria; order Rhizobiales; family Afifellaceae; genus DASWJZ01. The sequence continues at coordinate 161,823 of CAVVPM010000016.1, read as the reverse complement.
GCGCGCCCATGTCGAGCGCAAAGATCGTCGCGCCCTCGAGCACCTCCGGCACGTCGCTCTCGACGATCTTCTTGGCGAGACCTTCGGCGATCGCCGTCTTGCCGACGCCCGGATCGCCCACATAGAGCGGGTTGTTCTTGTTGCGCCGGCAGAGCACCTGGATTGTGCGCCGAAGCTCCAGCTCACGGCCGATCAGCGGATCGATCTTCCCGGCCCGCGCCTTGGCGTTCAGGTTGACGCACCACGCTTCGAGCGCGCTTTCCTTGCCGCTCGGCGATTCCTCCGCGTCGTCGGATTCGCGGCCGCCCTCGTCGCGCACGCCGCGCGCCGGCCGGATCTCTTCCGCCCCCGGGCGCTTGGCGATGCCGTGCGAGATGTAGTTCACCGCGTCGTAGCGCGTCATGTCCTGCTCCTGCAGGAAATAGGCGGCGTGGCTTTCGCGCTCCGCGAAGATCGCGACGAGCACGTTTGCGCCGGTCACCTCCTCGCGCCCGGAGGACTGCACGTGGATCACCGCGCGCTGGATGACGCGCTGGAAACCGGCCGTCGGCTTCGCCTCCTCGCCGTCGACATTGACGAGATTGGAAAGCTCGGTGTCGATATATTCGTTGAGGTCGGCGCGCAGCTTTTCGAGATCGACGTTGCAGGCGCGCATCACCGCGGCCGCATCCTTGTCGTCGGCGAGAGCAAGCAGCAGATGCTCAAGCGTTGCGAATTCCTGGTCGCGCTCGTTGGCGAAGCTCAGCGCTTTATGGAGGGCCATTTCAAGAGAGCGGGAGAATGACGGCACCTTCGACCTCACACTTCTAGACGGGCCGGATCACCCGGCGCGCTGCATTTGGTTCAGTCTCCGCTCCCTCCCCCCGACGTCCTATCATCACTGCTTTTCCATAACGCATTGAAGCGGATGCTGGTGCTTCCGCGCAAAATCCATGACCTGTGTCACTTTGGTCTCTGCGACCTCATATGTGAAGACCCCGCACTCGCCCACCCCGTGATTGTGGACGTGCAGCATGATGCGCGTGGCGTCGTCCTGGCTCTTGCCGAAAAACCGCATGATCACGTGCACGACGAACTCCATCGGCGTGTAGTCGTCGTTGAGGAGAAGCACGCGATAAAGGTTGGGCCGCTTGGTCTTCGGCCGGGTCTTGGTGACCACCGCCGTTCCGAAGCCGGCCTTCCCGTCATCGTCTTTTCGCGTGTCCTTCGCCATTAGAATCGCGCCAGCCCGTCGGTAACCGCCATAACTTAGGCGCTCCGCGGGAAATTGTCAGGGGATTCGAGGTCACATGGCTTCGGGTTTTTGGCGCTCGCCGGACGCGCGCCCAAAAGAAAAGCGCCCGGCGGTGACCGGGCGCTCGGCGGACAAGAAAGCGGGGGAAGTTACTTCTTGGCCGACGGAATGAAGTCCTCGAAAGGCTTCGCCACGTCCTTGACGAGGTCGAGATAGAGCTCGCCGAAGCGGGCGGCCTGGCCGACGGCCTTCTCGTAGGAAGAGCGGACAAAGTCCGTCTGCGCCTCGAACGCGACGTCGATCGACTTCGCGCCGAGCAGCTTCTCAAGGTGGGAGGCGCTCTCCTCGAACGTCTGCTTGGAGTAGCCGGCCGTCTCGCTGGCCAGCGTCTGCCACCCACGCGACAGCGCGCCGAAGCTCTCAAGCGCGCGGCTCATGCCTTCGCGTCCGGCCTTCTGGACGTCTTCGAACCCGTTGATCATCGATTTCATCCTCTCTGCCCAAATTTGGGCCGTATCTCTCTAGAAATTGCCCACCGCAGCGGGTTGTAGCCCCTATATATGCAGTGCAACATAAAACGCAAGGATTTTTTGCATTGCACAAAAAGAGGTGTGGCGCGGAGGTTTGGAATGGGTATTTTACCGAATAGTAACGTCGACATTTTTAGTTAGAAGAAACCAACACCTCGGGGGCCACGCGGTGCGGGGCCTCGGTGGCGGGTAACGGATCAGGCGAGGGGTCTGTTGTGAAGGGGCGTTCCGCGTTGCGTATTCGGAAGGGTTGGCACGGTCTCCTCCCCGCGACAGCCGCGCTGATTTCGCTGCTCACCCTGGCGGCACCGGCTTTCGCCGACAGCAACGACGCGGTCCTGGTCGTCGACGCGAATTCCGGCCGCACGCTCTACGCGAGCCATGCCGACGCCGAGCGCTATCCGGCGTCGCTCACGAAGATGATGACGCTTTACATCCTCTTCGAGGAGCTCGACGCCAAGCGGCTCACGCTTCAAAGCCCCCTCACCGTCTCCGCCAACGCCGCCCGTCAGCCTCCCTCCAAGCTCGGCCTCCAGCCCGGTTCCACGATCGCGGTGAAAGACGCGATCCTGGCGCTCGTCACGAAGTCCGCGAATGACGTGGCGATGGCCATCGCCGAGAACATCGGCGGGAGCTCCGACGAGTTCGCCGAACGGATGACCGCCACGGCGCATGCGCTCGGGATGACGCAGACCAAGTTCCGCAATCCGAACGGATTGCCCGAACTCCGACCAGGTGACGACCGCCCAGGATCTCGTCCGGCTCGGGCTCGCGCTGCAGGACCGTTTTCCGAGCTACTACAAATATTTCGACACGCCGAGCTTCACCTATAACGGCCACCGCATCCGCAACCACAATCATTTGCTCGGCTCCGTCGACGGCGTCGACGGCATCAAGACCGGCTATACCCGCGCCTCCGGCTTCAACCTCGTCACCAACGTCGAGCGCGGCGGACGTCATATCATCGCCGTCGTGATGGGCGGCAGGACGGCGTCGCGTCGTGACGCGCATATGCGCGCGCTGATCGCGCAGTACATTCCCAAGGCGACACGCGGCCCGCGCACGATGCCGCTCCTCATTGCCGACACCGGCGCCGGATCAGCCGACACGCTCGCTCACTCGCGCCTCCCCCGCTCCCGTCCGGACGCTGCCGTCGACGACAGCGCGCTTGCCTACGCGCCCGCGGAGGAGACATCGCACGACCTGGTGGCGACGGCGATGGCCGAGGCGGCCGCGCACCACAGTGACGCCAGCACCGCAGTGCCCGACACCGCAGCGGACGATCCGATCGCGCACCGGATCGAGGTTGCGAGCACGGTCGCGCGAATTTGCCGACATTTCGCTCGATTCGGGGCACGGCGATCCGATCGCCCGCCTCGCGAAGCTCGCCCGTGCCCGCGCCGGGGTGCAGGACGTCATCGCCGCCGGACCGACGCCCAGCGACAGCAAGGCGGAGACCGACAACACCGGCGCCAGCGACAACGGCTGGTACATCCAGATCGGCGCGACGCCGACCCAGGACGGGGCAAGCGCGCTTCTTGAGAAGGCCCAAGCCTCGATGGGAGACGTTCTCGGATCGGCACAGCCGGTGACGGAGGAGGTCGAGCACCGCGGCGCCACGCTTTACCGCGCGCGCTTTGCCGGGTTTGCCGGCAAAGAAGAGGCCCGTGCGACCTGCGCCAAGCTGAAGCGCAAGGACTTCGCCTGCCTCGCGGTTCCGAACTGAAGCGCGGCGCTAGCCATGCTTACCCAGGATCCGGTCCTTGGCTTCGTTGATCTTGGCCGCCAGCGCCGCCGAGCCGCCGTGGTCGGGGTGGACCTGCTTTATCAGCCGTCGATGCGCGGCGCGCACTTCCGCTTCGCCGGCGCCCGGCTCAAGCCCAAGGATCTGATAAGCTTCCTTCGCGCTCATGCCGCCCGCGCCCGGCGCCGCGCGATGCCGCTGCGCGCCGTCAGCCTGCACGTTGTCTCGCCAGCCGGGATGCACGCGATCGAGATAGCCTTCGAGGAGCCTTAGCGACTCCGTGTCGCCGCGCATGTCCTCGGCGACCTCAAGAAGCGCGGCGAGCGCAAGCGCCGACAGGCGCGCTCCCTCGTGGCGGCCCGCAAGAACGCTCCCATCCATCGCGCCGCTGTCATGGTCGAGCGTCATTTCGATCCCCGCCGCCCGCACGGTGGATGTGCGTCCCGAGCCTGCCGTCTGGCGGAGCGCCCGGTGGCGCCGGAGGAGCACAATCCCGGCGATCCCGACCGGCACGGCAATGGCGATTTCGCGCACGAGAAGAAGCCCCGCTCCGACAAGGAGCAGCATGATGCCGCCGCCGAGGTAGATCTGGCGCGCAAGCTCGCGCGGCGGCGTCCGCAGGAAGTGGCGGAGGAGGAGAGCGAGAAGAGCGAGCCCGAGGACGAGGGGGAGGATGATCCTCATCGCTTGAGCTGCGGAAGAAGCAGCCCGGCCCCTCTCCCCGCGCTCTTCTCCAGCGCCTTCAGCCCGCCTGCGGCGTAAGTCGCGACGGCGCCGAGGAGCGAGCGGAGCTCGGCGGCGGAAGCGCTGTCGAAGGGAAGATAGGCGCCGCCCGTCAGCCGCGCGATCTCGCGGAAGGTGCGCTCGCTCGCAGCGTCCCGCCCCTCGTGAAACATGAAGGCGCGCACGCCGAGGAGGCCGATCTCGCCGGCGAGCCGGCAGAGTTGGTCGGGGTCTTCCTCCATCGCGTCGCCGACATAGGCGAGCGCCGCGACCGGCCGCTTCTCCGTTTCGCGGCGCACATGGGCGAGGACCTTGCGGATTTGCGTCTGCCCGCCGCGGCAACCGATCTTCACCATGAGGTCGCGGAGCGCCCGCGCATTGGCGACGAAGGCTGAGGCGCGGCATTCGCCAAGGCCGCGGAAATAGACCAGCTGCACCGAAAGCCCGCCGACCGCCGCGGCGGCCTCGAACATTTCCCCCTGCAACGCGCAGGCGAGGTCCCAGGTCGGCTGCCGGCTCATCGTCGCGTCGAGCGCGAAGACCAGGCGGCCCTGCGCCTCGCCCGCCGGCACGATCCGCTTCGCTTCCTCCAGGAAAGCGTCGATCTCCGCGCGCGGAGAAGTCGCCGGTTTGGCGGCGCGGGAAGCGAGATCGCGGCTCTTGCCCATTTGCCGAAAGCCCATTTGCCGAAAGAATGTGGCGGTTGCGGGTGCTTGCGCAAGGCCAAGGCGAAAGCTAGCGGAAGCGTGACCCTGGGATCGGTATCGATGCAGACTGAGACCATCCGCACCATTTCGGAGCTCCGCGGCCGCGTCGGCGGTTGGCGCCGGGACGGTCGCTCCGTCGGCATGGTGCCGACGATGGGGGCGCTCCATGCCGGCCATCGCGCGCTGATCGAAGCGGCGCGGCGCCAATCCGACCGCGTCGTCGTGACGCTCTTCGTGAACCCGACGCAATTTGCGCCGAGCGAAGACCTTGCCGCCTATCCGCGCGACGAGGAGGCGGACCGGCAAGGCGCTCTCCGATCGCAGTGTCGATCTTCTCTTCGCGCCGTCGGTGGAGGAGATGTATCCGGCCGGATTCGACACAAGAATTCTCGTCGGCGGACCCTCGGCCGGGCTGGAGACGGATTTCCGCCCGAACTTCTTCGCCGCCGTTGCGACCATCGTCGCCAAGCTCCTCCTCGCCGGGCTCCCCGACCGCGCCTATTTCGGCGAGAAGGATTTTCAGCAGCTCCTCGTCGTCAAGCAGCTGGTGCGCGACCTCGATATACCGACCGAGATCGTTGCCTGTCCGACGGTGCGGGACGCGGACGGCCTCGCGCTTTCCTCGCGCAACGCCTATCTCAGCCGCGAGGAACGCGCCCGCGCGCCGAAGCTTCACGCGATGCTCCGCGCGCTCTCCGGCCGCTTGCGGCGGAGCGCCACGCCGGAGGTCGACCTCGACGAGGCGCGGCGGGCGCTCGCTCGTTCCGGCTTCGCTGTGGACTATCTCGAGGCCCGCAACGCGGAGACGCTCGCGGCCGTCGCCGATTGGAAGAAGGAGCCGCTCCGGCTTCTCGTCGCCGCCCGGCTCGGCACGACGCGGCTCATCGACAATATCGCGGTGTGACGCGCCACCCTCGACCTTTCAGAACTGTCGTCATCCCAGGGCTTGACCATGGATCCATTCCGTGGCGACGCAGACATGATCAGAGGGTCCGGAACGGATGCCCGGATCAAGTCCGGGCATGACGGCTGGAGCAGGCTAAAGCAGCCCGAGGTCGGCGAGGTCGCGGCGAAGCTCCGGCGGCAGCGCGCGGAGCCCCGCCCGCGCATCGCTCAAATCGCGGGGGGCGTCCTCCGGCTTCAGGTAGCGCCAGCCCTGGAAAGCGCGGCGCGGCTGCCACTCCGTCGGCACCGTCTTCTGCTCCAGAACGAGGTGGCAGCGGTGGATGCCGTCGGCGTCGACGAAGGGCCGGATCGCGGTGATGCGCTGGCGCACCTGCACGTTGCCGCGGATCACCCAATAGAGCGAGCCGCCGTCGAGGATTTCCTCGACCCGCTTCGGCACCATCCGCGTCGTATGCTTGTGCTCCGGCCGGCGGCCGGCCCGCCGCGCCGCCTTGGCGTGCTCGGCGATCCAGCTTTCGAGGTCCTCGATCGAGTCGCAGCCGACGCAAAGCTTCAGGATGTGGAGAGGCATAAGCGAGAACTAGACCCCGCGCTTCGCGGGAACAACCGGCCCAAATGCCCGATCCCACCAATTCACAGCCGGCGCGTCGATCCGCCTCGCCGCGCTGGGGCAATTCCAGGAAAAGCGGGAACCGGCTTTCCGACCGGAAATCCGACAAAACGGTTGAGATGGAGCGGAGCGTCGATTCCCGTGAAACGACGATCCGCGCTATTCCTCCGCCTCGATCAGAACCGCGACCGCGCCCTCCGAGACCTGCTGGCCAGGCGCGACGCGAACCGCCGCGACCCGTCCCGCGATCGGCGCCACGACGCCGTGCTCCATCTTCATCGCCTCGAGCGTGAAGAGCGCGTCGCCGCGCGCAACGCGTGCGCCGGCGGCAACCTCGACGGCGACGACGCGGCCGGAAATCGGGGCGAGGACCTCGCCGCTCGCCGCGCCCTCGTCGAGATCGCGGAGAAGCGGATCGGGAAATCGCACGCAAAGCTGGCGGCCGTCGAGAAGCAGGAAGGCCTCGCGCCCGCCCCAGACGACGTCGCCTTCGAGCCTCTTTACGGGCGCGAGGCCGCCGACCGAGAGGACAGCCGGCCCACGCCTCGACCAGAGAATTTCGGCTGTGGCCGGCGCGCCGTCGATCTCGACGCCGAGCACGGAGCGCCGACCCGCTCCGCCGATTTCGAGCGCGTCGGCGCGCGCCCACGGTCCCTTGACAGAGCCTGCCGTCCGCGCCGCTTCGCGCGCCACCCATTCGGCAATCGCCCGCGCCGCGAGCGCGGCGCTCAGCGGCTCACCCACAAGCCGCGGGAGCTCGCGGTCGATGAAGCCGGTATCGACGCCGCCGGCGGCGAATTCAGGCGAGCCGACGACCGCCGAAAGGAAGGCGGCGTTGGTCTTCGGGCCGGCGATGCGAACGCCGCGGAGCGCGCGCTTGAGCCGCGCCAGCGCCTCCGCCCGGTCGGCGCCGACGGCGATCACCTTGGCGAGCAGAGAGTCGTAATGCGGGCCGACGATCGCGCCCTCCTCCACGCCGGAATCGACGCGGATCGCCGGGCCTGAGGGGAATGCCGCCGCGTAGAGCCGGCCGGACGAAGGGCGAAAATCGGCGGCCGGGTCCTCGGCGTAGAGGCGCGCCTCGATCGCGTGCCCGCCGAGCGCGATCTCGTCCTGGGTGTGCGGAAGCGCCTCGCCGGAGGCGACGCGAAGCTGCCACTCGACGAGGTCGAGCCCGGTCACCGCCTCCGTCACCGGATGCTCGACCTGGAGCCGCGTGTTCATCTCGATGAAGAAGAAACTTTCCGGGCCGAGCGGGGACGTGGCGTCGGCGATGAACTCGACCGTCCCGGCGCCCTCGTAGCCGATGGCGGTCGCCGCCTTGACCGCCGCAGCGCCGAGCGCCGCGCGTGCCTCTGCCGAGAGGCCCGGCGCCGGCGCCTCCTCGACCACCTTCTGATGGCGGCGCTGGAGCGAGCAGTCGCGCTCGAAGAGATGGACGACGCGGCCCGCCCGGTCGGCAAAGACCTGCACCTCGATGTGGCGCGGGGTCGGGAGATAGCGCTCGATCAGCACCTGCTCGTCGCCAAAGGCCGAAAGCGCCTCGCGCCTCGCCGCCGCAAGCGCGTCGTCGAAATCGAGCGCCCGCGTGACGCGGCGCATGCCGCGCCCGCCGCCGCCGGCGACCGCCTTGATCAGCACCGGGTAGCCGATCTCGTAGGCTTTCTGCTTGAGGAAATAGGGCTCCTGGCGCTCGCCGCCATAGCCCGGCACGACGGGCACCCCGGCAAGCGCCATCAGGCGCTTCGCGTCGGACTTGGAGCCCATGGCGCGGATCGCGGCGGCCGGCGGCCCGACGAAGGTGAGGCCCGCCGCGGAAACGGCCTCCGCGAAGGCGGCGTTCTCGGAGAGGAAGCCGTAGCCCGGATGAATGGCCTCGGCTCCGGACGAGAGCGCCGCCTCCACCATCCGCTCGATCGACAGGTAGCTTGCGCCCGCCGGCCCCGCGCCGATCGGCACGAACGCGTCCGCCTCGCGCCAATGCGGCCAGCTCCGATCCGCCTCCGTCACAACCGCGACGGTGCGAATTCCCATCCGCCGCGCCGTGCGGATGATGCGCCTTGCGATCTCGCCGCGATTGGCGATGAGGAGCGACTTCAGCATCCTCCCCTTGTAGCGCGGTTTCGGCGCTGGGAGAGACGCCGCAATCGGGACCAATTACACCGGGTATGCGCCTTCCGACCTCTGGGAGTGGATCAAGTCCCGGGCAGAGAACAAGCCTGATGGCTAGCAAGAACCCTCGCTCGGGGTCGTCGTCCGAGGTCGCCACTACGCAGGCGCAAGACCTTCATCCGACTTCTGATATTCGCTTCGTGATGAACGAGGTCGGAAAGTTGACAGCCAAGGTGGACAGACTAATCGCAGATGTCGACAAGCATGGCGAAAAGATTGATGCAGTTCGTCACGTTGAACATAATCCGACTATGCTGCATCGAAACGTTGGCATCGAAGCGGCTAGAGCAGGCGCTGCCGCTCATCGAGTTGGAGTGGCGATTTTCAAGGGGGAAGGCGGCGCGGCGAATGTGGGTTGATATCGCTCCGCACTTCATTCGCACGAACCGCTAGTTTCTTGGCAGACAGTCGATCAATCTGCTGATCTGGATGTTAAGGCGCATGAGCTGCGTTGCGATCTCATGCAAAGCTCTGCTCTGACCGCTCCTCTACGCTCATGATCTTGGCAATTTTCGCGATGTACATAGCTTGCTGCTGACTTAATCCGTCATCGTTCACATCAGACATCTGGGGAACTCTCTCTCACCCTTCCAAAAAGTGCGGGAGTGGGTCACCAAACGCAGTCTGAATCAAGCCCCCTAGCGCAACAGGAGTTTCGCCATGAGCACCCCGGCCGCAGTTCTCGCGGGTTCGATCATAATCGGCCTTGCCATCACCGGAACAAGGCTGATCGCGCCATATCAAATCGCCAGCGGCACGGCGGTCGTCTGGCGAGTGAATACCGTCACCGGCGACACCGTTCTGTGCAACTCCGTCATCATCGTTGGAGATGAGGCCGCTAAGACGAATTGCTGTCACTAAACGAGGCCAAACATGAAAGCGGCCTCGCCAAAGCGAGGCCGCCCTATTCGCTCTCAATCTTTGGAACTCTCGGAGAATTTGGCTACCGGCCTGTCCAATACCAACTGGCGCTAGCCTCTACCTGCTTCAAGGGGATAATCCCGTCATAATATTGGTATCTTACCGGAAAACTCTTGATCACCTTCGTTCCACCTGCCAGCTAAGCTATGTGCCTCAGCCAATAGCCTGTGAAATCTCCCGACTGCTTGCGCTTCATCACCAGCCCAGCCACACGTCGCACCTGATCGCCCGCAGTCCAGGCTCTAAGCCTCTTGGTGATTGATGCGCTTCATTTCGAAACGCGAATGAAGATCGTTCCACGCTGCCGCTTCATCGGCGCTCACGGTCGTGCCAGGTTCGATCCGCGACTTGATCCAGGAAAGAGCCGCGCCTTCAGTGCGGAACACTGTCGGGAGAGACTTGCCGCTGCAGACGCCACTTGGGCAACGAGAGCGCTTAGGGCCGATCGTCTAAGACAACCCGCGCCGCTTCGGCTGAGAGCAGGTTGCGGAACAGCGCGATGTGCATTCGTGGCATTTCCTCTTTCTCGGCGGCCGCAAGCTCGTCCCAATGCGCGACAACCCAGCGGTCGAGCGACTCCAGAAGCGACATCGTCGAGTTCGATCAGCAGCGTCTGCGGCAGGTCGGTCCTCACCTCGCCCAGCGCCTGACCGCGCTCGATGATGATCGTGACCCAGTTGCGCGCCGCCTGAAAGATACGCCCGGTCGCTGACCCTTTTCCGGGGTCGCCGCGCAGCCGGTAGAACATGCCGCCGAACTGCACGAGCCAGCCGTTCTTGTTGATGACGGCGATGGCGCGTCTGTAGAGCTCCTCGAAAGTGCTCCAGAAGGTCTCGGCCGTGAGCGCTTCCGGGTCGAAGCCGCCGATCTCCCGGAACAGCACCGCCATCGATCGCTCGATGAGCGTCGTGAACAGATCGGCCTTGTCGTCGAAATAATAATAGAGCGAGCTTTTGCTCATCCCGGATTTTTCCAGGATGCGATTGAGCGAAGCGCCATCGAAGCCGTGCGCGGCAAACTCCGCCGCGGCGCTCTCGAACAGGCGCCGCTGGCGCTCGGCATCAAGCTTCTCAAGCCGGCAACTCATGGCTTGACCATACCCCATCCGACGTCATATAGACCATAGTGTGGACTGACGGTACACACTATGGTCTATGACGGTTTCGAGCGCGGCACAAGGCGGTCGAGGCCGATCGAGGCTCCCGAAGATCGAAACCCCAAAGAGAGGAGGCAATGATGAAAGTCGCCATCAGCGGAGCGGGAGTCGCCGGGGCGACCCTGGCCTATTGGCTGCTGCATGCCGGACATGAGCCAATCATGATCGAGCAGGCGCACTCGCTCAGGACGGGCGGCTACATCATGGACTTCTGGGGCGTCGGCTACACGGTCGCCGAGCGGATGGGCATTCTCCCGGCGGTGCGCACGGCGGGTTATCAGGTTGGCGAGGTCCGATTCGTCGATGACGATGGGAGCAAAGTTGGCGGCTTTTCCGTCGACGCGTTGCGCAACCTGACCGACGGCCGCCTGACCAGCGTCGCGCGCAGCGCCCTCGCGCGCGAGATTTATCGCTTGGTGGAAGGGCGCGTCGAGACCCTTTTCGACGACCAGATTTCCGCAATCGACGAACGCGGCAACGGCGTGCGGATCGCGCTGCAAAGCGGCGGCCAGCGCGACGTCGATATCGTCGTCGGCGCCGACGGCCTGCACTCGCAGGTGCGCAAGCTAATTTTCGGTCCCGAGGAACGTTTCGAAAAGGATCTGGGCTACCGGTTCGCCGTCTTCGAGAGTGCTGGCTATGCGCCCCGCGATGAAGACGTATACGTCATTCACTCCGCCACGTCGCGTCAGCTCGCCCGCTTCGCACTGCGTGATGGCAGAACCCTGTTCCTGCTGGTTTTCAAAAAAGAACTGATGAATGGAGTCGAACCCGGCAGCACCGCGGAGACACATGCGCTCCTGCGCTCCGTCTTTACCGATGCGGGTTGGGAATCCGCGCCGATCCTTGCCGCAATGGGCAAGGCCGACGATCTCTATTTCGACAGGGTGAGCCAGATACGCATGCCATCCTGGCGGCGCGGACGCGTCGTGCTCGTCGGAGACGCCGGCATGGCGGTGTCTTTCCTCGCCGGCGAAGGCGCCGGGCTCGCAATCACCGAGGCCTATGTTCTTGCCGGAGAGATCGCGCGCGCCGAGGGCGACCATCAAAGCGCGTTCACGGCTTACGAAAACCGCCTGCGCCCCTTCATCGAGGGCAAGCAGCACACCGCGGAGAACTTCGCCGCGACGTTCGTTCCGCAAACGCAGTTCGGAATCTGGCTGCGGAACCAGGCGACCAAGCTGATGGCCCTGCCTGGCGTGGCCAACCTCATGTTAGGAAAAAGCATGCGCGATGACTTTTCGCTGCCAGACTTAATTTAATCAAGACCGACTAACCGAGGACACATAGCTTGAACTATCCTAGCTATCAAAATGACGATCGGCTAATCGACTGAAGCTAACGGTCCGCTTCGGGTCAGCTTGCGAGCTACGCGTGACGCGCCTCAGCACGCGACGACGTTGACCGCGAGCCCGCCCTTCGACGTCTCCTTGTAGCGCTCGCTCATGTCGAGCCCGGTCTGCCGCATCGTCTCGATGCAGTCGTCGAGCGGCACGAAATGCGAGCCGTCGCCTCGGAGCGCAAGCGAGGCGGCGGAGACCGCCTTCACCGCGCCGAGCGCGTTGCGCTCGATGCACGGCACCTGCACCAGCCCGCCGATCGGGTCGCAGGTCATGCCGAGATGATGCTCAAGCGCGATCTCCGCGGCGTTCTCCACCTGCGCGTTGGTCGCGCCGAGCGCCGCCGCAAGCCCTGCCGCGGCCATCGCCGAGGCGGAGCCCACCTCGCCCTGGCAGCCGACCTCGGCGCCGGAGATCGAGGCGTTGTGCTTGATGATGCCGCCGATCGCCGCGGCGACGAGCAGAAACGTTCTGACCCCCGCCCGGTCGGCGCCGACGCAATGATCGAGGTAGTAGCGGATGACCGCGGGGATCACGCCGGCCGCCCCGTTCGTCGGCGCGGTGACGACGCGCCCGCCGACGGCGTTCTCCTCGTTGACCGCCATCGCGTAGACGGAGAGCCAGTCCATGATGCGGTGCGGCTGCAGGCTGTTCGCGCCGTGCTCGGCAAGAAGCTTGCGGTGGATCTCGTGCGCGCGGCGCTTCACCTTGAGCCCGCCCGGAAGCGTTCCGCCTTCGGCAAGCCCGCGCCCCATGCACGCTTCCATCGCCGACCAGATGCGGTCGAGGCCGGCGTCGAGGTCGCCGTCGGGCGCGCGCGCGGTCTCGTTCGCCCGCTTCATCTCTGCGATCGAAAGCGCCGACGTGCGCCCCATCGAAAGCATCTCCGACGCCCGCGCGAAGGGATAGGGAACGCCCGCCTCCACGCCTGCCTCCGCGGCCGGCGGCGCATCGGCGGCGATCGCATCGAGCTCCTCGGCGCTTCTGACGAAGCCGCCGCCGACCGAATAGAAGGTGCGCTCGGCGAGCACGGCGCCCCCTTCGTCGAGTGCGCGGAAAAGCATGCCGTTGGCGTGGCCGGGAAGCGGCGCACCATAGTCGAAGACGATGTCGGCCGCCGGATCGAAGGCGACGTCGGGAAGGCCGATCGCCGCGAGCGTCCCCTCCTTCACAAGGCCGGCGAGAATTTTGGGGATGCGATCCGGGTCGACGCTGTCGGGAGTTTCGCCGGCGAGCGCGAGGGCGATCGCGCGGTCGCTGCCATGCCCCTTGCCGGTGAAGGCGAGCGAGCCGTGCAGGCTGACGACGAGCCGGCGCGCTTCATCGGCGAGCCCGCGCAGGTCCTCCTCCACGAAACGGCGCGCCGCCACCATCGGCCCGACCGTGTGCGAGCTCGAAGGGCCGATGCCGATCTTGAAGATGTCGAAGACGCTGAGGAACATCGCCCGAATCCTGCCGGCATCCTAGCCGGGCGCGCGCGCCGCCGGTGGCTTTGCCGCGACAGGCCGCGCCGCCTTGCCGAGGGTCGGAAACGGCAGGGTTATTCGTCAAGGTAAATAGTTCGAAACTTCCTCAAATCGCTCCAAAATCGCTATCGGAGCGGCATGCAGATCCTCCCCGGCCGAAGCGAAGAAGCGACGCGCCTCAATGCGCAAGGCGCCGGCGGCGGGCATGAAAACCCGCGCGGCAACGCGCGCATCTGCGCGCCGGTCTCGATCCTCCATCTCGGTATGTTCTGCTGCGCGGTTGCGATCGTGATCGCGCTCGCCGTCGCCTTCGCCGCAGGCTAGCAGCTCAAAGATCAGCCCGTCGTCGCGTCGGCGGGGTGGAAGTCGAGCGCCACGCCGTTGATGCAGTGGCGCTTGCCCGTCGGCTTCGGCCCGTCGTCGAAGACGTGGCCGAGATGCCCGCCGCAGCGGCGGCAATGCTCTTCGGTCCGCAGCATGAAGAGCGACGTGTCCTGCTTGAAATGGACATTGCCCTCGATCGCCGCCCAAAAACTCGGCCAGCCGGTGCCGCTGTCGAATTTCGTCTCCGAGGAGAACACCGGCAGGTCGCAGCCGGCGCAGGCGAAGGTGCCCTTGCGGTGCTCGTTCAGAAGCGGGCTCGTCCCCGGATACTCGGTCCCCTCCTGGCGCAGGACGTCGAACTGCGCCGGCGTCAGGAGCTTGCGCCACTCGTCCTCGGTATGGGTCACCTCGAAGACTTCGCCGCTGTCCTCGCCGCGCGCGCCGCCGATCGCGAACCTGCCGGCGAGCGCGGCAATCGCCGCGAAGGCTGCGCCGGAGGCGAGGAGCTGGCGTTTCGTCATCATGTCGCACTCCATCCCAAAGAAGCGAGCCGGCTGCGCCGACCCCGCGATTTTCGCCGGACTTTAGTAGCAGTCGCCGCGGCGGACCAAGGCTTTCGCGTCACGCCGCTTCAATCCCCGGTGAGGATTTGCGGCGCAGGAAGCGCCGCGCCGTGAAGAGGTGACGGCCTCAGGCGGCCATCAGCACCTCTTTCTTGCGGCCGACCCGCTCGATCATCTCGGCGATGTCGGGGCGGCGGCGGATCTGCTCGGAATAGTGTCGGCGGAGCGCCGCGATGAGCCGTCCGTCGCGCTCGAGGAGATCGTCGGCGATCCCGATCATGCGGGAATTCGGCCACGCCTGCGGCCTGATCTCGCGGATATGCTCGAAGATCGCGTCCTCGTCCTCCAACGGCCGCGCCTCGGCCAGGAGGATCGTCATTGAAGCGGTCGAGCGGGAGATCCCGGCATGGCAGTGGACGAGGAGATGGCCGAGCGGATCGTCGACCGCGGCGGCGAGGCCTTTGCCGAATTCAAGCAGCGCCTCGATATGGTGCGGCTCCGGCGGCAGCAGGCCGGAAGCGGGCTCGATCACGTCGTCGAAACGAAGCGTCAGCCGCTTGTGCGGCCCGTAATCGGCGAAATCGGCGGGCTCGGGAAAACCCGGGTCGAGGATGGAGAGGACATGCGTGACCGCCGCGTCGCGGAACGCGCCAAGCTCGGTCAGGCCGCAGATGCTGAGGCGGTTCGAGGAAACGCCGGGTGATTCTGACATTTAGGCTCCTTTCGCCCCTCAAATAGTGACGAAGTATGGCCAGCGGAAGACAAGTGCCCTGCCCACCTTCTCCCTGGGGGTCCCTCAAGGGGAGAGGGTAAGCGCCGCCGCCTCGACCCGGTTCCGCGATCCGCGCTATGGTCCGCCGGGATGGCGCGAGCGCGAAGGTCGAGGCGATGCGAGGCTTTGTTCTACGGATTGTGATCGTGGCGATCGGCCTCTGGGTCGCGTCCAAGCTCGTGCCGGGCGTTCAGATCACCGACGGCTGGTCGCTCCTCTGGGCGGCCCTCCTTCTCGGCATCGTTAACGCCGTGGTGCGGCCCGTGGTCATTCTCCTGACGCTGCCGCTCACGATCCTGACGCTTGGGCTCTTCCTGCTCGTCATCAACGCCGCGATGCTGTCGCTCGTCGCCTGGGCGCTCGCCGGAATGACCGTCGCCGGCTTCTGGTCGGCGGTCTTCGGCTCGATCGTGGTCTCGATCACCGGCTGGATCGCATCGGCGCTGATCAGCGACCGCGGCCATATCGAGGTGATGACGATCGAGCGCTACTGAGGCGGTCGGGGCGCGCCCTACCCGTCGCAGGCGCAGCCCGGACCGACGTGACACGCGTCGTTGCGCGAGATGCAAGAGTTGCCGCAGGCCTTGCCCTGGTGACAGTGCCGGCAGCAGCCTTGGACGGGAACCGGCTTCAGCGACTGGTTCGGAGCCGGCGGCGCCTTTAGAAGCTCCGGCAGCGTCAGCGCGCTCGCCGGCGCGGCGAGGACAAGGACAAGACAGAAGGCGGCGGCGCACAAACGGAGCATCTGCTAACAATACGTGCACAGCCATCTTAATACAACTATTTAGTGTATATTGCGCGTTCTCCTGACCGCGGTGCGTCCCTGGGAACGTCACGGCTCACGGAAGAAAGCAGCAAGGCGCGGATCGCGGGAGAATGCGCTTGAAGGGAATTCCAAGCGCGCTTCCGGAAACTCGCAAAGCGCCCACGCGCCGGGGTCGCCGAAACTCAAGTGCCAGGTCTGGCGCTCCGCTGGCTCTGCCGCTGCGAACGCCGCACAGGTCAGGAGCGAGACGTTCGCGCCGCCGCGTGGGTCCCGGGCCGACTTCGAGCGAACAACTTCGACGCCGATGGCGCGCGCATCGTCGGCGAGCGCCTGGCATGGGCCGTAGTCGATCGGGTCGGTCCAGGCCGCACGGTCTTCCGCCAGAGGCTCCCGCGTCAGGTCGAGGCCACGCGGTGTCCGATAGCGGACGCTGAACGCCGTCATCTCCAATGCGTTCGCCGGCCAGGGAACGCCGGGCGATTCCGCGAAGAAAAGCAGACGATGAAAGGCCATCTCGGCAACCGCCGTCTCGATCTTAGCCGACGCGTAGTAGACGCCGGGGGTAGCGCCCGCGCGGCGGAAGCGCGAGCCCGCAGGATAGGCCCCGTAGCGGAACGGCGTGGCAAGGAGATAGTGCAGATGACGGCATTCCGGCGGCACGGGCGGCTTCGTCTGCTCCAGAAGGTCTTCGAGCAGGGCCTGCTCGGCGAGCGTATCGACGAGCTTCAAGGTCGAGACGCGATGCTGCGCCTCGACCAGACGCCAGCACGCCCCCCTGAGCGGTCGCGCCTCAGACGAGAGCGCGTCTTGCGTCCAGATAGGCAAGGACGTTCACGAGGCCGGACACGGTCTCGATCAGCGCGAGCGGCATTTCGCCGAGCGCCGTGTTATCGTTTCTGAGCCAGGCTCGCGCGAGCGCCTCGTCGCCGCCGACGATCGAATCGAGCGAGCGGAAGAGGCGAATGAAGAGGAGCGCCAGCTCGAACGCCTTGTCGCCGGGCTGAAGCGCGTAGGCCCCCGTCCCCATGCGCGACACGCTCGCCTCGGAAAGTCCGACGATCCGCGCGAGCGCCCGGTTCGACAGCCCCAGCCGCTCCGCTGCGCGAAGAAGCGCCTTCGTCGCGACGGCGGCCTCTTGCGACCCGGCGGAAGCGCCGGCTTCTAATGCGGCAGGAATGCTTCTCATGAAAGAAATATAGCAAGAACTTTCTCTAGAAGCAACCAATCACATCCGCCAAACCCCGAACTTCGTCTCCGCGATCGGCGCGTTCAGGCAGACGCCGAGCGCCAGCGCCAGCACGTCGCGCGTCTCCGAGGGAAGGATGATGCCGTCGTCCCAGAGCCGCGCCGTCGCGTAAAGCGGGTTTCCCTCCGCCTCGTAGCGCTCAAGCACCGGCGCCTTGAACGCCTCCTCCTCGTCGGCGCTCCACACGCCGCCCTCCGCCTCCACATTGTCGCGGCGGATGGTGGCGAGCACGGACGCCGCCTGCTCGCCCCCCATCACCGAGATGCGCGCGTTCGGCCAGGTGAAGAGGAAGCGCGGCGAGAAGGCGCGGCCGCACATGCCGTAATTGCCGGCGCCGTAGGAGCCGCCGACGATCACCGTGATCTTCGGCACGTTGGCGCAGGCGACGGCGGTCACGAGCTTGGCGCCGTCCTTGGCGATGCCGCCCGCCTCATAGGCGGCGCCGACCATGAAGCCGGTGATGTTCTGCAGGAAGAGAAGCGGAATCTTGCGCTGGCAGCAGAGCTCGATGAAGTGCGCGCCCTTCAGCGCCGATTCGGAGAAGAGAACGCCGTTGTTCGCGAGGATGCCAACGTCGATCCCTTCGATCGAAGCAAAGCCGGTGACGAGCGTCTCGCCGTAAAGCGCCTTGAACTCGGAAAAATCCGAGCCGTCGACGAGCCGCGCGATGATCGTCCGCGGATCGTATTGGCGGCGAAGGTCGACGGGCACCACGCTTTCGAGGTCGGCGGGCGGATAAAGCGGCGCGGCCGCCTGGCCGATCGCCGCCGTGGCTGCCGGCAAGGGCCCGAGATTTGAGACGATGTCGCGGACGAGCGCGAGCGCATGCGCATCGTCCAGCGCATAATGGTCGGCGACGCCGGAGCGGCGCGCATGCACGTCGGCGCCGCCAAGCTCTTCCGCCGACACGACCTCGCCCGTCGCGGCTTTGACGAGCGGCGGGCCGGCGAGGAAGATCGTCCCCTCCCCCTTCACGATCACCGCCTCGTCGGACATCGCCGGCACGTAGGCGCCGCCCGCCGTGCACGAGCCCATGACGGCAGCGACTTGCGGGATCGCAGCCGCCGAGAGCCGCGCCTGATTGTAGAAGATGCGGCCGAAATGCTCGCGGTCGGGAAAGACCTCGGTCTGATGCGGCAGGTTGGCGCCGCCGGAATCGACCAGATAGATGCAGGGGAGCCGGTTCTGAAGCGCGATCTCCTGCGCGCGGAGATGCTTCTTCACCGTCATCGGGTAGTAGGTCCCGCCCTTCACCGTGGCGTCGTTCGCCACGACCATGACGAGGCGGACCCGACACGCGGCCGATGCCGGTGATGATGCCGGCGCCGCTGATCGGCTCGCCGTAGATGTCGTGCGCGGCAAGCGGCGACAACTCGAGGAAGGGCGAGCCGGGGTCGAGCAGGCCGGCGACGCGGTCGCGCGGCAGCATCTTGCCGCGCGCGACGTGCCTTGCGCGGGCCCGCTCCGACCCGCCTTCCGCGGCCTTCAGGCGAAGCGCGCGATAGTCGGCGACGAGGCGCGCCCACGCCTCCGCGTTCGCCTCCGGCAGACCCGGGTCGATCGTCTCGGTCCTGATTACGCCCACGCTTTTCCCCCTGCCGGGCCGCCGCGGGCCGGACTATCGCCGCGCCCGGCTCTGCCGGCGGCAATTCGCGTTTCCCAATCTTGCGCTCATTCGCCGCGACTGACGTCGGCGCCTCGCCCGGACCTGACTTCCACCGGCGTCCGCATGATCACTTCACGATGCGGGAAGGGAATTTGGATGCCCGCCGCCTTGAAGGCGTCCCAACAGGCGAGAAGCACGGCACCGCGGATGTTGGTGACGCCGTTTTGCGGATCAGCGATCCAGAAGCGCAGGATGAAATCGAGCGACGACTCGCCGAACGCGGTCAGGTGGCACAGAGGCTGCGGCATTTCCAGGACGCGATCGATCCCCCTGGTCACCGCGACGGCGAGCTGGCGGACGGCGTGCGGATCGCTGTCGTAAGACACGCCGAAAGTCACGTCGATCCTCACCAGCGTGTCGGTGAACGACCAGTTCTCGACCCGCTGCGTGATGAAATCCTCGTTCGGGATCAGATATTCGCGCCCGTCGCGGGTGATGACCGAGACGAAGCGCGCGCGCAGCGACCGCACCCACCCGAATGTCTCGCCGATGGCGATCGTGTCGCCGGGCTTTATCGACTTGTCGAGCAGGATGATGATGCCGGAGACGAAGTTCGACACGACCTTCTGCAGGCCGAAGCCGATGCCGAGGCCGAGCGCGCCGCCGAAGAAGGCGAGCGCGGTGAAGTCGATGCCGAGCAGTCGAAAGCGCGATCGCGCCGGCAAGGACGAGAAGCGCGATCTTTACCAGCTTGCCGATCAACACGCGCAGGCTCGGCGTGAGGTCGGGGTTTTGGCGATCCAGCGCTCGCGAGCCTGCCCGAGCGCGACCGCCAGCCACAAGAGCACGCCGACAAGAACGACCGCCTGCAGCGCGAACCAGACCGAGACGCGCACCGTCGCCGACGGTCAAGGCGACCGAGTCGAGCGCGCGCCGCCGCGGCGTCGAACAGAGCCGGTGATGTGCAGCGCCACGCACGATCCACGCCACCCAGGCGACGAGCCGCGCCGAGCGCGGTTGCGGATGAGGCGCGAGACGATCGAATCGATCACCCACGCGACGATCAGCGAAAGGGCGATCCTGACGACCGGGCGGCGGCTTTCGGCGACGCCGCCCCATGCACGACAAGCACGGCGCCGAGCAGGAGCGCCGCCACGATCCAGCGCGTGCGGCGAAGCAGCAGCGCCAGGAAGCGCAGAAGCCGCGGCCTGCCGCTGACGCGCGCACGCGCGCTTCGAGCTCGCCTCCATCCACTTGCCGCCGAACGCGGCGCACGCCGATGCAGAGAGGACGATGCGAGCTGCGCAGACGTCCACGGCTCGACGATCGCATGCGTCAGCCACGAGAGCGCGCGCCCCGCCGCCGTCGAGCTGGTTGGCAAGATCCGTGCCGAGCTTCTGGTCCAATCCTCGCTCCCAAGCGTCACCGTCCGACCGCGGCAAAGCCGCTTGCCGCGACCCCTCCCGCTTCCCACCCTACATTGAGCGCGGCAGATGCCGCCAGGAAGCCACGCACGGCCCGCGCAGAAGGCCGAGCGTCGGCGAACACGCCGCCGAGCCCGGTGAAGCCGAGGATCACGGCGTAGACGAGCGGCGGCAACGAGCTCCGACATGTCGAGATAGCGTGCGGTAGACCGCCGTCATCTGCGGCCGCTCGTAGACATGCACGGCACGCAGGAACGGCGCGCTGCCGACCGCGTCGAGCGCCACGGCGAAAAGCGTGCCGGCGAGCAGGAAGAGCGCGGCGCACCACGGATGCGTTTCGCCGAAGAGACCGGCGACGAGCGCCATTGTCGCCGCGGCGACAAAGGCGAGCACCACGACCCCGCGCACGCCGATGCGGCTCCCGAGCCTGCCCCAGCCGATGGCGAGGAACAGCAGAGGTTGCCGAGCGAGACGACGATACCGCCGGCAAGCTCTCCCTTGCCGGTCGCCACCATGAGGATCGGCGCATAGATGAAGAAGGTGCTCCAGTAGCAGGAGCGGCCGAACGCGATGAGCCAGGCGAGCCGCATGCGCGGCTGCGCCGCGAAGCGGCGGATGCTGGCGATCGGATCGACGGGCCGCAGCGGGCCGGCCGAGATCGCCGGGCTCGACGACAGGCGGAAGAACCAGAAGATCGCGATCAGGATGAGCGCCCAGACCGCGCTCCAGAGATAGGGGGCGATCGGCCCGAAGCTGACATAGAGCCAGACGCCGAAGGCCGGTCCCGCGCTCCACGATATCGTCGACAGAGCGAGCCGCAGCGATTCCGACCGCACCACGTTGTGCTTCGGGATGTACTCCATGATGTAGAGGTTGAGCACGATCGAAAGCGTGCTCGCCCCGAACACGCGGAGGAACATGCCGACCGCCTGACCGGCAAGCGTGTTCGTCGCAAGCGCGGCGCTTGCGCCAATGAGCGCAAGCGCGCCGCCCGTATAGATGAAGCGCCGCGGTATGGTGCGATAGAAGGCCGGCGCATAGAGCGTCGCCCCGATCCCGACGATGCCGACCACGAAATAGAGGAGGCTGACCGCCTGCTTGTCCTTGAGAAGATCGTAGGCCTGGATCGGCACGATCGAGGAGAGCGAGGCGCGGCTGATCGACTCCACCGTATAGAGGATCGCAAACGCCCACGCGCCGGGCTGCGTGGCAGCCGGCAGCCAGATCGGGTGGCGGACGTTGGTGACCAGGGGCGGGAACTCAGGGACGGGCCGGCGGGCAGAGAGCCTTCGCGCAACCGGCTTGTCGCCGCAAGCGGCGTCACGACATCAGCCGTCGCGATCTGATCAGCGCGGCGGCGTGTCGTCTGAGCCGAGCCGCATTGTGGCCTCTGCCACGCGGCCGTCGCCTCACCTAAGCGCCGAAATCCGCCGCATTTCCTCAGGCGTCAGCGAGAAATCGAAGATCGCGATATTCTCGGCGATGCGGCCGGGGTTCGACGATTTCGGGATGGCGATGTTCATCGGCTGCTGGACATGCCAGCGCAACACCACCTGCGCCGGCGTCTTTCCCTTCGCCTGCGCGATCTCGGCGATGACCGGATCGTGCAGAACCTCGCCCCGCCCGAGCGGGTTATAGGAGGTGATCGAGATGCCGTGTTTCAGCGCAAGTCTCGAAGTCCGCGCTCTGGTCGACCCCGGGATAGTGCTTGATCTGGTTGGTGACGATCGGCGCGTCGGCGAGGCGCACCGCCTCCTCCACCATTGCGCGGCGGGAAATTGGAGACGCCGATATGGCGCGCATAGCCCCGCTTCTTGGCGTCGCAGAGCGTCCCGATCTGCTCCTTGAGCGACACCGAAGGGCTCGGCCAATGGATGAGGAGGAGATCGACCGGCGTCCACGCCGAGCCGCTTCAGGCTCGCCTCCGCCGAGCGCTGCAGCGGACCGTCGCCCGGCCTCGCTCGGCCAGACCTTCGTGGTGATGAAGATTTCGCTTCGCGGCGTCGCGTGGCCCGCGATCGCCGCGCCGACCTCGGTCTCGTTGCGCGTACATCGCCGCCGTGTCGATATGGCGGTAGCCGACATCGAGCGCCGCGTGCGACGGCGCGGACGGCCGCCGTCGCCGCGCAGCGTCCCAGGTGCCGAAGCCGATCACCGGGATCTCCGCGCCGTTCGCCTTCACCTCGGTGCTCAGTCATCCGCGCCACTCCTCGACGAGCGTACGCGATCGGGCTCGGCGCTATCGCGCGCGCTCGTGCCGCATCAGCACGTAGACTGCAAGCGGAACGGCGGGATAGAGGAACCAAGGGTTCGACAGGCCATCGGTGACGAGGTTGATGCCGAACAGAAAGGCGATGACCGCGATCGCGCGGCGCACGCCGCGCGGCTGAGCTCCTGATCCACGCGAGCACCCGGTCGGCGCGCGCCGCCAGCCCCGAAATGTGCGGATCGGCCGCGGCGGGCTCTTTCGGCGTCCGTTCCAGACGCGGACCGGCCGCCACGCCGGCGCCGCGCGCCGGGCTCGTCGATCGCGCGTGGCGCGTTGCGGCCGCTCATTCGCACGCGGTAGCTCGGCAACCGGCTCGTCGATGTTCTTCACCGCCTGCTCGCCGGCGAACTCGAAGCCGATGGCGAGCTGCTTGTGCGCGAGGCTGTAGACGGTGCCGGACACCATGACCCCGCCCGGCTCGGCGAGCGCTTCCAGCCGCTGCCGCGACATTGACGCCGTCGCCGTAGAGGTTGTCCTTGTCGATCATCACGTCGCCGAGATTGATGCCGATGCGGAACCACATCTGCCGCGGCTTGCGGCAGGCCGGCGTTCTCGGTCGCTGAGCGAATCCTGGATCTCCACCGCGCAACGGACCGCCTCCACCACGCTGGAGAATTCCGCGATGACGGCGTCGCCCCAGGTGTTCACCTGCCGGCCCTCATGGCGCTCGAAAAGGCCGCCCATGATCGCGCGATAGCGGTTCAGCCGCTCAAGCGTCGCCGCCTCGTCGCTCGCCATCAGGGCGGTATAGCCCTGAGCGTCGGCGAAAAGGATGGTGGTGAGCTTGCGCTTCACCGGAGGCGGCCCGCGGTTTCCGCCGCCCCTATGACCTAAATCGGGGAAAAACCCAAGCGGCGGTTGCCAGTGTGAGCCGTCCCTCTGGGCGCGCCTTACGCGGCGGCGCATTGAGTTCTCAGCCATCGCGGGGAGGCGATCGAACGGGCGTAGTGAGGCGAGGCAGCCCTATGAGGCGGCGCGCGGAGATCGGAACAGCCTTACCTCCACATCGAGAGGAAGCTCCGCCCATCTTTGATCGGCGGTAAGCACCGGAAGCCTTTCGCGCTGCGCCAGGGCAATGCAGCAGCGGTCACCCAATGAGAGGCTGCGAGGCTTCACATCGCGCCACAATGCTCCGGCGCGGCGCGCCATCGCGACATCGAGATCGACGAGTTGGTAGCCGAGGTCGATCATAAGCGCCGACGCCCGCTCAGGTGAGCCTCCGTTTCGGATGCAGTACGGTGATCACTTCAGCCTCGTTGCGACGCTGACCAACGAACGCGACAGGAAAGGGACGACGATTTCTGCGCCCCGCTCAGCGTGAATGACCGCCAGGATCGCGGAAGAATCGAGCACAACCTCAGCCACTGCCGAACTCGTCCTCGACTTCCCGACGGCGCATCTCCAGCAAGTCCTCGACGAGGTCGACGTCTGTGGGGATCATTTCGCGCGCTATCCGCTGCGCCCGCCGGAGTCCCATCTCAGGCGTGAGGAGCCGCAGCTCGCCGTCGACGACGCGCGCCATCAGCCGGCCGCCCTCTTTCACCCCCATCGCCTTGCGGAAGACGGCGGGTATGACGATGCGGCCGCCCGGCGCAAGCGTCAGGTCGAGGCGCTCCGGCAGCGCCGCCTCGAAGGCTTTCTGGTCCTCAGAAAGGCCCGGCCCCGGCTTCACGGTCCGCGGCATGACAATTTCTCCGTGTCTGGCACATTTTCGCGTATATGGCATAAATACAGAGAACTGTCACGGCGGGCCCAGCGTGGACTACCCCGTCTTCTCGAAAATCTCCCGCCCGATCAGCATGCGCCGGATTTCGCTCGTGCCGGCGCCGATCTCGTAGAGCTTGGCGTCGCGCAGGAGCCGCCCGGTCGGGTAGTCGCTGATGTAGCCGTTGCCGCCGAGGCACTGGATGGCGTCGAGGCAGACCTGCGTCGCCTTCTCCGAGGCGAAGAGGATCGCGCCGGCCGCATCCTCGCGCGTGGTCTCGCCGCGGTCGCAGGCTTTCGCCACGGCATAGACGTAGGCGCGCGCCGCGTTCAGCGCCACATACATGTCGGCGAGCTTGCCCTGCATGAGCTGGAACTCGCCGATCGGCCGGCCCGAACTGCTTGCGCTCGTGGACATAGGGGATGACCACGTCGAGCGCCGCCTGCATCAGCCCGAGCGGCCCGGCGGCGAGCACCGCGCGCTCGTAGTCGAGGCCGGACATCAGCACCTTGACCCCCTCGCCCGACCTTGCCGAGCACGTTCTCCTCCGGCACCGCGCAGTCCTCGAAGACGAGCTCGCCCGTCTCCGAGCCGCGCATGCCGAGCTTGTCGAGCTTCTGCGCGACCGAGAAGCCCGGAAAACCCTTCTCGACGATGAAGGCGGTGATGCCGCGCGCGCCGGCCGCCGGGATCGGTCTTGGCGTAGACGACGAGCGTGTCGGCCTGCGGCCCGTTGGTGATCCAGAATTTCGTGCCGTTCAGCACGTAGCGGTCGCCGCGCTTCTCGGCGCGGAGCTGCATCGAGACGACGTCGGAGCCGGCGCCGGCCTCCGACATCGCGAGCGCGCCGAGATGTTCGCCGGAGATCAGCTTCGGCAGATAGCGCGCCTTCTGCTCAGGTCGCCCCAGCGAAAAATCTGGTTCACGCAAAGATTGGAATGCGCGCCGTAGGAGAGCCCGACGCGAGCCGGAGGCGCGCGAAATCTCCTCCATCGCCACGCAGTGCTCCAGATAGCCGAGCCCGGCGCCGCCGTCCTCCTCCGAGACCGTGATGCCGTGCAGCCCGAGCGCCCCCATCTCCGGCCAGAGCTCGCGCGGAAACCAGTCCTCGCGGTCGATCTTCTCGGCGAGCGGCGCGATCCGGTCGGCGGCGAAGCGCGCGACGGTGTCGCGCAGCATGTCGGCGGTCTCGCCGAGAGCCGAAATCGAAGGCGGGTGGAGCGTTGCGCAGCATTTTCCCTCATGAGTAGCGTATAGACCGCCATCCACGGTTACATTTAGGCACGGCCGCTGCTACGGCCGCGCTCGTTGCCAGTGGCATCGCCGAGGGGGAAATCCATGGCCTTCCTTCGCTTCTGCCTCGTCGCTCGTCTGCCTGACGTCTCAGCGCGCCAATTCCGGCATCGTATGCCCGAGAACGACTGCCTCGCAACTCCGGAAATCTATCCCGGGACCACGCTTGCCCGGCTGGCCTCGTTCTACTACGGCGACGTCAGCTACCAATACGCCATCATGCTGGCGACCAACGCGCGCGCCGGGGCCGGGTCTTTCCTTTCGTCGGCGACCCCTTCGAGCTTCCGACCAAATCCGCCATCCGCCCCCCGCTTCAAGCTCTGCGTTCCGGAGCTCGCCGAGGCGGAAGAGCTGCGCGATCGCTACGACAACTATCTTGAGGCGCTCGCCGACATGGCCGTCGCCGTCCCCGCCGACGTGTCGCATTCGCTCGACCGCGATCCCGCTTGGCACCTGCCGGTGACCGTGGCGACCTGGATCCGCGCCGACCAAATGAAGATACTATCAAGAAGACGGAGCGGCTCATGGGTCGACGCGCTGCGGCGGCGACACCTGGGTCACGGTGGAGCCGCATCTGCAGGCCTTCTGCGTCGCCTTACGCGAGAACGAACGGCAGCGACCCGGACCTTCTCACGCTAGCGCCTCGAGCAGCGGCTCGGCCTTGCGCCGCACAGCGCCAAGACGACCTTCGTGAGCTTCACGATCGCCGACCCCGACCCGGCCAAGAATGTCTTCAGGCCATGCGCGTCGGAGGCGATCGACACCAGCACCTGCGCGGTGCGCACCAGCGCCGACGACGATTGCAGCAAGGCGACCAGACGGCGAAGCAGCTGCGAGACACACAATCTCTTCTTCTACAAGCAGTACTACAATTCATACGGCGCCACGCACCCGACCGGCTTCCCGTGGACCTCGCTCGGCTATACCTTCGATTGGGCGCGCGAGGCCGACGGACGCCAGCGGTCATGCCGACTTCGTGCGCTTCGGCGAGAGCGAATACGTGCGTGCCGGCCGGGACGCCGATCAACGTCGTCGGCGCCGTGACCACCGAGGATTATTGTACGTCCAAGTGACCGGGTGCACGCGCGATCCGTTCAATAATTCGGCCAAAGACCGGGCGTCGCCAGCTCCGCCACGTTGCCGTCCGGATCGTGGAAATAGAGGCTCTTGCCGCCCGGCGGCCAGGTCACCTCGCTGCGGATCGTCACCCCGGCGGCGACGAGATGCGCCTTCCAGCCTCGTAGTCCGCCGGACGTCTATGGCGAAGGCGAAATGCGCCGGGCCCTCGGCATGATGCCCGGGCACGATGCCGCCGGAGTCTCGCTGTCGTCGCGCGTCATGCCGCTGCTTGAAGACCAGCAGACACCTGCGCCGGCGCCACCGCGTAGGTCAGCATGCGCGGCGTGTCGAGCACGCGCTCCAGCCCGAGCACGCCGCCGTAGAATTCATGCGCGCGCTCAAGATCGTCGACATAGACGGCGGTCTCCAGCACGCCGCGGATCGGCGGCGCTCTCGCTCCGCTCATCGCTGGTATTTGACGAAGGGCGTCAGCCGGCCGATCCGGTCGTAGAGCCGCCGCGCCGTCGTGTTGTCCTGCGCCGTCAGCCAGTAGACCTGGTCGGCGCCCGCCTCGTCGGCGGCGCGATAGACCGCCTCGATCAGCGCCCGCCCCGCGCCGGTCGCCCCGCGCTCTCAGGTCTGACGAAGAGGTCTTCCAGATAGCAGCGGTCTGGCGGTCGCCCAGGTCACCGGATGGAAGAGGTAGTGCACGAAGCCGACGAGCGCGGCCGGCTCGTCGAAGGCGCCGAAGCCATGGATCGGCCCGGCCGGGTCGACGATCCGCCGCCAGGTCTGATCGCGTCACCCCGTCGCGTGACGGCGGTCTCGTAGAATTCAGATAGCCCTGCCAGAGCGGCAGCCAGGCGTCGCGGTCGCCCGCCGCGAGCGGGCGGATCGTCAACGGACATGGCGGCTCCTCGTCCGCCCTCATGTCACGTCGGCGGGGCGGCGTTGCAAGGCGCAGGCGGCGGCGTCCGATGCGCCTACGCCGTTGCCGCAGCCAGCGCTGCCAGTCGCCTTGCGTGCCATCGAAGACGTTGCGGTCGACGTCGCCGCTGATGCCGGGAACGCGCCCGGTCGCGGTGTATTGCCAGAACGTCCAGGGACGGCCGTCGTAGCGCTCGTGCGGCTCGGCCGCGACGCTTCTCAGCCAGAACTGGTAGCCGGGGAACTGGCCCTCCAGGACGTCGCGATGGAAGGTCGATGTCGGTGT
This sequence comes from uncultured Alphaproteobacteria bacterium, assembly GCA_963750115.1. Taxonomy (GTDB): domain Bacteria; phylum Pseudomonadota; class Alphaproteobacteria; order Rhizobiales; family Afifellaceae; genus DASWJZ01. The sequence goes on along the minus strand of CAVVPM010000016.1, from coordinate 134,074 downwards.
AGATGATCGGCCGCTTGCCGGTGTGCATCTCCATGATCTCCAGCATCTTGCGGATCTTCGCGCAGCGCGTCGTCGCGCGGTCGTCTGGTTCGGGCAGGTGACCGAGGCGTGGTTCCACTCCACGTCGAGCACGGGCGGAAGCTGCGTGGGGTCTTGCGGCACGGCCTGGGTGAACCAGACCGCCTGCTCGCTCGCCGTGCGGCACCAATACATGAAGTGGTAGGCGCCGCGCGCTACGCCGGCCCGCGCCGCCCTGCCAGTTGTCGTAGAAGCGGTCGTCGACGTAGTCGCCGCCTTCGGAGACCTTCATGTAGGCGAAGCTGATGCCGGCGCGGCGGACGCCCGTTCCAGTCGATGTCGCCCTGGTATTTGGAGATGTCGATGCCCTGCACCGGCATCGAATGCGCACCGCTCACCGCCGGATGCGGATCGGCGTCGCTCAGCGCGAGCTGCATCGGCCCGCATCCCGCCAAAGCGAGACGGAGCGGCAGCGCGGCGAACATTCGTCGGGAAAGGCTCATCATGCAGGCATTCCGTTCGGCCACGGCCTCCCCTATGCGCGGATTATCGTTTCCGCCGGCTTAAGGCAGACGGTTAACGACCAAATGTCGCAAGCAACGGACCCGAAAATCCGATGCCGGGCAGAAGCGCAGAGCGGCGAAGCGGTTCGGCGTGGGCGTCGCTCTCACGTCAGCAGCCAGGTCGCCAGCCAAAGAAAGGCGAAGAACCCGGTCGCGTCGGTCATCGCCGTGACGAAGATGCTCGAGGCGACGGCCGGATCGATGCCGAGCCGGTCGAGGACGAGCGGGATGATGATGCCGACGAGCGCCGCGACGCTCTGGTTTGTGAGCATGCCGCCGGCAATGACGAGGCCGAGCACCGGCGTGCTGGAATATGAGCGCGACGAGAAGCCCGGTAATGCAGCCGAGCACGACGCCGTTGCAGACCCCGACCAGCGCCTCGCGGCCGATCAGGCGCCAGGTATTGCCGGGGTTGAGCTGCTGCGTGGCGAGCGCGCGGACCGTCACCGTCAGCGTCTGCGTCCCGGCATTGCCGCCGAGCCCGGCGACGATCGGAAAGAGCATGGCGAGGATCGCGATGCGCTCGATCGTCCCCTGGAAGAGGCTGATGACGGAGGCCGACAGGAAGGCGGTGACGAGATTGACGAGCAGCCACGAGCTCCGGAGCCGCACGACCTTGAAAACGCCTTCCGAAATCTCCTCGTCGCCGACGCCGGCAAGCCGCTTGATGTCCTCGTCCGCCTCCTCCTCGATGATGTCGACGATGTCGTCGACGGTGATGACGCCGACGAGCCGGCTCGGCGTCGTCGACCACGCCGACGGAGAGCAAGATTGTAGCGCTCGAACAGGCGCGCCACGTCCTCCTGGTCGTCGGTCGCCTCGACCGAATGCTTCGCCTCGTTGATGATCGCCTCGATCTTGGTCGGGCGCTTGGAGCGAAGCAGCTTGTCGAGCGGCACCGTTGCCGAGAAAATGGAAGCTCGGATTGACGACGTAGAGCTCGGTGAATTCGTCCGGCAGCCGCGGCTCCTCGCGCATGAAGTCGATGGTCTGCCCGACCGTCCAGAAGGGCGGCACGGCGATGAACTGCGTCGTCATCCGCCGCCCGGCCGATTCCTCCGGGTAGTCGAGCCGCCGCTCGAGCGCGATGCGCTCCGCATAGGGAAGGCCGGCGAGCACCTCCTCGCGGTCCTCCCGGTCGAGATCGGCGATGATCTCGACGGCGTCGTCGGAATCGAGCTCGCGGACGGCTTCCGCGATCTGCTCGTTCGGGATCGATTCGAGCATTTCGCTGCGAACCGTGTCGTCGACCTCGGTCAGCGCCACCCAGTCGAAATCGTTGCCCATGAGGCGGACGAGCCGGTCGCGCTCCTCAGGATCGAGCGCCTGCAGAACCGTCACCGAGATCGGCTTCGTGGAGATCGGCGACGAGCGCGCGGAGCGCCTCGCCGTCATGCGCTTTGATGGCGTTCGAGACGCGCTCGACGAATACCTCGCGGAGCGCGCCCTCCTCGTCGCGGATCGCGTCGCCTTCGCCGGGCTCCGGTCGTGTGGCCGTGTCTGCTTCCAAGCGCCAGCCCTTCCGCGCGACCTCCCGACGGCCGCGAAGACCGTCTAGCGCGGGGTGTCCCTTAGGAGAAGGCGGGAAGGCCCGAAATCGGGGGATGGATAGGGACGGCCCCTTTCACGCTGCACTCGAGGCTGCTCAGGCTCCGCCCGACTTCGGTCAGGCTCGCCGGAACGTGGCTGCGCCATGCGTAGCCCGAAGGGCGAAGCATGGTGCGGTCGAGAGGACTCGAACCTCCACGGGTTGCCCCACAGCGACCTCAACGCTGCGCGTCTACCAGTTCCGCCACGACCGCTTGCGCCGGCGCGGGATTTGCCGGCCAGCGGGCGGTCATGTAGCAAACGGGGTCGCCCCCCACAAGGGCGGGCCAGGACAGTCCCGGCGGGGCTCAGGCTCGGCCGAAGGCCTTGCGCAGTTCCTCCTTGGCATTCTCCAGAATGTGCCGCCTCGCCGCGGGCATTCCCTTGCCCGCCCGGTTGATCTCGAAGGTCAGCATGGACATTGCCGACTGGTAGGGCGTGCCCTTGCGGCGGGTGCTTGCTTCGGCCGAGCGCTTCAGCGACAGCGCAATCTGGCGGGCACTTCGCTTCCTGAAGACGCCCTCCTCAAGATCGAGCGCGTTGCTGTTGCGGGTGACCTCGTTCGACCAGCGTTCGCTCTTCGCCATGCAGGGCCTCCGGTCCGAGCCTAATGGCGCTTGAAGTATTGCACGTCGCGCTCGTGCTTCTCGGCCGCCTTCCGCGTGTCGAAAGTGCCGAGATTGCGACGCTTGCCGGTTTTGGGATCGGTCTTGCGTGAATAGAGCCGATACTTTCCAGACTTCAGTTTTCGGATCATCGGAGACCTCGAAACGGACTGTGGGGGAAAAAGGCAGAAAGGGGCGAGATCGTTCCCTGCCCGATCAGGCCGGAATTGCGCAATCCGCCTTAGGTCCGGCGTCGCCTCGGGTGGTATAGAGGCGCCATGAGACTGGACGCCGAAATCTTGACGGAGAGCGCGCGCCCTTCGCGCGAAGTCGCCGCGGTCGAATGGGCGGTCCGCGACGGCCTCCTCGCCTATCCCGAGGCGGTCGCGGCCATGGAGGCGCGGGCGGCGGCGATTGCCGCGGGCGAAGCGGCCGAGCTTGTCTGGCTCGTCGAGCACCCGCCGCTTTATACCGCCGGCACCAGCGCCCGCGACGAAGACCTGATCGCGCCGGACCGTTTCCCGGTCTTTCGCACCGGCCGCGGCGGCGAATTCACCTATCACGGCCCCGGCCAGCGGGTCGTCTATCTGATGCTCGACCTCAATCGCCGCGGGCCGGACCTCCGCCGCTATGTCGCCGCGCTCGAAGGCTGGATCATCGCCACGCTCGCGCGCTTCAACGTCGTCGGCGAGCGGCGCGCGGACCGCATCGGCGTCTGGGTCAGCCGGCCGGACAAGCCGCTGCTGCCGAACGGTCGGCCGGCCGAGGACAAGATCGCGGCAATCGGCATCCGCGTCCGCCGCTGGGTCACCTTCCACGGCATCAGCCTGAACGTCGACCCGGAGCTTGAGCACTATTCCGGCATCGTCCCCTGCGGGATCAGCGGCTACGGCGTGACCAGCCTCGTCGATCTTGGAATTCCCGTCTCCATGGCCGAGGTCGACGCGGCGCTCAGGAGCGCCTTCGAAGCGCAATTCGGGAGCGCGACGACGGCGTCGCCGAAGACCGCGTAGATGCCTGCCGCGACCGAGCCCGCGGGCGGCGCGCATCGCTCCGACGGCGATACCCGCGTGGATTCGGCGCGCGTCCGCGCCTTCGTCCTCGCCGCCACCGTCCTCGCCTCGGCAATGGCCTTCATCGACGGCAGCGTCGTCACCATCGCGCTTCCCGTCATCCAGACAGAGTTCGCCGCGCGCTTCCAGGCGCTGCAGTGGGTGGTGAACGCCTACACCTTGATGCTCGGCGCACTGATCCTCGTCGGCGGCGCGCTCGGCGACCGGGTCGGGCGAAGACGCGTCTTCGTCGTCGGCATCGCGATCTTTGCCGCGGCGTCGCTCACATGCGCCCTGGCGGCGAGCGTCAAAATGCTGATCGCGGCGCGCGCCGTGCAGGGGCTCGGTGCCGCCCTCTTGGTCCCGCAGAGCCTCGCGATCATCGCGGCGTCCTTCCCGCGCGCGGTGCGCGGGCGGGCCATCGGCGTCTGGGCGGCGGCGTCCGCGATCACCACCTCGCTCGGGCCGCCCCTCGGCGGTTTCGTCATCGACACATGGAGCTGGCGCGCCGCCTTCCTGATCAACCTGCCTTTGTCGGCGGCGGCGCTGCTACTCGCCTTCACGCACGTCCCGGAAAGCCGCGATCGAAGCGCCACGGGTCGCCTCGATTGGCCGGGCTCCCTCCTCGCGGTCCTCTCGCTCGGCGCGCTCACCTACGGCCTGACGCAGCTCTCGGGACGAACAAGCGGAACGGGCATGGCGCCGGCGGCGCTTATCGTCGCGGCCGTCGGCTTCGTTGCGTTCTGGCGCGTCGAGCGGCGCGCCAGGAATCCGATCCTGCCGGCGGTCCTCTTCCGCTCGCGCACCTTCCTCGCGGCCAATGTCCTGACGCTCTTTCTCTACGGCGCGCTCGCGGGCGTGCTCTTCCTGCTGCCGTTCGATCTGATCGCGCGCCGCGGCATGGCGGCCTCCGCGGTCGGGCTGACGCTTCTCCCGTTCAGCCTGATCATCGGGCTGCTGTCGCGCTCGGCCGGCGGGCTCGCCGATCGCTTCGGCGCACGCAACCTTCTCGTCGGCGGCTCGCTTGTCGCCGCAGCGGCAATCCTTTGCGTCGCTCTCGACCTCTCGAATTATTGGCTCGGTGTCTTCGTCCCGATCACCGCGATGGCGCTTGGGATGGCGGCCGTGGTGACGCCGCTGACGACTGTCGGTGATGAACGCCGCGTCCGACGCGCAGTCCGGCGCCGCCTCGGGCGTGAACAACGCGGCAAGCCGCATCGCCGGCCTCGTCTCCGTGGCGATCCTCGGCGCGCTCGCCGGGATCGATCTTCACGTGGCGTGGCGCTCCGGCCGATGCGCGCTTCGGCGAGCTCCCGGCGATCGGCAGCCCGCTGCGCCACGCGCTCGAGCAGGCCTTCCTCTCCGCCTATTCAGGCGCGATGGGCGTGGCGGCCGTGCTTGCGGCGGCGGCCGCGTGCAACCGCGTTCTTCGGTCTCAGAAGGAAGCGTGCCGCGGTCATGCGCCCGAGCAGGCATTGGCCGCAGCGGAGCGCAGGGTGAGGCTATTCGCCGGGCAGCACCGACCAGTCGTTGCCGGCTTTGTGCTGATAGATGATGACCTGCTCGATCGCTTCCGGGATCAGGATGCGAAGGCCGGCATCAGCCGCACGACGACGGTGACGCGGCTCAGATTGCCGCCGAGGCCCGGCTCGTTCAGCGCCGCGAAGAACCCCTTCTCCGCAGCCATGCGCGCCTCGATCATCGTCAAGGGTCGCGTCTCCGGCGTGAGCAGGACGCGCACGTGCCCGCTTTCCGGGCCGTCCTCCTGCACGAAACGGAGCATCAGATCGGCGGCATCCCCGAGCGGCCGCTCCGTGCCGGCAGCCGATATCTGCTGGACCTCTCCCCCGCCCGTCGCCGCCGCCGCCGGCAGCGCGCCGACCGCCGCAAGCCCTGCCGCGAGCACCAAAGTCCGGGACGAAACTCTACTCATGACGCAACGCCGTCCCTGCGCCCGGCAAGGTAGCTTAACGAAGCGTTAAGGCGCTACGTCGGATTTTAACGATCGTCGGCGATGGTAAACGCGCCGGCGGCCTCTTTCGCCGGCCCGAGAACCTCCAGGCTGTCGACGAAGGCGCCCCGCGGCCCCTCGCGGCAGAGCGCAAGCATCGCGTCGACGGCGTCCGCAGGACCGCTCAGGACCGCCTCGACGTCGCCGTTTCGGCAGTTCCACACCGAGCCGGAAAGGCCGAGCGCATTCGCGCGCCGCTCCGCCCAGGCGCGGAAGCCCACGCCCTGCACGAAGCCCGAAATGCGGATGCGGATGGAGCGGGTCTCAGCCATCGCGCCTCAGTCGAATTCCATGATGATTGCGTCGACGGCGAGGCTGTCGCCGGGTTTTGCGAGGATGCTGGCGACAGTGGCCCGGCGCTCGGCCTTGAGCACGTTTTCCATCTTCATCGCCTCGATCGTGGCGAGCGTCTCGCCGGGAGCGACCGTCTGCCCTTCGCTGACCGCGATCGACACGACGAGGCCGGGCATCGGGCAAAGAAGCGCCCGCGACGCGTCCGCCTCCTTCTTCTCCGGCATCAGCGTCGCGAGCGCGGCGGTCCGCGGCGTCATCAGCCGCGCCACCACCGAAGCGCCGCGCCGCGAGATCCGCAACGCCGAGCCGACGCGCTCAATTCCGGCGATGACATCGATCCCCGAAACGCGTCCGCGCCAGACGCGCTCGCCCGGCCGCCAGGCCGTGTCGACGCGGACTTGACCGGCGCCGTCGATGGCAAGCTCGAACGCATCCGCCGCCGCAGCAGCGACCCGCACCGGCACCTGCTCGTCGCCGATCGCAATGACCCAGTCCGGAGCGACGGGCGCAGCCGCCCCTCGCACGTCCTTCGGCCGCCGCATGGCGATGAGCGCGGCCGATACCGCGATCGCGGCCAAGACCCTCCGCTCCTCCGCGCTCGGCGCGGCGCCGCGGAAGCCGTCTGGAAATTCCTCGCCGATGAACGCCGTCGAAAGCCGCCCCGCGCGCCACCGCGGATGCGCCATCAGCGCGGCAAGGAAGGGTATGTTGTGGCGGATGCCGTCGATCGCGAAGGCATCGAGCGCATCGGCCATCGCGTCGATCGGCCGCGGCGCGGCTTGCCGCATGCGCCGAAAGCTTGGCGATCATCGGATCGTAGAAGAGCGAGATTTCGGATCCCTCGATGACGCCGCTGTCGATGCGGATCGTCGCGCCTGAGTTCAGAGCCCGTTGCCTCCGTCCGGCGGCGGCAGGTAGCGCGTCAGCCGGCCGGTCGACGGAAGGAAGTCGCGGAAGGGGTCCTCCGCGTAGATGCGCGCCTCGATCGCCCAGCCGTCCATCCGCACGTCCTCCTGGGCGAGGTCGAGCTTCTCGCCGGCGGCGATGCGGATCATCCTTTCGACGAGGTCGAGGCCGGTCACGAGCTCCGTCACCGGATGCTCGACCTGCAGCCGCGTGTTCATTTCGAGGAAATAGAAGTCGCGATCCGGGCCGACGACGAACTCGACCGTGCCGGCGCTCGTGTAACCGACCGCCTTCGCGAGCGCGACCGCCTGGGCGCCCATCGCCGCGCGCGTCGCAGCGTCGACGAAGGGCGACGGCGCCTCCTCCACGATCTTCTGGTTGCGCCGCTGGATGGAGCATTCGCGCTCGCCGAGATGGATGACGTTGCCGTGCGCGTCGGCGAGCACCTGAATTTCGATGTGGCGCGGCTCGACGATGAATTTCTCCAAGAACACGCGGTCGTCGCCGAAGGACGAGCGAGCCTCCGAGCGCGCCCGCTCGAAGCCTTCGCGAAGCTCGCTTTCGTTCCTCGCGCGACGCGCATGCCCTTGCCGCCGCCGCCGGCGGAGGCCTTGAGCATCACCGGATAGCCGATCGCCGCGGCGATCTTCGTCGCCTCGTCCTGATCGGCGATGATCGCCGAGATGGCCCGGCACCGTCGCGACGCCGGCCCTGGCTGCGGCCTTCTTCGATTCGATCTTGTCGCCCATCGCCTCGATCGCGGCGGCGGGCGGCCCGATGAAGACGATCCCGGCGCCGTCGAGCGCGCGCACGAAGGCGGGATTTTCGGAGAGGAAGCCGTAACCCGGATGCACCGCTTCCGCGCCGGTTCGCAGCGCCGCTTCGACGACGCGTTCGATCGCAAGGTAGCTTTCCGCCGCGCGGGCCGCGCCGATCTCGACCGCCTCGTCGGCCATCTCGACATGAAGGGCGTTCCGATCCGCCTCCGAATGGACGGCGACGGTCGCAATCCCCATCCGCCGCGCGGTGCGGATCACGCGGACCGCGATCTCCCCCCGGTTGGCGATGAGGATTTTCTTGAACATTTTGGCGCGCCTCCGATCGGAAGCTTAGAGCATGATCCCGAAAAGCGGGCACCGGTTTTCGGATAAGATCATGCTCCAACAAAGAGATGGAGCCCGATTCCAATCCGGACCGGAACGGCTGCAGGCACCGTAGCTTCAGGCACCGCCGCGGGCGGCGGCAAGCTTGTCTCCCGTCGGCTTCAAGCGCACTCTCGCCCCGTCGAAGCCTCGAGTCCCGCTTTGCAATATCCGACGGCCGAACACCTCCGCCATCACCGCCGCTTCTACCTGGCAGCACTTTGCGGCGTTGTCGTCGCCGCTGCGGCGCTCGGAACGAGGATCGGCCTCCCCGTCACGTTCGGCGGCGTGACCTTCTATGCGATCTATCTCGCCTCCACCGCCTTCGTCGCGCGCGAGCTGACGACCGACGATCTCCGCCGCAAGGCAAGCGCCGAAGACGAGGGGATCACGCTGATCGCCCTGATCACGCTTGCCGCGATCGCGCTCTCGCTCGGCTCGCTCGCGATGCTGCTTGGCGACAAGGCGCGCCCGCTCTGGCACCTCGTGCCGGCCGTCGCCAATGTGCCGCTCGGCTGGGCGACGCTCCACACCGTCATGGCGTTTCACTACGCGCATCTCTTCTATTCGAGCCAGAAGGACGCAAGCGGCAAGACGCACGACATGGGCGGGCTCGAGTTCCCCAAGACCAAGGAGCCGTCGATCTTCGACTTCGTCTACTATGCCTTCGTGGTCGGCATGACCGCGCAGGTGTCCGACGTGGACACGACGTCGCGCGCGATGCGCAACGCCACGATTATCCACGGCGTGGTCTCGTTCTTCTTCAACACCGTCATCCTCGCCTTCACGGTCAACGTGCTGACCAGCGGCTAAGGCAGATCCCGAAAGGCGGCAGCTAAAGCCTCGGCTCCAGGGCGAGGAATTCCTCGACCGATACGACCCTTGCTACCGCGCGCGGGTGGGCGTGGAGCATCCGGAAGGCCGAATCGTAGTCATCTCCGAGGTCGCGCCAGCGGCGCGCCAGCGCCTCCCGGTCTTCACCCGGCGGAACGGGTATGTCGCAAGGGGCATGCGCATCTGGACCAAGCGGCTTCCGAACGATCCCGCATCCCCAATCCGTATCCACGACGCAGTAGTCGAGACCGGCGCCGAGAACGAAATCGAGGAAGGCCTTGTAGGTCACGCCGCACCAATCGCCGTCCTTGGGCTCCGGTCCGGCGACCTCCTCCCGCGGCGGCAGGCAATCGTGGACGACCATGGTGCCGCCCGGCGACAACAGCTCGTAGGCCAGCCGGATGTCGCGGAGCGAAGTGTCGTAGCCGTGCCAGGGATCGACGAGGATCACGTCGTAGTGTCGGCCTTCCGACTGGAGGCGCTCCACGATCGCCGAGATGTCGAAATCGGTCGAACGAAAATCCACGGAATAGCGGTCTCTCCAAGACTTCGGGCAATTGTAGGTCAGCCGTTCGCATCGAAGCAGCGAGCGGTCGACTTCGCGGTAATGATGGCCCGTCGACGGAACATGGATTTCAAGGTAGCGGCGGTAGCCGTGCTCCCTTGCCATGTGGTTGACGAGGGCGGCCTTGCCCACGCGCGCCGCGTCTTGGCTGGGCTCCGCCCGCACCCGGCTCTCGCGCCAGAACACGTAGGCGCCGGAAGCGACGATGATGGCGATCCCGAGCCATTTCGAGAGGCTTGGGAAATCGCCGAAGAAGAGATAACCGAACAGGGCGGCGCAGATGATCTCGACATATTGCATCGGCGCGATCAGCGAGGACGGCGCGAGCCGCGCGGCTTCCACGAAAAGGAGATGCCCGGAGGTCCCGAACACGCCCATGAGGAGGAGGAGCAGGATCTGTCGTTCCGCGACCGGTGCCGGCAAGAACTCCGGCGTGCCGACGAGCCACCCGACCGCGAGAGCCGCCGTCAGGATGAGGAACGCCGTCACGCCGGCGGTGAACTGCATGGTGAGCGGCGGATCATGCGCGGTGAGCCGCCGGTTCAGCAGCATGTAGACGGCGAAGAGCGTGCCGCCGAGCGCCGGTATCAGCGACACCGGACCGAACACGCCCCAGCTCGGCTGCACGACGATGAGCACGCCGACGAAGCCGGTCGCGACCGCGATCCGCCGCCGCCAGCCGACATGCTCCTTGTCGATCACGGCGGAAAGGATGGTGAGGATGAAGGGCTCGATGAAGAAGATCGCCAGCGCGTCGGCGATCGGCATGAACTTGAGCGCCGCAAAAAACGCCGTGCTCGACCCCGCGATCAGCGCGCCGCGGAGCGCATTCGGCCACAGGCGCTTCGGGACGAGCCCGCCGACACCGTGGAAATAGAGGAGCAATGGCAGCGTAAAGGCCGACTGCAGCAGAAAGCGCGCCCAGGTGATCTCCCCGGGCGAGATGCCGGCGGACAGATATTTTGCCACCGTGTCCTGCGCCGGGAGCACGATCATCGCAGCGAGCACGAATCCGAGCCCGGTGAGGACGTCTGCCTGGTTGTCGGTGCGAAGCGCGGCGGGGGCGGTCATCCCGCCTGCATGCAGCGAACCGCTTTAGCGGGCAAGGGCCCCGTCGACGCAAAAAAAAACGCTGCGGAAGAGAGGGAGGCTCAGGCCGCCCTTGCGGTTGACCTTGCGCTTCTCGCCTCGTGCGGCGAGACGAGCGCCGTCGAGGCGGCGCGTGCCAGAAGCTCCGCCCAGCGCGGGTCGCGCCGCTCAAGATAGGTGTCGATCAGGAAAAGCACGTCGAGCTGGTCGCCGCCCGGCGCACCGCTTCCGACACCATCCGCTCCAGCCGCTCGACCTGATCGGCCGAGATCGTGCGCGAGGCGCGCACATCCATGATGAGATCGGACGCCAACATGACCAGCCTCGAACACCTTCTGTGCCGTTCAACGCCAATCACTCAATGCCGATCGATTGCGATCGATCCATGCAATCTGATGGCAAGGTTAGCGATGCGTTATGATGGCGACCGACAACGCGGTCCCGAATCCGCGCTCGCTCCTGACGCAAGGGTGTCAGGAGGCTGGTGGCAAGCTGGCCGTCTCGAAGGCGAGCGCACCGGAAAGGAGATGACCATGGCCATCAAGGGAAGCTGTCACTGCGGGGCGACAAGTTCGAGGTGAGCGAGGCGCCGGCGGATGTCACCCGCTGCACCTGCTCGTTCTGCTCAAAGCGCGGCGCTCTCTGGGCCTATTACACGCCGGCGCAGTTCAAGCTCCTGACCGCGCGCGACCGTGTCTCGACCTATCAGTGGCGCTCCTTCACGGTTCACCACCATCACTGCGCGATCTGCGGCTGCGGGACCTACAGCGAGTCGCCGGACTGGAGCACGGGCGAAGCCGACTTCGAGCATCCGAGGATCGGCATCAATGCACGGCTCTTCAACGACTTCGACCTCGATGCCGTCGAAGTCAAAGTGATCGACGGGAAGAACCTCTGGTAGGCGGTTCAGCTTCTTGCGCCTCAGCTTTCCGCCCCCGCGAACACCTGCCGCTCCAGCGCCTGCCGCGTGCCTGCTTTGTAGAAAGGATTTGTCCAGGTCGAATCCTCGCTGAGGCCGGCCAGGCGCTCCTCCTGGGTCTTCTTCTTGGCGCCGCCTTGGGTCTTGCCCTCGAGATGGGCGCGGAACCAGTAGTGCTCGAACATGCGCATGAACTCGGTCGCGTAGACGTCCATGATGGCAGTGTCGCCGCGGATGATGAGGCTGTTCTCGTCATTGGTCTTGGTCGAATTGTTGGAAAAATTCGCTGATCCGGTGACCAGGATCGGATCCGTGCTGAACGGATCGACGACGATGATTTTGGAGTGGATGTGGACGCCGGCGTGGTGAAACGACTCCTTATTCTCCAGCAGATCGCCCTGAAAATCATGCAGTGGGCTTTTAAGCGTGGTGGCGACCGCGACGACGTTTCCGGGATCGTGCTCGAGCAGAGTGATCGCGCCGGCTTTGCCAAATGATGCCGGCTTGTCGGCCATCAGGAAGCGCACGGTGTCGGTCGGTATCTTCTTGAACGCCTCCAGGATCGACGGATGCAGCGCGAACGGGGCGCTCACCATCAACACCTTCGCTCCTTTGCAGAGCGCCGCGTAGAGGTCGATCATCGCGAGATCGGACTGCGGCGAGAAGACCGGCGTCACCCCGGGCGGCACGGCGTCGCGATCCTTGGGCACGGCGCGCAGGGTGATTGTCTTCTTCTTCATCGTCGAGGCCGGCGCGTCGGCGTGGAGAAGCTGGAAATAAGCCTCGAAGTCCTTGGCGACCGCGGGATCGAAAATGGCGTGCCCGACATTGAGCTGGCCGTAGATCGCCCCCTCTGTCCAGTTGGTCGACCCGGTCCACACCGCAAAGGGCTGAGAGTCGCCGTCAGTCCTTCTGTAACAACACAACGAATTTGTTGTGCATGATTGCGCCTTGCGGATTAGCATAACGTGCCTTAGCAAAGGTGATTCCGGCATCAGCAGCCGCTTTAGCATTTTTGCTGGCAGTCTTGTCTGGATTCTTCGGTCTCTTAGAAGGTTTTTGCCGTCCGTGATAAACCGCCGAGACATCGACCCCTCGGCCTTCGCCTGCAGCAGCGCGCGTAGCAATGCTCCGGTTCTGAAATTCGTAGATCGCCGCGTGAAGCGCGAAGGTGGAGTCAATTGCCCGCCCGATGAAGGCGGAGACCGCCTCTTCCAGCCCACGCGACAACCACCACAGTGCGTCTGGAATCTTGCCGGGATCATTGTCGCCGTAGCGCAGATTATAGGCGCGGCTTGCTGCGGCGCCGCGATTGAAGAACACGCCAGCATCTTTGGCGCTATTGTTTTCAGTCTTCATCTCAACCGTCACGCCACCCTCAATGCGGTCGAAAGCGCGGCGCTGTTCGATTACCTTGCCAGTGGCCGCGATCTCGCTTGCCTTCCCGTAACGGGCAATCACCCGGTAGCGGTAGCGCTTGCCAGGATCGAGCGTATAGTCACCCCAGCGAAATTTTTGAAGTGGCGCGCGCGCTGTGCTGACGCTTGGCACCTCCGTTTGGCCGGCGGCAGCGGTCTTGGCCTTGGTCTTGGTCTTCGCGCTCGCCTTGACGCTCTTGCTCGCGGCTGATTTCGCCGCGGCTTTCGTCTTGGGCGCAGCTTTCGTTGCCGTCGCGGCCGCGGGCGCCTGTCCGAGATCGAGCGCATCGCTCGGAAAGCGCAGCATGTTCGGAAGCCAGCGACGGTCTCCCGTCTCGATGTCGGTCCGCTCGATGGTGAAGCCGAGACAGCCTTTTCGCTTGGCCTCGCTCAGATCCATGGCGAGGATCGCGTTGTTCGAGCCGGCGATGATCCTGAGTGTCAACCCATCCTTGGATGCCCGCGCGCGCATGGCCCCCTCCCCGTTTCGTTACTGTTCCGCGAATTGGCGTCTCAAAAATACTATTACTACGTGTAAGTAATGTGGAACAGGGGGAAGCGAATGGCGGCCGCTACCGGCCGCGGCGAAGCGGTGACGTCAGCCCGCTCAAGATCAAAATTGGAGCAGGGCGTCGCGGCGTGGACCGCCGCCGCCGTCGATGCCGCTAAAGCGGAATATTATCGTGCTTCTTCCAAGGGTTGGAGAGGTCCTTGGTGCGCAGCAGCCGGAGCGCCTTGGCCACGCGCCGCCTTGTCGAGTGCGGCATGATCACGTCGTCGACGTAGCCGCGCTCGGCGGCGATGAAGGGGTTCAGGAACCGCGCCTCGTATTCCTTCGTGTGCCTTTCGAGCTTCTCCGGATCGGCGGCTTCGCGGCGATAGAGAATCTCCGCCGCCCCCTTTGCGCCCATCACCGCGATCTCCGCCGTTGGCCAAGCGTAGTTGATGTCGCCGCGGAGATGCTTTGAGGCCATGACGTCGTAGGCGCCGCCATAGGCCTTGCGCGTGATCACCGTCACCTTCGGCACGGTCGCCTCGGCATAGGCGAAGAGGAGCTTCGCGCCGTGCTTGATGAGCCCGCCATATTCCTGCGCCGTGCCCGGCAGGAACCCCGGCACGTCGACGAAGGTGAGGAGCGGAACCCCGAAGGCGTCGCAGAAGCGGACGAAGCGCGCGGCCTTGCGCGAGGCGTCGACGTCGAGCACGCCGGCCAGGACCATCGGCTGGTTCGCGACGACGCCGATGGTGCGCCCCTCGATCCGCCCGAAACCGGTGACGATGTTCTTCGCGTGCGCCTCCTGGATTTCGAAGAAGGCGCCTTCGTCCACCGTCTTCGCGATCAGCTCCTTGATGTCATAGGGCCTGTTCGCGGCGTCCGGGACGAGCGTATCGAGCGACGGCTCGTCGCGGTCGAAGGGGTCGCGCGTCTCGAACTCCGGCACCGGCGACCGGTTCGACAGCGGCAGATAGTCGAAGAGCTGGCGGATCTGCAGGAGCGTCTCCACGTCGTCGTCGAAGGCGCCGTCGGCGATCGACGATTTCACCGTGTGAACCGAGGCGCCGCCGAGCTCTTCCGGCGTGACGGTCTCGTTGGTCACCGTCTTCACCACGTCCGGACCGGTCACGAACATGTAGCTCGTGTGGCGCACCATGAAGATGAAGTCGGTCATCGCCGGCGAATAGACGTCGCCGCCCGCGCAGGGCCCCATGATCACCGAAATCTGCGGGATGACGCCCGAGGCAAGGACGTTGCGCTGGAACACTTCCGCATAGCCCGCGAGCGAGGCGACGCCCTCCTGGATGCGCGCGCCGCCGGCGTCGTAAAGGCCGATGATCGGCGCGCCGTTCCGGAGCGCCATGTCCTGCACCTTCTGGATCTTCTCCGCATGCGCCTCCGAAAGCGAGCCGCCGAAGACGGTGAAATCCTTGGCGAAGACGAAGGCCGGGCGGCCGTTGATCAGGCCCCAGCCGGTGACGACGCCGTCGCCGGGGATCCTTCGCTTGGCCATGCCGAACTCGGTCGCGCGGTGCTCGACGAACATGTCGAACTCCTCGAACGACCCCGCATCGAGAAGCACGTCGAGGCGCTCGCGCGCCGTGAGCTTGCCGCGCGCGTGCTGCTGCGCGATGCGCTCGTCTCCGCCGCCCTTCCGCGCCTCTTCGCGGCGCCGCTCCAGCTCGTTCAGAACTTCTCGCATCGGATCGCCCCGCCCGATTCGCCCGTTTCGAAGTGATCGAGCGTGATAGCACGCGCTCCGCCGCGGCGGTAATCTCCGGCCCGCGGCGGCAAGGGATCGCGATGATGAAGATGTCGGGAATGACGATCTTGCTGCGCCTGGAGGGACTGGCGCTCGCCCTCCTTGCTGTCTGGCTCTACCACGCCTTCCATCAGCCCTGGTGGGTCTTCGCCGTGCTGTTCCTGGCGCCGGATCTTTCCATGCTCGGCTACCTCGGCGGCCCGAAGATCGGCGCCGCGATCTACAATGCCGTGCACAGCTGGATCACGGTCGCGGCGCTGTTTTTCCTGCTCTGGTACCGGCTTCGGCGAGAGCGGCTTCGCGCTTTCGCTCCCCTTCATCCTCGCCGCGCATATCGGCATCGACCGCGCCCTCGGCTACGGGCTGAAGCACGCGTCGGGCTTCAAGGACACGCATCTCGGGACGATCGGAAAGGCTGCCTGGGAGAGCAAGTAACCTCCCCCTCAAGGGGAGGTTACTTGTGCAAGCGCCAGGGCCGCGGCCTTGAAATCCTCGAAGCGGCTGGCGCGGCGGCGGGCCGCTTCGGCGTCCTCGCCCCATTGCGCGATGTTCCAATCCTCGTCGACATGCGCGGCTGCCCATGCGGCCTCGCTGTCGAGCCTCCGCTCCGCCAGTGCGAGCGCGATCAGCGCCGAGCCGCTCAAGGTCGTCGCGAGGCTGAGGCCGGCAAGCCGAAACGGTTCGTCATAGGCCGCGACCGCAGCCGCGAGCGCTTGCAGCGCCGGCTCCGGTTGCGCGACATGCACGATCCCTTCCGCGAGCAGGAAGCGGACGCCGAAATGCGCCTCCGCCCAGGCGAGGATCGGGTCCCACGCCCCGCGCTGGCGCGCGACAAGCCCTTCCGGATCGCCGGCGCGGTAGTAGAGAAGGTCGGTGCCGGCATAGGCGAGCACCTCCGCGCGCACGTCCGCGAGCCGCGCGCGGACGCCGTCGATGGCGCTGTTCGCAAGCCGCGTGACCGGCATGGCCGCGGGATCGATGAAGGCGTCCTGCGCCTGCCATTCGGCGGCGATCGCCTCGGCAAGGCGCGCATCGGGAACGGCAAGCGGCCGCCGCCCGGGCGTCATCGCGCGCTTGCCGTCGAGGCGGAGAACGTAGCCGCCCTCCTCCCGCTCCATCTTGGCATCGGCGTAGAAGCGCTTCTGTCGCGTCGGGCGGGTCAGCCGCCGCGCGGCCTCCATCGGATCGGCGCTCTTCCGGCTCTCCACAATCTCGTCTCGCCCTTCCCGCCGCGACTGTCGCAAATCTCGTTCTAGCCGGCAACGATGGGCGCGCGCGTCCCCCGCCATTCGCGATAGACGGCAGGGGCGGCGAGAAGTCCGAGGCCGCCGATCGCGATTGCCGTCTTCTCGATTTCGTTGAACGGTCCGGCGACATAATCGACCCAGAAGAGAACGTAGATCACCACCACGTGCCAGGCATAGATCTGCAGCGAGTGGCGCCCGAGAAGCCTGAGGAAGGGGAAGTTGAAGACGGCGCCGAGCCCGCGTCCAAGCATGGCGACCGCGCGATTCTCCGAGCGCGGGCCGGCGACGAGAAGCCACGTCACGACGTAGCCGAGGAGCACGAAATTGACCAGGAAGATCATGCTGAACTCGGCGCGGTTCTCGTAGACCTGGAAGCGCTTCATCACGTCCATCGGAACCAGGCCGAAGGTGAAGCCGAGCCGGAAGGCGAGAAAGAAGATGAGCGACGCGGCGAACGCCTTGACGATGACCGTCCGCTGCGGGTCGAAGATGCGTTCGATGTCGATCTCGCCCTTTACGAAGAGCGCCCCGATGACCATGGCGCCGATGAACGGCACCTGCCAGGCCAGCACATTGAACGCCGCGCGGATCACGAGATTCGGATCGAGATGCGAGAGCCCGCTGTTCACCGCGTCGCTGAGCGGCAGGTGAACGCCGGTCTGGATCGAGAGCCAGAGAATGGCCGACCCGACCACCACCCAGAGCCAGCGCCCGGTCAACGAGAGCCAGAGAAGCAGCGGCGCGACCAGGAGATAGGCGATGTATTGCGGCAGAATATCGAGAAAGGTCGGCTGGTAGAGGAGCAGCGCCCCCGCGATCCGGTAGGCCGCCCCGCCGCTGCCGAGGCCGCCGAGCCAGCCATCCCAAAGCCGCGGAGCGCCGGGCAGCGCGTCCCTGAGAAGCAGGATCGCGACCACGCAGGCAATCGTATAGGCGTAAAGCACCGCAGCCCGCCGCCAGAGCGCCCACGCCGCGACCCCGAAGCCGCGCTGCATCATGCGCTTTCCGTAGACCAGCCCGACGAGCAGCCCGGAAAGGAAGACGAAGCCCTGCGCGTCCTCCACAAACCCAAGTTGCGCGTGATTGAAGAGCACGAGGAGATAGCCGCCCGAGAAGGTCAGGTGGTTCAGGAACATGAAGGCCAGGAAATAGCCGCGAAGCCCGTCGATCACGCCAAGTCGCTTCATGAACTACGCCCTGCAAGAATGATGCTACGGCTAAGCGGCTTCGACGCCAAAGGTTCCCCGGCTGCGACCCCGAAGGCAGTTTCTGCGGCGGCGACAAGAGTGCGCCCGTCGCACCCTTCGGACGCGCCCCGGCGCTTTGCCCGGAACTCATGAAACGCCGGAAACGGCGCGCGGAAAGCGGAACCGTGACCCATGGATTAGATTGCGACCTCGTCGCCGACGCGCTCGTCGAAGCCGAGCACCGCGAAGCTCTGCTTGATGTGCGGCGGAAGCGGGGCAGTCACGTCGAGCATGCCGCCTTTCGGATGCGGCAACACGATCCGGCGGGCGAGGAGGTGCAGCCGGTTCTGAATGCCGCCCGGCAGTAACCAGTTCTCAACATTGAAATATTTCGGGTCGCCGAGGATCGGATGCCCGATGAAGGCGGCGTGGGCGCGCAATTGATGCGTCCGCCCGGTGATCGGCCGCATGACCACGAAGGAGACCTTCGTTCCGGCCTGGTCGGCGAGCTGGTAGAGCGTCACGGCATGGTCGGCGCCGCCCTCCCCGTGGCGCGCGATTCGCATGCGTTCTTCGCTCTCGTCCTTGGCAAGAAAGGTGGATATGCGCCCGTTCGGCGGACGCGGCACGCCGGCGACAAGCGACCAGTAAATCTTCTTGGTCTCGCGCGCCTTGAAGGCTTCGCCGAGAAATGCGGCGGCGGAGCGCGTGCGGGCGACGACGAGCACGCCCGCTGTGTCGCGGTCGAGCCGGTGCACGAGTCGCGGCTTGCGACCGTGCCGGTCGGCAAACGCCTCAAGCATCGCGTCGACATGCCGGGTGACGCCCGATCCGCCCTGCACGGCGAGGCCGTAGGGCTTGTTCAGAACGATCACGTCGGCGTCCTCGTGGAGGATCGCGGCTTCGAGCGCCTCGCGGTCGCTGCTCTTCCTGAGGGGGGCGGGGCTTTGCTTGCGCGCGTCCGCCGCCGCGAGCGGCGGCACGCGGATCGCCTGGCCGGCTGCGAGCCGGGCGGAGGCTTCGACGCGCGCGCCGTCGACGCGCACCTGGCCGGAGCGGATCAGCTTCTGCAGATGGCCGAAGCCGAGGCCCGGATAATGCAGCTTGAACCAGCGGTCGAGCCGCATGCCGGCTTCGTCGCGGTCGACCGTCTTCGTCTCGATGGGCACGGCCCAAGCTCCCTGGGATCGACGCCGAAGGATTAGCGCATGATCCCAAGAAGCGGGAACAGCTTTTCGGATAAGTTCATGCACAAACAAGAAGATAGAGCCCGGCCACGGCGCCTTTGCGGCCTTGCGGCACATTGACCGTGCCGCAGCGCGCGACTAGCGCGTCTTGCGGTCGAACCCGAGCCTCCTTGGAGCGGCCTCTTCTTTGCTTGCAATTCCCGCGCCCGTCGGCTTTCCCGTCTTGGGTCTTTGAATTGAGGGATCATGGAAGGCGCGGTGGTCTACTTCTGGATCGCGCTTGCGAGCGCCGTCGGCGGGGCCGCACGCTATTTCTGCTCGGGCGTCGTCGCCCGGCTGATCGGCGAGTCGTTTCCTTGGGGAACCTTGCTGGTGAACGTCGTCGGCTCGTTCATCATAGGCTTCGTCGCGGTGCTGACGGCCCCCGACGGCCGCCTGTTCGTCGGCTCGACGACGCGTCTTGCCATACTGACGGGCTTCTGCGGGGGCTATACGACCTTCTCCTCCTTCAGCCTTCAGACGCTCAGCCTGGTGAACGACGGGCAGTATCTCTACGCCGGCGCAAACATTCTCTTTTCTGTCGTTCTCTGCCTCGTCTCGGTCTGGGCAGGAGGCGTTCTTGCCGGTAGCATCAACGCGCATGGATGGGTCTGACAATGCAGCTACCGCGCGACGCCGTTCTGCTCCGCATCTTCATCGGCGAAGACGACAAGCACGGCAACGTGCCGCTCTATGAGGCAATCGTCTTCAAGGCCCGCGAGCTGCATCTCGCCGGCGCCACCGTGCTCCGCGGCCCCCTCGGCTTCGGCCATTCGAGCCACATCCACACGGCCAAGATCCTGCGCCTTTCGCAGGACCTCCCGATCGTGATCGAGATCGTCGACACGCCGGAGAAGATCGAGGCGTTCCTGCCGGCGCTCGATGCCATCATCGGAAACGGCCTCGTCACGCTGGAAAAGGTGCAGGTGCTCCAATACGGCGAAAGCCGCAATCACTGAGTGCGCGCGGATCGCCGTCTCACGAAATCGACGGCCCGCTGCATCGCATTCTCTCTTGTCGCAATTCAGCACCGAGAACCGGTTCCTGCTTCGCCTGGAATTGCTCTTGCGTCAGGCCAGCCCCGCAAGGCCGAGCACGGCGCCGGCGGCGAGGAAGAGCAGCGGATGAATGCGGGTGAAATAGACCGCCGCCGCCGTGGCGAGCGTAATGGCAAGCGCGGCGGGACTTTTGTCGCTCGCGCGCACCAGCACGACGGCGGTCGCCGCGACGAGCCCGATCGTGATCGGAACGACGCCGTTCTGGATGGCGTTCCGCCATTGCGCGAAGCGGAAGCGATGCCACAGCCGCCCGACGAAATAGGCGAGCACGCTGGTCGGCCCGAGCATCGCCAAGGTCGCGACGAGCGCGCCGGGGATGCCGTCGACCTGCCAGCCGAGCAGCGTGACGATGATGACGTTCGGGCCCGGCGCCGCCCGCGCGATAGCGAAGAGGTCGGTGAAGCGCTGTTCCGTCATCCAGCCGTGCACGTCGACCACCTGGCGATGGATTTCCGGAATCACGGAATTGGCGCCGCCGACGGCGAAAAACGAGAAAATCACGAAATTGACCGCGAGCGCGGTGAGTGGCGAATCGTCGTCGCTCACCGTGCCGCCCGCCAGCAGAACGCGACGCTTGCCGGCACGAGCACGGGCAGCGCCCAGGTGAGCGGCACGCCCGCAATGCCGATGATGAGGAAGGTCAGGCCGGCGAATACGAGCGGAACGACCGCCCGGCTGGAGGCGAGCGACACCGCCATTTTGAGAGCCGTGGCGATCATCAATCCGACGGCCGCCGCGGTGACCCCTTCCAGCATCGCGTGAACGCGCGGATCGGCGGCAAAGCGGAGATAGACGGCGCCGCAGAGGACGACGATCAGCAGGGGCGCCGCAAGCAGCCCGCCGGCGGCTGCGAGCGAGCCGAGCGGCCCGCGGAAGCGCTGTCCAACCACGATGGCGACGTTGATGACATTGCCGCCCGGAACGAACTGCCCGAGCGCGAGGACTTCGGCGAATTCCTGCGCGCTGAGCCAGCCCCGCTGCTCGACCAGCGCCCGCCGCGCCCACGGTAGCACGCCGCCAAAGCCCATGATCGAGATGCCCGCAAAGGCGCGGAAAAGATCGACAAGGCCGGGCGCGCTGGCCGGAGCGGCGCTATCTTTGGGGTGAGGCTCGGCCATGGCTGGCGGTCGGAGGGGAACGGTGACTGGCGGCGGCACGCGAATCGGATCGCGCCGCATGGTCAGATAGACCAGAGGGCGGTTCCGGTCGATCCCGCAGGGCCGGAGCGGCTCACCCCCGCCGCTCCCGTTTCAGCCGCTCCCACTCGGCGAGCCGCTCCGCGATGCGCTTCTCGTAGCCGCGCTCGGTCGGGCGGTAGAACGTCTGCTCCGCCATGCCGTCCGGGAAGTGGTTCTGCCCCGAAAAGGCACCCTCCGCGTCGTGGTCGTATTCGTAGCCGCTCGCGTAGCCCTCCGCCTTCATGAGCTTCGTCGGCGCGTTCAGGATATGCTTCGGCGGCGGCAGCGATCCGCCCTCCTTCGCCGCCCGCTTCGCCGCGCCGAACGCCGTGTAGAGCGCGTTCGACTTCGGCGCCACCGCGAGATAGACGCAGGCTTCGGCAAGCGCCAGCTCGCCCTCCGGCGTGCCCAGCATGTGATAGGCCTCCTTCGCCGCGTTCGCGACGACGAGGGCATTGTGGTCCGCGAGCCCGATATCTTCCGACGCCATGCGGATCATTCTGCGCGCGAGGTACATCGGGTCTTCGCCGGCATCGAGCATGCGGGCGAGATAATAGAGCGCCGCCTGCGGATCGGAGCCGCGCACCGATTTGTGCAGCGCCGAGATCAGGTTGTAATGCCCGTCCTGGCTCTTGTCGTAGATCGGCGCGCGCCGCTGCACGATCTCCATCAGGCGCGCGGCATCGAACGTCTCGCCCGCCCGCGCCGACCGCCACACTTCCTCGGCGAGCGTCAGGACGGCGCGGCCGTCGCCGTCGGCGAGCCGGACGAGCACGCCCCGCGCTTCCGCGTCGAGCGGCAGCGGCTTTCCCTCCTTCTCCTCCGCGCGGAGAACGATCTTCTCCAGGGCGTCGGCGTCGAGCGGCTTGAAGACGAGGACGCGCGCGCGGGAAAGGAGCGCCGCGTTCAGCTCGAAGGAAGGGTTCTCCGTGGTGGCGCCGACCAGCGTCACCGTGCCGTCCTCCATCACGGGTAGGAAGGAATCCTGCTGCGCGCGATTGAAGCGATGGATCTCGTCGACGAAGAGCAGCGTCCCCTGCCCCGTCTCGCGGCGGGCGCGCGCCTCCTCGAATAGCCGCTTCAGTTCCGCGACGCCGGAATGGATGGCCGATATCTGCTGAAACGCGAGATCGGTCTCCTCGGCGAGGAGCCGCGCCACGGTCGTCTTTCCCGTGCCCGGCGGCCCCCAGAAGATAAGCGAGCCGAGCGAGCGCGTGGCGAGCATGCGCGTCAGCGCCCCGTCCGGCCCGATCAGCGCATCCTGCCCGACGATTTCGGAAAGCGCGCGCGGCCTCAGCCGATCGGCAAGCGGGCGCGGGCTGCCGCGGTCGAGCCCGGCTGCCTCGAACAGGCTCTTCCCACTTCCCCTGGCGCCGCGGCTCATGGATTTTTGGCTCAGCCCCCGATCACGACGCTCGACACCTCGCCGTCGCGGAGGAAGCTGATCCGCCAGAGCCGGCTCTGCGCCTCGACCAGCTGCGCAAGCTGCTTCGCCGACGTGACGTTCTCGCCCTGGGCGCTCACCACCACGTCCCCCTTGTGAAAGCCCACCCGCTCAGCCGGCGACTGCGGCTTCACGTCGACGATGACGGCGCCGGTATCCGCGCCGCTGATATGCATGCGGTCGGCGAGCGAAGCGGTGAGGTCGGTGACGACGGCGCCGGTGAGCGGGCTCCGCCCGCCGAGAAGCGTGAGGTCGGATTGACTGAGCTGCGGCTCCGGCACGGGCACGACGTTGACCGTCGTCGTCGCGCCGTCACGCCAGACATCGAGAGGGATCGAATTGCCGATGCCGGCGACCGCCAGGCGATAGTCGAACGCCGCCGCGTCGCCGACGTCGCGCCCGCCCGCCTTCAGGATAACGTCGCCGACCTTGAGCCCGGCCGTCTCCGCCGGCGAATTCTTGTCGATGCGGCTGACGAGAGCGCCTCGTGCGCTCGCCAATCCGAGCGAATTGGCGATCTCCGGCGTCACGTCCTGGCAGGAGACGCCGATCCAGGGCAGCGCCACGGTCTTCGAGCCGGATTCGGCCTGCGCAATCACGATGCGGACCATGTCGGAAGGAATGGCGAAGCCGATGCCGATCGAGCCGCCGCTCCGCGAGAAGATCGCCGTGTTGATGCCGACGAGCTTGCCGTCCATGTCGACGAGCGCGCCGCCGGAATTGCCCGGATTGATGGCGGCGTCGGTCTGGATGAAGAAGCCGAAGTCGTTGATGCCGAGATTGGTGCGGGCGACGGCGGAGACGATGCCGCTCGTCACCGTCTGCCCGACGCCGAAGGGATCGCCGACGGCGAGCACCAGGTCGCCCACTTCGAGCGCGTCGGAATTGCCGACCGGCAGAACCGGGAAAGGCTTGCCGCCATCGTCCACCTTGAGCACGGCAAGGTCCGTCCTCTCGTCCTTGAGCAGCACCTTCGCCGGCAGCTCGCGGCCGTCGGAGAGCGCCACCTTGATGTCGGTCGCGTCGCCGACGACGTGGTTGTTGGTGACGATGACGCCGCTCGGATCGATGATCACGCCGGAGCCGAGCGAGGAGCGCTCGCGCTGCTGCGGCTCGCCGAAGAGGTTGCCGCCGAAAAAGCGCTCAAAGAACGGGTCGCCCGCGAAGGGCGACTGCACCTCCACGCGCGACGTGGCGTAGACATTGACGACCGCCGGCGCGACGCGCTTCACGATCGGGGCGAAGGAGAGCTTGATCGCCTGCGCGGCTGTCCGGCACCTCGGCCGGCTGCGGAGCAGTCTCGCCGGCGACCGTCCGGGCCGGCGGCACCGGGCTCTGGGGCGCGGGTGCGACGGGAGCGGCGACCGCCGGCCCGCTCGTCAGCGCCGTTTCGACTTGACCTGCGCGTGGCAGCAAGATCGCCGCGCCGGCGAGCCCTGCGATCGCCAGACCGGTGACCAGGCCGATGCTCCGACGCATTGCGGCTCCCCAAGATTCGGTGCCCCCGCAGCCCCCGAAATAGTCGGCGGCGGACCGCTCGGCAAGGCAGGCGATACCCGCGGCAAATTACAAAAACGAAAGGCGCCGCGCCGCGGCACAAAGAAGGCGGCCGAAGCCGCCTCATTGGGTGTGACTTGGCACTCTCGGCGCCAAGCGGCTATGCAGCCGCCTTCACGTCGATCTTCTTGGCCTTCGGCTGCGCCGGCTTCGGGAAGGTGACCTTCAAGACGCCCTTGTCGATGTCCGCCTTGATCGACTCCGGGTCGACGCCCGCCGGAACCTCGAAGGAGCGCGAAAAGGAGCCGTAGCTCCGCTCCACCAGGTGGTATTCCTTTTCCTTTTCTTCCTTCTCCACCCGCTTCTCGCCGCGGATCGTGAGCACGTTGTCGGCGAGCGTCACCTCGACGTCCTTCGGCTCGAGGCCGGGGAGCTCGGCGGTGAACTCGATCTCGCCTTCGGTCTCGCTCACGTTCATCTTTGGCGCCATTGCGCCCTTCTTGAAGCCGCTCAGGAGCCCGAACCCACCAGCGAAATCATCGAATACGCGATCGATTTCCCGTTGCAGCGACGACAGCGGAAAAGAACCGAAGCTCGGCAGCCCGCCACGCTCGCGCGTCACCGGCACGGAAGTTTTGTCCTTCATTGGAACCTCCTTTGCCCACTCTATCCAAGGCACCGAAAGGCGCCGCATCAAAGGGCGATAGGAGGCTACTGCGCCTGCGGCCGGCTACCTTGACCTGAATCAATCCGGAGAACTCAGAAGCGCGCCAAAAGTCCGGCCGAAGGCGGCTCCAGCCGTACGCCTGCGGCAGGCAGATCGCCGCGGCTCAGGCGGCCGTCTGCTCGGCGACCTCTTCCTCGGCTTCCCGGCGTGCGCGATCGGCGGCGCCCTTCGCTTCCGGGTCGCGGTCGACGAACTCGATCACCGCGACCGGCGCGTTGTCGCCATGCCGGAAACCGGCCTTCAGCACGCGCGTATAGCCGCCGTCCCGCTCCTTGTAGCGCGGGCCGATCGTCTCGAAGAGCTTCTTCACCATCGCCTCGTTGCGCAGCCGCGAGGCCGCGAGGCGCCGCGCCGGAAGGTCGCCCTTCTTTGCGAGCGTCACGAGCTTCTCCACGACCGGGCGAAGCTCCTTCGCCTTCGGCAGCGTGGTGACGATCTGCTCATGCTCGATCAGCGACGCCGCCATGTTGGCGAACATCGCCGTGCGGTGGCTCGACGTGCGGTTCAGCTTGCGGCCCGCTTTGCCGTGGCGCATGGCCCACTCTCCCAAAAATTCCAACGCCACGCGGCGCGGCCAAAACTCAATACTGGTCTTCGAAGCGCTTGGCGAGGTCCTCGATGTTGTCGGGCGGCCAGTTCGGCACTTCCATGCCGAGATGCAGCCCCATCGAGGCGAGCACTTCCTTGATCTCGTTCAGCGACTTCCGCCCGAAATTCGGGGTCCGGAGCATCTCCGCCTCGGTCTTCTGGATGAGGTCGCCGATATAGACGATGTTGTCGTTCTTCAGGCAGTTGGCCGAGCGCACCGAAAGCTCCAGCTCGTCCACCTTCTTGAGGAGCGCCGGGTTGAAGGCGAGCTCCGGCGTCGAATTCCTCGGCGACTTCCTTCTTCGGCTCCTCGAAGGAGACGAAGATCGAAAGCTGGTCCTGCAGAATGCGCGCCGCATAGGCGACCGCGTCGTCGGGCGTGACCGAGCCGTCCGTCTCCACCGAAAGCGTCAGCTTGTCATAGTCGAGGACCTGGCCCTCGCGCGTGTTCTCGACGCGATAGGAGATCTTCTTCACCGGCGAGTAGAGGCTGTCGACCGGGATCAGTCCGATCGGCGCGTCCTCCGGCCGGTTGCGCTCCGCCGGCACGTAGCCCTTGCCGGTGTTGACGGTGAGCTCCATGCGGATGTCGGCGCCGTCGTCGAGCGTGCAGATGACATGGCGGGGATTGAGGATCTCGATGTCGCCGACGGTCTGGATGTCGCCGGCCGTCACCTGCCCCGGACCGGTCTTGCGCAAGGTCATGCGCTTCGGCCCATCGCCTTCCATCTTGACCGCGATTTCCTTGATGTTGAGGACGATGTCGGTCACGTCCTCGCGCACGCCGGCAATCGACGAGAATTCGTGCAGCACGCCGTCGATCTGGACGCTCGTCACCGCCGCACCCTGCAGCGACGACAGCAGCACGCGCCGAAGCGCGTTGCCGAGGGTAAGGCCGAATCCGCGCTCAAGCGGCTCCGCGACCATGGTCGCGACGCGCCGCCGCTCCGAACCGAGCTTCACGTCGAGCTTGTTCGGTTTGATGAGGTCCTGCCAGTTCTTCTGGATAACCATCGTGCCTCTCAAGGTGTCAGCGCCGCTTGCTGCGGCTCACGCGCCCCCAAAGCGGCGCGGCTTTGCTTATTACTCAAACGCGCCGGCGCTTCGGCGGCCGGCAGCCATTGTGCGGGATCGGCGTCACGTCACGGATCGTGGTGATCGTGAAGCCGGCCGCCTGCAGCGCACGAAGCGCCGATTCGCGACCGGAGCCAGGCCCGGAAACCTCAACTTCGAGCGTCCGCACGCCATGGTCCTGCGCCTTGCGCGCCGCCGTCTCCGCGGCGATCTGCGCGGCATAGGGCGTCGATTTCCGCGACCCCTTGAACCCCATCGCGCCCGCCGACGACCAGGCGATCGTATTGCCCTGCACGTCGGTGATCGTGATCATGGTGTTGTTGAACGTCGAAGCCACGTGGGCGATGCCCGACGTGATGTTCTTGCGTTCGCGCCGGCGGATACGCGTTGCGTCCTTACCCATCTGTCAGCTGGTCCTGTCTCAGGCTTACTTCTTCTTGCCGGCGATCGGCTTCGCAGGCCCCTTGCGGGTGCGCGCGTTGGTGTGCGTCCGCTGGCCGCGAACCGGCAGGCCGCGCCGATGGCGAAGCCCGCGGTAGGAGCCGAGATCCATCAGCCGCTTGATGTTCATCGCCACCTCGCGGCGGAGGTCGCCCTCCACCATGTAGTCGCGGTCGATGGTCTCGCGGATCTGGATCACCTCCGAGTCCGAAAGCTCGTTGACGCGACGCGAATCCGGGATGTTCACCTTGTGGATGATCTCGCGGGCCTTTGTCGGGCCGATTCCGTGGATATATTGCAGCGCGATCACAACGCGCTTGTTGGTCGGAATGTTGACCCCTGCAATACGTGCCAAGTGATGCTCCTTTGCCTGTCCAGCCCGCGCCCCTCAAAACCCTGGCCGGAAACGCAAAAAGGCCGGTCCGGAACGCTCTCAAAGCCCCGGCACCGCCCCGTACTCTTCTAGGATTGGTGCCGTTATTTAGTGTTTCGCCCCGGCGCCGTCAACCGCCTCCGGCGCCGCGTCCGTCGGGCAGGAGCGCGTCGATCGAGCGCGTGACCTCGTCGACCCCCGCCATGCCGTCGACGCTCTTCAACTGCCCCTTGCCCCGGTAGTGCTCGATCAGCGGCGCCGTCTGCGCGCGATACGCCCCAAGCCGGACCTTGAAGGATTCGGGGTTGTCGTCGGCGCGCGCCGCCTCCCCCCGCGCCTTCATATCGGAAAGCCTTTTTTCTATGCGATTCAACAGGATACCCTCGTCGACCTTGAGCTCGATCACGCCGTCGAGGCCGAGCCCCTTGGCGGCGAGCAGCTGTTCGAGCTCCTCCGCCTGTTCGACCGTGCGCGGAAAGCCATCCAGCACGAAGCCGCGATGGGCGTCCGGCTCGTCCATGCGGTCGGCGATGATGCCGATCACCACCTCGTCGGGAACGAGCTCGCCCCGCGCCATGATGTCCTTGGCCTTCTGCCCGATCGGCGTTCCGGCCTTGATCGCCGCGCGCAGCATGTCGCCGGTGGAGAGCTGCACGATGCCGTGCTTCTCCACGAGCCGCTGCGACTGCGTGCCTTTGCCTGCACCGGGCGGCCCGAGCAGGATCACCCTCATCGCCGCCGGCCTCGGAGCTTCGACTTCTTGACCAGACCCTCATATTGGTGGGCGAGAAGGTGGCCCTGGATCTGCTGCACGGTGTCCATGGTGACGTTGACCACGATGAGGAGCGACGTGCCGCCGAAATAGAACGGTATGCCGAGCCGCGTGATCAGCGTCTCGGGAAGCAGGCAGACGACCACGAGATAGATCGCGCCGAGCGCGGTGACGCGGGTCAGCACGTAGTCGATGTAATCGGCCGTCCGCTGGCCCGGCCGGATGCCGGGGATGAACCCGCCATGCTTCTTCAGCTGGTCGGCGGTGTCGGACGGATTGAAGACGACGGCCGTGTAGAAGAACGCGAAGAACACGATCATCCCGCCATAGAGCAGCATGTGGAGCGGCTGGCCGTTGCCGAGCAGCGCCGTGACCGTGGTGAGCCATCCCGGCCCGCTCCCGGCCGAGAAATTGGCGATCGTGATCGGCAGCAGCAGGATCGAAGAAGCGAAGATCGGCGGGATGACGCCGGAGGTGTTGAGCTTCAGAGGCAGGTGCGAGGAATCGCCCTGGAACATGCGGTTCCCGATCTGCCGTTTCGGATACTGGATCAGGAGCCGCCGCTGTGCCCGCTCGACAAAGACGATTGCCGTGACGACGACCACCGCCAGCACCGCTACGAGCAGGATGACGGGCGCCGAGAGCGCCCCCTGGCGGCCGAGCTCGAGCGTGCCGGCGAGCGCGTGCGGGACATTCGCGACGATGCCGGAGAAGATGATGAGCGAGATGCCGTTGCCGATGCCGCGCGTGGTGATCTGCTCGCCGAGCCACATCAGGAACATGGTGCCGCCGGTCAGCGTGATCACCGAGCTGAAGCGGAAGAACCAGCCCGGATCGGCGACGATGTTCGACGAGCCCTCCAGGCCGACCGCGATGCCGTAGGACTGGAACACGGCGAGCACGACGGTCAGGTAGCGCGTGTACTGGTTGATGACCTTGCGGCCCTGCTCGCCCTCCTTCTTGAGCTGGTCGAGCATCGGGACGACCGCCGTCATCAGCTGCAGGATGATGGAGGCGGAGATGTAGGGCATGATGCCGAGGGCGAAGATCGCCATCCGCTTCACCGCCCCGCCGGAAAACATGTTGAACATGCCCAGGATGCCCTGGGACTGCTGCTGGAACGCCTGGGTCAGGGCGTCGAGATTGATGCCCGGCAGCGGCAGGTAGGTGCCGAGCCGGTAGACGAGCAACGCGCCAAGCGTGAACCAGATGCGCTTCTTCAGCTCCTCCGCCTTGGCGAAGGCGGCGAAGTTCAGATTGGCGGCAAGCTGTTCGGCTGCTGAGGCCATGATCGCTCCTGTGAGCCCCCGCTGGACTCCTTAGGTCAGCCGGCGGCTTCCGCCGGCTCGGCCGCTTTCGCGACCGTGACGCTGCCGCCCGCCTTTTCGATCGCCGCGATCGCCGGCCGCGAGGCGCCGGCGACGTCGATCGTAAGCTTCGCCTTCGGCGCGGCGCCGCCGAGAAGGCGCATGCCGTCCTTGCTCTGCTTGATGATGCCGGCGGCCTTCAGCGCGGCGCCGTCGATCGTCTTGCCGGCATCGAGCTTCCCCGCCTCGATCGCCGCATCGATCCGGTCGAGGCCGACCTCGACGAATTCCTTGCGGAAGATATTGGTGAAGCCGCGCTTCGGCAGGCGGCGGTGCAGCGGCATCTGGCCGCCCTCAAATCCCTTGATGGCGACGCCGGAGCGCGCCGTCTGGCCCTTGCCGCCGCGGCCGCCCGTCTTGCCGGTGCCCGAACCGATGCCGCGGCCGATGCGCTTGCGCTTCTTGACGGCCCCGGGATTGTCGGAAAGATCGTTGAGTTTCATTGGGTTACGTCCAAAGTCCTGAATCCGCTTCTCAGCGCTCCTCGACGACGCGCACGAGATGATGCACCTTCGCGATCATCCCACGCGTCATCGCGTTGTCCTTCAATGTGGCGCGGCGATGCAGCCTGTTCAGCCCGAGCCCGATCAGCGTCTCGCGCTGATCGAAGCGCCGCCGGATCGGGCTCCCGGTCTGCTCCACGACGATCGTCTTGTCGGCCATGCTGCTTCCCTCACGCTTCCGCGGCGGCGGCGGCGTCCGCATCGCGACGCCGCGCCTGCAGCGAAGAGACCTTGATGCCGCGCCGTGCGGCGACGCTGCGCGGGCTGTCCTCGGCGCTTCAGCGCGTCGAAGGTCGCGCGCACCATGTTGTAGGGGTTCGAGGTTCCCATCGACTTCGCCACGATGTCCTGGATCCCGAGCGTCTCGAAGACGGCGCGCATCGGGCCGCCGGCGATGATGCCGGTGCCGGCTTCCGCCGCGCGCAGGATGACCTTGCCGGCGCCGTGACGGCCGTGCGACGTCGTGGTGCAGCGTGCGGCCTTCCTTGAGCGGCACGCGGATCAGCGCCGCGCTTCGCCGCATCGGTCGCCTTGCGGATCGCCTCCGGCACCTCGCGCGCCTTGCCGTGGCCGAAGCCGACGCGGCCGCGCTGGTCGCCGACCACGACGAGCGCCGCGAAGCCGAAGCGCCGGCCGCCCTTCACCACCTTGGCGACGCGGTTGATGTGGACGAGCTTGTCGACGAATTCGCTGTCGCGCTCTTCGCCGCGGTCCCGCTCCCTGCCGCGATCCCGTCGCCGTCCTTGTTCTGCCATGTCAGTCCGTCCGTTCCTCGATATGGATTGGGCCCCGCGCCGGCGCGAGGTCAGAACTCAAGCCCGCCCTCGCGGGCGGCATCGGCCAGCGCCTTGACGCGGCCATGATAGATGATAGGCGCCGCGGTCGAAGACCACCTTGTCGATCGCCGGCGGCCTTGGCGCGCTCCGCGACGAGCTTGCCGACCTCGGCGGCGGCCGCCTTGTCGGCGCCGGTCTTCAGCTTCTCGCGCAATTCCTTTTCCAGGCTCGACGCCGCGGCGACCGTGTGGCCGCGCCTGTCGTCGATCACCTGCGCGTAGATATGCGCGGAGGAGCGGAAGACCGACAGACGCGGACGCCCGCCGCCCACCGCCTCGCAGCGCCTTGCGCACGCGCGCCTGCCGGCGCACCGCTCCAGGTTTCTTCGCTTGGCATGTCTCGACCTACTTCTTCTTGCCTTCCTTGCGGAAGATGTACTCGCCGGCGTATTTCACGCCCTTGCCCTTGTACGGCTCCGGCGGCCGCCAGCGCCGGATCTCCGCCGCCACCTGGCCGACCTTCTGCTTGTCGATGCCGCTGACGACGATCTCCGTCGGCTTCGGCGTCTCGATCTTGATCCCCTCCGGGATCGCGGAACTTCACGTCGTGGCTGTAGCCGAGCGCCAGATTGAGGTTCTTGCCTTCGACCTGCGCGCGATAGCCGACGCCGTTGATCTCCAGCCGCTTCTCGAAGCCGTCGGTGACGCCGGTCATGATGTTCTGCACCAGCGTGCGCGACATGCCCCACATGCGAGCGCGCCTCCTTCGACTGG
The DNA here is from genome assembly GCA_963750115.1 of uncultured Alphaproteobacteria bacterium. Classification (GTDB taxonomy): domain Bacteria; phylum Pseudomonadota; class Alphaproteobacteria; order Rhizobiales; family Afifellaceae; genus DASWJZ01. The sequence continues at coordinate 102,582 of CAVVPM010000016.1, read as the reverse complement.
TCGCGCGGCTCGACCTTGACGCCGCCATCCGTCATGGCGACGGAGACCTGGTCGACGAGCGCAACGGCGAGCTGGCCCTTCGGCCCCTTCGCCGTGACCGTCTGGCCTTCGACATTGGCGGTGACGCCTTTCGGCACCGCCACCGGTTTCTTGCCAATTCGCGACATCGTCCTATCCGTTTCCCTGTCCGCCGCGTCAGAAGACGCGGCAAAGCACTTCGCCGCCGACATTCTGCTGCCGCGCCTCGTGATCCGACATCACGCCCTTCGGCGTCGACAGGATCGAGACGCCGAGGCCGTCGGCGACGCGCGGAATGCTCTTCACCGACGAATAGACGCGGCGGCCCGGCTTCGACACCCGCTCGATCTCGCGGATGACCGGCTAACCCATCGGAATATTTCAGCTCGATCTGATATTCCGCCTTGCCGTTCAGCGCGACCTCCGAATAGCCGCGGATGTAGCCCTCGCTCTGCAGCACGTCGAGGACGCGGGCGCGCAGCGTCGAGGCCGGCGTCGCCACCGTCGGCCGCTTCCGGAGCTGCGCGTTCCGGATGCGGGTCAGCATGTCGCCGAGCGGATCGTTCATCAGCATCTTCGCTTCTCCTACCAGCTCGACTTCACCATGCCCGGGCACCTTGCCCTCATTGCTCATCTGGCGAAGCGCGATGCGGCTCATCTTGAGCTTGCGGTAGAAGCCGCGCGGCCGGCCGGTGAGTCTCGCAGCGATTGCGGATGCGCGTCGGCGACGAGTTGCGCGGCAGCTCGGCGAGCTTCAGCCGCGCCGCAAAGCGCTCCTGGTCGCCAGAGGTTCGGGTCGATCGCCGCCGCCTTCAGCCGCGCCCGCTTGGCGGCGAACTGCTTCGCCAGCCGCATGCGCCGCTTGTTCTTCTCGATCGCGCTCGTTTTCGCCATCGTTCAACCTCTCTTCGTCCGGTCACTGCCGGAACGGAAAATTCATGGCGCCGAGCAGCGCCCGCGCCTCTTCATCGGTCTCCGCCGTCGTGCAGATCACGACGTCCATCCCCCAGACCTGATCGACCTTGTCGTAGTTGATCTCCGGGAAGATGATGTGCTCCTTGATGCCGAGCGCGTAGTTGCCGCGCCCGTCGAAGCTCTTCGGGCTGAGGCCGCGGAAGTCGCGCACGCGCGGCAGCGCCACCGTGACCAGCCGGTCGAGGAACTCGAACATGCGCGCCTTCCTGAGCGTCACCTTGGCGCCGATCGGCATGCCCTCGCGCACCTTGAAGGTGGCGATCGACTTGCGCGCCCGCGTGATGACCGGCTTCTGACCGGCGATCATCGCCAGGTCGTCGGCGGCGAGCTGCACCTTCTTGGTGTCGGCGGTCGCCTCGCCGACGCCCATGTTGAGCACGATCTTGTCGATGCGCGGCACGCTCATCGCGTTCTTGTAGCCGAACTGCTCGTTCAGCTTCGGCACCACGACATCGCGATAATGCTTCTGCAGCCGCGGCTCGTAGCTCGAGCCGTTCGCCGCGTTCTCGGCCTCAGCCATTGATAGTCTCTCCCGAGCTCTTGGCGAAACGCACCTTGCGGCCGTCCGCCAGCGTCTTGAAGCCGACCCGCGTCGGCTTGCCCGACGCCGGATCGGCGAGCGCGATGTTCGACAGATGGATCGGCGCTTCCTTGCGGATGATGCCGCCTTCCTGCGTCGTCGATCTGGCGCTGATGGCGCGTGACCATGTTGACGCCGCGCACCAGCGCGCGGTTCTCCTTCGGCATCACCTTGATCACCTCGCCGGAGCGGCCCTTGTCGCGCCCGGTGATGACGACGACCTTGTCGCCCTTCTCTGATCCGCGCGGCCATCTACAGCACCTCCGGCGCAAGCGAGATGATCTTCATGTGGTTCTTCGCCCGGAGCTCGCGCGGAACCGGGCCGAAGATGCGCGTGCCGATCGGCTCCGCCTTGTTGTCGATCAGCACGGCGGCGTTGCGGTCGAAGCGGATCACGCTGCCGTCCGGCCGGCGGATGTCCTTCGCCGTCCGCACCACGACCGCCTTCATCACATCGCCCTTCTTCACGCGGCCCGCGCGGAATCGCTTCCTTCACCGACACCACGATGATGTCGCCGACATGGGCGTATTTCCGCTTCGAGCCGCCCAGCACCTTGATGCACTGCACCCGGCGCGCGCCGGAATTGTCCGCGACATCGAGGTTCGTCTGCATCTGGATCATCGTGCGACGTCCTTCTTCTTATCGCGCGGACGGGCGAGGCCCGCCGCCATTCGTTCTCACTCTCCCGGCCACTCAGCCGGCAGCGCTTTCCGCGCCGACCACGACCCAGCTCTTGGTCTTGGAGATCGGCTTCGACTTCCTCGATCGTCACCCGGTCGCCGACCTTGAATTGGTTCTCCGGATCGTGCGCCTGGTACTTCTTCGTCCGCCGCACCGTCTTCTTCAGGATCGGGTGCGTGAAACGACGCTCGACGTCGACCACGACGGTCTTGTCGGCCTTGTCGCTGACGACGATGCCCTGCAGCAATCGTCTTCGGCATCGCTCTCTCCTCAAGCCTTCGGCTTCGGCCGCGCGCTTCTGCGCGGCGATCGTCTTGATGCGGGCAATGTCGCGCCGCACCTCGCGGATGCGCGCGGTCTTCTCCAGCTGCCCGGTCGCCGCCTGGAAGCGCAGGTTGAACTGCTCCTTCTTCAGGCTGGCGAGATCGTCGCCCAGCTCGTCGAGCGTCTTGGTGCGGATGTCTTCGGCCTTCATGCCGTCGTCTACTCCGCGATGCGCGCGACGACGCGCGTGCTGATCGGCAGCTTCGCCGCGCCGAGCCGGAGCGCCTCGCGCGCCGTCTCCTCGTTGACGCCGTCGATCTCGAACATGATGCGGCCGGGATGCACGCGCGCCGCCCAGAATTCCGGCGCGCCCTTGCCCTTGCCCATGCGCACCTCGGTCGGCTTCTTCGACACCGGCACGTCCGGGAAGATGCGGATCCACACGCGGCCCGCGCGCTTCATCTGGCGCGTGATGGCGCGCCGCGCCGCCTCGATCTGGCGCGCGGTCACCCGCTCCGGCTCCAGCGCCTTCAGCCCGTAGGCGCCGAAGTTCAGGATCGTCCCGCCCTTGGCCGTGCCGTGGATGCGGCCCTTGTGCGCCTTGCGGAACTTGGTGCGCTTCGGTTGCAGCATCGTTCGTCTCTTTCAATTCCCTTCGCGCCTGCGTCAGGCCGCGTGGCCGCGGCGCGTCGATTCGGTCCCCTCGAGCGCCCGCTTCTCCGAGCCGAACGGATCGTGCTCCAGGATCTCGCCCTTGAAGATCCAGACCTTCACGCCGATCGTGCCGTAGGCGGTGTGCGCGGTCGCCTGGCCGTAGTCGATGTCGGCGCGCAGCGTATGCAGCGGCACCCGCCCCTCGCGATACCACTCGCGTGCGCGCGATCTCCGCGCCGCCGAGCCGGCCGCCGCAGCTGATGCGGATGCCCTGCGCGCCAAGCCGCATCGCCGACTGCACGGCGCGCTTCATGGCGCGGCGGAAGGCGACGCGGCGCTCGAGCTGCTGCGCGATCGACTGGGCGACGAGATGCGCGTCGATCTCCGGCTTCCGCACCTCGACGATGTTGATGTGCACCTCGGAGCTCGTCATCGAGGCGACCTTGCGGCGAAGCTTCTCGATGTCGGCGCCCTTCTTGCCGATGACGATGCCCGGCCGCGCGGTGTGGATCGTCACGCGGCACTTCTTGTGCGGCCGCTCCACGACGACGCGCGACACCGCCGCCTGCTTCAGGTCTTCCATCAGCGCGTCGCGGATGCGCATGTCCTCGTGCAGGAGGTTGCCGTATTCGGCCTTGTTGGCGAACCAGCGGGAATCCCAGGTCTTGTTGATCCCGAGGCGAAGCCCGATCGGATTGACTTTCTGTCCCATGTCTATTCGTCCTCAGGCGCTTTCTTCGACTTCGCGAACCACGACCGTCAGGTTGGAGAACGGCTTCAGGATCTTGCCCACGCGGCCGCGGGCGCGCGGGTTGAAGCGCTTCATGACCAGCGCCTTGCCGACATGCGCCTCGGCGACGATGAGATTGTCGACGTCGAGCTGATGGTTGTTCTCCGCGTTGGCGATCGCGCTCTGCAGCGTCTTCCTGACCGAGCCGGCGATGCGCTTGCTGCGAAAACTCCAGGTCGGCGAGCGCCGCCGCGACCTTCTTGCCGCGGATCAGTCTCGGCGACGAGGTTGAGCTTGCGCGGGCTGGTGCGCACCATATGGAGCACCGCCTGCGCCTCGTTGTCCTTCAGCACCCGCGGGCGCTTCGGCTTGCCCATGGTCCTATGCCCTCTTCGCCTTGCGGTCGGCCGCATGGCCGTGGAACGTCCGCGTCGGCGCGAACTCGCCGAACTTGTGGCCGATCATGTCCTCCGACACGAGCACGGGAACGTGCTTGTGGCCGTTGTAGACGCCGAAGGTGACGCCCGACGAACTGCGGCAGGACCGTGGAGCGGCGGCTCCAGATCTTGATCACCTCGTTGCGGCCGGAGTCGCGCGACTTCTCCGCCTTCTTCAGAAGGTAGCCGTCGAAGAACGGGCCTTTCCAGACTGAGCGTGCCACGTCTTTCTCCTAATACCTGCCTCAGCGGCCCTTGCGGGCATGCCGCGAGCGCAGGATGTATTTCGTCGTTGCCTTGTTGGTGCGGGTCTTCTTGCCCTTGGTGGGCTTGCCCCAAGGCGTGACCGGGTGCCGCCCGCCGGAGGTGCGGCCCTCGCCGCCGCCATGCGGATGATCGACCGGGTTCATGGCGACGCCGCGCACCGACGGTCGCCAGCCGAGCCAGCGGTTGCGGCCCGCCTTGCCGATCGAGACGTTCGAATGGTCCGGGTTCGAGACCGCGCCGATCGTCGCCATGCAGGCGCCGTTCACGAGCCGCTGCTCGCCGGAATTCAGCCGCAGGATCGCATAGCCCTGGTCGCGGCCGGCGATCTGCGCGTAGGAGCCGGCGGCGCGCGCGATCTGGCCGCCGCGGCCGATCTTGAGCTCCACGTTGTGGACGATCGTGCCGACCGGAATCGCGCGGAGCGGCATCGCGTTGCCGGGCTTCACGTCGACCTGCTCGCCGGAGACGACGGTATCGCCTTCCGCCAGGCGCTGCGGCGCGATGATGTAGGAGAGCTCGCCGTCCGCATAGCGGATGAGCGCGATGAAGGCGGAGCGGTTCGGATCGTATTCGAGCCGCTCGACCGTCGCCGGCACGTCGAACTTCCGCCGCTTGAAATCGACGATGCGATAGGTGCGCTTGTGCCCGCCGCCACGCCGCCGCGCCGTCAGCCGGCCGAGATTGTTGCGCCCGCCGCTCTTGGTCAGGCCCTCGGTCAGCGCCTTCTGCGGCTTGCCCTTCCACAGCCGCGAGTGGTCGACCAGCGTGAGCTGGCGTCGCCCCGGCGTCGTGGGATTGTATGTCTTCAGTGCCATCTCGCGTCCCGCCTAGAGGCCCGTCGTCACGTCGATCGACTGGCCTTCGGCCAGCGTCACGATCGCTTTCTTGTAGCCGCTCTGCTTGCCCTGGAAGCCGCGGAAGCGCTTTGTCTTGCCCGCCCGGTTCAGCGTGTTGACCGCCGTCACCTTGACGTTGAATAGCGCCTCCACCGCCGCCTTGATCTCCGGCTTCGTCGCCTTCGACGCCACGCGGAACACCACCTTGTTGTGCTCCGATACCGCCGTCGACTTTTCCGTGATCACCGGCGCGATGATCGTGTCGTAGTGCTTAAGGTCGGCCATTGAACCGCTCCTCCAGCGCCTCGACGGCGGCCTTCGAAAGGACCAGCGTGTCGCGGCGCAGAATGTCGTAGACGTTGATGCCCTGGATCGGCAGCACGTCGATCCCGCTGATGTTGCGTGCCGCGCGGCCGAATTCCGCCTCGATCTCGTGGCCGCCGATGATGAGCGCATCGGAGAAGCCGAGGCCGGCGAACTGCGCGGCGAGCGCCTTGGTCTTCGCCTCCTGCGCCTTCAGGTCGTCGACGACGATGAGCGCATCGGCCTTTGCCTTGGCCGAGAGCGCGTGCTTCAGCGCCAGCGCCCGCACCTTCTTCGGCAGCCCGATCGCGTGGTCGCGCGCGACCGGCCCGAACGCCTTGCCGCCGCCGCGGAACTGCGGCGCCGCCTTGTTGCCGTGGCGCGCGCTGCCGGTGCCCTTCTGGCGGTACATCTTCTTCGAGGTAGCCTTCACCTCGCCGCGCGTCTTGGCCTTGTGCGTGCCGGCCCGCCGCTTGGCGAGCTGCCAGCGCACCATCCGCTGCAGGATGTCCGCGCGCGGCTCCAGCCCGAACACGGCATCGGAGAGCGTCAGCGTGCCGGCGGCCTTGCCGGCGAGCGTTTTCACCTTGATTTCCATCAGGCTTCTCCGCCCGTCTCGGCCGCTTCCGGCGCCGCCTTCGTCTTGCCGCCGGCGCGGATCGCCGCCGGCATCGGCGCCTCCTTCGGAAGCGCGCGCTTCACCGCGTCGCGCACCAGGAGCCAGCCGCCCTTGGCGCCCGGCACCGCGCCGCGGACCAGGATCACGCCCTGGTCGGCGTCGGTGCGGACGACCTGCAGGTTCTGCGTCGTCACCCGCACGTTGCCGAGATGGCCGGCCATCTTCTTGCCCTTGAACACCTTGCCCGGGTCCTGCCGCTGGCCGGTCGAGCCGTGCGAGCGGTGCGACACCGACACGCCGTGCGTGGCGCGCAGGCCGCCGAAATGGTGCCGCTTGATAACGCCGGCGAAGCCCTTGCCGATCGAGGTCCCGGTCACGTCGACGAACTGGCCGGGCACGAAATGCGCCGCGGTGATCTCCGCGCCGACGTCGATCAGGTTCTCCGGGCTCACGCGGAACTCGGCGACCTTGCGCTTCGGCTCCACCTCGGCGCGCGCGAAATGCCCGCGGAGCGCCTTCGGCGTCCCCTTCGGCTTGCGCCTGCCGACGCCGAGCTGGACGGCCGTGTAGCCGTCCTTCTCCTCGGTCCGCTGGGCGACGACCTGACAATTGTCGACGCGCAGCACCGTCACCGGCACGTGCTCGCCGGCTTCCGTATAGACCCGGGTCATCCCGAGCTTCTGTGCAATCACGCCTGATCGCATGATTTCCTGCCTCGTCAGCGCTTTCACGCCCTTCGTTCCTAAAGCTTGATCTCGACGTCGACGCCGGCCGCAAGGTCGAGCTTCATCAAGGCGTCGACGGTTTGCGGGGTCGGCTCGATGATGTCGAGCAGCCGTTTATGCGTGCGAATCTCGAATTGCTCGCGGCTCTTCTTGTCGACGTGCGGCGAGCGGTTGACCGTGAACTTCTCGATCCGGCTCGGCAGCGGGATCGGCCCGCGCACCTGCGCGCCGGTCCGCTTCGCCGTGGAGACGATCTCCGCGGTCGACGTGTCGAGCACGCGGTGATCGAAGGCCTTGAGGCGGATGCGAATGTTCTGTCCGTTCATGGTCCTGTCCTTAAAGAGTGCGGGCACGCAGTGTGCCGTGCCCGACCTCTTGCCTATTCGAGAATGCTCGCGACGATTCCGGCGCCGACCGTGCGGCCGCCCTCGCGGATGGCGAAGCGGAGCTTCTCCTCCATGGCGATCGGCACGATGAGCGACACCGTCATTTCGACGTTGTCCCCCGGCATCACCATCTCGGTGCCTTCCGGCAGCTCCACCACGCCCGTCACGTCGGTCGTGCGGAAATAGAACTGCGGACGGTAGTTGGTGAAGAACGGAGTGTGGCGGCCGCCTTCCTCCTTGGTGAGGATGTAGGCCTCCGCCTTGAACTTCGTGTGCGGCGTGACCGAGCCGGGCTTGCACAGCACCTGGCCGCGCTCCACGCCGTCGCGCTCAACGCCGCGCAGCAGGCAGCCGACGTTGTCGCCCGCCTGACCCTGGTCGAGCAGCTTGCGGAACATCTCGACGCCGGTCACGACCGTCTTCGAGGTGGCGCGGATGCCGACGATCTCGACTTCCTCGCCGACCTTGATGATGCCGCGCTCGACGCGGCCGGTGACCACCGTGCCGCGGCCGGAGATCGAGAACACGTCCTCGATCGGCATCAGGAACGGCTGGTCGATCGGCCGCTCCGGCGTCGGGATGTAGTCGTCCACCGCCTTCAACAGCTCGCGCACCGCGTTCTCGCCGATCTCCGGGTCGTGCCCTTCCATGGCGGCAAGCGCCGAGCCCCGGATGACCGGGATGTCGTCGCCGGGAAATTCGTATTTCGACAAAAGCTCGCGAACTTCGAGCTCGACGAGGTCGAGGAGCTCCGGATCGTCGACCTGGTCGACCTTGTTCATGAAGACGACCAGCGCCGGCACGCCGACCTGGCGGGCGAGCAGGATGTGCTCGCGCGTCTGCGGCATCGGGCCGTCGGCCGCCGAAACCACCAGGATGGCGCCGTCCATCTGCGCCGCGCCGGTGATCATGTTCTTCACGTAGTCGGCGTGGCCGGGGCAGTCGACATGCGCGTAGTGGCGCTTCTCGGTCTGGTATTCGACGTGCGCGGTGTTGATGGTGATGCCGCGCGCCTTCTCTTCCGGCGCCGCGTCGATCTGCTCGTAGGAGCGGAACTCGCCGAAATATTTGGTGATCGCCGCCGTCAGCGTCGTCTTGCCATGATCGACATGGCCGATCGTGCCGATATTGGCGTGCGGCTTGGTGCGGGCGAATTTCTCTTTAGCCATCAGCTCTCTCCGTCTGACTTCAACCTGTCTTACGATCAGGCGTATTTGGATTGAATTTCCTGCGCGACCTGACTCGGCACCTGCGCATAGTGGTCGAACTGCATCGTGTACTGGGCGCGTCCCTGGCTCATCGATCGGAGCGTGTTGACGTAGCCGAACATGTTCATGAGCGGCACCATGGCGTTGATCACCGTGGCGTTGCCGCGCATCTCCGTGCCCTGCACGTGACCGCGCCTCGAATTCAGGTCGCCGATGACCGAGCCGGCATAGTCGTCCGGCGTCACCACCTCGACCTTCATGATCGGCTCAAGCAGCACCGGCCGCGCCTTCTGCACGCCCTCGCGCAACGCCGCGCGTCCGGCGATCTCGAACGCGAGCACCGAGGAATCGACCTCGTGATAGGCGCCGTCGGTCAGCGTCGCCTTGAGGTCGACGATCGGGAAGCCGGCGACGACGCCGCTCCCGAGCGAGCCCTTCACGCCCTTCTCGACACCCGGCACGTATTCGCGCGGCACGTTGCCGCCCACGACCTTGCTCTCGAACACGAACCCGCAGCCCGGCGCGAGCGGCTCGAACGTCATCTTGACCCGCGCGAACTGGCCCGAGCCGCCGGTCTGCTTCTTGTGGATGTAGTCGACTTCGGCCTTCTGCGTGATCGTCTCGCGATAGGCGACCTGCGGCTGGCCGACGCTCGCATCGACCTTGAACTCCCGCTTCATGCGGTCGACGATGATGTCGAGATGCAGCTCGCCCATGCCGGCGATGATCGTCTGGCCGGATTCCTCGTCGGTCTTGACGCGGAATGACGGGTCCTCGGCCGCGAGGCGCGACAGCGCCATGCCCATCTTTTCCTGATCGGCCTTGGTGTTCGGCTCGATCGCGATCTCGATCACCGGGTCGGGGAACTCCATGCGCTCCAGGATCACCGGCTTGTTCGGGTCGCAAAGCGTATCGCCGGTCGTCGTGTCCTTGAGGCCGACCACCGCGACGATGTCGCCGGCGAACGCCTCCTTGATTTCCTCGCGGTTGTTCGCGTGCATCAGAAGCATGCGCCCGATCCGCTCGCGCTTCTCCTTCACGGTGTTGGTCAGCGCGGAGCCGGACTGCAGCATTCCCGAATAGACGCGGCAGAAGGTGAGCGTGCCGACGAACGGGTCGTTCATGATCTTGAAGGCGAGCATCGAGAGCGGCTCGCTGTCGCTCGAATGGCGCTCCATCTCGCCGCCGGTCTTCGGGTCGATGCCCTTGATCGCCGGGACTTCGACCGGGCTCGGAAGATAGTCGATCACCGCGTCGAGAAGCGGCTGCACGCCTTTGTTCTTGAAGGCGGAGCCGCAGAGGATCGGGAAGAATGTGACGCTGACCGTGCCCTTGCGGATGAGCCTGCGGAGCGTATCGGCGTCGGGCTGGTTGCCCTCCAGGTAGGCCGACATGGCGTCGTCGTCGAGCTCGACCGCCGCCTCCACCAGCTTCTCCCGCCACTCGTTCGCCGGGCCGACGAGGCTTTCGGGGATTTCGGTGATGTCCCACTCGGCGCCGAGCGTCTCGTCGCGCCAGATGAGGGCCTTCATGGTGATCAGATCGACGACGCCCTTGAAGGCGTTCTCGGCACCGACCGGAAGCTGGGTGACGACCGGCGTCGCGCCGAGCCGGTCGCGGATCATCTCGACGCAGCGGAAGAAATCGGCGCCGGTCTTGTCCATCTTGTTGACGAAGACCATGCGCGGGACCTTGTACTTGTCGGCCTGGCGCCACACGGTCTCGGTCTGCGGCTCGACGCCGGCATTGGCGTCAAGCAGCGCGATCGCGCCGTCGAGCACGCGCAGCGACCGCTCCACCTCGATGGTGAAGTCGACATGCCCCGGCGTGTCGATGATGTTGAAGCGGCGCTTCTTGCCGTCGCGCCCTTCCCAGAACGTGGTGGTCGCGGCCGACGTGATGGTGATGCCGCGCTCCTGCTCCTGCTCCATCCAGTCCATGGTGGCCGCGCCCTCATGGACCTCGCCCATCTTATGGCTCTTGCCCGTGTAGTAGAGGATCCGCTCCGTGGTCGTGGTCTTGCCGGCATCGATATGGGCCATGATGCCGAAGTTGCGGTAGTCCTCGATTTTATAGTCGCGAGCCATGGCCTTGGTCCTGTCTCACCAGCGGTAATGCGAGAAGGCGCGGTTCGCTTCCGCCATGCGGTGCGTGTCTTCGCGCTTCTTCACCGCGTTGCCGCGATTGTTGGCTGCGTCGAGGAGCTCGCCGGAGAGTTTCTCCACCATCGTGCGCTCGTTGCGGCTGCGGGCAGCGCCGATGAGCCAGCGGATGGCGAGCGCCTGCCGGCGCTCGATGCGCACCTCGACCGGCACCTGATAGGTCGCCCCGCCAACGCGCCGCGAGCGAACCTCGATCGAGGGCATGACGTTTTCGAGCGCCTGATGGAAGACGCCGAGCGGATCCTGCCGGGTCTTCCGCTCCACCTGGTCGAGCGCGCCGTAGACGATCGCCTCCGCCACCGACTTCTTGCCGGCGTGCATGACCGAGTTCATGAATTTCGAGACCACCTGGTCGCCGAATTTGGCGTCCGGGATGATCTCTCGCTTGTCGGCGCTGTGACGTCGCGACATGGAGCTTCTTCCTTCGAGCCTTCCCTCAAGAGCGGCACTCCCGGCCGCGCGGCTGACGCGCGACCGGGAGCATCGCGAAACCTCAGACTATTTCGGCCGCTTGGCGCCGTATTTCGAACGGCGCTGGCGGCGATCTTTCACGCCCTGCGTGTCGAGCACGCCGCGCAGGATGTGGTAGCGGACGCCCGGCAGGTCCTTCACGCGGCCGCCACGGATCATGACCACCGAGTGCTCCTGCAAATTGTGCCCCTCGCCCGGAATGTAGCCGATGACCTCGTAGCCGTTGGTCAGCCGCACCTTGGCGACCTTGCGCAGCGCCGAATTCGGCTTCTTCGGCGTGGTCGTATAGACGCGCGTGCAAACCCCGCGCTTCTGCGGATTCTGCGCCAGCGCCGGCACCTTGTTGCGCTTCGGCGGCGCCTGGCGCGGCTTCCTGATCAGCTGTTGGATCGTCGGCATTCTGTTCCGTCGGCCTTCTTCAATTCGTTCCGCCTGCCCCGCCGCACGCGATAACAACCGCGCCCTCCGCTCCGAGAAGCGGCGGCGCAGCCAATGCAGAGGATCGCGACGCCCGAAGGCCGCGATCGTGATCTCCTACTTCAGCGTCGGACCCTGGCAGCGTTTAAGTCGAATGGGTCTCGCGCGAGGTGCACAAAACCCGGGCTCGGCTTACCACCTACCCGTGGGCTGCGTTCATCTAGCGATTGGCCCTATGAGCGTCAAGCCTGCGCGGCCCAATTTTCGCGCTTCAATCCGGCAAGTTCCGGCGGCGCCATCGGCGGCCGGCACCCGGATGAAACGGAATTTGGGAAGAATCTAGGCGAGGTAAGGCAGGGCGGCGAGGATCACGTATCCGGCCGTCAGCCCAAAGAACAAAACGGTACGCCAAACAAGACCGGTCGACATCGTAAACTCCCCGCTCGGCTAGCCTGGAACGCGGCCGAGAGCATCTGATTTCCGGCGCTGATCCGCGCCGAAATGCGCTTCCATAGTCGCACTCGGAAGCCCCCGCTCCCATCGCCTGTCTAGGCGTCAATCCTCGCCCAAACAACAAGCACAAAATTGGTTTCCAAATAATTTCCAGGGCTGTGGCGGCGCGGCGACAGGGGTCGGAATTCGCTGCACCGCATCCAAAAAGGAAGGGCCGCGCTGGGCGGCCCTTCCGATTGCGTCGGTGATGCGGAAGCGCCGTTACTCGGCCGCCTCTTCGGAGAGATCGGCAAGCGCCATCTGGGCATCCGCCGCGGCGCGCTTGCGCTCCTCTTCGAGGATGAGCTCGTCGCGCCGCTGGGCGACCTGCCGAAGCGACGACATCATGCCGCCCGTGCCGGCCGGAATGAGCCGGCCGACGATGACGTTCTCCTTCAAGCCTTCGAGCGCGTCGGTCTTGCCGTTGACGGCGGCATCGGTCAGCACACGCGTCGTCTCCTGGAAGGAGGCGGCGGAGATGAAGGAGCGCGTCTGCAGGCTCGCCTTGGTGATGCCAAGGAGCACCGGGACAGCCTTTGCCGGCTCTTTCTTTTCAGCGACGAGCGCCTCGTTGATCGCGTCGAACTCCAGGCGGTCGAGCTGCTCGCCGGCGATCATGTCGGAATCGCCGACCTCTGTGATCTCGACCTTCTGCAGCATCTGCCGGACGATCACCTCGATGTGCTTGTCGTTGATCAGGACGCCCTGCAGCCGGTAGACCTCCTGGATCTCGTTGACGAGATAGGCGGCAAGCTCTTCGACGCCCTGGATCGACAGGATGTCGTGCGGCGCCGGCAGCCCGTCGAGGATGAAGTCGCCCTTCTCGATGGCGTCGCCTTCCTGCAGATGGAAGGGGCGGCCCTTCGGGATCAGGTACTCGACCGGCTCGCCACCTTCCTCCTCCGGCTCGATGATGATCCGGCGCTTGTTCTTGTAGTCGCGCCCGAACTTCACAGTTCCGGAGATCTCGGCGATGATCGCGTGGTCCTTCGGCCGTCGCGCTTCGAAGAGCTCCGCCACCCGCGGCAGACCGCCGGTGATGTCGCGCGTCTTGGCGCTTTCAAGCGGAATGCGCGCCACCACGTCGCCCGACTTCACGGTCGCGCCCGGATCGACGGAAAGGATCGCATCGACGGAGAGCAGATAGCGCGCGTCGCGCCCCCGCTCCGCCTTCATCACCTTGCCGCGCTTGTCCTTGACCACGACCGCCGGCCTGAGCTCGGTGCCGCGCGGATTGGCGCGCCAATCGATGACCACCCGCTTGGTGATGCCGGTCGATTCGTCGGCGGTCTCGGTGACCGAGGCGCCCTCCACGACGTCCTCGTAGTCGACGATGCCGGCGGCATCCGCCATGATCGGACGCATATAGGGGTCCCACTCCGCCAGCCGCTGGCCGCGGCTCACGCTGTCGCCCTCGTTGACGAAGAGCCGCGCACCGTAAGGCACGCGGTGCGACGCACGCTCCTCCCCGCCCTCGTCGATGATGACGAGCTGGACGTTGCGGCCCATCACCACCTGGCGCTTCGAGGAATCGACGGCAACCGCCTTGTTGCGGATCGCCAGTTTCCCCTCGAAGCTCGATTCCAGGAACGACTGGTCGACCACCTGCGCGGTGCCGCCGATATGGAAGGTGCGCATGGTGAGCTGGGTCCCCGGCTCGCCGATCGACTGCGCCGCGATGACACCGACGGCCTCGCCCATGTTGACGGGCGTGCCGCGTGCGAGGTCGCGGCCGTAGCACTTGCCGCATACCCCGTATTTGGTCTCGCAGGTCAGCACCGAGCGTATCTTCACGGCCTGAACGCCGGCCGCCTCGACCGCCTCCATGTAGGGCTCGTCGATCAGCGTCCCCGCCGCGACGATCACGTCGCCGGTCGAGGGATCGACGATGTCCTCAACGGCCGTGCGGCCAAGGATGCGCGAGCCGATCGTGGCGACGACCTGCCCGGCGTCGACGATCGCCTGCATCGTCAGGCCGTTCTCAGACCCGCAGTCCTCCTCGGTGATGATGCAGTCCTGCGCCACGTCGACGAGACGCCGCGTCAGATAGCCGGAATTCGCCGTCTTAAGCGCTGTGTCGGCGAGGCCCTTGCGGGCGCCGTGCGTCGAGTTGAAATACTCGAGCACCGAAAGCCCCTCCTTGAAGTTGGAGATGATCGGGCTCTCGATGATCTCGCCCGAAGGCTTGGCCATCAGGCCGCGCATGCCGGCGAGCTGCTTCATCTGCGCGGGCGAGCCGCGGGCGCCGGAATGGCTCATCATGTAGATGGAGTTGATCGGCTTCTGCCGCCCGGTCTTCTTGTCGAACTCCACCGACTGGATGCGCTTCATCATCTCGTCGGCGACGCGGTCGGTGCACTTCGCCCAGGCGTCGACCACCTTGTTGTACTTCTCGCCCTGGGTGATGAGACCGTCATTGTACTGCTGCTCGTATTCGCCCGCGAGCGTGCGCGTCTCGGCGACGAGCTTCGCCTTCGTCTCCGGGATGACCATGTCGTCCTTGCCGAACGAAATGCCCGCCTTGCAGGCCTGCGTGAAGCCGAGCTGCATGATGCGGTCGCAGAAGATCACCGTCTCCTTCTGCCCGGTATGGCGGTAGACGGCGTCGATCAGGCGGCTGATTTCCTTCTTGGTCATCAGCTTGTTGCAGAGGTCGTAAGGGACGTTCGGATGCTTCGGCAGAAGCTCCCCGATCATCAGGCGGCCGGGCGTCGTCTCATGAATCTGCGAGACCTGGTTGCCCTCCTCGTCGACGGTGCGGAAGCGGCCCTTGATCTTGGCGTGCAGCGTCACCGCGCCCGCGTCGAGCGCATGGTGCAACTCGCCCATGTTGCCGAACAGCATGCCCTCGCCCGGCTCCTTCTCCTGCATGATGGAGAGGTAGTAGAGGCCGAGCACGATATCCTGCGACGGCACGATGATCGGCTGGCCGTTCGCCGGATGCAGGATGTTGTTCGTCGACATCATGAGGACGCGCGCCTCAAGCTGCGCCTCAAGCGACAGCGGTACGTGCACCGCCATCTGGTCGCCGTCGAAGTCGGCGTTGAAAGCGGCGCAGACAAGCGGATGCAGCTGGATCGCCTTGCCCTCGATCAGCACCGGCTCGAAAGCCTGGATGCCGAGACGATGCAAGGTCGGCGCGCGGTTCAACAGCACCGGATGCTCGCGGATCACCTCGTCGAGGATGTCCCAGACCTCCGGCTTCTCCTTCTCCACCAGCTTCTTCGCCTGCTTCACGGTCGAGGAGAAGCCCTTGGCATCGAGCCGCGCATAGATGAACGGCTTGAACAGCTCGAGCGCCATCTTCTTCGGCAGGCCGCACTGATGCAGCTTCAGCTCCGGGCCGACTACGATGACCGAGCGGCCGGAATAGTCGACGCGCTTGCCGAGGAGGTTCTGCCGGAAGCGGCCCTGCTTGCCCTTCAGCATGTCGGAAAGCGACTTCAACGGGCGCTTGTTGGTGCCGGTGATGACGCGGCCGCGCCGGCCGTTGTCGAACAGCGCGTCGACCGCCTCCTGCAGCATCCGCTTCTCGTTACGGATGATGATGTCGGGCGCGCGGAGCTCGATCAGCCGCTTCAGCCGGTTGTTGCGGTTGATGACGCGGCGGTAGAGGTCGTTCAGGTCGGAGGTCGCGAAGCGGCCGCCGTCGAGCGGCACCAGCGGTCGGAGGTCCGGCGGGATGACCGGGACGACGGTCATGATCATCCACTCCGGCTTGTTGCCGGACTGCACGAAGGCCTCGATCAGCTTCAGCCGCTTGGCGAGCTTTTTCGGCTTCAGCTCCGACTTCGATTCGGCGATCTCCTGGCGAAGCCGCACGATCTCCTGCTCAAGATTGAGCGCGATCAGCATCTCGCGGACCGCCTCCGCGCCGATCATGGCGGTGAAGCTGTCGGCGCCGTACTGGTCCTGCGCCTCCAGGAACTCGTCCTCGGTCAGAAGCTGCTTTTCCTGCAGCGGCGTGATGCCCGGCTCGACGACGATGTAGTTCTCGAAATAGAGGACGCGCTCGATGTCCTTCAGCGTCATGTCGAGCATGAGCCCGATGCGCGACGGCAGCGACTTCAGGAACCAGATGTGGGCGACGGGCGCGGCGAGCTCGATATGGCCCATGCGGTCGCGCCGCACGCGCGCGAGCGTCACCTCAACGCCGCACTTCTCGCAGATGATGCCCTTGTACTTCATGCGCTTGTACTTGCCGCACAAGCACTCGTAGTCCTTGATCGGTCCGAAGATGCGTGCGCAGAAGAGCCCGTCGCGCTCCGGCTTGAAGGTCCGGTAGTTGATCGTCTCCGGCTTCTTGATCTCGCCATAGGACCACGACAGGATCTTCTCCGGGCTCGCGATCGAGATGCGGATCTGATCGAAGGTCTGCGTGGGGACCTGCGGGCTGAAAATGTTCATGACCTCTTGATTCATGGTCACTCCTTGGCCATCTGGCACGCCCCTGGGAGGCCGGGGCTTCTCGCCGCGCTGACGCCGCGGCACTTAACTCGTTGCTGCGAACGGACGCCCGCCGAAGCGGTCGCCCCGGGGCGCCGCCTATTCGGCGGCGTCCCGATGCTGGTGCATGTCGGCGATCCGCCGTCTTTGATCGGTGTCCTGCAGCTCGACGTTGAGGCCGAGCGAGCGCATCTCCTTGACGAGCACGTTGAAGCTCTCCGGGATGCCCGCCTCGAACGTGTCGTCGCCTCTGACGATCGCCTCGTAGACCTTGGTGCGGCCGGCGACGTCGTCGGACTTCACGGTCAACATCTCCTGCAAGGTGTAGGCGGCGCCGTAGGCTTCGAGCGCCCACACCTCCATCTCGCCGAAACGCTGGCCGCCGAACTGCGCCTTGCCGCCGAGCGGTTGCTGGGTGACGAGGCTGTAGGGGCCGATCGAGCGCGCGTGGATCTTGTCGTCCACCAGGTGATGCAGCTTCAGCATGTAGATGTAGCCGACGGTCACCTCGCGGTCGAAGGTCTCGCCGGTGCGGCCGTCGTAAAGCCGCGTCTGGCCGGAGGTCTTCAGATCCCGCCTGCTCCAGGAGCTCGACGATGTGCTCCTCCTTGGCGCCGTCAAAGACCGGCGTCGCGATCGACACGCCGTGCGAGAGCTGCTCGCCGAGCCGCACCACCGACTCGTCGTCGAAGCTTTCCACCGGCTCGTTCTTGGCGTTGTCGCCGTAAAGCTCGCCGAGCGTGTCGCGCAGCGGCTTCATGTTGCCGTTCTGCCGATAATCCTCGACGAGCTTGCCGACCTTGAGCCCGAGCCCGGCGCAGGCCCAGCCGAGATGCGTCTCCAGGATCTGCCCGACATTCATGCGGCTCGGCACCCCGAGCGGGTTCAGCACGATGTCGACATAGGTGCCGTCCTCCAGGAACGGCATGTCCTCGATCGGCACGATCTTCGACACCACGCCCTTGTTGCCGTGACGGCCGGCCATCTTGTCGCCGGGCTGGATCTTGCGCTTCACCGCGACGAAGACCTTCACGGTCTTCATCACGCCCGGCGGCAGCTCGTCGCCGCGCTGCAGCTTCTCGACCTTGTCGATGAAGCGGCTTTCGAGGCGCTTGCGGCTTTCGTCGTATTGCGCGCGAAGCTGCTCGCTCTCCGTCATCAGCTTGTCGTCGGCTGTCGTCAGCTGCCACCACTGCGCACGCGGATACGCCTCGAACACCTCATCGGTGATCTTGGTGCCCTTCTTGAAGCCCTTCGGGCCGGACGTGCCGACCTTGCCTTGCAGCATCTCGGCGAGGCGCCCGTAGATGTTGCGGTCGAGGATCGACTGCTCGTCGTCGCGGTCCTTGGCAAGCCGCTGGATCTCCTCGCGCTCGATCGCCATCGCGCGCTCGTCCTTCTCCACGCCGTGGCGGTTGAAGACGCGCACTTCGACGATCGTGCCAAAGGTTCCCGGCGGCATCCTGAGCGAGGTGTCGCGCACGTCGGAGGCCTTCTCGCCGAAGATGGCGCGCAAGAGCTTCTCCTCCGGCGTCATCGGGCTCTCACCCTTCGGCGTGATCTTGCCGACCAGGATGTCGCCCGGCTTCACCTCGGCGCCGACATAGACGATGCCCGCCTCGTCGAGATTCTTCAGCGCCTCCTCCGAGACGTTCGGGATGTCGCGGGTGATCTCCTCCGGTCCGAGCTTGGTGTCGCGCGCCATCACCTCGAATTCCTCGATGTGGATGGAGGTGAACACGTCGTCGCGGACGATCCGCTCGGAGAGCAGGATCGAATCCTCGAAATTGTAGCCGTTCCACGGCATGAACGCGACGAGCACGTTGCGGCCGAGCGCAAGGTCGCCGTGGTCCGTGGAAGGACCGTCGGCGATGATCTCGCCCGTCGTCACCTGGTCTCCCACATGCACCAGCGGACGCTGCGTGATGCAGGTCGACTGGTTGGAGCGCTGGAATTTTTGCAGCCGGTAGATGTCGACGCCGGAGCGTGACGCGTCGCGCTCCTCCGTCGCCCGCACGACGATGCGGGTGGCGTCCACCTGGTCGACGATGCCGGTGCGCCGTGCCGCGATCGCGGCGCCTGAATCGCGCGCCACGATCGGCTCCATGCCGGTGCCGACGAGCGGCGCCTCGGAGCGGACGAGCGGCACCGCCTGCCGCTGCATGTTGGAGCCCATCAGCGCGCGGTTGGCGTCGTCGTTCTCGAGGAACGGGATCAGCGCCGCGGCGACCGAGACGAGCTGCTTCGGCGACACGTCCATCAGGTCGACCTTCTCGCGCGCCACGAGCGACACGTCGCCCTGGTGGCGGCAGGTGACGAGGTCGTTCAGGAAGCGGCCCTTGTCGTCGAGCTGGGCGTTGGCCTGCGCCACGGTGTATTTCGCCTCCTCCATGGCGGAGAGATACACCACCTCGTCTGTCACTTTGCCGTCAACGATCTTGCGGTACGGGCTCTCGATGAAGCCGTACTTGTTCACGCGCGCGAAGGTCGCGAGCGAGTTGATGAGCCCGATATTCGGGCCTTCCGGGGTCTCGATCGGGCAGATGCGGCCGTAATGCGTCGGGTGCACGTCGCGCACCTCGAAGCCGGCCCTTTCACGCGTCAGTCCGCCCGGCCCGAGCGCCGAGAGCCGCCGCTTGTGCGTGATCTCGGAGAGCGGGTTGGTCTGGTCCATGAACTGCGAGAGCTGCGAGGAGCCGAAGAACTCGCGCACGGCGGCCGCCGCCGGCTTGGCGTTGATCAGGTCCTGCGGCATCACCGTGTCGATCTCGACCGACGACATGCGCTCCTTGATCGCGCGCTCCATCCGGAGCAGCCCGATGCGGTACTGGTTCTCCATCAATTCGCCGACCGAGCGCACCCGGCGGTTGCCGAGATTGTCGATGTCGTCGATCTCGCCGCGCCCGTCGCGCAGGTCGACGAGCGTGCGGATGACCGCGATGATGTCTTCCTTGCGCAGGACGCGGACCGTGTCCTCCGCATCGAGATCGAGCCGCATGTTCATCTTCACGCGACCGACGGCGGAAAGGTCGTAGCGCTCCGAATCGAAGAACAGCGACTTGAACATCGCCTCCGCCGTCTCCACCGTCGGCGGCTCGCCCGGGCGCATCACCCGGTAGATGTCGAAAAGCGCGTCCTCGCGGTTCTGGTTCTTGTCGACGGTCAGCGTGTTGCGGATATAGCCGCCGACATTGACGTGGTCGATTTCGAGAAGCTGCAGCTTCTTGTGACCCTGCTCGGCAAAGCCGGCGAGCATCTTCGCGGTGATCTCCTCGCCGGCCTCGGCGTAGATCTCGCCCGTCTGCGTGTTGACGATGTCCTCGGCGAGATAGCGTCCGACGAGCGCCTCGTCGGTGACGCGCAGCGCCTTGACCTTCTTTTCCTTGATCTGCTTGGCGAGTCGCGCAGTGACCTTCTTGCCGGCCTCGGCAACCACCTCGCCCGACTTCGCGTCGATCAGGTCCTCCGTCGGCTTGGTGCCGCGGAGCTTTTCCGGATCGAGCGGCAGCCGCCAGCCGTCGCCGTCGCGGGTGACGGTGACCGCCTCGTAGAAGGTCGACAGGATCTCCTCGCCGTCCATGCCGAGCGCCATCAGCAGCGACGACACCGGAATCTTGCGGCGGCGGTCGATGCGCGCGTGCACGATGTCCTTGGCGTCGAACTCGATGTCGAGCCAGGAACCGCGATAGGGAATGATGCGCGCCGCAAAGAGCAGCTTGCCGGACGAATGCGTCTTGCCCTTGTCGTGATCGAAGAAGACGCCCGGCGAGCGATGCATCTGCGAGACGATGACGCGCTCGGTGCCGTTGATGACGAAGGTGCCGTTCATCGTCATGAGCGGCATGTCGCCCATGTAGACGTCCTGCTCCTTGATATCCTTGACCGACTTCGCGCCGGTCTCCTGGTCGACATCGAACACGATCAGGCGCAGCGTCACCTTGAGCGGCGCCGCATAGGTCATGTCGCGCTGCCGGCATTCCTCCACGTCGTATTTCGGCGGATCGAACTCGTAGCGCACGAATTCGAGCATGGCATTGCCGGCGAAGTCGGAGATCGGGAAGACCGACTTGAAGACCGCCTGCAATCCCTCGTCCAGGCGGCCGCCCTCCGGCTCCTCGACCATCAGGAACTGGTCATAGGAGGACTTCTGAACCTCGATCAGGTTCGGCATCTCCGCCGCCTCGGTGATGTGTCCGAAGAACTTGCGGATGCGCCGGCGGCCGGAGAAGCTCACCTTTTTCGCAGACATTGCTCGCGCCATTATTCGTCCTCGCCAATCTCGTCCGAACGGCTGCCCGGAGAGCCGCATGACGTGCATGCGTCCATCGGGACAGCGACCGGGCCACAACGCGCCCAAACGGCCTTTCGGCCAGCGATCCGGGCGCGTGAGCCGCGCCCGGAAGATTTCGAAAAACGCCTACTTCAGCTCGACCGTCGCGCCGACGTCCTCGAGCTTCTTCTTGAGTTCCTCGGCCTCGCTCTTGCCGGCCGCTTCCTTGACCGTCTTCGGCGCGCTCTCCACGAGGTCCTTCGCCTCCTTCAGGCCAAGCCCGGTGATCGCACGCACTTCCTTGATGACGTTGATCTTCTTTTCTCCCGCCGCCATCAGGACGACGTCGAACTCGGTCTTCTCTTCCACGGCCTCTGCGGCCGCACCGCCCGCTGCGGCGGCGACCGCCACCGGCGCGGCGGCGGAGACGCCCCACTTCTCCTCCAGCATCTTGGAGAGCTCGGCCGCCTCCAGCACGGTCAGGCTGGAGAGGTCGTCAACGATTTTCGATAGATCAGCCATTTCGTCGTTTCCTTGTCGGTTCGAACCTTGAGTATCAGGTGTTTCAAGATCGGCTTCAGGCCGCCTCTTCCCTCTTGGCATAGGCCGCGAACACGCGGGCGAGCTGCCCGGCGGGAGCTTGCAGAACCCCCGCGATGCGGGTCGCCGGCGTCTGGATCATGCCGACGAGCTTCGCTCTCAGTTCATCGAGCGACGGGAGCGAGGCGAGTGCCTCCACGCCCTTGGCGTCCAGGTTGGTCCGCCCCATGGCGCCGCCGAGCAACACGAACTTCTCGTTCGTCTTGGCGAATTCGGCGGCGACCTTGGGAGCGGCGACGGGATCGCTCGAATAGGCGATGACCGTCGGCCCCTGGAATAGGTCGCTGATGTGTTCGACGTCCGTACCTTTGAGGGCAAGCTTGACGAGGCGGTTCTTGGCGACCTTGAGGCTGGCCCCCGCGTCCCGCATGCGCCCGCGAAGGGACGTCATGTCGGCGACGTTCAGGCCGGAATAGTGGGCCACGACCACAACCGCGGTGCTCGAAAACACCTGGTTCAGGCTGGACACCATCGCGCTTTTTTCAGCTCTATCCACTGCCTCTGTCCTCATCTGGCCCGGGATCGCGGCTTGCGAGCCCAGGGCCGTTTCGCCATGCCGCCCGGCCTCAAGAAGCGAGGGACGGGCGACGGTGAACGCCTGTCCCCCGAACCTTCTTCAAGGCTCGGGCCCTCGCCTCCAATGGGAAGCGAAGGACGAGAGGTTCGAACCGACGTTTCGAGGCTTTCGCCCCGAGAATTCGGTTCAGGAACCCGTCTCATGCAGGCCAAAAAGCTTAAGAGCCGAAGCTCACCTGCAATCTCGGACAGGACCGGGCCGAACGGGCGAGCCCGCCGGCCCGTTTCGCCCGCGGCACTTGCATGCCTGGGGCGAAACGCACGATCCCGGGCGAAAGCCGCCCGGGAAAACTCGTCTTCGACTTCAGCTCGCCGAAAGCGATGCCGGGTCGACGCGCACCCCTGCCCCCTGCGTGGAGGTCAGCGCGATGCGCTTCAAATAGGTTCCCTTGGCGCCGGACGGCTTCGCCCTGTTCACCGCATCGGCGAAGGCGAGGATGTTCTGCCTGAGCGCCTCTTCGGTGAACGACGCCTTGCCGACACCGGCATGGATGATCCCCGCCTTCTCGACGCGAAACTCCACCGCGCCGCCCTTCGCGTCGCGCACCGCCTGCGTCACGTCGTTCGTCACGGTGCCGACCTTCGGGTTCGGCATCAGCCCGCGCGGGCCGAGGATTTTGCCGAGCCGGCCGACGAGCGGCATCATGTCGGGGGTCGCGATGCAGCGGTCGAAATTGATCTCGCCCTTCTGCACGCTGTCCACCAGATCCTCCGCGCCGACGATATCGGCACCGGCCTTCTTTGCCTCTTCCGCCCTGTCGCCGCGGGCGAAGACGGCAACCCGCGCGGAACGGCCGGAGCCGTTCGGCAGGTTGGCGACGCCGCGCACCATCTGGTCGGCGTGCCGCGGATCGACGCCGAGATTGAGGGCAACCTCGATCGTCTCGTCGAACTTCGCCACCGCCCGCTCCTTCACCATCCGCACGGCATCGCCGAGCGGATAGAGGGCGTCGCGATCGATTCCCTCGCGGACTTTCCGCGTGCGCTTTCCGGTTCCGCTCATGGCTAGTCCACCACCTCAAGACCCATGGAACGCGCCGAGCCCTCTACCATCTTCATCGCCGCGCCGACGTCACGGGCGTTCAAATCCTTGAGCTTCTGCTCGGCGATGCTGCGGACCTGGTCGCGCGTGACGCGCCCGATCAGAGCGCGGCCCGGCGTCTGCCCGCCCTTTGCGAGGCCGGCCGCCTTCCTCAGGAAATGCGACACCGGCGGCGTCTTCATCTCGAAGGTGAAGCTGCGGTCCGCAAAGATCGTCAGCACCACCGGGATCGGCGTACCCTTCTCCATCTCCTGCGAGGCGGCGTTGAACCCCTTGCAGAATTCCATGATGTTCAGGCCCCGCTGCCCGAGCGCCGGCCCGATCGGAGGCGACGGGTTGGCAGCACCGGCGGGAACCTGCAACTTCAGGTAACCCGTAATCTTCTTTGCCATCTTCTCACTCCGTTCCTTCGCCGGCCCAAGCGGCTCGGCATCCTCGGGTGTCCGTGGTGCGGCCCATTCGCCGCCCGATGGCGCGGGCGGCCGACCTTCCACGCGAGCCCTGACGGGCTCCTTCTTTCAGCGTGATTTTCTTCCGAGAACCGCAAACCACTTCTCGGAACCACTTCGCCTGAGGGGGGTCGGAATCTTCACTGGCCTGACCGGTTCAGACCTTCTCGACCTGTCCGTATTCGAGCTCGACGGGTGTGGCGCGCCCGAAGATGGACACCGCCACCTTCAGCCGCGCGCGCTCCTCGTCGACTTCCTCCACGTTCCCCTCGAACGACGCGAAGGGACCGTCGGCGACGCGGATGCGCTCGCCGATCTCGAAGCTCACCGACGGCTTCGGCCGCTCCACGCCCTCCTGCACCTGCGCCATGATGCGCACGGCCTCGGAGTCGGGGATCGGCATCGGCCGCCCGTCTGCGCCCAGGAATCCCGTGACCTTGGGCGTATTCTTGATGAGGTGATAGGCCTCATCCGTCATGTCCATCCTCACCAGCACGTAGCCGGGGAAGAACTTCCGTTCCGAATCCACCTTGCGGCCGCGCCGCATCTCCACGACCTTCTCGGTCGGCACGAGAATCTCGTCGATGAGATCGGCGAGTCCCGCCGCCGCGGCCTTCTCGCGGATCGAATCCGCCACCTTCTTCTCAAAATTCGAGTAGGCGTGGACGATGTACCAGCGCTTCGCCATCAGGAGTTCCGTTGCTTTCAGGCTCAACTCGCCGTGCTGAGCGCGAAGTCCACGCCCCAACTCATGATCTGGTCGGCCGCGAAGAAGAACAGCGTCGCCAGCGCAACCATGGCGAACACCATCAACGTCGTAATCGCGGTCTCGCGCCGTGTCGGCCATGTGACCTTGGCCGCCTCGGTGCGCACCTGCTGGACAAACTGGAACGGGTTTATTTTTGCCATACCGGGAATCTGAAGGCGCACGAAAGGGTCCGCGCGCCTCCGGAACGGCCTAAATAAGCAACTTCCGCCCGCCGCGCAAGGGGCTTGCGGCCGGTTGCGACGCCGGTCATCCAAGCCCTTGCTGCAAAGCAGCATTTCGCCCTTTTCGTGACGAAGTCGCCGCAATCGCGCAGCTTCCGGGCGAAGGCTGGCAGGGGCAGAGGGACTCGAACCCCCGGCCTACGGTTTTGGAGACCGTCGCTCTACCAACTGAGCTATACCCCTCCGAGGTCGGTCAGATATGCGCACCGCCCTTTCAGCAAGCTCGGCTTCCGTCTACCCCGCGGCTACCCGTCTTTCCGCCTCTAGATAGGGACGCAGGACCGCCGCCCCAGCGCGGCTTGGAGCGGGTGAAGGGAATCGAACCCTCGTCATCAGCTTGGAAGGCTGTTGCTCTACCATTGAGCTACACCCGCGAACCGACCGGTATCTACGCTGCGCCGAAGCGTTCGCCAACTCTTCAATACAGAGAAGCCCGCTCCGCCGCAGGCGTCTCCAGGGCCCGACTGAACTCAGCGGCGGACCCTGCTTAGCTTTTCGGCCGATCGTTGACAGGCCGCGCGGCGGCCAGCATATACGCCCGCGCGAACGGAACCGTCCCACGGGTCTCGGTTCTTCAGCCGGATTCGACCCGCATTTCGGGTGACAGGTCCGGGAGAGTGTCCCGAGTGGCAAAGGGGGCGGACTGTAAATCCGCTGGCGTACGCCTTCGTAGGTTCGAGTCCTACCTCTCCCACCATCTCGCTTCGCAATTGGCCGCAAGCCGCCCGGAACGCTATGAACCGGGGATGAAGCGACGCGGCAAAGGAGGCGACCGCCCCGCTCCCCGGACGAATGCCGGCGAGACGGCGATCTACGGCTGGCATAGCGCGCTTGCAGCGCTCACCAACCCGCGCCGCCGCATCCGCGCCGTGCTCGCCACGCAAAATGCGATCGCACGCCTTGCCGAAGCTGGAATTCGCGACCTCCCGGCACCGGTCGAGGTGCGCGAGATCGAGCGCCTCGCCGGTGCGGACGCCGTGCACCAGGGGATCGCGGTCCTTGCCGACCCCCTCCCCGCGCCGGACATCGCCGATCTTGGCGAAGCGAAGCTCGTCGTCGTCCTCGACCAGGTGACCGACCCGCATAATGTCGGCGCGATCCTGCGTTCGGCCGCCGCCTTCGGCGCCGACGCTCTCCTCCTCGCCGAGCGTCACAGCCCTGCCGAATCCGGCGTTCTCGCCAAGGCGGCTTCCGGCGGGCTGGAGCACGTCGCGCTTGTTCACGTGAAGAACCTCGCGCGCGCGCTCGATCAGCTCGCCGAGCTCGGCTTCCTCCGTCTCGGCCTCGACAGCGAGCACGCCGAGCCGATTGAGGCCATCCGGCCGGCGGAGAAGACCGCCATCGTCCTCGGCGCCGAAGGCCGGGGGCTCCGCCGGCTGACGCGTGAGAAATGCGATCATCTCATCCGCCTCGACGTTCCGGGCGCGATCCGCAGCCTCAACGTCTCGAACGCCGCCGCACTCGCCCTCTATATCTTGACGCGCCGCCGACCCGCTTAACGCGATAGCAACCATAAAGGGCGAGGGTGACGCCGGGCATTGAGTAGGCCCCGGGTGCTAGAGATGAATGCGTTGCCGCGTGAGTTGGACGGATCGGATTCGATCAAATCCGTGACCCTGGCCGACCTGGAGTTCGGCCGCGCTTCCCGCTTCGACCGGCTCAAGGGCCTGGGGAAGACGGCGCTGATGCTCTGGGGAGCGCTCTCCTTCGGCGCCGCGGCGGGTGCGGGCGGCTACTATTTCGCCGCAGCCTCCGGCGATCCGGCGGCCATCCGGCAGGCGGCGACCGCTTCCGCCAAATCGACCGAGCCGATAAGCGCGCGCGCCGCCGAGCTTGCGGAAATTCCGCCCCATCTCAGCGACTATGTCGATCATCCTGTCGCCGTAGCGCGCCTGCCGCGCCCGCGTCCCGACGAGCCGGTCTATACCGGCAGCATCGATCGCCCGGCGGAAGCGCACCGACAGCCCATCGATCCCTGCGCCGCACTCGCAAGCCTTGGGGCGCCGCTTCCGTTCCGTATGCGCTGCGAACGCGGGGCCGGCGTCTACGCGCTGTCGCCACCGCGCTTTTACGCTCCTTCCGACGATTCGGCCTACGTGGTTCGCTAGGCTATCGGCGCACGTCGCGAACGGTCAGTTCTTGCTCTTGCGGCCAAGGCCCATCTGCTTGGCGAGTGAGGAGCGGGCCTTCGCATAGTTCGGGGCGACCATGGGATAGTCGGCCGGAAGCCCCCACTTCTCGCGATAGGATTCCGGCGTCAGGTCGTAGTGCGTCCGCAAGTGCCGCTTCAAGGATTTGAATTTGAGCCCGTCCTCCAGGCACACGATGTAGTCGGGCGTGACGGACTTGCGTACCGAAACGGCCGGCTTCAACGGCTCCGTTTCCGGCACCATGGCTCCGGTCGCGGTTCGATGCAACGCGGAATGAACCTCGCCGATCAGGTTCGTGAGATCCGGGGAAGCGATCGTGTTGGTGCTCACATAGGCCGACACGATTTGCGCCGTCAGCTCGATCAGATCGTCGCGTTCCATGGTGCCGACCATTCAACCCTCGCGGTCCTCAGAGCGCAGCACCGCCGCCCGGTTCTGCGTTGTTCATCTTTAGTAACAATCCAGAATTTTGGCAATTCGAAGCTCTGCGATCCTTTTATGTATCGGGCAAAGTGGAAATCATTTGGAGAGTTAGGCGGCCAAGCCCAAGTCGTTCAAGAGTAACGTCGCAAGCGCCGCTGGCGACTGCGTGGAAGCGGCGCTCAGAAGTAGCGCCACCAGACGTAGACCTGCGCGATAGCGATCGACACCAGCATCAACGGCAAGGCGCGCAGCGTGAAGGCAAGAAATCGGAATGGCACGCCGTTCCGCTCGCCGACCCCGGCGACGATGAGATTGGCGGATGCGCCGATGAGCGTTCCGTTGCCGCCGAGGCAGGCGCCGAGCGACAGGCACCACCAGAGCGGCAGGATGGCGTGCTCGCCGCCGAAGGCCGGCGCCATCGTCTTGATGAGCGGTATCATCGTGGCAACGAAGGGGATGTTGTCGACGATCGCGGAGAACGCTGCCGACGCCCAGAGGACCGCGATCCCGGCGGCCGTGAGATTGCCGCCGGTCGCCTCGACGAGCCAGTGGCCAAGCAGCGCCAGGAGGCCGCCGACCTGCACGCCGTGCACCACGATGAACAGCCCGATGAAGAAGAAGATGGTGATCCACTCCACATCGCCGAAGGTCTGGTGGATGTTGTGCGCGGCCTTCTCGCGATGATGCACCCAATTGTCGAGCAGCATGAGCGATGCCGGCGCCGAGCATCGCAATCGTCGCCGGCTCGAGGTGGAGATGCCGCGCCAGCACGAACGCGACCATCACCAGGCCGAGAACGACGAGCGATTGCTTCAACAGACGCGCGTCCATGATCGCCTCGCGCGGGATCATGTCCATCACGCGCGCCTCCGCCGCCGGCGTCGCCTTGAGCTTCCGCCCCCAGACGAGCTGAACCAGCACGGCCTGCGCGGCGAGGATGATCAGGACAACGGGGGTGAGATTCAGCACGAAGGCGTTGAAGTCGAGCCCCACCTGCGAGCCGATCAGGATGTTCGGCGGGTCGCCGATCAGCGTCGCGGTGCCGCCGATGTTGGAGGCAAAAATCTCCGCAAATAGGAACGGATAGGGCTCGACCTCGAGCTCCTTGGTGATGGCAAGCGTCACCGGCACGATGAGGAGCACGGTCGTCACATTGTCGAGGAAGGCGGAGAGCACGGCGGTGGTGATCTGCAGCATGAAGAGCATGCCGGCGGGGCGCGCGCGCGCCGCCTGCGCCGACCAGATCGCCAAGAATTGGAAGACGCCCGAGCGCCGCGAGATCGAAACGAGGATCATCATGCCGGTCAGAAGACCGATGGTGTTCCAGTCGATGCCGGCAAGTGCCTCCTTCTGGTCGAGGACACCGACGACGATCATGACGCCGGCGCCGACGAGTGCCACGATCGAGCGGTTCACCTGCTCGGAGATCACGATGGCGTAGGTGACGGCGAGCACGCAGGTCGAAACCCAGAGCGGGTTCAAGCCAAATATGACCTGCGAAGCGGCGTGCTCCATGCGAATTTCCCCGTCCGATGGGGCAATCCGCAGCGAGCGAAAACGAGCGCCCCGATTCCGGTCCCCGACCCTTGAAGCAGAGCTGCCACGCTCACGGAATCGTGCTGACGAGTCGATACGAAGCGCCCTTGGGCGCCCTCGCGCGCCGGCCTCCCGATTAAGCCGGCACGATCGAGACGAAGGTCAGCACCAGGAATACCGGTACGAGCCAGACGATCGCCCAACCGAGATAGCCGAAGAAGCTCGGCATCTTGACGCCGCGCTCGACCGCGAGCGCATAGACCATCAGGTTCGGTGCGTTGCCGATATAGGTGAGCGCGCCCATGAAGACTGCGCCCATCGAGATCGCGCCGAGCGTCGCTGCCATCTTCCCCATGAGCTCGGCGGCGTTGCCGCCGGCAAGCTCGAAGAAGACGAGATAGGTCGGCGCGTTGTCGAGGAAGGCGGAGAGGATCCCGGTGACCCAGAAGAAGGCGACGGGATGTGGCGTGCCGTCATGCCGCGTGACGATATCGAGGAGCGGCGCGAAGACCCCCTTCTCGCCGGCCTGCAGCATGGCGAGCACCGGAATGATGGTGACGAAGATCGCGGCGAAGAGCTTCGCCACTTCCAGAATCGGTTCCCATGTGAAGCCATTCGCGGCGCGGTGCTCGTCGTGCGTCCACCACAGCGACAGGAGCGCGCACGCCATGAGGAACCCGTCGCGCACGAGGTTCTGCAGTTCGAGCCGCGTGCCGAGCAGATCGAGCGATATCCCCGGCTTCCACGTTGCCGAAAGCACGATCGCGCCGACGATCGCGGCGATCAGCACCAGATTGACGAGGCCGCGCACGCGGATTGGCCCGGGCGGCGTCGGATCGCGCCGCCTGACATAGGCGCCTTCGCGCCGGGCGATCCAGCTATCGAGGAGAAAGAAGGCGACGAGCAATATTGCAGCGGTAGAAATGGCTTCTGCAGCGAGATGCCGTGCCGGCCAGAAGAAGTCGACGCCGCGCAAAAACCCGACGAAGAGAGGCGGATCGCCGAGCGGCGTCAGCGCGCCGCCGATGTTCGCGACCAGAAATATAAAGAAAACAACAACATGCACGCTTCGCGGCCGCTCGTCGTTGGCGCGCAGAAGCGGGCGGATCAGGATCATCGACGCGCCGGTCGTGCCGACGACGCTCGCCATCAGCGTTCCGAGCGCGAGCATCGCCGTGTTCGCCTTCGGCGTGCCGTGCACGTTGCCGGTGACGAGGATGCCGCCCGCCACCGTGTAGAGCGCGAAGAGGAGCACGATGAAGGAGAGGTATTCGCCGAGCGTCGCATGCACGAAGGCGGCGAGCGCGGTCTTGAGGCCGAAGCCGAGCGTGATCGCGACGAGCGCGACCAACGCCCAGAACGCGGCGATCTTGCCGTAATGGTCGTGCCAGAGTTTCGGGAAAACGAGCGGCCCGGTCGCGATAGTCAAAAGGACGGCGACGAAGGGTAGCGCCCACGCGGCGCCCATCGTCGCACCGTCCAGCTCCGCCGCATCGGCTGTCGCGGCACTCGCGACGACGGACAAAACGGCGATGATAAAGGCGACGGCCAGTCGTCCCGGCATCAAGCGTTCCTTCGGATGATGGTGATCTCTAGGGCACGGGGATGGCGTGAATTCAAGAGAATCCGCTCAATCCGCCGGCGGCCGCCATGCGCCGTGACGGCTGTCCCGCGCGAATGGTCCTATGATCGCCCTTCCCGCCTCACCGCCGACGGCAGAAGCATCCCGGAGGATCGACGCTGCAGCTCGAAGCCTGGGCACAACATTGCCGCCCGTCGGCGCCGGCGCAGCAGCAAAGTGACGACTGCGCGACCGTCTCCACCGCATAGCTTTGCGCCTGCGGCGCTCCCTGTTCCGTCGATCCGGCCTCAAGCAGTGCCGTGATGGCGAGGACCTTCGCGTCGCCACCCGTTGGATCGGCAAGCGCCAGGTCGCGCGTCAGCGCGAGGCCGGACAGGAAAAAAAGAGCGAGCAACACTGCCCCGGGAATCAAAAGCCGCATCCGCATATCAATTCCTCGCCGGCCGTGGCTCCGTCGTCACGGCCATCAACAGGTGCGCAAAATAGTCGATCTGCCGCTGGTAGCTCGCGTCGCCGGCTGCGGTCAGCGCTTCCGGCACATCCGTCTGCTGCGCCACGTACGATCTGAACGCATCGCGCAGCCGGAAATATTCGAAATAGCCGGTGACCTGCCACGCCTGCCCGCGCTCGCGTGCGCTCGGCGTCGCGGTCTTGATTCCGGCGAGCGGACCCATGTCTCCGCTTGCCTGCGCGGCCACCGTGTTCGGCAATTCGTCGGCGAGAAGGATGAGCGGCACGTCGCCCAGATTCTCGTTGTAGACCCTGACCATGTAGAGCTTCTTCGGGGCCAGTCCCGGGCCTTCCGAATCGCAGGTCAGGTAGGCGACGATCGGCTCGGTGCCGTCCGTGGTGAGGATCGGCTCGTCGTCGCTTGTCGGCTGCACCTTGCTCAACGAGTAGGCCGATGATTGCATGAACACGTCGGCGCCGATCTCGCTCGTGCGCTCCGTATTCTCGGTGATCGTCCCCCCGACCTTGCCGGAGAGAATGAAGTAGCTCCCGCCGACCTCCAGCCCGGCGGAGGCTTCATTCGTCTGCTTCGTCGTCAGTGTCTCGCCGCACGGCTTTACGTTCGTGGTTCCGGGCGCGAATGCGGCAAGCAGGTCGTTGCTGAGACGATGGTAGTCGCCGCGCAGCGGCACCTTGAAGATCGTCTGGTATTCGCTGTCGGTCACGATCTTCACCTGTCCGTTCGGTTGCGTCCCGAACGCGTCGGCGGAACCGTCGCCCGGCGCGGCGGCGGCGACGCAGGGAAGCAGATATCTGTCAGGCGCCGGCTGACCGTCGGCTCTGAGCAGGCGCTTGTCTCCCGCATTGTAGAGCGTGATCTGAAGCGGCGCGCATCCCTGCACGGGCTGATCCGCGACGCCAAAGCGGAACTGCGGGTGCAGGTTGAAGCCTTTTTGCGCGGCCGCCTGGCCCGCATCGCCGACGCATCCGCTCGGCTCGCTGCAATAGACCGGAAAGTCGAGTCCGTTCGCGAAGACGTAGGTCTTGTCCGGCTGAACCGCCGTCAGGTCGTCTTCCGGTATCAGCATGAGAAGCGCGTATTCGCTCTCGACCAGCCAGAGCGTCTTGCCGCTCAGCTCGCTTCTGACGCCGGTGTCGCGCACGACGAGCCCGATCGGATAATAGAGAAGGCTCTTGTATCGCGCGTTGCCGTCGCAAGTTGGGTAGAGTGAAAATCCCGACGACGACGTGAAATAGAGCTTCGCCGGCGCCGCTTCCGAATTCTGTGGGATGTCCTTCTGATGCCAGAGGAAGCCGACGAGCTTCGTGAGCACGCTGTCTTCGCTCTCGTTCGCGGCGGCGGGCTGTGGGGAAAGATCGGCGCACGGGCGCGCGACGGCGTTCGCTGCCATGGCGAGCACGAAGAATAGCGCGACCAACAATCGGCGTCCCAACATCGACGCCTCCGTCTGCCGACCGCCCGCCCATCCAGGATAGAAAAGGCTAGCATCGATTGGTTTCGCTGCGAAGGGGGTTGCTGCGCAAATGGTTGCTGATCTTGCCCTCCCCGCCTTTCGCCCTTACCTCGGCTGAGCGATGCAGAAATCCATCCCGCCTCCCCGCGCCGAGCGGCAGCCGGCCAGCGATACGCGTCACGGCCACACCCGCACCGACGACTATGCCTGGCTCCGCGCCGACAACTGGCAGGAGGTGATGCGCAATCCGGCGGCGCTGCCGGCGGATATCCGCGCCTATCTCGATGCCGAGAACGCCTATTTCGCCGCCGCGATGGCGGACACGGAGGCGCTGCAGGAGACGCTCTTCAAGGAGATGCGCGGGCGCATCAAGGAGGACGATTCCACCGTCCCCGCCCCCGACGGGCCCTGGGCCTACGCGACGCGCTATGTCGAGGGCGGTCAGCATCCGCTCTATGTGCGCGAGCGGCGCGAGGGCGGCGGCGAGGAGATCCTTCTCGACGGCAATGCGCTTGCCGAGGGCCGCGCCTATTTCCGCATCGGCAGCGCCGCGCATTCGCCCGACCACAAGCTGCTCGCCTGGTCGCACGACGACGCCGGCTCGGAGTTCTACACGCTCTCGATCCGCGACCTCGAAAACGGCGCCGACCTTGCCGACGTGATCCCCGACACCGGCGGCGGTATCGCCTGGTCGGCCGATGCCCGCCACCTCTTCTATGTGCGCCTCGACGCCAACCACCGCCCGTCGCGCGTCTTCCGCCACAGGCTCGGCACGAGCCCCGAAGACGACGTGCTCGTCTACGAGGAGCCCGACCCCGGCTTCTTCGTCGGCATCGGCAAGACGCAGTCGGACCGCTTCATCCTGATCCACGCCCACGACCACGAGACGTCGGAGGTGAGGTTCATCCCGGCCGATGCGCCCGATGCCGAGCCGACGCTCGTCGCGCCGCGCGAGACGGCGGTCGAATATAATGTCGACGAGGCGCACGGCACGTTCTTCATCCTGACCAACGCGGCGGCGCCAAGGACTTCAAGATCGTCACCGCGCCGGTCGAGGCGCCGGGTCGCGAGAACTGGCGCGATCTCGTTCCGCACGAGCCCGGCCGCCTCATCATCGCGCACGACGTGACGGCGCGGCATCTGGTGCGGCTCGAGCGTTTCGAGGGCCTGCCGCGCATCGTTGTGCGCCGTCTCGCCGATGGCGCGGAACATGTGATCGCGTTCGACGAGGAGGCCTATGCGCTTGGCCTTGCCGGCGGTTACGAGTTCGACACCGATACGCTCCGCTTCACCTATTCCTCGATGGCGACGCCTTCGCGCGTCTACGACTACGACATGGAGAGCCGTAAGCGCGTGCTCCGCAAGGAGCAGGAAGTGCCGTCCGGCCACGATCCGTCGCTCTATGTGACGCGCCGCATCATGGCTGCCGGCGGCCGACGGCGAGATGGTCCCCGTCTCGCTCCTCTACCGCAAGGACACGCCGCTCGACGGATCGGCGCCTGCGCTCCTCTACGGCTACGGCGCCTATGGCATCGCGATGCCGGCGGCGTTCTCCATCACCCGGCTTTCGCTCGTCGATCGCGGCTTCGTCTATGCGATCGCGCATATCCGCGGCGGCAAGGAGAAGGGCTACGCCTGGTACGAAGCCGGCCGCCGCGCGGCCAAGGCGAACACCTTCACCGATTTCATCGCCGCCGCCGAGTTCCTCGCCGCCGAGCGCTTCACGTCGCGCGGAAAAATCGTCGGCGAGGGCGGCTCCGCCGGCGGCATGCTGATCGGCGCCGTCGCCAACATGACGACCGACCTTTTCGGCGGCCTCATCGCCAACGTGCCCTTCGTCGACGTGTTGAACACGATGCTCGACGACACGCTGCCGCTGACGCCGCCGGAATGGCCGGAATGGGGCAACCCGATCGAGAGCGCCGCCGACTATGCAGACGATCCTCGCCTATTCGCCCTACGACAACGTCGATGCGAAGCCCTATCCGCCGATCCTGGCGCTTGCCGGACTGACCGACCCGCGCGTCACCTATTGGGAGCCGGCGAAATGGGTGGCGCGGCTCCGCGCGCTCAAGACCGACGACAATCTGCTGCTTTTGCGCACCAACATGGAGGCTGGCCATGGCGGCGCCGCCGGCCGCTTCGACGCCCTGAAGGAGACGGCGATCGAGATCGCCTTCGCGCTCAAGGTGACGGGCAAGGCCGGATGAGCAAATCGCGCCTGCGCCGGTCTCGCCAGATGCAATTCCGACGCGCGCCGCCAAATTCCGCGCGTTCTTCGGTTGCCCGGCAAAGCAACTGGGCTAGAAAGGGGCCGGAGGAACAGCGACCACCCCGCATTCGTTCCCCAAGCGGAATTCTCACAGAGAGGAGACGAAAATGGCCTTCACGCTCCCGGCACTCCCGTATGCCTACGACGCGCTTGCGCCGCATATGTCGAAGGAGACGCTGGAGTTCCATCACGACAAGCACCACAACGCCTATCTCGACGCGATGACGCGGCATGATCGAGGGCACGCCCTACGCGTCGATGTCGCTGGAGGACATCTGCAAGAAGAGCTATTCGGACAACCCGAAGCTCTTCAACCAGGCCGGCCAGTTCTATAATCACATCCACTTCTGGAAGTGGATGAAGCCGGGCGGCGGCGGCAAGAAGCTTCCGGGCAAGCTTGAGGCGCAGATCAACAAGGATCTCGGCTCGTTCGACGCGTTCCGCACCGGCTTCATCCAGGCCGGCAAGACGCAGTTCGGCTCCGGCTGGGCGTGGCTGGCGCTGAAGGGCGGCAAGCTCGTGGTCATGCACACGCCGAACGGCGAGAACCCGCTCGTCCAGCGGCGCCAAGCCGCTGCTCGGCGTCGACGTATGGGAGCATTCCTATTACATCGACTACCGCAACGCCCGGCCGAAATACCTGGAGACCTGGTTCGACAACCTCGTCAACTGGGACTACGTCGCCGAGCTCTACGGCGCCTGAGGCGCTGCCAGGCGTCGCTGTCGGACCCGCTTCCTCGGAGAGGTCGGCAGCCGTCGCCGCGCGGTCGTTTGCCGGTCGGCGCTGAGGCATCCGCATTCGCCACGCGTCACTGCCGCTATCTGCCTCTCGCAATTGTGTTTGTCTGTGTGCCGGCGCCCCTGCTGGCGGGTCACAGCGCCGTGATATTGAGGGCCGTGGCGCTGGCGCATCTCTATCGATGGATGCTCGCCGTCGAATGCAAGTTGTAACGGGAGAGATCACATGCGTCGGGCTGCTCTGTCGGAGGCACAATTGCGGTTGCATTGAGTGTCGCCACGACCGCCGCCCTCGGCGCCGACGATCCGATCGACGTAAGGCAGAAGATCATGACCTCCGTGGGAAAGTCCGGCGGTCTTTTGTTCGGCATGGTGCAGGGGCAAGACGGATTTCGACGAGCGCGCCGCAAGCACCGCTCTCGCTGCGCTTCAAGCTGCCGTCGCGCTACGATCGGCGACTATTTCCCGGACGGCTCCGAGACCGGCGAGCACACCTGTGCGAGCCCAAAGATATGGGAAGACCGCGCGGGCTTCGATGCCGTCGTCGCCAAGTTCAAGGAGCGCACCAGCGCGGCCTATTCCGCCGCACCAAAGGACGTCGACGCGCTGAAGGCGGCAGTCGGCCCGGTGTTCGATCTGTGCGGGGAGTGCCACGAGACCTATCGCCAGAGTGAAGACTACTCGAAGAGATGTTGACGAGGCTTCTGGCGGCAGTCGCTCTCCTTCTCGTCATTCGGCGACCGCTCTTTTCTGGGTGCTGAGCGAGCCTCGAGCCGCTGCGGGCGGCATCGCTCCCTGACCACAGCCCCGACCTCGAAAAACGGCGAATTGATCTTCTACGCCGGCGGCTGCCCGGCCTGCCACGCTGCGCCGGGCGCCAAGGGCGACAGACAAGCTGAAGCTCGGCGGCGGCCTGGAGCTCAAGACCGACTTCGGCACGTTCCGCGTGCCGAACATCTCGCCCGACCGCGAAACCGGCATCGGCGGCTGGTCGACGCTCGATTTCGTCAACGCCGTCATGCGCGGCGTTACCCCGGTCGGCGCGCACCTCTATCCCGCCTTCCCCTACCCATCCTATGCGCGCATGCAGGTCGAGGACGTGATCGACCTCAAGGCTTTTCTCGACACGCTGCCGGCCGTGTCGAACCGCGTCGCCGGCCCGACGCTTGCCTTCCCCTTCAACATCCGCCGCGGCGTCGGGCTGTGGAAGCGGCTCTATCTTTCGTCGGCGCCGGTGCTCGAACTTCACGCGGCAAGCGACAGCGTCAGCGCGGCCAGTATCTCGTCGAGGGTCCCGGCCATTGCGGCGAGTGCCACACGTCGCGCGACGCGCTCGGCGGGCTGAAGCAGACGCTGTGGCTCGCCGGCGCGAAGAATCCCGAAGGACGCGGCACGATCCCCGAATATCACCCCGGGGCCCGGCGGCCTCACCTGGTCTGAGGATGATATCGTCGATGCGCTGAAGACCGGCTTCAAGCCGAGCTTCGACACGTTCGGCGGCAGCATGGTCGAGGTGCAGAAGAACCTCGCGCATCTCCCCGACGACGACCTGCGCGCCATCGCCGCCTATCTGAAGGCCGTTCCGCCGCTCCCCGACGCGGTTCCGCGTCCGAGCCAGGGCGGTTGAGCGTTATCCCGGCGGTCAGGCCGGCACGCCTCGCCGGCAGCGAGCGTAAGATGATTGCCGCCCGCCTCGAGATAGGTTATCGCCCACCTGTTGCCAGGTGCGGCACGCGTCCTCGCTTCTGAAGCAGCCGCGGGCAGAAAACGAGCGATACTGATCGGTGTAGTTGTCATAGCGCCTGCCGGCGAATCTCCGTACCAGGTCGATCCTGGCCGACCTCGGAGGCGATCGCCGCGCAGTCGCCGCCGACGGGCGGCTGCGGCGGCTCGTAGTTGAAGAAGTCGGCGATCGGATCGGCGGCGCCCGCGCCTGTCATGGCCAGCAGGACCGAGACAGAAAGGACGATGCTGCGCATTTGAGATTTCTCCGTTCGAACGGCGGCGCGACGGCCGCTATTGGTGCGCCCAGTCCCAGTAGAGTTGCCGCGCCTTCGCATGCAGCGGCCCCGGCTGCAATGTGCGCTCCTCGATCCGCGTGATCGGCACGACCTTCGAGTAGTTCCCCGAGGAGAAAATCTCGTCGGCGTCGAGGAAATCCTCCACCGTCAGCGATTTCTCCAAAACCTCTACCCCCGCATCCTTAAGAAGGCTGATAACGCGCTGGCGGGTGATTCCGTTCAGAAACGAGCGGTTCGGCGCCGGCGTCATCACGACGCCGTCCTTCACCATGAAGATGTTCGAGGTGCCCGTCTCCGCCACGTTGCCGAGCATGTCGAGGACCAGCGCATTGTCGAAGCCGCGCGAGCGCGCCTCGGTGATGGCGCGGCCATTGTTCGGATAGAGGCAGCCCGCCTTGGCGTCGGTTGGCATCGTCTCGACTGTCGGCCGCCGGAACGGCGAAACCGTGACGGAAAAGCCCGCCGGCGGCGGCATCGGCGTCTCGTAGAGACAGAGAAGGAAGCGCGTCGAATTCGGGATCGGCGGGGACCGACAAGATAGCCGCCCTGCTCCGCCCAGTACATCGGCCGGATATAAAGCGCCGCCCCCGGCGGAAACCGCTTCATGCCGTCGCGCACCAGTCCGAGCATCGTGTCGACCGCGACGCTCGGCTTCAGCCCGAGCGCCGTGGCGGAGGCGTTGACGCGCGCGCAGTGCCGCTCGATGTCCGGCGTCACGCCCTCAAAAGCCCGCGCCCCGTCGAAGACGCTCGAACCGAGCCAGGCCGCATGCGTGCGCGGACCCATGATCGGCACGTTGCCCTCATGCCAGTCGCCGTCGAGATAGGTCCAGGTCGGGGACCACGCCGCCATTGTCTCTCTCCTACGCCCCTGCATCTGATAAGTTTCGCCGCTGGCAAGTCCACGTGGAGAAGCGCATGGCCGAGAACTCCGGAGACGCGATCGGGCGGTATCTTGCGCCGGGGGGCGACAACGTGAAGCTCGTCTATGTCCTCTATCTGGCGAGCGTCGTCGTGGGGCTCACCGTGCTGATCGGGCTCGTGGTCGCCTATATCAACCGCGGCCAGGCCGCGGGGAGCTGGGCCGAAAGCCACTACACCTACCAGATACGGACGTTCTGGATCGGCCTTCTCTATTCGGCGATATCGGTGCTCCTGATGATCGTCGGGATCGGGTTCATCCTGATGTTCGTGGTAGTCATCTGGGCGATCGTGCGCTGCGTGCGGGGGCTCCAATGGGCGGCGGCCGGAACGGCCGTCCCGAAGCCCGCGAGCTGGACGATCTGAGGCAGCCCGCCTCTTCGGCAGCGCCGCAACGGGAGGATATTTGGAGCCTTGGCCTGCTCGGTCTTCGCCTTTGACGCTTACGGGACGCTCTTCGACGTGCACGCGGCCGTACGCCAGCACGGAGCGGCGCTCGGGCCCGACGCTGCGCGCTTTTCCGAGCTGTGGCGCCTGAAACAGCTCGAATATAGCTGGGTGAGGACGCTGAGCCGCCGCTACCGCGACTTCTGGTCGCTGACGGAAGCGGCGCTCGATTTCTGCTTCGCCGCCTTCCCCTCCGCCGATCGCGCGCTGCGGGATAAGCTCCTCGACGCCTATCGCCGGCTCGAATGCTATCCGGAGGTGCCCGAGCTGATCCGCGCGCTGAAGCGCGACGGCCGCCAGCTCGCGATCCTGTCGAACGGCACGCCCGACATGCTGCAAGCCGCCGTCGAGGCAGCGGGCCTCAAGGGCTCGTTCGACGCCGTCCTCTCCGTCGACCCGCTCCGGCCTACAAGACCGACCCGCGCGTCTACGATCTTCTGACGACGCATTTCCGCGTCTATCCGGAAGCGGTGTCGTTCCAGTCCTCGAACCGCTGGGACGTTGCCGGCGCCGACGCGCCTTCGGATTCCGCGCCGTGTGGATCAACCGACGCGGCGTGCCCGACGAATATCCGGACATGCCGCCGGCAGCGGTGCTGCCTCGCTCGAAGGGCTCCCGAGCTCGGCTGAGCCTACCGCTCGCCCGCGCGTATCCATTTCTCCACCACCGGCGCCTCGTAGCCCTCGAAACGGTCGAGCAGGCGCGCCGGATCGCTTTCGGCGATCAGCATGTCGCGATGTTCCGGCCGCATGAAAAGCTCGCGCTGCTGCTGGTCGAGGAAGGCGAGCAGAAGATCGAAATAGCCGTCGACGTTGAGGAGGCCGACCGGCTTCTTGTGATGGCCGAGCTGGCCCCAGGTCCACGTCTCGAAGAACTCCTCAAGCGTGCCCGCGCCGCCGGGCAGCATCAGGAAACCGTCCGAGAGGTCGGCCATCATGGCCTTGCGCTCGTGCATCGATGCGACCTCGTGCAGCTCCGTCAGCCCCGGATGCGCAATCTCGCGCTTGACCAGCGCCTGGCGGGATCACGCCGATCACGCTCGCCGCCGGCTCGAAGCGCCGCATCGGCGAGCGCGCCCATCAGGCCGACCGCCGCGCCACCATAGACGAGCGTCAGCCCGCGTCGGGCGATGGCGCGCCCGACGCTTCGCGCCGCCTCGGCATAGCGCGTCCTTCGCGCCGGTGTTCGACCCGCAGAAGACGCAGACCGCCCGCATCCCGCCTCTACGCCCAGCCGACGCAATAGGGTTCGGGCTTGAGGTCGAGCGGCGCGGCGTCGCTCTGCCGGGAAACACCGTCTTGAAGGTGAAGGCGGCCGGCGTCGGACCGTGCTCGGCGAGATGACTCGAGCCGCGCGAGCCCCTCCGCGACCGTCGGCGAGTGCGCCCTCCTCCACCCACCACAGCACCTGATAGGGCCCCTCCGGCTTGGCGAACCATTCGCGCCGCTGCACCATCACGCCGCGATGGTCGGAGCGGTAGACGTAGTCGAACAGCGCCTCGACCGACTCCCACACGCTCATGTTGACGATGAAGCGCGGGTCGTCCGGCGGCTTGATGTCGGTGGCGTTGTTGCCCTCGCCCGTCAGCCGCCACACGAAGCCGGGCGACGCTTCCGCAAGCGCGTTCACGCGGTCGAGATTGTCCATGAAATACGCCATCCGCGGATCGGTCAGATCATAGAGCGCGGTCCCGACATTCATCTGCGCGATATGCATCGCTCCTACTCCGCGATTGCCGCGAGATGCGCGCCCAGGAGCGCGTTCCCCTGTGGAAGCTCGTCAGATTGTATTTCTCGTTCGGCGAATGGATGCGGTCGTCTTCGAGCCCGAAGCCGACCATGACGCAGTCCAGCCCGAGGATGCGCTTGAACTGCGTCACGATCGGGATCGAGCCGCCCATGGCGATCAGCACCGCCTCGCGGCCCCATTCCTCCGAGAGCGCACGCTGCGCCTTCTTCACCCACGGGCTGTCGCTCGGCTGATGCACCGCACGGTCGCCGCCGTGGTTCAGGAAGCGCACCTTGCAGTCGGCCGGCACGCGCTTCTCCACGAAGGCGTGGAAATTCTTGCGGATGGCGTCCGGGTCCTGGTCGCCGACGAGGCGGAACGACACTTTGGCCGACGCCTTTGCCGGGATCACGGTCTTCGCGCCCTCGCCGGTATAGCCGCCGACGATGCCGTTCACTTCCGCCGTCGGCCGCGCCCATATCTGTTCGAGCGTCGAGTAGCTCTTCTCGCCCGCCGGCGTCTTCAGCCCGATATCGCCGAGAAAGGCCTTCGCATCGAAATTCAGCGACGCCCATTGCGCCTTCTGCGCGGCGGAAACCTCCGCGACGCCGGCATAAAAATCCGGGATGGTGACACGGCCGTCGTCGTCATGCAGGTCGGCAAGAATCTTCGCGAGCACGTGGATCGGGTTTCGCGCCGCGCTGCCATAGTAGCCGGAATGGAGATCGTGGCTCGCGGCGTCGATGACGATCTCCTCGTAGAGGAGCCCGCGCAGCATCGTGGTGACGGCCGGGGTCTTCCTGTCCCACATGCTGGTGTCGCAGACGAGCGCGATATCGGCCTTCAGCTCCTCCGCGTTCTCGGTGAGAAACGGGATCATGCTCGGGCTCGCCGATTCCTCCTCGCCTTCGAAGAGCACGGTGACGTTGAGCGGAAGCTTGCCGGCGGCCGCCATCCAGGCACGCGCCGCTTCGACAAAGGTCATGAGCTGGCCCTTGTCGTCTTCGGCGCCGCGCGCGACGATGCGCTTCTCGCCGTTCACCTCCACCACCGCCGGATCGAACGGGTCGCGCTCCCAAAGCGAAAGCGGGTCGACCGGCTGCACATCGTAGTGGCCATAGAAGAGCACGTGCGGCGCCCCCTCGCCGGCGCCGCGATAATGGCCGACCACCATGGGATGGCCGATCGTATCGCGGGCGCTCGCCTTGATCCCGATCTCGTTCAGCATCGTGACGCAGGCATCGGCCGCCGCGCGGCAATCGGCCTTGTAATGCGGATCGGCCGAGATTGATTTGATGCGGAGCAGTGCGAAGAGCCGCTCGAGGCTCTTGTCGAGGTGGGAATCGACTTCGGCGAGCACATTGTTGACAACGCTCATGAGAAATCCCGTCTGGAGATATGAGGGCGCCGCGGAGGCGAAAGCCGCAGGCGAAGCGAGGGCCGCGTTATAGGCGCGCCGCGAAGACCGGGCAATCAGGCGAAGCGTCAACGCTTGCCTTTCGCGCCATCTCCCCCCAGTTAGACCGACCACTCAACGGGGAGAGGCGCATGGAAGAGTTGATCGAACGCATCGTCAAGAATGTCGGCCTCGGCGAAGAGAATGCGCACGCGGCGGTGCGCGTCATCCTCTCGTTCCTCTACCACGAGGGCGATCGGCACAAAGTGGCGGCGCTCGCCGACCGTATTCCCGGTTGCGCCGAATATCTGGAGGCGGACGAGGAAGATTCTTCCGCGACCCTCGGCGGACTCGGCGGCCTGATGGGCGGCGGCGTCATGGAAGTGCTCGGCAAGCTGCAGGGCCTCGGCCTCGGCATGGGGCAGATCCAGGCCGTGACCCAAGAGACCGTGAATTTCGCGCGCGAGAAGGCCGGCGACGATGTTGTCAACGACATCGTGGCGTCGATCCCGGGCCTTAGTCAGTTCGTCTAGCCGAGACATTTTTGCCACGCCGTTCCGCTTCCGCGCGCGGGCGCTCTAGCCGCCTGCGGGCGTCTGTCCTAGGAAGACGGTTCGGGCTTGGAGGCCGGCCATGGCGTCGTATTCGATCGCCGAGATTCGCGCGATTCCGCCATTTTATGCCGGCAAGTTGAAGACCGCCGGCATCCGGTCAACGACAAAGCTGCTTGAGCGCGCCGCCACGCCGAAGCAGCGCAAGGCGCTCTCGGCGGACACCAATATTCCGCAACGACTGATACTCGACTGGGCGAATATTGCCGACCTGACGCGCGTTTCTGGCGTAGCGCTTGAATACGCCGAGTTATTGGCCGCCGCGGGCGTCGACACCGTCAGGGACCTGGGCCGTCGGAACGCCGCCAATCTCGTAGCGCGCATGACCGCGGTCAACGGCAAGAAGCGGCGCGTGCAGATACTCCCGAGCGAGAAGCGCGTCGCGCGCTGGATCGAGGCGGCAAAGAAGCTTGCGCCCGGCGTGGACTACTAGGGCTCGACGCGCGGTCGTCTTGCCGCATCTTGCGACCCGACCTACAAGCCGGCCATGTCCGAAACAAAACGCCGATCGGCGGCCGGCGCGGCACCCGGCTTCGCGGATTGGCAGGACCTCGTCGAAAAGGCCCTGAAGGGTCGCGGCTTCGCGGCCCTGCGCGCGCGGAGCCGCGACGGTTTTCGCATCGAGCCGCTCTATCAAAGACGGCGCGAAAGCGTGTCCTTGCCCCGACCCGGCACCAGGTCGCTCGCGATCGTGCAGGCGATTGACGATCCCGATCCGGATCGGGCGAATGCTCAGGCGCGAGAGGATATTGCCGGCGGCGCGACCGGCCTGTCGCTGCGCTTCGCCGATGCGCCTTCCGCCGCCGGCTTCGGGCTCCCCGCGAGCGCCGAAGCGCTTGCCACGGCGCTCGACGGAATCGACCTCGCCAAAATCCATTTCAGGATCGAGCCGCATGCCGGCATCCTGCAGTCAGCGCTGTGGCTGAAGGAGCACGTCGCGAAAAGCGGCATCGCGCCGGAGCGCGCCGACATCGCCTTCGGGCTAGATCCGGTCGCCGTGATCGCTCAGGGGAACGACGCGCGATCGATCGACCCGCGAGGCTTCGCCGCGCGCTTCAACGAGCTCCGCGTTGCGCGCTTCCGCGGGCCGCTCGCACGCCTTGACGCGCGCGTCTTTCACGAAGCGGGCGCGGATGACACGCAGGAGCTTGCCGCCATCCTAGGCGCCGCGTCCTGGTGGCTGCGCACGCTCGCCGGCGCGGACGTGCCGCCCGCTGCTGCGCTGCCGCTCCTTGGCGCGTCGATTGCGGTCGACCGCGACATCTTCTTGTCGATCGCCAAGTTGCGTGCGCTGCGTATCTTGTGGGCGAGGCTGGAGGAGCTTTGCAGTGCGCCCCTCGCGCCGCTTCAGATACATGCGGAGACCAGTCGGCGCATGCTGACCCGCGCCGATCCGGCCACCAATCTTCTGCGCAACACGATCGCGGCTTTCGCCGCTGCGGTCGGCGGAGCGGATAGCATTGCGGTGACGCCGCACACCGCCGCTCTCGGCCTCCCCGCGCCCGACGCCCGCGCCCTCGCCCGCAACGTTCCGCACCTCCTCGTGGAAGAAGCGGACCTGACCCGCGTCGCCGATCCCGCCACGGGATCGGGCGCGCTCGAAGCTTTGACCGACGCGCTCGCCGGGCGCGCCTGGTCGGAGTTCCAAGAGATCGAGCGCGAGGGTGGCATCATCGAAAGCCTTGGCTCCAGCGCTTTTCAGTCACGCATCGCAACGAGCCGTGCGGCGCTCATCAGCGAAGTCGCGAGCGGCACCGTTCCGCTCGTCGGCGCGACAATCCATCCTTCGCCCGAGCCGACACCGCCATCCGCTCCGCGTGAGAGGGAAACCGGCGCGATGAACGGGCTCGCGCCTGTCAGCCTCGAAGCCCTCGTCACGGCAGCCGCGTGATGGGCGTCCCCGACTTCGCGGTCGAGCCCTGGCGGAGCCCGACCCTCCCGCGCGAAACCACAGGCGGCGAAGGCTCGATCGCCCCGGAAGGCATCGCCATCAAGCCTGCGT
The DNA here is from genome assembly GCA_963750115.1 of uncultured Alphaproteobacteria bacterium. Taxonomy (GTDB): domain Bacteria; phylum Pseudomonadota; class Alphaproteobacteria; order Rhizobiales; family Afifellaceae; genus DASWJZ01. The sequence goes on along the minus strand of CAVVPM010000016.1, from coordinate 58,232 downwards.
ACCGTCCGGCCGACATCGCCGACCTTCCGGCGATCGATAGCGTGCCCGGCCTGCCGCCCTATTTGCGCGGGCCGTACCCGACCATGTACGTCGAGCGGGCGTGGACAATCCGCCAATATGCCGGCTACTCGACGGCGCGCGAATCGAACGCCTTCTACCGCAGAAACCTCGCTGCGGGACAAAAGGGCCTTTCCGTCGCCTTCGATCTCCCGACGCATCGCGGCTACGATTCTGACGATCCGCGCGTCGCCGGCGACGTCGGCATGGCCGGCGTCGCGATCGATCTCGATCCTCGACATGGACGAGCTGTTCGCCGGCATTCCGCTCGGCGAGATGACCGTGTCGATGACCATGAACGGCGCTGTGCTGCCGGTGATGGCGCTCTATATCGTCGCGGCGGAACGGCAGGGCGTGAAGCCGGAGGCGCTCGCCGGCACCATCCAGAACGACATCCTGAAAGAGTTCTTGGTGCGCAACACCTACATCTATCCGCCGCGCCCCTCGATGCGGATCGTCGCCGACATTTTTGCCTATTCAGCCGAGAAGATGCCGCGCTTCAATCCGATCTCCGTCTCCGGCTATCACATGCAGGAAGCCGGCGCGACGGCGGACCTCGAGCTTGCCTATACGCTCGCCGACGGTCTCGACTACGTGCGCGCCGGGGTCGCCGCAGGGCTTCCGATCGACAGCTTCGCGCCGCGGCTTTCCTTCTTTTTCGGCATCGGCATGCACTTCTTCATGGAGGTCGCGAAGCTGCGCGCCGCGCGCATGCTATGGGCCGAGCTCGTAGCCGCAAAATTCGCGCCTGCCGATCCGCGCTCGCTGATGCTCAGGACCCATTGCCAGACTTCCGGGTGGTCGCTGACCGCACAGGACGTCTTCAACAACGTCGCCCGCACCATGGTCGAGGCGCTTGCCGCGACCTTCGGCGGCACGCAGTCGCTCCATACCAACGCGCTCGATGAGGCGCTGGCGCTGCCGACCGATTTCTCCGCCCGCATCGCACGCAACACGCAGCTCGTGCTGGCGCTCGAATCCGGCATGACGCGAGTGATCGATCCGTGGGGCGGCTCGTTCTTTGTGGAGCGCCTCACCGCCGACCTCGCGGAGCGCGCGCGGACCCATATTGCCGAGGTCGAGGCGCTAGGCGGCATGGCGCGCGCGATCGAGACCGGCCTGCCGCAGGCGCGCATCGAGGAATCCGCCGCAAGGACGCAGGCGCGGATCGACTCCGGCCGCGAGACGCTGGTCGGCGTCAACCGCTATCGGAGCCGCGAGGCGGCCGAGATGGAGGTGCTGAAGGTCGACAACGCCGCCGTCCGCGCCGAGCAGATCGAGAAGCTCGCAAACCTCAGACGCGCGCGCGACGCGGCGAAGACCGAAGCGGCGCTCGCGGCGCTGTCCGAGGCCGCGCGCGGCAACGAGAACCTCCTCGCCGCGGCCGTCGACGCGGCGCGCGCGGGCGCGACCGTCGGCGAGATGAGCCTCGCGCTCGAGCGCGTCTTCGGCCGGCACGTCGCGGTGACCGAGGTCGCCTCCGGCATCTACCGGCGCGAGATCGACCCGGAGAACGCGGCGCTCCGGCGCGTGCTCGACGCGACCGCCGAGTTCAAGCGGAACGAAGGGCGCCCCCCAAGATTCTCGTCGCGAAGATGGGGCAGGACGGCCACGACCGCGGCCAGAAGGTGATTGCCTCCGCCTTCGCCGATCTCGGCTTCGACGTCGCCGTCGGGCCGCTCTTCGCTTCGCCGGAGGAGACCGCAGAGCGCGCCGTCGAAAAGGACGTTCACGCTGTCGGCGTCTCGACGCTCGCCGCGAGCCACCTGACGCATGTCCCGGCGCTGAAGGCAGCACTTCAAGCTGCCGGCCGCGGCGACATCCTGGTCGTCGTCGGCGGCGTCGTCCCGCCGCAGGATTACGCGGCGCTGCGTGATGCCGGCGTCGCCGCCATCTTCCCGCCCGGCACCGCGATCGCCGACGCCGCGCAGAAGCTTCTCGACGCGCTTAATGAGAAGCTCGGCTACGCGCAGCGCCCAGCGGCGGAGTAGCTACGGAACAGACGGCCTCTCGCGCGGGATCGCGCGCCTTAACCCACCGGTATGCACTCCGGGCCTAGAAACCGAGGGAGGTTTTCCGGAGGTCGCCTTGGCTCCCTCTCGCATCGACGCGCCGCGCTTTTGCCGGCGGCGCTTTCCGCGCGCTGCTGCCGGCGCTCGCGCTCCGGCCCGCAGACGCGGCGTCGCTTCTCTCCGGGCTTTCGGGCACGCTCGACGCCGGCTTAAAGGCCTGGCGCGCCGGAGGATCAGGGCACGGCGCTCGGCAAGGCCTTGCGCAAAGCCGAGGCCGCGGGCCAGCCGCTCTTCCTGCCGCCCGGCCGCTACAGTGTCGCGAACGTCGCGCTCCCGAGCCACACGCATCTGATCGGCGTTCCCGGCGAGAGCCGGCTCGTCTTCGCCGGCGGCCCCTTCATGCTCCGCGCCGAGCACGCCGCACGGCTCCGCCTCGAAGGCGTCACGCTCGACGGCGGCGCGCTGCCCACTCAGCGCCCCTGCCCTCCTCGACGCGAGCGACGTCGCCGACCTCGCGATCGATGACTGCGACTTCACCGCAAGCGGCAGCGCCGGCGCAATGCTCCGCGCGACCGCGGGCCGCGTGACGAACTCGCGCTTCGACACGATCGGCACGATCGGCATTCACCTCTCCCAGGCGAACGGCATGGAGGTCTCCGGCAATTTCGTCGCCGATTGCGGCGACACCGGCATCCTCGTCATCCGCGATCAGGAGAGCGAGGACGGCACGATCGTGCGGGGAAATCGCGTCGCCCGCATCCGCGCCGATTCCGGCGGCAACGGCCAGAACGGCAACGGCATCAACCTTGCCAAGGCGAACGGAGTCGTCGTCGCCGACAACCGCGTCGACCAGTGCGCCTTCACCGCGATCCGCTGCTTCTCCTCCGACAACGTCACTGTTACCGGCAACGTCGCCACCAACTCGCTCGACATGGGGCTCTATGTCGAGTTCGCCTGGGCGGGCGCGGTCGTCGCAAACAACCTGATCGACGGCGGCAACGGCGGCATCACCATGACCAACCTGGAGAAGTATGACGGCCACCTCGGCAGCTGCTCCGGCAACGTCGTCAGGAACGTCCGCGCCGGGCCGACCTATCCTGACGGCAATCCGGGGCCGCGCGGCGGCATCAGCGCCGAGGCGGAGGTGGCGATCAGCGGGAACGTCATCGAGGAGGCGGACTGGGGCCTGCATCTCGGCTGGGGCCCCTATCTCCGCGACGTGTCGGCGACCGGCAATGTCATCCGCCGCACCGATATCGGCATTGCCGTCTCGGTGGCGGAAGGCGCCGGCCCGGCGACGATCGCCGACAATATGATCGCCGACGCCGCGAAGGGCGCCATCCTCGGCATGCGCTGGGCGGATATCGCCACCGGCGAGCTCGTCGACGGGGCGAAGGATTATCCCGCGCTTACGATCACGGGAAACCGCAAGGCTTGAAGAAGGCGTGGCAGACTCCCTCGCCGCCGGCAGGCAGCCGTCCGCGAGCCACGCCCCACGCTGGACAGCATCGCGCCTCTGACGTAACGGCAGAGCGCGCCCGGAGGCACATGGCGCCAGGACAGCCGGCTTAGCTCAGTTGGTAGAGCACCTGATTTGTAATCAGGGGGTCGGGGGTTGAAGTCCCTCAGCCGGCACCAATAAAATCAATAAGTTAGACGTCGATGACGGCGCCGGAGGTTTTGGTGCAATCGTGCGCCGGGCAACACTGGGGCAATGCTTATTTCGCCAGCGCCGTTCCCGATATCTCGATATGGCCTTCAAGTTCCCCAGATGATAGGGCCTTGCGCTCAAAGGTTGGCGCGTTAACGCCGCCAGCCCGACGTGCAGATAGCGTAATCAAAGCTTCCGCTTCACCGCGCGCTTCCCGCGGCCATCGCTTGGCAGGCCGGATATGCGGCAGCCCGATCTCCATCCGTTAGATACGAATGCTCGGTAATCAACGGGCGAAGATCGAGACAACGCTTTGACGCAAGCAAGCAGCTTAATCTCTGAAGTCGAACAGTCTCTCCAGTGGAAACGTATCAGAAAACATTCCACGACCGCGGTTTCCCAGTCAAGTGACGCATAATAAACCGGCGAGCCTCCGAAGGGACTAAACCTTGTTTCAGGCCGGCACGGAGTTAGGGCGGGTACTTGAATATGTGAATCAATAAGGTCGTTCGCTGTTTCGCTGGGCGGCACGTCAATTTCGTTAAGGACCTCGGTAACCTCCGGGTCGGTTTGATCGAGCGCCTCTAGCGCGCGTCTGAGAAGTTCCGCCCATTTGCAAGTCGATATATGTGCTCCGTTACGGAGATAGTTTCAGCAGGAATTGGCATCATCGCCCGTTCAGGAAATCAACGAACGCTTGCGCCCTTGCCAGATTCTAGAAAAGACCCTTCCATTGAGCAAATCGAAGACACTGCACCCTTCAAGCCGCCAGCTGCCTCTTGCGCAACCACTTGCGCTCCTTCTCGCTATTCCCAAAGAGGCTGTAGAGGCCCTCGTAGAGACGGATGCGCAGTTCGGCGCGGTCGCGTGCATCGCGAGAACGAAGCGTCGCCCTTCCCATCCGCAAGTCATTCAAGAAGGTAGCATCCTCACGACCGAGAACAGCGGCTGCAACATTCTCATCGAGGTTCCATCGGTCTAAGATGCCAATGACCGCTTTTACAACTACCGAGACCCGGAGTGCGGATCGAGGGGCTGCGGGCTGAGAGATTGACACACGACGATAACGGAAAACATGACCCTGGCGCTCGGCAAGGTGTCCGGAAAAGCCTGCCTTGAAGCTCTCCAACGAGGGATCGCCAGTTGCCTGCAAACTCGCCTTGTAGAAGGCCACGGAGGCTAACGAAGCGTCATACCCAGCCACATAATTTCGCAAATCACTTTCTGACACTCCCAGTTCTTCAGCTGCGCGGGGAAGACCACTGGGGCCAAATGCTCCCATTTGGAAGAGCGACGGTTGAGATGTATCAGGCGACCGGAGACCTAGGGGTCCGGAACCTAGCCTGCGAACCGCGACATCCAGTCGGCCTCTTAAGCCGCCGTTCGTGTCGTCGGGTGAGCTAATGGGGAGCAAAACCGTCAGGCATCACACTTCGTTGTTGCCTCCAAGCCAAAACCGGCGCGCGCCAAGATCGCGGTCAACAATTCGTCGACGTGCTTCTTGTGCTCCTCCAAGGTTCTGTAGGAACCATCCGCCCAATAAAGAGTGTTGAGCTTGACAAATAAGTGATCGATTTCCTTGTTTATTGACGGCTCAAGATTGAACTGTGCTGACCAGCGTTCCTTTAGGTCCTTAATGCCGCCAGCAAGCGCGATGGATAGACGCCGAGTTTCAGTCGCATCAATGGTAAACGTCGAATGCTTGTGCAGGGCCTCTTTCACAGCCTCTACACCCCCGCCCACCTTAAGCCAAACAGCGAGAGATACGTCGGTCTTAGAGACGTCAACCTGTGGCAGGATTTCGTTCATGGCGCTTTGGAGATCGCCGAGGCAATCGACGGCGAGCTGGACGTCTTTCGACTTCATCCTTCAAAATGGCCCCTGTAACTGTCGACTGGAGTTCCACGCTTCCGAGCCCGTTGAACAGGACGGCACGTATTGAGAAATCCCCGAAGCTTGCGGCAGGGGCGATCTGAATCTCCGAGGGCGCAGTGCAGAGCGGGCGACCATCTTCTCGTAGAGTATTTTGCTAGCGTCGGCGACCTTCGCGGGCAAACCGAACTGAGGTGACTTGAGGGTGACCAAGTAGTCGATCAATGCCCGTGACAAATCCACTTGCATCTTCGAGTTGCCTCTGCGGAGAGAAGGGTAAGATAGCATCAGCGCTGTGAAATTGCGACTCTCTTAATCCGGCCAAAGGCGGTCGCGCCCGGAGCAGCCGACGACGAGCTTGCTCCGGGCGCTCGCGCTGACAGCGGCGACGACCTCGCTGCCCGGCGCTCAGCGGCTGAAAGGAGGACCGCCGCGAGCCGTTGTTCAATGCACCGTCGCTGATGACGCCGAGCGGCCGGCCTCCGCCGCGCGACGCTCCGCCGCCTCGCCGGTCTCGATCAAGTGAGCCGAGTAGAGCGTGTTGGACCAGCCGAGCAGCAGCTTGCCGACCTTCTCCACGGCGCCGCCCGCTCGGCATCTCCGCCGCGACGCCATGCCGCCTCTATTCACCAAATCGCAACCACGCGGCTTATGCCGATGCTTACCTCAGGCGGGTGACACTCGGCAGCGCGCTGCCCCAGCGCGACGGCAGCGGATGGCTCGATGCCCGCAACAAGTGCCCACGACGAACTTCGGACCGGCGACCTCTCGTGGCTCTGGTGCCTGCTTCTCGGCCCCATCTACTTCCTGATGAAGGGCAAGTATCGGCACGCGGTGGCGTCGTTCGCGCTGTCGATCGTCACCGGCGCGCTGTCGTCGTGGCTCTATGGGCTTGTTGCGGCCTGGCTCCTCTACCCGCTCCTCGTCGAGGCCGTGAACGCATCGCTGCGCCCGCGCACGAGCCCGACAAAGGGTCAAGCCGGAGGCTCGACGCGCTTTCTCGCATCCGACGACTTCCGACGACGCGCCGGAGGATTCCGGCGCCGACGGCGTCGACGCCATGATCGCGCGTCACAAGGCCCGGTTGGAGAGCGAAAGAACCGCGCGCGCCAAAACCGCAACTGCCCGCACGGTCATAAAGGCGCGGGCGCCGGAAGAACCTCGCGGTTTCGGAAGGCGGCAGCGCGCCTCTCGGCTCTGAAGCTCGGAGCGCGCGCTGTGCTCCTACCCACCGAAACAGACAGGCGGGGGTCGTTGCGCCTGCGGCGCTTGCCGGGGCGTCGCCGCAAAGGCGCCCCGACAATCCCGTTTCAGACGGTCAGTACCTCTTACGGGTTGACCTTCCCCACGTTCTCAAGGACGGCATTGACGTATGACGCGTCGATGGTCTGGTCATAGGTCGGAACGCTGTCGATCTGGCCGAAATCCTTCAGCTTGTCGGCGGTGAACTTATAGGACTCCTGGCTCGGCAGTCCCTCGTTGACCGGCCAGATCTTGCCCTTGATCATCAGGTCGTAAGCGTATTCGACGGCCGCGGGGTCCTCGCCGCTGGCCTTGGCGCCATCGGCGATGACCTTGGCCTTGTTCGCCGGGTCGTACATCCAGCGGCTCGCGAGCACCAACGCCCTGACGAAGCGCTTGACCTCATCGGCGTTCGCCTTGGCGTAGTCGTCGTTGGCGGCAAGGGCGCCGTCCCACCATTGCGGCAGCGTATCCCACTCATACGCGAGCACCGAGGCCTGCGGATCCTTCTTCAAGACGGTATAACCGTCATCCGCATGGAAGACGGCAGCGGAAATGCGGCCGCTGACCATGGCGGGGACGAAGCCGGAGCGCTGCATGTTGATCTGGTGGACATCCTTGATGTCCACGTTGTCGGCGCTGAGGCAGGCCTGGAGCAGCGTCTGAGCGAAGCCGCCGGTATCGGTCACGCCGACATTCTTGCCGACCAGCTCCTTGGCCGACTTGACGCCGCTGCCGATGCAGATCGTGTCGAGACTGAGGCCGTAGGACCAGATCACGTGCGCGGCCCCGCCGTGCGAGGCGGCGATGATCGGGTCGGTGGCCGACGTGAAGGAGAACTTGGTGGAACCGGCCACGGTGCTAAGGAAGGCCGGAACGCCGTTCGCCTCGGGAACCAGCTGCACATGCAGGTGCTCCTTGTCGAAGAAGCCCTCCGCCTGCGCGATGAAGGGAACGAGGAAAACGACCTTCGGCGGCGACACCGCGACGGTGGCGCCGATGTCCCCCCAGGGCGTGGCATCGGTCACGCTGGCCCAGTCGGTCGACTGAGCGCTCGCCGTGCCGGCCGAAAGGGCCGCAACCATGCATCCTGCCGCGAGCGCCAAAGCCGGCGGCTTGCTTTTGAACCATCCTGTCATTGTCTTCCTCATTTGCTTCCTCCCTCTATGTGCGCCGGAACGGACCCATGCCGTCCCGGTGACACCGATCGATTGCGACGCGCCGTGCGCTGCGCTCACCGTCCCGAATCCTTGTTGAACCAGGGGGCGAGGCGCTTCCTGAGCTGTTCGATGACCGTGCGGAAGAAGACCCCGAGGATCATCACGGTCAGGAGCACGGCCAGCATGTCGGCCGTCTTGTATGAGTTGGCCGAGAAGGCGAGGAGCTGCCCCATGCCGGACAGCGCCGTGTAAATCTCGGAGATGAACATCCCGACGAGGCCCATGGCGACGCCCTGGGAGAGCCCGGTGACGATGTAGGGGACGACGCTCGGGATGATCACGTGCCGCCACATCGCCATTTCGCTGGCGCGGAAGGAACGCGCGACTTCGATCAGCGAGGCGTCGACGCTGCGCACCCCGTTGTAGACGGCGATGGTGACGGGGAAGAGGACGAACATCGAGATGATGATGAGCTGTGCCTCGATGCCGAACCCGAACCACAGCGAGATGAGCGGGATCAGAGCCACCAGCGGCGTCGAGTAGACGGCGTAGATGTACATGCCCACCGCGGCCTCGAAGCTCGCGAACCGCCCCATGGCGACGCCGAGCACGATGCCGATGACGCTGCCGATCACCAACCCGCCGAGGAACATCGACACGCTGTAGGCCATGGCGCCGAGGAGAGGCCCGCCGACGATGAGCTGGAAGAGGTGCGCGACGACCGCCGTGAACGGCGTGAAGATGATCTCCAGCGAGTTCAGGCCATAGATTTGCCAGGCGCCGAGCACCACCACGAACGACAGCATGCGGATCAGCAGGTAGCGGTTTCGCTTGCTCCGCTCGCTCTGCCGCCGGCGCTGCTTGACGCGCTCCCGAAGGGCGGCGCGCGCCTGCGGAAGGTGCTCTGCCACGTCGCTCACACCGCCCTCCCGCTTCCCTGGAGCATGTCTTGCCAATTCTTTCGCGCAGCGGCTCGTAGGCCGGGTGCTGACGCACGCTCGCGATGGTCCGCGGGCGATCGATCGGCACCTCGAAGATGTGGTAGACCTCGCCGGGCTTCGCCTTCATGACCACGATCCTGTCGGCAAGGGTGATGGCCTCGTCGATGCTGTGAGTGACGAACACCACGGTTTGCCGGAAGCGTTCCCAGATCGACAGCAGCTCGCCTTGCAGGAGCTCGCGCGTATAGGCGTCGACGGAAGCGAAGGGCTCGTCCATCAACAGCACCTCCGGACCGAGGGCGAGCGCGCGGGCGATGCCGACGCGCTGGCGCATGCCGCCGGAGAGGTTGTCGGGAAACGATGCCTCGAAGCCCTTGAGCCCGACCAGCTCGACCGCCCACTGAACCTTCTCATCGATCTCGGCTTGCGGCACGCGGGCGAGGACCAGCGGGAAGGCCACGTTCTGGCTGACCGTCTTCCAGGGGAAGAGGCCGAACTGCTGGAACACCATCGCCGCCTGCCGCGGCGGCCCGCTGATCACTTCGCCGTCGAGCTGGACCGAGCCCTCGTCGGGGAGGATGAGGCCGTCGAGGATGCGCAGCAACGTGGTCTTGCCGCAGCCGCTCGGGCCGAGCAGGCACACGAATTCGTGCTGATGGATCTCAAGACTGATGTCGTGCAGCACCTCAAGGTCGCCGTACCACTTCGAGATGTGGCTCGCGACGGCCTTCGCGTTCGCGTCACGCACGTTGTTCGCATGCGCTGTTTTGGGCTGTGCCCCAGTCAATTTCCCTCACCTTCGCTTGCGCGGCATTGCACGCAGATTGCGAGCGGCGTTGCAGACGCGTTCCTTTGATCCTGCGAACGGCTTCGACGGCTCATTGAACCACGTGCCTCGGAGGTTGATTGTCGATCAGAACGCGTGTCACGTTCTCCCACGCGGACCGGAAAAGAAAACGCCACGACTGGCGCGTTACGCCCGCGATATGCGGCGTCAGGATCGTTCTTTGCCCGGCCGCTTCGGAGAGGCCGAGGAGCGGGTTGTCAGCCGTCGGCGGCTCGCTCGAATAGACGTCCACGGCGGCGCCGCCGAGCCGCCCCGATTGAAGCGCCGCCGCAAGAGCGGTCTCGTCGACGACGCCGCCGCGCGACGCCTGAATTAGAACGGCGCCCTCTTTCATCGACGACAGCCGCTTTGCATCGATGAGGTTCTTCGTCGTTTCCATGAGCGGAACATGCAGTGACACGACGTCGGCGCGCGAAAGGAGGTCGTCGAGGCCGAGCGCCTCGGCCTCCAGCTCCGTCGCAACCGAGGCGCTGACGGGAGCCGGATCAAAAAAGGCGATCCTGCCGCCGGCCTGCTTGAAGCGCCGGGCGACGGCTCTCCCGATCACGCCCATCCCGATAATGCCGACGAGCAGGCCTTCGAGGCCCTCGACGTTCTCGCTCAGCAGTCGGGCGCGTACGGCGCTGTATTCGCCGCTGCGAATGGCGGCGCTCGATTGCAGGAAGCGGCGGAGGAGCACGGACGCGCATGAGACCGCGTATTCTGCGACGGCATCGTTGCTGCCGCCGGGAACGTTGGCGACGGGTATGCGCAGCGCCTTCAGTCCGCCGGCGTCGACGCGATCGATCCCGGCGCCGGTGAATTGCACGAGCCGGATCGCGCTGTCGGGTGAAGAGATCAAGCGGAAGTCTCGGCCCGACGGAGGGGACGACGAGCGCGTCGGTTGCCTCCATGGCGGCGGGCATCGCCGCGTCGGCGGGCGCCATATAGGTGATGCTCAAGGCCGGCGGCGGCGCCACTCCGACGCGGGTGAAATCGGACTCCGGGCGAAGGCAGAGCACGTTGGGCATGGTCACGTCCCCTCGCCTCTGTCCCAGGATGGGAACTCCACCGTCGCCGGCTCGATGTCGTTGACCGGAAAGAAGCAGAGGAGCCGCAGAACGCCGGAACCTGTGTTGTAGGTCGCGTGCCGCTCGCCGGCGGGAACGAGAACCGTGTCGCCGGGGCCGACCGGGTATTCGCCGCCGTCGGTGCGGGTCACGCCTTCGCCGGCAAGCACGTGGATGCACTCCTCAAATCCACGATGAATATGCGGACCGCGCCGAGCGGCGCCCGGTCTCTCCGGCTCGATCTCGACCAGGCGAACGGTCGAGCTTGCGGCGCCGGCGATCGCCCCCACGATTTCACGTGCCCGCCTGCCCGGCAGGTTCATCGCCCTTGCGTCGCCGAGGCCAATGAGCTTGGCCATCAGTTGACCTCGCGCAAGTGCTTCACCTCAGCCGTGCCGCCGAGCACCTTGTTGAGCTGAGCGAACAACTCTGTCGCCTCGGTCGCGATCGCGTTGGCGATCGCCTCCACCATCACGATGCCCCGTTCGACGGTCGCACCGGCCGGGTCGCCGTACCAACCGGTCGGCGCGATGTTGCGAATGTCGGTCAGCACCGGCTGGTAGCTGCGTGTGCGGCGGAGCTTGTCCATGTGGCGGCCGCGCATATGGTCGGACGAATTGCCGATCCTGTCGAGGTGAACGAGTTCGGGCCGGCAGGCGAGCACCGCGAGCGCCTCGATCTCGCCGCCATGCGTCAGACCGTTGCACTGCTCGCCGTACATCTCCTCGGCCACGTAGCACGCCTGCACGGTCAGGACCGTCAATCCGACGCGGCGATGCAGATCCTCCGCGGCGATGGCGAGCGAGGGGATGTTGCCCTCGTGCCAGTTGACGATCATCAGCATCTTGGCGCCGTGCTTTGCCGCCGACTCGCAGATTTCGGTGACGACGCGGATATAGGTGTCCGGCGAGAAGGAGACCGTAGCCTCGTACGGCATGTGCATCGGCGTGACGCCGACCCTCGGGTCGGGCAGGACGAGACCGTCCATTCGTTGCGCCACCGCATCGGCAACCATCACCGCCGCGAAGGAGTCGGTGCCGGCCGGCAGATGCGCGCCGTGCTGCTCCACGCTTCCGGTCGGCAGGATCACCAGCGGATTGCGTTTCAGCTGGCGGGCGATTTCCGGCTGCGTCAATTCCACGAAGAGACGAGTGGTCGACACCTCACCTCCCCTCGGCCAGCTTGGCGCGCGCTTCGTCGCGAATTTCGTCGAGCCGCACCAATTCGCCGTTTCGCTCGATCGACCGGAGCGCCGCGTAGACGCAGGCGACCGCCGCGTTCCCGTTCCGCGCGCTCAGCTCGTTCGCGGCGCCCGACCGGCAGCTGTCGGCGAAAAGCTCAAGCTCGGCGCGGAACATGTTCGATTGCGGCTCTTCGAGGACCTCGCGGCTGCCGTAGCCATCCTTGCCGCGCTGGATGTAGAGCGTCGAGGAACCGCGCAGCTTCTCCGGCGTGTCCCAGGTGCCGAAGTCGATCTCGTAGTGCATGAGACCCTTGGAGCCGAAAACGCGAACCGCAAAGACGCCGGGCGACGTCCAGCAGGATCCGACATAGGCGACCTTGCCATCGGCGAACTTCAGCAGCGTCATCGACTGATCGTCGACCTCGGCGCCGACGGGTGAGAGTTTCGAGGCGATCGAGCTCGCCTCGACCACCTCGTCGCCGAGATAGTGCACGACGTCGAACATGTGGATCGCGAGCTGCGAGAGCGGCCCGCCGGGAGCCCGGTCCTTGTACCAGCGCCAGGTCTGCGGCGTCAGCTCAAGCGCGCGCTCGTTGGAAAAATTCGCCTCGATGAACCCGACCCGGCCAAGCTCACCCGCCTCGATCGCTTTGCGGATTGCTCGGATGCCGCCAAGAAGACGCGCGCTGTGGCCGACCGTCACGGTAACGCCGTAGGTCTCCTCCAGCGCCTCGATGGCGAGTCCGGCCTCAAGCGTGCTGGCGATCGGCTTTTCGGTATAGATGTGCTTGCCGGCTTTCGCGACCTCAAGCGCGACCGGCAGATGCTGCTCGTTCGGAACGGTCAGTATCGCGCCCTTGATGTCGTTCCTCGTAAGGAGCGATTGCAGGTCGGGAACCGCCGCGACGCCGGTATCCTTGGTGAAGGCCTCGCGCTTCTCCGCCGAGCGGCTGAATCCGGCGACGATCTCCAGTCTGTCGGAGAGCTTCGACGCGCGCGTCAGGACGCGCGCCCACCTTCCGAGGCCGATTATTCCGACCTTCACCTTCTCAGCACTCATTCCACCCTGTCCGGCGCTTCCCCTAAAGCCGTAATACGATATTACACTATGGTCGCCCGGGTCAATGGCGCAATGGCCGCCAAGTGTCGTGGACGCGAGCGCCGGAGAGCCGCATGCGCGCGCCTTGGGACGGCGGGGCTATCGCCGGTCGCACTCGTCCGAGGAGGAGATTTTCGTCAGCAGCGACACGCGCTTGTGCCGTGCCGCCAGGCGCGCCCTAGAAATTCGTTTCAAGGATATAGAGCCCGCCCGCGAAGCGGTCGACCGTGTAGACGACGCCGCGCTCGTCGACGAAGACATCGTTGAGCTGGATCGAGCCCGCCGGCGATGCGGCTGGCGCGGGCGGCACGAAACAGGCGATCTCCCGCGGTTGATAGGGATTGGCGATGTCGAAGGCTCGCAGCCCGCCGTTGAAGAAGGTGCCGAAGATGATCTGGTCCGACTGGAAGGATGTCGGACTCGGGATGTTCTCGTGGATATTGTGCGCGCCGAAGCGGCCGCCGCGATTCTTGAATTGCTCGACCGGCGGCAGCGGGCAGGTCGCGATCGGGAGAAGGTTCGCCTCAAAGCGCGCATCGACGATCCACACGAGCTTCGGCCAGTCGGCAGCGGCGTCCTTGGTCGATTCGTTCGTCACCACCAGGAGCTCGCGGTCGAAGAGCGGCAGCACCGTGTGCGTAAAGCCGAGGCAAGGCGGCGAGTTGTTCCAGCGCGAGACGACCTTCGGGTTCGCCTTGTCGGCGATGTCGAGAATGACGACGCCGCCGTCGACGCAGCCGAGATAGGCGCGATCCGGGCGCTGCGTGTAGACATTGGTGTTGTGCACGCGAAAGCCGGCGCCGTTCGGATTATGCTGCACCGGCAACGTCCTCGCTATCGCCGACGCGGACGCCCGGCACCCACCAGCGCCCGACTTCCTCCGGCTTCGAGGGATTGCGGATGTCGATGATCCGGTAGAACTGGTCGTCGCCGCGTCGGTGCGATTGGAAGTCCGCCGCGCCCGCCGACATGTGGACGTATTCGCCGTCGCAGAACCAGAGCTGATGGACGCCGCGCGAATACGGGCCCGAAGCGTCGAAGAACGCGATCGAGCGCGGCTTCTCCGGGACCGAGATGTCGAAGAGCTCCATGCCGGCCGGCGTCTGCCCCTGCTGCTTCGTCTGGTAGGCGACGGCCATGACGTCGCCGACAAGCTCCAGCGAATTCGAGCGCATGTAGGGCTCGGGAAGATCGGTCTGCACCACGAGCTTCGGCGCGCGCGGGTCGCTCACGTCGACGGCGGTGAAGTTCTTCGGCGCGGTCTCGTGCGCAAGCCAGAGGATGCGGCGGCCGTCGCGCGTGATCTGGATCGCCGTCCCCTCGCCGAGCCCGCCGAACCCATCGAGGTCATGATGCCCAAGAAGCCTAAAACCCCGGATGATCGATGCGGGCGCGTTCTCTGCGGCGGTCAATCGATTTCCTCCTGTCAGTGCCGGAGCCAGGCTCGTGCTACCGTATGACGATACGACTAGTGGGAAAGCGGGCGCGCGACAAGGCGTGCCCTGGCCGGCTTCCTGGAGGGCGCGGACGCGGCGCAATCTCGTTGGAAACGGGCCTAAAGCGTCTCGGCGTCGGTCTCGTCGAAGATGCGCATGATCTCGGCCGCGGCATTCATGGTCTCTTGCCGGGCGATCTTTTCGGCGAGCTCGCCGTCCCGCTTCTTCAGCGCTTGGTAGAGGTCGCGAAGCGCGGTGACGCTTTGCTTCGATCGCCCCGGCGAGCGCTTGGGATGGCCGAGCCCGAGCGCGCGCCATCGCCAGATGCGCGCATAGAGCGTCGCGGTCATCGAAGACAGGGTCTCGCTGCCGGCGCCGGCGAAGAGGATGCTGTAGAATTCGTTCTTCACCGCCAGGATGACGTCGGGCGAGCTGTCGCGATAGGCCGCGGCGGTGCGGTCGAGCGCATCTTTGAGCGCAATGATGTCCGCGGGCTTGGCGTGCGAGACGAACATGCGCGCCGCAAGCCCCTCGAGCACGGAGCGGATCGAATAGAGGTCTTCGGCTTCCGCCCGCGTCAGCTGGCGGACGATCGGCCCCTTGTTCGGAATCGTCTCAACGATCAATTCCAACTCAAGCTGGCGCAACGCCTCGCGGATCACGGTGCGCGACACGCCGGTCATGTCGATCAATTGGCGCTCGATCAGCCTCGCGCCCGGCGCAAGACGGCCTTCGATGATCGCCTTGCGCAAGGCGTCCACCACGTCGCGACGAAGCGGCGCCGCGCGCTTCTTGACGACAGGAAAGTCTAGCCCAGCGTTCTCAAGCGTCGACATGGCTTTCTCTTCGTAGCTGTCACGCATTCGGCAAGCCGATTCCGGTGGATCGCAGTTTGGCTGCGCGGGCGGGAGCTCGTCAACGCCGCCTGCTTATTCCGCTGCGGCGTCATGCGCCAGCACTTCTCGCCGCTGCCGCCGGATCGCGCGTTGCCGTGCCGGAGAATGATCTCGCGCCTCGGAGGTCGTCGGTCGCGACGCCGGCGCCCGCGGCGCTGAGGTATGCGCCGAGGCTGGCGGTGGCACTGAGGAAGCGTCCGTCGCGGTCGAGCGCAAGCGTCGCCTGGCTGACCGGGTCGCGCGCCCGATTGTCGCTGAGAAAGGCCGACGGTTGACGTGCTTCGAGTCTTATATAAGTTATGTCTTATAGAGGAGCGCGGCCGCAAACCCCGCGCCGCAGGTCGAGGAAGCAGTCCATGAGCGCCCCACACCTTCTCGCGCATGACCACAAGGACAACGTCGCCGTCGTCGTCGTCGAAGGCCTGACCGCCGGGACCGACGCGCTCGGCGTCGTCACCGCCGACAACTCGTCCTTCAAGATCCGCGTCAACGCCGACGTGCCGATCGGCCACAAGGTGGCGTTGAAGGATCTCAAGGCCGGCGACACCGCGATCAAATACGGCGAGGACATCGGCAAGATGGTCGCCGACGTGAAAAAGGGCGGCTACGTGCACGTTCATAATCTGAAGACCAAGCGCTGGTGAGGAGGCGTCGATGACGGGCAAAGGCACACGCACCATTCACGCCTACCGCCGCGAGAACGGTCGCGTCGGCGTGCGCAACCACGTCGTCATCCTGCCGGTCGACGACATCTCCAACGCCGCATGCGAAGGCGTTGCCGCCAACATCAAGGGGACGATGGCGCTGCCCCATTCCTACGGGCGGCTCCAGTTCGGCGCGGACCTCGACCTGCAATTCCGCACCATGATCGGAACCGGCGCGAACCCGAACGTTGCCGCCTGCGTGGTCATCGGCATCGAGCCCGGCTGGACCAAGCGCATCGTCGACGGCATCGCCGAGACCGGCAAGCCGGTCGCCGGCTTCGCGATCGAGAAGAGCGGCGACCTGAAGACGATCATGGACGCCTCGCGCAAGGCCAAGGAATTCGTCCATTGGGCGAGCGAGCTGCAGCGCGTCGAATGCGACATCTCAGAGCTCTGGATTTCGACCAAATGCGGCGAGTCCGACACGACGACCGGCCTCGGCTCGTGCCCGACCGTCGGCAACATGTACGACAAGCTGATCCCGGAGGGCATCTATGGCGTCTTCGGAGAGACCTCCGAGATCACCGGCGGCGAGCACATCTGCAAGGCGCGCGCGGCGACGCCGGAGCTCGGCGAGCGCTGGTACGCCATGTGGAAGGCCTACCAGGACGATGTGATCGAGGCGCACAAGGTCGACGATCTCTCCGAAAGCCAGCCGACCAAGGGCAATATCGAGGGCGGGCTCACCACCATCGAAGAAAAGGCGATGGGCAATCTGGAGAAGATCGGCCGCACCTGCCGCTATATCGACATCCTCGAGCCCGCCGAGGCGCCGGCCAAGGGGCCGGGGCTCTATTATATGGACACGTCCTCGGCGGCGGCCGAATGCGTGACGCTGATGGCGGCGGCCGGCTACGTGGTCCACACCTTCCCGACCGGCCAGGGCAATATTGTCGGCAACCCGATTCTTCCGGTGATCAAAATCAGCGCCAATCCGCGCACGGTGCGCACCATGTCGGAGCACATCGACCTCGATGTCAGCGGAATCCTGCGCCGTGACATGACGCTCGACCAGGCCGGCGACGCCTTGATCGACATGATCGTGCGCACCGGCAACGGGCGGTCCACCTCCGCCGAGGCCCTCGGTCACCGCGAATTCGTGATGACCAAGCTCTACCGCAGCGCCTGAGTCCCGGCGCCGCGTCGGCCTGTGAAGCGCCGGAAGCCGACAGTCTTGCAGGATCGGTGGACGGGCCGGCCGTCGCGGACCATAAGCGCGCTCACCTGAAATGAGCGACGTCACCTTGTCACTGGCGGAAGCGGAAGCCCTTGTTGCGGCCGCGCTGCAGCGCTGTCGCACGAGCGAAGCGAACGCGCATGTCGTAGCGCGGTGCGTCGTCGCCGCCGAGGCCGACGGGCTCAAGGGCCATGGGCTCGCCCGCGTCCCCACCTATGCCGCCCAATCACGCGTCGGAAAAGTCGACGGCGCCGCCACGCCGACAGTGAGGCGATCGCGACCGAGCGTGCTTCAGGTGGACGCCGGCAACGGCTTCGCCTACCCGGCGCTCGATCTCGCGGTCAGCCGCCTCCCTGCCCTCGCCCGCGAGCAAGGCATCGCCGCGGCCGCCATCCGCCGCTCGCACCATTGCGGGGCGGCCGGCCATCCGGTCGAGCGCCTCGCCGAGCAAGGCTTGGTCGCGCTGCTCTTTGCCAACACGCCGGCGGCGATCGCGCCCTGGGGCGGGGCGCGCGGCCTCTTCGGCACCAATCCGATCGCCTTCGCCTGTCCCCTTCCCGGCCAACCGCCGATCGTCGTCGATCTCTCGCTCTCCAAGGTCGCCCGCGGCAACGTGCTTGCCGCCAAGCAAAGGGGCGAGCCTATCCCCGCAGGCTGGGCGCTCGACGCTTCGGGGCGGCCGACGACCGATCCCGAGGCGGCGCTGAAAGGCACGATGCTGCCGCTCGGCGACGCAAAAGGCACCGCGCTTGCCTTGATGGTGGAGCTTCTCGCCGCCGGCCTGACCGGCGCGAACTATGCCGCCGAGGCCTCGTCCTTCCTCAATGCCGAGGGTCCGCCGCCGGGCACCGGACAGCTGATCCTGACGCTCGATCCTGCCGCCTTCGGCGACGCTGCCGCGCCCTCGCGCTTCGCGGCGCTCGCGGCGGCGATCGAGGCTGAGCCCGGCGCGCGGCTGCCGGGAAGCCGCAGGCTCGCAGCGCGGGCGAAGGCACACGCGGAAGGGCTGAAGACTGCCCCTCGGCTCATCGCAGAAATCGAGGCGCTCTGATCGCGCGCCTCGGCTTGGGCGCACGACGGAGCGTCCGCTTCATCACAAGTCGGAATAATAGTGCAGGCGGTCGGTCAGACAGCGCGAGCGTCGCCACTCGATCGGCGCCCCGTCGATCGCGTAGGCGATGCGATCGATCGCAAGAAGCGGCGTAGCTTCGGCGCAGCCGAGAGCGCGCGCGTCGCCGGGCGATGCCGCGACCGCCTTCAGCCTCTCCGCCGCGCGCCCGATCCTGATACCAAAGCGCGCCGCGTAGAGCCCATAGACGTTGTTCGGGATCGGCTTCAGCCGGTCGAACCCGGGAAAACGCTGGGTGGGAATGGCGATGCGCTCGACGATGACCGGGCGGCCGCCGATCGAACGCGTGCGGTCGATCAGCCACACGGTGCTGCGCGGCGACAAGCCGAGATTGGTGCGCGTCTGCGAGTCGGCCGGGCCATGCGTCACGGCGGCAACCTTGCTCTCCGGGAACTGGCGGCTGCCGTCGTCGGGCGTGAGACGAAAGAATTGGAAGAGGATGCGGTCTTCCTCGACCTCGGCGACGAACGTGCCGCGGCCCTGGAGGCGCACGAGAAGATGCTCGGCGGCAAGCGAATCGAGCGCCTTGCGCACCGTGCCCTGGCTGACCGCGAGTTCGCGCGCAAGATGCTGCTCGCTCGGCAGGAGCATTCCCGGCCGCCAGGTTCCGTCGATCATGCGGCCAAGCAGGGTGTCGCGGACTTGCCGATAGAGCGGCCGGTAGCCGATGAGCGAGTCGGAAATGGCAATTCCTCCGTGGTGCGCCAGCTAGCGAAGCTAACATGCGGCCGCTCGGCTCACCACGCGCCGCTAAATTATATCTTATATAACAGATAAGATTTCGGGAGACCTCCACTTCCGAAGCGCAAAGCGGCCCGCCCGGTTGATTATCCCGGGCGGGCCCGCATCGCTGATGTCGCGGCGCGCTACTGAAGCGCCTGCAGCGCCGCCTTGAGGACGGGGACGATCTGCCCGCTCGCGGCGGCGATCGCCTCGATCTTCTTCTGCTCCTCGGCGCCCGGCGAAGGCAGCAGGACCATGCCGTTGGACTCCATGGCTTTCACCAGCTCCGGGTCGGCCGCCGCCTTGGCGATGGCGTCGCGCAGAATCTCGGTCACCTTTGGATCCGTGCCCGGCGGGGCAAAGAAGCCGCGGTGCATGGCCAGCATGTTGACGATCGCCTCCACTGCGGTCTTCTGCGCGCCGCTTACGACCTCAAGCGCGCTCGGCACGTCGGGATAGTTGGGATCGCGTTCGGCCCAGACCGAAAGGATCGGGGTCATGTCGCCGGACTTGATCATCGCTTCGGCCGTACGGGTGGCAGTCATCAACCCGTCGCCCTCGCCCTTGATCACCGCGACCGCCGTATCGCCCTGGCCTTCGTATCCGGTCACCGTCTTCAGCTTGTAGCCCAGCGAATCGGCCAGGATGACCATGGTGTAGAAGTCCTCATCGGT
The DNA here is from genome assembly GCA_963750115.1 of uncultured Alphaproteobacteria bacterium. GTDB lineage: Bacteria > Pseudomonadota > Alphaproteobacteria > Rhizobiales > Afifellaceae > DASWJZ01. The sequence goes on along the minus strand of CAVVPM010000016.1, from coordinate 38,380 downwards.
TCCCTGCGAGGGAAAGACGAAGGGGCGGTCGAGCTTCTTCAGGTCGTCGACCGACTTGATGCCCGACAGCTTGCCGACGAGGAGCCCGCGCGGCTCGGTCGCGGCGCGACCGAGATAAACGAACTTGGTGGTGTCGAACTGCACCGCCTTGCTGCCCGAGAGCTGGGCGAGGATCAGCGCCGGCACGCTGGTGAAGCCGATGGTCAGGCCGTCCGGCTTCTGGAACCAGATATAGTTGCCGCCCTTGACGCCGCCGCCGCCCTGCATCGGAACCACGCGGACTTCCTTGGCGCCGGAATATTTGGCAATGAACGGCGCGAACATGTCGGCGTAGCGTGCCATTTCACCGCCCGGCGCGTTCGGCAGGATCAACTGGATGACCTTGCCCTTGAAATAGTCGTCCGCGGCTTTCGACGCGCCGATGCCTGCCAGCATCACAAGCGCCAGCCCGGCAAACGCCGTGACGCCCAACTTCCGAAGATTCGTCATCTCCTTCCTCCCTTTAGTGTTTGGTTCTTGCACTATTCTCTCCTGCCGGATCAGCCACACGGGCTACAGCTCGCGAATGAACTCCGCCACCGGCTCCAGATAGCCGTTGTATAGTTGAATATGCAGTATTTGGACGAACAGGAGATAGCACGCAGCAGTAAAGAGCGCAGAGAAGAACACCGCCTTGCCCAATGAGTAGTGTCCGCTAAGCACGAAGTAGGCTCCCGTGAACAGGAAGATCGACGGCATCGGGCCGATGGCCAGGATCATCACCACGAGGAGCGCGATCATGCCAAAGGCGATCGCGACCCGCCTCCACTCGCCGGACGGCGGAACACTGACCGGCCGCGGCGCGGCGTCCGCGCGCTCCGCACCGGTCTTGTCGCCGCGCTTGGTCAGCACTTCGAGCATGTCGATGTTGAGTTCGTCGGCGGAGCGCAGATTCTGCCAGGCCAGCTGGAACAGGATCAGCCCGATCGCCATGATCGCGATCGGGACGGGCACGAGCCTGGTGCGCGGGCCATAGCCGAGGCTCAAGACCAGGATCGTGACGAAGAACGCCAGCAGCACCAGGATCACGATATTTTCCTGAAGACGGCGGCTCATTGCGCACCTCCCTCGGCGCCTGCCGGCCGCTCGACGTTTGCGGCCGCCGTGCGACGGCGCTTCCAGTTGCGATAGAAAGGCATCGCCGATGTGAGAACGAGGAAGGCGAACATCGCCAGTGCGACCGGCCTGACCAGAAGGAACCAGTCTCCGTAGAGCGTGAGCGAGATGTGCAGATTGCGTTCGATCATGTCGGCCAGCACCATGCCGATCACCAAGGTGGCCCGCGAATAGTGGTAACGGTCCATGAAGAAGCCGAGCGCACCGAACACCGCGGTGACGACCACGTCCTCGATCCTGCCGCGGGTCGCGAAAGCGCCAACGAAGCAGATGGAGACCACCAGCGGGATCATCAGGTTCGGGTTGAGAGACGGCAGCCGGGCGAGATAGCGGGAGATGCCAAGCCCGATGGCGGTCGTGAACACGTTGGCGATGACGATGATCCACATCATCGCGAAGACGATGTCGAGGTGATCGGTGAGCATCTCCGGGCCCGGCCTGATGTCGAGGTTGTAGAAGGCGACCAGGAGGATCGCCATGCTCTCGCCGCCAGGAATGCCGAACGCCAGGGTCGGCATCAGCCCGCCGCCCTCGTTGGCCCCGATCGTCGCGTCGGGAGCGATCACGCCGCGGACATCGCCCTTGCCAAAATTCTCGTTGTTGCGCGAGGTCTGGACCGCCTGGGCATAGGCGGCGATGCCGCCGACGCTGGCGCCGATCCCGGGGAGGACGCCGATCCACAGCCCAAGCAGGCTCGAACGGACGACAAGCCACCAGTGCCGGAAGGCGTCACGGACGCCCCTCCATTACCGAGCTTGTCTCATTGCCGACGTCGCGCTCGATGAGCGCGCCGCCTTTGACGTAGAGTTTCATCATCTCGGCGATCGCGAACAGGCCGATCATTGCGACCGGAAACGAGATGCCATCGAGCAGAAACACGCTGCCAAACCAGAAGCGCGGCGCGCCGGTCACCGGGTCCATGCCGACGAAGGCGAGGATGATTCCGATTGCCGCCGCGATCAGCCCCTTGGGCAACGAGCCTTCCGAGAAGGTGGAGATGATGGTGAGCCCCCAGAGCGCCATCATCAGATATTCTGGCGCCCCGAGCGCCAGCATGAGGGGCCGCAGAATCGGGATGGAGACGGCGAGAAAGAAGGCTCCGACGAGGCCGCCAAGAAGCGCTGCGGTTGCCGAGGCGCCAAGCGCCCGGCTCGCCTCGCCGCGCTGCGTCATCGGATAGCCGTCGAAGATCAGCGCAACGCTCTTCGACGCTCCCGGCACACGGAACAGGATCGAGGTGACCGAGCTGCCCCAGATCGTCGCGATATGGGCGCTGAGCAGCAGCCCAAGCGTGGCGATCGGAGCGTAGCCATAGGAGAAGGGCAGCAGCAGCGCCAACGCCACGATGCCGCCGAGACCCGGCAGGATCCCGATCATGAGGCCGTAGATGACGCCGATGGTCATGAAGAGCATCGCCTGTGGCGTCAGTAGCGAGACAAAGCCGGCGCCGACGCTTGCAGCATCCTTTCGCCCTCCGCTGCGCTGTCGCCATTGACGCGCCTATTCCGACGATCTCTCCGCACGACGTTCAGCGCCACTGAGCCCCGCCGAGCAGCGTCACGACGTCCGTCTTGTTGTTGATCATCTGTTCAGGAAAAATGACGGTGATCGCATTCGTGGGGCAGATCGAGTCGCAAAGCCCGCAATACCAGCACTCATCGGGATAGCGGATCACCGGCATCGTCGTCTTGTCGTTCTCGACCTTGTAGATGATGTCGCCCGGGCAGATCCAATCGCAGAGATTGCAGCGGATGCAGAGCTCCGCGTCGATCTTGATCGGATTGTGCCGCGCCGCCTCAGGTCGCCGGTGGCATATCCCACCCTCTCGGCTGACGCGGATTGCGAGCGGCGCGCGAAGGCCGCGGCAAGCGGCAAGTTCGCGTCGACGGCCTGCACCGCGGGACGACCGTCGGCGCCGCGGTCTCGACGACGATGAACTTCCGCCAGTTTTCGTTGTCGGGCTCGGGATAGTCGAGGCGGCGATGCGCGGAGCGCGTGCGCGTCTCGTTCCGCGCCACCGCGGCGGTCGCCATGATCTCGGCGTTCAGGCGGATGCTCTTCAATTCATGCGTGCGCATGACCCCGTGCAGATCGTCCGCCTGGAGATTGTCCTCCTGCTTGGCGAGCGCGAGCAGCGTCTCTATGGCGAGCTTCAATCCTTCCCCGGTCCGGCGGACGCCGACATAGTCCGTCACGGTGTGGCGCACGCTGTCCTCGAAGCTCTTCCAGGGCATCCCGCCTTCACGCCCGAGCGTCGCTTGGGATTGCGCCCTGATCCGTCCGGCTTCCTTCCAGTCGATGTCGGGAAGCGCGCTTTGGTGCGCTTTCGCATGCTCGCGACCGCGCCCTCGCCGGCGATATGACCGAGAACGGCCGCGCCGGCGATGCCGCCGCTGACGGTGGCGCAGTCTCCGGCAGCAAAAAGCCCCGCGACCGACGTTTCGCCGGAGGTGTCCACGGCAAGGCCGCTGCCGCGGAAATAGACGCCGCTCCGGCGGATCGACAGCTCGGAGATGGAGATTTCGACAAGATCGGTTCGGAAGCTGATGCCCTTCTGCCGATAGAATGCCGGCAGCGTGTAGCGATCGATCTGGAGCGTCTCCTCCATGTGATCGAGCTCTTCCGGCGGAAGATGCCGGCAATCGAGATAGATCGGCCCGTTGCCGAGCAGATATTCATTGATGACCGCGTCGGCGAGCACGGCGCGGCGGGCGTTCTCACCCTTCTCGTCGTAGCGGAACATGAACCGCTCGCCGGCCTTGTTGAGGAAGTACGCGCCCATGCTGACCAGCGCGTTCAGCCCCTGCGCCGAAAAGCCCTTCGGCGTCAGCGTCGCCTCGACGAACTCCATGTTCGCCAGCGCAGCGCCGGCCCGGTAGCCCATCGCGTGCGCATCGCCGGTATTGTAGGGAAAGTGCCAACTGTCGAAGGCGAGCCCCGAAGCGTTCATCGAAATGCGGTTGACGTCGCCCGCCGTCAGCACCACCGCCTTGGCGCGGATCGCGACCCACTCACCGGTGCGGAAGTTGAAAGCGAGCGCGCCATAGGCCCGGTTGTCCTTGACGAGAAGCTGCACCGCCATCGTGCGCATGAGCACGGTGGCCTTGCCGGCACGCACATGCTTGCCGATGCGGCGCTTGAAGTCGGTACCGTCGAAATTGATGTGGTATGCGCCGGGCAGGCCGAACGACCGGATGGCGCGAATATTCGCCGGTCCGCGGGTCCTTGAAGTCGACCCCCATTCCCTCGATCTTGCGCAGGATGCGCGGCATCTCGTGAACGACGCGGCTCGCGACCTCCATGTCGACGATGCCGTCGGTCAGTTCGGGAATATGCTTGAGCAGGAATTCCGGGGTGTCCCATTCGGGACCGCTTTCCATGATCGTCAGATAGTGATCGACGCCGCAGCCCACGCTGCCGCAATTGTCGAGCACCTTGCCCTTTTCGCAGACTGTCACTTCGAGGCCGGCTTCGAGCGCCGGAATGGCTGCCATGCTCCCGGCAACCCCGCCTCCGATGACAAGGAGGTCCGTGTCGATGCGCTGCCATTCGGCGTTCACGCAATTCCTCCCTCGGCGACCTGCGACGGTTCAGCTTCGGAGCTGCCGCCATTCTTGAGCCCCGGGGACACCGGCGGCCACCCGCCCCGTATGCGGCTTGGCCCCGTTCCCTTGAAGGCATTCCGATGACTGTATTACCGTAATATTGTGCTGTCAATTGACCGCAGTCCGGCCGGCGTGGCGCGTCATCGCGGGCCGGGGAAGCGTGGACGGGGGGAAGCGATGACAGGGGATGCTGGAACCAGGCGACCCCTTCTCCTGATGGCGCAGGAGAAAGACGCAGGCCAGGGGAGTTGGATGGCCTTGGCGCGGCGGCTCAAGCCCTTCGCCCGCCGCGCTTGCGACGGGCAATGCTTTACCCTCCCCGGACGACCGCCCGGGGAGACGTCTGAGAAACGGGAGCCGCCGCTATTCGGCGGCGATGAATTTTTCGGCTCTGAAATCCGGAGCGCCCTCGACCTCGCGAGCGCGGCTCACTTTGACGGTCGGCAGCTTCGACACGCCCGACGGCTCTACCGTCGACACTTCGATGTCGCCCTCCGCGGCCTTCAGCGCTCTGAGGAAAGTGTTGAGCTCAGTGAGCGTCATGCGCAGATAGGCTTCCGAAGACTGCCGCTTCTTGCTCTCATCGAGCACCGACAGTGAAAACCCCATCCGCTCCAAATCGAAATCGCGGATCTCGACACCGATATTAAGCTTACCCATCACACATCTCCTCAGAACGCGAGCCACGTATCGCGATCCACCTGCCGGCCCCACAGCGGCAAAGGATTTTACGGGCTCTTAACCATCACGCCAGGGATAATTGGCCGGAGGGTCAACCAGGATTGCCAGAAAACCCCGGCCCGGCCTCCCAGGAACCGGACCATTCGTCTTCTAAAATAAGGTCGATTAATATTCCTCGACTGAGTCGATCCGATGACTGCTTATTGATAACTAGGCAGTGGGATTGAAGCAGCGCCGCGGCACGGATGCGGCGTGGCCGCGGCGCCATTCCGGCGCTTACATGGCCGCCATCGCCGCGGAAAGGCCCTTCTGCAGGTCGGCGCCGTTCATGGCCGGATAGATTTCGACCTTGGCGTCGAGCTGCACGAACAGCGGCTCCGCAACTACCGGAATCTCGGAAGAGTCCTTCATGTCGAAGAAGAACAACGCGCTCCGAACCCCCGCTTCGGAGACGAAATAGCTCGCCTCCGGTTTCAGCTTGGCGATCGTCGCCTCGATCACCTTGCCGAGCATGCCATTCTTCATGGCGCGATTGCCGGCTTCGACCGGAATAGTCACTCTCATCATCGTGCGCATTGAAAACTCCCTTTCCTTCGCCGCCGCGATCGACACCAGCGGGCGGCGCACGATGCTCCCGGCGCTGTACGTTTCCCAGATACATTTCGCGTCCGGGCAAAGTGTCTCAGCCCGCGAGCAGCCAGGCTCGGCCGGGCGCATTCATGTCGGCAGGCGGCAGCGTCGGGATCACCGGATTGCGCGAGTTGCGAACGGCGGATAGCGGGCAGATTGCGGTTTCCAAGACGCGCAGGGAGCCACGCCGTCCCGCTCTGCACGACCCCGGTTCGCTACTCTCCATTCGCTATTCGCTTATTCCCGCTCGCCATAGTAACTAGCCGCCATGACGAAGATCGCCCTTCTCGCCAGCGACGCGCCGGAAGCCCAGGAGGCGGCGGGCGTGCTTCGCAAACGCTACGGCGACGTGTCGCTCGGCGAGGCGGATGTCATGGTCGCGCTCGGCGGCGACGGGCTCATGCTCCGCGCGCTGCACGAGACGATGAGCAAGGGAAAGCCGATCTACGGCATGAACCGCGGCTCGGTCGGCTTTCTGATGAACGAATACGCGCCGGACGGGCTGATCGAGCGGATCGCCGCCGCCAATGTCGAGACCATCCACCCGCTGCTCGCGACCGTGACCACGCCGAGCGGCACGAGTCAGGCGCGCGCCGTCAACGAGGTCTCGCTGCTCCGCCAGTCCTACCAGGCGGCAAAGCTCAGGATCAGCGTCGACGGTCAAGGTGCGGCTCGAGGAGCTGATCTGCGACGGCGTGCTCTTGTCGACGCCCGCCGGATCGACCGCCTACAACCTTTCCGCCCACGGGCCGATCCTCCCGATCGACGCGCCGCTTCTGGCGCTGACCCCGATCAGCGCCTTCCGGCCGCGGCGCTGGCGCGGCGCGCTCCTGCCGAACAGCGCCAAGGTCAAGATCGCAGTGCTTGAGGCCGACAAGCGCCCGGTCAACGCCGTCGCCGACCATGTCGAGTTCAAGAGCGTCAGCGCCGTCGACATCGAGGAGGACCGCAAAGTCGCCTCCCTCATCATGTTCGACCGCGATCATTCCTGGAACGAGCGCATCCTCGCCGAGCAGTTCCGCTACTGAGCTTGGAAAATATCGTCGCTGAAGGCGGCGATTAGAATCCGTTGCTCGCCAGGATGATCGCCTCGATGCTCGCCGGCGGGGCGGCGGGCGCAGCCACATAAGCAGGCCGCGGAAGCGGCTGCGGCGCAGCCGGAGCCACGACATAGGCCGGCTCGGCCTGCGGCAGCGGCGCGGCGGCCGCGACCTCAACGACCGGCGGCGTGGACTGGCGCCGCTGCTGGTCGATCACGCCAAGTCCGCCACCGAATGGCCAGCGCGGGGCGCGGATCGAATCGAGCGGCCCGGCATCGGCGACGACCGTGCGCGGAATATAGGCGCGCCCCGGCGTTGCCTGGCGCTCGTAGAAGGCGTTGCCGCCGGCGACCGCCACGTAATGCATGTCGTCATAGCCGTAGGTGCGCCCGGCGGTGTGGAAATACATTGCGTTGCCGACGCCCCTGTGGCGCTTGCCGCGAAGCACCTCGCGCGCGATGCGGTAGGCGCGGTCGCGGCTCGCCCCGGCCGGCATCGATCTTGTGAGGGCGCCCTCCGCGAACTGGTTTGGCTGGCCGACGACGGCGCAGACGGAGTTCAGGATATCTGCCGGACCGGACCCGGTTCATCACCACCGTTCCGACGGCGAGCATGCCCTCGTCGCTTGAGCGTATCGACTCGAAATACATGACGCGCGCCATGCAATCGAGGTCGCTGTTCGACGACATGAGATGACCGCACGCGGCGAGGCCGCAGAGCGAAATGCCGGCAAAGGCAAGCCGCAATGCGCGGACGAACGCACCCGAAAATCGATACGCAGCCATACAGAAACCGGACAAACGGCCAATTCGACGCCGGCATAGTGCGGGCAAGGACAAAAACGATCGGTTAAGAAACGGTCGGCCGCGCCGGATAAAGGCGCCTCGATTTTAGCGAAGTCGGCCCGCCTTCCGGCCTACGCCGCCTCGCTCAACTGCCCGGCATAGCCGCGCGCGGCCGCCCGCTTTGCGTCGCGGGCGAAGCGGCGGAGGAGCCGCAGGATCTGGTCGAGCTCGCGATCCTGGCGCTGCTGATAGCGCGTGACGATGGCGTCGATCAGATGCGTCGCGCGCCGGTAGTCGCTCTCTCCCCCGGAAAGCGTCTCGCCGAGGCGGATCACGTCGATCGCTGCGGTGAAAGCCGGAAACGTCTTCTTCGGCAGCTTCGCCTTCTGCAGCAGCGCGCGGAGATTGGCGGCGCGCCCGGAGGCGATCAGCGCTGAGACGCGCTCGCGCGGCACCCCGGCGAGTGCCGCAAGCGCGGTCTCGAAGAGCAGCGTCTGGCCGGCGGCAACGGCACGGATCAGGAAGGCCGGAGTCAGCGCCTCGCCCTCGATCAGCTGCGCGACAAGCGCCGGCATGTTGTCGGCGGGCGCCTCGAAGGAAGCGGCGATGGTGGCGCATTCGTGCGCGTCCTGCGTGACCAGCGTCGGCGCGCTCCGGCGTCGTCCAGCCGTGCGCGACGATGAGGCTCGCGGAGCGCCTCGGCGAGCTTGCCGAGCAGAATCTCGCGGACTTCGAGCGGCAGGTCGCTTGCGCTCCAGCAGCGCCAGGCGGAGCTCCGGGCAATCGCCGTGGCGCGACGACGATGCGGTCGAGCGAGAAGCGCGGCACGCGCGCCCCGCGGTTCGAGACGAGCGCGCGGCAGGCTTCGGCCGATGCCGACCTCGCCGATCGCCGCCGACACGGCGCGCGACAGGAACGGCCGGCTGGCGATGGCAATCTGCATCGCCTCGCCGCGGATCGCGACCATGTCGACGAGCTCGCTGTCGAGAATGACCGGCGAATGCTCCGCCACGACAAGCGCGACCGGCTCCGCGTCGCTGGCAAGCGCCATGACGATGTGCGCCGGCGGCCTTGTCGCTTCGCGCCAGCGCCTCGGCGAGCACCAGCCGCACCTCGACCGCCGGGTCGTCGAGAAGCACGGTCATCGCGGCGTCGATCTCGTCGCGCTCGTCCGCCGGCTGACCCGGAGTGAGATAGGCGCGCGCCAGCGCCCGCGCGGCGCCGACGCGGCCGCGCGACCGGCGCCCGCCGCGCCCAGGTGAGGAACTTGTCGACGATCGCGCTCATCGGAAATCCGTGCTCCCGCGCGCCTTCGGCGTCGAACCGCGTTAACGAATGGTGCACAGAGAGCCTTAACGAATCGTTGCCGAAGGCTCAGCCTTTCGGCAGGCGGCGGCCAGCGGATAGTCTGCAATTCGAGGGGTGCCCGATGGCCGGACTCTATTTCGAGGACTTCGAGCCGGCGCAGATCTTCCGCCATCCGCTGCGGCGCACCGTCACCGAGATGGACAACATCCTCTTCTCCAGCCTGACGCTGAACCCGCAGCCGCTCCATATCGACCGGCACTATTGCGAGACCGAGACGGAGTGGGGCCAGCCGCTGATGAACTCGCTGTTCACGCTCGGCCTGATGATCGGCATCTCCGTCAACGACACCACCGTCGGCACCACCATCGCCAATCTCGGCATGAGCGAGGTGCGCTTTCCCAACCCGCTCTTCCAGGGCGACACGGTGCACGTCACCACCGAGGTCATCGCCAAGCGCCACTCGAAGTCGCGGCCGATGCCGGCATCGTCGAGTTCGAGCACAAATGCTTCAATCAGCACGACACGCTGGTCGCGATCTGCCGCCGCCAGGCCTTCATGAAGAAGCGGGCGGGCTGAGTTGCGCTCGCTCCTCTTCGTCCCCGGCCGACAGCGCCGGAAGCTCGACAAGGCGTTCCGCGCGCGGCGCCGACGCGCTGATCCTCGACCTGGAGGATTCGGTCGCGCCATCGGCCAAGGAGGCCGCGCGGCGCACGCGCGCTCGACTTCCTGCGCGAGCACCGCGAGGTCGCCGAGCGCGCCGCAGCTCTTCGTGCGCATCAACGCGCTTACGACACGCCGCTGCCGACGGCGATCTCGACGTCGTGATGACCGGCGCGCCTGACGGCATCGTCCTTCCGAAGGCGACGCGGCGGCGCCGACGTAGCGCTGCTCGACGCGCAGCTTCGCCGTGCGCGAGGCGCTGCACGGCATCGACGACGGCGCGGACCAAGATCATCGCGATCGCAACCGAGACGGCGGCCGCGATCTTCGGCCTCGGCACCTATCAGCGGCGCAAGCCGCGCGGCTGGTGGGCCTGACCTGGGGCGCGGAGGATCTCGCGCGCCGACATCGGCGCGCTTCGGAACGCGCGCCGACGGCGTCTGGACCGAGCCGATTCGCGCTCGTGCGGAGCCTCGCCTCTTCGGCGCGGCCGCCGCCGGCGTCGCGGCGATCGACGCCGTCTCACGCCGACTTCCGCGACCTCGAAGGGCTGAAGCGCGAATGCGCGGCCGCGCGGCGCGACGGCTTCTCCGGCAAGCTCGCCATCCATCCCGACCAGGTCGAGGTCATCAACGAGGCCTTTACGCCGTCGGCGGAGGCGCTCGCGCGAAGCCGAAGCGGATCGTCGCCGCGTTTGCCGCAGCGGGCGACGCCGGCGTCACCTCGCTCGACGGCCAGATGCTCGACATCCCGCACTTGAAGGCCGCCGGGCGGCTCCTGGCTGAGGCCGGACGCCTGTCGCCGGCCCCGGACGCTGCGGCCACGTCCGAGCCTCCTCCAAAGGCCGAACCTGCCGCACTTCCCGAGCCGGCCCCCGAAGCAGCCGTATGCCGAAGCGGGCGCCGCCGTCGAGGCCGACGCAGCTGCCGAAGCGGGCGCCGCCGTCGAAACCGGCGATGCGGCGAACGCGCGCCCGACCCCGCGGAGGCTCCGTCCCAACCCGGTGAATCCGAATACTGACCGCCTCCCCTTTCGACGCGGCGGCGATCACCGTGCGCATCCCGAAAAGGCCGCCGTGCGCGCCGCCGCGGCGGACATGAACGCGCCCGCCGCCTCGCGAGAACCGCGCCCGAACTCCGTCTGGCGGCGCAGGCGTCGGAAGCTTTTCGGCGCGAGACCGGCAAGAAACGAGATCGGCAAGAAAAAGGGGTGGCAACCCCAACGTTGCCACCCCAGGAAACTATCCGCGCGAGAAGGATTTGCGCGGCCACGGACCATGGTATGCGGCCAAGCCCCATGGCTTTGTCGGCTACGATCAGCCTTCCCCAGGCGAAGTCGAGCGCATCCTTTCCGGATGGTTATCGGAGCCGGGTCGCACGCGAACCGCCGGGTCATGGCCGCCGCGCGAAATCAATGAAGGATTAGAGGCTCTTACCCGTCGCCCACCCGATGCGCAGGCTGAAACGACTGCGAACCGAGCGGGCGAAGTCGAAACGGAAGGACGAGAGCGAACGCTTGGCCTTCGGCCCCTACCCCCACTCGCTCGTAATCCCCTCCACATCCGGCCGGTCGCGCTCGACCGGCGGCACTTCGGGCGTGCCGATGTGGACGAAGCCGGCGAATCTCTCGCCGGGCTTCAGCCCGAGCCAGGCTTTCGCCTCGTCGTCATAGGCGTACCAGCCGGTCAGCCATCTGCGCCGAGAAGCCATAGGCCGCGGCCGCGTGAATGAGGTTGAGCGCGACGCAGCCGGCGGAGAGCTGCTGCTCCCAGAGCGGGATCTTCGGGTGGTCGACGATCGGCGCGGAGACGACCGCGACGACGAGCGGCGCGTCGGCGAAGCCCTTCGCCTTCGCGTCCGGATCCGCTGCTCCTTCTCGTCGGGATGCCGCCCGGCGATCTCGACCAGCCCGGCGACCGCCTTCTCGCGCGCCTGCCGGTCGAAGACGATGAAGCGCCAGGGCGCGAGCTTGCCGTGGTCGGGCACCCGCGCGGCGATGGTCAGCATCGCGCGGAGCGTCGCCGCGTCGGGCGCCGGCGTCGCCGAGCTGCGACGCCGGAATCGTGCGGCGCGTCGTCAGATAGTCCGCAAGCCCGTCGTCCATCGACCCGCTCCCGTGTCTTGAATTCGCCATCCTCGCGGGCTTACCACGGCCGCTCGCGATAATGCCATTCCGGAGGATCGGGCCCCGCCGGTGACGTCGATTGCGCGCCTCGTCGTGGGACTGACGCTGGCCTTCGCCGCCGGCCCGCCTTGGCGCAGGAGCGCACGGCATCGGCGACGACATCTTCTCGCAGGGCTTGATCGCGCCGAATCTCGCTTCCGATGCGCCGCCGCCGGCCAACACGCTTCCGACGCCGCAGGGAGCGCCCGTGTCGAGCGACGCCGCCGGTGCCGCTTGCCGCCGGTCCGCGCCACAAGCTGGTCCTTGAGGCCCGCCTCGTCGAGGGCGGCGATGCGGTGCCGAACGGACTGATCTGGCGGGTCTTTGGCGCCCGGCCTGCCCGCGACGGCAAGCTGCCGCTCCTCGTCGAGACCGCACCCGGAGGTTCCACGCGCCGTCGAGCTGCCGGCCGGCGACTATCTGCGTGAACGCCGCCTTCGGCCGCGCCGGCGCGACCAAGCACGTCACCATCGGCAATGCCGACGACACGGAATTGCTGGTGCTCGAACGCCGGCGGACTGAAGCTCGATTCGGTCGTCGGGGATGACCGGCCGATCCCGCCCGACCAGGTCAGCTTTGAGGTGCAGCAGGAGGACGAGAACGGCGAGCTCATCACCGTCGTCCCGAGCGCCGCGCCGGGCCGCATCCTCCGCCTCTCCGCCGGCACCTATCATGTCGTCAGCCGCTACGGGAACATCAACGCGATCGTGCGCGCCGACATCGAGGTCAAGGCCGGCAAGCTGACCGAAGCCGTGATGCGCCACACCGGCGCAGAGGTGACGCTGAAGCTCGTCGCCGCGGAAGGCGGCGAGGCGCTCGCCAACACGAGCTGGACGGTCACCACGCAGGACGGCATCACCGTGAACGAAAGCGTCGGCGCCTTCCCGTCCATCATCCTCGCCGCCGGCACCTACACCGCGATCGCCAAGCATCAGGGCGAGATCTACTCGCGCGACTTCACCGTCGAGCCGGGGCTCGCGCACGACATCGAAGTGCGCCTCTCCGACCTGGTGGAGCCGCAAACCGAGGCGCCCGTCGGGCCGAGCTCGGTCGTGCCGCCCGGCACCGACGGTGCCCCGCTCAATGCGACGCCCGACAGCGACTAGGGAAATTCCGGGAAGTACGAGCCGGCTTTCCCGTCGGAAGGCCGATCCGGTCCCGCGCGTCCCCGATCAGGCTGCGGCGCCGGCGCGTAAATCCGGCGGCGTTGCTTCGCCGACAAGCGCGCGAACCGCCTCCTCGAGGCTCGCGACCTTTGCTCCTTCGCGCCAAGGCGCCGGATCGAGACCGTCCCCTCCTCAGCCTCGCGCCGCCCGACGACGAGCATGACCGGCACCTTGCCGACCGAGTGCTCGCGGACCTTGTAGTTGATCTTCTCGTTGCGCGTATCGGCGCTGCGCGCAGATGCCGGCCGCACCAAGCTTCGCCGCGACTGCCTCCGCGTAGGGATCGGCGTCGGAGGTGATCGTCGCCACGACCGCCTGCATCGGCGCGAGCCAGAGCGGCAGCCTGCCGGCATAGTGCTCAAGCAGGATGCCGATGAAGCGCTCGAACGTGCCGAGCACCGCGCGGTGCAGCATGACCGGGCGATAGCGCCCGCCGTCCTCGCCGACATAGGTGGCGTCGAGCCGCTCCGGCAGGACATAGTCGAGCTGATAGGTGCCGCATTGCCAGGTCCGGCCGATCGCGTCGGTCAGATGGAACTCGAGCTTCGGCCCGTAGAAGGCGCCCTCGCCCGGCGCGAGCTCGAATTCGACGCCCGAGGCGGTCAGCGCGTCGGCAAGCGATTTTTCCGCCCGGTCCCAGACCGCGTCGTCGCCGGCGCGCATGTCGGGGCGCGTCGCCAGCTTGTAGCGGATGTCGGTCAGCCCCATGTCGCCATAGACGTGCGCGAAGAGCGCCAGGAAGCGCCGTGTCTCGTCCGTCACCTGGTCGTCGGTGCAGAAGATGTGGGCGTCGTCCTGCGTCATCTGGCGCACGCGCATGAGCCCATGCAGCGCGCCGTGCGGCTCGTTGCGATGGCAGCAGCCGAACTCCGCCATGCGGATCGGCAGGTCGCGGTAGGATTTGATGCCCTGCCGGAAGATCTGCACGTGCGCCGGACAGTTCATCGGCTTCAGCGCCATCCAGCGCTCCACCTCGCCGTGGATGATCGGCCCGTGCTCCTCGATCGACGGCGTGTGGTCGGGCACGACGAACATGTTCTCGCGAAACTTCGACCAATGGCCCGACTGCTCCCAGAGCTTGGCGTCGAGAAGCTGCGGGGTCTTCACCTCGATGTAGCCGTCGGCGTCGAGCCGGCGGCGCATATAGGCTTCGAGCGTACGCCAGATGGTGAAGCCCTTGGCGTGCCAGAACACGGAGCCCTGCGCCTCTTCCTGCAGGTGGAAGAGATCCATCTCGCGGCCGATGCGGCGATGGTCGCGCTTCTCCGCCTCTTCCAGCATGGTGAGGTAGGCGTCGAGCTCCTTCTTGGTCGCCCACGCGGTCCCGTAGATGCGCTGCAGCTGCTGGCGGTTCGAATCGCCGCGCCAATAGGCGCCGGCAAGCTTGGTCAGCTTGAACGCGTCGCCGACGAAGCCGGTCGACGGCATATGCGGACCGCGGCAGAGGTCGAACCAGTCGCCCTGGGAATAGACCTTCACGTCCTCCCCTTCGGGGATCGCATCGACCAGCTCGACCTTGAACATCTCGCCCTTGTCGCGGAACACCTGCTCGCGCGCGTTCGCGCGCCCAGACCTCCTTGCGTGAAGGGGCGGTTCGCCGCGACGATCTCGCGCATCTTCGCCTCGATCGCCGAAAAGTCCTCGGTCGAGAACGGCTCGTTGCGGAAGAAGTCGTAGTAGAAGCCGTTCTCGATCACCGGGCCGATCGTCACCTGCGTGCCGGGATAAAGCGCCTGCACCGCCTCCGCGAGCACGTGCGCGGTGTCGTGCCGGATCAGCTCCAGCGCCGCCGGGTCGTCGCGGGTCACGATGGCGACCGCGGCGCCGTCGGGCACGCGGTCGGAGAGGTCGGCGAGCACGCCGTCCACCTGCATCGCCACCGCCTTCTTGGCGAGCGACTTGGAGATTCCCTCCGCCACCGTCGTGCCGGTCGCGCCTTCCGGGAAGTCGCGTTTGGCACCGTCGGGAAGAGAGATCGTGATCATGTCCTTCGTCCTGTTGGGCGAGCACTCTCGCCTATTCACCCTTGCCCATGAAATGGAGGATCTCGTTGATCCATCCCTCCTTTAAGGTCGCGTCGTTCACCCCGCGCCGCGTGTAGGAGGCGATGGCGCCGTCGTTGCCGACCACGAAATCGGTCGTGTAACTCGCCACGATCGCCCCGTCGGCGTCGATTTCTTCGTGCACCCATTCGTGCGAATCCATCCCCGTCGCGTCGTAGCTGACGCGGCGCAGTCTGTGCGCGGGCGCAATCGCGAAGAGGCGGGCGAAGTGCTCGTCCGCCACGTCCGTCTTCGGATTGCCCGGAACCCTCAGAATGGCCATGTGCTCTCCGGCAGCCTCTCCGCAACGCGCGGCTCCGGCGCACGTCCCGACACTTCAGGGATTTCAAGATGAGGCGGTCCGGCCTCAGGAGCAGGCCGTCCAGCGACCGTAGCGCCACGGCCTAAACCAGGTCGCAGTCTCGGGCAAGATTTCCGGCACCGGGTCGAAGCCGTGGGTGCCGCCCGGCCGACAACGCGTGAGGCGGGCGAACGCTACCCAGCCCCCACGCCAAAGGCCGAAGCGGCCGATCGCGATGTCGGCATATTCGGAGCAGGTCGGCAAATGCCGGCACGTGCGCCCCGCAATACTGGAAAAGGTATAGCGATAGACGCGGATCAGCCCGCGCGCGGCAAGCGCCGGAATGCCGACGATGCCCTGCACCACGCGCGCGAGCGCGGTCCCGGTGACCGGATTCCGCTTTATCTGTCGAAAGCATGCTCATCTTGGCGAGAAGCGCGCATGCACCCTGCAAGCGCGCCTCAGCTCTTCCGCGCTTCGATCTGGTTCACCGCGTCGACGACGGCATCGAATGTCAGCAGCGTCGAGGTGTGGCGGGCGCGGTAGTCGCGCACCGGCTCGAGATATTTCAGGTCCGACCAGCGCCCGTCGGGCGGCGCACCGGTCTCCTTCAGCATCTTGTACATCCTGTCGCGCACCGCGCGCAGCTCGTCCGGAGTCGAGCCGATGACGTTTCGCGCCATGATCGAGGACGACGCCTGGCCGAGCGCGCAGGCCTTCACGTCATGCGCGAAGTCGGAGATGCGCCCGTCCGCCATCTTCACGTCCACCGTGACCGTCGAGCCGCAAAGCCTTGAATGCGCGCGCGCCGTGGCGTCGGGATCGGCAAGCCTGCCGATCCGCGGAATATTCCCGGCAAGCTCCAGGATCTTGGTGTTGTAGATGTCGTCGAGCATCGCAAAGACAGCCAGGGCCGGTTTGGTGGAGCGCCCACCGATCCCTTATATAGGGCGCCGACCGCCGCTCCTTCAAATAGCAGATTGCCCCGATGCCCCCCTCGCCCGATGCCGCGTCCGATACGATCGAAGAATCCCGCCGCTTTACGCCCCGTTTCGACAAGGACGGCCTGATTCCCTGCATCGCGGTCGATGCCGAGAACGCCGACGTTCTGATGATGGCGTGGATGAACCGCGAGGCGCTCCGACTGACGCTTGAGACGGGCTTCGTGCACTATTGGAGCCGCTCGCGCGAGGTCGTCTGGAAAAAGGGCGAAACCTCCGGCGCGTTGCAGCGCGTGGTCGAGCTCCTGACCGATTGCGATCAGGATGTGCTTCTGGTTCGCGCGGCCGTGAGCGAACGCGCCGCTACCTGCCACACCGGCCGTACGACCTGCTTCTATCGCCGCGTGCCGCTCGGCGCCGGGCCGGTCGAGCGGCCTTTCGCACCGCCCGATCAGCCCGGCGGCTGATATCTTCGCGAAGCTCCGCTGTCAGGCGGTCGCGATATATTCGCGGATCTGATCGGCCTCGCGCTCGACGTCTTCGATCCGCCGCTTCACCACGTCGCCAATGGAGACGATGCCGGCGAGCTTGCCATGCGCGATCACCGGCAGGTGACGGAAGCGGCCTGCCGTCATCTTCTGCATCACCTCGTTGATCGTGTCCTCCGGGCCGCAGGTCACCACCCGCGACGTCATCCACTCCGAGGCGGGCTTGGCGAGCCCGTCGCCTCCGTGCTTGGCGACAGCGCGCACGATGTCGCGCTCCGAGACGATGCCTCGAATGGCGCCGCCCTCGACGATGACGACGGCGCCGATCCGCTTTTCGGCAAGGGTCGCGGCGATGGCCGCGAGAGAGTCACCTGGGGAAGCCGTTACAACGTTCCGGCCCTTGTCGTTGACGATCCGTGCGACTGTCATCGGATCCTCCCTTTCCGCTCGCTCCGTATGCGGAGCGCAACCCCTAATTTAGGAGTTCGCGCGGCGTCAGGCCAGCCTCTCGTCGGGTCCGCCGCGGCCGACCGGATCGAGCAAAGGGAAGAAAAGAAGCCCGGCGAGAAAGCCGCCGATATGCGCCTCCCAGGCGATCGGTCCTGAAACGCCGGGCACCAGGCCCCCGGCGTAGCCGAAGATGATATTGACGCCGAACCAGATGAGAATGAAGGCGACCGCGCGTCCGTTCCTGAGCGCCGCGAGGAGCGGCTCGGCGGGGACTTGGAACGCCGCGGCGGTGCTTCCCCCGGAAAGCGGCCCCCCGGGCGAGAACGCGAACCGGGCTGTCCCTGCCATCATGCCGGAGATCGCGCCCGAAGCCCCGATGACGGGTATCTCGTCGCCGATATTCATCACGTAGTGCAGGCCGGCGCCGGCTATCGTGGAGATCAGGCTGAGGAGCAGGAAGCGTGCCGCCCCGAGCCGGCGCGCAAGCGGCGTTCCAAAGCCCGCCATCCAGATCATGTTCACGATGAGGTGCAGGTAGTTGGCGTGGAAGCAGCGTGTAGCTGACCGGCGACCAGAAGCGCGCCGCCTCTCCCCCGGGGAGCACGGTCCCAAGATCGTTATAGCGCGCCGGGATGAAGGCGAAGGCGAAGACCACCCATTCATCGAGCGCGGGGCTCAGGAACTGCCGCACCACGTGAATGCCGATGCAGACGACGGCGAGCCAGACGATGACGGGCGGAAGATTGACGGCGGGGGTGCGATTCATCGCGCGGTCATGCCTGTTCGCAGGGGGACAGCGCAAGCCGCTCGCACACAAAGTGAAAACCGCCGGGCTTTCGCACACGGCGGTTTCCACAACGACCCCCTGAGGTCTCGCGCTTCCTGGTGCCCCAGGCGGCGAGTACGGCCTTGAATTGGCGCGAGCGAGCCGAGGCCAAAGCCCGGCCGCGTGCAACGGTTACCTTTTGTTAACCTTAACGATTGGTTTCAGCCCGCCGTGCCCGCCCATCGTGGCACCCAATAGCTTCCGGGAATGGGCGGAAGGACGGCCGAAGAGCCGCCAGAGCCCGCGCACGGGGGCGTTATGAAACACGATACCAGCAAGGCCCTCTACGAGTATTGGCTGAGCTGCCACCGGCCCGCCGGGGTGCGCCCGACCGGGATTCGGGCGGCGGAGCTGATGCCGATCCTCCCTTCCCTCTTCCTGATCGAGCTTCTCGATCCGGACGGATCGGGCTTCCGCTTCCGCTTCTGCGGCGCGTCAGTCGCCACTCGCTACGGTCGCGATCTTGCCGACGAGAGCTTTCTGGCGCTTTGGAATCCGATCGACGCCGCGACAATGAAGCGCGACCTTCGCGCCACCGCCTTCCGCTCCACCGGTCTCATCGCCGGCGTCATGATGGAGACCGTTGCCAGCGGATTCACCGCCGAGGAGATGCTGCTTCTGCCCCTTGTCGGCGAGAACGGTACCGCCGGCGCGATCGGCTCGATGGTGCGGATCGGCGGCCATGAAGAGACGAACCGCGTGCGGGCGCGGGTCGTCGGACAGTCGCTTCGCTCGATTCGATTTTTGCCGCGAACACGCCCGAGCTCGCCGCGCGCCGAGGTCTCGGTGCTGTCGGCGCTTCCCGCCGCGGCCCTCAAGACGCGCCGCCGCTACGGGCACTTGACCGTCGTGAATGGCGGAAAGTAGCAGCGACCGCGCTCCATATCGATCTCAGCGCTTACAGTTAATTAACTACAACGGCATAGCTTCCGCGTCGGGCTGCAACCGCCCGCTTAAGTTGGATCATTCGGGGTTGCCATGCCGGCGCTGGAAGCTCAACAAACCACACAACAAACCGAGTCAGCGGAGCGGCGCTTTCAGCGAGTTCAGCTCAGCTTGCTCGGGCGCTGCATGTTCGCAGACCAGCGCGAGTGTCCCTGCCAGCTTTTGGCGATCTCGCCCGGCGAAGCCGAGTTCATCAGTCCGTTCTCCGCCGACGTTGGCGAGCGCGTCGTCGCCTACATCGACAACATCGGCCGGGTCGAGGGCGTTGTCGTCAACCAAGGCGAGCAGGGCTTCACAATGTCAATCAGCGCGTCGCAGCGCAAGCGCGACAAGCTGGCCGACACTCTGACGTGGCTTGCCAATCGGCACGTGCTCAATCTCGACGAGGATCGGCGGCATCTTCGCCGAACGCCGAAGCGGAGCGACGCCACCATCGTTCTCGCCGACGGAACCACGCATCCGGTCCGCGTCATCGACATGTCGCTCTCTGGCGCCGCGCTCTCGACGACGCTTCGCCCGCCGCTCGGCTCGCCCGTCCGGCTCGGACACCTCGGCGCCCGCGTCATCCGGCATTTCGACGACGGCATTGGCATCGAGTTCATGCGCCTGATGTCGGACTCAGCCATCGAGAAGACGATCGAGAAGGACTTCTTCTAAGCCGGCAAGCGGCCGCAATCCGGCCGGCCCGCCGCCGCCTCTTCACGCCTCGTTGAGCTAAACTTTTAGTCCAACCGCAATCGAATTCTGCTATTGTCGCCTCAAGATCGGGGGCGATTGAAATGTTTGCGTTTGCGTGCCGGCCCCGCGTGGCCGGTCTTTTTGTCTTGCTGGGGCTGACGTTTCTGAACGGTGAAGGGAATGCGGTCAGCCTGAGCATGCCGGTAAGCGGGGCCACGAACGCGCCGGCCGGCTATGCCGACTTTTGCCACAACTTCCCGACGGAATGCGTGGTGCGCGGCTCGGACACCGCCGAGGCGCTGAACGGGCGGGCCTGGCGCGACCTGCAAGAGGTGAATACCCTCGTCAACCGCATCATCATTCCGGCGACGGACCTCGAAATCTATCACCGCGATGAAGTGTGGACGCTACCCAAAACCTACGGCGACTGCGAGGACTACGCGCTCCTGAAGCGCAAGCTTCTCGAACAGCACGGCTGGCCGACCGGAGACCTTCTCATCACCGTGGTATTCGACGAGGTGGGGGATGGGCATGCCGTCCTTCTCGCCCGCACTTCGGGCGGCGACTTCATTCTCGACAACAAGACGGACAGCATCCGCCACTGGTACGAGACCGCCTATCGCTACGTGAAGCGCCAGTCGACCGAAGATCCCAATCGCTGGGTCTCGATCGGCGATCCGCGCTGGACGACGCCGCATACCGCCACTTCGCGCTGACGCGTCCGGCGCGGCCCGCGCCGATGGCCGGTGCAGGTGCCGGTTCAAAAAGGCGATGAAAAAGCTTCGAGAGGCGGCGGCGCGGCGTTGACGGCGGCGGCTCGGGTCGCCTCAGGCGGCGATGAGCAGGCTCACGTAGAAGATACCGGCGCAGACGCTCCACATTCCGGCGACGAACATGCCGAGGGCCGCCGGAAGCGCCTTCAGCTCACGCGCCCTGAGGCCGGCGAAGACCTTCCGCGCCACGATGAAGGGGCCGCAGAACATGCTGAGGACGACCGTGAAAGCGAGGCCCCAGGGACTCGAGCGCACGGAAAAAAGCTCCGCCGCCTCGGAAGTTACCCATTGATAGAAGGTCGCGATCGTAGCCGCGGCGACGAATCCCATCGCGGCGCAATACACAAACACGCCGAACTCGGACAACGGGCCCCTCCGTTAACCATTTGTTAACTTTTGCGAAGGGTAACCGCGGACGCGCGTCGCTTCAAGCGCTGCCGGCGAGCGCAGCGCCTCTTCGGGTCATTTGGTTAATTCGCGCGGATTGGGCGGATCGGAGAGAGCGGAGACGCGGCGTTCGCGCGTCGCTCAGGCGTTCAGGTCGTAGTCGAGGATCGCCATCGTGAAATTGTAGGACAGCTCGTCGTCCTCGTCGTCGCGGTAGACGACGCCGACGAACTCTTCCGCAACAAAGACCTCGGCGGAATCGTCCTTGCGCGGGCGTGCCTTGACGGCGATCGCCTCGTTCGCGAACAGGCGGCGGAGGTAGCGCTCCACCTTCTTCAGCTCTTCGATCGTCACGGGCTCGACTCTCGGGCTCTTCCGCTTGCGCGGCCTTCTTAGCGGCAATCGCCCGCGCCCGCGAGCGGTTTTCGGCTACATCCCAAACCCGACGTCGCTGTCGCTGTCACCGTCGCGCAGCACCTGGTCCATGCTCCGCGCGGGTTCGGCGCAGCCGGCCTGCCCGACCACCCTTGCAGGAACGCCGGCGACCGTCGCATGCGGCGGCACCGGCTTCAGCACGACGGAACCGGCAGCGACACGCGAGCAGCGCCCGATCTCGATATTGCCGAGAATCTTGGCGCCGGCGCCGATCAGGACGCCGTGCCGGATCTTCGGATGCCGGTCGCCACTCTCCTTGCCCGTGCCGCCGAGCGTCACGTTCTGCAGGATGGAGACATCGTCCTCGATCACCGCCGTCTCGCCGACCACGACCCCGGTCGCGTGATCGATGAAGATCCCCTTCCCCATCGGCACGGCCGGATTGATGTCCACCTGGAACACTTCCGACGCCTTGCTCTGCAGGTAGAAGGCAAAGTCCTTGCGCTCGCCCCTGTTGAGCCAGTGCGCGAGACGATGCGTCTGTATGGCGTGGAACCCCTTGAAATAAAGCACCGGCTCGAGAAAGCGGCTGCATGCCGGGTCGCGGTCGTAGACGGCGACGAGATCGGCGCTCAGCGCAACCGGATAGTCGCGATCGCTCTTGGCCATTTCGGCGAAGGCGCGATTGATCAGGTCGCCGTCGAAGACGGCACTGTCGAGGCGCTCGGCGATACGGTGGGCCACCGCATCCTCAAGCCGCGCGTGGTTGAGGATGTGGGCGTAGACGAACCCGGCGAGCGCCGGCTCGTTCGCCACCACCTGCGTGGCCTCGCCGCGAAGCCTGGTCCAGATCGGATCGAGCGCTTCGACCGCGCCGGATGCCGGACTTGGAACTTTTGCGCTCATTCCTGCCTCCACACTGGCCTGCCTCCATACTGAAGAGCCAATATAGGGCAATCTGCCGCCGCGCGGGAGGGCTCGCCTCAGGCCGCCTGGTTAAGAAACGCCAAAACCGCCTGTTTGTGCCGCCGGTCGCCGACCGCCTTCATGTGGTCACGGCCGGGAATCGCGAAAACCTCGGCTCCGGGAATGAGCGCGGCGAGCCCGACGGCGCTTCCCGCCACCTCGTCTTCCGTGCCGACCGCGACCAGCACCGGCACCGAAATCGCCGCCGCGCTTGCCGCCGGCAAGGGCTCGCGCGAGCCGAGGATGCAGGCGGCAAGCGCCTCCCGGTCGCTTTTCGTCTGTTCCGCGAAGAGGCGGTAGGCGCGGGCCCGCTCGTCGCCGACATCGCTGAGCGATTTCGCTCGAAGCGCCGCAGCGATCGGCTCCGGCGCGCCGCCCCCCTTCACCATCGCATCTCCCATGCCGCTGAAGACGGCGCGCCTGACGCGCTCCGGATGCGCGATCGCGAGCGCCGCCGCGATCCGCGCGCCCATCGAATAGCCGATAACGTCGGCACGCTCGATGCCAAGGTGATCAAGCAGGCGCCGCGCGTCCTCCGCCATGATCTCGACCCGGTAGGCGGCCGGGTCGTGCGGCTTGCCGCTCCTGCCGTGTCCGCGATTGTCGAGCGCGATGACCCGCCGCCCCGCCGCCTGAAGGTCGCGCACCCAGGAGGTCGCCGCCCAGTTGACCTGCAGGTTGGAGCCGAAGCCATGGATCAGGAGGACCGGATAGCCGGCGCCCTCGTCGATGAAGGCGATCGCGACCCCGTCGGAATCGAATGCGCCGTCCAAGCTCTCGAACCGCTTCGCCTCTGGTGCCGCGGACGCTACACGAGCGCCCGCGCGGAACAAAGTGCCGCGCCGGCTTGTCCTCGACCGCGCGATGGCTATTGTCCCGACCACCCGCCCTCGAATGAGGCAGACCCATGGCCGAGAGCACCGTCCCGCACTTCCACAACGACGCCGGCGTCGATTCGATCGCCATCGGCGCGCGGGAATTCATGTGCGTCGGCGCGCTTCCGCCCTTCGACCATCCGCATGTCTTCATCGACATGGGCGACGAGGACGAGGCGATCTGTCCTTATTGCTCGACCGTCTACCGCTTCGACCCGAGCCTCGAAGCCAAGCAGTCGCGGCCACCTGACTGCGTCTATCAGCCGGCTGCGTAGACGCTTATGCGCGTTGCGGTCGCCGGTGGCGGAATTGCCGGCCTGACCGCGGCGGTCGCGCTTGCCGCGCGCGGAAATGCCGTCGATCTCTACGAGCGCACGCCGAAGCTTGAGGAGATCGGCGCCGGCATTCAGCTCTCGCCGAACGCGATGGCCGTGCTCGACCGACTTGCCGTTGTCGGCGACCTCAAGGACCGCCTGTTCGAGCCCGAAGCGCTCGTCATCCGCAATGCGCAAAGCGGCGCGGAGCTGACGCGGGTGCCGCTCGGGAAGCCGGCGCGGACCCGTTACGGCTCACCCTATTGCACGCTTCACCGCGCCGATCTCCAGGCCGGACTTGTCGCCGCCGCGAAGCGCGCGCGAGCGATCGAGCTCCACCTCGGCGCCGAGGTTGCCGACGTCGCCGGCAGGGAGGACGCCGTCGCCTTCACCGCCGGAGGGCTTGAATGCCGCGCCGATGTGCTGATCGCCGCCGACGGCATCCGCTCGCAGATCCGCACCGGCTATTTTGCGCTGGCAGGGCCGAAAAGGTTCGGCCGTACCGCCTGGCGTGCGATTTTGCCGGCAGCCGCCGTCGAAGGCATCGTCCGGCCCGACGTGACCGGACTCTGGCTCGGCGCGAACGCACACCTCGTCCACTACGCGATCGAGGGCGGAAGGAGCCTCAACATCGTCGTGATTGCGCGCGGCGACGGCGCGACGCCGCCGCTTCGAATCATTCGGGCGCGACGCGCGTCGTCTCATCGACGCCGTGTCGGCGTGGACGCACCGGCCGCTGCTCTACCTCGATCACGCGGTCTCATGGTCTCGCGGCCGCGTGGCGCTGATCGGCGACGCCGCGCACGCGATGGCGCCGAGCGCCGCGCAGGGCGGCGTCCAGGCCATCGAGGACGCATGGGTTCTGGCGGCCGCACTGGAGAGGGACTGCAAACCGGCCGCAGCGTGGTCTCGTCCGCTTCGAGAGCGAGCGCAAGGAGCGCGTCAGCCGCGTGGCACGCGCCTCCCGCCGGAATTTGAACACTTACGAGCTCGGCGGGGTTCCCGCGCTCCTCCGAGATTCTATTCTGAAAGCTTTGCCGACTAGACTTCTCCTTTCTCAGCTTGACTGGCTATTCGGGTGGCGTCCCCAGTAAATATCGCCCACTCCGGAACGTCCGATCTCCGAACACATTGACACCGGGCAATGCCGCCGGCGCGAAAAATGCCCGGCGGATTTCCGTATCACGCGGATGGAGGTTGGAGATGATCCGTAAACTGATGGCAAGCAGCGCGGTCCTCGCGCTATTGAGCGCCGGCGCATTCAATGTGGCGCAGGCGAACGACACGACTTCGAACCCGGCTGCCGTTCAGGCGGGAGCCGCAAGCACGAATGCCGCCGACACTGCGGCGGCGAGCGACAAGCTGACTCCGAGCGAGCCGACGCTTGCGACGGCGTTCATGGGCCGTCCGGTCTATGCGAGCGCCGATCCGAACGCCAACAGCATCGGCGATGTGAACGACCTCATCATCGGCAAGGACGGCTCGATCACCGACGCGGTCGTCGGCGTCGGAGGATTCCTTGGTATCGGCGAGAAGAACGTCGCCGTTCCGTTCGACAAGCTGAAGGTCGAGGATAACAACGGCGACATCCGGCTGATCTATGCGGCGACCAAAGAGGAGCTCCAGAACGCGCCGGCATTTGATCGCACGGCATACGATCCTGCCGCGCGGGCTGCGCAGCAGAATGCGGCCGCGGCCGCCAACGCACCCGTCACCACGCCGCTGGCACCGGCCCTGACCGGCGCGCCGGCACCGCAAACCGCTACGAATTCGGCCAATACGGTGCCCCCGGCCAAGAACCAGGCCGCCCCGCAGACCGACCAGAACATGGCGGCGAACACGCCCGCGGCGACGAATTCGAGTGCCGCTTTCCTCAGCGCATCGGCCGACCAGATCCGTGCCAGTGTGCTGATGGGCCAGGACGTCTATGGTCCCGACAAGAAGAGCATCGGCAAGATCTCCGATCTCATCCTGCAGCAGGACGGCGGTACGCGGGTCGCGCTGATCGATGTCGGCGGGTTCCTCGGCGTCGGAGCGAAAACCGTCGCCATCCCCTTCGACGAGTTGAAGGTTTCGCAGCCGACGGACAATTCCGAGCGGCAGGTCACGGTCGCCATGACCAAGGATCAGATCCAGCAGCTGCCGACCTATACGCCGCCGGAGGACAAGGCCGCCGCGAACATGACTCCGCCGGCCGCGAACGTAGCTCCGCCGGCCGCAAACATGACGACCGGCAACAACATGGCGGCGAGCCAGACCGCGCGCCCGCGGCAGGTGCCGGCACGCCCACCAACCAGCCGGCCGCGGCCGACCAGATGGCGGCATCGGGCCAGAACACCGTTCCGATGACAACCGGCTCGATCGGCACCGCAGTCACCGCGCAGAACGTGCCGGCGAGCAAGCTGATCGGCGCAAAGGTCTACGGCACGGACGATTCCAACGTTGGCAAGGTGAGCGACATCGTCTTCGACCCGAGCGGCGAAATCCAAGCCATCGTCGTTGATGTCGGCGGATTTCTCGGGATCGGCGCAAAGCCGGTGGCGCTCAACTTCGACGCCGTGCATGTCAGCGCCGACCAGAACGGCGCGCTCACGGTAACGGCGGACGCCACCAAGGATCAGCTGAACAATGCACCGACCTACGAGGTCTCGATGAAATAGGTCCGCTTCTTGTCGAAACCGATGGAAGGCCCGCCGCTCGGCGGGCCTTCGCCTTGTTCGGCCGGCGCCGTGAACGGCGTGTCCCGGATCACGCTCTTCGTATCGGCGCTCGCCGAGCCTCGATCGTGCATCTTCACCAGCAATTCTACTCAATCTTTCAATGATCCATTGCGGAATAACTAAAGTTTTTCTCCGACTTTGCACCGGTCTCACGCAAACTTTCGCACCGAACGTGGGAGGCGGACTTGTTCCGGGTCCTGAGGCTCACCGTGGCGCTCGCGCTGATCGCAACCCTCGCCGGCATCACCAATGCCGGCGACGGCGACGTATGGTCGATCGTCAAGGTTTCCGGGGAGGTGTGGGTTCAATCGGACGGCATGCAACGGGTCTCGCTCGGCGATGCACCGACAATCGCGGCCGGCGCGACACTGACCACGAGCGCCGGCGGCCGCGTCCTGCTGCGGCGCGGCGCGGAGACAATGGTTGTCGGGCCAGGCTCGGTCATGAGTCTGCCGAAGGCGTCCACGCGGTTCTTCACCACCGTGCTTGAGGCGACCGGCGAGATCGAGTTCGACGTGGAGCGGCGGAACGTCAGGCACTTCGCCGTCAAGACGCCGCGCCTCGCCGCGGTGGTCAAGGGAACGCACTTCATCGTCCGCGCCGGCGCCGACGGCGACACCGTCACGGTGGACCGTGGGATCGTCGAAGTCGAAGCCCTGAACACCGGGCAGAAGGTCGACATTCGGGCCGGCCAGGGTGCCGAGGTCTCCGATGCCGGCCTGGCCGTGTTCCGTCAGAGCGACCACGCGGATATCGGATCGAGCGCCACTGAAACAGCGAGCCTCGGAGGCGGCAACGGCGTCGGCGCCAGTGTCGGCGGCTCGAACGGCGTTGAAGCAAGCGCCGGGGGTGGAAACGGCGTCGGCGCCAGTGTCGGCGGCTCGAACGGCCTCGACGCAGGCGTCGGAGGTGGAAACGGCGTGAGCGCCAGTGTCGGCGGCTCGAATGGTGTCGATGTCGGCGTCGGAGGCGGTCACGGCATCAGCGTCAGTGTCGGCGGCATCGGCATTGGCATCGGCGGACACTAGGCGCTTGTTGCCGCGAGCCGCGTAAGGACCATGCTGCGCTCCCTGACGGCGATTCTCGTGGTCGCCCCGGCAATGACGGTGGCGACCCTTGCTGGCTGGCTCGCACCGCTCGACCACACCCTCGCCGACCTCCGCTTCCGGCTGACCCCGCGCGAGCCGACCGGCAGCATCGTCCTCGTCGACATCGACGCCAAGAGCATCGCGGCGGTCGGCCGTTGGCCATGGCCGCGCCGCATCCATGCCGAGCTTGTCGACGACCTCCGCCAGCTCGGCGCCGCCGAGATCGCCTTCGACGTCGATTTCAGCGCGCATTCCGATCCCTCCGACGATGCGGCATTCGCCGAGGCTCTGAAACGCGCCGGCGGAACCGTCATTCTCGCGGCGCTCGACCAGAAAAGCACGGCGAGAGCCGACGAAACCGCGTGGGTGCACAATCGGCCGATCGCGGCCTTCGCGCGAGAATGCCTGGATCGCAGGCTTGAATGTTTCCGCGGACCCGGACGGCGTCGTCAGGCACCTGCGCTTCGCCGATCAAAGCAGCGGCGAGGTTCTTCCCTCTCTGGCGGAGATGCTCGGCGGCAAGGCCGGTGCATCGAACCGGGATTTCGCCGTCGATTTCGGCATCCGCGCCGACCGGATCGGCCGCCTTTCGGTGATCGACGTCATTGACGGCAAGGTGGACAGAAGCCGCATCGCGGGCAAGAAGGTCATCGTCGGCGCGAGCGCGACCGAGCTCCGCGATTTCTTCCGCGTGCCGGTCTACGGGTCGATCTCGGGCTCGCTCCTCCAGGCCCTCGGCGCCGAAAGCGTCACGCAGGATCGGGCGCTCGCGGGGACCGGCGACCTCGTATCGCTCGCCGGCATCGTCGCGATATCGCTTCTCGTTCTTCTGTTCCTTCGCAGGGTCCGGTGGACCTATTCGCTCGCAGCGCTGGCGTTTGCCTCGCTCACCGTCGAAGTCGTGGCGCTTGCGGTTCAGCGCTTTTGGCCGCTCGTCCCGGCTACCGGCGCCTGGCAGGCGACGCTCTGCGGCTTTGCCTTGGTCACGCTGATACGCGAGATCGACTTCCGCCGCATCCTGATCCTGATCGCCCACAACCAGACGCGCAACACGCAGACGATCCTCAATCGTGTGGTGGCCGACAATTTTGCCGGCGTCGTCGTCGTGGACGAGACCGGTCTCGTCCGTGCGGCGAGCCGGACCGCGGTCGAGATTCTGGAAGCGCGAACCGATCTCGTGGGTCAGCTCGCGGCCGAATTCCTCCCGCCAAAGCTGACCGAGGCGGTGCGCGGCGCGATCGAAGCGTCGCGTCTTGGCGAACAGAGCGACACGCGCCACGACGAGCTGGAATATCGCCGGCGCGACGGGGAAGCGGCGATGCTCGAATATGTGGTCACCCCGTCGCGCCTTGCCGGCGGTTTGACCCGTGGCGGGGAGCGCCTGCCCGACACGTTCGTCGCCTCGCTCACCTTCATCGACGTGACCGAGAAGCGCCAGGCGGCCGAGCGCATCGCCTATCTCGCGCGCTTCGATACGCTGACCGGGCTGCCCAACCGCAATCAGTTTCTGGAAAAGCTTGACGCTGCCTTGCGGCGCCAACGCATCACCGGCGAGCCCTGCGTGGTGATCTGCTTCGATCTCGATCGCTTCAAGAACGTCAACGACACGCTTGGACACGATATTGGCGATCGCCTGCTCAAGGCCGTGGCGGAGCGATCGCGCCGATCTCTGGCGCCGAACGATTTGCTCGCCCGTTTCGGTGGCGACGACTATGCGGTCGTCTGCTACGGCGACACTGCCGAGGCGCGGGCCGTGGCGTTCGCCGAAAATCTGATTGCCGCCGTCGGCAAACCCTACGATCTCCTCGGCCACCGCCAGATCATCGGCATCAGCTTCGGCATCGCCATGCCGGCGGATACCGAAAGCGACCCGCTGATCGTGCTGAAACAGGCCGACACGGCCCTTTATGCCGCGAAGGCAAATGGCGGCAACACGATCTCGTTCTTTGAACCCGGCCTGGAGTCCGGTCTGCACGAAAGGCGCGAGCTTGAGCTTGAGCTCTGGGAAGCGTTCGAGGAGCGTGCCTTCGAGATCTACTACCAGCCGCAGGTGGACCTTTCGGACGGGCACCTCACCGGCTTTGAAGCGCTGCTGCGTTGGCCGCGCGCCGACGGCAGCTTCATCTCGCCGGCCGAGTTCATCCCCGTCGCCGAGGCGTCAGGGCTCATTCAACGGCTCGGCGCCTGGGTTCTTGAGGAGGCGTGCCGCACGGCCGCCGCCTGGCCTCTTCCGCTGACGCTTGCCGTCAATGTCTCTCCGATCCAATTCGTCCGCGGCGACCTCGCGCGAACCATCGCCGACGCGCTTGCCCGCTCCGGACTGCCCGCGAGCCGGCTTGAGCTTGAGATCACGGAATCGGTGCTTCTTCAGCAAAGCGGGCTGGTTCGAAAGGCCCTGCATCAGCTGCGCGAGATGGGCGTGACCTTCGCGCTGGACGATTTTGGCACCGGTTATTCGTCGCTGAATTACATCCGAAAATTCCCCATCGCGAAGATCAAGATCGACCGCTCGTTCATTGCCGAGATTCCGCTCAGCCGCGAATCGGCAGCGATCATCAGCGCCGTCGGAGCGCTTGCGCGGAGCCTCGACATCCGCCTGAACGCCGAAGGCATCGAGACGCGGGAACAGGTGGCGCTGCTCAGGCTCCTCGGTTGCCAGGAAGGGCAAGGCTACCTCTTCGGCAAGCCGGAGCCCGCGGAAAGCGCGCTGGAGCTGATGCGCTCCAGCTCCGAGCAGGCGCAGGCGGTGAACTGGTCGTAGCGCCGCCTTGGCGGGCGGCGCGCCTCAACGCGTCGATGACACATGGATTCCGCGCTTCCGGGGTTCTAGGCTCGCCTCAGGAAGGATCCGATGGAACGCCGTCTAGCCGCGATCTTCGCCGCCGACGTGGTCGGCTACTCGCGGCTGATCAGGGCCGACGAGGAGGGCACGCTCACGGCCTTCAAGGCCATGCAAGCCAATCTCATCGACCCCCTGCTCGGCGAGCATCACGGCCGAACGGTCAAGCTGATGGGCGACGGTATTTTAGTGGAGTTCGCGAGCGCCGTGAGCGCAGTGCGCGCCGCCGCCGCGATACAAAAGGGACTGGCCGAGCGGAACGCCGCGTTGCCGCAGGACAAACGGATCGAATTCCGTGCCGGGATCAACCTCGGCGATGTCGTGATCGACGGCGACGATATCCATGGTGACGGCGTCAATCTCGCGGCGCGCCTTGAAGGTCTCGCAAGGCCCGGCGGATTTTGCATTTCGGAGGCCGTCTATGAACAAGTGCGGGACCGCACGGATTTCCGGTTCGAGGACCTGGGTCTCAAGCTGGTGAAGAATATCGACCGTCCGCTCAGGGTGTGGCATTGGCACCCGGATGAGGACGCCGCGGTCGCGGGCTTGGCGCCAGCGGGAACACCGCCGCCTCCGGCGGACCGCCCCGCCATCGCCGTCCTGCCGTTCGACAACATGAGCGGCGACCGCGAGCAGGAATATTTCGCCGACGGCATTACCGAGGACATCATCACGGAGATCTCGAAGATCCCCGGGCTTTTGGTGATCTCGCGCAACTCCACCTTCACCTACAAGCAAAAGGCAGTCAAAGCGCAGGACGTCTGCCGCGATCTCGGCGTCCGCTATATTCTCGAAGGGAGCGTGCGGAAGGCCGGCACGCGCGTGCGGATCACGGCGCAGCTGATCGATGGACGCTCAGGCGGGCACCTCTGGGCCGAGCGCTACGACCGCGGGCTCGAGGACATCTTTGCCGTGCAGGACGACGTCACCGAACGGATCGTGCGCACGCTCGAGGTCAAGCTCATTCCCGGTGGCGTGCGCGGCCGCCGCGCATCGAAACCGACAACCCGGAAGCCTACGATTGCCTGCTGCGCGGGCGCGAGCAGTATCGCCTGTTCTCGAAGGACGGCAACGCCGCCGCGCGTCAGCTCTACGAAAGGGCGGTCGCGCTCGACCCGAACTACGCAGCGCCCTACGCGGCGCTTGCCGAGACGTACGTGCACGACTTCTTCGCGGGAGATCTGAAGGCGCTCGACCGGGCCTCCGAACTCGCCGAGATCGCAAAGGGTCTCGATCCGTCCCTGCCGCTGGTCTACGAGGCGCTCGGGTCGGTCCATCTCTTCAAGCGGCAGCACGAGGAGGCCCTCGCGGCCGCCAGGCGGTGGGTCGAGATCGAGCCCGGCAGCGCCGAGGCCTACGCCAACCTTGCCGGCACCCTGCATTTCGCCGGCGAGCCGGAGCGGGTGGCCGGATTGATCGAGAAGGCGAAGCGCCTCAACCCATTCTATCCCTTCTACTATACGCTCTATGTCGGACAGGCCTGCTTTACGCAGCATCGCTTCAAGGAGGCGGCGGCAATCATCGCGCGGAGCATTGCCCACAATCCGCACGCATTGCCGTCCCACTTTTATCTCGCGGCGACCTACGGCCAGCTCGGAGAGGCGGCCCTTGCGCGCGACGCCTTGGCGGAGATTCGCAGGATCAGCCCCGATTTCTCGATCGCGCAGGCTCGGACCATCGCGGCCTACAAGCGCGCCGCCGACCTGGACCTGCTGCTCGATGGCCTGCGCAAGGCGGGCTTGCCCGAATAGCCGCTCCAGTTCAGCTGCGGACACACAGGCCCAGTCGGCTCCGTCTGACTACATAACGGACAGACTGGCTCGTCGAGAGATGGTGCGGGCGGCGGGAGTTCGAACCCGCATGGCCTTGTGGGCCGAGGGCTTTTCCGATCAGACCACAATCGGGAAGTCTCTCCCCCGCAAGCCCACACCAAGCCTTCTGACGGCCATGGGGCATCGACATTCGGCGTGATGCCGCAAGTGCTCGCGCACTCCTCCTCTGACGTTCCGGTCGCCAGGGCGATGCAGCTCGCCTCCGCCGGTCGCTTCGAGCCGTCCGCGTGAAGGCGGCATGGCGCGGCCTCGAAACAAGGAGAGGCCCATGCGAGTGCCGACGATCGAGGAACTGATGCGGATGACGGAGATCGAATTGCTAAGGTTGGAGCGCAAGATTGCGATGAAGCTTCGGAATGCCGATCGGCTCACGCGAACGCACGAATACGTTCGCGACCCTTAGCAACATCAACCGCATGCAGGCGCTCAAAAGATTTCTTATCTAAGCCCATCCGGTGGATTTGCTTCAAAAGCGATTCCTCGTCATGCGATCGATCTCTTCTCGCACTAAGTCAATTGTCAGTTCAAAGAAGTCAAAACGTTCTTGTACAGTGGCTGTAGTATTTGATGACATCAACGAGGTTGTCATCGATCTCATGTGCCGTGGCTTGGGTCTGCACTAGCGCAGAGTTGTTAGACGCAAAACGGCGAGGAAAAGGAAAAAACCTTCTCATTTACCCAAGCTGCCTAGGACACGCCCTTTTAGTCCCCATGCAATCTACAACGGACCAATAGAGCCGGATCACCTTCGTCCAAAAGACGCGCAAGTCGAGCCGCATACAGGATCGCTTCTCCAACTCGCCAGACGGGCATTGTTACATCAAAGATGGTGCCCGGAGGGGCCCGTTCGGTCGAATTCCTTCATCATAGCCGCGCAGCAAGAATAAGCGCCCTTGAGGGTGCGCTCTCCAGAAATCGCTATGAGCCGGATCGGGAAAATATCTGTTCTCCTCCGGATGACCGAGCCACGCTTCAATTGCTCCATCAACGGGATGGGGATAAAAGGCTCGCGCGTAGAGAAAACGAATGGACCCCATCCGGACGTCGGATTTTGCGCGCTTCATCCATCTTGGCTCGAAGTTCAGAAAGACTGCCAACTGGCTGCACGCCGCGGAATTCGAACTCTACTTCATAGTGCCCAAGGGGCATCCTTGCGGGGTCATTAGGCGGCAAGTCCGCAACGAGACGCCGCCATCGAGCGCGGGCTAAGTCCGAGAAAGTTGATAGAGCTTCCTGCTCGCCTTCTGTTGGTGGCGGTGCGCCATGACCTTGGACGATAGTGCGAATTGCATCGAGCATGTTTTCGCGGCGGGCATGGAGGCACCGCTCCATAACCCCGCGCCATTCCTCAGCCGTGAACGGCTCCTCGCTCCGTGGACCGGGCTTCCGAACATAGCAACGGTGGGCGTTAATTACCCCTTCGCATCCCCGACAGCTCATCACTGGAACTGTCATCCCACCCGGCACAGCGATGAAAGCGTGCTCATGCCCGGTTTCGGGGTGAGCCGCGAATGCCAGCCCACAATGAAATTCTGGGTCAGCAAACCGCGCGATCGCCGCATTCACCAGGTCTTGGCTGTATCTTGCAATCGCTTGCGGCCTAGGTAGTGATCGGAGCACGCTTCCTTCACTAGAGTCCTCCGCATCCCAAGGACTATGATGCCTCCTCCCTCATTGGCTAGTGCAATTGCAGCCTTTGCCAAGATGGCCTTGTTGCGGGTCTCTCCGAGGTCGAGCCAGCTTTTGTATTCGACGGAGAGGCTTTCCGAGGGGATGTGGAGTAATAGTCGCAGGTCATCTTTAGTGGGCATGATCGGACGCAGGTTCGTACTGCTTGGTGCGGGCGGCCGGACTTGAACCGGCACAGGCCTTTCGGCCCTACGGATTTTCATACCACTTCGGCTTTCGCCGCCCCGCCGTACTCGCGAGGCGTTTGTGGTCTGGACTATCCCTTCACCGTGGCGTTCGCCGAGCTTTAGGTGCTGCCCGTCTAGTCTCTACACCTTCCCGTCTGCCGGGGCTTGGCTCGGGATTGCCATTTGAAGGTTTCCCCGAATTTGAGCAGTTCTGCATCCTGGGTTTCCCGCGAGCACTCAATGTCGTTTAAGTCCGTTGCGTCTACCAATTTCGCCACGCCCGCACTGGGGCGCAATCCTAACGATCAACCTGTTGGGATCAAATGGAAAAGCTCAGGCGTGCTTTTTCGGGGTTCTTCGCCTTACGTGCCTTGGGTCCGGTCCCTTGCGTCTACCGGTTTCGCCACGCCCGCTTGACCGTGCCGGTGGGTATGCTGCGGAAAGATCAAGATCAAGTTGAGCGTGGCCGGGCCAGGCCGGCGAGACTCCGCCGGAAATCCATGGCAGGCTCTGCCGAATGACACTCTTCCCGGCCACCGTTGCCGGCTCGCTGCCGAAGCCTTTCTGGCTGGCCGAGCCGAACCGGCTCTGGGCGCCCTGGCGCTATCAGGGCGAGGACCTCAAGCGCGCAAAGCGCGACGCGACGTTGCTCGTCCTGAAACTGCAGGAGGACGCGGGCATCGACATCGTCTCCGACGGCGAGCAGTCGCGCCAGCATTTCGTG
Source organism: uncultured Alphaproteobacteria bacterium (assembly GCA_963750115.1). GTDB lineage: Bacteria > Pseudomonadota > Alphaproteobacteria > Rhizobiales > Afifellaceae > DASWJZ01. The sequence continues at coordinate 3,767 of CAVVPM010000016.1, read as the reverse complement.
CACGGCTTTCTGGAATTCGTCGAGGACTCGACTTCGCTCAGAAGGTCGCGATGGGCATTCGCGACAACCGCTACACCGCGATGGTGCCGCGCGTCGTCGGCGAGGTGCGGCTCAAGGGCCGCGTGCATGCCGAGGAGGCGCGGCTCGCGCGCGCGCACACGACGCGCCGCCTGAAGATCACCATGCCCGGCCCGATGACCATCGTCGACACGGTCGCGGACGAACACTACGGCGACCGCGCGAAGCTGGCGATGGCCTTCGCCGCGCTTCTGAACGAAGAGGCGCGGGCGCTTGAGAAGGACGGCGTCGACGTGATCCAGTTCGACGAGCCCGCCTTCAACGTCTACATGGACGCAGTGAAGGATTGGGGGATCGCCGCGCTCCATCGCGCCGTCGAAGGGCTCTCCTGCAAGACCGCAGTCCACATCTGCTACGGCTACGGCATCAAGGAGAACATCGACTGGAAGGGGACGCTCGGCTCCGAGTGGCGGCAATACGAAGAAATCTTTCCGGCGCTCGCGGAAAGCCGCATCGATCAGGTGTCGATCGAGGCAAAGAATTCGCGCGTGCCGATGGACCTGCTCGCGCTGCTGAAAGGCAAGGACGTGCTCCTCGGCGCGATCGACGTTGCGAGCGACACGTCGAGACGCCGGAGGAGGTCGCGGCGACGATCGATGAGGCGCTGCAATTCGTGCCGGCGGAGCGCATCCAGCCCTGCACCAATTGCGGCATGGCGCCGATGCGCTGGGAGATCGCTTTCGCCAAGCTCGAAGCGCTCGGCGCCGGCGCGAAGCTGGCGCGGAGCGTTTCGGCTGAGCCCCTACCCCGCGCCGCCCTTGATCGGCGGCTGGAACGAGTAGCCCATGTCCCAGGGGAAATAGATCCAGGTGTCCTGCGACACCTCGGTGACGAAGGTGTCGACGAGCGGCCGCCCCTTCGGCTTGGCGTAGACCGTGGCGAAATGCGCCTTCGGCAGCATCGCCCTGACGATCGAGGCGGTGCGGCCGGTGTCGACGAGGTCGTCGACGATCAGAACGCCGGCGCCCCCCTCGCCTTCCGCTCTTCTGACCGCCTCGGCGATCGTCTTCAGGACCGCGGTTTCGCCCTGGTTTTTGTAGTCGTGGTAGGAGGCCACGCACACCGTCTCGATGATGCGGATCTCAAGCTCGCGCGAGACGATCGCCGCCGGCACGAGGCCGCCGCGGGTGATGCAGACGATCGCCGCGAACGGCCCCGCGTGGGCAAGCCGCCAGGCAAGCGCGCGCGCGTCGCGATGGAATTCCTCCCAGGAAACGGGAAAAGCCTTCTCCCCCGCCATCACCCCCTCCGCGGAACGATCGAAGCCGCCCGAACGAGGCAGATTTCGATGACCCGCGCAAGGCGATCGGCCGGATAACCCCAGGCGATTGCGGCCAGCCCACCTCAGCGACCGCAAGCGCAGCCGGAAGAACAAACCAGTAGAATTTCCCATCCCTATCCACCCCCATCAGCGGCGCGTTGCCGGCATAGGCATAGCGGTTCGCGCCGCCCGCCAGCCCCGTCGGGTCGGGCTAGGTGTAGCGGCCCAGCGTCGGGTGGTCCCAGCGGTTCCAGTTGTAGACGAGGCCCGTCTCCAGCATGAACCACTGGCCCGGGAAGCGGTAGTAGTCGGACTCGCTTCCCGTGATCGAGTAGACCTCGCCGAACGGCATGTAGGTCGCCCGCCACACCACGGCGCCGGAATCGTCGGTCATCGTCGCCGGCCGGTAGAGATGGTCGACATGCACCTGGTAGAGAACCGGGCTGCCCGTATCGACGTCGTCCACCACCGCCACCGGCCGGCCGTCAACCGAGATGTCCTCGGCACGGTGACGCCGGTGGCGGCGTTGGCCTCGGCGATCAGCTCCCCGGCCTGGTCGTAGATCAGGTGCACCGTCGAGGACGATACGCCGGCCGTCTCCTGGCGCGAGGCGAGGAGCCCGAAGCCGTCATAGAGGTAGGGCCCGTGGCCGGCCGACCCCACCGTCAGCGAGGCCATGCGCCCGGCGTCGTTATAGGTGTAGGTGGTGGTGACGCCGCCCTTGGCGTCGGTCAGAACGTCGCCGGCGTCGTCATAGGTGAAGGAGCGCGACAGAGTGGAGTTGGTGGTGACGTCCTCTACCTGGTCGGTGCCCGACACGAAGCCGTAGACATCGGTCGTGGTGGAGCCGTTGTCGAGCTCCTGCGAGGTGCGGTTCCCGGCCCCGTCCGTCCAGATGTCGAGATTACCCCACGGGCCCGACGTGTTCTGCAGCCGCTCAGAGGCGGAATACCGGTCCGGACTCGTCCTTGGACAAATCGTTCTGGTCCCACACATTGGTCAGGTTGATGTCGTCGACATAGCCGAGCGCGCGGCCGAGAAGGTTCGTCGCGCCGTGGTCGTCCGGTTAGCATTCGCTGGGGCTACTGGAACCAAGCAAACTTCATGCCAAACTCCGGGGACGCCTACCAGCTTATAGAGCTCGTCGCCGCCATGGTAAAATCCTATCAATTCCACCTGGGCGACGACGCCAGCATAATCCAATTGAGGTTCCTGCAACTTATTGTTCAGCTTCCAGTTTTTCCGGAAATTTTGCAATTCCTGCCTACTAGCAACCTTGACTAAGCTGCCCTCCGGGTATTCGGCGTTGTATGGCCCTTTAGTCTTTCCCACTACGCACCTTATTGTACCGGGCCAAATGCGCCCAATAAACTTTCTCGACTCCAAAGGCCCGTTAAGAAATCCATCTCACCAACTCTTGGGCTGAACCAGCCAATATCCGCTCAATTAAACCAGCCAATATCCGCTCAATTAAACCAGCCAATATCCGCTCAATTAAGAGCAAGCCTGCACAATTTCCTCACACGCCGCCAAGATATCACCTCTTGCACTAGACAGATAGCGATCCAATTCGCGATCGCACTCCGCCAGAAAAGCCGGTGAGTATTGGCCTCGCGCAGCGCCGAGTGGGAAATGATCTGTTTCCGATTCGATACCGCGGATTGGCATATAGACCGGGTCATCCGGGTTTCCAACGTCAAGTCTCAAAGCGTTTATCTTTCTGACGCCCTCTATTAGGTTAATTTTTCCCTCTATCATAGAAGTAGCCGTTTGGACAAGCTCTCTCTTCTTCTCCCTCAAGTCACTCGTCTCTTTCCATCACTCCGCTCCCGAAAATTTCGTCTTAAATTCCACGCGCTGCCCGGTTCGAACGTTCTCCACCCAATGCGTCTCAAACTGAGCGCCGTCACTGGCTCTATAAGAAGAGCTCGTCTTCTTTACCCAATCTGTTGCTTGGCCACCATATTGTTCCGCAATTCGCTCCGCGTTGCGGAAAGCTACGCGGCCACCTGGTCCAGCTATAATTTCGCCAACCTCACTCATTTGCGCTTCGCTCGCAAGCTGCTTCGCAAGTAGGAGTGCGTTGACCGCACTTTGTGCGCTTAGGGTATCTGACGCCGCCTCGGCGACAGCTGCGCCTCCGCGCAGGTACGAAGCGCCTGAAAGCACGCCGGTTGCAAGCCCACCCCATTCGCCGGCCCGATACGCAGCAGAGCAGGTGTTGACCTCACTGTTCCAGCCAAAAAGAGAGCGAAGCTTGGCGGCATAGCCAAAGGTCAGCAAGTCTTGCCATCCAGCGACCGCATTCAGTGCCGCGACGCGATAGGAGTCGTTGAGGCCGGTGATGTATTCGAATACATCTCAGAGATTCCGCTCGGATCCACCACCATCAGCGGCGAATTGTCGGCATAGGCGTAGCGGTTTGCCC
>CAVVPM010000015.1:0-367456 GCA_963750115.1 uncultured Alphaproteobacteria bacterium | reverse complement strand
AATCCATCCGGCTCGCGATGAAAGCCTACGTCTTCGAGCCGAACGCCGCGAACACCTGGGTCGCGATCAAATCGATGATCAACAATTTCCTGACGAACCTCTGGAAGCGGGGTGCCCTCGCCGGAGCGGCGCCGGAAGACGCCTTTGTTGTCAAAATCGGCCTCGGCGCCACGATGACGCCGGAGGACGTCCTTGACGGAATCCTCGAGCCGAGGTGCTGATCGCGCTCATCCGCCCGGCGGAATTCATCGTCCTCACGTTCGAGCAGAAGATGCAGAGGGCAGTAGACCGCCCGCACTCGCGTCGCCAGGATCGACATATGGAAGATAGTCCCCGCCGCGCTTTGCCGGCCGCCTGACGGCCGCGGGCCACGGCTCCGCACAGCGCGTCTATTTCGAGGACACGGATTTTTCCGGCCGCGTCTATCACGCGCGCTATCTGCACTTCATGGAGCGCGGGCGATCGGACTATCTTCGCCTTCTCGGCGTCCATCATCGCGAGCTTGCGGCGGAGGGGCTCGCCTTTGCCGTCCGCCACATGGCGATCGATTTCCTGAAGCCGGCGTCGATCGACGATGTGCGTGACGATCCGCACGACGTGCGGCGCGGCGGCGGTGCTCGAATACTCTCGACAGGACGATGCTGCGCGGCGAAGAGCTGCTGGTCGCGCGCGACCGTCACGGTCGCGCTCGTCGGGGCAGATGGCCGCGCGATCCGCTCCCGCCGGCGTGCGCGAGGCGCTTCGCCGCGACAGGCGGCTAACGCCTGAAATTGGCGTCGCTTCCAAGCGCTTATCGTACGCCTTGCTGGTCACCAGCCGTTAACCCTAAAGTGGTGGATTAGCGGGCTGCGGCAAGGCGGTGTCAGGCCGCGCTTTGGACACATTCAGCGGCCACAAGCCGCCGAGATCGGAACTGGGCGATCCCTCTCATGAATCCTGACGTAGTACAGACCGCATTGGCCGGGCCGGCGGGCGGCTTCTCCCTGCTTGCGCTGTTCTGGCAGGCGCACATCGTCGTCAAGCTGGTGGTCCTCGGACTGCTTGCCGCGTCCGTCTGGTGCTGGGCCATCATCGTCGACAAGCTCATCCTCTACGCCCGCACCAGGCGCAGCATGGACCACTTCGAGACGGTGTTCTGGTCGGGGCAGTCGCTGGAGCAGCTCTACCAGCAGGTCGCCGGCGCGCGAGGTGCACGGCGTCGCCGCGCTCTTCGTCGCGGCGATGCGCGAGTGGAAGCGCACCTACGAATTCGGCGTGCGCTCGCTGCAAGGACTTGGCGGCCGCATCGACCGCGTGATGGACGTGACGCTGGCGCGTGAAGTCGACCGGCTCGAGCGGCGGCTCCTGGTGCTTGCGACGGTCGGATCGTCGGGCCCCTTCATCGGCCTTTTCGGCACGGTGTGGGGCATCATGACGTCGTTCCAGGCGATTGCCGCCTCGCAGCAACACCAACCTCTCGGTCGTCGCGCCGGGCATCGCCGAGGCGCTGCTTGCAACCGCGCTTGGCCTTCTCGCCGCCATCCCCGCGGTCATCTTCTACAACAAGTTCTCCGCGCAGGTGTCGCGGCTCGCGACCCGCATGGAGGGCTTCGCCGACGAGTTCGCGGCGATCCTGTCGCGGCCAGATCGACGAGCGGAACGCCGCCTGATGGGCGTCGTCACCGGCATCGGCCGTCCCGGCGGCGGCGCCGGCACAAGGCGCGCCGCCGCCATTGCCGATGGCGGAGATCAACGTCACGCCGTTCGTCGACGTCATGCTGGTGCTCCTGATCATCTTCATGGTGGCGGCGCCGCTTCTGACCGTCGGCGTTCCCGATCGACCTGCCGCAGACCCAGGCGAAGGCGATGGAGGGCGATACCGAACCGCTCACCATCTCGATCAAGGCCGACGGCAAGATCTTCCTGCAGGACCAGGAGGTCGACGCCGGACGACGCTCATCGCCACGCTGCAGGCGATCTGCCAGAACGGACCCGACGAGCGCATCTATGTGCGCGGCGACAAGAGCGCCGACTACGGCACGATCATGCGCGTCATGGGCCGGCTCAATGCGGCCGGCTACAAGCGCATCGGCCTCGGTCACGCCTCGAGGAGACGGACAGCTGAGCGATGCGGGTCGGGCTCACCGTCTCGATCATCGGCCATGCCGCCATCATCGGATTGGGGCTTTTTCGCCTTTCCGCAGGCGCAACCGTTCCAGGCTCGAGAACGATCGACGCGCTGCCGGTCGACCTGGTCAGCGATCGGCGACGTGACCGATCTCCTGAAGGGCAACAAGAACTCCAAGATCGCTGCCGAAGGAGAAGCCGCAGCCGAAGCCTGAAGTCGCTGCCGCTACGCCGCGCCGGCGCCGCCGAAGGAGAAGCCGGCAGAAAGCCCGTCGAAGCGACGCGCGCCGCCACCGCCTCCACCACCGCCGCCGCCCGAGCCGCAGCCGGCTCCCACGCCGCCTGCGCCCGCAGCCGGAACAGGTGCGCGCCGCTGCCGCATCCGTCGCCCGAGCCGGCGCCGGAAGTCGCGCCGCGCCGCAGGTAACAGTCACGCCGAACATCCCGCGCCCGCGGCCGAATCCGCCGAAGCCGGTCGCCGAACCGAAGCCCGAGCCGCAGCCGACGCAGGACGTCGCGCAGGCTGCAGAGCCGGAGCCGGCAGTTCAACCCCGACGAGATCGCAGCGCTCCTGAACAAGGAGACGCCGCGCGGCGGCGGCGATCCGGCGCCGGCGACAGAGCCGCAGACGATCGGCTCGATCGAGGGCCACGCCGACGCGGCGATGACGCAGAGCGAGATCGCGGCGCTGAAGGCGCGCCTCTATCGCTGCTGGAACCCGCCGGTCGCGGTGCGCGACGCGGCGAACCTCGTCGTCACGGTGCGATATCAGCCTTCTGCCGGACGGCATCCTTGCCGGTGCGCCGCAGGTCGTGCGCGTCAGCGAGGCGAGCGACCCGCGTGCGCAGGTCGCGGCGGAGAGCGGCCGTCAGAGCGGTCGTCCAATGCGCGCCCTTCGGCGACATATTGCGGCCGGACAAATACGCACTCTGGAACCGAGATCGAATTCGTTTTCGACCCGCGGCGAGATGCTGCGGTCGGATAAGTGGGGAGCTGCATCTGATGAAGTTCGCGCGATCGGCACTCCGTCTACATGCGCGTCAGCCTGCTGCTGGCCGTCGTCGTCTTCCTGGTGGGCGTGGCCGGGCAATGCGCTCGCGCAGCTCCGCGTCGACATCACGCAGGGCACGATCCAGCCGATGCCGATCGCCATCCCGCCCTTCGTCGGCGCCGACGGCAGCGTCGACGAGCTCAGCCAGAACGTCGCTCAGGTCATCACCGCCGACCTGAAGCGTTCGGGGCTCTTCGCGCCCGTCGATCCCTCCACCTTCATCGAGCCGGTGGTGCCGCCGACGGTGACGCCCAACTTCACCAACTGGCGCCCGCTCAACGCGCAGGCGCTTGTCTCCGGCAGCGTCTCGACGACCGGCGACGGCCGGATCATGGCCGAATACCGCCTTTGGGACGTGTTCTCCGGCCAGTACCTCGCTGGAAAGCAGTTCTTCGCGTCGCCGGACAACTGGCGGCGGCTCGCGCACATCATCGCGGATTCCGTCTATGAGCGGCTGACCGGCGAGCAGGGCTATTTCGACAGCCGCGTCGCCTTCGTCGACGAGACCGGCAGCAAGCAGCACCGCGTCAAGCGCCTCGCCATCATGGACCAGGACGGCGCCAACGTGCGCTATCTGACCGACGGCAAGGATCTCGTCGTCACGCCGCGCTTCTCGCCGTCGCGCCAGGAACTCGCCTATGCGTCGCTGACCGGCAGCAACTGGCACGTCTACATCCTGAACCTCGAGACCGGGCAGCGCGAGCTGATCGGCGAACTTCCCCAACATGGCGTTCAGTCCGCGCTTCTCGCCGGACGGCCAGCAGGTGGTGCTGTCGCTGGAGCAGGGCGGCAACGCCAATATCTATCGGCTTGACCTGAGGACCCGGCAGCTGACGCGGCTGACCGACTCGCCGTCGATCGATACGGCGCCGTGCTATTCGCCGGACGGCAGCCAGATCGCCTTTGAATCCGACCGCGGCGGCCAGCAGCAAATCTACGTGATGAGCGCGAACGGCGGCCCGGCGCAGCGCATCAGCTTCGGCTCCGGCCGCTACGGCACGCCCGTGTGGTCGCCGCGCGGCGACCTCATCGCCTTCACCAAGCAGGAGGACGGGCGCGTTCAAGATCGGCGTGATGCGGCCGGACGGGTCGGGCGAGCGCATCCTGACCGCCGGATTCCACAACGAAGGCCCGACCTGGGCGCCGAACGGCCGCGTGCTGATGTTCTTCCGCGATATCGGGCGGCGCCAACCGGCGGGCCGCAGCTCTGGTCGATCGATATCACCGGCTACAACGAGCAGATCGTGCCGACGCCGAGCTTCGCTTCCGACCCGGCCTGGTCGCCGCTTTTGAGTTGAACCGCGGGGCGGGCGCACACTCCGTTAACCTTACGCCTTGACCGCCGCTTAACCGTCGCTTGGTTACCTGATCGCCAAGCATTTTACCCAAGGAGTTTTCGGAGATGCCGCTCAGCCTGTCCGTCGGACGAATCTTCGCCGTCTCCATGGTTGCGGTCGGGCTCATGGCTGGCGGCTGCGCCAATCAGCAGAAGGCGCTCGAATCGGGCGTTGCCGGCGCGCCGTCGCCGGGAAGCCAGCAGGAGTTCCAGGTCACCGTCGGCGACCGGGTGTTCTTCGACACCGATTCCTCCGATCTGAGCGCCCAGGCGCAGGCGACGCTCGATCGGCAAATCCAATGGCTCACGCAATACCCGCAATACACCTTCACCATCGAGGGACACGCCGACGAGCGCGGCACCCGCGAATACAATCTGGCGCTCGGGGCGCGGCGAGCCACCGCGGTCCGCGACTTCATGATCGCGCATGGCATTCGCGGCAAGCCGCATGCATACGATCTCCTACGGCAAGGAGCGGCCGGTCGCCGTCTGCGACGACATTTCCTGCTGGTCGCAGAACCGCCGCGCCGTCACGGTGCTCGATAGCGCCAGCTGACCGAATCGCCACGCTTTGCCACGAAAGGCCCGCCTCGCCCGGCGGGCCTTTGCATTTTCATCGATCAGTCGAAGTTTGGTCCGAATTGCTCGTGCGGGTGTAGAAGCGTGCGAATGCCGGAGCTTCGACGCATGTCGCGCGCCTTCTTCGCCCTTTTGGTCTCATTTTGGCTCGTTGCGCCCGCGCTCGCGCAGACGCGAGCAAGAAGGCCAGATGCGCCTCTATATCCAGCAATTGGAGGAGCGCGTCCGGCAACTGACGGGCCAGAACGAGGATCTGGCGCACCAGGTGAACGAGCTGCGCGCGCAGCTCGGCATGGCGGCGCTGCCGGAAGGGCCCGAACAGACCGGGGCCGTGACACCGGCGCCGGGCGGCGACGCTACGGGTGCCACGGTCGGCTCCGCGGATTCGCAGCTCGGCGCGCCGCCGCGGACCTCGGCACGCTCTCCGTCGCTCCAAACGGCGAGGCCGCCCCCGCGGCCGAATCGAGCGCGAACAATCGCGGCGCGCCGATCGATCTTTCGACCTTGGCTGGAGGCTCGCCGAGCCCGCTCGCCGTGCCCGGCGTCTCTGAGAGTGCGCCGGCCGGCCAGAATAGCGGCGCGCCGGAGACCCAGACGGCGGTCGTGGCGCCGCCGAGCGTCCCCGCGGCGACGACGGCGCTCTCAGCGGCTCGCCGCGCGACGAATACGACCTTGCCTACGGCTATATCCTGACCGGCGACTACGGTCTCGCCGAGCAGAATTTCAAGGCTTGGCTCGCCGCTTTTCCGAACGACCCGCAGGTGCCGGACGCGGAATTCTGGCTCGGCGAAAGTCTCTTTCAGCAGGGCGAATATCGCGACGCGGCGAACGCCTTCCTCACCGTCTACAAGGAAGCGCCGGACAGCAGCCAAAGGCCCCGACGCGCTCCTGAAGCTCGGCATCTCGCTTGCAGCGCTTGGCGAAAAGCCGACCGCCTGCGCGACGTTCGCGGAGCTTGGCCGCCGCTATCCGCGCGCCTCCGAATCGGTGATGAGCCGCGTCCGCGATGAGCAGCATCGAGCCGGCTGCCCAGGCTGATCGCGGTCGATCCGGCGAGCCTCTTCCGGCGGCTCGCGGGGCGGCGTGGACTGATCCTCGCCGTTTCGGGCGGAGCGGATTCCACCGCCCTGATGGCGCTTGTGGCGCGCTGGCGCGAGCGTCCGCCGGCGCTTGTCGTCGCGTCGATCATGGGCTTCGACCGGAGGCGGCGGCGGAAGCGCGAAGCGTAGCGGAGAACGCCGCAGAGCTCGGGCTTGCCGTGGCGGATCATGAAGGCACCGGCGCGCGACGTTGGCGGCAATCTCCAGGACTGGGCGCGGCGCGCGCGCTATCGCCTCCTTGCCACGGCAGCAACGGAGGCAGGTTTCGACACGATCGTGACCGCGCACCACGAGGACGACCAGGCCGAGACGTTTCTCCTGCGGCTCGCGCGTGGCTCCGGCGTCTATGGCCTCGCGGCGATGCCGGAGGAGGGAGTCGCCGGAGGGATCATGCTGTCGCGGCCGCTCCTCGGCGTCCGACGCGCAGCGCTTCGCGCGATCGCCGCCGAAAGCGGGCTTTCGATCGTCGATGATCCGAGCAATTCTGATCCACGCTTCGACCGCGTGCGGGTGCGGAGCGCCTTGCGCCGAGCTCGCCGCGATCGGATTGACGGCGCCGCGGCTTGCCGAGACGGCGCGGCGGCTCGGCCGCGCCGCTGCCGCGCTCGATCACTACGCCACGGCGCTTTCTGAAGGAGCACTTCGCGGCGGACGCGTTCGGCGTCGTCAGCGGCGCGCGCGAGCGCGTCTGGCGGGCGTGCCGGAGGAGGTGGCGCTCCGGGCGCTGGCGCTTATCCTGAAGGCGGTGAGCGGCGCCGACTACACGCCGAAGCTCGAAGCGGTCGAGGCGCTCCGCGCCGCCATCCTCGCGGTTGGCCCCGGCGGAACGCTCAAGCGCACGCTCTCCGGCGTGTCGTCTCCGCTTCCGGCGGGAGGCTCGCGGCACGTCGCGAATGGGGGCGGAACGGGCTTGCCGACGCTGTCGCGCCTGCCGGGGCGACGCTCCTCTGGGACCGGCGGTTTGAGGTCAAGGTCCCGCGGCTCGAAGGGACGCTCAGCGTCGGGGCGCTGGCGCGCTCGGAGCGGCGCTTCCGCGCCGGCGCTGGCGAAAGGAGCGCGGTCCGGGCGCTGCCGGGCCTCTACCAGGACGGGACGCTCGTTGCGGTGCCGCAATCAGTGCATGTGGCCGACGAGGGTGCGCCGCTTGGCAGCCTCAGCGTCGAATGTGTGGTCGGCCGGCGCCTTGGAATTGCCGGCGAAAATGCAGCCCGGCCAATATGAACACCATTTTGACGGCTTTCGATTGCAGGCTCTCCAGGCGCGCGTCATCTTGGCATCAACGATGCAAGAACCTATTTAGGTGTATGAAAATTCACCGGCCCCCAATCTCGGCCGCCCCGGGGATCCTTCGAATGAATCAGAATTTCCGGAATTTCGCGCTGTGGGCCGTGATTCTGCTTCTCCTCGTCGCGCTCTTCAACTTGTTCCAGAATCCGACGGGACAAAGCGGCGCGCAGGAAGTCACCTATTCGCAGTTCCTGAACGACACCAAAGACGGACGGGTGAAGAGCGTCGTCATTTCCGGCCAGGACATCAGCGGCAAATATGACGACGGCTCGCGCTTCCGCACGGTTGCGCCGCAGAGCACCGACTACGTCACGGTGCTTGAGGAACGCGGCGTCTCCATCCAGGCGCGCGCCGACGACCAGAAAATGTCGTTCCTCTCGGTCCTGATCTCCTGGTTCCCGATGTTCCTCCTGATCGCCGTGTGGATCTTCTTCATGCGGCAGATGCAAGGCGCGGGCGGCCGCGCCATGGGCTTCGGCAAATCGAAGGCGAAGCTCCTGACCGAGGCGCACGGGCGCGTGACGTTCGACGACGTCGCCGGCGTCGATGAGGCGAAAGAAGACCTGGAAGAGATCGTCGAGTTCCTGCGCGATCCCCAGAAATTCCAGCGGCTCGGCGGACGCATTCCGCGCGGCGTGTTGCTCGTCGGCCCTCCGGGCACCGGCAAGACGCTTCTCGCGCGTGCGATCGCCGGCGAGGCGAACGTGCCGTTCTTCACCATCTCCGGCTCCGATTTCGTGGAGATGTTCGTCGGCGTCGGCGCGAGCCGCGTGCGCGACATGTTCGAGCAGGCGAAGAAGAATGCGCCTTGCATCATCTTCATCGATGAGATCGACGCGGTCGGCCGTCATCGCGGCGCCGGCCTCGGCGGCGGCAATGACGAGCGCGAGCAGACGCTGAACCAGCTGCTCGTCGAGATGGACGGTTTTGAGGCGAACGAGGGCATCATCCTGATCGCCGCCACCAACCGCCCGGACGTGCTCGACCCGGCGCTTCTGCGCCCGGGCCGCTTCGACCGCCAGATCGTCGTGCCCAATCCGGATGTGATCGGGCGCGAGAAAATCCTGAAGGTGCATGTCCGCAAGGTGCCGCTCGCACCCGGCGTCAACCTGAAGACGGTCGCGCGCGGCACGCCTGGCTTCTCCGGCGCCGACCTCATGAACCTCGTCAACGAGGCGGCGCTGCTCGCTGCGCGGCGCGGCAAGCGGCTCGTCACCAGCCACGAATTCGAAGACGCCAAGGACAAGGTGATGATGGGCGCCGAGCGGCGCACGCTGGTGATGACGGAGGACGAGAAGCGCCTCACTGCCTATCACGAAGGCGGCCATGCCATCGTGGCGCTGCATGTGCCGTCGACCGACCCGGTGCACAAGGCGACGATCATCCCGCGCGGACGCGCGCTCGGCATGGTCATGCAGTTGCCGGAGCGCGATCAGCTGTCGATGTCGCTGGAGCAGATGACTTCGCGTCTCGCGATCCTGATGGGCGGGCGCGTCGCCGAGGAACAGGTTTTCGGCGGCAAGAAAGTCACCTCCGGAGCGGCCAGCGACATCGAGCAGGCGACCAAGCTCGCGCGCGCCATGGTGACGCGCTGGGGCTTCTCCGAGGCGGTCGGGCGCGTGGCGCTCGGCGAGAACCAGGAAGAGGTGTTCCTCGGCCATTCGGTGGCGCGCCAGCAGAACGTCTCGGAGGAGACGGCGCGCAAGATCGACCATGAAGTTCGCCGGCTCGTCGACGAGGGCTATGAGGAGGCGACGCGCATACTGACGGAGCACAAGAACGAGCTGGAAGTGCTCGCGCAGGGGCTTTTGGAATTCGAGACGCTGTCCGGCGAGGAGATCAGGGACCTTTTGAACGGCAAGCGTCCCGTGCGCGAGGACCCGAGCGAGGACACCCGCCCGCCGCGGGGCTCCGCCGTGCCGGCGACCGGCGCCTCCAAGCCGCGGCCCGACAAAGGCGGCGACACGGGGCTCGAGCCGCAGCCGCAATCCTGACCGAAAGCCGGCTGCAGCGCCCGCGCGGCGCTGAAACCATAGGTCACAATTTTTGAGGCGCGGGCCCCGCCCGCGCCATTATTGTCCGCCTGATTGCCGCGACGCGGTCGCCGGCGTATCAGGGGAAGGACCTGCCGCAGCGATTCGCCAAGGTGGGGAGAAAGATTGAGCAAGCGCTATTTCGGCACCGACGGGATCCGCGGCCGGGCGAACGGAGTGATCACACCTGAGCTTGCGATGCGTGTCGGGATGGCGGCCGGCATCGTCTTCCGCAACGGCGAACATCGCCACCGCGTCATCATCGGCAAAGACACGCGGCTTTCCGGCTACATGATCGAGAACGCGCTGGTCTCCGGCTTTACCTCCGTCGGAATGGACGTGCTCGTTACCGGCCCGATTCCAACGCCTGCGATCGCCATGCTGACGCGTTCGATGCGCTGCGATCTCGGCGTCATGATCTCCGCTTCGCACAATCCCTACGACGACAACGGGATCAAGCTTTTCGGCGCCAACGGATTGAAGCTCTCGGATGCACTTGAGGGTGAGATCGAGGCGCTGATCGACGCCGATCTTTCCAAGCGGCTTGCCCCCTCGGAGAAGATCGGCCGGGCGCACCGCATCGACGGCGTGCAGGACCGCTACATCGAATTCGCCAAGCTCACGCTGCCGCGCGCGCTCTCCCTGCAGGGGCTCGGAATCGTCATCGATTGCGCCAACGGCGCGGCCTACCGGGTGGCGCCCGAGGCGCTGTGGGAACTCGGCGCAGAGGTCATTCCGCTCGGCGTCGATCCGGACGGCTTGAACATCAACCGCGAGGTCGGGTCGACGGCGCCGAAGGCGGTGGCGGAGAAGGTGCGCGAGATGCGCGCCGACCTCGGCATTGCGCTCGACGGCGACGCCGACCGCGTCGTCCTCGTCGACGAGCACGGCCGTGTCATCGATGGCGACCAGCTGATGGCGGTGGTGGCGAATTCCTGGAGGAACGACGGGCGGCTGTCGAAGCCCGGGATCGTCGCGACCGTCATGTCCAACCTCGGGCTTGAGCGCTACCTTCGCGGCGCTCGGCCTCGCGCTTCTGCGCACGCCGGTCGGCGACCGCTATGTCAGCGAGGCGATGCGCGAAGGCGGCTACAATGTCGGCGGCGAGCAGTCCGGCCACATCATCCTGTCCGACTTCACCACCACCGGCGACGGGCTGATCGCGGCGTTGCAGGTGCTTGGCGGTCATCCAGCAGCGACGGCCGCCCGGCGAGCGAGGTCTGCCATCGCTTCGACCCGGTGCCGCAGGTGATGAAGAATTTCCGCTACAACAGCGGCGCGCCGCTCGACAGCGATCGGGTCAAGCGCGCGATCTCCGACGCGGAGGCGAGGCTGAACGGCGGGCGCCTGGTCATCCGCCCCTCCGGCACCGAGCCGGTCATCCGGGTGATGGGGGAGGGCGACAACGTCGACCTCGTCGAATCGGTGGTGAACGACATCGTCGACGTGCTCGGACGGGCGGCCTGATTGCGGCGGTCCGAGCAGCTGGCGCGGCTCGCAATTCTTACCGAAGTCTTAACGGTGTGCTCCGCAAGACGCCTTTCACCGCCGATGCTCGGTAGAAAGTCTAGCTTTCGTGCCACTTTTTGGCAGCCAAGTCGAAAGTTTCCTAAACTGCATCTCTGCTTATTTTCCGACATTCACCATTAAACGCTTCTTAAGCATTCTTCTTTACCACGTTCCCTTGTGACGGCGGGCGTGAACCGCAAGGCGCGCCGCAATTGCGAGGGGACGAGGAATGTTCAAACTGAGCACAACAGCGCTTGTCGTCTGCGCAGGCGCGGTAACCGCCATACCCGCGGCCAAGGCGGCCGATATGCACCAGCCGATCCCTCGGGTCGTCATGAAGGGGTGGTATCTCCGCGGCGACATCGGCTATTCGAACCAAATGGTCGACAGCCTCGATAACGCGCTCTACGCGACCTACGACTTCGGTCACCAACGTCTACAAGGATTTCTCCGGAGCACCGTTCTTCGACGTCGGCGTCGGCTACCGCTGGAACCAGTGGCTGCGCACTGACGTGACCGGGGAGTATCGCTCCAAGTCCGATTTCAGCGGCTACGACATCGGCGTTGTCGGCGCGGCTACGGTCCCCGACAACTACACCGCCAAGAAGTCCGAGTGGCTGGCCCTCGTGAACGCCTATCTCGACATCGGCACGTGGCACGGCATCACGCCTTTCGTCGGCGCGGGCGTCGGCGCGGCCAATGTGAAGATCAGCGACTTCACCGACATCGGCGTGTCGACCGGCAGCGTCGCCTCCGGCAGCGATTACGACCAATGGAACTTCGCCTGGGCGCTCTATGGCGGCCTTGGCTTCCAGGTGACCGATGCGATGACGGTGGAACTCGCCTACCGCTACCTCGACATGGGCGATGCCCAATCCGGCGACCTTGTCGACTATCTCGGCGGCAACACGATCAACAATCCGATGAAGTTCAAGGACATCACCTCGCACGATGTGAAGCTCGGCGTGCGCTATACCTTCTGGTGATCGTCTAAACCTGCTGCTCCACGGGGGCGCGGCTCGAAAGGGTCGCGCCCCTTTCTTTCGTCTGCAGCCGACAGGCGGACACCAAGCCCGATTGACTTAGCCTCGCTCCTCCGCTAGCCCCGCGAGTGGGACACCCCTCCCCAACGAGGGGCGCCTATCTGGAAGGGTAGAGCAATGGCAAATGTCGAGCGACCGGCAGCGCGGCCGGCAGATCCGCGCTTCTCCACCGGCCCCACCGCAAAGCGGCCCGGCTGGTCCCCCGAAATCCTGAAATCGGCCCTCGTCGGGCGCGCACACCGCTCAAAGGTCGGCAAGGCGCGGCTGAAACAGGCGATCGACGAGACGCGGCGTCTGCTGGCGGTTCCCGCCGACTACCGCATCGCCATCGTCCCCGGTTCCGACACCGGCGCCATGGAGATGGCGCTCTGGTCGCTGCTCGGCGCCCGCGGCGTCGATGTCCTCGCCTGGGAGAGCTTCGGCCTCGGCTGGGTGAGCGACGTGGTGAAGCAGCTGAAGCTTGCCGACGTGCGCATGCTCAAGGCGGATTATGGCGCGCTGCCCGATCTCGCCGAGGTCGATTTCGACCGCGACGTGGTCTTCACCTGGAACGGCACGACATCCGGCGTGCGTGTGCCCGACGGGAACTGGATCAAGAGCGCGCGCGCAGGGCTCACGATCTGCGATGCCACGAGCGCCGCCTTCGCGCAGCCGCTTCCCTTCGACAAGCTCGATGTCGTGACCTTCTCCTGGCAGAAAGTGCTCGGCGGCGAGGCGCAGCACGGCATGATCATCCTGTCGCCGCGCGCGGTCGAGCGGCTCGAAAGCTATCAGCCGGCGTGGCCGATGCCGAAGGTCTTCAGGATGACGTCGGGCGGCAAGCTCATCGAAGGGCTCTTCCGCCGGCGAGACGATCAACACGCCGTCGCTGCTCTGCGTCGAGGACTATCTCGATGCGCTCGCCTGGGCCGAATTCGATCGGCGGCTTGAAGGCTCTCATCGCGCGCGCCGACGCCAACGCCGCGTTGCTCTCCGCCTGGGCGGATCGCACGCCGTGGGTTGATTTCCTCGCCCGCGATCCGGCGACGCGCTCCAACACGTCCGTCTGCCTTGTCATCGTCGATCCGGACGTGCGTGCGCTTGATGCCGCGGGGCAGGCGGCTTTCGCCAAGTCGCTCTCCGACATGCTGGAGGCGGAGGCGGTGGCTTTCGATATCGCCTCCTATCGCGATGCGCCGCCGGGCCTCAGGATCTGGTGCGGAGCGACCGTCGAGCCGGCAAATCTCGAAGCGCTTCTGCCCTGGCTCGACTGGGCCTTCGCAGAGGCGAAAGCAGGCCTGCGCAAGGCCGCCTGATCCGGGCAGGCCTGCCGCCTGCTTCTTCTCCACGAACCGGCGCGGCACGCGCCATAGAAGGTCGAGACCATGAGCCCACGCGTTCTCATCTCCGACGCGCTGTCGGAGACCGCCGTCAACATCTTCCGCGACCGCGGCGTCGAGGTCGAATTCCAGCCGAAGCTCGGGCCGGACAAGGAAAAGCTCGCAAGCATGGTCGGCGAGTTCGACGGGCTCGCGATCCGCTCGGCCACCAAGGTGACGCCGAAGGTGATCGCCGCCGCCAACGGCCGCCTCAAGGTGATCGGCCGCGCCGGCATCGGCGTCGACAACGTCGACATCCCGGCTGCGACCGCGGCCGGCATCATCGTGATGAACACGCCGTTCGGCAATTCCATCACCACGGCCGAGCATGCCATCGCGATGCTCTTTGCCTGCGCGCGGCAGATACCGGCGGCCGACCAGTCGACGCAGGCGGGGAAGTGGGAGAAGTCGCGCTTCATGGGCGTCGAGATCACCGGCAAGGTGCTCGGCGTCATCGGCTGCGGGAACATCGGCTCGGTGGTGGCGCAGCCGCGCGCTCGGGCTCGAGATGCGGGTGATTGCGTATGATCCGTTCCTCTCCGACGAGCGCGCCGCGGAGATCGGCGTTGAGAAGGTCGACCTCGACACGCTCTTCCATCGCGCCGACTTCATCACGCTGCACACGCCGCTCACCGACAAGACGCGGAACATCATCGACGCCGCGGCGATCGCGAAGATGCGGCCGGGAGTGAGGATCGTGAACTGCGCGCGCGGCGGCCTCGTCGACGAAGAGGCGCTGCGCGTCGCGCTCGATTCCGGCAAGGTGGCGGGCGCGGCGATCGACGTCTTCATCGAGGAGCCGGCGAAGGAGAACGTGCTCTTCGGCGCGCCGAATGTCGTGTGCACGCCGCATCTCGGCGCGGCGACGACCGAGGCGCAGGAGAACGTCGCCCTGCAGATCGCCGAGCAGATGGCCGACTATCTGACGAGCGGCGCGGTCAGGAACGCGATCAACATGCCTTCGATCAGCGCGGAGGAGGCGCCGCGCCTGACCCCCTTCGTCAGACTCGCCGAACAGCTCGGCTCGTTCGCCGGCCAGTTGACCGAGACCGGCGTCAACGCGGTCAAGCTCGAATATGCGGGCGCGGTCGCGGAGATGAATGTCCGTGCGCTGACCGCCGCGGCGCTCGCCGGCTTCCTGCAGCCGGTGTCTGCAGACGGTCAACATGGTCTCCGCTCCGACCTATGCGAAGGAGCGCGGCATCAACGTGGAAGAGACGCGCCGCGGCCAGTGCAGGCGCCTACGAGACCTACATTCGTCTCACAGTCGTCACCGAGCGGCAGGAGCGCTCGGTCGCCGGCACGGTCTTCTCAGACGGCAAGCCGCGAATCATCCAGATCAAGGGCATCGACATGGAGGCGCAGCTTTCGCCGCTCATGCTCTACATCACCAACTACGACAAGCCGGGCTTCATCGGCCGTCTCGGGACGCTGCTCGGCGAGAACGGCATCAACATCGCGCGCATGCAATTCGGCCGCGATTCGGAGGGCGGCAACGCGATCGCGCTTGTTTCGATCGACCAGCCGGTGTCGCCGGACCTGATGGCGGCGATCAATCGCATCGAGCACGTGCAGCAGGTGAAGCCGCTGACGTTTTGAACCGCCCAGGCGGAACGGCGCCGAGAGGGTCGAACCGGCGGCACAAAATGCGTATAGAGGGACACGCCCCGGGGATCGCCGGGGCGTTCTGTTGTGCGGTTCGGCTGAGGCGGTAGATGGCGAACGTGGTTGTCGTCGGCTCGCAATGGGGCGACGAGGGGAAGGGCAAGATCGTCGACTGGCTGTCGGAGCGCGCCGACGTCGTGGTGCGCTTCCAGGGCGGCCATAACGCCGGCCACACGCTCGTCATCGACGGCATCACGTTCAAGCTCAGCCTGCTTCCTTCCGGTGTCGTGCGGCCGGGAAAGCTCTCGGTGATCGGCAACGGCGTCGTCGTCGACCCGTGGGCCTTCGCCGAGGAGGTGGAGAAGCTCCGGGGCCAGGGCGTGACGATCACGCCGGAAAGCCTCCTTGTCGCCGAAAACGCGGCGCTGATCCTGCCCGTCCATCGCGAGCTCGACGTGACGCGCGAGACCTCGGACGGACAGCACGCCATCGGCACGACGCGGCGCGGTATCGGGCCGGCCTACGAGGACAAGGTCGGGCGGCGGGCGCTTCGCCTCGTCGACCTCGCCGATCCGGCGAGCCTGCCCGCCAAGCTCGACCGGCTGCTCGCGCATCACAATGCGCTTAGGCGCGGTGGCGGCGTGGAGCTGGTCGACGCCGGTGCCCTCCTCGAAGCGCTTCACGCGATCGCGCCCAAAATCCTCCCTTTCATGGGCTCCGCCTGGCGGCGCCTCGACGCGGCGCGGCGCGACGGCAAGCGAATTCTCTTCGAGGGCGCGCAGGGCGTGCTCCTCGATGTCGACCACGGGACCTACCCTTACGTGACCTCCTCCAACATCGTCGCGGGGCAGGCGGCGACCGGCTCGGGTCTCGGCGCGCATTTCGGCAACTATGTTCTCGGCATCGCCAAGGCCTATACGACGCGCGTCGGCGAGGGGCCGTTTCCGACCGAGGACCAGGGTGAGATCGGCGAGCGGCTCGGCAGCGTCGGCAAGGAATTCGGCACCGTAACCGGCCGCAAGCGCCGTTGCGGGTGGTTCGACGCGACACTCGTCCGCCAGGTGGCGAAGATTTCCGGCATCAACGGGATTGCGCTGACGAAGCTCGACGTTCTCGACGGCCTGAAGTCGATCCAAATCGCGGTAGGCTACCGGCTCGGCGGCCGGTCACTATCGACTATTTTCCGGCGTCGCAGGGCGATCAGGCGCGGGTCGAGCCGGTCTATGAGGAGATGGAGGGCTGGGCGGAATCGACGGCCGGGGCTCGATCCTGGGCCGCGCTTCCGGCGCAAGCGGTCAAATATGTCCGCTACATAGAGGAGCTCGTGCAGGCGCCGGTCGCCTTACTTTCGACCAGTCCGGAGCGTGACGATACTATCCTTGTCCGCGATCCGTTTCAGGATTAACCCCTTTTTCGGAGTGTTTACGATCGGTAAAGTCATCGACATGCCCGATTATGCGTCGATCCTCAGGCGGTCAATTTCGGGGCTCACGGAGTCGAGCCCGGATGTGCGCGAGGCCGTCTATCAGCGCGCGCGCGCCGCATTGGCGCGGCAGCTGACGGCGGTCGACCCGCCCCTCTCCACGCGCGAAATCGAGGCACAGCACCAGGAGCTTGAGGACGCGGTCAGCCGGCTTGAGGCGGAGTTCGCGACGCAGGAGGTCGCCGCGCCGGGCTTCGACAATCATGCCGGCAAGGATGATTTCCTCTATTCCGCGCCGCCGCCTCCCGAAGCGCCGCGGCCGCAGCCGGCCCCCGGGCCCGCCGAGGCCATGCGCGGAGCCGCGGAGTGACCGACGAGGACGAGTACGAATTCGACGAAGACGACGAGCCGGGCTCCCGCCTGCCGCTCCTGATCGCGCTTGCGTGCATCGTCTTGGTGGTCGTCGGCGCCGGCGCCTATCTTTACGCCGACCGAAATAGCCTGTTCGGCTCGTCGGGATCGGGACAGACGTCTTCCCAGGTGGCGTCGACCGATACCTCGTCGCCTTCCGCCGTCGTGGCCGGGCCGGAGGCGGGACCGGCCGAGCCCGAGAAGCGTCCGGACCGTCTGACCAATGGAACCGACACCGCGCCGGCGGCTGCCGACAGCGCGACGGCAGGCAGCACCGCAGCGACGGCCGATAATGCCGCCGGGGCATCGTCATCCTCGGCGACGCAGACGCCGAGCGCGCCGGCGAGTGGTGCAGCCGCGCCAACCACGTCGCCGCAGGGGCTGCCGCTTGAGAACCTTTCGAGCCTGTCGAACGACAACACGGCGACGAACGAGGCAGGCACCAATCTCGTCCAGCAGAAAGCGATCTACTACTACCAAGGCGCACAAGGGCAGCCGGGTCAGGCGAATGACGGCTCGGCGACCTGGGCCCAGATCACCAAGGACGGCCGTCCTGCCATCCAGGCGACGCTCAAGATACCCGAGCGCAACGTGACGGTCACCGTCACGATCTACAAGAACTACGACGCTTCGCTGCCGGCGAGCCATCTGGTCGAGGTGCAGTTCTTCGGCGCGCTCTCCGACAGTCCGATCCAGCGCGTTCCGGCGTTGGTCTTGAAGCAGACGGAGCAGGCGCGCGGCGAACCGCTCGCCGGCGCCGCCGTTCCGGTCACCAACGAGCTCTTCTGGATCGCGCTGTCGGATGCCAAGGACGATGTCGACCACAACCTGCAACTCCTGAAACAGGGTTCGTGGTTCGATATCCCGATTCTCTTCAGCGACCAGACGCGCGCGCTCATCACCTTCGAAAAGGGCGTCCCCGGCGACAAGGTGTTCGACACGGTAATGGCAAGCTGGACGCCGTCGTAGCGGCGGCAATCGCCGGCGCGCTTGGAGCCGCTCCACGGGCGCGCAGGAATCGGGTGGCGGAGGCGTCGTGGCGACCCTAGACACTCTGCCATGACCGACACCGCACCGAGGCTCGACGCCTGGAGCTGGGCGCTCCTCGTCGCGCTCGCGATCCTTTGGAGCGCATCATTCATCTTCGTAAAGGTCGGGGCGGCGGAGATTCCGATCCTTACCTTGGTGCTGCTGCGGGTCGGCCTCGCGGCGGTCATCTTGAACGCGATCGTCCTCGCCGGCCGGCGGCGCTATCCGCGCGGCGCGGGAATGGCCGGCCGCTACGTCGTCATGGCGCTCGCGAACAACGTCCTGCCCTTTGTCTTGATCGTGTTCGCGACAACCCGGATCGGCGCTGGCTCGGCTTCGATCCTGAACGCCACGACTCCTATCTTTGCGCTGATCGTGGCGCATTTCGCGACCGCCGACGAGAAGATTTCGACCACGAAGTTCGTCGGCATCCTGCTCGGTCTAGGGGGTGTCGCAGCGATGACGGAGCCTGGCTCTGTCGCCGGGCTCAGCATCGACATCACAGCCGTTGCCGCGATGCTCGGCGCGAGCCTTCTGCTACGGATTCGCCGCGGTCCACGGGCGGGGCTTCAAGGGGATCGATCCGCTTGTCTCGGCTGCCTGTCAGCTGGGCGCGTCGACGGTCATCCTGACGCCCCTGGCGCTCGCCCTCGACAAGCCCTTCGGCCTGCCGATGCCCGGGCCGGTGGCCTTCGCGTCGGTGATCGGGCTCGCGCTTCTTTCGACGGCGCTCGCCTATGTGATCTTCTTTGCGCTGCTCGCGCGCGCCGGCGGCACGAACACCGCGCTGGTGACGCTTCTGATCCCGGTCGGTGGGGTGTTCTTCGCGTGGCTGCTGCTCGGCGAAGCGTTCACGCTGCGCAAGGCGGCCGGGATGCTCCTGATCGGGCTCGGCCTCGTCGTCATCGACGGAAGGGCGCTCACCCGGCTTCGCCGGCCCGCCCTTATCGGGCAGGCCGGGAGCTAGGCCGGACTTTCTTGCGAGCTGATCCTCAAGCGGCGCTCGGCGCCATCAGAGCCGCGTGACCCCGGTCGCGGTCGCGCGTCGCTTTCAGCATCGCCTTCTGCACCTTCTCGAAGGCGCGCACTTCGAGCTGCCGGACGCGCTCGCGCGAGACGTCGAACTCCTCCGAAAGCTGCTCGAGCGTCAGCGGATCGTCGGAGAGCCGACGCGCTTCGAAAATGCGCCGCTCGCGGTTGTCGAGCACCTTCAGCGCATCGGTCAGCATGGTGCGCCGCTGGCTGAGCTCGTCCTGCTCGGCGAGCGTCTCCTCGGGCGAGCCGTGCTCATCGGCGAGCCAGTCCTGCCACTCGCCGGAATCGCCTTCGCTCGCGCGGATCGGCGCGTTGAGCGAGGCGTCGCCGGAGAGGCGCCGGTTCATCGAAACGACTTCGTCCTCGGTGACGTTCAGCTTGTGCGCAATCGCAGTCACCTGGTCGGGGCGAAGGTCGCCCTCGTCGAGCGCCTGGATCTGGCTCTTCGCCTTCCTGAGATTGAAGAAGAGCCGCTTCTGGTTCGCGGTCGTCCCCATCTTCACGAGGCTCCAGGAGCGGAGAATATATTCCTGGATCGCCGCCTTGATCCACCACATCGCGTAGGTCGCAAGGCGGAAGCCGCGCTCCGGGTCGAAGCGCTTCACCGCCTGCATCAGGCCGACATTGCCTTCCGAGATCACCTCGCCGATCGGCAGGCCGTAGCCGCGGTAACCCATGGCGATCTTGGCCACGAGCCGCAAATGGCTGGTGACGAGCTTGTGCGCCGCGTCGCGGTCCCCGTGTTCGAGGTAGCGCTTCGCAAGCATGTATTCCTCTTGCGGCTCCAGCATCGGGAACCGCCGGATTTCTTCCAGGTAGCGCGTCAGGCCGCCGTCCCCAGACTGGAAGACCGGAATGTTGCCTTTGGCCATTTGCTATCCTTCCCGGCTTGGCCGGCGTCCGACAAGCGGGTCCGCCGGTTAGCCATTAGCGTCGAACATTATCACGTCGCTTTTGCGACTGCGAAAAGAACGGCGCTTCCACTAAACGGTCAGTTTTCGGAACAGTTCTATCAGATTGGTCAAATCCGTTGGCCAATCTGTCTCAAATTTAACAATTGCCCCCGTACCAGGGTGGCGAAAGCGCAGGAGCCGCGCATGGAGCGCCTGCCTGCCAAGGGCCGTGATGGCGCCCCTCAAGGCGGGGGGCTGCGCCTCCGCCTTCGTCATAAACCCTTTGCCGTAGACAAGGTCCCCCACAAGCGGATGGCCGATATGCGCCAAATGCGCGCGAATCTGGTGGGTGCGGCCGGTCTCGAGGCGGCAGGTGAGGAGGGCTGCCTTGTCGCCGAACCGCTCCTTCACTGCGTAGCGCGTCACTGCGTGGCGCCCGGCCGAGCGGACACCCGGGCGGACGACCGCCTGTTTCAGGCGGTTCCTTGGATCACGATTTAGGGGAGCGTCGATGACGCCGATATGGGGTTTCGGCACGCCCCAGACAAGGGCGTCATACTCGCGAAGCAGCGGACCCTCGCGCCCGTGATCGGCGAATTGGGCGGAAAGCGCCCGATGCGCCGCGTCGTTCTTGGCAACCACGAGCACGCCCGACGTGTCCTTGTCGAGCCGGTGCACGATCCCGGGCCGCTTGACCCCGCCGATCCCCGAAAGGCTCTCGCCGCAATGGGCGATCAGCGCGTTGACGAGCGTCCCCGCCCGGTTTCCGGCGCCCGGATGGACGACAAGGCCCGCCGGCTTGTCGATGACGATGACGTCGGCGTCCTCATAGAGGATGTCGAGCGGGATCGGCTCTGGCTCGGGCTCGGCCGGCTCCGGAGCGGGCAAAATGAGGGCGATCTCGGCGCCCGGCTCAAGGCGCGCATTCGGGTCGCGCAGCACCGCGCCGCCGACCGCCACCCGGCCGTCCGTGATCAGCGCCTTCAGCCGGCTGCGCGAGAGGCCTTCGGCGTGCCGCGCGAGGAAGATGTCGAGCCGCTCGCCCGCCGACTCGGGCTCGACCCGGAAGGTCCGCTTCTCTATCAGATCGCCCATGACCTTGACCGACGACATCGACGATGGCGAGGCGCCACTCGACCCGGCGGCGGCCCGGCTTCGAAGCAAGCTCGTGCGGCTCCTCTTCGTCTCCGGCGGCATCATGGCGCTCGGGCTTATCGCGGTGTTCGCCGCCATTGTCTACAAGCTGGACGTCGGCGGGCACCGGAGCGCGAGCCTGATCTCGACGGCTGCGCCGGTCAGCGCGGAACTCGCCATTCCCGCCGGCGACCGCGTTGTTTCGACCGCGCTCGACGGCGACCGCGCGCTTCTGACGCTCGCCGCCCCCGACGGCACGACCTCGCTGCTCTTGGTCGACCTTGCCAGCGGATCGGTCCTCGGCCGCTATTCGCTTGCGCCGGAGTGAGGCCCGACGGCCGGCACCGCGGGGCGCGCTTCGCCCACCCTTGCGCGGCGGACGGGCGGGCGCTTATATGCCGCCCGCTCTGCTCCCTTCGTCTAGCGGTTAGGACGCGGCCCTCTCAAGGCTGAAACAGGGGTTCGATTCCCCTAGGGAGCGCCAGCATTTCCTAAGTATCTCAAAAGACAGAGAGCTTCGAAAGATTCCCAAACCGGAGCTCCGGCGGTGGGCATGCTCAGAAGGCGAAGAGCTGCCCGGACACTCTCTTTACTCTCGAGGATTGCCGCGCTCGCCTGCCATGGGGGATTGTGGGGGCGTAGGACTTGGTCGCGCAGGTCCGACCCGGAGGAGTTTTGTCAGCTTTTCGACTGTACGGATGACGGCGACCTGGAAGCACTGTCATTGGCCACGCGTAAAGCGGTTGAGGACGTTGCGCATAACCTGTTCGCTGGCCGGGTCGCGGCGCTTGAGCCCGGCCACCCATTCGCAGGAGCCGGCGTGGAAGACGGTGCCGGCGCCGCGCGTGAAGGTGACCATCATGCCGCTTCCCCGCGATGCCTTGTCACGACTCGCCTCGTCATCGTCGTGGTAGCGTAGCTGCGCGAAGCGCGGCGTCGTGTCGTGATAGTAGGAGGCTTCGCCACGGCGCCCCTTCATTACCTCCTTGTTGAAGGCGAGGCCCATCGCGATGATCTCGACGTTCTCCGGTGCGCCGTCGG
This sequence comes from uncultured Alphaproteobacteria bacterium, assembly GCA_963750115.1. GTDB lineage: Bacteria > Pseudomonadota > Alphaproteobacteria > Rhizobiales > Afifellaceae > DASWJZ01. The sequence goes on along the minus strand of CAVVPM010000015.1, from coordinate 345,483 downwards.
TGAAGGTGGGGAAGGGAAGGCCGTCGCGGAACGTGTAGTCGAGCCCGTCGACCTCATAGCCGAGGATCTTCGCCGCGGCGCCGAGAACGTCGCCGTAATAGAGGTCTGTCCCGGCAAGCGTCCAGTGATCCGGTCGGTAGACGGTGAAGCCCCCCGCGCTCCGCGGCACCTGCGAGCCGACATGGGCGTACATTCCATATGAGGCGTTGAGCCCGAACGTCTTGGCGCCGGGCCAATCAATGATCGGGTCTTCCCAGTTGGTCGTCGTGCGTTGCTTGTTGTTGCTGCTTGCGAAGGGGTCGCGGCGATGGGCTTCGGACTTGTAGCAGACCTGCGTCTCGCCCCCGTCCTCCAGCCGAATCTGCCAATAGAAATTGCCGGCGCAACGCGCCACGTTGCCGCCTGCCTCGACGTAGCGGTCCACGGCCTCGCGCATCTCCCACGACCAGTATTCGTCGTGGCCGATGAAAGCGACGCAGGGGTAGCCGGCCAGAATTTCGGGGTCGTCGTGGAGATCGTGTTGGCACGCATAGTCCAGCCGATAGCCGTTCGATTCCGCCCAGACGGCGAACTCGCGCTCGTACGTGGCCCAGCCCGCATTCGCGTACCATTTCGTGAAGCCGCGGGTGAAGGAGAACTCGATCGGCGGATAGCGCGGTATCGCGCCGATCGGAACGGCATGCTCGTGCGGGTTGCGCGGCGCGCCCTCCGGCAGCCAGATCTGCCCGCGCGCCCACGGGCGATGGATCGTCAGCTTCGGTGCGAAGACCATGCCGTCGGGGACCTTGTCGCCGTGATAATGGTTGGCGCCGCCCCAATCGTTGTAGGCGATCCAGGTGCTTGTCGCGGCGACGAGGAGGATGCGGCCCCGCCGCGCGTCCCTGCCGTCCTTCGGGCGCACGAAGAAGCCGTGCTCCTGGACGCGCGGCGTGCCGAACGCGTCCTCGGCATGGACCGACGCGATGAAGAAGCCCGAGGGCATGTCATCCGGAACCGTCCAGCGATAAACGACCGGCCAGTCGCAGCCGGCCTCGATGAAGCCGCTCTTCAGCGGCGTGAGCGGCGCCGTCAGGTCGTCGCGCGTTTCGATCACCTGCGGCCGGGCGCCGTCGCGCACGATCGTCATGCGGAAGCGGGCGACGGTGCTGCTTGCGTGGAAGCTCACCACGTCGCCGGGCCGGTAGGAGAGGCGATCGGTGTAGAACCAGACCTCCGCATAGTCCGGGTCCTCGAGCGGAAGCTCGTAGGCAAGCATGTCGGTCGCATCAAATCCTTGCGGGCGCGGAATGCACAGACGCCGCGGGTCGGCGCCAGGCTTGTACGGAGATTTCATCGCTGCCTCTGCACGCGGCTGTCCGAATCGATCTTGGCGCGATACGCGGGTCGCAGCACCCGATCAATCTATCCGCTACGCGTCGACCCGCACCCCGTTGCGGGCGATGAATTCGTAGGCGCGCTCCAGCAGACGCACCGTGTAGCGCGCGTCGTCTAGGCTGATCGACGGCTGACGCCCGGCCCTGACAGCGGCGACGAAGTCCGCGGCGCCGTCCTCGATCGAGCGGCGTTTCCAGCCGGTCAGATCGTAGGGCACGCCTGCGACCGGTGTTCCCTTCGGGTCCTTGTCCCCCCGATAGAAGACTGCCGGCGGGTCAAGTACCTGGTCGATGATCAGTGTGCCTTTGGACCCGTAGATCTCAACGCGCTCTCCGCGCGGATATTCGGTCACCGAGGATACCTCGATCGAGAAGAGGCCGCCGTTCGCGAGCTTGCCTGCGATGATGCCGTGCGTCTCCAGGTCGATGTCCTTCTGGAAACGCTGCGCGATCGCCTGCACGGTGTCGATCTTCCCGAACAGCCAGATGAGCAGATAGAGCATGTGCGGCGCGCAATCGGTGATGACGGCGGCTCCGTTTGGCTGCCGCTTCCAGCCCTCGGGCTCGTCGGCCCATTCATCGAGAATCTGGTCGGGGATGAAACCGCGTACCAGGCGGATTTCGCCAAACTCGCCGTTGCGCACCATTTTCTCCGCCGCGACATAGGCACGCACGAAGCGGGTGTTCTCGGCGAGCGCGACGATCACGCCCTTGCGCTTCGCGAGGTCGATGAGCTCCTGCGCCTCGCTCTCCCGGATCGTGAACGGCTTCTCGACGAGCACGTGCTTGCCCGCTTCGATCGCTTCCTTCGCAATGGAGAAATGAAGCTGGTGCGGAAGAAGCAGTGCGACCGCCTCCACCTCCGGATCGCGAAGAAGCTCTTTGTAGTCCGTCGTACCACGCAAGTTCAGCCGGGAACGGACCTCGTTGAGCTTTCTCTCGTCCCGATCACAGACCGCAAGCAGTCGGCTGCCCTCCGCTTTCTGGAACCCTGAAAGATGCGGGGGGCTGATCATCCCAAGCCCGATCACACCAATATCGAGCGACTTGGGTTCCGGCATTTGACCTCCTCCCTAGCCAAGCGTTTCGCCTTGCAACCACGACGACGCCAAGTTGACACGAACCAAACAGTGCGTCTACCCTGCTTTTGGCTTGTTCACTATGTAGACGAGAGTTCAATGAGGGCTGCGCCGCTCCCTTCAGGAAGTGGTACGGATCGGTGGCCGGGCAGCGTGCCCGCCGCGCTGACCCCCGGCGCTGCCAACCAAGAAGCAGAAAGCGATGACGGCGGCCCTGCGCTGATCAGCAGAGGTCGTTGATGCGCGTTTTCGTTAGGGGAAAGGAGCCTCAAAGATGAACAGACAGACGATCAGCCACACATGGCTCAATTCGAACCGTCGCGAGGGTGCACGAAGTCGATCTTCTCGCCTCTTGAAGGCACTCGTCCTGACCGGCGCGCTTGCCGTTTCCGCTTATAGTCTGATCGGTCTTTTCGGGGCTTCGACCGCCTCGGCGGACGAGGTCAATATCCGTTTGCTTGATCGGGGCACCGGTCCAAAGCAGACCGACTACATCAAATGGCTCGTCGACACGTTCAACGCTGACCACAAGGGAAGCATCAACGTCACGCTCGATACGATCCCCGACGACGACTTTCACCAGAAGATCAGCCTCGTCATGAACGGCGCCGACGCGCCGGACGTCTTCTTTTCGTGGGAAGGCGGCTGGGCGGAACTGATGGTGAAATCAGGGTTCGCCGCGCCGCTCGACGAGTACTACGACAAATACGGGTGGGGTAAGGAGCTGACCCCCGCCGCCACGAAGCTCGCGACCTTCGGCGGCCATCAGTGGTTCCTGCCGTACTACATGTCGGCGTCCGGGGTTTGGTATAACACTGACCTCTTCAAGAAGTACGACCTGACGCCCCCGAAGACCTGGGACGAGCTCGAGAACGTCGCGAAGGTCCTGAAGTCGCACAACGTGGCGCCGTTCCTGCTCGCCAACCAGCAGCAATGGGAAGCGCAGTTCCCGTGGACGGCGTATTTCGTCAATAAGAACGGCGCTCAGGTCTATCAGGATCTGCTGACCCGAAAGATCGCGTGGACGGATCCGCGGGTCGTGGAAGCCTTCGCCGAGATGAAGAAGATGGTCGACGACGGCTGGTTCCTGTCCGGCGTCAACTCCATGGACTTCGACGGAACGGCCATCATCTTCTGGAAGCGCGAGCAGGCGGCCATGTGGTACCAGGGCTCGTTCATCCTGTCCAAGTTCCTGGGGGATGACGGCAAGCTGCAGTACCCGGTTGGCTGGTTCCCGTATCCGAAGATCGGTGACGTCGAGCCGTCCGTCTCGGTGTTCGCCGAGAGCACCTGGATGATCAACAAGAACAGCCAGCACAAGGACGCGGCCGCGGAGCTCCTCAACTTCCTCGTTTCCAAGGACGCACAGGCCAAGATGGTCAGCACGCTTGGCCCGTTCCCTGCCAATACCTCGGTGGACGAGTCCTCGCTGCCGGAGACGGTGCAGAACCTCGGCAAGCTGATCTCGAACTACGGCGGCTACACGTGGATGCATGTCGACCATGCGCTCGATCCGGGCGTCGCGCAGCCCTACCTCGAGGCGCTGCAGGGCGTGCTCGCCGGCACAGTCACGCCCGAGCAGGCGGCTGCGACGACCGAAAAGGCCGCCCAGGCGACGCAAGGGCCGGTCGTTCAGTAGGCCGCTCGACCAAAATAGGGAGGCCGCGCGAGCGCGACCTCCTGCCTTGTTTGATCCCGCGCGCAAGTCCTCCCGACGAACGGCCCGCAAATGCACGACAGTGAAGAGGCCTGGCGCCAATGGCGGGTACTTTTCCAACGCCGAGACGTGCTCGTGTTCGGGGTCGTCCTTCCGATCTGCGTCTACATCCTCTTTGTCGGCTACCCCGTGGTCTACACAGTCTATCTCAGCTTCTGCAAATGGGACGGCTTCGCGAAGGTCATTCCGTTCATCGGACTCGCGAATTACAGGGAGCTCATTCAGGATCCGGACTTCTGGACGGCGCTGACGAACACGATCCTATGGACGATCGGCACATTGCTGTTCTCGAACGTCATCGCCTTCATGCTCGCCGTCGCGCTGCGGTCGCGGCTGGTCTATTTCGGCAGCGCGATAAAGGTCTTGTTCTTTGTGCCGATCACGATGTCCCTCGTTGCGACGGGGCTGATGTTCTCGTTCATCCTGACGCCGGCATTCGGCGCCTTGTGGCAGGTGGCGCAGTTCCTGGGCTTCGCAAACGGCCCGGACCTCCTCGGCAATCCGGGCACGGCGCTCTACACGCTGATCGTCGTGTTCGGCTGGTCGTATCTCGGCATCCCGATGATGCTCTATGAGGCAGGTCTCACGCAAATCCCGGACGAACTCTACGAGGCGGCCCGCCTCGACGGTGCGAACGGCTTCCAGCAGATGTGGATGGTGACACTCCCGATGCTCAGGCCAATCTTCATGGTGGTCACGATCCTGGCGACCATCGAAGCCATCCGCGCCTTCGATCTCGTCCTAGTGATGACACGCGGCGGGCCGGGCCACGCTAGCGACACGCTCGGATATTTCATGTGGGTGGAGTCCTTCCATCAGCGGCATATCGGCTACGGCGCGGCGATCAGCGTCGTGCTGCTGGTGCTGAGCTCCGCGTTCTCGATCGTCTATATCCGGCGCACCGGCCGCGACGCGCTCGGCGGAGGCGGCTAGCATGCTGTTCTCTCTCCGCGAGACGTCGACCAAGATCGTCTGCACCACCTTGCTGCTGGTGGTCGGCGGGATATTCGCCTACCCCGAATTTCTCACGATCATCACATCGCTCAAGACGCAAGACGCGGTGCTCAATGCGCCGCTCGCGCTGCCGGACCGGATCACATTTGAAGCCTACACGACGACGTGGAGCGTCCTTCACTACGGCGTCCTGCTGCGTAACAGCCTGCTCTATGCGGCCGCCGGCGCGGGGATCGCGCTCGCGCTCGCAATATACCCGGCCTACACGTTCAGCCGCTTCCGGTTCTTCGGCGCGCGTACGATCTTCATGATACTGTTGACGACGCAGATGCTGCCGCAGGAAACGGCGCTTATCCCGCTCTACCACGCCCTGACCAGTTTCGGCCTGTTGAACACGCGGCTCGGTTTGATCCTCATTCACGCGGCCTGGGGCATGCCGCTGCAGATTCTGCTGCTCACCGGCTTCCTCGCGAACCAGCCGCGCGAACTGGAGGACTCGGCGCGGATCGACGGCGCGACGGAGCGCCAGATACTGCGCTACGTCGTGGTGCCGCTCGCAGCGCCCGCGATGGCTGTGGGCTTCCTGCTCAATTTCGTCGGCATCTGGAAGGAGTTCATTTTCGCGATCACCTTCCTGAACTCCGAAACGATCTATCCGCTGACGACTGGCATCCTGAAGTTTTCGAACAGCCGCTACTTCACATCCTTCACCCTGCCGGCGGCGGCGGTCGTCATATCGCAGATACCTTTGGTGCTTCTGTTCCTGCTTTCCTACCGCTGGCTCATTAAAGGGATTTACGCCGGTGCCGTTAAGTAGAGAGACACTTCTCGATCACCGAGACACGCTGCGGGGCCCCACGCTCGGTGCGATCGCAACGGCTGCGAATGCGCCTGCGACATCGCGCTCAGCCGGTCGCCAATCGATTTTTCGTGTCGAACCAGCAATTGGTCGACGGTTGTTGACGCAGCCACCTGTGATTGTCTACGATGAGCAAATGATGTCTGCCATTCAGACAAAGGATTGGAGAGATCGGTGAGCAGTTCAAAATTGAAGCTCGACCTGCAGGAGGCGAATGAAGAGGAGCGGGGCACGTTCAAGAGCCTCCATAAGGCTCTTGCTGTCCTTGACGCAGTGGGACGCGCCGTCGTCCCTCCAAGGATCGCGGAGGCGGCAATCAGCGCCGGCGTCAGCCGCCCCACCGCGTACCGCATCGTGCAGGCGCTGATCGCAAACGGATACCTCGCACAGGATCCGCAATCCGGGCGGCTCTCGATCGGATTTTCGGTCCTTATGCTGTCGTCGTCTTTGCTTGACAGCAGCAGGCTGCGGCTTGAGGCGCTGCCGCATCTCGAGACGCTGGCAAAGGCTTCCGGCGAGCGGGCGAACCTTGGCATCCTGCACCAGAACAAGGTGCTCTATCTCGCCGGCGTCGAGAAGCCGACCCTCCCAACGATCTACAGCCGTTTCGGCAAGACCGCGCCGGCGCATTGCAGTTCGCTCGGCAAGGCGATTCTTGCGTTCCTTCCCGAAGGAGAGCTTCAGGCGCTGCTTGGCGCGACGCCGCTAGAGCCGCAGACCCCGCATTCCATCACAAGCATGCGGCGGTTCATGAAGGAACTGGAGACGGTGCGGAAGCAGGGCTACGCGGTCGACCGCGAGGAACATGTTCTCAACTCCTGCTGCGTCGCAGTACCGATCTTCGACAACAAGAGGCGGATCGTTGGCGCTATCGGCATTAGCGGCGAAGCGCTCGAGCCGCTTCTCGAGCATCTTTCAATGCTGCGTCACAAGGCGGAGCTGATCGCCCACAAGCTTTGATCGGGCCACCGGGCGAGAGCGAAAGGAGAGAATGAGTTACGGCGAAGAACCGGTGGCTTCTGAAGTCATTGGAGTCGCTTGACCCGTCCTGAACATTCGTCCTGAGGCCACGCTGTTTTGCCGTTCAAGACCCGCCGCGATGCAGAAGGACGGTTCGTGTTTGACGGTCTGGAAAGCAGAGGGAGGAATATGAAGCCGCTTAACCGTTTTGTGCCAATTGGCTTCGACGCATCGCGCGCGGCGGCTGCAATGCGATCCCGCAATCTCGCGGCCATGCTACTGACATCGCCGGAGAATGTCTTCTACACGACCGGCTACACCACGCTTCCGAGCGCTGGGAACCCGATCCTCTACATGCTGCGCAACCGCCTGCCGTATTTCTCGCTGGTGACGGCCGACGGGAAGGTGCGGCTCCTTTGCTGGGCCTTCTCGACCTGGGAGATGGAGTTCGGCGTCGACGAGGTCATCGGCTTCAACAATCTCCAGGAAGGGATAGAGGCCGTGCAGAAGGCGCTGAAGGACGCGGTCGGCGGCGGGGCGCTCGGCGTCGAGTCGACCTGCCCCTATTATGTGCTCCAGGCGATCGAAGGCGCGGTGGGCGCCGCCGAGCCGGCCGTCGTCGACGACGCGATGGACGAGCTTCGCCTCATCAAGTCTGCGGAGGAGGTCGCGTGCCTGCAGAGAAGCCTCGACATCATCGAGGCCACGTGCGGCGAGCTCTACGATGTCCTCTATCTCGGCATGGGGCGCAACGAGCTGACGCGCGAGGCGAAGTCGCGGCTTATGCGGAACGGCTGCGACGGGGTAAGTCACCTGACCTTTTCGTTCGCGCAGGCCAATCCCGAATTCGATATCGACGAGAAGCTTCAAGCGAACAAGCTCGTCACCTTGGACCTTGGCGGCATCTACAAGGGTTATTGCTCGGACAACCGCCGCTACGCCTATGCCGGCAAGGTCCCGGCCTCCTTGCAGGAGCGCTACGAGCAGATGGTGGAAATCGTGGACTCAGTCGGCGCGGCGCTCGTGCCCGGCGCGAGCTATGCAAGCCTGATGCAGCTCGCGCGCGATCTCTACGCGAGACACAAGATCGATCCGCTCGGCCGGTTCAACCACGTCGGCCACAATATCGGGCTCGAGACCGAGGAGCGCTGGCTCGACGACGCGACGGGCGAAGTGCTCCCCGGCATGGTTATCAACATCGAGCTCTATTCGAAGGCGGAGACCGGCGAGCAGATCGGCGACGAGGAGACCTATCTGATCGGCGCGGATGGGCCGCGCCGGATATCGAGCCTTCCCCGTGAGATACGCGAGATCGGCTAACGGACCTCTTGCGCGATCGGTGCGAGCGGCCGGACCAGGACCAAGCATGGAGAGCGCCGACCATCGGTCGGGACGCGTAGAGATCAGGAGACCCAGTCGTGAGCAAGCAAAAGGTCGGCTTCGGAGTGATCGGCCTCGGACTGATCAGTCGCGCGCACGTGCATGGCCTTAAGGACGCGGTCGACTGCGCCAGGATCGTCGCGGTTTGCGACCAGGATGCGGCACGGGCGAATGAGGTTGCGAAGGCGGTCGGCGCGAAGCCCTACACCGATTATCGCGAACTTCTCGCCGATCCGGCTGTCGAGGCGGTCGACGCGCCGCTCCCGCATCATCTGCACTTTCCGATCGGGCGCGCTGTGCTGGAAAGCGGCAAGCATCTGCTTCTCGAAAAGCCGATGGCGCCGACCACCGCGCAGTGCGAGGACCTGATCGCGATGGCGCGCGCGCGTGGGCTGACGCTTAGCGTGGCAGAGAATACGCCATTCGTCGCAGCCTATATCGCCGTGCGCAAGCTTCTGATGAGCGGGACGATCGGAACGCCGAGACTCGTTCGCACTCTGATCTTCGGCAGCGAGATCGAACGCCTGAACGACACGTCGAGTTGGAAGGGCCGAATCGCCGGGACGATCGGGGGTGCCATCTTCGATGCCGGCCCGCATTCGTTCTACCTGCTCAAGTGGCTCTTCGGCGACGTCGCGGGCGTGCAGGCAATCGCTAACAAGGTGGTCTCGGTCTCGGAGGTCGAGGACAACGCCGTCGTCGCCGGCCGAATGACGTCGGGCGCTCTGTTCACCACTGAATACACGTTCACCGCGGAGATTCCCTGGGGCGAGCGGCTGGAAATCTATGGCAGCGAAGGGTCGGTAATCGTCGACCAGATGCTCGATCCACCCGCCGTTCACTACCGCAACAAGAACGATGCGCAGGGCGTCGCCATTTCCGGCGCCGCCTACGCGCCCGACCGCGTCGAGCACGACCCGGGCGGCTGGAAATTCAAGTCGATCGCTGCCGGCGTGAAGGGCTTCGCGCGGGCCGTGCACGAAGGGACGCCGCCGCCGGTCGATCCGCGCGACGGCGCCTATGCGATCAAGGTCGTGGAGGCGGCCTACGCGTCCGTGGCCAAGGGCGGGATCTTCGTGCCCGTCTAGCAACAGGATCCTGGGAGGAGCAATGGCAGACAAGAAGGTAGCGATCGTCACCGGTGCCGCGAGCGGCATCGGCGCGGCGACCGTGAAGCGTCTCGCGGCCGAGCACTACGCGGTAACCGGGTTGGACGTGAAGCAACCCGAGGACGGCTTGGTTCCGGGCCACGACTTCCGTCGCTGCGACATCGCCGATGAGGTGGCGGTGAAGCATGTCATCGATGACGTCGTGCAGAAATTCGGGAAGGTCGACGCGCTGGCAAACATCGCCGGCATGGTCCTCGTCAAGCCGCTGCCCGAGACCTCATGGGAGGAGTATCGGCGGATCGTCGATGTCAACCTCGGTGGCACGTTCCTGCTTCTGAAGCATGTCCTTCCGATCATGCAGAGGCAGAAGTACGGCGCGGTCGTGAATCTCGGCTCCGTCTCGGGCCATGTCGGGCAGGTCGATCACTCCCTCTACGGTGCGAGCAAGGCCGCGGTGATCGGCATCTGCCGCGCCCTCGCATGGGAGATGGCGCCTTACAACATCCGCATCAATTCGGTAAGCCCGGGCTCCGTTGACACGCCCATGCTGCGCGGTGACATCGAGATCGAAAGCAAGGCGACTGGAAAGCCGTACGCAGAGGTCAAAACGATGCGCGAGGGCGAACAGGCGTTCGGACGCTGGGCCGATCCCTCGGAGATCGCCTCGACGATCTATTTCCTGCTTTCGGACGAAGCTTCGTTCGTCACCGGCGCTGACCTTCTCGTAGACTGCGGCTGGACGGCAAGATGAACGGCGTGGATTGGACGTGCCCGCGCCGGACAGGCGTCGCGCCCTCGCTTTCTTTGATTGCGCTCGCGACGCGGTTCGCAGGGACTGAGCGAGCCGCCAGCAGCAGAACACTCGCCATTCGCTCCTCGCCGCCGGTGCTCTTGTAACGCCGGAGCGCGCGCGGGAATCAAGGATTAGAGGAGTAGACCGTTGGACAAGCTCATCATTACCGTCACCTGCGATTCGACGATGTCGTATCCGTCGAATCCGAGCAACCCGACGCCGAAGGGGCTCGAGGCGGTGGCGGAGGAATATGTCCGCTCCGTCAATGCCGGCGCCGCGATCTGCCACCTGCACGGCCCCTACACGGTCGACGCGAAGATCCAGGCCGACGGCACCAAGCTCTCCGATCTCGACATCCCGGGCTGGCGAAAGCTGCGCGACGGCATTTTGGACAGATGCGACGCCATCATCCAGTACGGCATCGCGAACGGCCGCTTCGCGCAGCGCAAGGTGCTCCTCGAAGACCAGCACCCGGACATGGTCTCCACCTGCTTCAACGCCCATGACGAGTGCTTCGACTACGAGCCGGGCCACGATCCGGTCGAGCTCTACGCCATCCACGACCGCGACGAGCTGAGGGAGTATTGCGAGCTCACCGGCCGCATCGGCACCAAGATGGAGATCGAGGCCTTCCACTATGGCGGCGTATGGAACGCCATGCGCATGATGGAGAAGGGCTTCCTCAAGGGGCCGGTCTGGGTCACCTTCTTCCTCGGCTGGAAGGGCGGCTGCTGGACGCCGCCGACGGTGCAGGCGATGACCTACATGGCCGATCACTGTCCGGAGAATTTCATCTGGAACACGTCGGTGATGGACCCGGTGGAGCAATGGAAGGTGCTGTCGACGGCGATCAATCTCGGCGGCCACATCCGCATCGGCATGGAAGACAATCCCTTCCTGACGGCGGGCGAATATGCCCGCTCGAACGCCGATCTCGTCGACAAGATCGTGCGCATCGCGCGCGACCTCGGGCGCGACATCGCGACACCGGAGGAGGCGCGCGCCATGGCCAAAATCCCCCACAACGGAAAGCACTGACAAGCGGCAGGTCATGAAAGCGTTGAGGAAGACGCATTCGCATTTGAGGCTGCGCCACAGCCGCTCGATGAAGACGTTGTCCATCCAGCGGCCGCGCCCGTCCATGGAGGTGCAGATGCCGGCATCCTTGAGTGTGATGGCGAAGGCAAAGCCGGTGAACGGTGAGCCCTGGTCGCTGCTGAAGATGCCGGGCCTGCCGTAGCGGGCGATGGCTTCCTCCGGCGCCGCGACGCAAAAGTCGGCTTCCATAGTGTTCGACAGCCGCCAAGCGAGCACCTTGCGGCTGAAGCGGCGCAACTCATTGAAATCCCGCGTGCGCAGGGGGGCCATACACTCGCGCCGATGCACAGTTTGGGCGGCGTTCCAAGAAGCTCTTAGAAATCAACGGGACAACTTTGCCCAAACCTCTGGCGTAAGTCATTGACCTAGCTTACTTCACAGCGTTCCCTAGGGAGCGCCAGAGCGCTTTCCGGTCAATGGCTTGGTCAAGGCTTGCGGGGCGGTTCGCCGGCGCCCGTTCGATCGATCGCTTTTCACCAGCTTCGGTCTGATGAGGGCGCGCATGCCGTCGCTCGCGAGCAGCGAGCATCGGCCTATCCGGGAACAAGTGCGGAAAGTCGCAGCGCGTCGGAAAATCGTCGCTTTGGCGAAAGGGCCTCTTTGCGAGAAGCGCGACGACCGAATTTTCAAACCGAGAACTCTCCACCCGCTGGTGCGGAGGCCGACGCCAAACTATCGTTGGCCATTGGTCGCCGATGGGGAGCCAACTATGGAGACAGTCAAATTCAACGCCGGAGACACGATCCTTTCAGAGGGCGAGGATGGGAACACTGCGTTCCTCATTGTCGACGGTTCGGTTGAGGTGATCATTGGGGAAGGCAGCAGAGCCAAACGCCTCGGGACCCTGAGCGCCGGCGAGGTGTTCGGGGAAATGAGCATTCTTGAGCCCGGGCCGCGATCTGCCACCGTCAAGGCGCTGACCGACACGGATTGCGTCATGACCTCCTATGACGATTTCATGGCGTCGATTGGCGAAAGTCCCGAGCAAGCGATCGAGTTCATGAAGACGCTGGTCCGCCGGCTCCGGCAAATGAATGAGCTGATGGCCGGCATGGATCCCCGCAAGCGCCGCCTTCGCGATGTTTTCAACGACTGGCAAAGGTCGATCGAGCAATCCGAATCGGATTTGAGCGACGAAGAGTTGGAGCGCAGACACGCAGCGATGCTGTGTGGTTGGCCGATGGTGTAAGGATGGTCCGCTCGCGGCGATATCTCGCGTCGGCTCCCCGCTTCAATCTGACGAGAACAGCGATCATCGCCCCCGGTGACCGACGCGGAGGCGATGCACGCGGTGGTCGGCGGTCTCGGCCTGAACAAAAGACAATGGTGATGAGCGGAACGGTCGACGCCAAGTGGCGACCGCTCCGCTGGACTTGTTCGGCAAGCGCGCCGCCTCGTTGGACGCCTACAGGCCTCTTTCGCGCTTGGTCGGCGGAGATTGAACGAATTGGCGAGGTTGTACGGAAATTGAACGTTAAGACATCGGCGGTTGAATGGGCGGGTAGAGCAACGTCCCAGCGGCCTCGTCGGAACCACTCGCGGCGGTAGGCCATCGGTGTGCAGCGAAGCAGCCGGCGGGACAGGTTGGCGCCGGGGGATCCGTGGCGGGATTGGAAGACAGCACCGGCTGGTCGCTGCTTTGCCGTGTCGACACACGGCTTTGCGCGCTACCGCTTGAGAACATCATCGAGACGACGCGACCGCTACCGATCGAGCCGGTGGCGGGCGCGCCCGATTTCCTCCTCGGGCTTGCCGTCGTTCGCGGCGCGGCCGTGCCGATCGTCGACGCCGAGCGGCTGCTTGGCGGCGGCCAGGTCTCGGCTTCGCGCTTCGTCATGTTGCGGGTTGGCGAACGGCGCGTCGGGCTTGCGGTCGAAAGCGTGCTCGGCGTGCGCCAGGTCGTCGCCGATTCGCTGGAGGAATTGCCGCCACTCCTTCGCGGCGCCGATGCCGCGGCGGTTTCGGCGATCGGCACGCTCGACGCCGAGCTTCTGATGGTCCTGCAAGCCGCGCGCATCGTGCCCGAGGCGCTCTTCGCCGCACTCGAGACGGAGGCGCTCGCGTCGTGACGCCGCAATTCGATCCGGGCGACGTGGAGCGGTTCCGCGGCATCGTGGCGGGCCGCCTCGGACTGCAGTTCGAGGATTCCAAGCTCGGCTTTCTCGCCGACGTGCTGCGCAAGCGGCTGGAGGCCGGCCGGCAGGAAAGCGCCTACTATCTGCATCAGCTCGAATGCGATCCGCGCAGCGACGGCGAGACCGCCGAGCTTGCGCGCGAACTGACCGTCGGCGAGACCTACTTCTATCGCAACCGCGAGCAGTTTCGCGCCTTCGCCGAGGTGGCGCTGCCGCAGCGCATGCGCGCGCGCCGCCCGCACCGCCACATCAAGGTGCTCTCGGCAGGCTGCGCGTCGGGCGAGGAGGCCTACACGCTCGCGATCATCCTGCGCGAGGCGCTTCCCGATCCGTCCTGGAACGTCTCCATACGCGCGGTAGACGTCAACCCGGCGGCGCTTGAACGGGCGGCGAGCGCGAAATTCAGCCCCTGGGCGCTCCGCGAGACGCCCCCGGAGGCGCGAGAGCGGTGGTTTCGCCCGGCCGGCCGCGACCTCGTCCTCGTCGATGAAATCCGCTCGGCGGTGTCTTTCGAACGGCGCAACCTGACCGCCGACGACGCCGACCTCTGGCGGCAGGGCGAATACGACGTCATCTTCTGCCGCAATGTGATCATGTATTTCTCGCCGGAGAAGATGCGGGGAGTAGTCGCGCGGATCGCCGCCTCGCTTGCCCCGGGGGGTTCCTCTTTCTCGGCCACGCCGAAACGTTGCGCGGGCTTTCGCAGGAGTTCCACCTCCTCCACACCCACGACACGTTCTATTACCAGAAGCGCGGCGAGGGTGACGAGGTCCGCACGCTGCTCGGGCATCGCGGAGATTCGCCACACCGCCCCCGCGGTGGCAAGTCCCGTCGCGGACATGTCGACCTCGTGGTTCGACGCGATCTCGCAGGCCTCCGAACGCATCCGTGCCCTCGGCACGCCGGCGGCTCCGGTTGTCCCGCCGCTCATCGCCGCGGCGCCGAAATGGAACCTCGCGCGCGTTCTCGACCTCCTGCAGCTCGAAAGATTTGCCGAGGCGCTCGAGCTCGTCCGCGGCATGCCGGCGGAAGCATCGAAGGATTCCGATGTCCTGCTCCTGACCGCGGTTCTTCTGGCGCATTCGGGCCAGCTCGCGGCGGCCGCGGAAGTTGCGTCGCGCCTGCTCGTCAAGGATGAGATGAGCGCCGGCGCGCACTATGTCCTGGCGCTCAGCTACGAAGGCATCGGCGATCCCGCCGCCGCGGCCAATCACGATCACTTCGCGGTCTATCTCGACCCTGACTTCGCGATGCCGCGGCTGCATCTCGGGCTCCTTGCCAAGCGTGCCGGCGACGCCGCGGCGGCGCGGCGCGAGCTGAGCGAGGCGCTGCTCCTGCTTGAGCGCGAGGACGCCTCGCGGCTGCTGCTCTTCGGCGGCGGCTTCACGCGCGAAGGCCTGATCGCGCTTTGCCAGGCCGAGCTTCAAAGGATCGAGCGGAAACCATGACCAGTCCGAGCCTACATATTTCGGAGCGCGCGATGGAGCTGCGGCGTGCGTTCGACCGCAGCTTCGTCGAAGCGAAGCACTACGACGAGGTCGCGAGCGAGGATTATCTGTCGATCCGGGTCGGTGGCGATCCTTACGTGATTCGTCTCAATGAGATCGGCGGGCTCTTCGCCGACAAGAAGGTGACGGGCCTTCCGAGCCGCGTCGCGGAGCTCGCCGGCGTCGCCGGTTTCCGCGGCGCGATGGTGCCCGTTTACGATCTCGCGGCGCTGCTTCGCTATCCAACTTCGCAATCCGCGCGCTGGATGGTGATCGCCGCGAAGGCGCCCGTCGCTCTCGCTTTCGATTCTTTCGAGGGGCACTTCCGTTTCGCGCAGGACGCGGCCGCCTCGCATGGCAGCGCCAATGCCGACGGCCACATTCGGCAGATCGTGCGCGCCGATGAGTTTGTCAGTCCGGTTGTAAACATTCCCTCCGTCGTCGCCGCGATCCGCAAGCGGACTTCGGCCGCGGGAATCAATAAGGAGCAATGATCCATGGATCGTCACTGGACCTTTGGTCAGAAGATAGCCGCGGGCTTCTCGGTGATGGTGGTGCTCGCCATCGCGATAGGCGCAGTCTCCACACTCGCCCTTCGCAGCGTCGTGGCGGCCAAGGACGATGTCATCACGACGGACGCGCCGCGCCTTGTGGCCGCGCAGAAGATGTACACCTTGCGCGAGCAGCAAGGGAAAGCCAACCGCACGTATCTGCTGACCGGTGACCCGAGCGATCTTGCGGACCTGCAGTCGGCTCGCAACGACTTCGATGCGATCATTGCCGAGCTGCGCAAGGAAAGGGAGACCGCCGAAGGGCGGCAGGCCGTCGACGCGATCGAGCGCGCCGAGGCCGCGCACCGTCAGGTCTTGGACCAGGTCATCGCGATGCGAAAGGCAAACGCCGACGTGCCGAGCATCGCACGCGCATTGAATGAGCGCGTTCAGCCGATGAGCGACGCGGTGAACAAGACGATCAACGACTTTATCACGCGCGAAACTCAGAACCTGGAGCAGGGGCGGCAGGACGCCACAGATACGGCGAGCACAGCCGTCGATCTGATCGCCGCCATCTCCATCCTCTCGGCGCTGGTCGCGGCAGCGGCAGCCTTCTTACCTCGGACGCACGCTCAATCGGCAGATCGGCACCGCCGTCGGCCAGGTGCAGAGCTCCGCGACCGAGCTGCAGGCGGCCGCCAACCAGCAGGCGGCGGGCATCAAGGAGCAGGCCACCTCGATGACCGAGATCACCACGACGATCACCGAGCTTCTCGCCACCGCGCGGCAGATCGCCGAAAGCGCGCAGCGCGTCTCGCAGATCGCCGAGCAGACCGCCTCGTCTGCCCAGTCCGGCGACGGCACGGTCGGCACCGCGCACGATTCGATCGGCGCGATCCGCCGGCAGGTCGACATGGTCGTCAACCACATGCTCGAGCTCGGCAAGAAGTCGCAGCAAATCGGCTCGGTGCTCGACATCGTCGCCGAGCTCGCCGAGCAGACGAACATCCTGTCGATCAACGCCACCATCGAGGCGGCCGGCGCCGGCGAGGCCGGCAAGCGCTTCGCGATCGTCGCCGACGAGATCCGCAAGCTCGCCGACCGCGTCGCCGATTCCGCCAAGGAGATCCGCACGCTGATCGACGACGTCCGCAGCTCCGTCAACACCACGGTGATGGCGACGGAGACCGGCTCGAAGGCGGTCGATGCGGGGACGCAGCAGTTCGGCGATGTCGCCGCGGCGTTCAAGCAGATCGCGCGGCTGGTCGCCACGACGACCGAGGCCGCGCGCGAGATCGAGCTTTCGACCAAGCAGCAGAGCACCGCGGTCGAGCAGGTCAACATCGCCATCGCCAACGTCACCCAGGCGGCCAAGGAAAGCGAGTCGAGCACCGGGCAGACCCTGCAGACCGCGTCGCAGCTGGCGTCGCTGTCGAAGGATCTCCTGCGGCTTGTGCAGGCGCGCGCGGCGCTAGCTCCATGGCGCAGGACCCCTACCGGTATTTTCGGGTCGAAGCGCGCGAGCTTGTCGATCAGCTCGGCAAGGGGCTGCTCGACTTGGAAAAGGGCGCGGGCGGCGACATTGTCGCCCAGCTCCTCCGCCTCGCACACACGTTGAAAGGCGCGGCGCGGGTCGTGAAGCAGCCGGTGATCGCCGATCATGCGCATGCCATCGAGGGACTGCTCGAGCCCTATCGTGGCACGAGCCAGAACGTTGCCGCCGAGCCGATCAATGCGGTGCTGAAGCGTATCGATCGAGATCGCCGAGGGCGTCGCCGCCTCGTCGACGCCGGAGGCGGTGAAGCCGGCGAGCCCCGGTAAGTCGGCGCCGCCGGCCGGAGGACAGCTTCCGCACGATCCGCACCGAGGTCGAGGAGGTCGACGCGCTGCTGACGGTGTTTCGGAGATCTTTGCCCGGCTGAACGCGCTCCGCGACACGGTCGGTTCCGCCGAACGCGCCCGCCACGTCGCGGAACTCCTGGCCGGGCAGCTGACGTTGCGGGGAGGCAAGGTCCACGCCCGCCGCCCTTGCGACGCGCAACGACCGGGCTCAGGCGATGGCGGAGGACCTCCGCGCGCATCGATCGGCGGCCTTGAGCGCAACCTCGGCTCGGCCTGCGAACGGATGGGCCGTGAGCTGCATCAGGTGCGGGACATTGCGGAGCAATTGCGCCTCATTCCGGCCGGCATGTTGTTTACGCCGCTTGAGCGCGCCGCGCGGGACGCGGCGCAGGCCCTCGGCAAGAACGTGACCTTCCACGGGAAGGGCGGCGAGGTTCGGCTCGACGGGCATGTGCTGCGCACGGTGCAGGACGCGTTGATGCAGGTCGTCCGCAACGCCGTCGCGCACGGCATCGAGGCCGCGAATGCGCGCGTTGCGGCCGGCAAGCCGGCGAGCGGCAATGTCGCGGTACATGTCTTCCGTCGCGGCCGGCGCGTCGTCTTCCGCTGCGAGGATGACGGCCGCGGCGTCGATCATGAGGCGGTCAGGAGCGCGGCGCTGCGCAAGGGACTCCCCGCCGGCGATATCCGCGAGCTCGACGCCGGCGGCCTTGTCGGCCTGCTTCTGCGCGGCGGTCTCAGCACATCAAGCGCGATCACCGAAGTTTCGGGCCGCGGCATCGGCATGGATATCGTGCGCGAGGCGGTCGCTCGGCTCGGCGGTGACGTGACGGTCAAGACCGAAGTCGGGCGCGGCACGACCTTTGAGCTCGATCGTGCCGCTTTCGCTCGCGGCAATCGACGCGCTCATCGTCGATACCGGCGGCGTGCCCGTGATGCTCCCGCTTGAGGCCGTGCGCCACACGAGCGCGTCGCACCGCGCGACATCTCCCGCGGTGCGCAGGGCAACTCGATCGTCTTTGACGGCAAGGCGATACCGCTGGTCCCGCTGTCGCGATCGCTGCGCGGCGCTGCCACGAACCGCGCGGCGCGCGAAATCGGTCGCTGTCGTCGTCGCCGGCAGTTCCGGCCTTGCCGCGATCAGCGTCGACCGGCTGCTCGGCACCGGCGAACATCGTCCTGCGCGCGCTTCCCGATTTCGCACCCGCCGATCCGGTCGTTGCCGGCGCTTCGCTCGACGCGGAAGGCAATCCGCGGCTCGTGCTCGATCCCGACGGGCTCATCAACGACGCCCTCCGCGAGGTCGCCTTCGCCAGCGACGAGGAGACGCCGGCTCGACCGGTGCTGGTGATTGACGATTTCGTTGACCACCCGGATGCTGGAGCAGAGCATCCTTGAATCGGCGGGCTATCAGGTGGATCTGGCGACTTCCGCCGAGGAGGCGCTCGAAATGGCGCCGAAGAAGAAATACGCGCTCTTCCTGGTTGACGTCGAAATGCCGGGGATGGACGGCTTCACGTTCATCGAGCGCATCCGCGCCGATGCCGGTCTGCGCGACATTCCCGCGATCCTCGTCACCTCGCTCGCCTCGCCGGAAGACATCAAGCGCGGCGAGGAGGTCGGCGCTCAGGGCTACATGATCAAGAGCGAATTCGATCAGGCGCAGCTTCTCGGCGCGCATCAGGCAGTTGGCGATGTAGGCATGCAAAAGGTCCGCGTCCTCATTGTGGAAGATTCCGCCACCATCCGCGGCCGGCTCCGGGAGATTCTGGAGGCCGACCCGGAGATCGATCTCGTCGGCGTTGCCGTCGACGGCAAGCAGGGGATCGAGCTCTGCGAGAAGCTGCGGCCGGATGTCATGACGATGGACATGATGCTGCCGATCATGAGCGGCCTTGCCGCCACCGAATACATCATGGCGCATTTTCCGACGCCGATCCTGATCGTCTCCTCGTCGGTCAACCGCGGCGAGGTCTTCAAGACCTACGAGGCGCTCGCCGCCGGCGCGGTCGACGTGCTGGAGAAGCCGTTCGGCGACGAGCCGGCGGGTTCGTGGGAGCGCCCGCTTCCTGTCGACGGTCAAGCTCGTCTCGCGCATCCGGGTCATCACGCATCCGCGCGCCCGGCTTGGCGCGTTTGCGCAGCGGGTGCCCCCGGCGCCGAGCGTGCCCGGCATGCGCGAGCCATTGCAGAGCCTGGAAGTGGCCGCCATCGGCGCCTCGACGGGAGGGCCGGGTGCGATCATCGAAGTGCTGCGCGCGCTCCCGCCGCGCTTCGACTGTCCCGATCCTCGCTCGTTCTCCACATCAATGAGCTTTTCGCGCCGGCGTTCGCCGAGTGGCTCGACGGACAGACGACGCCGGCGCGCCGCCTATGCGCGCGACGGAGAGCTTGTGTCGCCTCGCATGTCGGGCCGCGTCGTGATCGCGCCGCCCGACCGGCATCTGATCGTGAGCGGCGGGCGTCTCCGCGTGACTTCCGACCCCGAACGCCATTCGTGCCGCCCCTCGGTCGACGTGCTCTTCGAGTCGCTCGCCCGCGAATACGGGCCGTCGGCGGCCGCGGCGCTTCTCACCGGCATGGGGCGCGACGGCG
Source organism: uncultured Alphaproteobacteria bacterium (assembly GCA_963750115.1). Classification (GTDB taxonomy): domain Bacteria; phylum Pseudomonadota; class Alphaproteobacteria; order Rhizobiales; family Afifellaceae; genus DASWJZ01. The sequence continues at coordinate 325,608 of CAVVPM010000015.1, read as the reverse complement.
CAAGCGGTCTCCTCGACATCAGGCGCGCCGGCGGCTTCACCATCGCGCAGGACGAGGCGACTTCGGTCGTCTACGGCATGCCGCGCGAGGCGGCGCAGCTCGGCGCGGCCGTGCAGGTGCTGCCGCTCTCCGAGATCGGTCCGGCCGCTCGCGAGCACCTCGGTCGAGCGGGCGGAGGCTGTGGCGTGAACGCGCGGTCCTCATCGTCGACGACAGCCTGACGGTTCGCATGGACCTCGCCGACGGCGTTCGAGGAAGCCGGTTTCCGGACGGTTCTCTGCGGCACGGTCGCCGAGGCGCGCGAGGCGATGCAGCGCGAGGAAGTCGGTGTCGCCGTGCTCGACGTGCTGCTCCCCGACGGCGACGGCATTGAGCTTCTGGCCGAGCTTCGCGCCCGGCCCGACGGAGCGGCGATGGCGATCCTGATGCTGTCGACGGAAGCGGACGTGAAGGACCGCATCCGCGGCCTGAAGACCGGCGCCGACGAATATGTCGGCAAGCCCTACGACGCCAAGCATATCGTCGTCGCGCACGGCGCGTGCACTTCAACGGAAGAGCGAGGACGAGGACGCCGGGCAACCGACCGAGCTTCTGATCGTCGACGACAGCCTGACATTTCGCGAAACCATGAGCTCGAGGCCTATCGCGAGGCAGGCTATATGGTGTTGGCGGCGGCGAGCGGGGAGGAGGGCCTCGCCATCATTGCCGACCGGCGGCCGACGTGGTCGTCGTCGACGGCTTTCTGCCGGGCATGGACGGCGCGACGCTGATCCGCCGCGTCCGCCTTGACGCTGCGCTCCGCGCGCATCGCCGTGCCTGCTTCTCACCGGCTCGGAAGACCGCGACGCAGAGCTTCGCGCGCTTGAGGCTGGTGCCGACGCCTTCGTCCGCAAGGAGGAGGACATTGAAGTCATCCTCGCCAAGCACCGCTGCGGTGCTCAGAAGCTCCGCGAGTGCCGCGCCGAGCGGGGTCGGCAGCCTGCACGGGCCGCACAAGATTCTTGCCGTCGACGACAGCAAGACCTATCTCCACGAACGTCTCCGACGCGCTATCCGGCGAGGGTTACGACGTCGTCCTCGCGCGATCGGGAGAAGAGGCGCTCGATCTTCTCGCCGTGCAGGCGGTCGAATGCATTCTCCTCGATCTCCTGATGCCCGGCATGGGCGGCAAGGAGGCGTGCCAGCGCATCAAGGCGGCACCCGTCCTTCGCGACATCCCGTTGATCCTGCTGACCGCGGTCGAGGATCGCGGCGCCATGCTCGACGGTCTCAGCGCCGGCGCCGACGACTACATATCGAAGTCGAGCGAGTTCGAGGTGCTGAAGGCGCGTGTACGCGCGCAGATCCGGCGCAAGCAGTTCGAGGACGAGAACCGACGCATCCGCGAGGAGCTCCTCCGCAAGGAGCTCGACGCCGCCGAGGCGCGCTCCGCCAAGGAACTCGCCGAGACGCGCGCGGCGCTTGTCGCCGAGCTGGAGCGCAAGAACAAGGAGCTCGAGGCTTTCAGCTATTCCGTCTCACACGATTTGCGCGCGCCTTTGCGCTCGATCGACGGCTTCAGCAAGGCGCTGATCGAAGATTGCGCCGACAAGCTCGACGAGGAGGGCCTGAAGCACCTCAATCGCGTGCGCGCCGCCGCGCAGCGGATGGGCGAGCTGATCGACGACATGCTGCAATTGTCGCGCGTCACGCGGCTCGATCTCAATCGCCGCCGGGTCGATCTCTCGGCGCTCGCGCGCGAGGTCGCCGCAGACCTGCAACGCCAGGAGCCCGAGCGCCGAGTCGTGGTCGAGCTCGAGGACGGCCTTTTTGCCGACGCCGACCCGCGGCTGGTGCGGATCGTGCTCGAAAACCTGCTCGGCAACGCCTGGAAGTTCACGCGCAAGGTCGAGGAGCCGAAGATCGTCATCGGGATGCGCGAGGGCGACGGAGCCGGTCTTTTTCGTCCGCGACAACGGCGCCGGCTTCGACATGCAACATGCCGAGAAGCTGTTTCGGCCGTTTCAGCGGCTGCATGTCGAATCGGACTTTCCCGGTACCGGGAATCGGGCTCGCCACGATCCACCGCGTGATCGACCGTCACGGCGGCCGCGTCTGGGCGGAGGCGGTCGTCGGCGAGGGCGCGACCTTCTTCTTCTCGCTGACGAAGGCGAAGTCGGCCGCGCTCGCCGCTTAGAGAGCAGAGGCTCCCCAAAACGAGCGCGCCGAGGCTTGGCGGCGGCCGTCTCAACGCTTCCTTTCGTTGCCGCGACGATATCGGCTCTCGTTGATGGCGCCGACTTGATTGTCCTCACCGCCGTCTTCGCTTCTGTAATTTTTTCACAACCGAATGCCTCCGCCGCTGAGTAGGCATAAAAATCGCATATTTGCAGTCGTTTAGCCGTCTTTCTGTGCCAAACTCCGTTCCTGATTGGCGTGGTGATGTGAAAAAATCTCGCCACGCCGGTTCCGCGGTGCTACCGTTTCGCCAACAGAGAACTGGGCGGTGCGCCCGCCATCGAAAACCTCAGAGCGGATGCCCAAGGCACGGCAGCAGCGAATACTCGGGTGGCTCGAGCAGGCCGGCGCCGGCACTTACCAGCAATTGGCCGGGGTGCTCGGCGTGTCGACCATGACGGTGCGGCGCGATGTCGACGATCTGCACGGCCGAGGACTGATCATAAAGACGCTCGGCGGCGTGCAGCGCGCGAATGCGCCGGCCTACCTTCTGGAATCGGCCGTTCACGGACGAATGGAGAAGAACCGGCGCGAGAAGCTGGCGATCGCGCGATCCGCCTTGGATCTGCTCGACGGCACCGAGTCGCTCTCGCTCGACGGCAGCACGACGTGCCTTGAACTCGCCAAGCTCATTGCGCGCCGCGTGCGCGGCGTGACCGCATTGTCCTATTCGGCGCTCACGTCGCTAGAGCTTGGGCGCAGCCGCAACAACACGGTGATCGGGCTCGGCGGCGAATTCGATCCCGACAGCTGCTGCTATGTCGGCGCGATCGCCGAGGACATGGCGGCGCGCTACTACGTTGACGTCGCCTTCGTCTCGACGCTCGCCTTGCTGCCGTCCGAAGGGACGTTCGAATCGTCGGTCGCCAATTTCCGTGTGAAGCAGGTCCTGGCACGGCACGCCAAGAGGGTCGTGCTGCTCGCGGACCATTCGAAATTCGGCCACAGGGCGCTCGCCAAGGTGCTCGATATCAAGGAGATACACTGCGTCGTGACCGATCGGGGGACACCGGAGGAATATCTCCGGGAACTCGCGGAGACGGGCGTCGACGTGCGTCGCGCGGCCGACAGCGAGGAGGCGGTGCATGTCGCTTGAACCGATCCCCGAGATGATGGCCGATGCGCGGCGCCACGGCTACGCAATCGGCTATTTCGAGAGCTGGAGCATCGATTCCCTTGCCGGCGTGATCGATGCGGCAGAAGTGTCGCGCTCGCCGGTGATCGTCGGGTTCAACGGCGAGTTCCTGAGCCGCCCGGGCCGCGTCGTCGCGGAGCGCATCTCGCTCTACGGCGCGCTGGGCAGAGCCGCTGCTGAAGCGGCGAGCGTGCCTTGCGGCTTCATCTTCAACGAATGCGCTCAGGACGACTGGACGAAGGCGGCGGTCACCGCCGGTTTCAACCTCGTCATGCCTGCGGATGCCGCGGCCCCGCTCGACGAGTACACGGCGCGGGTGGCTGACATCGCCGCGTTCGCGCATCGCAACGACATCGCTATCGAGGCGGAGATCGGCGAGCTTCCGTCCGAGGCGCCGGGCGACAGCCATGCCGGTAGCGCGACCGGGGCTTCGGAAGCGAAAGCCTTCGTCGAAGCGACCGGTATCGACCTCCTCGCCGTCAGCGTGGGCAACGTGCACATTTCGCTGCGTGAGAAGCATGGGCTCGATCTTCAGCGCCTCGCCGAGATCCATCGGGCGGTCGCTCTCCCGCTTGTCCTTCATGGCGGGACCGGCATCTCCGCCGAATTGCTGAAAAAGGCCATCGGCCTCGGCGTCGCCAAGGTCAATTTCGGGAGCTACCTGAAGGAGCGCTATCTCGCTGCGCTGAGGGAAGCGCTTGCGGTCGAAGAGCCCAATCCGCACGCGCTCCTCGGCCTCGGCGGCGAGCATGATCTCCTGGTCATCGGACGCGGCACGGTGCGTGAAGCAGTGCTTGAGCGGATTCCGCTCCTTGGCTCCGCGGGAAGGGCGTGAACGTGGCGACGGCGGTCGGCTGCGCCGGCATCCTAGTCGCGGACAATTTCTGCGGCCCGATGGCGGCTTTGCCCGAACCTGGCGAACTTCTGGCAGTCGACGACATTCCCATGCATGTCGGCGGCTGTGCGGCGAATGTTGCGATCGATCTGGCCCGCCAGGGCATCGCTGCCGAAGTCGCCGGGTGCCTCGGACGCGATGCTTCGGCGGAGAGCCTGTTATCCATTCTGCAGAAGGCTGAGGTCGGCTGCGGCCGCATCGTCCGATCGGACCGGCTTCCGACCAGCAAAACGGTGGCGCTTCTCGTCGCGGGGGAGGACCGGCGCTACATCCACGCCTTCGGCGCGAACGGCGCGTTCAGCGTCCGCGACATCGATCCGGAGTGGGCCGCTTCGCTCAAGGTCTTTTACGTCGGCGGGCTCTTTGCGATGCCGGCCATCGACGCCGAAGAGCTTGCGACGCTGCTTGAGATGTGCCGACGCGCCGGCGTCATCACGGTCGTCGACGTCGTCGTACCGCCGCGGCTCGACACGACCGCCGCGCTCAACCGTATTCTGCCGCACGTCGACTATTTTCTGCCCAACGACGACGAGGCGCGCCTGTTCACCGGCGTCTCCGAGCCCTTGGAGCAGATTGCGGCGCTGCAAGCCCGCGGCGCCAAGACCGTCATCGTCACCTGCGGCGCCGACGGCGCTTATGCCGGCAGCGGTCACCGCCGTTGGCGGTCCGCCGTCTATCGTCTCGAGACCGTCGACCCGTCCGGTTCCGGCGACGCGTTCGCGGCCGGCGTGATCAACGGGATCGTGCGTGGATGGGACATTCCGGCGATGCTCACCTACGGCAGCGCGCTCGGCGCTTCGGCGGCGCGCGCGGTCGGGACCACGACCAGCGTGTTCAGAGGTGACGAAGCCGAGGCTCTGATCGCCGCCGATCCGATCGAAGTGAAGGAAATTCGATGGAAGTGAAGATGAAGATGCCCGATCTCTCGACCACCGAGGGAACCGACATCACAATCTTGAAATGGCTGGTCGAGGTCGGCGCGCCGGTCAAGCGCGGGGAGGCCATTCTCGAAGTCGAGACCGACAAGGCGGTCCAGGAGATCGAAGCCATCGCGACGGGGACGCTCACCGCGCAGCTCGTCCACGAAAAAGACCCGGTTCCCGTGGGCCAGTTCATCGCAACCATCGAGGTCAAGAAATGACGACCAACCGGCCCGAGTTCCTGCTCGGTCTGCTCGAGCGGATGATCGAAATCCGCGAGTTCGAGGAGGGCGTCCGCTTCCTGTTCCTGGAAGGCGCAATGCCGGGCACGATCCACCAATGCCAGGGCCAGGAGGCAACGGCGGTCGGCGTCTGCGCGGCGCTCGGCCGCGACGATTTCATCACCTCGACCTTCCGCGGCCACGGCCACGCACTTGCCAAGGGCCTGAGCCAGCATGAGCTGCTCGACGAGCTCTTCGGCGCCGAAACCGGCTGCTGCAAGGGCAAGGGCGGATCGATGCATGTCGGCAACATGAGCCAAGGCATGGTCCCCGGCATCGCGATCGTCGCCGGCGGCATCCCGCTTGCGACCGGCATGGCGCTGGCGCTTCGGCTGCAGAAGAAGCCGCAGGTAGTCGCATGTTTCTTCGGCGACGGCGCGGTGGCGGAAGGGGCGTTCCACGAAGGCGTCAACATGGCCGCGATCTGGAACCTTCCGGTGATCTTCGTCTGCGAGAACAATCTTTACGGCGCCTCGACACGCGTCGATCTCGTCATGCGCGATACGAAGATATCCGACCGCGCCGCCGCCTACGGCTTTGACGGAGAGACCGTCGACGGCAACGACGTCCTCGCCGTCTACGAAGCAACGCAGCGCGCAATCGCGCAATGCCGCGCCGGGCGTGGGCCGTTTCTGCTCGAGCTCCTGACTTACCGGCGCACCGGCCATTCCCGCCGCGACCCCTGTCACTACCAGCCGAAGCCGGAGCGGGAGGCGTGGTTTGCGCGCGATCCTATCGAACGGTTCGCAGAGCAGTTGCAGATTGACGGGCTGATCGATTCCGCCGGGCTCGAGGCGATGAAATCCGCCGCCACCGGGCGGTTCGAGGCGGCGGTTGAACGCGCCAAGGCGGCGCCGCTCCCGACCGTCGGCGATCTCGAAATGGATGTCTTTGCGCCTGGAGCGCCGGCATGAAACGACAGGGGATAGCCGAGGCGCTGCGCGAGGGGATCGCTGAAGAGATGCAGCGGGACCAGCAGGTCTTTTGCATCGGCGAGGATATCGGCATCGCCGGCGGCTGGGGTGGGGCGTTCACCGTGACGCTTGGGCTCCAGGAGCAATTTCCCGAGCGCATCATCAACACGCCGATCGCCGAGCTCGGCTTTTTCGGCGTCGCCGTCGGTGCGGCCCTGATGGGCATGCGGCCGATCGTTGACGTCCAATATGGCGACTTCCTTTTCCTCGCGAGCGACCAGATCATCAACAACGCCGCCAAGCTCCGCTATATGTCGGGCGGCCAGATCGAGATTCCGATGGTCATGCGGGCGCCCGTCGGCGCGACGGGGCGCGGCTCGCAGCATGCCCAGAACATGGAGCGGTTCTTCACCGGCGTTCCCGGCCTGAAGGTCGTTGCGCCGTCGAATGCCTATGATGCCAAGGGGCTGCTCAAGGCGGCCGTTCGCGACAACAATCCGGTGATGATATTCGAGCACAAGCTGCTTTACGGCTCGAAAGGCGCGCGGGCGGAACCGGGCGCCGTCGACGCAACGAGCGACATCCCCGAAGAAGATTTCGTGGTGCCGCTCGACGAGGCGGCCGTCCTTAGGGAAGGCGGCGACGTGACGATCGTCGCCTGGCTCCTGATGGCGCATTTCGGCAGGCAGGCCGCCGAACAACTGGCGAAAGACGGGATCGGCGCGGAGGTGATCGACGCGCGGAGCCTTGCGCCGCTCGATTGGACGACGTTGACGGCGTCGGCGCGGAAGACGGGTCGCGTCGTGATCGTCGAGGAGGGGCCGAAGACCGGCGGCGTCGGCGCCGAAATCAGCGCCGGCCTCGCCGAGCGCTGCCCTGGCTTAAGGATCGAGCGCGTTGCATCGGCCGACGTCCCTGTGCCCTTCTCACCTGTCCTCGAAAAGGCTTATAGACCGGATGTCGCGCGCATCGTTGCCGCGGCGCAGCGGCTGTTGAAGGCCAACGAATGGACAAGAGCTGGCGAATTGACAGGCTGATAAATAGACCGGCTGACAAATAGACGGGGGAGGCTGCGGTGCTCCGTTCCGAGATAAACGCTCTCATCGAGCAAGCGAAGTCCCTGCTCGACGCGCACCGCATCGCGCTTCCGCCCTTCGCCTTCTGGACCCCCGAGGACTGGCGGAGCAAGGGCGAGGAATGCGACGCGATCCGCACCTGCAAGCTTGGCTGGGATATCACGGACTTCGGTTCGGGGGATTTCGAGCGGACCGGGCTCGTCGTCTTCACCGTGCGCAACGGACACCCGACGATTCCGCGCTATCGCTCCACCGTCTATTGCGAGAAGATCCTGATCGCCAAGGAGGACCAGCACACGCCGATGCACCACCACGTGCGCAAGCAGGAGGACATCATCTGCCGGTCAGGCGGCAATCTGGTCTGCCAGGTCTATAATCGCAGCCGCGACGGCAAGCTCGCCGACACCGACGTGACGGTCTCGCTCGACGGCGTCGAGCACAAGGTGCCTGCCGGACATAGCTTCGTCCTGCATCCCGGCGAATCGATCCGGCTGATGCCGCTCGTCTATCACGAGTTCTATGCCGAGCGCGGCACGGGCACGTGCGTCATCGGCGAGGTCTCGACCGTCAACGACGACGCCAACGACAATTTCTTCCTCGACGCGCCTTCCCGATTTCCGACGATCGATGAGGATGAGAAGCCCCTCCATCTTCTCTGCACCGAATATCCGTAAATCGCGTCAGCTCCGCGCGTCCCGTTCAGGTTGAGAATTGCCCGGCTGCGGATCGGCTTGCGTCGCCCTCATCACATTAGCGCGACACGGCATGCACAAAAGGCGACGCTGCATTGCAACAAAGTGATTTGTGCGATGCACAAGCCGCCATAATCTTCAGCCACAAGCGGGGCAACAGGTCGAAAATCGGTGGGAGATCACCATGTGGCCCTACACGGTCGAAGAGGCGGAAGCGTGGTCGTTGCCGCGCGGCGAGCTTGCCTCGCGCGTTCTCGCCATGCCCGCGGACACCAACCCGGCCGGCGATATTTTCGGTGGCTGGATCATGTCGCTGATGGATTCTTCCGGCGCCATGGCCGCCGCCCATTACGCGCGGGGGCGCGTCGTCACCGTCGCCGTCACCGACATGTCGTTCCATCAGCCGGTCAGGGTCGGCGACACGGTCTGCTGCTATGCGGCGCTCGTTCGCGTGGGACGGACCTCGCTCACCTTCCACATCGAAGTGTGGGTGCTGCGCTCCGGCCACGGAACGCGGACCAAGGTCACGGAAGCGGAATTCACCTTCGTCTCGGTCGACGAGAGCGGCGAGCCGCAGTTCCTCGTCGGTCCTTCGCAGGCAGTGACCGCCCTCGCCTGATTCTATCGGCGGCACGAATTGCCTCATGCGCGCGTCATCAATGTCGGCTATGAGCATGGCCGAATCCATGCCGGACGTGACGCTTCCATGAACCTTGACGCCTTTCAGCAGCCGGGCCGCTTCTATCGCGGCAATCTTCACACGCATTCGAACCGCTCCGACGGCATGCTTGATCCGGAAGCAGTCGCCGCGCACTACCGCGAGGCCGGATACGACTTCCTTGCGCTCACCGACCATTTCCTCCCGCGCTACGACTTTCCGATCACCGACACGCGGCCCTTCCGCACCAACCGCTTCACCACGCTTCTCGGCGCCGAGGTGCATGCGCCGGCGAATTCGCAGGGCGAGGCCTGGCACATCCTCTGCGTCGGATTGCCGGAGGATTTTACGCCGACGGGGAAGGCGGAAACGGGGGCTGCGCTCGCGGCGCGCGCGGTCGCCGCCGGCGCGTTCGTCGCGATCGCGCATCCGCAATGGTCGGGCCTCGGCATCGAGGACGGCCGCGCGCTTGCCGATGGCGCATGCCGTCGAGATCTACAACAACGGCTGTGCGCTCGAGAGCCGCCGCGGCGATGGCGCGATACTCCTCGACCAGCTCCTGAACGATGGGCGCGATGTGACGGCGATCGCGACGGACGACGCGCATTTCCGCTTCGACGACGCTTGCGGCGGGTGGGTCATGGTGAAGGCTGAAGAGAACGAGCCGAGTGCGCTCCTTGCGGCTCTCAAGGCGGGGCATTTCTATTCGAGCCAGGGGCCGGAAATCCACGCCGCGGAGATCGTCGGCGGGGCGCTCCACGTGGAATGTTCTCCGGTCGTGACCATCGCGGCGGTCGGGCGGGGATCGCGCGCCGTCGATCTGCACGGTCGTCAGCTCACGCGCGGCGAGCTTGCGATCGACAAATTCGCCGGCGACTGGTTCCGTTTCGTGGTCGCCGACGCCGCCGGCCGCTGGGCCTGGAGCAACCCGGTTCGAGCGCCCGCCTAGGCAATTGGCTGTTGGCTATGTCCAGGATGTCCAGTCGCAGTGATCGATAACTGGCGGCCCTGTCAGCCCATCGGCCACGACGCCATGACTATATTGTCGGCATTGCGAAAATACGCTGTTTGAATCCACGCCTGCGCAGCGGAAAGCGATCTTGTTCGGGCGCACGTCCCCGACGCGAATGCCCTCGAATCTGGTAGATATGACCTTGAGTTTCCTCGCACCTACGTATGACACAGCCCGCGATGCGCCGCCGGAGACAAAGGCTTGATCGGAAGTGGAGAACGACAGGTCTGCGCGGAGCCTGATGCCAAGCGTGTTAGGGCCGGCCGCGTTGATGTGCCCGATGACCCCTGCCGCTCCGCTCACCGTGCCGGTCACCTCCTGGCCCACTCTGTAGGCTGAGGAATCAGAGACGAGGATCGTCGTTTCCCAACCACCTATGTCAACCGCAGCCTTTCCGGTTCCATCAGCGCGCGACACGTCCTCAAGATAGGCGCCTCCCGTCAGGACGCCGACGTCGGATTGCGTCAGGCGAATGTCCGTCTCGCATTGCTCCGTGGAGGGAGCGACGCCGTGCCATCCGGCGCCATTGAAGAGGATGCCGCGCTTGCAATAGGCCGCCTTCAGATTATCGAAGCTCCCGGCGTTGATCTCCTCGAACGAAAAGGCGTCGCCGCAGGCATAGGCTTCGTTGCTGGTGAACTTCGTCCAATAGGGGATGACCGACAGCAGTCCGGCGACCTGCATGCCCCTCAGGTTCAGGCCGGATACGAGGTTCATCGACGGGTAGTTGATGACGCACCCGATCAGGCCGTTGCTTGGTATGGCTCCGGTGCCGGGATCGATGAGCCTGCCGCCCGGCGCATGCGATATGTCGCAGATGACGAGCGAGCCATATAGAGAGTGCCGTCGGATGCCGCTGTAGCAGTTGTATTCGAGCACCGGCGTGGCGCTGCCGGCGAAGTCCGCAATGAGCATTGCGCTCGATTCACCGATGATGTTGCAGCCGATGTAGCTTCTTGCAGCTTTAAGACTTCCGGAATTGAGATAATCGTCCCGGTCATATCCAGGCGTCGTATCGCGTGCTGCGATTTTCGAGTAGTCGCTGTAGATGGACGGACCAAACCTTATCGTGTCGGTGACGCGATGGGGCTGAGTCAGTCGGAAATCCCAGCCATGTTTGGCGCAATATTCAGCATAGGCATTGAGAGCTGCGGTGTCGTCCGCGGGCCACCCTTCAGCCCCAAAATAAGAGGCGTGCGAGGAAGGCTGGTCGGAATACCAGGGGCCGGCATACCGAGTCATTTAGAATAGCGCCCCGACGGAGCCGTTGCACACGACGGGCGCATAAGTGCGACCGCTCCCGGCGAGAACAGTCTAAGGACGCCGGCGGCTGAGGCGCGGTCGCTGTGCGCTTCGCTTCCGCCGCAGGCAGGTCGAGCGGCTGAGGGCGCGCCGATCGGTCGGGAATGTGGAAAAGGAACGACATCGGGGACGCTAGTTCTCGATATGGCCGGTACCTCCGCGCCGTCCTTCCTGATAGCGGTCTGCTGCGTCGTTCGCTTCGGCCTGAAGCTCGTCCTCGGCCTCAAATGCATCCCGCCGCCGGATCGCCGACCACGCAAACGCAGCGACGCCGAAAGCCATCAGCGCGCCCCAGCCTGATGCAGCGGTCGGGTCTGGCGCCGCCACAACATGTGTGAAGCCCAGCACGGCGGCGAAGAGCCCCAGGCCGCCGACCACGCCTCCAAGCTTATCCACCATGCGCGCCACTATGGCATGGCATGCACAACCGAAGCTAGATATATACTATAGACAAACTAATAAGTTGTGCCGGCGCGGAGGCGCGGAATGACCTTTATCCTGGCGTTCACGGCCGCCGGGTTCCTGGCGGCGGGCTTCTCGGTCCTCGCATTTCGATACGCTCGGGTGGTTTGTCTCCACAGCCTTGCGTTCTGGGCGTTCTTCGTCGGCTTCCCGCTTACTGCAGCGTGGCTCTCCGTCGGGGGCGTGGCGTCGCATCGCCGGCTGGTCGGCGACGATCTTGTCGGCGAGAGTCTCGCGCAGGCTCTCGCGTCGAACGCCTTTCTCTACGTTCTCTATGGCCTCGGTCTTCTGACCGTTGCGATGATGCTCCGGGACGGTGCTCGGCTGCAGCGCTTTTCAGACACGCTCGCGCGGCAGCGGTACCATGGCATCTGGCCAGCGCTCTTCTGCGCGAGCTTCGCTGTGGAGCTTTTCCTTCGCGCCCATTTCGGCACCCTTATCGAGGGCTCGGGCGGCCGCTCCTTCAGCAACATTCCCTACATCTACGTGACGGCGATTTCGCTTGCTACGTCGCTGTCATTCGGCCTCTTCTGCTACCTCGCAGTGCTCTCCGTCAGGCGACGCGCGTTGCTCTACCTGGCGCTCCTTTATCCGGCGTATCTTCTCTTGTCCGGCGGGCGGCGAGACTTTCTGATGAGCCTCGCCGCCTTGATCGTGCTGCGGAAATTCTCGGTCGGGTTTCGCTTCAGCTGGCGGTTCGTCGGCATAGCGGTCGCCTTGGTCATGACCTTCATCGTCGTCAGTCCGTTCTTCGTGCAGTTTCGATTGCGCGCCCTCGACTACGAGGCGCGCGACGTGCCGCTCAGCCAGTCGCTTATCCTCGGCGCGAGCGACACGCTCGATGCGTGGTCGCGGGGCGATCTGACATACGCCTCCGTCGAGGAAAACGTGACGCGCCGGGGAAACTGCGGCGTGTTCCTGCTCTCGGTCGCCTCACATTATTTTCCGCTCCAATACGGGAATCTCGATATGGACGGAGTTCCTGTGGGCCATTCCCTCCGTCATCGCCTCGAAACCGGATTTTCAGGTCGAGGAACGCATCGAGCTTCTCTCCGGCATGGCCCTCACCGATGACGCAAGCTCTGCGCCATTGGATTTTTATGCCGACTTCGGCCCACTCGGCATCTATCTCGCGGCGCTCTGGACCGGGCTGCTTCTTTACGGGTCGGCGGGACTGCTCGGGAACGGCCGGCAATACGGGCTGTTCAGGATTGCGCTTCTCGGCCTCTTCTTCTCCCTCTCGCTCACGCTCGAGGACGAATTGACCTTCCAGTTCGTGGAGCTGCGGAACGTGGCGCTGATCGCCATGCTCGGGATCGTGCCGGCCGTCCTGGGTACCGGCCGGTCGCGGCAAGGCGACGCCGATCTCGCGCGGCTGATGCTGGCGCGGACCGACACAAGCGTGCCGCAACGCAGTCGCGGGTAGAGAGGGCAGCGAGCAACGGGCGGGAAGGCCCCTTGTCGCCTCGCTCCGGCCGCCTGAAATTTGAGCCGGGTGCGATCGGCATACGGGGCTTCGAGGCACACGGCCCGGACAGCCAAAGCAACTTCACATCTCTTTGTATCGGCAGCGAGCGGCGGTGGCTCGGAATTTGCGCTGTATAGGTCCAGGATGCCAACGATCGGGGGCGTCGATCGGAAGGCGGAAACGATGCGGCTCCGGACGATACTTCTTGCGGGTTGCGCGGGGCTCGCCCTTGGCGGCGCGGCCGCGGCCGAGGACATCGACGTCGACCTTGAGCTGGTGCTTGCCGTCGACGTGTCGCGCTCCATGGACGAGGCGGAGCAGACGCTGCAGAAGCAAGGCTACCTCGACGCGCTGCAGCACCCGGAGGTGATCGAGGCGATCCGCGAAGGCTTCCTCGGCCGCGATCGCCGTCACCTACGTCGAATGGGCCGGGCCCGGCCGCAGCAGGTCATCGCGCCGTGGACCGTGGTCGATGGCGCCGACAGCGCCGCGGCGCTGGCCGACAACGATCGCGCGCGCAGCCGGTCTCCTATCTGTCACGGCACCTCGATATCGGGCGCGCTTCTTTTCGCCTCCGGCCTGTTTGACGGCAGCGGCTTCCGCAGCGACACGGCAGGTCATCGACGTTTCCGGCGACGGCCCCAACAACATGGGCGAGCCGGTGCTCGCCGCGCGCGAGGCCGTGCTCGACCCGCGGCATCACCATCAACGGCCTGCCGATCATGATCCACGCCGACTACTTTCGGCGGCTACTCGATCCCCAACCTCGACGTCTACTACGAGGACTGCGTCATCGGCGGGCCGGGCGCCTTCCTGATGACGGTCGACAGCATGGAGCGCATCGCCGAGGCGATCCGCCGCAAGCTGGTGCTGGAGATCGCCGGCGCTGCGCCGCAGGTCGTGCCGGCCGCTGCGTTCGGCGAGCGCCGCCCGAAGCGGCGCCATGGACTGCATGATCGGCGAGAAGCTCAGCGACTGCCGTTGCGCATCGGACCCCTGGACGGGCGTCCGCGCCGGGAGGCGAACGGCTACTCGCCGGCCTGATTGGCCGCGCGCTTCAGCGCGCGGATCTCGGCGAGCGCCTCGAAGAAGCGGTTCTCGGCGTTCTCGGTCGCCGCTGCCTCGCCGTCTTGGCTTCGCCGTTCGCAGCGCCGGCGGGGCGCCATGCGAAGCGCGACGAGCTCACCGATATTGGCGGCGCCGGGGACGGCGGCCGCGGGCATGGCGCGGCAGCGGCGGCGCCTCTTCGAGCTCGGCGTCGTCCGCGTTCGTCTCGTCCGCGAGCCGCTGCAGGTCGCGCGTCGCCTCAGCGACGACGGCGGCCGACTGCTCGGGCGATTCCGCCGCGACCGTTGCCGCGCCCGCGTCGGCAACGGCACCACGCTGCCGCTGCGTCGTGCCGCGGCGTGCTCTTCCTCGCAAGGTCGCGTCGTCCGCATCGTCCGACGGCGTGACGGCGCGCGGCAGCTTCGCCACGCTCGAGCTCGAAGGGCACCGGCGCGCCCGGCTCTTCGCCGAGGCGGGCGCGCAGCGCGTCGTTCTCCGCGCGCAGCGCGGACGACCGCCAGCCGCCGCTGGTCGGCGAGGATGCTCGCCTCGTCGAGCGCCTCCTCCGCGCTCGCCCGGCGCTTGGTCTCCAGCTTCAGCGCGTGCTGCGCGGCGCGGAGCGCCGCGCCGGCCTCGGCGTGACGCGCCGCTCCAGGTCCTGGATGATGTCGCGTTCGGCTGCGAGCCGCGTGCTCGATGTCGTGGAAATCCTCGCTCGTCGGCAACCAGCTCGGCCCGCGCATTCATCAGGTCGCGCTCTTTCAGGTCGGCTTCGAGACGATGGGCGGTCGCCATGTCGAGGACGCGGCTGACCTCGCGCTCAAGCCGATGCATCTGCACGGCGTGACGCGCGCGCAGCTCGTCGCGCTCCCTCTCGAACTCGGCCCGTCGCATTGCGATGCCGGCAAGCAACCGCCGCTCGGTGAGGCGCCGCGCGCGACGCACGAGAGCGACCGAGAAGGCGAGCCAGACCAGCCCGCTCACGAAGAAGCCGAGGGCGAAGATCATGGCCGACTGGATCATTGACGGCTCCGCTACGCCACCCTCAGGTCCGCACTATAGGCGGGAACGCCAGTCAGCAACAGAAGGAGGTGCGGCGTCTCGCCAGAATTCCGCCTGATTATGCGCAAATCCCTGCCAAGTGTGACGAATTCGGGCACGCTGCGGCGTGCCGAAACGGCGTCAGAACGGGTTCCAGGTCGGTCGCGGCGTGAACTTCAGGTAGCCGATATTGACCCCCGAGTCGCGCGCCGACGCCGCTTCTGATCGGGACGATGTAAACCGGGTGCTCGGGGATCTCGGTGTTGGCGAGCACCGTCATGCCGAGCCCGGCCGACCAGATAGGCGGAGCCGTTGACGCCGGCGTAGCGGCGGTAGATCGCGAGCGAATTCGGCAGGTCGTAGACGAGCATCATGGTGCGGTTGCCGTCGCCGCCGAGGTCCCAGCCGATCGACGGGCCCTGCCAATAGACCTGCCGCCGGCCTTCGACCTTGGTGTAGAGGAAGCCGTCGCCGTAGCGGAGCCCGCCGATGATCGCGCCGGACCCTCCTGGCCGATGATATAGCCGTTCGGAAGGCCGTAATGGGAGACCGCCTTCTCCACCAGGGTGGCGAGACCGCCGGAGACCTCGCCGAAGAAGTGATGGCCGGCGAGCGACGATCTCGTCCGCTGTATAGGACCCGCTATTGGGATTGTTGGGGGCGGTCGGCGCCAGCGCGTGGGCGGCCGAAGCCGAGGCTCGCCGCCACGACGAAGGCGGCGGCAAGACGACGGAAAAAGGCATGCGGAAAGGCCATGGGTCCTCGCCTCAACTGACGTCGAGACGCGCCCGGCGTCGGCGCAACTCCCGGGCGATCTACAGTTCGCGCTCTACGGTAAAGGTTGCGTTAAAGCGGGGGCCGCGTGAACACCGCTTGGCAGGCGCCGGGGCGGCCTGTAAGCCATGCTGGAGGCGCTCAGCAGGGATTTGCGCCGGCGACATCCTCCGACCGTATCGAGGGCCAACGACGCGATCCGGATGACCGACAGTAAAATCGAGCCCGCTGGAGCTTGCCGCGCTTATCGCAAGCCGCGTCTGCCACGACATCATCTCGCCGGTCGGCGCGATCGTGAACGGGCTCGAAGTGCTGGAGGAGGAGAAGGACGAGTCGATGCGCGAATTCGCGCAAGACCTGGTCCAGAAGAGCGCCAGGCAGGCGAGCGTCAAGCTGCAGTTCTCGCGGCTCGCTTTCGGCGCCTCGGGCGGCGCGGGCGCCGAGATCGACATGGTGGATGCGGGACGTTGCTCCGTCGCGCTCATGGAGCGGGAAAAGGCGGAGCTCGATTGGCAGGTCAAGGCCGGACTCCTCCCCGAAGGCAGAGGCAAAGCTCCTCCTGAACCTCCTCCTCATCGCGCTGAATTCGGTGGCGCGCGGCGGCACGATCACCGTCACTGCCGAGCGCGAGGGGGGCGAGACGGTGATGCGCATCGTCGCGGAAGGCGACCGCGCCAAGCTCCCCGCCGGCGTCAAGGAGGTGATCACGGAGGGGGCGATGCCGAACCCGCTCGACGCCCATGCCGTGCAGCCTCTCTACGCGGCGCTCCTTGCCAATGAGGCGAAGATGGGCGTCACCGCCATACAGGAGGAAGGCCGCGTCATCCTCGGCGCGAGACCGGTCACCTGACGAGAATCCGCTAAACGGTGCGAGAGCGTCAAATCTTGCCGGCAGCCTAACGCCGCCGGTCAAGCTTGCCCTGCGGCGGGCAAGGACTTTTAACGACGCTCCTTGACCGCGAAGTAACCCGGCACCGCTAAGAAACTTGCATCAAGATTGCCGCAAAAAGCGGCGACGCAGGCGTCAAGCGGAGTCGAGTTCCATGAAACATTGTCTCATCGTCGACGATTCAAGCTCCATCCGGAAGGTGGCGCGAAAGATCCTGGAAGAGGCGAACATCCGCGCCAGCGAGGCCGAGACGCGGACGGACGCGATCGACATGTGCCGTAACGAAATGCCGGACTGCGTCGTGGTCGACTGGCAGATGCCGGACGGCGACGTGATGAAGTTCCTGACCAAGCTTCGCGCGCTGCCGGGCGGGGCGCAGCCGACGGTGATGTACCTGACCTCCGAAACCGAGCCGGAGAATGTCGCCCGCGCGATGCGAAGCGGCGCGGACGTGCACATCATGAAGCCGTTCGACCGCGAAAGCTTCATCAAGCCTTTCGCCGAGGCGGGACTCGTCTGATCCGACCAACCAAGCGGCGGACCAAAAGGAAAAGGCCGGCGATCGTGCCGGCCTTTTCGTTCGCGGGAGCGCAGCAGAAGCTTTAGGCGCTTTCGCGGAATTCCTCTTCGTCGGGCTCGCGCAGCACGTAGCCGCGGCCCCACACGGTCTCGATGTAATTCTTGCCGTCGGTCGCGGCCGCGAGCTTCTTCCGAAGCTTGCAGATGAAGACGTCGATGATCTTCAGCTCCGGCTCGTCCATGCCGCCGTAAAGATGATTCAGGAACATTTCCTTGGTGAGCGTCGTGCCTTTCCTGAGCGAAAGGAGCTCCAGCATCTGGTACTCCTTGCCGGTCAGGTGCACGCGGCTGCCGTTCACCTCGACGGTCTTGGTGTCGAGATTGACGCGCAGGTCGCCGGTCTGAATCACCGACTGGGCGTGGCCCTTGGAGCGGCGGACGATGGCGTTGATGCGGGCGACGAGCTCGTCCTTGTGGAACGGCTTGGTCATGTAGTCGTCGGCGCCGAAGCCGAGGCCGCGAACCTTGTCCTCGATGCCGCCGAGGCCGGAAAGAATCAGGATCGGAGTCTTCACCTTGGCGACGCGCAGCGTCTTCAAGACGTCATAGCCCGACATGTCGGGAAGATTCAGATCGAGCAGGATAATGTCGTAGTCGTAAAGCTTACCGAGGTCGACGCCCTCCTCGCCAAGATCGGTGATGTAAACGTTGAAGTTTTCCGACTTCAGCATCAACTCGATCGATTGCGCGGTGGCGCCGTCGTCTTCGATCAAAAGGACCCGCATCCCAATCCCCTTATCAGCCCGTTATTGCGGACACCGCCACCTTCGAGCCACGCCGCCGCGAGCCAGATCAAATCCGACGCACACGCTATCGTGGAATGGTTAACAGATTCTCTTTGGCACCGGCAAGCGCGTAGTCTGAAGTTCCCCTGGTAGACTCTTGAATCCATTCTTGAATCCGAACCAGCCTCCGCCCGAAGCGGCATTCAACATCTCTGTCTAAGGAGATCCGCGGCGCAGGTTCGGCGGCGATCATCGTCGCGTCGATCGGCGCGGGCGGCGCGGTTTACCCCGCTTTAAATCCTGTCCTCCATGATTAATGCGACCCGTAAATGAAACGTTACCGTCCGCAGGGCGAAATCTGGAGGGTCGAACAGGGATTGCCGCTGGCGGGCGGACCTCGGGGCTTGGGGGAGTATTGCGTATGAAGTCACGAGATTCGACTGTGCGGATGATGCGCTTCCAGGCTGAGGAACGCCGACGCCAGGCCGGCCAGATCGAGACGATGATCGAGGAATTCGGGCGCATGGTGTCCGACCTCGACCTTGAGATCGCGGCCGAGCATCGGCGCACGGGCATCGACGACGACAAGCACTTCGCGTACTCGACGTTTGCGCGGGCGGCACGCCAGCGGCGCGCCAATCTCGAAGCTTCGATCGCGGAGCTGAACGGGCAGCTCGATACGGCGAAGGCCGCGCTCGACCTTGCCCTTGCCGAGCTCGAGCGCGAGGAGGAGAAGCTCGAGCGCGACATGCAGCACGACGGCGGCCGCCACGCGGACCGCGCGGCAAGCTAGAGATCAGCCGAAGGGCACCTTCTCCCTCAAGGGGAGAAGGTTGGGTGCGAACCCTCAACCAACGCGTGCTTCGCCAGCCGCTCGTAGATCGGCAGCGCCGCCGCTTCGAGCGCGCGAAGGTGCGGGTCGTCGAGGCTCGGCAGCGGCCGCGGCCGGGCCGAAGCCGGTCGAGCGGTTCACCGCCTCATACCAGTGCGCCGCCCAGACGCCGTCCGTCTCGCGCGGACCGGGCGGCCAGGAAAGCATCTTCTCGCTGAACGGGATCGAGAGCGCCGCGCAAAGCGCGCGGAGCACGCGCGGCGGATCGGCGAGGAGGGCATCGGAATCGACGACCGGCGGCGCCTTGCCGGCGATCGAAGCGGCCGCATCGAAGAGCGCCTCCTGTTCGACGAAGCCGATATCGGCGAACGCGACCGTCTCGCGCTTCGCCGCGTAGGACGCGAGCACCCGCGCCGGATGGCGGATCAGGAATGCGTGGCGGCAGGCGCGCATCCAATCGCGACCCACTTCGGGGAGCATATGATGCGTCATGTGCTTCTGGTACCACAGCGCCGCGCCGCCGGGAGGCGGGCCTGCAACGGCTTCCGCGACCTTCCGCCAGTCGCGCTCGTGGTGGCGGAGGATCGCCTCGCGCATCGGATGCTCGGCGCCTGAGAGGGCGAGATAGGCGGCGTAGAAGGGCTCGTCGGAAACCGTGCAGTCGTCGCGGTTGCCGAAGGCGCGCATCAACGCGGTCGAAAGGTTGCGCGGCCCCGACCACATCGCAATCCGCACCGGCGCTGCAGCTGGACCGCTCATCGCGCCGTTTCCCTCATTGCGGCTGGCGCAGATCCGACCATTCCGGATGCCGGTCGAATTGCAGCCGGGCGAACGGGCACAAAGGCATGACTTTGCGGTGTTCGGCGCGGAAATCGTCGACCGCGCTCTCGACGAGGGCGGCGGCTACACCCTGACCGCGGTGCGCGGGCGGCGTGCCGGTGTGGACGATCGCGACGATGCCGGGCGCCTCTTCCGAAAACGCCAACTCCGCCTCGCTGCCATCGGGAAACGCGTAGACGTAGCGCCCGCCGTGCGGGTGAATCTCTTTTCGGATTTTGGCCCGGTCGATGCTCATTTGCGGGGTTTCGCGATCGGGGTGAGCGAGCGTTTGACGAGGTCAAGATAGAGGGCGCGGAGGCGCCTCATGAGCGGACGCGCGCCAGGCTCGCCGATCGCGCGGCCGTCGACGCTCCGGACCGGCACGAGGCCGGCGAAGGTTCCGGTGACGAAAGCTTCGTCGGCGCCGTAGACGTCGGTCAGCGAGAAGCGCTTCTCGAAGGCCGGGATGCCGTTCTCCCGCGCGACGCGGAGGATGTTCCCGCGGGTGATGCCGCCAAGGCAGTAGTCGGGGGCGGAGGTCCACAGCTCGCCCTTCCGCACGATGAAGAAATGCGTCGAGTTGCAGGTGGCGACGAAGCCGGCGGGGTCGAGCATCAACGCCTCGTCGGCGCCGGCCTTCGTCGCCTGGATGCAGGCGAGGATGCAGTTCAGCTTCGAATGCGAGTTGAGCTTCTGGTCCTGCTCGGCCGGACCGGTGCGGCGGACGTGCACGGTGAAGAGCGTGATGCCGTTTTGGACGACGTCGGGCCTTGGCAGCTTGTATTCGGGGATGATGACGATTGTCGCCGGGCCGATGGTGACGCGCGGGTCTTGGTAGGGCGTCCGCTTGATGCCGCGCGTCACGGTGAGGCGGATATGAACGCCGTCGCGCATGCCGTTCGCGGCGAGGCAGTCGAAAAGGCGCTTCGAAAGCGCAGCGCGGGAAAGCCCGACATCCATGTCGATCGCCTTCGCGCCCTCATAGAGGCGGTCGAGATGTTCTTCGAGGAAGGCGATGCCGCCGTCCTTGAGGCGAAGCCCCTCCCATACGCCATCGCCAAGCAGGAAGCCGGAATCGAAGACCGAGACGACCGCTTCCGCCCGCCGCTTCAACGCACCGTTCACCGAGATCAGAATCTCGGCGTTGCGGGGGTCGTCCTCGTATTCGTGCGTTCCGGTCGTCATCGCCCGTCAAGCCATGGCATGACGACGGCCGCGGGCGAAAGAGGGAATTCCTGTGGGGAGGAAGGAGGTTCCGGCCGGATCAGTTCCGGTATTTCTGGATCTTGGTGGTCCGGAGCCCGGCGAGGCCGTGCTGGTCGATCGACATCTGCCAGGAGAGGAATTCCTCGACGGTCAGCGTATAGCGCTCGCAGGCCTCTTCGAGGCTGAGCAGCCCGCCGCGCACGGCCGCGACGACTTCCGCCTTGCGCCGGATCACCCAACGCTTCGTGTTCGTCGACGGCAGATCGGCGATGGTGAGCGGGCTTCCATCGGGCCCAATCACGTATTTCACGCGCGGGCGAATGTGTTCGGCCATGAATATGACTCTTACGCAGAACTCGTCACGGCTAACTTCTACGGGTGCTCCCCTTAAAATTCGGCTAAGCCACGGCATTGAATTCCTTTAGGATTTGGCAAGAGACCGGCCTTGCTGGGAAGGCCTTCTGACCTTAGTTTCGCCGCGGACGGAGCCGGTTCTGATGCTCGACATCGATCTTGACCTTGCAGGTCCCCGCGCGAATACGCGCGTTCTCGTCGCCATGTCAGGCGGCGTGGACTCGTCCGTCGTCGCGGCACTCGTCCGCCATGCCGGGTATGACGCCGTCGGCGTGACGCTGCAGCTCTACGATCACGGCGTGGCGACCCACCGCGCCGGTGCCTGCTGCGCCGGCCAGGATATTCACGACGCGCGCGACGTCGCCGCGAAGCTCGGCATCCCGCACTACGTGCTCAACTACGAGGCGCGCTTCCGCGCCGCGGTCATCGAGCCGTTCGCCGAGAGCTATGTGCGGGGCGAGACGCCGATCCCCTGCGTCGCCTGCAACCAGACCGTCAAGTTCGCCGACCTGCTCCGCACCGCGCAGGAGCTCGGTGCCGCCGCCATGGTGACGGGGCATTACGTGCGTTCGCGCCGCGTCGGCGACCGCCGGGCGCTTTTTCGCCCGCGCGACCTCGATCGCGACCAGAGCTATTTCCTCTTCGCCACGACGCCGGCGCAGCTCGGTTTCCTGCGCTTTCCGCTCGGCGACCTCAGCAAGGACGACGTCCGCAAGATCGCCCGCGAGCTGGGGCTCAAGGTCGCCGACAAGCACGACAGCCAAGACATCTGCTTCGTGCCGCGGGGCCGCTATAGCGACATCGTTGAGAAGCTGAAGCCGGGCGCGGCAAGCCCGGGCGACATCGTGCATGTCGATGGGCGCGTGCTCGGCCGGCATGAGGGCGTCATCCGCTACACCGTCGGCCAGCGGCGCGGGCTCGGCGTGGCGGCAGCGGAGCCGCTTTTCGTGGTCCGGCTTGACGCCGACAACGCGCGCGTCGTCGTCGGCCCGCGCGAGGCGCTCGCGACGCGGAGCATCGCGCTTCGCGACTTCAATTGGCTCGGGGAAGGCGCGCTTGCGAATGCGGCAAAGCACCCGCTTGCGGTCTTTGCCCGCGTTCGCTCGACCCGCCCGCCGGTCGCGGCGCTGCTGACGTTAAGGGAAGGCAGGCCCGTCGTGGAGCTTGCCGCCGAGGAGCTTGGCGTCGCGCCGGGCCAGGCCTGCGTCCTCTACGACGGCGAAGGCGAAGAGGCGCTTGTGCTCGGCGGCGGCACGATCGAGGCGTCCGCACGCGCAGCGCAGGCCGAAGCCGCCTGATCGGCGAAGTCGGCGGAAACCACGTCGACAGGCTTCGTTTCTCCGGTTTGATCTTCCGCAATACAATCGCGTCGGAACTTCGGGATCATTCAAGTCGTTAACCGGCAAACCCTGAATTGACGGAGAGGCGTATGCCAAAGGACCATGGGCAGTCGGACGTCGCGCATGACGCGGAAGCGCTGCAAGCGCAGATCGAGGCGCTGAAGGGCGACATCGCGGCGATCAGCTTGACGCTTGCCGACCTCGTGAAATCGGGCGTCCGCGAAGGGCGCGCCAAGGCGGAGCAAAAGGCGGACCACTACCGCCGGCAGGGCATGGAGCAGGCGGAGGCGGCGCTTGAAGGCGCGCGCGCCTATGGCGAGGCGCTCGAGGGGCAGATCGAACGCAATCCCTTCTCCGCGCTGCTCGTCGCGCTCGGACTCGGCTTCCTGATCGGCCTGATGTCACGCCGCTGAAAGCAATGATCCTTCGCCGGCAAGACGCGCGGGCCGCCATTCACTCGCAACGGAAACGGCCATAGCCACCATCCTGAAACTCGTACGCTCGCTCGGGTTCGCGTTCGCGCTCGCCGAAATGAAGCGGCGCGTCCGGCGCGTGGTCGCGCAGGGGATTCTGGCGGCAATCGGCTTGATTGTCTTCCTGATCGGCATCTGCTTCCTCCTCGCGGCGACGCATATCTGGCTTTCGGGTCTCCTGAATCCGATCGCTTCTGCCGCCATCATCGGCGGCGTGCTCGTCCTTATCGCGATCATCCTTTTTCTGCTTGCTGCGGTGCCGGGGCGGGGAGGGCCGCCAAAACGGCCGCCTGTCGATCCGCTTGGCGAAGCGGCGCGCGAGAGTGCGGAGCGGCTTCGGGCCGCGGTCGGGTCGGGCGACACGCCGCTCAAGAACCCGGCTCTGGGGGTCGCCGGGCTCGCGCTCATCATCGGCTTTCTGCTCGGCCGCCGCGGCGGCGGCGACAACGACTAGGGCGCGGGCGCAATCCGGTCGGGTGGAAGCGGCCGCGATGCGGCGCGCGGCAAACCCTGCGCAACGCGAAGACCGGTAAGCGCCAAAGGCGGCGATCGCCACCCAGGCGTCGACCAGCAACCGCCGGTGGGCTAAGCTTCCCAGTTCTATTCCTGCAGGAGCGGCGACAGATCGCTTCGAACGAGGAGGAACGTCCAATGGCCAGCTTGCGTCCCGATCCGAGCTTTTACCCGTCACCGCGCATGGCAGAGAAGGCTGAGCCGGAGTCGCTCGCCTACGTCGTTGCGTTCGACCCCAAGCGGAAAAAGCCCGACCACCTTGGCGTGGTCGACGTCAATCCGAAGAGCAAGAGCTATTCGAAGATCGTCGGCACGGTCGCGATGCCGAATGTGGGCGACGAGCTCCACCATTTCGGCTGGAATGCCTGCTCATCCTGCCTCTGCCCCAACGCGCCGCATCCGCACATGCAGCGGCGCTATCTGGTCGTGCCGGGCCTGCGCTCTTCGCGCATCCATATTCTCGATACGAAGCCCGATCCGAAGAAGCCGACCATCACCAAGGTGATCGAGCCGGAAGAGATCGCTGAAAAGACCGGCTATACGCGCCCGCACACGATCCATTGCGGGCCGGAGGGCATCTACGTGGCGGCGCTCGGCAACGCCGAAGGCAAGGCGCCGGGCGGCATCTTCCTCATGGACGCGGAGACGTTCGAGCCGCGCGGCCGCTGGGAGATCGACCGCGGGCCGCAACAGCTCGCCTACGACGCCTGGTGGCACCTCGGCTACGACACGATGGTGACCAGCGAATGGGGCACGCCCGATACCTTCGAGAACGGGCTCGTGCCGGAAATTCTGCTCGGCGCCAAATACGGGCGGAAGCTGCACTTCTGGGATTTGCACAAGCGCAAGCACCTGCAGGAGATCGATTTCGGCGATGAATATCAGCTGGTCTTCGAGCTTCGCCCTGCGCACGATCCGACCAAGGCCTACGGCTTCGTCAATTGCGTGATCAGCCTGAAGGACCTCTCTTCATCGATCTGGACCTGGTACCGCGACGGCGACAAGTGGGCGGTGAAGAAGGTGATCACCATCCCCGCCGAGCCGGCCGATCCGGACGACCTTCCGCCGGTCCTCAAGGGCTTCAAAGCCGTGCCGCCGCTTGTCACCGACATCGATCTCTCGATGGACGACAAGTATCTCTACGTCTCCTGCTGGGGCACCGGCGACCTGCAGCAATATGATGTCTCCGACCCGATGCACCCGAAGCTGACCGGCAAGGTCAGAATCGGCGGAATTGTCGCCGGCGCCACACATCCGAAGGCGAAGAACGGGCGGCTCACCGGGGGCCCGCAGATGGTGGAGATCAGCCGCGACGGCAAGCGCATCTATTTCACGAACTCGCTCTATGGCGCGATCGACCCGCAGTTCTATCACCAGGGGATCGATGGCTGGATGGTGAAGCTCGATGCGAAGCCGGGCGGCGGGATCGCCTTCGACGAAGACTTCTTTGTCGACTGGCCGAAGGGGCACTTGCCGCACCAGATACGGCTGGAGGGTGGGGACTGCTCGTCGGATTCCTATTGCTACCCGTAGGATTTCGCGTCCCGCCATGAGGCGTGCATATGGGCCAAGGTGACCTTGCGTCTTGGCTCGCGGTTGCCGGGCTCGGTGCGTTCCACGGCCTGAACCCGGCAATGGGGTGGCTCTTTGCCGTCGCGCTCGGCCTCTACCGCAAGAGCCGCGCGGTCGTCATGGCGTCGCTCGTGCCGATCCTGATCGGTCATGCCGTATCCATCGGCGTGGTGCTCTACGCCGCGATGGCGCTCGGCGTCTTCTTCGACCGGAGCCTGCTCACCAAGGCCGGTGGTCTGCTGCTCATCGGCTGGGCCGTGTGGCATGCTTTGTATGGCCACCGACACCGCGTTCGCGTCGGCATGCAGACCGGCTTCGTCGGTCTCGCCTTCTGGTCGCTGCTGATGGCGACGGCGCATGGAGCGGGCCTGATGCTCCTTCCGGTGGCGTTGCCGCTTTGCCTGTCGGGCAGTGCCGGCGCTGCGCTCACGACGAGCGCGTCCGTCGCCACGGGACTGGTGGTGATCGGCGTTCACACGGGCGCCATGCTCGTCGTCATCGCGATCATCGCGTTTGTGGTCTACGAGTGGGTTGGGCTCGCGTTCCTGCGGCGTGGTTGGCTCAACGTCGATCTTCTATGGGGCATCGCGCTCGCGCTCGCCGGAACCTACATGCTGATCGAATAGCGTGGCGCTTAGCGCGGGCCCATGCGGTTGTAGGCGTCAAGCGCCGCGATCTTGTAGCCTTCGGCACGGGTCGGATGGTTGAAGGCGTTCTCGACGAAATAATCGAATATCCTTGCCTTCGATGTCCTTCTTCACCCGGTAGGCCAGTCCGTAGAAGCCGCGCTCGCGCCAGCCTGAGAGATTGAGAATCGTCTCGCGGAGCGTTTTCGGCGGAATCCGTCGTGACGGGTCCGCCGCAATTGTCTCAGCCATGTCGGGTTGGCGGCTTTTCCAGGAAGAGCTGCCGGCGGCGCAGCGGATCGCCGCCTCGCGCCACCGCGCCGTGGCGAAATGGATCAGAAGAGCGGGCTCAGCAGCTTCTCTCCGGCGAAATGGGCGGCGAGGTTGTTCAACATCAAATCGCCCATGGCGCGCCGCGTCTCGACCGTGGCGCTTCCCTGGTGCGGTTGAAGCACGACGTTCTCCATGGCGAAGAGTGCGGGCGGCACGTTCGGCTCGTCGACAAAAACGTCGAGGCCGGCGCCGCCGAGACGACCCTCCTTCAGCGCGGCGACGAGCGCGTCCTCGTCCACAACGGAGCCGCGCGCGACATTGATCAGGATTGCGTCCGGCCCGAGCGCGTCGATCACGCGCCGGTCGACCAGCTTCTCGGTCCCCCGCCCGCCCGGCACGATGACGATCAGGACGTCGCTGTCGGCGGCGAGCTTCGCGAGGTCGGGCTCGTGGCGATAGGGGAGGTCGGGCCGCGGGTTACGCGTGTGATAGGCCATTTCGCAGTGAAAGACCTTGAGCTTCTCGGCGATCGTCTGGCCGATCCTGCCCATCCCCAATATC
Organism: uncultured Alphaproteobacteria bacterium; assembly: GCA_963750115.1. Lineage (GTDB taxonomy): Bacteria > Pseudomonadota > Alphaproteobacteria > Rhizobiales > Afifellaceae > DASWJZ01. The sequence continues at coordinate 298,952 of CAVVPM010000015.1, read as the reverse complement.
CCGACCTTGCTGCCGGCGATCGAGCGGGTCAAAGGCGGGTGGCCTTCGCGCGCCCAGCGTCCCTCGCGAACATAGCGGTCGTAAGAGACGAGCTTGCGGCTGACGGCAAGAAGCAGCGCGATCGCGAGGTTGGCCACGTCGTCGTCGAGCACGCCCGGCGTGTTGCAGACGATCACGCCACGCTCCTTGGCATGCGCCACATCGATCGCGTCGGTACCGACGCCGACCGAGCTGATGATCTCAAGCTTCGGCAGCGCGTCGATCAGCGCGGCGCTCGCACCGTTGTGGCCGCCGGTGGCGATCGCGCGAATGCGCGGCGCGACTTCCTCCAGGAAGGCGTCGAGGTCCTTCGCCTCGAAGAGCTTGTGCAGCGTGTAGGCCTTTTCCAGCGCCTCCATGACGTGCGGCATCTGCAATCCGTTGACGAGAACGTCCGGCTTCATCGTCTGCTCCTCAGATTCACGTGAAGACGGCGCAGCCGCCTGGCACGCCGAATAAACATCTAGGCCGAGCAGGGAACCGGCGTCGATTTCAACGCCGTTGATCTACGCGCGCAGGGTCAGATCGGCGGGGAATGCGAAGATCGCGGTCTGCGAGGCCGCCGGAGTTCTGCCATGCTCGGAACCATACTGATCATCATCCTGATTCTCCTCCTCATCGGGGCGATACCCAATTGGGGCTACAGCCGCGGCTGGGGATACGCCCCCTCCGGCGGCGTCGGCCTCATCCTCGTCATCGTCGTCGTGCTGCTTCTTGATGGGACGCATTTGAGCGCCCGCCGGTCCGGCTCAATGGGCCATGACCACCGGCATCGCCATGTCGCGCAAGATGTGCGTGGTGGCGCCGCCGAAGACGGTCTCGCGCAGCCGCGAGTGGCCGTAGCAGCCGAGCGCCATCAGGTCGGCGCCGAACTCACCGGCATATTTCAGGATCTCCTCGGCGACGGAGCGCCCGTCGCTCTTGAAGTGGAGAGCGGCGACGGCTTGACGCCGTGACGCGACAGCGCGCGAGCGAGCCGCGCAAGCGTCGCGTCGCCGCGCGGGCTGTCGACGGCGAGGAGACGCAGCTCGGCGTCGGGCTGAAGCAGCGGCAGGCAGTCGAAGGTCGCGCGCGAGGCCTCGCGCGATCCGTTCCAGGCGACGAGCACGCGCTTGCCGATGACGGGGAACTCGCCGGCCGTCGGCACGATCAGCACCGGGCGACCGGTGCCGAGCACAAGCTCGTCGGGCGTGTAGCCGGAGGCCGCCGGAATGCTGTCGTGCTACTGCGCGGCGACCACGAGGTCGGCGACGTTGCAGAGCGTCGAGGCGGCGCGCATGGTCGGCTCGTCGCCGGTCTCGAGATCGCTCCATTCGTGTGCGATGCCCGCCGCCTCGGCGCGCGCGCGGAAGGTCGCCTCGACGGCCTTGGCGTCCTCCTGGAAGGCTTCCTGCTGCGCCACGATGAACTCGGTCGACATCGAAACCGTGGCATCGGCATAGACGACGACGGCGGGCAGGACGTGGACGCCGATCAGCGTCGCAGCCTGCGCCGCGGCGAGCGGGATCGCGGCATTCAGGAGCCGGTCGGCGAGCACGGCGGTCGGCAGGTGGACCGCGATCGTCTTGATTTCTAACCCGGTCATCTTGCCCTGCCGAATGGGCCCTGCGGCGATCGCCACGAGCCGGCGGCGCGATCTTAACCAATAGGGGAGGCGGAGAACAACGCGCCGGAATCCGGCCGGCGCTCCGGCCGGTGGCGCCGCCTTGCACCGCGCGAGGCCGATGCTTGACCGGCTCCTAGGGCAAACGTATATGCCCGCGAGCTAAGGGCGGAGTAGCTCAGTTGGTTAGAGCAGCGGAATCATAATCCGCGTGTCGGGGGTTCGAGTCCCTCCTCCGCTACCATCGATCCCCCCGACGCTGCGATCCGCATGTTCGGATAGAGCTTCGGGGCCTGCATGAGCAGCGCCAAGCGTCCCTCAAGCTCCATCTTGAAGCCGTTTTCCTGGGGAATCAGCGTCACGCGCGCGACGAGGTTCCGTATCTTGCCGGCTGCTTCCGCCAGATCCTGTGTCACGCCGTCAGAGAAGACGCTTTGAAGCTGCTCGACATGACGCCCGTACTCGCGAAGCGCGGCCGGGTGCTCCTTCCGTGCCGAGGCCCGCGCAAGAGCGCGAATGATTTCTTCCAGTTCCGTCTCAAGATCGGGATGCGCGGTGACTGCCACGGCTGAGCGCACCTTCAGTGCGCCTTTTCAGTTTCGGCCGTCATATTGCAGTGCCGCTTCATCTTCTGCCACAGCCCCTCGCGAGCCGGTTTATCCAATCTGAGGGGGCAATCTGGTTCAGTGGGGAGACAAAAGCGGTCACAAGAGTGTCATTGAAGTATCGCATCGCTGCGCACGCAATTCTTGGGGCGGCAATGCGGGGAAGCGGGTACGATCTTGCGGTTGTTGGGGCGGGGATCTGTGGCCTCGCCCATGCGCTCGCTGCCGTGCGGCGCAGCAAGAAGGTGGTCGTCATCGATCGCGACGTCACAGGCGAACGGCGCCTCAATCAGGAATTTCGGCTTCGTCACCGTCACCGGCCAGCAGCGCGGCGAAGGCTGGCTCCGCGCCATGCGGTCGCGTGACATCTGGGCGGAGATCGCGCCGCAAGCCGGCATCGATATCGTTCACGCCGGGCTGACGGTCGCGGCGCGGCGACCGGAAGCCTATGCGGTGCTCGAAGCCTTCATGGCCACGGAGATGGGCGGCGGCTGCGAGCTGCTCGACAAGACGGCGGCGAGGGCACGCTTTCCCTATCTGTCGGAAAGCATCGAAGGCGCTCTCGTCAGCCCGCACGAGCTGCGGGTGGAATCGAAGTGGGCGATCCCACAACTGACCGAATGGCTCGCCGAAATTCACGGCGTTACGTTCCTGTGGAATACCGCCGTCGGCACGGTCGAGCCCCCGGCGGTCGAGACGTCGGCGGGCCGCATTCACGCAGAGACCGTGATCGTCTGTCCCGGCGACGATTTCGTCAGCTTGTTTCCCGGTCGGCTCGCGTCTTACGGGCTGACGCGCTGCAAGCTTCACATGATGCGGCTTGCCGCTGTCGACGCCGCGATCCCGACGCGCCGTCATGTCCGATCTCGGGCTCGTCCGCTATCTCGGCTATGCCGAGCTGCCCCAGGCCGCCGCGTTGAAGGCCAGGCTGACCGCGGAACAGGGCGCGCATCTTGCGAACGGCGTGCACCTGATCGTCGTCAGGAGCGCCGACGGCTCGCTCGTGGTCGGCGACTCGCATCACTACGCTGCGACGCCGGACCCCTTCGCGCCCGACGCGGTGGATGCCCTGATCCTCGACGAATTCACGCAGGTGATCGACGCTCCCGTTCCCCGCGTTTTAGAGCGCTGGACCGGCACCTACGCGTCATCGCCCGACCGGCTGGCGCTGATCGACAGGCCGGAGGAAGCAGTCCGACTGGTGCTGATCACCAGCGGCACCGGTGCAAGCACATCTTTCGCGATCGCCGAGGAGACGATCGCCGACCTCTATGGCTGAAAGGAAGGCTCGCATGACCCTGAAGCATCTGAAGGCCGTGGTCTTCGACTGGGCGGGGACGGTTGTCGACCACGGCTCGCTCGGACCGATGGGCGTCTTCGTCGAGGCCTTCGCCGAATTTGGCGTCGCGATCACGATCGAGGAAGCGCGCGGGCCGATGGGCATTGCCAAACGCCCGCATGTCGCCGCGCTGCTTGCCATGCCGCGCATCGCCGAAGAATGGGAGCGCGTGCGCGGCAAGGCGCCAACGGAAGCCGACGTCGATGCCGTCTACGATGTCTTCGTGCCGAAGAACGTCGCGGTTGCGGGCCGCTACGCCGAACTGATCCCGGGCGCCGCCGAGACGGCTGCCGCGCTGCGCGCGCTCGGGCTCAAGATCGGCACGACCACCGGCTATACCCGCGAGATCATGGCGGAGATCACCCCGGTCGCCGCGAAGCAGGGATTCGCTCCCGACTCTATGGCCTGCACCGGCGACGCGCCGGACGGGCGGCCGACGCCGTTCCTGCTCTACAAGACGTTTCTCGATCTTGGCGTCTGGCCGGCATCCTCGGTGATCAAGATCGACGACACCGAGGTCGGGATCGCCGAGGGACTGAACGCCGGCGCCTGGACGGTGGGCGTCGCGGTGACCGGCAACGTCTTCGGGATGTCGCTCGCCGACACCAAGGCGCTCTCGCCCCGGGATTTCGCGACGCGGCGGGCTGCTGCCGCCGCCAGGCTCGCCGGCGCCGGCGCGCACTATGTGATCGACGGCGTCGCCGACCTTTTGCCGATCGTGCACGCGATCGAAGGCCGGCTCGCACGCGGCGAGCGCCCTTGAGCACGTCCGAAGGGGACGTCAATCTCTCTGCAGCGCGGAAGGTCTGGCTCGCGAGGCTCGATCTTGAGACCCGCGCGCTCCTCGACGCCGATGCCGAGGCGTTCCTGCATCAGTCGCTTTCGACGCCGTGTCTCGACGTCGTCGATCGCGCGGAGGGCGCGGAGCTGATCACGGCGTCCGGCAGGCGCGTCCTCGATTTTCACGGCAACAGCGTCCATCAAGTCGGCTACGGCCATCCGAAGGTGGTCGCCGCGATCAAGGAGACGCTCGACGTCCTCCCCTTCTCGCCGCGGCGCTTCACCAACCGCCCGGCGATCGCGCTGGCCCGACGCTTGACCGCGCTCGCGCCGATGCAGCCTGCGAAGGTGCTCGTCGCGCCGAGCGGCGCGGCGGCGATCGGCATGGCGCTGAAGCTCGCGCGCCTCGTCACCGGCCGCCACAAGACCCTGTCGATGTGGGACTCCTTCCACGGCGCCAACCTCGACGCGATCTCCATCGGCGGCGAGCCGATCTTCCGCAAAGGCGTCGGCCCGCTCCTGCCGGGCAGCGAGCACGTGCCGCCGCTCGACCAGGCAGAGCGTTTCTACGGCGCCGACGGCCACGCCTTCGAGCGGCTCGCCGATCACATCGACTACGTGCTCGGCCTGGAGGGCGATGTCGCCGCTTTCATCGCCGAGCCGATCCGCTGGACGACGATCTTTCCGCCGCCCGCCGACTTCTGGCCGCGCGTGCGCGCGAGCTGCGACCGTCACGGCACGCTTCTGATCTTCGACGAAATCCCGAGCTGCCTTGGGCGCACCGGGCGCATGTTCGCCTGCGAGAATTTCGGCGTCGCGCCCGACATCCTGGCGATCGGAAAGGGCCTCGGCGGCGGCATCATGCCGATGGCTGCTATGATCGCGCGCGCCGATCTCGACGTCGCCGCCGAGGGCGCGCTCGGCCACTACACGCACGAAAAGAGCCCGCTCGGAAGCGCCGCGGCGCTGGCGACGCTCGACGTGATCGACGAAGAGGGTCTGCTTGAACGCGCGAACGACCTCGGACGCGACGGTCTCGACCGGCTTGCCGAGTTAGCGGAGCGGCAAGCTGGAATGGGGGCCGTGCGCGGAATCGGCCTGAGCCTCGCCGTGGAGAGCGCCGGCGACAGCGCTGAGCAAGCACGCGCCCGCGCCGAGGCGGTTCTCTACGCGAGCCTCGATCGCGGACTGAGCTTCAAGATCGGCGGTGGCAACGTGCTCACGCTTTGCCCGCCGCTGACCATTGCGAGAGACGATTTCGATCGTGGCTTCGACATCCTCGAAGCGGCATTCGCCGCGACCTGAACGCACGGTTCTCGCCGGTTGAACGAAGCGTCATCGAGTTGTCACCGACGCGTCATCCAACTTCGTTAGCCGAATAGCTCTCGACAGGCGGCTCAAGACCGCAAGGGGAGAGCATCATGAAATCGAAGCTTCTGTTGGCCGGCGTTTTCGCCGCCGCGGCGTTTGCCGCAGGGGCGGCCTATGCCGCCGATGACGTTGTCACGATCTACAGCGCCGACGGGCTGCATGACGGCACGCCGAGTTGGTTCGGCGATCAGTTCGACGCCTTCACGAAGGCGACCGGGATCAAGGTCCAATATGTCGAGGCCGGCTCCGGCGGCATTGTCGAGCGCGTCAACAAGGAAGCCTCGAACACCCAGGCCGACGTCCTGGTGACGCTGCCGCCCTTCATCCAGAAGGCGGCCTCCGACGGGCTCCTCGAAGCCTACACGCCGGCGGGCGCCGACCAGATTCCGGCGGCCGAGAAGGCCGCCGACGGCACCTACGTCCCGCTCGTCAACAACTACATGAACTTCATCTACAACGCCTCCGCGCTCGACGCCGCGCCGACGACCTTCGAGGACCTCCTCGATCCGAAGTTCAAGGGCAAGATCCAGTATTCTACGCCCGGCCAGGCCGGCGACGGCACCGCCGTGATGATCGAGCTGATCCACGCCTTCGGCAGCAAGGACGCCGCATTCGACTTCTTCAAGAAGCTGCAGGAGAACAATGTCGGCCCGTCCTCCTCGACCGGCAAGCTGACGGCGCTCGTCAACAAGGGCGAGATTTTCGTGGCGAACGGCGATGTCCAGATGAATCTCGCGCAGATGGCCGACAACCCGAATATCAAGATCTTCTGGCCGGCCGGCCCCGACGGCAAGAAGTCGACCTTCGCGCTCCCCTACTACATCGCGTTGGTGAAGGGCGCGCCGCACTCCGACAACGGCAAGAAGCTCATCGACTTCCTGCTGTCGAAGGACGCGCAGTCGACGATCACATCGGTGGCGCTCGGCATCCCGGTCCGTAGCGACGTGGAACCCTCGGCCGACATCAAGGCGATGATGGACGGGGTCGAGGTGTGGACTCCGGATTGGACGTCCGTGCTGAACGACCTCGAAACCGACGTCGCCCGCTGGCACGAAGCCACCGGCAGCTGATGTCCGCGGTCGCCGGCGCGGTGGACGCGGTCACTCCCGCGTCCACTGCTCTTACCGAAGGCCAAGGCAGCAGCATCGCCTTCGAGGACGTGACGGTCGCTTATCGCGGCACCGTCGTCCTGAAGTCCTTCAGCCTGAACGTCGATCCGGGCGAGATCGTCGCCCTGATCGGGCCCTCCGGCTCCGGCAAGACGACTGCGCTTCGCGCGGTGGCGGGTTTCGTCCGGCCGGCGAGCGGACGCATCGCGATCGGCGGCGAAGACGTGACCTACATGCCGCCCTATGAGCGCGGCCTCGGCATGTGCGTGCAGAACTACGCGCTCTTCCCGCACATGCGGGTCGACGAGAACGTCGCCTTCGGCCTCAGGGCGCAAGGCGCCGCGCGTGATCTGATCGCGACCCGCGTCCGCGACAGCCTGAGGATGGTCGGCATGTCCGACTACGCACAGCGCTTCCCGCGTCAGTTGTCCGGTGGCCAGCAGCAGCGCGTCGCGATCGCTCGCGCGCTGGCGATCCGGCCGCGCGTGCTGCTCCTCGACGAGCCGCTCTCCGCCCTTGACGCGCAGATTCGCCGCTCGATGGTGGACGAGATCGCCAAGCTTCATCGCGACCTGCCGACGCTGACAGTGCTCTACGTCACGCACGACCAGTCGGAGGCGCTGACCCTCGCCGACCGGATCGCCATCCTGCGCGACGGGAAGCTGAGCGCCTTCGGCCCCTCGCGCCAGCTCTACCGCCGCCCGCCGAACCGCTTCACCGCGGAGTTCCTCGGCCGCGCCAATCTGCTACCGGTCAAGCTCGAGGCGGTCGATCCGCAGCGCGGGCTTTCCAAGGTGCGCTTCGGTGAGTCGGTCCTTATCGCCCAGTCTGCGCCGCGCATCTCGGTCGGCGACGCTTGCTTCCTTTGCATCCGTCCGCACGACCTCGTGCTCGACAACGGCATCGGCCAGGGCAACGTCGTCGTCGGCATTGTGGAATCCGTCCTTTGGCAGGGCGACGCGCACGCGATCACCATCGAAGCCGGCGGCGTTCAGGTGCGCCTCTCCTGCCCGCCGTTCCTGGAGCCGCCGCGGCTCGGGGCGCTGCTTCGCGCGCGATTCGAACCGAGCGATGGTGTGCTCGTCGCCGAAAGCGCGGCGAATGGCTGAGACGGCGACAGCCGCCTCTCCGCCACGCGGCGTGCCGGCGGGTCTCTGGATCGTCCCGCCGCTCGCTTTAATCGCCCTGCTCTTCGTCTATCCGTTCAGCCTGATCGTCGAAGAGGCGCTGACCGGCGACGGCGACGCCTTCTCGCTCGCCTTCTTCGCGAAGGTCTTCGCCACGGGCGCCTTCAGGTCGGCGTTTCTCCATACCTTGCAGATTTCGATTGCCGCGAGCTTCGGTTGCCTCATCGTCGGCTTCATCATCGCGCTCATGCTCGCTTTCGTGCCTTTTCCCGGCGCCAAGATCGTCGCGCGACTGATCGAGACCTTTATCGCGCTCCCGACCTTCCTGGCGGCTCTCGCCTTCACCTTCCTCTACGGTTCTGCCGGCGTCCTGAACGAACTCTTGATGCAGGCGTTCGGCCTCGCGCGGCCGCCGGTCGATTTCCTCTATTCGCCCTTGGGCGTGATCCTCGCGGAGGTGACCGTCTACACGCCGTTCGTGATGCGGCCGCTGCTTGCCGCCTTCTCGCTGATCGACGTCGCGCAGATCGAAGTTGCCTCGAGCCTCGGAGCGCGCCCGATGCGCATCGTCCGGCAGATCATCCTGCCGGCGGCGATCCCGGCGTTGCTGGCGGGAGGCAGCCTCTGCCTTCTCCTCACCGTCAACGAATTCGGCATCGTGCTCTTCATCGGGGCGAAGGGCGTCATCACCCTTCCGCTCCTGATCTACGACAAGGCGATCCAGGAGTTCGACTACACGACCGCCTGCGTCATCGCGGTCGTCAATGTGGTGCTCTCGCTGTCGCTCTATTCCGTCTACCGCGTGCTTGTCGTTCGCTTCGGAGGCCGCCGTGCTGGTGTGGTCTAAGTCCGGCCGCGCGCTTGTCTGGTTCGGCGGCGGCCTGCTGATCGCGCTCATCTACGGTGCGCCGATCGCGATCATCCTTTTCGCCAGCTTTGCCGGCCATTGGAACGGCGTCTGGCCGAGCGACTTCACGCTCCGCCACTATGCTCAGGCCTTTCAGGGATCTTCCGGTGACGAGCTCAAGGCGAGCTTCCTGACCGGCATCATGGCGAGCGCCGCAGCGCTGACGAGCGGGACATGGGCGGCGCTGGCGCTCAGAAACGTTGAAGGCGTCGCGCGGCGCGTGCTCGACCTTCTCTTCTTCGTGCCGAGCGCCGTGCCGTCGGTGACGGTCGGACTTGGACTTCTTGTCGCCTTCAGCCGCCCGCCGATCCTCATGAACGGCACGATCCTGATCGTGCTCGTCGCGCACTTCGTGCTGATCTCGGCGTTCACCTACGGCAGCGTCTCGGCCGGACTCGCCCGCCTCGCGCCCGATTTCGAGCAGGTGGCGGAAAGCCTCGGCGCGCGGCCGCTCTATAAGCTCAGGCGCGTGACGCTGCCCATGCTCGCGCCCTACCTGATTGCCGCCTTCAGCCTCTCCTTCGCGCTTTCGATGGGCGAGCTCGGAGCTACAGTCATGGTCTACCCGCCCGGCTGGGTGACGCTTCCCGTCGGCATCTTCGCGCTAACCGACCGCGGCGCGATCTTCGACGGCGCGGCGCTGACGATGCTCCTCGTCGGCGGCACGCTGGTCGTGCTGGTGCTGCTTTCCCGGCTGGCGGAGCGGGCCGCACCGCGCTGACATCGCGCAGTCGGCAAAGTCGCTTCTGGCGCTCAACCGAAGCCTGGGCGGACCGCGAGCAGGTCGGCTCTGCGAAGGTGTGCGGCTGTCCCTATCGAGCGGGCGGAACGCAGTCGTTGACCCATAGCTGCCATTTGGGACGCGAACTTTGCGACATCTGAAATGCAGGTCGCGACCTAAGTGTAATTGGTAGGACATGCAGGATCTGGCAGCTCCGCCCAGAGGTTCGTCAGAGCCTCAGCGACTGGCGCGGGCGTCTCTTCCGGCCACCGGTGGCCACGCCCGCCAAGTGCACCATTTTGCGCCCGATTGCCGCGCTGCCCAGTCATGTTGCTCCAGCGTCCCGCTGGCGCGTCGGGGTGCGGGCATCATCGACATGACCTCGCCCGTGACCCACGTCGCGAGGAAGATGAGGAGAAAGGGCAGCCAAGTCCCCGCGAAGCTCTGGAACATTGAGAAATCGCGCAAGACGAGTTCGGCGACGATCGCCGCGTCGAGAGCAACGACGATTTCGGTGAATGCCAGCGCAACGGGAAGCGGATCGCGCGCGCCATATGCGCGGAAGTAATGCAACGCAACAACGGCAAATAAGAGCGGTGCTGCGACCGCGTGGATCGCCACGGCGATGCCGGTCGGAGCGATTTGCAGCAGGCCCGCCATGAGCGCGCCGCAAAGCGCCCAGCCGAAAACGCCGTGCGCAATCAGCCGCGGCAGCGATCGGCCCGCGGGATCACTGGCGGCGCCCGGCCGCGCATTCGGAAGCGTGCGAGCGATGCCGCCGGCCCACGCTCGAATTCGATGCTGACTGCGCCAGTCGCCGGTTCGCTTCTTCGCCATCGCCGAGGCCGGGAAGCCTTTGGCGTTGGCCATCAGGCGGCCGCCAAACGTGGCATGGTCCACCGCCCCGATCCGTTGCATTAGAACCGCCACCTGCTTGACGGGCGGGATGGTGGCGCGCTCGGCCGAGTCGTCCAGCGGACCACTGGAGAACAGCCAGACGGGAATGCGCCGCAGTGCCACGACGTTCCGGGCGATCAACCTGTAAGCGCTTCGATGCCATTTATTGGCATAGAGCGCGCCACCGATGATGGCTGCGTCAAAGTCGCGGACCCTACGCAGCCCAGACGTCGGCTCGGCGACGACATCGAGCCCTTCGCGTCGCAGCTCCTCTGCGATGGTTTGCCCGATGCCCTCCGTACCGCCGCGTTTTGAGCCCCAGGCCACCAGCACGCGCATGACGTCCGCCTTTCGCACTCCTCAGGCTCAACAGCCTGGAGGTTGCTGCCGGCTTCGGGCCTTGAGCCATGTCAACGATTTCGGTGAGCGCGTGACGAGCGGCACCTATTCGCTGGCGGGTCGCCTTGCTTTCCACCAGGAGGTCGCGAAGGGCAGGCAGAAGGTGAGCACGTAGTAGAGATAGACGTCGAGCTTGTAGTAGCCGTCCGCCGGGGCCAGCAACTTGATGACAAACAGATAGTCGAGCGCCACTGCCATCAAGGTCCAGGCGACCGCCAGAATGGCATAGTAACCGAGACCGCTGCCCGAGACCCATCGCAACAGGACCCACAGCGTGATGACGACACCGATCGGCATGACGACCCAGCCAATCAGAGTTGGCGGCACCGCGAAAAACAGGATGATGCCGAGGACATAGCCAATCAGCCAGAGCAAGAAGCCCCACCCCAGCGCATCTTTCAGTAGTCGTCCGTTCATGGCCTTCATCTTCCTTGTCGGAACCGCCGGGCAACTCAAAGCCAACGGCGGACGCGGCTCTTGTATTGGCGGAAAGCATCACCAAACGTGTGCTCCATCATGCGTTCCTCCGGAGCGATGAACATGCGGTCGAGGACGACCGCGAGCCCCGCGATGACGATCCATGGGCTCGCGGTGCCGGCGAAAATTGCGATCCCGGCTACAATGAGGACCATGCCGAGATACATCGGGTTTCGGCTGAACCGGAAGCAGCCGTCCATAATCAGGGCGCTTGATTCCTGAAACGGCTTCACCGTGGTTCCGCGCTGCTTGAACTGGCGGTCAGCAGCCAGGTTCAGCGCGATGCCCACCGCCAGGGGCAGAACGCCTGCGAGCCTCCAGGGAAACAGGATGATGACGGCGACCGGTAAAAGGAAGTGCAATGCGGCGGCGAGCGCGACCGCCACGAGGAGATAGGTCGGCGGCAGAATCCGCTTCTGCACTTGCGATCTCGTCTGTTCAAGACGCCGACGCGTTCGTCTTCGCGCGGGCCATACCGGCGAGTCTCTTCGCACGCCGAACGGGCCCGGCATTTGATCCATCGCATAGAAGGGATCGACGAGGGCTGTGAGTTTCGGAGGCGCCTAACCTCGGAGGACGCGGATGGCTGTTTATGACGCGATCGTCATCGGATCGGGCATCGGCGGCATGAGCAGCGCCGCCGCCCTCGCGCGTGCCGGTCACAAAGTCCTGCTGCTTGAGAAGTACCAAGCTCTCGGCGGTCAGTCGCACAGCTTCAGCCGGAATGGGTTTCAGTGGGATGTCGGGCTTCACTACCTCGGTGGCCTTGCACCCAGCGGTCCGGAGCGCGCCGTGCTCGACTGGCTGACTGAGGGGCGCATGGCGTTTGCCTCGCTCGGCCCGGTCTATGACACTCTGCATTTTCCCGATGACTTCACGCTTGAGCTTTCCCGCCCGGAAGCCGCCCAGCGGCTCGACCTCAAGGAGCGTTTCCCCGATCACGCGAGCGAAGTCGATGCCTGGTACGAGGCGATGGGCCACGGCGCACATGCCATGCGAGCCGTCCTGCAGAGCCGCACGATGCCGGAGCCTTTTGCGAGTGCGGTGGCATGGTGGAACCACCGCGCCATCGAGCGCTGGTGCGGGCGGACCCTGGCCGAGGTCATTGCCGAGACGACGGACGACGAGAGGCTCGGTGCTGTCTTGAGTGCGCAGTGGCCGGATATTGGCGGTCGGCCGGGAACCGGATCTTTCGGAATGCACGCAGTGGCGATCGGCTCCTATCTGCCTGACGGCGCGTATTATCCGGTCGGCGGCGGCAAGAGCTTTGCGGAGCATCTCATTCCCACGATCGAGAAGGCCGGGGGAGAAGCGCGCGCCGGAGAGGCGGTTTTGCGACTCGTCGTCGACGCTGGCTCCGTCAAAGGCATCAAGACCGCCGACGGAACGCAGCACTTGGCCAAGGCCGTCATCTCGGACATCGGTGCGCGCGAGACGGTCGATCATTTGCTGCCGGCGGAGCTGCAGCAATCGGATTGGGCTCACGAAATCCGCTCGTTCGAGCCCAGCCTTTGCCACTTCTCCCTCTTTCTCGGCTTCGAGGGCGACGTGGGGGCGGCCGGTGCCACACGTTCCAACCACTGGATCTATGACAGCTGGCAGACCGACGCGCTGTGGACCGACCTGACAACGCAGCCGGAGCCGCCTGGCGTATTTGTTTCATTTGCTTCGCTCAAAGACCCGGCGCATGAGCCCGGCCCGTCGCGGCGGCATACCGGCGAGGTCGTCGCCTTTGCGGACTGGTCGATGGTCGAGCCCTGGTCGGCGCTGAAGCCTAGCGAGCGCGGTCCGGATTACGCCGCGTTCAAGGCCCGCGTCGAAGAGGCGATGCTCTCGACCTTCACGCGTCAATTCCCGCGTCTCGTCGACCTGATCGTGCTCCGCGAGCTTGCGACACCGCTCGCAACGGTCTCAATCACCGGGCACGAACACGGCGGCTTCTATGGCATTGAAAACACGCCGCGCCGCGTCATGAGTTATGCGCTGCGCATGAAGACACCGATTCCGGGGCTCTATTTGAGCGGCCAGGATGTGGCGACCCCTGGCATATTCGGTGCGATGTGGGGCGGCTTACTGGCTGCCGCCAGCGTTGACCCGCGCATCTTTCAGCATCTGCGCGGCTGAGAGACGCTGATCTCCCGGCCCAATGGCAAAATCCCACACCTCTAGAGGGACCACTTCAATGAGGGTGGACCCTCACCAATGTCGCGTGCCTCGGCGAGTAGGTTTGGGATACCGCCCGCAAGGTCCGGCCGCTTGGCGAATCCGGTCGACGACAGTAGCTTCCGCTTGCCTCTGATCGACTTCTCGACTTCGCCGGTGCGGGCGAGGCGGTGGGAAGTCAGGCCGTTTTGGTGTATGCGAGACGGCAACAATCGGGGGGAAATTTCATGCTCAAGAACATCGATCCGATTCTGAATGCCGACGTTCTCTACGCCTTGCGCGCCATGGGCCATGGCGACGATCTGATTATCGCCGACACGAATTTTCCTTCCGACTCCGTCGCCCGCCAGACGGCGCTTGGGCGCCTTCTTCGCCTCGACAGCGTGACCGCCGGCAGGGCGGCGAAGGCAATCCTTTCGGTGATGCCGCTCGACGGATTTGTCGAGCACGCGGCGCTCAGGATGGAGATCGTCGGCAAGCCGGAGGAAGTGCCGCCGGTGCAGGCGGAAGTGCAAAAGGAGATCGATGCGGCCGAGGGACGGTCCTCGCCCATGGGTTCGATCGAGCGCTTCGCGTTCTACGATCTTGCCCGCAAGGCCTATTGCGTCATTCAAACCGGGGAGCGGCGGTTCTACGGCTGCTTCGTCTTCAAGAAGGGCGTCATTCCGCCCGAAGCGGCCTGAAGCCTGGCTCTATCAATCATGGCTCAGGAAAGACGCGGCGTCGCCATCCTCGGCATATTCGTCGCCGACCTTGCGTTCCGCGCCGCGCGCATGCCGGAAATCGGCGAGACCATCCTCGGCTCCGATTTCAAGATGGGGCCCGGTGGCAAAGGCTCCAACCAGGCGGTCGCCGCGGCGCGTCTCGGCGCCGACGTGACGTTCATCTCAAAGCTCGGAAAGGATGCGTTCGGTAAGATCGCGCTCGCCACATGGCGCGAGGAGGGAATTACGCCAAAGGTCATCGAGGTCGCCGACCGGCCGACCGGTGCCGCCTACATTTTCGTCAACGAGAACACCGGCGAGAACGCCATCATCGTGGTTCCGGGTGCGGCCGGAACGATAACGCCTGCCGATGTCGAGGAGGCGGCGGAAGCGATCCGCGGCGCCGCGGTCTTCGTGACGCAGCTTGAGCAGCCCATAGCTGCAGCGATGCGCGGGTTGGAGATCGCAAAGGGTTCGCGGGTCGTTACGGTCTTCAATCCCGCTCCCGCGGCAACGCTCGATGACGCGATCTATCCGCTCTGCGACTACCTGACGCCAAACGAGAGCGAGGCCGCGCTCCTGACCGGCAAAGAGGTGAGGAATGTCGAAGAGGCGCGAAGGGCGGGAGACTTCTTTGTCGCGAAGGGCGTCGGTGCTGCCCTGATTACATTGGGTGCGGCCGGCGCGCTGCTCCACAGCGCGACGGAGTCGACGCTCATTCCCGCGTTCAGGGCCGGACCGGTCGTCGAGACGACCGGTGCGGGAGACGCCTTCAACGGCGGTTTCGCCACGGCACTTGCGCGCGGCCTGGCGCCGGCGGGGGCCGCGCGGTTCGGCTGCGCTGTCGCCGGCATATCGGTGACACGCGCCGGCACGGCGCCCTCCATGCCGGGTCTTGGAGAAGTGGAGGCGTTGCTGGCCAAGGAGGCGGCGAAACCGTGATTTGGATTGAAGCGGAATCTTTGAAGCGCCGTTGTGCTTTTACGCCCCGCCGGGCAGCGATTTGCCGGGAGGCTTCTCCCCCACGCCATCGATCGTCGGCGAGCATTGACACCCCCGGGGAAAAGGGATCGAGTTCATTTTTGTGACGAAAGACGACATCGGGCGGCCTTTGTCGCCGCGATATCGCGCTACGAGCGGGCCAGGGCGGACGAATGAGTTCCGCCAACGTGGTTCCACGGAAAAGGAGGGTGGGCGGTAGGGCATAGCCGCAATCCAACTGCACCCAAGCGCGGCACAAGATCGTGCGCGGCGTGCGCAAAGGAAACTCAACCAGGGAGGAATTTGCTGTGAGGGTAGAGATCTACAATTGGATTCTCGCCAGGCAGGCGAGTTGTCGCTCCGTGCTCAAGGGGGCGGCCGGCGCGGCATCGCTCGCTGCGCTCAGCTCATCCGGCGTGCTCGCTGCGCTTTCGGAAGCGGCTGCCGCCGACATGTCTGCGGATGAAGTCGCTCTGCGCAAAGCGATCGTGCAGATACCCGGCGTCGGCAAAGGCTCCCCGACGGATGCCGATTGGCAGAAAGTCGGCGAGATGTGTCTCGGCGCGACCAAAGCAAACGTGGCCGAAGGCGAGTTCAAGGGCGTTGAGCTGACCTTCATGGGGCTCAACAACCAGAACCTCCATGATTTTCTCTTCCGTGGCTTCCTGAAGCCCTGGGAGGCCTATACCGGCGCCAAGATCAGCTGGATCGACCTCGCCCAGGCCGACTACAATCCGCGCCTGCAGCAGGCGATCGCGACCGGCACCGTCGACTTCGACATCCTTGAGATGGGCGCGCCTTTCGAAGGCGACGTGGGCAGCAAGGGGCTCATGTCGGAGATGCCCGACTGGGTCAAGCAGCAGATCGACTTCGACGACCTCGTCAACTACCTGAAGCCGCCGGTCGGCACCTGGGAAGGCAAGCAGATGCGCGTCACCGTCGACGGCGACACGCACAATTTCAACTACCGCACCGACTACTTCTCGGACGAGACCCTCGCCAAGGCGTGGAAGGACGAAGGGCATGAAGGCAAATGGGAGGTGCCGACGACCTGGCAGAAGGTCCAGGAGGTCACCAAGTTCCTCAAGGGCAAGAAGGACCCGATGACGGGCAGTGACGCGTACGGCTATCTCGGACGCCCCCAAGCCCTGGGGCGGCTTTGGCTTCTACTTCCTCGAGAGCCGCGCCACGGCCTACGCCAAATATCCCGGCGAAAAGGCGTGGCTGTTCGACGTCGACACGATGAAGCCGCGGGTCAACAACCCGGCCTTCGTGCGGGCCATCCAGGACGTGATCGACGCGCTGCCGTCGGAGCCGCCGAACCAGATCAATGCCGACCCGAACGAGACCTGCTTCAGCCAGTGGCTCGGCGGCACCGGCTCCATGCTCACGTGGTGGGGCGATGCAGGGTCAAATGCCAAGACGAGCGATTCCTCGGTGGTCGGGGATGTGTGCGGCTTTTCGATCCTCCCCGGCTCGGACGACGTCTACAATTCCAAGACGGGACAGTGGGAGAAGCTGGCAAGCGGTCCGAACTTCGCGCCGAACTGCGCCTATCTCGGCTGGGGCGTCTACGTCACCAAGCGCGTCGAAGGCGACGACAAGAAGCACAAGGCGGCGTGGAGCGCCGCGGCGCATCTCGGCGGCAAGGACCTGTCGCTGTGGACGGTGATGTATCCGTCGGGCTTCCAGCCCTACCGGAACAGCCACTTCATCATCTCGGAGTGGGTCGATGCCGGCTATGACGAAGCCTACATCAAGAGCTATCTCGACTCGGAGGGTAACTCCTATAACCATCCGAACGCGGCGATCGAGCCACGCATCCCCGGCATCTTCCAGTACTACAGCGTAGCCGAGGACGAACTGGCCAAGATCTTCGCCGGTCAGGAGAGCGCGCAAGCCGGGGCCGACAATATCGCCGCGGCCTGGGAAAAGCTCACCGACCAGCTGGGACGCGACAACCAGATCAAGCTCTACAAGGCTTCGCTCGGCATGTAGGCCGCTGCCGCTTTCGAACGATCAGCGACCGACCCCGGCTGATGGCGAAATCCCGCCACCGGCCGGGCCTTTTCTGCTAGGCATGCGCAGAGCAAATCGAGCGACGAAATAGCGTCTCCATGGAGCAAGCGTCAGCGCTAACCGTTCGCGAGCACGCGCGCCTTTTCCGGCCGCTTTGCAAGCCGCAAGGCCGCGGGATGGGCGCATCATCCTGCTCGGCTCGCTTCTGTTCTGCGCGCTCTTCTCCTGCAAATGCTGCATGCGACCGGCGCGATCGCCGCCGGCTTCGACGACTTGGCGTCCCGTGCTCTATGCCTATGTCATCTGGGGAGTCGCGCTTGGCGCCGGCCAGGTCTTGGTGCGCGGCGAGGCGGGATTGCGCGCGCTCTTCATCCTGCCCGCGGTGCTCTTCACCGTGGCTGTCGTGATCTTCCCGACGCTCTTCGGCTTCTACATCGCCTCGCTCGACTGGAACCTCAGCTCGGCCGAGGGGCCGCATTTCAACGGCATCCAGAATTCGATCGAGGTCTTCCACGATCCCTATTACTGGAACGCGCTTCGCAACATGCTCTTCTACGCGGCGAGCGTGCTGGTCGAATATGCGATCGCCTTCGGGCTCGCCTTGCTGCTCAACGCGGAGATCCGCGCCCGCAAGCTCTTCCGCGTCGCCTTCCTGCTGCCTTTCATGCTGAGCCCCGTTGCGGTCAGCTGGATGATCGGCAAGTCGATCATGGAGTATCGCTTCGGGCCGGCCGCGACGCTGGCGCGGCACCTCGGCTGGAGCACACCGGCTTTTTTTGCTTCGCCCTGGATCGCGCGCATCAGCATCGTGGCGCTCGACGCCTGGGTGTCGATTCCGTTCATCATGATCCTGCTTCTCGCCGGCCTGCAGGCGATGCCGAAGGAGATCCTGGAGGCGGCAAGGTTGACGGGGCCAATCCGCTGGCAATCGTTTTGGCGCGTCGATCTTTCCGCTGATGCTGCCGGTCAGCATCACCGCCGTGCTGATCCGGCATCATCTTCAAGCTGAAGCTCGCGGATATCGTCATCAACATCACCGTCGGGAGGCCCCGGCGGCGCCACCGACACGGTGTCGAGCTTCATCTATCGCGAATATCGCGACCGCTCGAACGTCGGCTACGGCACCGCGCTTGCCATGTTCTATCTTGTGATCATCATCGTCGTGCTGACGGTCCTGCTGCGCACCGCCGAACCGCTGGACGCACGACTCTGCAGACGATCCAGGGGGGCCAGAGGAGTGGCGTCGGTCGCAGCCTCGCACGAAACGCAGGGTGAGCTACGCGCAGCATGCGAAACATGTCGTGGTGCGCGTCCTGATCTACGGCGCGCTCCTCCTCTGGGCGTTCATCTGCCTTTTCCCGATCTACTGGACCGTCACGACCTCGTTCAAGTCGGCCGTGGACGTCACGCAGGGGCATCTGGTCCCCTGGCTCGACTTTCATCCCGAACTGGAAAGGCTGGCGCTCGCTCGGCCTGTCGCCCGACACGATCTTTCGAGATCTCGACCGTCCGCGGCGAGTTCCTCAGTCGCTTCAAGAACAGCATCATCACGTCAGTCGGCGCGTCGCTTCTGGCGCTGGCACTCGGATCACTGCGCGGCCTACGGGCTGAGCCGCTTCCGCTACAAATTCGGCCCCATGCGAAACGCGACATCCTGTTCTTCTTCGTCTCGCAACTTATCCTGCCTCCGGTCGTCCTCGCCTTGCCGTTCCTCGTTCTCTACAAGGAGCTGGCGCTGCTCGACACGACCCTCGGCCTGATCATGATCTACACGCTGACGGTGCTGCCGATCGTGATCTGGATCATGCGCGACCAGTTCAACTCGATCCCGATCGAGCTCGACGAAGCGGCGCTCGTCGACGGGCTGTCGATCTGGGGCGCGTTCTTTCGCATCGTCCTGCCGATCGCGCTTGCCCGGCATGGTCGCCGCGTTCATTCTTTCGCTGGTGCTTTGCTGGAACGAGTATTTCTTCGCCGCTCTGCTGACCAGCACCGACGCGAAGACGCTGCCGGTCATGGTGGCGAGCCAGACCGGTTCGCAGGGGATAGACTGGTGGTCCATGGCGGCGCTTTCGACAGCCGCGATCGCGCCGCTTGTAGTCGTCGGCATCCTGCTCGAACGCTACATCGTTGCGGGACTGGCGACGGGCGCGGTTAAATAGCGTAAATTCGCCAGAGGACTATTCGAGATTGGTGTGGCGGGCGCGCATGGTTTCCGGCGTCGCGCCGAGAATTGTGCGCAATCTCAGCACGAGAACTTCGAAGAGCATGAAAAGCGCGCCTTCGTAGACGGAACCCATCATGAGGGCCGACGTCTCCGCGGCGAGGTCCGTCGCCATGGTCTGCGTTGGCATCACCAGCACCTCGTCCGCCTGACGCGCGGCACTTCCGCCCGCCTCGGCGGTCAGCACAAAGGTTCGTGCGCCACCCTTTTTCGCCTGTCCCATGAGCGCCAGCACTGTCGCGAGCTCACCCGGGCCGGAGGTCGCCAGGAAGAGATCGCCGGGTCCGGCTGGCGGGCAGGTCATGTCGCCGACGACGGCAACGTCAAGGCCCAGATGAAAGAGCCGCATCGCGAAGCCTTTGATCTGCAGCGCTTCCCTTCCGCAGCCGTAAACGATGATCCGCCTCGCGTCGCAGAGGAGGCTGCACAGCCTCTCCAGGCTCGCATCGTCGATGCGGTCGATGACAGCGCCGATCTCGGCAAGCGCCGCATGGTGAACGTGTTGCGTTGAACTCATTCCGAGGCTCCTGTGACAGCTCTTCGGTTGGGCGCTGCGCGTAGAGCAGTGCGTTAGACATGATATTGCCACTTGTAGATAGAGCGGTGTGAGACAGTCGATCAATTACCGTCGGTAGAGCCAAAGCGCCGGCTCGCCTGCGAAGCGTCCGCGAAAGGTGGCGGCAGCGGACTGCGCCGGTGACGGCGTGCTCGTCAGTCGGAAGGCCGGGCCTTCAGCCATCGCGAGCCCGAGCCGTGCGTCGGCCGGGTAGTGCATGTCGTAGACGCGCGTGTGCAGCAGCGTCGCCCGCAGCAGAAACACGCCTTCATTGGTGGCGACGGCCGTTCCCGTCGGTTCAGCGTCGAGGAATTGTGCTGCCGCGAGAAGCGGAGGGGGATGCGCGGGGCTCGGATCGACGGTCGCGACGAGAGCCCAGAGCTCGAAGGCGAGGCACGCTGTTACCGCGACCGTGGCAAGACGGCGGCGCCGTCCGGCGAGCAACAGCGCAAGCACCAGTCCGCCGAGCACCGAGAGAGGGGCGAGATGGCGGAGCTGGTCGGGGTTCTGAAGCATCGCGACCCAGCCCGCATGGGCGATGAAGGCGACGATGGCGGCGGTGCGGGCAGGCGAGGCGTCTTTACGGCCGACGGCTGCGACCGCGACCCCGAAAAGGAGGATCGCCGCGAGCGCCAGGGCGCCGGGCAGCGCAGCAAGCGCCGTGAGCCAGTCCCGATGGCCGGTGTCGGCGAAGACGGTGTTGCCCCAGATCAGCGCATGCCCGGAGACGAAGCGCAGCCCCTCCTGAAGATAGAGCGAACCCTCGAGAGCCCAGATCACGGAGGCGACGGGAGCGGCGACCGCGAGAACGCCGGCAAGTGCGGCGCCCGTGAGACGCGGTGCGGAAAGAAATGCGCCGAGCGCCGCGCCGGCGAGAAGGGCGGCGTCAGAGGGCCGGCACGCGGCAGCCCATCCGAGCGCGACGCCGGCCAGGAAAGAAGCCGCGATCCGCGGCTGCTCTCCGGCGCGTGGGAGCAACGCCAGAAAGACCAGCAGGAAGAGGATGCCGGCGCCGTCCGAAAGGAGGCTGAGGGAAAGCTCGGGCATGAACGGGCCGGCGAGCGTCAGCGCGAAGGCGGCAAGCGCGGCATCGCGCCCGGCCCCGGTGCGCCAGGCGACGAGTGCGGCGGTCGGCGGCAGGGCGAGAGCGACAAGGCCCGCGAGGCATGCGAGCGCGCGAAGAGGATCACCGGTCACCGGCAGGAGCAGGCGGGCCATCGCGACGAAGCCCGGATAGCCTGGAAACTGCGGCGAGAAATCGAGCACGCTGAAGCGGGTCACGCCGCGGACGAGAAAAAGCGCGTCGTCGGAACCAATCGCCGGCGGATGCGCTGCAAGCCAGGCCGCCGCCACGATATAGGCCGCGATTGCCGCTCCCCATCCAAGCGTGGATATGCGCGGCGCATGCAGGCGCGAAAGGAGGGGGCCGGGCAGTTCGCCGGCCGCGGAAACCGGCTCGCCCGACATCACGACGACTTGCCGAGCGCCTTCAAAATGTCGGCAAGGGCAGAGGCGAAGGCGACCGGATCGGGCTTCCGTGCGCCGACGCCGAAGACCCCGGGATTGCCCACGGCGTCGAGCGCCTTCTGCAATGCGGCGGCGATTGTCTTGCTTGCGTCCGGTGCAAGGTCGCCGGCTATCGCGGTGTAGAAGCGCTGCGCCTTGACGACCAGGACCTTGGCGGCCTGGTAGTCGTTCAGATTATCGCGCGCACCGTTCAAGCGTCGCACGATCTCGGCGGAAGCCGCCCGGACGAACGCCGCTTCCAGCTGGGCCGAATTCTTTGCCGCGACGGCGTCGGTGAAGGCCTGTCCGATGCCGGGATCCTCGTTTTGGTCGAGATAGTCGATGTCGGCCTTGATACCGTCGAGGGCCTTTTGCGCCGCATCCCAGTCGCCACTGGCAGCCGCGGTGAACAGCGCCTCGCGCCCGTCGAGCACCGGCTCCGCGCCGGCGGCGGCATAGGAATAAGCGAAGCCGGGCGTCGCCGTGTGCAATGTTAAGCCCGGAGCCCCGACGAAGAGGATGGCGAGCATCATCAGGATGCGGCGCATGATTTCCCCCTTGGCAATCTCAGGCGATGCTCTCGGTTTCGATGACGGTCTTTTCGTTGCGGTGGCGATAGATGGCGGCGCGGCGGTCGTCGCCGGCCGCAAGCATCGCTGCCGCCATCTGCCCCATCTCCATCGCGGCGTCGGTGAAGACATAGCGGAAGGTTCCCTGCCGGCCGCATTGGACGAGGTTCGGGATCGTCGCAAGATGCGCCAATGCGCGCTCGCGCTCCTGGCCATAGCCGACCCGCATCAGCGGATAGGCGTTGGCGGCGCGCACGCTAAAGAACTCGCCGGTCGCGAGCGCCGGATCGACGCCGAGGCGGCAGAGGTCGCCTTTGATCTCCTCGAAGAGCTCGGTGTCGTCGCAACTCCACAGCGGGTCGCCGGGGTCGCAAGGAATTTCCATCATCAGCGACGACATGCCTTTCGGAGCCATTTCCGGCGAGCGGCGGCGCGGCTCCTGCAGCCGGGTCGCGATCATGTCGGCGTCGGAGAGATATTGCCAGGTGAAGGGCGAGACGTCGGCGACCGCCATCGGGAAATTGAGAAAGCGCAACCCGCGAAAGCGCAGGTCGACGCGACTTCCGGTCATGCGCACCATGTCCGGCAGCGGCAGGGTCGAGACGACGGCGTCGCACGCGAGCGGGCCTTGGTCGGTGGCGACGGCCGTGATGCAGCCGTCCCCTCGGCGCTGAAGGCCGGTGACCGATACGCCGGCTCGAACGACGCCTCCCGCTCGGCATATACGTTCGGCGAGGCGATCGAAGATCATGCCGAAGCCGTGGCGCGGATAGCGGTAGGTGCGGGCATAGGTGCGCGGGTTGTCGCCGGCGCCGGGCAACAGGCGTCGCGCGGCGTCGCGGATGTCGACGAGGCTGATCCGCTGCTCGGCCCAGTCGGCCGCGAGCTCGGTTGGCGGAATCCCCCAGAGCTTCGCGGTGTAGCCTTCGAAGAAGGCCCGATAGAGCGTTTTCCCGAAGCGGCCTTCGGTCCAGCTCGCGAAGTCCTCGCCGGTCGGGCGCGCGCGCGTGAGAGGCAAGCGCGCGAGATCGAGCGCCGCGCCGGCAAGGAGCCTCGGCGGCGCGTTGCGGAGGAGATTGCCGATCTCGAGCGGATAGGCATAGGCGCGGCCGCCGAGCCGGATCACGCTCCGCCGCATCGCGGTCAGGAGATCGTCGCCGACGAGCTCGCTTACGAGCCGCAGGAGATCGCGATTGTGGGTGATGAAGCGATGTCCGCCGAAGTCGAAGCGATAGGTGCCGTGGCGGCCTTCGAAGGTCGTGGTGCCGCCGAGCCCGCCGAGCGAAGGGCGGCGCTCGATGATCGTCACGGCGATGCCGGCGCCGAGAAGCTCGTGCGCAGCCATGAGCCCGGCCGGCCCGGCGCCGAGAACCGCGACATGGCGGGGCGGAAGCCGTTCAAGCCTTTTCAGCATAGCCGCGCCGCCACAGCAGGACCGCCACCAGAAGATACGCGCCCCAAAGAGCAAATTGCGGGGCGGTCGGGGTGGCGTTGTAACCAAAAAGGCCCCGCAAGAACACGCCTGGACCGGTCGTATCCGGCAGGATGCCGGAGATATCGAAGAGTGGCGTCATCGGCCCCGCAAGGACGCCGGCGCTCTGCAGCGTGTTGACGGCCGATCCGATCAAGCCTGCGGCGATGACGATCAAAAGCAGGCTCGTATAGCGGAAGAATATCTGCAGCGGCACGCGGCGAGTACCGGTGATGAGCAGCCAGACCAGAAAGACCGCAAGCGCAAGGCCCGCCACTCCGCCCCACAGCGACAACGCTTCGCCCGTGTAGGAGAGCGCTGAGAGAAAGAGCACCGTCTCGATGCCCTCGCGCCAGACCGAGACGAAGGCGAGCGCCGCCACGCCGACCACGTTGCCCGCCGTCAAATAGCCTTCGAGCTGCCGCTTCGCGTGCTCGGTATGGGCTCGCGCCTGCTTGTGCATCCAGATCGCCATGTAGGTCAGGATGCAGACGGCGACGGCCATGATCGCGGCGGTGAGGAGCGCCCTGTACAACGCATCGTTGAATTGATCGACGACCACCTGCAGCACGAAGGCGGCGACGACCGACGCTGCGAGGCCGGCCGCGACTCCGGCATAGATCCACTTCGCGTAGCGTCTGCCGCCGAGGCGTCCGAGATAGGCGAGCAGGATGCCGACCAGGAGAAACGCTTCAAGACCTTCGCGGAAGGCGATCAGGAAGGTGACCAGCATGTCAGGGCTGTCCGATTAGCGTCGCGAGACGGGCCATCTCGACGGGTTGCGGCGGAGGCATCTCCGGATAGCGCTTGCGTACGAGGTCGGTGACCCATTGCGGGAAGGTGCGGAACATCAGGCGGGCTTCGACGGTCACCGGGAACGCGGTCCCGGCCGGCAGCGTGAATGCCTCGTCACGGTGGCCGTCGGCGGGGATGCGGGTGTCCTCGTTCATCCGGCCGTAGCGCCAGAATTCGAGGCCGACGGCGTGCGCGTCCTTGTCGCCGAGCACTTTGTGAAAGATGCGCGCGTCCGCGTCGAGATTGCCGTCGGCGTCGAGTTCGCCGGAGGCAAGCACGATGTTGCCGCTCGGGTCCTTGGCGGTGACGGCGAGCCACATCTGGCGAAAATCGGAGACCCCGGTCGGCAGTCTGTGACCGGCGCCGCTGTTGGTCACGCGCACGATGAAGTCGCCGCCGCCCCGCGGCAGGATTGAGAGCTTCGCCGCTGATTTCAGGAGCGCGATCGTCTCGGCTGCTGCTGCAGAATCGCGGAGACCGACGAGGTGGTATTGCGCGCCGACGAACCGGTGCGTGACGACGTTCGGCTCAAGCGGCCCACCGTCGGTCGAACGGCCGGCGACGGGCGTGCCGATCGCTGCGACGCTCGCATGCATGTGGCAGTCCATGCAGGTGCGGTTATGCGCCGGGTCGCCAGGCGCGTTGAAGGAAGATTCCGCCCATTCCTTGTAGGTATCGGTGATATAGGCGCCGGTGCCCGGCGCGAACTCCTCGTGGCAGGCTGCGCAGAGCTTCGAATTGTCCTTGATGTTGTGCATGAGCGAGGCGGCGTGCATCTCCGGCTTGGCGCGGATCAGCCGGTCCGCAAAGGCGCGAAGCGCGGCAATGTCGGAATCTTCGCCGGGATAGAGCGGACGGTCGCCGGGCGACACGTTGAGGCTCGCATTGGCGGCCGAGGTTCCGCCCGAATCCTCGATCTTGGTGACGCTGTGGCAGAAGAGGCAGCCCGTGCCTTCGTCGATCGAGTGGGCGTAGTCGCGGAGATCGGCGACGAGCTTCGCGCCGTCTTTGTCGAAGAGGTGCGACGGTTCGTCGGTCCGTGTCTCGCCGGAGAGAAGCGCCTGCGGTGCGTGGCACCCCATGCACCAGGCGCGAAACGGCTCGCCCTCGGTCTTCGCGGCGAGATCCTCCAGCACGACATAGTAGGGGTCCGACTGCCCCATGAGGTGATGCATGGAGTTCGACCATTCTTTGAAGATGTCGCTGTGGCAGCCCGAACAGATCGCCGCGTTCGTCCAGGCCTCCGCGGCAACCGACGCGCCCGCATCCTTGCCTCTGAGCCAGGTCGCGAGGAGCGGCAGATTGCCGGGCGACGTCACGAACGCATGCAGATCGCGCATCATCGAAACGATCGCCGCCGGCGGCTGGTCGGGATCGACATGCGGCGTCGGAAAGCGCGTGTCGGCGCCCATGCCGCCCTGGGTGTTCTCGATCATGCGGATGTAGTCGCCGACGAAATCGCCGGCGACGAGCTTTTCGATGCTGCCATGTCCGGCGAAGGCGGAATGGAACTTGTCGACCGGTATCGCCTGGAAAAGCGCGCGGTTGGTGAAGTTGAAGCCGTCGACGTGGCAGCTCGAGCAACTCATCCAATTGTCGCCGGTCAAGGGCGCATCGGGAAAGACCGAGGTGTTGGCGAGATCGAATATCCGCTCGCCGCGGCGCGTCTCGGCCGGCAACGGGTCGTGCGCCACGAGCGTCGCGAAATGCGCCTCCGTAACGCGCACGCGAGCAAACGCGCCGTTGCCGCCGGTGGAGAGTTTTGACAGATCGAGGCCCATGGCATTCTGGACGAAGATGTCGTCGCCGTCGACGACGAGGCCGCGCGGATTTTCGCCCGGCAGATGGCGATAGATTTCGGTCGCCTTGGCGCCGGCCGTCGTAGCCGCCTTGCTGCTTTTGGAATCGATCGGCAGCGCCCGCGACAGGTCGAAGACCACGAGGTCCTCGCTGCCGGCCATCGTCACATAGGCCTTCGAGCCGTCATTGGAGAAGGCGACATCGGCGGGGTTTGAGACGATGCGGGTGCGGTTGCCGTCCTCGATGATGTTGATCTGCTTGAAGAGCTCCTTGCGGCGCGACACCGCCTCCTGTTCGTCACCGGGTTTCAGCGAGAGGACGGAGATCGCCGGGAAGACGGTCGACTGGAACTGGAAGGGGTGGTCGAAATTCCACAGCTCATGCGGCAGCCAGGCTTCTTTGCCGTCGGGACTGACCGCGATGCGGTCGAGCACGCGCGGAAGGCCCTGCGAGACGGTCTCGTCGGGATTTTGCGTCACGGCGAGCGTGATCAGCTTCAGCCGTTTCGGCGGCAGGCTCGTCGTATCGTAGATCGAGACGGCGCCGATCATCGAGTGGCTGACGAGGAGGCGGCCGTCGGGCAGCAAAGCGAGGCCGCGCGGCGATTCCGCGACGGCCATGTCGACCTTGATCGCGCCGTCGCGGCCAAGACCGTAAAGACGATTGCCTTCGGCCGCCGCTACCCAGAAAAGACGGTTGCGGGGATCGTAGACGATGCCGGCGGGACGACCGTCCAGAGTGACGGTTCGCTCGGTCGCGAGCCTATTCTGCGCGAGGAAGGAGACCTTGTCGCCGACGAAATCGGTCGCGGCAATGATATGGTCGTCGGGATCGAGAGCGATGGCGGTGATGTCGCCGCCAAGCACGGCCTCGGCGAGGCGCCTGCCGCTCGCCCGGTCGATGCGCGACACCGAGCCGCCGTCGAAATTGGCCGAGACGAGCGTCCCGCCGCCCGGCTCAAGCAGGAGCGAACGGCTTTCCACCGCGTGTGTGAGCGGCGCCTCCAGAGCCGGCGTTGCGAGGCCGGCGAGCGCGGCGGCGAAGACGGCGCCGCCGAGAACGAGCTTCGCGATCGAAAAGCGCCAGGCGTGGAGCACGACAAGGAGGACAAGCGGCACGGCGAGCGACAGATGCGTCCAATGCGCGACGCCGCCGATCCGACTTCCATTCCAGCCGATGAAGAGAAGCCAGGCGCCGGTTGCGAAGATCGCGGTCAGCATTGCCTCGATGAGGCGCCCGCTCCAGGCGTGAAAGCGCCCCCGTGTCGTCTTCAACAGCCCGCGATGGGCCGTCCAGAAGGGAATGAGGAGGGCCGGCACGAGGAGCACTGCGGCGACTGACGTGGACGACCAGCGCCCAGCGCGCCACGGCCCACGGCAGGCCGAAAGGATCAAAGAGAAGGATCCCGGAAGCGAGCAGGGTATAGAGCGCCAGCTCGGCCGGTTTGGCCAGCCGATGGGAAAGGCTTTTCTTTCGTCGCGAGCGAGGCGCCGTCGCGGGCGCCGCGCTCAGATGCTCTCTACGCATGTTGCTATTCGTCGGGGGTGACACCCGGCGCATTCAGTGTCGCCTGCGAAAATCGCCGGCTCGTATCATTCCGTCGGCGTCACTTCGATTTCTGCCGCCATCACCTGCGCGGTGCCGAATTTGCCGCCGGCGAAGGTGATGCTCTTGATGCCGTTTTCGTTGCTGTCGCCGTTCTCGTCGCCGCTGATGAGATGCTCGCCGGTGTCGTCGAGCCACTCCGCAAGCTGCATGCCGCGACCGACGACATGGAACCAGTCGGTGTAGCGCTTGGTGAGCGCCGCGCGATCGAGCGCCGGATCGTTCTCGTTCTCGCGATTGCCGAGCGTCTCGAGAAGCTCGCGCAGGCCGCCGCTCACCGCCCCGGCGGTCCACGCATCCACGGTGAACGGCTTGCCGGGATTAGGCGAGAAGATACCGATCGTCTTGTCGACCATATGTGCCTCGACCGCGTCGTAAAGCGTACGGGCGGCGGTTCGGTAGCGGGCATCCCCGGTCGCGACGAAGGCGCTCGCGAGCGCGCGGATGACGGCGAATTGCGTACCCAGCGAGGTGGTCGACGAAGCGCCCGTGCCGATCGTGTAGGCGTCTGCGACAAGGCCGTCGGGGCCGACCAGCTTGGCGAGGATGAAGTCGGCCTCGGTCTTCAGGAGATCGAGCGCGCTCTTGCCCGCCTCCGTCTGAAGCGGCTTGCCGCTCGATGCAGAGGCATAGCCGACCGGGAGCGCGTCGAGCGCGCGCTCATAGATGTCGAGCGCGACGATCGTGTAGGCGGCGTCGAAGGTTGTGACCGTGTCGCCTTTCTTGCCGTCCGCCCAGCTGTCGACGACGGTGCCGGCGTCCTTGTTGAAATGCAGCGTCAAGAGGTCCTGCAGGACGAGATTCGACAGCGTCTCCGCAAGCGAAAAGGGGTCGTCGGCCTGCACGTATTTCGTCGCGTCGGCGCCGCGGTTTGCGGGCGGCGCGGCCGGGAAGGGGTCGCCGTCGAAAACCGCCAGAAAGGCCTTATTTTCGTTCGCATTGGCGGTGCGCTGGTCGGTGAAGCCGTAGAGTTCCGACAGCGGCCACAAGAGCATCCAGGTATTGCGGAGCGACGAGCCGCCGTCCTCGACCTTGAGGCTGCCGAGCGCGTTGGCGCCGTTCTTTTCGTCAAGCGTCAGTGCGACCTTGTTCGGGAACCAGACCGGATGCTTTGCCGCATCATAGTCCGGTCCGATTGCGGCGCCGAGCGTTGTGCCGTCATAGCCGAAGCGGTCGCGGAGCGTGAGCAGCTTGTCCCAGGTGATCTCGGTCAGGATCATGCCGTTGACGCCGTCGGCGGAGGAGACACCGAGCGAATGCGTGCCGTCGTGATCCATGTCGGTGGAGCTCACGTCGTCGACCTCCTCGTCGGAGGCCGTGACATGCATGCCGCCGAGGAAGTCTTGCGCCCACATGACGTCCTTAAGCAGCTCGCCGCCGAGCGCGGCCGGCGTGAACGCGTCGTCCATGCCGTCAGCGCGCCAGGCGAGCGTCTTGTAGTCGCGGGAGATAGGCCGGCGTCATTGCCGTCAGCCTCTCTTGTGAACCGGCGTGCGTGGTGGCGTCGATGTCGGTGCTCGACACCGGCGTCACATCGACGGCCTGGCCGAACTCGGGCACGGCCTTGTCGAGGGAAAGGTGATCGGATAGAAATTCTGCGGCAGCTCATCGGGAGCGAATCCCACGGAATTGGCAAGCGCAATGAAGCGCTCTCCGAGGCTCGCGAAGGTCCCGCCGCGCTTGGCGTTGACCGGGCCATTCACGAGATGCGGCCCAAGATGCGACTGATAGTTCACCGCGTACATGGCCTCTTCGGAATATTCGTAGGAATTGATGCCGGCGGCGAAATCGAAGGGCGTCGGCTGGTCGGCCTGATCGGGGTCGAGCACATCGAGGTCGAGGCCGAGGCTTTCCGCAAGCGGCTCGCCGGAGAGCTCGTATTCCGTATAGGCAAACATGCCGGCCGCGACGTCGAACGTCTTGTCGAGAACCTTCACCGAGGCGGAGCCGGCCCACGCGGAGCTCGTGAGCGCGGCAACGGCAACGCCGGACAAGAGCCAGCCTCGCAAATGAATCGTCATCGGGGTCGCCCGTGGTCGGGTGACGCTCGCGACGCGTATTCGCGCCGCGCGGCCACAGTGGAAGATGCGCGCTTCGTCTAACGCAGCCCGGACGGCCTGCCAAGCAAAAGCCGCATCTTTGAATCATTATAATCTTAACATTGGATGCGCGTAGCGTGGAATTATTCCAATCTGCAAAATGTATACATGAATAAATAAGAATAGTTCTGTCCGTCATGAATGTATTACAGTATATGTCTTGCTCTTCTGCGCGTCGGTGAGAATCGCCGAGTGGCTCGCCGGGCCGTCTGATGCAGAGTTTTCTATCATGACTACAGGAATCATGAATCAATATTGCCGGCAGGCGGCGCGGCCGACGGCTGCTTCCGCCCAGGCTCTAACTCGATGCTTGATTGCTGCGTGGGGAGGGCGACGGCGGCAGGGTCGCTCGGGTCGAGCAATTTGTCGCGGCAAGTAAAGCGAGGCATCGGGCGGGGAGTGGGCATGTCGCGGCCCTGCCGGCCAAGCCCGACGTTATGCCGGGTGCTTCGCGTCGCGCGCCGGGTTATTTGAAGGCGACGGGCGAAGTTGGGCTCCTTGGCGGCCTGGAGGGCAGATGAATCTCGATCGCGCGGGACCGGGCGTGAAGCATCTCTCGGCTGACCCAGCCCGCATATGTTCGGCGGAAGACACGCTGCGATCGATTGAGCCGAGGAAGCAGAACTTCGGGATTACGCGCGTCGCGGATGTGACGGGTCTCGATCGGATCGGCATTCCCGTCGCGATCGCGGTCCGGCCGACCGCGCGCTCGGTGGCGGTGTCG
This sequence comes from uncultured Alphaproteobacteria bacterium, assembly GCA_963750115.1. Lineage (GTDB taxonomy): Bacteria > Pseudomonadota > Alphaproteobacteria > Rhizobiales > Afifellaceae > DASWJZ01. The sequence goes on along the minus strand of CAVVPM010000015.1, from coordinate 268,362 downwards.
CAAGGCAAGGGGCGCGATCTTGCGTCCGCCAAGGTCTCGGCACTGATGGAGGCCGTCGAGGTCTGGCACGCCGAAAACATCGATGCGCCGCTCATCCTCGCCAGCATTCGCGACGTGCGCGAGGCCGGGCGCGCCTGCGACGTCGATCGCCTTCCGATGGTCGCCGGCCAAGCTCGCCCCGACCACGCGCGTCTCCTCTGGATTTCGGGACAGGACCTCGTCGCGGGCCGGCCGAAGCTCGTTCCCTTCGAGATGGTGCATGCCGACTACGCGCCGCCGGTCAAGCCGGGCCACGGGCTCTTCCCGGCGAGCACCAACGGGCTCGCATCCGGCAACCATCCGCTCGAGGCAATCTGCGGCGCGATCTGCGAGGTGATGGAGCGCGATTCCCTCGCGCTATGGCACCGGCGGCCGCTCGAAGAGCGCGCGAGGACGCGGCTGAATCTTGCCACGATCGATCGTCCGGCCTGCCGTTGGGCCGCCGACATGATCGCGCGTGCGGGTCTCGACCTCGCGCTATGGGACGCGACTTCCGACCTCGGCGTCCCGGCCTTTCTCTCCCTCGTCCATGACCGCGCGAGCGAGGACGGACATATCGGCCTCGGTTCAGGCGCGCATCCGGATGCCGAGGTCGCGCTGATGCGGGCGCTCACCGAGGCGGCGCAGACGCGCCTCACCTATATCGCAGGGTCGCGCGATGACCTCGACCCGGACGAGTTCACGGCCTTTGGGCACACGCAAAAGCGGCGGCTCGCCGAATCGCTTCTGCGTGCCGGTCCGCCCCTCCGCGATTTTTGCGAGGTGGCATCGCACGCGGCGAGCACATTGCAGGGCGACTTCGACTGGCTTCTCGGGCGGCTCGTCGCCTGCGGGATCGAGGAGGTCGTGGCCGTCGACTTGAGCAAGGCGGAGGTCGGCATTCCCGTCGTGCGCGTCGTGATCCCGGGGCTTGAGGCCCCGCACGACGATCCGGGCTATGTCGCGGGGCCGAGGGCGCGGGCGATCGCGAGCGGGGAGGGCGGATGACCGCCGTCATATTCGCCGGCCCGTCGCTTGGCGCCGCGGACAGGACTCCTGCCGCGGAGTTCGAGTTTCGGCCGCCGGCCCGGCAGGGCGACGTCTACCGCGCCGCCGCGACGCGTCCGCGGGCAATCGGCATCGTCGACGGCTATTTCGAGGGCGTGCCGTCGGTCTGGCACAAGGAGGTCCTTTGGGCGATGTCGCGCGGCATTGCCGTCTATGGCAGCGCCAGCATCGGAGCGCTCCGCGCTGCTGAGCTCGACGCCTGCGGCATGATCGGCGTCGGCGAAATCTATGCGGCCTATCGGGACGGCGCGCTTGACGCCGATGACGAGGTGGCCCTCCTGCACGGACCGGAAGAAACGGGATTCCTTGCTCTCACCGAGCCGCTGGCGAACGTGCGGGCGACGTGCCGCGCCGCCGAAGTCGCCGGGATTCTCGACGCCAGCGAAAGTGACGCGATGATCGGCGCGGCACGATCGCTTTTCTACAAGGACCGGATTTGGCGCGAGATTGTGCGACGCGCGGGCCTGGAGGGAATTGCGCAGGGTCGGCTGGAAGCTTTCATGGCGTGGCTCCCGGGTGGCCGGGTCGACCAGAAACGCCTCGACGCCCTGGAGATGATCGAGCGCATGCGGCGGGACAGCGGGAATTTGAACGTCGTCGAAAGCGCGTTCGAGCCGACATTCCTTTGGGAGCGGGCGGTGGCCGGTTGGGCTCGTGCGCCGGAAAGCGTCGCGGCCGAAAGCGATGACGTTCATCGCGCGGTGCTGAACGAGCTCCGCCTCGATCCGGAACGCTATCACCTGATCAAGATGCGGGCGTTCGCGCGGATGCAATTGCTTGGCGATGCCACGAACGATCATACCGCTTTGGCACCCCCGGAACGGGCGGCCGCGCAGAAGCACCATCGGATGACGCACGGCCTCCTTCGCGCCGCCGATCTCGATCGCTGGCTCGCCGACCAGCACCTCGACAGGGTCGGCTACGATCGGCTGATCGACGAGTGGGCGCTCGCCGAGTTGGTCGCGGCGAAGGAAACCCCGAAGCTGCACCGAACCATGATTGCGCTTCTGAAGCTCGACGGGGCGTTCGGCGAGGCGGCGAAGCGGGCCGCCGCGAAGGCGGCGTCGGCCGAGGCCGGAACCCCGGCGGCGCCTCAATTGCCGCCTGTCCTCATCGAATGGTTCTTCCGGACGCGGCTCAAGCGTTCGGTGCCCGAAGACATCGACGGCTTCATCCGGGCCCTGGGGCTTGCGTCGCGCGAGGCCTTCTATGGCCTCCTTGCCGCGGAGTACATATACTTGGCGGGCGAGGAGTCCGGTCGGTCGCCTTGAGAGCGCGGCTGCAAACGGACATTTCCGCTTCGCGGGGGCCGAGGTTGCACACTTCTTCCAACGTGGGCACGCGTTTCAGGCTCTATGCGCAGCCGAGCTTCGCGCACGCGCTCGTGGACCCGGAGCCCGTCTACATCTCAACGCCGCTCGGAATGGTGGGGCCGGGCCCGGAGGACGCGCGCGCCTATGCCGTCTATCCGATCGGCAAGAGCGAGCCCTACGGCATCGCCATGGACCCGCGCGGCCTCAACGGCCTGATCCTGCCGCCCTGGCGCGGACCGATATACCCGCCGGCTGAGCCCGACGAGGACGGCAATTTCGACTATCTCGAGCCCGGCACGCGCGAGTTCGAGATGGCGCATCTCTTCGGCACGGTACGCTTCGCGCTCGACGTGTGGGAGGGCTATTTCGGGCGACCGATCCAATGGCACTTCGCGCGCGACTATCCGCAGGCCGAGCTCTCCATCCTGCCGATCTTCGACAACGCCTATTCGGGCTACGGCTTCATCGAGGTGGGCGGACACAACGATCCCAACGCCTTCGTCCCCTACAGCCTGAACTTCGACGTAATCGCGCATGAGCTCGGCCACCAGGTCATCTATGCCGAGGTCGGCATTCCCGATCCGGGCGAATCGACGGGCGAGTATCTCGGCTTCCATGAGTCGGCCGCCGACCTCAGCGCCCTCATCACGTCGCTGCATTTCGATTCCGTCGTCGACCGGCTGCTCCTCCAGACGCACGGCAATCTCTACACGCTCAACGCCATGAGCCGGATGGCGGAGCTTTCCGATCACACGCAGATCCGCATTGCGGCGAACGACAGGCGGCTTTCGGAATTCGCGCATGGCTGGCGGAACGAGCACACGCTCTCCGAGCCACTGACCGGCGCCTTCTTCGACATCCTGGTCGATATCTTTCACGAGAACCTTGTCGCGCTCGGCGCGATCAGCATGGGCGTGGAGGACCTTTCCGACCGGCTGCTCGCGACGCCGGAATATGCGCCGGTCATGCAAAAGCTCTTCGACGAGGCTTTCGAGCGCAATCCGGACGCCTTCAAGATGGCACTGCTTCACACACGCGACATTCTCGGGACCTATCTTGCCGACACCTGGGACCGTATCGAGACCGACGACCTGACCTTTATCGACGTCGCCACGACCTTCGAGGAGGTGGACCGCGAGCTGAACGGAGGGCGCTTTTTCCGCCTCATTCGCGGCAATTTCAATATGCGCGATATCGGCTTCGTCCGCGTCGGGCCGCAGCTTGCGCCGCTCCCCAAAGACAGCCACGCGGCGTCGTCGAGAACGGCGGTGCCAAGGTGACCAAGGCGGAGAAAGCGACTAGAGTGCGCACGTGGCTACGGACGGAACGGGGAGGGAGAGCATGCCAGAGACACTGTTGAGCCCGTCGAGCATATTTCTCTTCGGTCTCGTCGTGACAGACCTCGCGATCATAAAGACCTCGCACTATCCCTTCACCAAGGGAAAGCTTGGGAATAACGATCAGCTGGGCGAACAGCTCAACGCAGAAAACGACCCCAAGTTCGCGCGAATTTACGGATTCAGCTATCAGGGAACCTATTACGACCTTCCCAGCCCGACCGTATTCCTTGTTCATGGAGACGGGGATGACGCCGCGGAGGCCAAGCTTGCGACCGGCAAGCACCGGGCGCGAGCGCCGGGGGAGCCTTCGCTCACAGGCGTCGCGGCCGCCGAGTTTCAATTCGCAGACGACCTCAGGGTCTGGTCGTACGACCGCTCCGATTACACGATCCGCCTGGATATCGACACGGGCATGTTCGAGGACATGCTGCTCGACCCGTTCTTCGGCGGGGACGGCGGCGGTGGGGTGAGCGGGGCTCGCGTCTCCGGCGCACGCGTATCCGGGGCGCGGGTCAGCGGTGCACGGGTCTCCGGTGCACGCGTCTCTGGTGCGCGGCTCTCCGGCGGACGCGGCGACGCCACCGACTGACGACTAAGACAAGCCGGCTTTCGTCAGGCCTTCCACGAAGTGGAGGACGTCCGCTTCGTGGCGGTCGGGCTGTATCTTTGCCCAATGCTCGAGGGTGAAGTTCGGATGCGCCTCCAGCACCTTCTGGGCGTGGCTGCGCGCTTCTTCGAACCTGCCGAGTTGCGCATAGCTCGCCGCGAGCAGCCGGTGTCCCTCGGTCGGGTTCTGCATGCTCTCCAATGTTTGGATGGCATCGTCGTAGCGATGCAGGTTGTAGTAGGCGCCGCCGAGATGCCAGAGATACTGGTCGGGATAGAACGGATTGAGCCGCATGGCTTTCTCAAGGAGCCTGATCGCCTCGTCCGACTGGCCTGAATGGGCGAGCGCGTCGGCCATGTCCGACATCAAGTCGGCATCGTTCGGATTGAGGAGCAATGCCCGCTTGTAGGCGCTGATCGCCGCCTCGTGCTCCTTGCGATAGAGATGCACGAAGCCAAGCTCGCCGAAGCCGCGCGCGTCCGTCTCGTCCAGTTCCGTCGCCTGCAGCGCGAGCCCAAGCGCTTCGTCGAGAATGAGATCGGGCTGCTCGGTCCAGTTATAGCGCCAATCGAGGTTCAGCGTCCTCGACTTCGCCGCGATCGCCCGGGCGTAGACGGGGTCGGTTTCAAGCGCGGCGTCGTAAAGCTCGCGCGCGGCGCGGTTTTCCTCGCGACGGTACTGGAAGATGTGCTGCTGCCCCTGCAGCACATAACCGTAGGCGCGAAGGTCCGAGGGCGCCAATGCGCGGGTCCGCTCCCGCTCGGAAGATTCGATCTGCACAGCGGTGGCGGCGACGACGATCTGCGTGATCTCGTCCTGAATATCGAAGATGTCGTCGATCTTGCGGCTGTAATGCTCGCCCCACATGATGCGGTCGCGGATCGCATCGATCAGTTGCACGGAAATCTTGATCCGTTGACCGGCCTTGTGGACGGAGCCCGAGAGCACGTAGCGCACGCCGAATTCGCGGGCGACCTCCTGAGGGGCGACCTCGTGCCCGCGAAAGACGAAAGCGGAGGCGCGCGAAATCACGAAAAGGTTCTTGAACCGCGAAAGGCTGGTGGTGACGTCCTCCGTCATGCCCGAAGCGAACCAGCTCTCGTTCGGGTCGTCGCCCTGGTAGTGGAACGGGAGAACCACGGCGGACAGATCTCTCGGAGCCACCGCCGTGCTCTGCCGCTGCCTGAAGCCGGCGGTCATCGTGGCCGGCTGGGCGTCTTCCCTCAGGAGGAAGACGTCGACGGGCTCCGCGATGTTCTTCAGCGTCTTCGGCCCGAGATACTCGTAGCCGACCGCAACCTTGTTGCGCGTCTGGTCATAGACCGCGCGCGTCACGCAGACCGAGCCCGGCGGGGCAAGCGGCTCGATCCGCGCGGCGATGTTGACGCTGTCGCCGCTGACGCCGTCCGTATCAAGGATGATCTCGCCGAGGTTGACGCCGACGCGAAATCGGATCGCACGGTCGGGCTCAACGCCGGCGTTTTCCTCGGCCATCAATTTCTGGATTTCGAGCGCGAATGAGATCGCGTCTATGGCGCTGTCGAAGAGCAGGAAGGCGCCATCGCCTCGCACCTGCAGGACATCCCCGTGATGACGCGCGCTCACCTCATAGAGGGTCTGCAGCCGCTTCTTGACGGCGAGAACGGTGCCGATCTCGTCTTCGCCCATCATCCGGCTGTAATTTGCGACGTCGGCAAAAAGCACGGCGCCGAGCCGGCGCCTCAAGCCCGTGCCGGCAGACGAATCGCTCATGCCTTGCCGGTTTCCTGCGGTTCCTGGCCGTGCACCGCCGCCGGCGCATGGTCCGCGACCTTCGCTGTCAGAAGAATCGCGATCGAATCTCCAAGCTCGGCGCGAAGGGCATCGCGCCGCGAATGCCACTCCTCGCGAAGAATTCCAAGGACGACGCAGTCGAGAAATTTTCCGCCGGCGAACCAGGCCTCGCGCATGCGTCCCTCCTGCCGGAATCCGACGCGCCGGGTGAGCCGTTCCGTGCGCGCGTTGTCGGCGCGGAAGAATGTCGTCACCCGGCGCAGCCGCAGCCGGTCGAATGCCATGTCAAGCAGGACAAATGCAATTTGGAGGCCAAGCCCCTTGCCGCGCTCCGGCTTGGCGACGAGGATCGGAAGAACGGCATCGCCGTGGACATAGTTGACCGACTGAAGCCCGCCAATGGCCTTCGGCCTCTGATCACAGTCTTCGATGACGAACCAATAGGCGGTCGGGAATTTCGCAACCGCAAGATCGGGCTTCCAACTATCCCGAACGGTATCGCGGCTCGGGGAGACCGCCATGCCCCGATCGAACAGCGAAAGGTCGTCGATGTCCTGCAGCCAGCCGGTCACGGTATCGATGTCGTCCGAGGTCATCGGGCGCATCGTGTATTGGCTTGTCGCCGGCGGTGACATAGCCGACCTCCATTGTGGCTCCGCCATCATATGGTGCGGATGGCCGCAATTGAAGTCGCCGACCGGAGGTAGTGGAGACGTGCTGTCCGGGTGGGCGGAATTGCGGACGATCCGCCCAGCCGGACGCGTTCAGTTGGGGTCGCTGGCGCGGCTAGGGAAGGCGCTCGGCCGTCACCAGCCGATGATCCACATCACTGCCAGGACCGAGGCCGCAAACACAAGGAGGACGCTCGTCTCGCTCAAGGACAAGCAGAGGTCGAGCTTTTCCTTCCACACACGCTCCGCAGCGGTTTCGCGAGGCTTTGACATTTCACGCTCCTCGATGAAGCATCGCCGCCCACTGGACTATTCGACAGGTGCCCAGCGGTGTCTGTGGCAATCGCCACATGCCGTCCGGCCCTCGCCGATGCTCCCTCGATCGGACACGCGCGATGACTTCGCCGGATTCCTTTTTGGGAAGGCTTGAGGAAGGCGATCGCGCCGCTTTGGCGGAACACTGGATCGTTCGAAGCCATGAGCGGAAGGATATGATCATCGCGCACGACGACATGACCCGCGAAGTCTTCTTCGTGCTCGAAGGCGGCGCCCGGGCGACGGTCTATTCCGAGGGCGGGAGGGCGGTCGCGTATCGCGACATCGGGCCGGGCGACATATTCGGCGAGCTTGCCGCGATCGACGGGAAGCCTCGATCGGCGAGCGTCGTGGCTTTGGACAGGGTGCGGGTTGCCACCCTGCCGGAGGCGGCATTTCGCGCGATCGTGTCCTCGCGACCCGGCATAGCCTGGGCGCTCCTCGCCCATCTCGCGCTGCAGACGCGTCGGATGACGGAGCGGATCTACGAGTTCAGCACGCTCATCGTCCGCAAGCGGCTGGTTCGCGAGCTTCTTCGTCTCGCGGAAGGGGTCGATATCGGAAAGGCATCGATCAACCCGGCCCCGACTCACGCGGACCTTGCAGCCCGCATCAGCACGCATCGCGAAGCCGTGTCGCGCGAGATGAGCGCGCTAGCGAAGCACAAGCTCGTCGAGAAGCGCGGCGGCGTTCTCGTTCTCTGCGACGTGTCGGAGCTCCAAGCGCTTTGTCGGGAGGACGAATAGGCGACGCGATTGCGATGCTGCCGGCCGCGCCGCTCGCTAAGGCTCGATGCAGCGGATCGTCTACGCCCGCATCAATGCCGTCGTTGAATGGCGCCCTCCGTCCTGCTAACAAACCCAGCACGTTGGAAACTGAGTTTCATGGATTACCCAGGCACCGAACGCCGACGGTGCCCCATGAGGCTTCGTGCTCGGTCAGGCTACCATGAGCACCCTCGACCACAATCGGGCCGGCTATGAGAGCGTCGAGATCCGCGTGCGCGGGCGCGTGCAGGGCGTCGGCTTCCGCCCGACGGTGTGGCGCTACGCGCGCGATTTCGGTCTCCATGGTGACGTGCAAGAACGACGGCGAGGGCGTGCTGATCCGCGTGAAGGGGAGGGGCGCGGACATCGAAAGGCTGCTCGCCGGTCTGCGCGAGGCGCCGCCGCCGCTCGCCGAGATCACGACGATCGAGACCGGCCCGTGCGGCGGCGAGATCGGTGTCGGGTTCAACATCGTGGAGAGCGCCAGGGGCGCGGTCCGCACCGAGATATCGCCCGACGCCGCGATCTGTGCGGAATGCGCCGCGGAGGTGCTCGACTCCTTTGCAAGGCGGTTCCGCTACCCGTTCACCAACTGCACGCATTGCGGCCCGCGTCTCACTATCGTCCGCGGTGTGCCCTATGACCGCGCGACGACGACGATGGCGGCGTTTCCGCTCTGCGCGGACTGTGCGGCGGAATACGGCAACCCGGCGGACCGGCGCTTTCACGCCGAGCCGACGGCCTGCCATGTCTGCGGGCCGAAGGCGCGGCTGATCCGCTTCGACGGGCGGGCGCTGAGCCCCGATCAGCTTTCCATGCTCGACGACGTCGATGCGGCTCTGACCCTCATCCAGAAGGGCGAGATCGTCGCGATCAAGGCGCTCGGCGGCTACCAGCTCGCTTGCGACGCGACGCGCGCCGACGTCGTCTCGCGGCTGCGCGCGCTCAAGCACCGCGACGCAAAGCCTTTCGCGCTGATGGCCCGCGACATGGACGTGATCCGCCGCTACGCGACAGCGGGTCGGCTCGAGGAGCGGGCGCTCACCTCGCCGGAGGCGCCGATTGTGCTGCTTCCGGCGGACGGGCCCGAGCGGCTTCCCGAGCCGGTCGCGCCGGGCCTGGCGACGCTCGGCTTCATGCTTCCCTCGACGCCGCTCCATGTCCTGATGCTGAAACGAATGGAGCGGCCGGTCATCATGACCAGCGGCAATCTCTCCGACGAACCGCAGGTCATCGACGATCGCGAGGCGGCCGAGAAGCTCGGCTCGATCGCGCCCTTTGCACTCATCCACGATCGCGAGATCGCCAATCGCGTCGACGATTCCGTGGTGCGCTTGATGGGTGGAACGGTGCGCGTCATTCGCCGCGCCCGCGGCTATGCGCCGGCCTCGATCGCGCTGCCGGAGGGGTTTCAGGCGGCGCCCGACCTTCTTGCTTACGGCCCGGAGCTCAAGGCGACGTTCTGCCTCGTCAAGGACGGACGCGCCGTGCTTTCCCAGCACCAGGGCGACCTTGAGGACGCGGCGACCTTTGACGACTACGAGAAGAACCTCGACCTCTATCGCGCCCTCTTCGATCATGTGCCGCAGGCGCTCGCCTGCGACATGCACCCCGAATACCTCTCGACCAAGCTCGCGAGGAAGCGCGCTGAAGCGGAGAGCCTACCGCTTGTCGAGGTGCAGCATCACCATGCTCATCTTGCCGCCTGCCTCGCCGAGAACGATTGGCCGCTCGACGCGCCGCGCGTGCTCGGCATCGCGCTCGACGGTCTCGGCTACGGAAGCGACGGGACGATCTGGGGCGGCGAATTCCTCTTCGGCGACTATCGCGGCTTCGAACGGCTCGCCACGTTCAAGCCGGTCGCGATGCCCGGCGGCGCGCAAGCCGCGCGCGAACCGTGGCGCAACCTCTATGCGCATCTCGTCGGCAGAGATGGGGTGGGCGCAGCTCGCGATGAATTTCGGCGAGCTCGACGTGTTCAAGGCGCTCGCGGACAAGCCCCGCGCGACGCTCGACGCGATGATCGCGAAGGGTGTCAATTCACCGATAGCCTCCTCCTGCGGGCGTCTCTTCGACGCCGTTGCGGCCGCGCTCGGCATTTGCTTCGAGCGCCAGGCCTACGAGGGCGAGGCGGCGGCGCAGCTCGAGGCGGCCGTCTGCCGCAGGACGCTGGCGCGAGGAGGACGAGGAACTCGCCTATCCGTTGAGCATTCCGAACCTCGAGGACTCGGCCTTCCCTATATCGAGCCGCAGCCGATGTGGAACGCGCTTCTCGGCGACCTGATCCTCGAAGACGCCCGTCGCCGGTCATGGCCGCGCGGTTCCACAAGGGGCTCGCCAACGCGCTTGCGGCGATGGCGAGAAGCTCGCCCGACGCGACGAAGACGGCGTGCGCTTCGACACGGTGGCGCTTTCCGGCGGCTGCTTCCAGAACCGCGTGCTTTTCGAGGAAACGATCGCCGGCTCGAGGCAAAGGGCTTCAATGTGCTCACCCATTCCCGCGTGCCGGCCAATGACGGCGGGATCGCGCTTGGGCAGGCGGCGGTCGCGGCCGCGCGTCTGATCGATGCCGGGATGACCCGGCAGGAAGGAAGCTGACCATGTGCCTCGGCATCCCCGGCCGGATCGTGACGATCGACGACGCCGCGAAGAAGCTCGCGACCGTCGAGGTCAGCGGGGTCAGGCGGCAGATCAACATCGCCTGTATCGTCGACGAGACGCATCCGCCGGAAGCCTGCGTCGGCGAATGGGTGCTGATCCATGTCGGCTTCGCGATGAGCCGGATCGACGATGAGGAGGCGGCGGAGACGCTGAGATCCTGACCGAGCTCGGCGAAGCGCAAGCCGAGATCGACGCGATGCGCGCTTCGTCCGTGCAATAGCGACCATCGCCAACCGCGCGAAGGAGCCGTGCAATGAAATATGCCGACGAATTCCGCGACCGCGACAAGGCGAAGATCCTGGTCCGCGAGATCGACAAGCTCGCCGCCGAGATCGGGATGACGCGAGAGCCGTCCGCTCCACATCATGGAGGTCTGCGGCGGCCACACGCATTCGATCTTCCGCTACGGCCTCGAAGGCATGCTGCCGCCGTCGATCGAGCTCGTGCATGGGCCGGGCTGCCCGGTCTGCGTGCTGCCGATGGGCCGCGTCGACGACTGCGTGGCGATCGCCGAGCGGCCGGAGGTCATCTTCACCACTTTCGGCGACGCCATGCGCGTGCCGGGCTCGAAGAAGAGCCTGCTGCAGGCGAAGGCCGAAGGCGCCGACGTGCGCATGGTCTATTCGCCGATGGATGCGCTTGCGATCGCCGCGCAAGAACCCCGACGCGCGAGGTCGTCTTCTTCGGGCTCGGCTTCGAGACGACGATGCCGTCCACGGCGCTGACCGTGCTGCAGGCGGAGGCCGACGACATCAAGAATTTCTCGGTCTTCTGCAACCACATCACCATCGTGCCGACGATCAAGGCGATTCTCGACAGCCCGGATCTGCACCTCGACGGCTTCCTCGGCCCGGGCCACGTCTCCATGGTGATCGGCACGGCGCCCTACGAGTTCATCGCCGAATATTACAAGCGGCCGATGGTGGTGGCCGGGTTTCGAGCCGCTCGACATCCTGCAGTCGATCTGGATGGTGCTGAAGCAGATCAGGGAAGGCCGCGCGGAGATCGAGAACCAGTACACGCGCATCGTGCCGGCAGCCGGCAACGCTCCGGCGCTTGCGGCGGTCGGCAGGGTCTATGAGCTGCGCGAGTTCTTCGAGTGGCGCGGGCTTGGCTCGATCGACCATTCCGGCGTGCGAGCTTCGCGACGACTACGCGCGTTTCGATGCGGAGCGGAAGTTCGCGATCCCGAACGTCAAGATCGCCGACCCGAAATCCTGCCAATGCGGCGAGGTGCTGAAGGGCGTGCTGAAGCCTTGGCAGTGCAAGGTGTTCGGCACGGTCTGCACGCCCGAGACCCCGCTCGGCGCGCTCATGGTGTCGCCCGAGGGCGCCTGCGCCGCCTACTACCAGTACGGCGGCCTGAAGCGCACGCGAGGCGAGCGTGCATGAACGTAGTGCGCATTCCCTCGCCGGCATTCGCCCGGCAAGGTGCGAGTGCCGACGGTTACGCTTGCCCATGGCGGCGGCGGCAAGGCGATGAAGGACCTGATCGACGACGTCTTCGTCAGCGCCTTCGCCGGTCCGGCTGCCCCCGCCGCTTGAGGACCAGGCGCGTTTCGATCTCGCCGAGCTTGCCGCGCGCGGCGACCGGCTGGCGTTCACCACCAATTCCTTCGTCGTCGATCCGCTGTTCTTCCCCGGCGGCGACATCGGCAAGCTCGCGGTCTGCGGCACGGTCAACGACCTTGCCGTCGGCGGCGCGATCCCGCTCTTTCTCTCCTGCTCGGTGATCATCGAGGAGGGGCTGTCGCTCGAAACGCTGCGCCGCGTCACGAATTCGATGGCTGCGGCGGCGGCGATGGCGGGTGTCACCATTGCCACCGGCGACACAAAGGTCGTGCAGCGCGGCGCCTGCGACAAGCTCTTCGTCACCACGACGGGCGTCGGCGTCATCCCGAGGGCCGCGAGATCAGCGTCGCCCGCGTGCGCCCGGGTGACGGCGATCCTGGTGAACGGGCTCCTCGGCGACCACGGCGCGGCAATCCTCTCTGCGCGCGGCGACATGGCGTTGGAGACCACGATCGAAAGCGATTGCGCGCCGCTCAACGGGCTGATCGAGGCGCTCCTTGCCGCGGCGCCGGGCACGCGCTTCATCCGCGACGCCACGCGCGGCGGTATCGCCACTGTGCTGAACGAGATCGCGGAGGCGTCCGGCGTTTCCATCGAGATCGAGGAGACGACGACGCCGCTTCGTGAAGAGGTCCGTGGCGTTCTGCGAGATCCTCGGGCTCGATCCGCTTTATCTCGCCAATGAAGGCAAGATCGTCGCCGCCGTGCCGCCCGAGGAGATCGACGCCGGCCTTGCGGCTCTCCGCGCACACCCGCTCGGCGAGAGCGCGGCGCTCATCGGCCATGCCGGCGACGGGCCACCCGGCCGGGTTGCCATGCAGCACCGGTCTTCGGCGGCAGCCGCATCGTCGACATGCTGGTCGGCGAGCAACTGCCGCGGATCTGTTGAGGGCCGCGCCATGCACGAGCTCGGCATCACCCGCAATATTGTCGTCGATCGTCGCGGAAGCGGCGCAGGGGCGGCGCGTGCGGCGCGTGACGCTCGACGTCGGAAAGCTCGCGGGCGTCACCCCCGACGCCATCGCCTTCTGTTTCGACATCGTCGCCAAAGGCACGGCGCTCGATGGCGCGAGGCTCGACATCAACGAAATCCCCGGCCGCTGCCGCTGCCGCGACTGCGGGAGCGAGTTCGAGGTCGACGACGCTCTACGAGGCTTGCCCGTGCGGCTCGCGTCGCGGTCGACCGGCTGACGGGCGAGGAACTGAAGATCAGGGAGATGGAGATAGAGGAGGCAGCCTGATGTGCACGACATGTGGCTGCGGCGCCGACGCGGCGACCCGATCCTCAACCTCCAGACGGGCGCGGAGACGCGGCTTCAGGGCCGCCATGTAGGCGATCACGATCACGCGCCTCCGCATGACCACGGTCATGCGCATCATCACGACCACGACCATTCCCATCTGCACGGCCATGAGCACGCGCATGATCACGACGGTCGTCACGATCTTCACCATCATGACCACCATCACCACGGCCCGGGCGTCGACCGTCGTCGAGCTGGCGGCGCGACATTCTCGCCAAGAACGACAAGCTGGCCGCGAGAACCGCGGTTGGTTCGCGGGCCGTGGAATCCTTGCGCTCAACCTCGTGAGCTCGCCCGGCGCGGGCAAGACGACGCTGCTTGAGCGCACCATCCGCGACCTCAAGGATGAACTGCCGATCTCCGTCATCGAAGGGCGACCAGGCGACCGCCAATGACGGCGAGCGCATCCGCGCGGCGGGCGCGCCGGCGGTTCAGGTCAATACCGGGACGGGCTGCCATCTGGAGGCCGATATGGTCGGCGCGGGCTCGCCGAGCTGAAGCCCCCGCCGGCTCGCGTGGTGCTGATCGAGAATGTCGGCAATCTCGTCTGCCCGGCGCTGTTCGATCTCGGCGAACGCGCCAAGGTCGATCGTCCTTTCGGTCACCGAAGGCGAGGACAAGCCGCTCAAATACCCGCACATGTTCCGCGCGGCGAAGCTCATGATCGTCAACAAGACCGACCTTCTGCCGCATGTCGATTTCGACGTCGCGGCTGCGATCGACAACGCGCGGAAAGTCAATCCGGACGTCGTGGTGCTCTGCCTCTCCGCACGGACGGGCGAGGGCCTCGATGGCTGGTACGACTGGCTGCGGCAACAAAGCGCGGAGGCGAAAGCCTAAGAAGGTCCGCACAGAACTCTCGCTTCTGCCGATTGCGATGTGGCGCCGGCTGGAGTTCTCGGCTTATTGCAGCGTCAGAATGCGCTAGGGAGACGGGGTGCGGCGAGACGGAAGGAATCGTCCGCCGGCTTAAGTGGGAGCGACGCCGCCATGAAGAAAATACTGAATGATCCTGCCGACTATGTCGATGAGATGCTCGATGGCCTCGTCGCCGCTCACGCGGAGATCTACGCCCGCCCGGAGCCGCGAGTTATCGCGCGAACCGGCGGTGCAGTACGCGGGAAGGTCGGCATCGTGACCGGCGGCGGGTCCGGGCATCTGCCGGTCTTTACCGGTTATGTCGGCAAGGGACTGCTTGACGCCGCGGCGATCGGCGCGGTTTTCGCCTCGCCCTCCGCTGAGCAGATGGCGGCGGCCATGCGGCACGCGAATGGCGGAGCCGGCGTGCTGCGCCTCTACGGCAATTACGGCGGCGACGTCATGAACTTCGATATGGCCGGCGAGACGGTCGAGATGGAGGCGACATCCGCTCCACCACCGTGTTGCTCGCCGACGATATCGCCTCCGCGCCTCCGGAGGAGGCCGAAAAGCGCCGCGGCGTTGCCGGCATGGTCTACGCCTTCAAGATCGCCGGGGCGCTCGCCGAGGAGAAGGCCGACCTCGACGCGGTCACGGCTGTCGCCCAAAAGACTGCCGATTCCTGCCACACGATCGGGATGGCGCTCACGTCCTGCACCGTGCCGCAGGCGGGCAAGCCGACCTTCGACATCGGCGAGGACGAGATGGAAATGGGCATGGGAATCCATGGCGAGCCGGGCATATGGCGCGACAAGCTGAAGCCTGCCGACGTGCTCACCGACGAAATGATGGACCGCATCTTTGCCGACCTGGCGCCGTCGAAGGGCGATCGCTGGTCGGTGCTCGTCAATTCGCTCGGCGCGACGCCGCCGGAGGAGCTCTACATCATGTACCGGCAGGTCGCCCGCCGGCTTAAGGAGCGCGGCATGGCGATCGTCATGCCGCTCGTCGGCCGCTATGCGACTTCGATGGAGATGGCCGGGGCGTCGATCACCGTGTGCCGGCTCGACGGCGAGATGGAACGGCTCTTGAAGGCGCCGTGCCATTGCGCGTTCTGGACCGTCGTCTGACGCATGGCGGACGCAGTCCTCACGGTCGCAAATCTCCGGACCGCCGCCGCTGCCGCAGCCGCGGCGGCCGAAGCTGCGCGCGATGAACTGAACACGCAGGACGGCAAGCTCGGCGACGGCGATCTCGGCATCACCGTGGCCGGCGGCTTCGCCGCGATCGCCGAGGACGCGCCCGGTTTTGCCGACGACCTCGGCCAGGCGTTCCTCGGCTGCGCCAAGGCGTTCCAGCGGGTTTCCTCATCCTCCTTCGGGACGCTCGTCGCGACAGCGTTCATGAGCGCGGCGAAGGCGACCAAGGGCCGCACCGAGGCGGCTTGGTCGGAGCTGCCCGGCATCATCGCGGGTGCGCGCGACGCGATGCTCGCCCGAGGCCGCGGCGAAATCGGCGCAAAGAGCGTCCTCGACAGCCTCGACGCGATCGCGAAGGCAACCGAGGGGCTCACCGATCCGGATGCAATTCTTGCCGCCGCCGACCGCGCGGCCGTTGCCGCATTGGAGGAATTCCGCGACAAGCCGAATAAGCTCGGCCGGGCGCGGATGTTCGCCGAGAAAAGCCGCGGGCTTGACGATCCGGGCATGCTGGCGGTCAGGCGCGTTCTTGCCGGGCTGACGGGATAGGCGCATCGACTTTCCGCTTGCCAGCAGATCGCGCCTTGGTTGAGCCGCAGCGTGGGGTGGCGACCTCGAAGGTCATCGATCGCCGCGTCGAGTTCTTCTGGGGGCGGCAGATGCGTTTTATCGTCGCGAACACTTGGGAGGGGATTCGACCCTTTTGCCGCTTTGTCGAAGCGTGCACGACGCTTGCTTGTTGGCTGTAGTTGATGGTGCGGCGGATTACGTATTATTGCGGATTGCCGAACGATCGGTTTGGCTTCTACACTGGATTGTCTCGTCCGCCCACGGGCTGTTGGCCTGAACAAATATCAAACGCGGGCGGCATGGAGGAAATCATGGAACGCAGAACCTTTCTTACTCTCTTGGGCGCGTCGGCGGGAGCGGCGGCGCTCGCCCGTCCGGCTGCCGCGCAGGACAAGAAGTTCAACATCACCCTCGTCCCGGGTCTTACGACCGACGCCTTCTATATCACCATGCATCGCGGTGCCGACGCGGCAGCGAAGGCGCTTGGCGTCAACCTCGGATTTCAGGGCGCAGCCAACTGGAACGTGACCGAGCAGGTACCGGTGCTGCAGGCGGTCATCGCCAAGAAGCCGGACGCGATCCTGATTGCGCCGACCGACAAGGTTCAGCTCGTCGCTCCGCTGAAGGCCGCCGCCGACGCCGGCATCCCGATCGTCACCGTCGACACCTTCATCGGCACCGGCGTTTACCAGACCGGATCGGGCGACGCCGACTTTCCGCTCTCCTACGTCGCCTCCGACAACGTTCTCGGCGGCCGCATTGCCGCCCGCGCCCTCGCCAAGTCGATCGGCGAGAAAGGCAAGGTCTATGTCTCCAACGTGAAGCCCGGCATCTCGACCACCGACCAGCGCGAGGAAGGCTTCAAGGACGAGATGAAGAACTATCCGAACATCGAGGTGCTCGACACGCAGTTCAACGATGACGACGCCAACAAGGCGGCGTCGCAGGTGCAGGCGGTGATCGGACGTACGCCTGACCTCGCGGGCATCTTCGGCGCCAACCTGTTCTCGGCCACCGGCGCGGCAAATGGCGTCAAGCAGGCCGGCGCGAAGGTGAAGGTTGCTGCCTTCGACGCGCCGCAGTCGATCGTCGATCAGCTGAAGGACGGCACCTTCGAAATCGCCATCGCGCAGCATCCGGCCGAAATCGGCTATTTCGGCCTGGTCGTCGCCTATGCCCACCTGACGGGCAATTCGGTACCGATCGCGATCGGCACCGGCTTCACCGTGATGACCAAGGACAACATTGACGACCCGAAGGTGAAGCAGTTCATCTACAGCGGCTAGACGACCGAAGCATTGGATACCCGCGGACCGGCGGCCTGCGAAGGTCGTCGGTCCGTCCTTCGTTCCCACCAACCGGTTGCCGATGACAGCCATATCGACGACTGCCCCGCCCGTTAGCCGGTCGCTGCTCGCGCGCATCGCCGATCTGCGCGCCTGGTTGTTCCTGGCCCTGCTTCTCGTCTTTTTCGAAAGCTGGGCCCGCGCGGTCTACGGCACGACCTTCGTCGGCAACATCTACAATCTTCAGTCGGTCGGCACGTTCGCCACGGCGCCGCTGCTCCTGGCGCTCGGTCAGACCTTTGTGATCATCTCAAGCGGAATCGATCTTTCGGTCGGTTTCATCATGGGTCTTGCCTCGGTCGTCGGCGCGGAGGTTGCCAACATCGCTGCGCCGCACGTCGGCGTGTTCGCCGCCATGCTGTGCGGCGTGGCCGCCGGCGTTCTCGTTGCCGCCATTCCGGGGCTCGTCAACGGCTGGCTGATCGCTCATCTCCGGGTGCCGCCTTTCATCGGCACGCTCGGCATGTACGGCGTCGCGCGCGGCGCCGCCTACCTGCTTGCCACCGGCATGACCGTTCCGGTGTCGAATTCATGGATGACCTGGCTCGGCAACGGCCGCGTCAGCGGCGTGCCGGTGATCGTTATCCTGACGGCGATCATTGTGCTGGGGATGCATTACCTCCTTTCGGAGACCCGTTTCGGTCAACACACCTACGCGATTGGCGGCAACCGCGCCGCGGCGGTCCGCGCCGGGATCAACTGGCCGCGGCATACCATCCGGCTGTACGTCCTTGCGGCGGTCTGTGCCGGTCTAGCCGGCGTGCTCTACACCGGCCGCTTTTCGGCGGGAGCGGCGCAGGCGGGCGAGCCGCTCCTTCTCAATTCGATCGCGGCGGTGGTGATCGGCGGCGCCAGCCTGTTCGGCGGTTCCGGCACGATCGCCGGCACGGTCGCGGGCTCGCTGGTCATCGCCGTCATTCAGTACGGCCTCGTCTTCATCGATGTCGATCCGTTCTGGCAGTTCGTGGCGGTCGGTGTGGTGATCATCTTCTCGGTGCTGGTCGACCAGAGCCAGCGCCGGCTCCTCGGGGGCCAGCAGGATGAGTGAGGCCGATCACCTTCTATCGGTGCGCTCCGTCTCGAAGACCTTTGGCGCGGTGCAGGCGCTGAACGACGTGTCCTTGCATGTCGACCCGGGGGAGGTGCTTGCGCTCGCCGGCGACAACGGTGCCGGCAAGTCGGTGCTGATCAAGATCATCTCGGGCGTTCATCACCAGGACTCTGGCGCGATCATGTTCGGCGGTGAGAGCGTGTCCTTCTCCGGCCCGCAGGAGGCGCGCGGCGCGCGGCATCGAGACGATCTATCAGGACCTTGCGCTCGCCGACAATCTTTCGATCGGCGCCAACATCTTCCTCGGTCGCGAACCGAAGACGACGCTGTTCGGATTCCTGCCGATCCTCGACCGGCCCAAGATGGCCGAAGCGGCGCGGGAGACCATGGGTCTTCTCGATTTCCACACCAATCGGCTGGAAGCGCCGGTCGCGGCTTTCTCCGGGGGCCAGCGCCAGGCGGTTGCGATCGGACGGGCGATCTACTGGAACGCCAAGCTCCTGATCATGGACGAACCGACGGCCGCGCTCGGCGTGCCGGAGCAGCGCCGGGTGCTCGACCTCGTTCGCTCGCTCAAGGCTCAGGGCAAGGCCGTCATCTTCATCTCGCACAACCTTCAGGATATTTTCGCCGTCGCCGACCGGATCGTCGTGCTGCGGCGCGGCATCAATGCAGGCGAGCGGCGGCCGCAGGAGACGACCAGCGACGAAATCGTCGGCCTGATGGTCGGCGCCTGACGACCCCAGGGGATCGCTGGTCTCCGCCGCGTTGACTTGAATAGTCCCGCGACGAAGCGGATGTTTCCAAGGCAGTTGGCTCGATCACATGGTCGGTTCACCTTTGCGACCGAATTCGGCCTCAATGCCAGCCAATTGACAGGTTCGACATGCAATCTTCGGTCATGATTGCGACATCGAGGCGATTGTTGGTTGCCGTATTTGCCGGGCTCATTTTGGTGCTCCCCGTCCGCGCCTTCGCCGAAGACGAACTCCTATGACCACGACCATGACCTTGCGCGCGAGCTTTACGAGCGCGGCGAGATACACTCCCTTTCCGAGATCCTGAGCATCGTGCAAGCGCGTGCGCCGGGGCAAATCATAGGCGTGCAATTGGACCGTCGCGGAAACGGGTGGGTCTATCGCGTCCAGGTCGTCGATGACCAAGGTCACCGGACGATTGTCGACGTCGATGCCGGTGCTGCTGCGGTCATTGACGGAGGCAGCGTCGGCGGGAACGGCGGACACGACGGAAACAGCAGCCAATGAAAGTTCTTGTCGTTGAAGACGAGCCGCGGATTGCCGCGGACATCTCTGCCGTGCTTAAGGCCTCCGGCATGGCTGTCGATATCGCGACGGACGGGGAGGAGGCTTGGTTTCGCGGCGACACCGAGAGCTACGACGCGGCGATTCTCGATCTCGGACTGCCGAAACTCGATGGTCTCTCGGTGCTCAGGCAATGGCGCGCCGGCGGGCGCCGGTTTCCGGTCCTCGTCCTCACGGCGCGCGGCGTCTGGACGGAGCGCGTCGAGGAAATCAACGCCGGCGCCGACGATTACCTCCCAAAGCCGTTCGAAATGGAAGAGCTCGTCGCGCGGCTGCGGGCGCTGCTTCGCCGTTCGACCGGTCAGGCGGCGCCGATCCTGACGTCCGGACCTCTCACTCTTGATACGCGCCAGATGAAGATATCGCTGAGCGGCAAGCCGATTTCTCTCTCGCCGCTTGAATATCGTCTGCTCGCCTTCCTGATGCACCACGCCGGACGCGTGGTTCCGGCGGTGGAGCTTGCGGAACACCTGTACGATTCCGGCCATGACCGGGATCCGAACGCGATCGAGGTCATCGTTGCGCGGCTGCGCCGCAAGCTCGGCAGCAGCGTCATCGAAACGCGCCGTGGGTTCGGATATCTCGTGCCCGACGACAATGCGTGATGGGTAGCTCGATTCGCTTCCGGCTTTGGTCGGCGGCGACGATCTCGATCCTTGTTGCCCTCGCCATTGCCGGCATTGGATTGCGCTATCTCTTCGAGCGGCATGTCGAACGCCGCATCGAAGCCGAGCTCTTCGTCGATCTCGACCGGCTGATCGCCAAGACGGATTTCAGCGCGGACGGCAGCACCCTCCAGGTTGCATCGGATTTGACCGATCCCCGGTTCGAAACGCCGGAGTCAGGCTTCTATTGGCAGGTCGAGGACATTCAGACCCACAAGCTGATCCGCTCCCGATCCTTGTGGGATTCCGTCATCACGATGCCGAAAGGCGAGGCGACGAGGCGGCGCCTGGAGCTTTCGGGCCCAGGCGGGGCGCTCCTGGTCGGCGTCCAGCGGACCATCGTCGATCCGAACGGGCGCTCGTTTCGCGCCGTGGTCGCCGAGGACCACCAGACCGTCGCGGATTCGGTGCGCGACTACATTCGCGAGCTGACGCCGGCACTTCTTCTTCTCGCCCTCGTGCTGATCGCGGCGATCTTTGTGCAGATCACCGTCGGCCTCGCCCCGCTCGAAAGCCTCCGGGTCGCCGTTCGCGACGTGATCGCACGGCGGAGCAAGCGCCTCGACGTGGTGGCCCCGCGCGAAGTGCAGCCGTTGGCGGTGGAAATCAATCGCCTGCTCGAAGCGCAAGAGAAAGCGCTGACGCGCGCGCGTTCACGCGCGACCGATCTCGCGCACGGGCTGAAGACGCCGCTGCAGGTGCTTTCCGCCGATATTCGGGCGTTGCGCAACAAGGGCGAGACGGAGCTTGCCAATGAGATCGCACAAAGCGCCGACGCAATACGGCGCCATGTCGAACGCGAGCTCGCGCGCACCCGTCTTGCCACCGGCGTGGCCGAAGAAATGGAGTGCAAGGTCGCGGAGACCGCCGAGCGGGTGGTCTCGGTCGTCAAGCGCACTCCGGAAGGCGAGAGGCTGGCCTTCGTCGTCGATGTTGACGGGCATCTCACCGCGCCGATCGACGAAGGCGATCTTGCCGAGATTCTCGGAAACCTGATCGAGAATGCGGCGCGGTTCGCCAGATCGACCGTGCACATCGCGGGAGAGAAGAAGGCGACCGGCACGACCATCAGCATCGCCGATGACGGGCCGGGCATCCCGGACGCGGACAAGCCGTCCGTCTTGTCGCGCGGCGTCCGGCTTGACGAGAACGCAAGCGGCTTCGGCCTTGGCCTCGCCATCGTCTCCGACATCGTCGAGGCCTATGGCGGCAGCATGACGATGGCCGACGCCGGGCCGGGGCTGGAGGTCATCGTCTTCCTGCCTCGGCAAGCCTGACGCTGTTGCGCGTCGCGCGATCGGTCAAAATGCGGCGTTGAGCCCGGTCATGGCGCGCAGTAGGCGTCGAATCCGCTCGTCAACGTGGCGCGGCCGTTGCTCCGCACAAGGTAGCCTTCAAGCTCCGGCGTCTCCTCGAGAAACAGGATTCCGTCCTCGCCCATGGCGAAGGCCGCGGTCGCGAAGCGGTCGGCTTCGAGGATATCGGGGCCGATCACCGTCAGGCTGACGATTTCGGCGAGCGTCCGGTCGGGCGCGTGCGGGTCGTAGATATGCTGTCCGCGCACATAGGTGCCGGAGGTCGCGACACCGTGTCCGCGCGGGTAAACGATTTTGATGATCTCCGCTTCGTTGAAAGGGTTGCGGATTCCGACGCTCCACGCAGCCCCCGCGGCATTGTCGCCGGCGGATTGGATGTCGCCGCCGGCGTCGATGTAGAAGTTCCGTGCGCCGCGATCTCGGACGAGCGCCGCGGCGTTGCGGATGGCCCAGCCTTTCACGATCCCCGACGGATCGAGCGTGCCGTCAGGCCGGCGGATGTCGAAATATCCGGCCGTCTCGCGGCGCGTCCTCTCGGCGAGATCAAGGACTTCCCGCATCGCCTCGCTGCAGCGGGCCGCGTCGATGCGACCCTCGTTGATGCCGGTTATTTCGCTGTCGCTCTTGTAGGTGCTGAAGCGCTGGTCAACGCCTTCGAAGTAGGCGAATACCGCGTCCACGATCGCTGCGTCGTTCGCGCCGACGATTTCGACCGTGATCGGCATTCCCATCAGTATTCGCGTCGCACGCATCGCTCTCGCCCCGCGCGACCTATCGAGCCTCGGCTTGCAACCTGCTGTCAACGCCGAGAAGCGAGGACGAAGCCGCGTCCTTTGCCGGCGGGCGCAATTCCTAATCTTTGCGCATCGCTTCGATCTCGGCGACGCTGGCGCCGGCGGCCGGTTCTGCGGCACAGGCCGCGACGGGCGCCGCCCGGCCGCCTGAAGCTCTGCCGCCGCGGCGCGATCTTCCGCCGTGCGCCGGTCGAGGTCTGCCCCGGCCCCGGCGGCGTTTCGCGCGAGCACGGCCGAGCCGGGGCAAGCAATTGTTTCACCGAACGCCCGCTTTTCTGACCGGGCACCTTGATGCCCGGGCGCCGCCGTCGTATCGCAGGCGGGCGGCATCGTCTCGGGCCAGGGGGTCATGCGAGGAATTGACGAAATATTCTAACGCCACTAGGCCTCGTAGTTCTTGTGTTGCGTGAACTCGATCTGGGCAGGCTTCTGCGCTATTCGGATGTTGGCTGTCCTGCTAAAGTAGAGCGTCCGTGGAGGGGGCTCTTTGCAAAATGGGAGGAATGAGGTGAGGAAAATCCTTGTATCTATGCTGGCGGCGGGAGGGCTTGCTCTCTCGATCGCCGCTGCCTCGGCGGCTCAGCTCGTTGTGGGCGTCTCTTGGAACAATCATAACGAAGAGCGTTGGGGCAAATGGGACGAGCCGGCGATGAAGGCCGTTCTCGACGCCGCCGGCGCCAAATATATCTCGACCGACGCGCAGTCGTCGGCCGACAAGCAGCTTACCGACGTGGAGAACCTGATCTCGCAGGGTGCCAACGCCATCATCATCCTGGCTCAGGACACTGACGCGATCCAGCCGGCCGTGCAGAAGGCGCATGACGCGGGCATTCCGGTCATCGCCTATGACCGCCTGATCGAGAGCCCGGATGCCTTCTACATCACCTTCGACAACAAGGGCGTCGGAACGCTGATGGCCAAGGCCGTCTATGCGATGGTCCCGAAGGGCAACTACGCCATCATCAAGGGCAACTCCGCCGACCCGAACGCGGACTTCCTGCGCGCGGGCATGGAAGAGGTCATTGGCCCGGCGGTGAAGAGCGGCGACATCAAGATCGTCTGCGAGACCTACACCGACAACTGGGCGCCGGATAATGCCCAGCGCGAAATGGAACAGTGCCTGACGCAGAACAACAACAAGATCGACGCGGTGCTCTCCGAGAACGACGGCATGGCGACCGGCGTGTCGGCTGCGCTCGCTGCGCAGGGTCTCTCCGGCCACGTCGCGCTTTCCGGGCAGGATGGCGACCAGGCGGCGCTCAACCGCGTTGCGCTTGGCACGCAGACCATCTCGGTATGGAAGGACGCACGGGCGCTCGGCAAGAAGGCCGCTGAAGTGGCGCTCGCTCTTGCCGGCGGCACCGCGATGGACAAAGTCGACGGCGCGATGATGTTCAACGGCGGCCCGAAGAAGGTCGACTTGAACGCGATCCTTCTGACCCCGAACGCCATCACCAAGGACAATCTCAACCTGGTGATCGATGCGGGCTGGATATCGAAGGAAGACGCCTGCAAGGGTGTCGCTGCGGGGACCGTCCCGGCCTGCGGCTGATCGATCCGATCGATCCTCGAAGACTCGATGTTCCACGCCGCCGGAATTCCGGCGGCGTGGACGTAGAACAGCTATGTAGGGACCTGAAGATGGCGTGGCTCGCGCTTTTTGAAAGAGCGGATCGCAATGGCTGAGGCGGCCAGCACCGCGCCGCAGGCGGCTCAAGCGCCTCGGGGAGGCGTCGTTCGCCGCTTCCTGCAGGCAACGGAAGTCGACGTCCGCCTGATCGGCATGCTGGTGGCGCTGGGCGTCATCTGGATCGGCTTCAACTTCGCGTCTCACGGGCTCTTTCTGTCGCCGCGCAATCTCTGGAACCTGTCGGTCCAGACGGCCACGATCGCCATTCTTGCCAACGGCATGGTGCTCATCATCGTGTCGCGCGGCATTGACCTGTCGGTCGGCTCGCTGCTCGGCTTCATCGGCATGATCATGGCGGTGGTACAGGCCGAGATCCTGCCCGACCTTGTCGGACACGCCGTTCCGGGAGTTTGGCTGATTGCCATCCTCGTAGGGCTGCTGGCGGGCGCGGGCATCGGTGCGCTGCAGGGATTCATCATCGCCTATCTGCAGGTCCCTGCGTTCATCGTGACCCTTGCCGGGCTCCTGATCTGGCGCGGCGCGGCGTACCTCGTCACGACCGGGCGCACCGTCGCGCCCTTGGACGTCACCTACCAGTGGTTCGGTGGGGGGGCCACCGGCACGATCGGCGCTACGGCGAGCTGGGTCGTCGGCGTGGTCGCGTGCGTGGGCATCGTTGCCAGCATCATCATGAGCCGAGGGCAAAGGCTCCGTTTCAATTTCCCGCTGCGCCCGATCTGGGCGGAGATTTTTCTGTCGGTGGTCGGTTGCGGCGCCGTGCTCGGCGCAATTGCGGTGCTGAACGCCTATTCGATGCCGATCAATCTCGCCAAGCGATACGCGGCGGCCCACAACATTCCTTGGCCGGAAACCGGTGGCCTGTTCATTTCGTTCGGCATCTCGGTTCCGGTCCTCATCGCACTCGGGACGGCGCTCGTTATGGCATTCATCGCCAAGCGCACGGGCTTCGGCCGCTACGTTTTCGCCATCGGCGGCAACCCTGAGGCCGCCGTGCTCGCCGGCATCAAGGTCCGCGCGGCGATCATGCAGACGTTCATCGTGATGGGCATTCTGTGCACCGTCGGCGGAATTGTCGCCACGGCCCGTCTTAACGCGGCCACCGCCGGCCTCGGCACCAACTACGAGCTCTACACCATTGCCGCAGCGGTCATCGGAGGCACCTCGTTCTCCGGCGGCATCGGCACGATCTCGGGGGCCATGCTCGGCGCGCTCGTCATGCAGTCGCTGCAATCGGGCATGGAGCTGATGGGGATCGACACGCCGCTGCAGAACGTCATCATCGGCTTCGTGCTGATCGTGGCAGTCGGCATCGACACGGCCTACAGGCGGCGGACCGCATGAACGGCAAATCGGGAAGGCGCTGAGCCATGGCCGAAGACCGCGTGCCGCTCGTCGAAATGCGCGACATCTCCGTTGCCTTTGGCGGCATCCACGCCGTCGAGCACGCGTATATCAACCTCTACGCGGGCGAAGTCGTCGGCCTCGTGGGCGGCAACGGCGCCGGCAAGTCAACTCTGATGAAGGTGCTGTCGGGCGCTCAGCGGGCGACTCCGGCGAAATCCTTATCGACGGCAAGCCTGCCGCGATCAACAATCCGCGCGACGCCAAGCTTTACGGCATCGAGACGATCTACCAGACGCTGGCGCTCGCCGATAACATCGACGCGGCCTCGAACCTGTTTCTCGGGCGCGAGCTGAAGACCCGAGTCGGGACGCTCGACGATGTCGCCATGGAAGCGGCGACGCGCAAGGTCATGGGGCGACTCAATCCGCACTTCGTCCGCTTCAAGAATCCGGTGGTCACGCTTTCCGGCGGGCAGCGACAATCGGTCGCTATCGCCCGCGCCATCCACTTCAACGCGCGCATCCTGATCATGGACGAGCCGACGGCGGCGCTCGGTCCGGCCGAAAGTGCGCAGGTTCGGAGCCTGATCAAGCAACTCAAGAAGGAAGGGATCGGCATCTTCCTGATCAGCCACGAGATCCACGACGTCTTCGATCTCGCCGACCGCATCTCCGTCATGAAAACGGCGCGAATGGTCGGCACGGTCAACAAGGACGATGTCACGACGGACCAGGTTCTCGGCATGATCATCGGCGGGGCCCTGCCGCCGGGGATCCCCATCACCAATGCCTATACCGAGGCGCGTGTATGAATGTGTTGCGCCACCGCCGCGGAGGTGGATGGCAAGCTGTTCTGATCGCGGCCGCCCTGTGCGCGATCTTTCTTCCGATCCGGCGCGCGGCCGCCGATGACGCGGCGCCCTGGGCCGAAAAGGCGATCACCCAGCACATCGATTTCACCAAGCTTGAGGGCACGCTCACGGCGGCCAAGCTGCAACAGCTGATCGGCGAGGGCCTGCATCTCTTCACGGCGCATTTCACCACGGCCGACGGCATCGGGCGGCCGATGGCGACCCAGGCGATCATTCCGACCGAGCGGAAGCAGCCGACCGATGCGCCGTTTCGGCGGACCGCCGGTCCCGATTCCAACAATTGCCGATCCTGCCACAACGTGCCGGTCACGGGCGCGGCCGGGGATTTCAGTGCCAACGCCTTCGTCTCGGAGGGCTTCGAGAGCTTCGACTTCGACACGCTCGACCCGCAATTTTCCAACGAGCGCGGCTCGCCGAGCCTGTTCGGGGCAGGGCTGATCGAGCTCCTCGGCCGCGAGATGACCAGCGACCTCCGCGCCGAGCGCGACCAGGCGGTCGCCGCCGCGCGGAAGAACGGCACGCCGCAGACGGTGGCGCTGACGACGAAGGGCGTCGATTTCGGCAAGCTCACGGTGATGCCCGACGGGCTCGTCGATTTCAGCGGTCTCGACGGAGTCGATTCCGACCTGACCATCCGGCCGTTCAGCCAGAAGGGCGTCTTCGCCTCGCTGCGCCAGTTCACCATCAACGCCATGAACGCGCATCTCGGCATCGAGGCGAGCGAGCGCTTCGGCAAGCGCTGGACCGGGACGGACGATTTCGATCACGACGGCCACCCCGACGAGCTGTCGCCCGGCGACGTCTCCGCTGTCGTCGCCTACCAGGCGAGCCTGCCGTCGCCGGCGCAGAAGGTTCCCGACGATCCGGCCTGGCAGGCCGCCGCCACGCAGGGCGAGAAGGTCTTCAGCAGTCTCGGCTGCGCGGCGTGCCATCGGCCCTACCTGCCGCTCGACAGCCTGACCTTCGCCGACCCGGCGCCCTACGATACGGCCGGGACGCTGCAGGACCGGCGAGGTGGCGAATCCCGCGGTCTACGATCTGGCGCTCCTCGACTGGACAAAGACGCTGCCGCGCAACGACAAGGGCCAGATACTGGTGCCGCTCTTCGGCGACCTCAAGCGCCACCGCATCGCCGACAGCGAGGTCAATCGGCTCGGCAACGAATTGCTGGCGCAGCGCTTCGTCGAGCGCGACGTGTTCATGACCGCCGAGCTGTGGGGCGTCGGCTCGACCGCTCCCTACGGCCACCGCAACGATTTCACCACGCTCGACGGCGTCATCCGCGCGCATGGCGGGGAGGCGCGGCAGGCGCGCGACGCCTATATCGCAGCCGAAGAGGCGGATCGCTCCGACCTGATCGCCTTCCTGAAGACGCTGGTGATCCAGCAATGATCGGGCGCGCGCTCCTCGCCGGCGCGCTTCGCCGCCGGGCTCGGCATTGCGCACGGTGCAGGCCGACGACACCGCGCCCCGTGCCGAACGACATCCCCGACATGCACGAGGAGGCGGTCGCCGCCGGCATCGACCATACCTATGCCGGCCCGTGGGAGTTCTTCGTCGGCGGCGGCGTGGCGGCGTTCGACTGCAACGGCGATCGCTTTCCCGATCTCTTCATCGCCGGCGGCACCAACCCGGCGGAGCTCTACGGCAACAAGAGCACGACCGGCGGGCCGCTCAAGTTCGAAAAAGTGTCGATGGGCATCCCGGACGAAGACCTGACCCACGTCATCGGCGCCTATCCGCTCGACATCGACAATGACGGAATCATGGATCTCGTCGTGCTCCGGCTCGGCCGCAACCTGATCCTCAAAGGCAAGCCGGACTGCCAGTTCGAGGTCGCCAACGGCGCCTTCGCCTTCGACGGCGGCAAGGACTGGACGACGGCCTTCTCGGCCACCTGGGAGACGGGCCAGCCCTTCCCGACGCTCGCCATCGGCAACTATGTCGACCGCATGGCGCCCGGCGCGCCGTGGGGGACCTGCGCCGACAATTACCTCTTCCGTCCGCATCCCGGCGACAAGCCGGACTACCAGGACCCGGCCGCGCTGTCGCCGAGCTACTGCTCGCTTTCGATGCTGTTCACCGACTGGAACCAGTCGGGCGTGGCCGTCGCTCCGCGTCACCAACGACCGCCAGTATTATCGCGGCGGCGAGGAGCAGATGTGGCATGTCGATCCCGGCAAGCCGCCACGGCTCTACACGGCATCGGAAGGCTGGCAGCACCTGTCGATCTACGGCATGGGCATCGCCCAGGCCGATCTCTACGGGAACGGCTATCCGGTCTATGCGCTGACCTCGATGGGCGACACCAAGCTGCAGCAGCTCTCCGAGGAGTCCGACACCGATCGCCCCGTCTACAAGGACATCGCCTATCCGCTCGGCGTCACCGCGGCGCGCCCCTATACGGGCGGCGACATGCAGCCCGTCGACCGGCTGGCACAGCCAGTTCGCCGACATCAACAATGACGGTCTCCTCGACCTTTTCATCTCCAAGGGCAATGTCGAGTCGATGCCCGATTTCGCCGCCGACGACCCCGACAATCTGTTGCTCGGGCAATGGGACCACACCTTCATCGAGGTCGGCGCGCGGGCCGGCATCGCGCTGCCGCGGCGCGGCCGCGGCGCCGCCGTCGTCGATCTCAACATGGACGGCAAGCTCGACCTCGTGGTGGTGAACCGCGAGGCGCCGGTCAGCCTCTTCCGCAACCTCGGCGCCAAGACGAGCTGGGGCGACGAGCCGCTCGGCAACTGGCTCGAGGTCGAGCTCTACGAACCGGTCAACAACCGCAACGCCGTCGGCGCGCGCATCTCGGTCAAGGCAGGCAACGAGACCATGGACCGCACCGTGGCGGTCGGCGGCGGCCACGCTTCCGGCCAGGCCGGCTTCATCCATGTCGGCCTCGGCACGGCGGAGCGGGCCGAGATCCGGGTGCGCTGGCCGGACGGCGAGTGGAGCCACTCCTATCGGGTCTTCGCCAACAATTTCGTGCGCATCGAGCGCGGCAAGCCCGACGCGGAATATTGGTTGCCGCCGCCGGCCGAGTGAGGCGCGCGTGGCGCGCGATAAAAAGATTCAGCTGATCGACGCGGCGCTTCCCGAATTCGGCGTCGCAGCCGTCGAACCGGCGCTGCCGCGCGCGGTCTATTCCGGGCGCTTCGGCCGCTTCGTCGATCGCGCCGTGCAGGCCGGCCTCACCGCGGCCGTCGTCTATGCGGATCGTGAGCATTTCGCCAATCTTGCCTACCTCTCCGGTTTCGATCCGCGCTTCGAAGAGGCGCTCATGGTGGTCGTGCCGGGGCGCGATCCGGTGCTTTTGACCGGACCGGAGAACCAGGGCACGGCGCGCGCCGCCGCAATCGACCTCGACGTCAGGCTCTATCCGCCCTTCGGCCTGCTCGGGCAGGATCGAAGCGGCACGCTGCCGCTCGCGGATATTTTGGGCGCGGCCGGCCTTGCGCCGGGCGCGAGAGTTGGCGTCGTGGGCTGGAAATATTTCGGCCGCCACGAGGCCGTGAAGCCGGAATCCTGGATCGACATTCCGTCCTATATCGCCGACACGATCCGCGCCGTCGTCGGCGCCGCAGGGGCAGCCGTCAACGCGACGGCGATCCTGATGGACGCGAGCAGCGGCATGCGCGCCGTCAACGAGCTCGACCAGATCGCCCGTTTCGAGTTCGCCGCCGTGCAGGTATCGGAAGCCGTCAAGCGCGTGCTTTTCGGCGTCCATCCGGGCATGCGCGAGTTCGAGGCGGCTGCGCTCATGCGGCAGCCCGGCCTGCCCCTCAGCGCTCACCTCATGCTGTCTGCGGGCCCGCGCGCCCGGCTGGGCCTCGGCAGCCCCTCCGAACGGGTCATCGAGCGCGGCGACCCGTTTACGGTTGCATTCGGAGTGTGGGGCGCGCTCAGCTCGCGTGCCGGCTTCGTCGTCGAGGATTTGGCCGATCTCGGAGCGGGGATTCGCGATTATGTCGACCGTCTCGCCGGGCCGTATTTTGGCTGTGCCGCGGAGTGGTACGAGACGATCGGGATCGGCGTCAGCGGGGGCGAGATCGACGCGCTCGTCAAGCGTCGGCTCGGCGACCCGTTCTTCGGCGTCGGGCTCAATCCCGGACACCTCATCCATCTCGACGAATGGATGAATACGCCGATCTATCCGGAAAGCCGCGAGCGGCTGCAATCCGGCCAGGCGATCCAGGTCGACATCATCCCGGCAACGGGCACGCCTTACTTCACGAGCAATATCGAGGACGGCATTGCACTCCTCGACGCGCGCGGCCGCGCCGAATTCGCGGAGCGCTATCCCGATGCGTGGCGCCGAATTGAGAGCCGCCGCGCCTTCATGGCGGATGTCCTCGGCATTCGTCTAAAACCCGAGGTCTTGCCCCTGTCCAACCTCGCCGGCTACCTGCCGCCGTTCATCCTTTCACCGCGGCGCGTCTTCAGCGCTGACTAGGCGCCGATCGTCGTTTCTCGGAATCGACGTCGGCTCGATCTCATTGCTTTGTCGCAATTCCGGACGGGCTCATCCGATCCCGAGCCGCTTCAGGAAAGCAGCCGGCGCGCGGCGACGGATTTCCTCGCCCGCGTCCCTACCGAGCCTTGCCGCATCCGCGGGATCGCCCGAGCGGCCGGCTTCGTCGAGATTCAGCTCCGTCCTCCGCGAGGAGGATGCCGTCGAAGCGAAGGCGCCCCGCCTCGATCCGTGCGTGTCCGGCGACCGGCGTGCGGCAGGAGCCGTCGAGGGCGGCAAGGAAGGCGCGCTCGCACGCAAGTGCTGCGGCTGTCTCACGATGGTCGAGGGGGGCGAGGAGGTCGCGGATGCGGGTGTCGCTCTGCCCGGCATTCGATCGCGATCGCGCCCTGTCCGCAGGCCGGCGGAAATGTATCGAGCGGAAGGAGGGCGGCGATGTGGCGCTCAAGGCCGAGCCGCTTCAGTCCCGCGGCGGCGAGAAGCGTCGCATCGAAATCGCCGGCCTCCACGCGGCGGACGCGCGTCGGCACGTTGCCGCGAAGGAGCCCGGTTTGAACGTCGGGGCGGGCGCGTCGGACAAGCGCGGCGCGGCGAAGCGACGCCGTGCCGATCCGCGCGCCTTCGGCGAGCTCGGCAAGCGAACGCGCGCCGGGTGCAATCAGCGCGTCGCGGACGTCGTCGCGCTGAAGCACGGCGCCGATCGTGAGCCCGGCCGGGAGCAGCGTCTCCATGTCCTTGGCCGAATGCACGGCAAGCGACACGGCGCCGGAGAGAAGGGAGGCCTCGATCTCTTTGGTGAAGAGCCCCTTGCCGCCGGCGTCGGAAAGCGCGCGATCCCTGATCCTGTCGCCCGACGTGACGATCGGAACGATCTCGACCGCGTCGGGCGGAAGGCCGTGCGCCGCGACAAGCGCGTCGCGCACCGCGCTCGCCTGCCAGAGTGCGAGCCGGCTGCCGCGCGTGCCGATGCGGACCAGCGCCTGCTGCGCCATCTGAACTCCGGACTTTCGAGATTCCTCTGCCCCAGCCGTAGCGGCAACCTTGCCAAGCCGCAATGTCGCCGGTTGGCAACGAATTGTTCACCAAGAATGCGAATGGTTTTAACGGATATTCCCTCCATTTGGCCGAAATTAACGAGACAGGGGGTCTATGGCGGCCGTCATTCGCTGCGGCGCCGGCGAGCGCCAAGGGAGATCAGCGATGCGTATTGGAAGCATGCTCAAAAGCAAAGAGCGTGGTGCAAAGCGCGCGAAGCCGACTTCGTCGCAGACCTCGCTCGAAGATGACGGCGCGAATTTCGGGCGGCGCCGGGAGAAGCCCGATACCCACCACAAGCACACCGCGCCGACCGGCGCTGCGGGTGGGTCCTACCGCATACCGCGCACGATGAGCCCGCCGCTCCCGGAGTGAGCTGACGGGCCTCACATCGACGCCAGCAAGCCGCCGTCGACGTAGATCGTCTGGCCGTTGACGAAATCGGATGCGGCGGAGGCGAGGAAGACCGCCGCGCCGATCAGCTCTTCCGGCTCACCCCACCGCGCGGCGGGCGTCCGCTCGGCGACCCATTTGTTGAACTCGGCGTCCGACCAGAGGGCGCGATTGAGCTCGGTACGGAAGTAGCCGGGGCCGATCGCGTTGGTCTGGATGTTGTGCTCCGCCCATTCGACGCACATCGTCTTGGTGAGCTGCCGCACGCCGCCCTTCGCCGCGGTATAGGGACCGATCGTCGGCCGCGCGACCTCGCTCGTCAGCGACGCTATGTTGATGATCTTGCCGCGGCGGCGGGAGATCATTCCCTTCGCGACGGTCCGCCCGACGATGAAGAGGCTCGTCAGATTCGTGCGGATCACCTCCTCGAACGTCTCGGTGCTCATCTCCACGAGCGGCTGACGCCGCTGGATGCCGGCATTGTTGACGAGGACGTCGAGCGGGCCGACCTCGGCTCTCGATCCGCGCGACGGCATCGACGACGGCCGGCTCGGAGGTGACGTCGAAGCCGTAGCCGAACGCGGCGAAGCCGCGCGCCTTGAAGTCCTTCACAGTCTGATCGAGCCGCTCTGGATTGCGGCCGTTGACGACGAGCGCGGCGCCGGCTGCCGCGAGCCCGCCGGCGATGCTCTTGCCGAGGCCGGAAGTGGAGCCGGTGACAAGCGCAATCCTGCCGGTCAGGTCGAAGAGCGACGGGCTCATTCCATGTGCCCCCAAGGGTCTTCTACGGGACGAGCCTTCCACGAGCCGATGCCGGCCGCGTTCACATCATCAGCTGGCCGCCGTTCACATGGATCGTCTGGCCGGTGACGTAGCCGCTCATCTTGTCGGAGGCGAGGAAGAGGAAGGCGCCGGCGCAGTCCTCGGCGACGCCGAGCGCGGCCGATCGGGATCGACTGGCGCATGGCCTCCATGCGGTCGGGCGACGTCGCGGCGTGGAAGGGGGTTTCGATGACCCCGGGCGCGACCGCGTTGACGCGGATGTTCTTCGCCGGCAAAGAGGCCCGGCAAGATGCTTGGTCAGATTGTGGATGAAGGCCTTGGAAGCGCCGTAGACCGAAGCGCCGGGCCCGCCGCCTTTCGTCGCCGGCGATCGAGCCGACATTGACGATCGAGCCGCGCCCGGCCTTCTCCATGTAGGGCACCGCCGCCTGGCAGGCCGCGATCACGGAGCGGACGTTCAGGTCGAACACCTTGTCGATCAGATCGTCGGCGAGCTCTTCGAACGGCGTGCGCTTGATGAGCGAGCCGGCATTGTTGATGAGGACATCGAGGCCGCCGAGCGCCTTCGCAGCGTCCTCCACGACGCGCTTCGCTTCGCCGCGCTCGCGTGAGGTCGCCCTTGATCAGGTAGCAGGTGCCGCCCGCCGGCGCGGATATCCTTGGCGACGGCCTCCGCCGCGTCGGCGCTGCTATTGTAGTGGAGCGCGATCGTCGGCGCCTGCCGCCGCGAGCGCCTTTGCCGCCGCCGCGCCGATCCCGGTGCTTGCGCCGGTCACAAGAATGCGCTTTCCGGCGAGATCGTCGAACATCGTTGTTCTTCCCAAGACTATTGCGCCGGCAGTCTATCGCCCGGATGCGCCGCTTCAGGCAACCGCGGGGGCCGCGGATCAGTGCCCGAAGAAGGCGCGGCGGAGCGCGGCGACCGGCGCGAAGCGGCGGGGCGCGGCGGAGGCGGTCAAGGCGGTCGGAGGGAGGTGGCTGATCTCCGGCGGCTCGCGTCGTCGTTTGGCTGCGGCGCCTCGGCCCTGCGCCGCCGTTCCAGCCGACACGAGATTGCCGATCTCCGCGTCGATCGCGGCTGCAAGGTCGCCGTCGATCGACCGGGCGACGATCGGGAGCGCGCCGTTCGAAGCGGCGCTGGCGCCGTTCGTGGCGGGAGCCTCGACGCGTTTCGTCTCCTCCGCGACGGCGGTGCGGCGTCCCGAATCCGGTCCAGGCCAGGAATTCGGCTTCGGCGCGCTCTTGATCATGCCGACCATCCCGGCGGCCCGGGTGATCGCCTCGCCGATCATTTCCCCGGACATCCCAAGCTCTGGATATTTTTGTCGCAAGTCGCGCGCCGCGCTCGGCCGCGTCGATCGGCTCGCCGCTCACAACGCGCGAGACGATGCTGGGAAATCTCAAGCGAAAGCGCTTCGCGGGACATCGCCGGCTCCTCGTCTTCACACAGCTTTTCCACAGTTCTTCCACACACCGCAACGCCATGCGCAACGCAAAGACACGCTGCTACTGGGCGAACAATCAGCGGCGTGCCGCCTGAGTGCGCCTGCGCCGGCCGAGGCGCTTCAGATCTCGCCCCAGACCTCCTTGGCGATGGTAACGATAAGCTCGAGCTTTTTCCATTGCGCCTCTTCGGTCAGAACATTGCCTTCCTCGGTGGAGGCGAAGCCGCATTGCGGGCTCAGGCAGAACTGGTCGAGCGGCGCAAATTTCGTTGCTTCCTCGATCCGCTTCTCGATCGCGGCCTTGTCTTCGAGGTCGCCGGTCTTGGAAGTGACGAGCCCGAGCACGACGCGCTTCTTCCCCTTCGGCAGGAAGCGGAGCGGCTCGAAGCCGCCCGCCCGGTCGGTGTCATATTCGAGGAAGTAGCCGTCATAGTCGGTGTCGCCGAGGAGAATCTCGGCAACCGGCTCGTAGCCGCCTTCCGAAATCCAGGTGGAACGGAAATTGCCGCGGCAGACATGCGTGGTCACGGTCAGGTCGGCGGGGCGACCCTTGATCGCATGGTTGATCATGTCGCGATAGATTGCCGGCAGAGCATCCGGGTCCTCGCCGCGGTCGCGAACGGCCTGCCGCTCCTTCTCCGAGCACAGATACGCCCACACCGTGTCGTCGAG
Organism: uncultured Alphaproteobacteria bacterium; assembly: GCA_963750115.1. Taxonomy (GTDB): domain Bacteria; phylum Pseudomonadota; class Alphaproteobacteria; order Rhizobiales; family Afifellaceae; genus DASWJZ01. Next base: position 233,166 of record CAVVPM010000015.1, on the reverse strand, counting down.
TTGAAGGTAGCGGCAGCCGGCGTCGTAGAACGCGGCGACCGCCTGTCTGTAGGCTTCCGCCGTGTCGGCGTAGAAGGCTTCCATGTCCGGATAGACGCCTTTGTCGATCGCGCGCCTGCCGCCGCGGAAATGCAGCACCGAGGGGGCGGGGATGGTCATCTTCGGCGTGACCTTCGCCACCGACTTCAGGAAGCGGAAATGGTCGAGCATCGGGTGGATCGGCGGGAAGCCGACCTTGCCGGAAATCTTGAGCGTCTGCGCCTTGGTCTGCACGCCCTGAAACTGGATGCCGTGCTCGGCCTCGACGACGTCGACGCCGTCAAGCGCGCCGAGAAAGTCGAAGTGCCACCAGGAGCGGCGGAACTCGCCGTCCGTGATCGCCTTCAGCCCGACCGCCTCCTGTTTCCTGACCACATCGCGGATCAGGCGATCTTCGACCGCGCGCAGCTCGCCGGCATCGATCTTCCCGGACGCGCGGGCGGCGCGCGCCTCCTTGAGCTCCGCCGGCCGCAAGCAGGCTCCCGACCTCGTCGGCGCGAAAGGGCGCTCCTGCTCCCCATTTCAATTGTTCCTGTTCGCTTACTTCCTTCCGCCCAGCATGGCGCGGGCGGCGGCAATGCTCAAGGGATGAGCCGCAAGCTACTACGAGGAAAGGGAAAACGATCCGGCGCTCAGTTTCGAGGTGGTGCCGCGGAGCTGGCCGGTTTCGCGGAACAGCACGCGCTCGCCGAGGAAGCTCGTGCCGCTCAGCGTCAGCACGTCGCCGTCGATCTGCGCCTCATAGATCTCAGGCCCGACCGAGAAGACAACCTCCTTCGACGTGACCTCCTTGATGAGGAAATGTTGCCAGGCAAAGGGATGGTCGGGATCGAGGCTCGCCTGCGCCCGCCTTGCGTCCACGCGAAGCACGAAATCTCTCGCCGCGCCATTCGCCGTTCAGCCGGGCGGCGGCGTCCGTGTAGACCGACGCGCGCCGCCCATGACGAGAGGCCGGACAGCAGTGCGAGGGCCAGGAAAATGCTGCGAAATCTCATGCCGGCTCTATAGGAGGAATGGCGTCATTTTAGCGACTTTTTTCGCGCATAGCTAACTCGTGAGATGCATCGGAGAGCGGCGGCTTTGCGGCCATATCTTAAGCCATGCCGCCTTTGTGCCACGGCGTCATGCGTACAATCCCACTTGTGCCGCATTGCCGGCCGGGAGATGATTGTTCAGCACACCCGCGAGGGCACATCCATTCGATTTCACGCGATCGGCGAAGGCCAGGGAGATGGCGATATGAGCAACCTCAATCTCGGGATCGAGATTCGCGATTTTGATCTCGAACGCATGGGCTTCTCGCTGTCCGTGCTCGACGACAGCAAGAAGCGGCAGGCCTCGGAGGCGTATCTCCGGATGACGCTGCTTGAGCTGCATGCTTTTCTGAATGCGCTGAAGGCGGCCGAGGACGAGATCGCGCTCACCACCTATGATTCGAGCGGCGTCAACAAGCTGCCGCCGCTGAAGGGCCTTGCCGGGCGCGAGGTCGAGCCCGCCGAGCGCCGCGGCGACAAGCGAACGGCAGCCGCCGAATAATGCTTGCGCACGCGCGGCTTTCGCCTGACGCCCGGCGCCGCGCATTCATCGATGGACGAGCGATGACCGACAGCAAGCCGCGCCACGGAGCGAGACGCGGCCGTGGGGCATGTTTCTCGTGCTTGGCGAGGGGCCGGGCTTCAAGGTCAAGCACATCGTGGTGAAGCCGCAGGGCCGGCTTTCGCTGCAGAGCCACCGACATCGTGCCGAGCACTGGACCGTCGTTTCCGGCGAGGCGACGGTGACGGTTGCCGGCAGCGTGGAGACGCTGAAGCGTGGCCAGTCGATCGACGTTGGAAAGGGCGACCGCCATCGGCTGGAGAATTTCGGCGAATTCGAGCTTGAGCTGATCGAAGTGCAGTTCGGTGACTATTTCGGCGAGGACGACATCATCCGCTACGAGGACGTCTACGAGCGCGTCTGATGCCTCTTGCGCTAGCCGGCCGCCGCCGCCGCCCGGTCAGGCCCGACGGTCGCCGCTGAGATCGCGATCGTGAGGCAGGCGAGCACGATCAGTCCGAGCGCAAGCACGAGGCTTGCGATATCCGCCACGAAGCCGATCACGGGCGGGCCGATGAGGAAACCCGAATAGCCGATCGTGGCGACCGCGGCGATGCTCGGTACCGGCAGCCTCTCCGGGGATGTGGCCGGCGGCGCCGAAGAAGACCGGGACGAGGTTGGCAAGTCCGAGCCCGATCAGCGCGAAGCCGCCGATCGCGAGGAGCGGCACCGGCACGAAAAGCGCGACGACGAGCCCGGCCGCGGCGAGAACCGCGCTCCGCCTGACCAGCGCTATGGCACCGACGCGGCTGCGAAGGCGATCGCCGAAGAAGCGACTGAATGCCATCGACGCCGAGTAGGCGGCGAAGCCGGTCGCGGCAAGGCCGGCATCAAGCCGCAGATCGTCCTTCAGGTGGAGCGCGCCCCAATCGGTGACGGCACCCTCGCTCATCATGCAGAGAAAGCAGAGCACGCCGAGCCCGAGAGTGCCCGGCTCGGCCAGGCAAGCGTCGACACGCCGGCGTGCCGCATCGGCGTCGTTCGGGAGCAGGAAGACGAAGGTCGCCGCGGCAAGCAACCCGGCGCCGAGGATGGTTGCGCCGGCTTCCGCGAACGCCGGCATGCGCGGAAGGAGAGCCGCGGCAATTCCCGCGCCGGTGAGCCCGCCAAGGCTCCACATGCCGTGCAGCGCCGACATCGTCGGGCGGCCGAGCTGCCGCTCCACGGAGACGCCGTGCGCGTTCATCGCCACGTCCATCACGCCGTTGGTGGCGCCAAATACAAAAAGTGCGGGAATGAGCGCCGCCGGCGTCGGCGCGACGATCGGGAGGAGGAAAGTCAGAAGGAGCGCCGTCGTGGCAACGCGCGTGACGAGGGCGCTGCCGAAGCGGGCGACCGTCGGCCCGGCGAGCGGCATTGCAATCAGCCCGCCGAGCGCCATGGCGAAGAGCGAGACGCCGAGCGTCGAATGGCTGATCGCCAAACGCGCCTCGACCAGCGGGATCTGCGCGGCCCAGGTGCCCGTGACGATGCCGTTCACGAGGAAGACGCCGGCTATGGCGGTGCGGGCGCGCCCGACGGCGGAAACTTCCATGCGATGACCGGATTGTTTTCGGTGAAGATTCGGCAAGCGATGGAGCTTTGCCGTGCTTTGCCGCCGGGATCAACGGTGCGGGGTGGACTACGCGGGGCGCAGGAGGGGGCCCGGCCTCGGACTTGCAGCGTTGCGGGTCTCAGCTATCTAGCCGCGTATCGCGGAACGCAGAGATGGAATTTAACGAAAGCGAAGACCAAGTTGAACTTCGATTGCCGGGCGAAAGGGTCTTAGCAAATTCTTTAGCGTGCATTTCGTTAACCATATTCGTAAAGTGTAAAGTTCGAATTTTTCCTTATCTCGATACGTCATCAAAAGGAATCCCTTCACGGGTTGTCTCATGTATCGTGTTGTTCGCGGTGCCTTGCGCCGTCTGCGGCGTGACGAAAGAGGCAACGTCTTTATCCTCTTTGGGGCATCGGCGATTCCGCTCCTCCTTATCATGGGCGGGGCGGTCGATATCGCCCGCTATACGCGCTACAAGACGGAACTTTCGAACGCGGTCGACGCCGCGGCTTTGGCGCTCGCCCGGCAGCATGACAGCTACACCGCCAGCCAGGCGACGGCCTTCGTCAGCAACTACGTCGCAACCTTCAACGTCACCGACAGCCAGTTCTCCATTCAGAGTTCCGCGGTCACGACACTTACGGATGGCTTCCACGTCGAGGTGAAAGCCAGCATGAAGACGATGTTCCTGCCGATCGCGAGGCTGGTGAAGAACGGCAGCGCGATCTCTTCGATCGACGCGGACATCGTGTCCGAAGTGGTGAACTCGTCCAACCAGGTCGAGCTCGCATTCGTGTTCGACAACACCGGGTCGATGACGGACTATGCCGGCTCGAATGCCTGCGGCACCGGGACGGACAAGATGTCCGGCCTGAAATGCGCGGCGAAAACCCTGGTTTCCGATCTGACCTCGGAGCTGAACGGCGGCAGCAGCCCGATGCTCAAGATGGCGCTGGTTCCGTTCGAAGGATCGGTCAACGTCAATGTCGACACGTCGAACCCGCCGTCGTGGATCGCCTGGGGCTCCAATTATGCCGGGCCGCACTATGAGGGCGTGAATTTCGCCAAGCTCAACTCGAAATATGTCAGCCATCGCTGGCTCTACAACAAGCTCGGCGTCTCCTGGGCGGGTTGCGTCGAGATGCGCGCCGAGCCCTATGACGTCCTCGACACGACGCCCGACACGAGCAATCCGGACACGCTCTTCGTGCCGATGTTCTGGCCGGACGAGCCGGATACCTACACCGACTATTGGAACAGCTACCTTAACGATGGGGTCACCGGCACCGACCAAGCCCGTCAGCAGAGTCTGACCAAATACAACAAGTCGAGTCCGTCGCAGGTTTCGTGGCTGTCGGGCAAGAAGGACACGTCGTTTCCCTATGCCTCCGGTCCGAATCGCGGCTGCCCGCCGCCTCTGACGCCGCTCACGACGAGCCAGTCGACCATCGACACCGCGATCGACGCCATGACGCCGCTCCCCTACACGGGAACGTTCATCCCGATCGGCCTCGTCTGGGGCTGGAACGTGCTGTCGTCCACCGCGCCCTACACAGAGGGTATCGGCCCGAGCGATCCGAACTACGACAAGACGGTGAAGGCCATCGTTTTGATGTCGGACGGCGAGAACTCGCCGACGATCTACATCAACCACAATGTGAACCAGTCCACCTATTCGAGCTACAATTACACGACGACGGCTGCCGACAACGTGGTGAGCGGGAACCATTATTACCGGCGGCTGCAGAACGTGAACGTCAACTCGAATCCGACCGATTCTGTTGCCACGACCAATCTGAACAACAAGACGGCGACGCTCTGCGCGAACGTGAAAGCGGCGGGAATTCGTCTCTACACGATCACATTCGGCACGGTGAGCAGCGCCGCTTCGAGCCTGATGACGACCTGCGCGAGCCAGGACAGCTCAGGCAACGCGCTCTATTACAGCGCGCCCACGAGCTCCGAGCTCGCGGACATCTTCCACGCGATCGGCCAGGATTTGAGCGAGATTCACCTGTCGATGTGAGCGGCGGCCGTCCTCCCAAGGGCATGGCAAGCGTCGCTATAGTGACCTATTCGCGACACCGTGACGGTTTGTGTTCATATTGTGGCTTCTTAGTGGTTGTCGTGAGCGTCTGATGCGGCATAATTCCGGCATTGGCCGGAGTTGTGTCATGCGTTCAGTATTCAGGGCCGCGCTCGTCTTCATGCTGTGGAGCACCGGCGCTTCGGCGGGCGTGATCGCCCGCATCGATATATCCGCGCAGACGATGACGGTTCTCGAGGACGGCAACATCCTCTATTCGTGGCCGGTCTCGACAGCGCGGCGGGGCTACCACACGCCGCGCGGAACCTATGAGCCGGTGCGCATGACGAGGGTCTGGTATTCGCGCAAATACCACATGTCGCCGATGCCCTATTCGATCTTCTTCAAAGGCGGCTATGCGATCCACGGGACCGAGGACGTGGGCCGTCTCGGGCGACCGGCCTCGCATGGCTGCGTCCGCCTGCATCCGAGCAACGCGCGAACGCTCTATGAGCTGGTGCAGGAGCGCGGCGCGGAAAACACGCGGATCCTGGTGGTGAATTGACCCGGTCGCTCCGGCTCCGCTGGGTTGGAAGTCTTTGGCGGCAATGATCTGAGCGGCAAACGGGAGTGGCGGCGCTTTTCGCTTCCGAACGTGGCGACGGCATGCCCGCCGTGTTCCTGCACGGCTTCGGGCTCAGCCATCTGGCCTGGCGCGAGGTGTTCGCCGAGCTCGGCGATAGGCGCCATCTGATCGCCTACGATCTACCGGGACACGCCGGTTCTCTCGGCGTTCGGCATGGAAGCGCGGCCGTCGCTGCCGATGCTGTTGCCGCCGACCTTGAGCGCCGCGGCGCTTTGCGCGTCGATCTCGTCGGACACTCCATGGGCGGCGCGGTGGCGGCGCTGATCGCGCTTCGCGATCCTCAGCGTGTCGCATCGCTGACGCTTCTTTCGCCAGGCGGCTTCGGCCGCGAGATCAATCATCAATTGCTGCGCCGCTACGCTGCGGCCGTCGAAGAGGCGGAGATTGCGGCGCTGCTCAGAGAGTTCTTCGCGCCAGATCATCCGCCGCCGCCGGATCTCGCCGCATCGCTCGCCAAGGCGCGGGCTGAGCCGGGGGCGAGCGCGGCGCTTGGCGCAATCGTGGAAACCTTCTTCGAGGGCGCGGCGCAGAGACTTCTCCCGCTTGCCGGTCTTGCGCGTCTTCAAATTCCGACACGAGTTTTTTGGGGAACAGAGGACCGAGTGCTGCCGGCGCACCAGGCGGAGCCGCTCCGCGACCTCTTCGACGTCACGCTCTTCGACGGTGCAGGACACATGCTGCCGCAGGAGATTCCGGACGCGATTGCGCGGGTTGTGCTCGAGAAGGCCGGCTAGATCACGCTGACGATCGCGGCGCCGGTCGCATCGGCAAGCGCGCGCGGCTCGACCTCGAAGACCGAATGCGGTGCGCCCGCCGCCGCCCACACGGTCGGAAACGTCATCAAATCGGCGTCCATGAAGGTAGCTAGCGGCTGAAGCGAGCCGAGCGGCGCGACGCCGCCGATCGCGAAGCCCGTGAGCTCGCGCACATCATCGGCGTCGACCCGCCGCAAGGTCTCGCCGATGACCGCCTTCATGGCCTTTTCGTCGACGCGATTCTTGCCGGAGACGAGAATGAGGACGGGCTCGCCGCTCTCGGCCTTGCGGAAGATCAGGGATTTGACGATCTGCGCGACGGTAGTGCCGCAGGCAGCCGCAGCTTCCACCGCCGTCCGCGTGCTGTGCGGCATTTCGCGGATGTCGATCGTAAGGCCGAGCGCGGCGGCGGCGTTGCGCACCCGGTCAGTGCTTTTCATGCGTTCGGCCATGCGGAATCCCTTGAAAATCCTGGGACGAAAGGCCCGTGTGACGGGCCGGCGAAACTGCTAGTCTGATCGACGCGCGGGTGAAAGCGAAGAGGGCGTCATGGCCGAGTCTGGGCCCCGGCGGGCGGGGGAGCTGAAGCGCGCGATCCGCGAGGTCCGCATCGCCCATTCGCAGCGGAACGACGTGGTGGTCGACCTCGGAGAGGCCGAGATGGCCCGCCTTGAGCTCTTGGGGGAGGCGCTCGAGGGCGTCAGCCGGGACCTGCCAGCGGACCACGACCAGCTTCTCCTCGGCATCCTTCCAGGACAGCCGCCGCGCTTCTGGGTGGACGCGACGAGCTTCGTCGTGATGGGGCGCGACAAGCGCCAATACCTGTTCCAGAAGGATTCCCGGCTCGGGCGCACGACGCTAGCCGAAAGCACCAATGTGGAGGTCATCGCCGACACGATCACACGCTACGTGGCGGAGCGGATCGTGGAACGCGAGCAGGCGATCGAAGGAGATTGGCTGACGAAGGCGATCCGGTCGCGCCGCGGCGTTCTTGCCGCGCCGCGCCCGGCTACGGAGACGAATGCGCTCATCTGGGGGCTCTGCGGCTTCGGGCTCGGGATGATCGCCGGCATGTTCCTCATCGTCGCTTACGCCTGGTTCACGGTCGGCTGACCGAGAAGACCGCGCGCGCCGTCTCGGCGATCGCGCCCTTCTCCGTATAGCCGCGATGGATGACGGTCAGGTCGAAGCCGGAACGGGTCTCGCTGATCTCGTGGATAGCGTAGCCGCCGGCGTGCCGGCCGCCGGCCGGAGGGGCGCTTGCCGCCGGCACGCCGACCACCGGAACCGGGCCGGTCGTGCCCTTGATCGCCGTCACCGAGCGGACGTGGTCATGCCCGTGCAGGATCAGCTCGGCGCCCGAACGCTCGATCGCGCGGCGAAAGCGTCTTCCGTCGGTGAGCCTCCGCCACCGGTGGCGCGGCTTAACGAGCTTCGGCGGGTGGTGGATGAGGACGACGCGGAAGAGGCCTTCCGCACGGGCTTCTTCGAGGAGATTTGAGAGTCGCGCGGTTTGCGCCTCGCCGACGCGCCCGGTCGCCATGAACGGCATGGAGGCGACCGCCGAGGAGACGCCGATCAGCGCCACATCTCCCTTTCTGCGCATGAAAGGGAAGGGCGCCTCGCCGACATGCTCGGCATCGTCTTCGAGCATGAAGGGCGCCCAGAGCGCGGCGTAGGTCCGCTCGGACCCCGACACATAGGCGTCGTGGTTGCCCGGGATCACGGTCACCTCCTCCGGCGACCCGAGCGTCTCCAGCCAGCGCCGGGCGTTCTCGAATTCCTCCCGCCGCGCGATGTTCGTCAGGTCGCCGGTGACGGCGATGTGCTCCGGCGCCTGCGCCTTCAGATCGGCGACCAGCCGGTCGAGCGAGCCTGAGGTCAGGGAATTCGCGCGGGCGCGCCGCCAGTTGGCGTAGCCGATCAGGCGCTTGGAGACGTAGTCCTTCGGCCGAAGCGGCGGGACGTCTCCAAGATGGATGTCGGAGAGGTGACCTAGGCGGAACATTGCGCGTCTTCGCCGGAGAAGGGTGCGGCTCGGTTCCGGTTAGCTCCGTGGCGTGCTAGTCGGCGGCGGACATGGCGCTCAAGCCGCATCAGCGATTCTGGCAGCGGGCGTTTCTCGCCTATGGCCGGCTGACGCGCGGCATGACGCTCGGCGTGCGCGCCATGCTCGTCAAGGACGGCGCCGTCATCCTGGTAAAGCACAGCTATGTTCCCGGCTGGTATTTTCCGGGCGGTGGCGTCGAGGCCGGCGAAAGCTTGATCGATGCGTTGCATCGCGAGGTTCGCGAGGAGGTCGGCGCGATCCTCGTCGGTCCGGCAACGCTGCACGGCATCTACCGCAACGCCCATGCCGACCGCCGCGATCATGTCGCCCTCTTCGTCTGCAGCGACTTCGAAATCGTCGCCGCGCCGTCCTTGCCAAACCACGAGATCGTGGCGTGCGAAGCCTTTCCGCTCGACCGCCTGCCGCAGGACGCGAGCGCCGGCACGACGACGCGGGTTCGCGAGTTCGTCCGCGGCGAGCCGCCCGCCGTCGACTGGTAGGCGAAGCGTCGGCGCGCGCCACCTGGAGCACCGTGCCGGAACCTGGAATCAGTGCGATGCCGCATGTCCTTGCCTGAGCATCGGATTCGCCCGAAGACCGGGTCCCACTTTTCGGCCCGGTGCTCAGCGCGCCGGAAGGTTCGTTCCACGAAAGCGGTCGCGGTCGTGCGGGGCATCGATGATCATGAGCGGTCCGAGCGGCACGATGCGCGTCGGATTGATGCGCTCATGGCTGAAATAGTAATGCTGCTTGATGTGCTCAATGTCGACGGTGTCCTTGACCCCCGGCATCTGGAAGAGGTCGCGGACGTAGCCGGAAAGGTTCGGGTAATCGGCAATCCGCCGCCGATTGCATTTGAAGTGCCCGTAATAGACGGCGTCGAAGCGGATCAGGGTCGTGAACAGCCGCCAGTCGGCTTCCGTCAGCGGATCGCCGAGCAGGAAGCGTTGACCGTCGAGGCGCTGATCGAGCTCGTCGAGCGTATTGAAGAGGGCGCGGAACGCCTCCTCATAGGCTTCCTGGGTGGTTGCGAAGCCGGCCTTGTAGACGCCCTCGTTGACGTTCTCGAAGACCACGGCGTTGATCGCGTCGATCTCAAGGCGGAGCGGTTCGGGATAAAAATCGAGCGTCGTGTCGGCGAAGGAGTCGAAGGCGCTGTTCAGCATGCGGATGATGTCGGCCGATTCGTTCGATACGATCGTCTCGCGCTCTTTGTCCCAGAGGATAGGCACGCTGGCGCGGCCGCTATAGGTGGGATTGGCGGCAACGTAGAATTCGTAGAGATGGCGGCGGCCGTAGAGATGGTCGGGCCAAGTGTCGTTGAACTCCCAGCCCTCGCGCAAGACATGCGGCTCGACGATGGAGACTCCGATTGCCTCGGTCAGCTTCTTCAGCTTGCGGAAGATGAGAGTGCGGTGCGCCCAGGGGCAGGCAAGCGAGACGTAGAGGTGGTAGCGGTCCGTCTCCGCCTTGAAGCCGCCTTCGCCGGTCGGCCCGGGCGCAGCCGTCGGCCGTCACCCAGTTGCGGAACTGCGTCGGCTGATGGGAGAAGCGTCCGCCGGCGGCCTGCCTTTCCTGCGGTTCCCACTTGCCGTCGACGAGCCTACCCATGCGACATTCCTATGAAGCGTCTCCGCCGGCCATGAGATGCCCTCTTGGGGGCAGCAGGGCAAGGCTTGCAATGCATGACAGCGCGACCCGCGATGCACGATGACGGCAAGCGTCTGCCGACATTCGTACTTGCTCTCAATGATTCCACCATGGTAGGGGCGCGCGCCATGATGGGAAGCGACTGCAGATTTTTGCGACGAAGGCTGGCGATTGCGCGCACGATGTTGCGCGCGCCGATCCCGCCGCGCTGACCTGCGCCCGCCTGGGCACTCCGCGGCTCTCCGAAACTCGACCCGCGGAATTGCCATGAGCCCGAATGTCATCACCCGTCTTGAACGGCCAGCCGACGCTGACGCCATCGACAGCCTGCAGCGCGCCGCCTTCGGGCCGGGCGCCTACGCGCGCGCCGCGTTTCGCGTGCGCGAGGAAGCGCCACACGACCCGACGCTTTCCTTCCTGACCGAGCTTGGCGGGACGCTGATCGGTTCGGTCCGCATGACGCCGATCAGGGTCGGCGAAGGGCACGGGTTGCTCCTCGGCCCGCTCGTCGTCGATCCCCTCTACAAGGGACAAGGCTACGGCAAGGCGCTGATGCGCCAGGTGATGGAGGCGGCGCGGCAGGCCGGCTGGCCGTTCGTCGTTCTCGTCGGCGATCAGCCCTATTACTGGCCCTTCGGCTTCCGTCCGCTGCCGCCGGGCCGCGTTACGATGCCAGGGCCGGTCGATCCGGCGCGGCTTCTCGCGCCAGAGCTCGTCCCGGGCGCGACGGAGGGGCTGGAGGGCCGCGTGAAGGGCTGTCTCGCGCGAAGCGCTGGGCTGACCGAACCTCACCGCGCTTCGCGATACCAGAGCGCGGCGAAGGCGCCGACGAGCAGCGCGAGGCCGAGAAGCCCGCCGAAGAGCGGCAGGCTGGTCGATGCTTCTGAGCACCGTCGCTTCGGAGCGGCGGAGGCCGATCCAGTCTCGCCCGGCGGCCGGCGCGCGCGCGGAGACGGCGGAGATGCGCGGCAGATCGATATGCCACCGGCGGCGCTCGCGATGCGCCGCACCGAGCCGCCCGTCGCCTTGGCGATCGGGGCGAGGCGGTCGGTCGTTGAGATCACGTCCTGGAACTCCGCCGGGTTGGCGGGTCCGATATGGGCGAGCGCCGTCAGCTTGCCGCTCTCGGCGCGGTGGAGGCCAAGCGGCGCATTCTCGATGACGCCGCGCCAGAGCCCGGGCTCAGCCTGGGTGAGCGTCAGCGGCTCCGCCTGGCCGGTCGGGCCGGTCACGGTCACCGTCGGCTTGTCTTCCGAAAGCGTCTGCCGCTCGACGACGAGATTGCGCCCCTCCGAGTGGGCGGTCAGCGCCTCCTCCTCCAATTCCGGCTCGCGCATAAGCCAATGGATCATGCGCCGTAGCAGCGCGGCATGCGGGCCGCCGCCCTGATAGCCGCGCGCCCAGAGCCAGGCCTGGTCGGAGAGGAGCATGGCGACGCGGCCTTCGCCTTCATGCGCAAGCACCAGGAGCGGCCGGTCGTCCGGCCCGGTCATGGTGACGTCGCCGGCGATGGCATCGGCGTCAACCAGGCGAAACCAGGGGCTCCAGGCCGGCGGGCTGCTGTCGGCGCCGGGGAGGTCGCGGGTGACGGGATGGCGCTTGCCGACCGCGCTCATCTGTCGGACGGATAGGGCTGCTCGATGATCTGGCCGGTCGGGACGGCGGGGAGCACAGCGCCGAGCGGCGTGCGATAGAGGCTTCCGTTCGCGGAATAGTCGGGACCGGCAGCGACCAGCACCGCGCCACCCTCGCGCACGTAGCGCGCAAGGTTGTCGTAGTAGACGATCGGAAGCACGCCGCGGCTCTGGTAGCGATCGAAGATGATCAGGTCGAACTGCTTGATCTTCTCCTCAAACAGCTCGCGCGTCGGAAAGGCGATCAGCGAAAGCTCGTTGATCGGCGTGCCGTCCTGTTTCTCCGGCGGCCGCAGAATCGTGAAATGCACGAGGTCGACGGCGGCGTCCGATTTCAGCACATTGCGCCAGGTGCGCTCGCCGGCATGCGGCTCGCCGGAAACGAGCAGCACGCGCAGATGCTCGCGCACGACGTCGATCTCGGCGACGGCGTCGTTGTTTTCCAGCGCCAGCTCGTCCTTGCCGGCATCCACCTGCAGCTCGACGATGGTGCGCCCGGCATGCGTCGAGCGGCAGGTCGATCACGTGCTTGTCGCCGACGGTGACGGAGTCGGTCGCGACCTCGGTGCCGTCGACCCTGAGGTGCACGGTGACCGCCGTCCCCGGTTGAAGGTCGGGGTCGAGCACGCGGTATTCGATGCTCTGCGGCTCGCCGAGAATGGCGAAGCGGGGGGCGCGGTCGAGCACCACGCGGCGGTCGTGCTCGCCTTCGTGGCCGGTGATCAGCGCCTGGATCGGCGCGTTGAAGCCGAGCGCGTCGGGGCTCGCCGGCACGTCGGCGACGATGCCGTCGGTGACGAGGATGGCGCCGGCGATCTGTTCGGGCGGCACGTCGTCGACGAGCTTGGTCAATTCGGAGAAGAGCGCCGTGCCGTCGCCGTCGGGGCGGTCGGCGACGTGCACCTCGCGCACGTCGAAACCGCCGAGCGCCTTGAGCCGCTCTTTCAACGCCTCGACCGCCTGCTTGGTCTGCTGGGCGCGGTCGCCGAGCTGCTGGCTGGCGCTGTCGTCGACCACGAGCGCGACGATGCCGGGGAGGGGATCGCGCTCCTCGCGCTGGAGCACCGGATTGACAAGCGCGAGGACGAGCAGCGCGGAGGCAATTGCGCGAAGCCACGCGCCGCGTATGCGCTGCCACGTGAGGAGCGCAAGCACGACGACGAGGAGGACTGCGAGCGTTGCGACGAGCGGCGCGGGGAGGACCGGATCGAAGGCGAGGGCGAGCCGCGTCATCTTTTCGCCGGCCTACTGTCCGAGCCGCTCGAGCAGCGCCGGGACGTGAACCTGGTCGGCCTTGTAGTTGCCGGTCAGCGCGTACATGACGATGTTGACGCCGGCGCGGAAAGCGAGCTCGCGCTGGCGCGGATCGGCGGGCACCGTCGGGTAGAGCCAGGCCCGCTGTCGTCGACCGCCCAGGCGGCGGCGAGGTCGTTGCCGGTGATCAGGATGGGCGAGACGCCGTCGCCGCCGCGTGCCGGACGGTTGCGGTCCGTGCGGTTGGTCGGAGAGGCTCTCCACCCAAAGCTCGGAATTCGCCCAGCGCCCGGGAAACTCGGTCAGGAGATAGAAGGCCTTGGTCAGAACGTGGTCGGGCGGCACCGGCTCGAGCGGCGGCACGTCGACGAAGGAAAGGATGTCGCGGAGCTTCAGCGCCTCCGGCGTGTCGGCGCCGCTGCGCGTTGAAGCCGCCGGCGTCGCGCGTGTCGAAAAGGATGGTGCCGCCGTTCTTCATGAAGGTGTCGACCTTCGCCATCGTCTCGGCGGAAGGCGTCGGCTGGTCGGGATCGATCGGCCAGTAGAGAAGCGCGTAGAAGGCGAGCTCGTCGGTGGCGATGTCGATCGGCGGCGGGCTCGCCCGGCTCAAGCGCGGTGCGGTCGGCGAGGTAGATTGAAAGGCCCTTGAGCCCGGCGCGGCTCGTCGCGTCGATCTCGGAGTTGCCGGTCACGACATAGGCGAGCTCGGTCTTGCTCGTCGCCTCGATGGCCTTCTGGCATGGCGGCGCTTTCCTGCGCCCGTGCCGTCACCTGCGAACGGGACGGAGGAGGGCGAAGGCGAGGAGGACGCGATGCGGCGCTTGCGAAGCGGCGCGTCAGGCGGCCGGAAAGGAAGAGCACGGCGAGACCGTCGAGGATGGCGAGCACCGCCGCCGCGGCGAGCAGCCACGGCCAGATCGGCGTCGAAGGCTGCGGCTCGAGCGACTGCGTGCGGCCGCGCCAGCCGATCGCTTCGGGACCAGCGGGCGTCAGCGCCGTTTCGCATCGACGGCGTTCAGCGCCTGCACCGTGCCGTTGCGGCCGTAGATGCCGGGCGGCGTCTCGGCGCTGGCCTTTGCCTCGTTGATGTCGGCGACGAGCGTCGCGCCGGGCGAGGGCGGCGTCGAGGTCGCCGTAGCCGTCGAGCACCTGCACCGGCTTCCAGGGCGCCGCGGCCGGACTGTCGTCTCGGCGCGCTGCGGCCGATCGAGCGGATTGCTGCACGGTCCCGGCCGTGTCGACGATGGCGTTCAGCATGTCCACGAACGCGCCGGAGAGCGGAAGGTTCGACCAGCGCGGATCGGCGGTCACGTGGAAGAGCACGATGCGGCCGTTGCCGCGCGCGGCAGCGGTGACGAGCGGCGTCCCGTCGCGAAGCTCGGCCCACACCTCGGCGTCGCGCAGCGCGTCCGGATCGGCGAGCACCTGCCGGTTCACCGAGCACGTCCGTCGGCACCGGGATATGCGCGAAGGGGCCGCCCGCGGGAAAGCTTCCGATCGGCTGCGGCTCCTCCCAGGAGAGCGAGCCGCCGAGCTCCCGCTCGCCTTGCCGGAGGCGGACGGGGAGCAGCTCGTCGTCGGTCGTCGCCGCGAGGTTGGGGCTGGCGAAGCGCACCAGCGTGCCGCCGCTCTTCGACCCATTTCAGCAAGCGCCTGGCTCGTGTCGGGCGGCAGCGTGCCGGTCTCCGTCAGCACGATGATCGATGCGCCGCGCTTGATCAGCCCCTTCACCGCCGTCGCTGGTGCTCGGCGGCGTTGGAGGGGAGAAGATCGGAGGTCGGCGCGAGCGCGCGCTCGACATAGGTGAGCGGCTCAAGCAGCGGCTGCGACGCGGTCGCGCCTTCGCCGGCGATCGAGGCCGACCGACTTCCGCTGCCAGCGGCCGTCGAGAAGCTGCACGGCGCCGGCGCTCGATTCGCCGGTCACGGCGAAGCGGACCAGCGCGTTCCGGATTTCGGCCGGCAGCGCGATCTCGGCGGCGCCCGTCGCCGTCCCGCGTCGAGCGTCGCCGAACCCTCCAGGATGCGGCGGCCTTCCTGGTCGAAGCCGGCGACATCCGCGCGTCCCGCCGCCGCCAAAGCGGTTGATCGGCACGTAGACGCCGTCGGCTGCGGTTCTGCGGCGGGCGCATCACGGTCAGCGGGCGCGCCGACTGCAGCATCGCGCCGCCGCCGGCGATGCCGTTGAGCGCCGCGGCGAAGGCCGGCGCCCTTGCCGCCGTCGAGCGCGCCGGCAACCCATACGCCTCGACCGAGCTCGGCGCGAAGGCCGTCTTCAAGCGATCCGCGAGCGCGCGGCGGTTCGGCAGGTAGGGTCGCGGCGCTGACGGCGGCGAGGCGGCTCTTCGCCGCTTCCGCGCGTCTCCGCGGCGAGGCTTTCGGCGCGCGGCTCGGCGGTGGCGACGAAGGAGACTGGACGGCCGTCGCGGTCGGCCTCGGCGATCGCCGTCCTGGCGGCGGCGACGCGCTGGCTGAAATCGGGCGCCGCGTCCCAGCCGTTGTCGAGCACGACAAGCAGCGGCTCGGATGCCGCTGGTGAGCTTCAGGTCCGGCCGCAGCACCGGCTCGGCAAGCGCCAGGATGACGAAGGTCACGAGCGAGCAGGCGGATCAGCGTCAGCCACCAGGGCGTGCGCGCCGGCGTCCGCTCGCGGTCGCTGCAGCTCAAGCAGCAGCCGCGTCGGCGGAAACGCCACGAGCAGCGGCCGCGGCGGCGTCAGCCGCAGGATCAGCCAGATCAGCGGCAGCGCCGCGAGCGCCACCAGCATCCAGGGCGAAAGGAAGCCGAGCGAGCCGATCATGCCGCCGGCCGCTCCTTGATGCCGGCGGCGAACGGCTCGGAGCGCGCCGGAAAGCCGCGACTGCAGGAAGAGCAGGCCCTCGGCGGCGGGGCGGTCGGTGTGGTGCACGGCGAAGGACGAGCCGCCTTGACGCGCGAAGCTGCGGATCATCGCGCGATGCGCCTCAAGCCGCGCCTGGTAGTCGCCGCGGATGCCGCCGGCGCGCTCCGTCAGCCAGGTGGCGCCGGTCTCCGGATCGCGGAACTCCAGCCGGCCCTCGTAGGGAAACGCCTCCTCGGCCGGATCGAGGACCTGCAGGAGGTGCATGTCGGCGCCGCGGCCGGCGAGCGAGCGGAGGCGCTCGCGCGTGACATCGACATCGGCAAGGAAATCGGAGAGCACGACGACGTCGGCGAAGCGGCGGATGCGGTCGACCGGTGGCCAGTCGGCGTCGAGCGCGGCATGCGCCAGCACCTCGGCGAGCCGCTCGGCGGCGTCGCGGCCGATGCGCGGCTCGGCAAGACCCGGCATGCCGACGCGCTCGCCGCCGCGCCCGAGCATGTCGGCAAGCGCCAGCATCAGCGTCACCGCGCGATCGAGCTTGGTCGTATCCGAAAGCCGCGAGCGGAAATCCATCGACGGCGACAGGTCGACCCACAGCCAGACGGTCTGCGAAGCCTCCCATTCGCGCTCGCGGACGAAGAGATGGTCGTCGCGCGCCGAGCGGCGCCAGTCGATCTGCCGCGCCGACTCGCCGGCGACGTAGGGGCGGAACTGCCAGAAAGTCTCGCCCGGTCCCGGATGCCGGCGGCCATGCACGCCGAGCATCACGTTGGCGGCGATCCGCCGGGCGGCGACCAGAAGGTCCGGCAGCCGCGCCGCCAGCGCCCGCGCGGCCTCGGCGCGGGAGCGGACGGTCGCAGGTCGGGTGTCGGGCATCGACTAGAGAACGTCCTTCATGGCGCGCGCGATGAGATCGCGGACGCCGACTCCGTCGGCGCGCGCGGCGAAGGTGACGGCCATGCGGTGCTGCAGGACGGGCGTCGCGAGCTGCTCCACGTCGTCGAGCGAGGGCGCGAAGCGCCCGTCGAGCAGCGCGCGGGCGCGCACCGTCAGCATCAGCGCCTGGCTGGCGCGCGGGCCGGGACCCCAGGCGATTTGCTCGCCGATCTCGCGGCTTCGCCTCGCCGGGCCGGAGCGCGCGCACGAGCTTCAGGATCGCTTCCACCACCGCTTCGCCGACCGGCATGCGGCGGACGAGCTTCTGCGCCGCCATCAGCTCGTCGGCGGTCAAGCACCGGCGCGCGGCTCCGTCTCCTTCGCGCCGGTCGTCTCGAACAGCATCCGCCGCTCGGCGTCGAGGTCGGGATAGAGCACGTCGATCTGCATCAGGAAGCGGTCGAGCTGCGCCTCGGGCAGCGGATAGGTGCCCTCCTGCTCGATCGGGTTCTGCGTCGCGAGCACATGGAACGGCTGCGGCAGATCGTGGCGCTGGCCGGCGATCGTGACGAAGTGCTCCTGCATCGACTGCAGCAGCGCCGACTGCGTGCGCGGGCTGGCGCGGTTGATCTCGTCGGCCAGCAGGAGCTGCGCGAAGACCGGCCCGCGGACGAAGCGGAAGCTACGCTTGTGGTCGGCGCTCTCGTCGAGGATTTCCGAGCCGAGGATGTCGGAGGGCATCAGGTCCGGCGTGAACTGGATGCGGTTGGCGGAAAGCCCGAGCACCGTCCCCATCGTGTCGACGAGCTTCGTCTTGGCGAGGCCCGGCACGCCGACCAGGAGCCCGTGGCCGCCGGCGAGCACCGTCGTCAGCGCCCGCTCCACGACCGTCTCCTGGCCGAAGATCACCTCGGCGATCGCGGCGCGCGCCTCGCCGAGCTTCTGCGGCGACCGCCTCGGCCTCCTCGACGACGGCAGTCGGAGTCGAGGGAGGCGGGGCTCATTGCAGTCATGATGCGGCATCCGTAAGTCAGGAGAAGAGCACGATGATTCGCTACCCTGTCTGAATTGTGTCAGCGACGGTCAGGAAGGAAAATAGGTAAAGCGTTGTCTCCCAGGTATTGCGCATGGCCGAGGAGCACGAGCGCGTGGACGTGACGCCGGGCGGATTTCCGCCGAGCTTGGCGAGTCTTGTTGCGGAGGCCGGGAAGCAGGCGAAGGCGCGCCCGGTGGAGCGCTGGAACCCGCCTTATTGCGGCGAGATCGACATCCGCATCGCCGCCGACGGCACCTGGTTCTATCCGCGGCAGCGCGATCGCGCGCGAGGCGCTGGTGCGGCTCTTTGCCTCGATTCTGCGACGCGAGCCGGACGGCCGTCACGTGCTTGTGACTCCGGTTGAGAAGCTCGGCATCGATCGTCGACGACGCGCCGTTCCTGGCGGTCGATTTCGTCGCGGAGGCGAAGGCGCCGACAGCCGGCTCACCTTCCGCACCAATGTCGGCGACATCGTCGCGGCCGGGCCGCAGCATCCGCTTCGCTTTGCGACGAGAGGCGGGGACCGACGGGCTCAAGCCCTATCTCACGGTGCGCGGCGGGCTTGAGGCGCTTGCCACGCGCGCGCGTCGCGCTCGAGCTCGTCGGCGCTTGCCGACGAGAACGAGATGGCCGGCCGGGCTCTGGTCGGACGGCGCCTTCTTCGCATTTCCGGACGGCGTCGAAGCGTGAGCTGAGCCGCGCCCTTATTCGGCCGAGGATTTTCGCCGCCGCGTCGGCGCGCGGTTCTGCCGTCCGGCCCGAGGCCGCATGTCGGCGACCACTCTTCAATCCGGAGATCGCCGAGATGCTCCTCAAGATCGAGCGCCAGCAGGCGGCGGTGCTCGTGCCGGTCATCCATCGCGAGCCGGAGGCGACGCTGCTCTTCACCGAGCGGACGGCGAGCTGAGGGCGCATGCCGGCCAGATCGCCTTTCCCGGCGGCCGCATCGACCCGGAGGACGCAAGCGCCGAGGCGGCGGCGCTGCGCGAGGCGGAAGAGGAGATCGGCCTCAAGCCGGAATTCGTCGAGACGGTCGGCCGCGGGCCCGACTATCTGACCGGTTCGGGCTATCATGTGGCGCTTGTCATCGCGATCGTGCGGCCGGGCTTCACGCTGAAGCTCAATCCGACCGAGGTCGCGGACGTCTTCGAGGTGCCGCTTTCCTTCCTCATGGACCCGGCCAACCATCGCAAGGGAAGCCGCGTCTGGAACGGCGTCGCGGCGCACCTTCTTCGAGATGCCCTATGCCGGACCATCGCATCTGGGGGATCACCGCCGGCATCGTGCGCGTGCTCTATGAGCGCCTCTATGCCGAGGGCGGCGCCGGGAAGGCGGCATGAGCGCGTCGCTTCGCGACTGGCCGCTGCTCGAAGGAGCCGCATGTGCGGACGCTCTTCGCCGCGCTCGACGGCGAAGGCGGCGCGACGCGGATCGTCGGCGGCGCGGTGCGCGACGCGCTTCTCGGCCGCACGGTCACCGATGCCGATCTCGCGACGGTGTTCGTGCCGGCCGAAGTGATCGCGCGCGCCGAGGCGGCGGGCATGAAGACGCGTGCCGACCGGCATCGAGCACGGCACCGTCACCGTCATCGTCGACGGCCAGCCCTTCGAGGTGACGACGCTGCGCCGCGACGTGGAGACCGACGGCCGCCACGCGGTCGTGCGCTTCACCACGGACTGGGACGAGGATGCGCGCGCGGCGCGACTTCACCATGAACGCGCTCTATTGCGACGCTGGCCGGCGAGGTTCTCGATCCGCTCGGCGGCCTCGACGACCTGAAGGCCGGGCGCGTGCGCTTCGTCGGCGACGCGGAGGACCGCATCCGCGAGGACTATCTGCGCATCCTGCGCTTCTTCCGCTTCTTCGCCTGGTACGGCAAGGGTCGCCCCGACCCGGACGGCGCTCAAGGCCTGCGCCAAGCTGAAATCGGGGCTCGCCACGCTTTCCGCCGAGCGCGTCTGGGCGGAGCTGAAGCGGCTCTTGCGGCGCCCGATCCGGCGCGCGCGCTGCTTTGGATGCGCACCACCGAGATCCTGCAAAAGGTGCTGCCGGAAAGCTGGGGCATCGACGCCATCCATCGCGTCGTCGAGGTCGGAGCGCAAGGAGGGCTGGGAGCCCGACCCGCTGTTTCGGCTTGAAGCGATCCTGCCGCCGCATCGCGCGCGAATCGATGCGCTCGCCGAGCGGCTCAGGCTCTCGCGCGCGCGAGGCGGCGCGGCTTCTCGCTCATGGGCGGATGCGCCGGAGCCCGACCCCGCCATGTCGGAGACTGAGCTTCGCGCAGGTGCTCTACAGGACGCGGGCGCCAGGGGATGCAGGATCGCATCCGCCATGCGCTCGCGCGCGAGATCGACAAGGACAACGCAGGAGGCTGGCCGGCGCGCTCCGCCTGCTCGCAGCCTTCGTCGCAGGCTGGCGAGCCGCCGGTCTTTCCCGATCAGCGGCAAGGACCTCGTCGCCGCCGGCGTGGCGCCGGGGCCGGACGTCGGCAAGCGCCTCCGGGAACTTGAGGCGCGCTGGGTCGAGAGCGGCTTCGCCTCAGCCGTGACGCGCTTCTTGCGCGCCTGACTTCGCGGCAGCTCGCCGCCTTCAGCGTCCACGATGCGCTCGCGCGCCCGCTCAAGAAACGCCGGCGTCACCTCAAGGCCATGGGCATTGCGGACATGCTCGAATTCAACGCGGAGCACGTCTGCGTCGGTTTCCGCCTGTGCCTTGAACGCGCAGCCCGGTACGAGATCGCCACAATGGATGCGTTTCATGCTCACCTCCATCAACGAGCAAAAACGCGCGGGTCGGTCATTTGTTGCAAGCGTCGGCGATCGGACGATGACGCCTTGTGGACTGTCGCGCCAGCGGAGCGAATTGGACGTTTGGCTCCCGCCCGCGGCAAGCATCGCATCAGTCAAATTCGAAAGCTCCACTAGGATCATAGGCTAGCTCGTGCTGCTTTTTGCCTGGCAGCTTTCGTCCAAGGGGATGCAAATGTCGGAATGGGGCCACTAGAAATGCGGCAACGTGCGCTCTGGACCACAATGTGCGGCTACGGTCTGGTGCGAGGGGGCGAACTCATGCAAGCTGGGCATTGCCGCTTTGGCGGGGCGGATTTCCGTTGAGCCGGTGCGGCTTTCTCTGCGGTTTGGGAATGCTGCGATGCGCCTGGGAAGATTTGGATATTACTGCGAGTTTTTCCTCGTTCCCCTGTTTGCGGTGGTCTTGGCCGCCGTGACGTTTGCGGAAACTCCCGCTTCCGCCTGGCTGTGGGCGCTCTATGCGGTCGCCGGCATCGTGACGTGGACATTGGTCGAATACCTGATGCATCGCTTCGTGTTCCATCACGTGCCGCTCTTCCGGGGGATGCACGCGAAACATCACGAGGATCACGAGGCGCTGGTCGGCACGCCGGCGTGGCTAAGCCTGCCGACGATGGTCGTGGTCGCGGCTGGCCTCGTCGGTGCCTTGGGTCTCGAAATGGGCGGCGGGCTGACGATAGGGCTGGCGCTCGGCTATTGGTGGTACATCAGCGTTCACCACATCCTGCATCATTGGCAGCTTCCCAATCGCGGCTACGCTTTGCGGCTGAAGCGTCGGCACGCCCTGCATCACCACATCGATGAAGACGCCAACTTCGGCGTCACCTCCGGTCTCTGGGACGCCGTGTTCGGGACCGACGGGCCAATCCGGCGGCGCAGTGGCATGCGCTCGCGCACCGCATCGTAACGTCGCTTCCGGAAGCCCCGCAACTTAGCGCGGGCGGCTCTCTTGCAGACGGTTGCTCACGGCCACTTCACGACCGGCGGCATGGAAGAGAGGATCGAATCGACGTTGCCGCCGGTTCGAAGCCCGAAGATGGTGCCGCGGTCATAGAGGAGGTTGAACTCGACGTAGCGGCCGCGCCGAATGAGTTGCTCCTCCCGATCGGCATCGCTCCAGGGCGTCGCGAAATTGCGACGGACGAGTTTTGGGTAGATGTCGCGAAAAGCCCGCCCGACATCCTGCGTGAAGGCGAAGTCGGCGTCGAAGTCGCCGGCGTTCAGATAATCGTAGAAAATGCCGCCGATGCCGCGCGGCTCGTCGCGGTGCTTCAAAAAGAAATACTCGTCGCACCAGGCCTTGTAGCGGGCGTAGTCGATGTGCGGATGCTTCACGCAGGCGTCGCGCATCGCGGCATGGAAGGCGACCGAGTTCGGCGTCCGCCTGCGTCCGGCGCCGGTCGAGCACCGGCGTCAGGTCGGCGCCGCCGCCGAACCAGCGCTTCGTCGTCACCACCATGCGCGTGTTCATGTGAACGGCGGGCACGTTCGGGTTCTGCATGTGCGCGATCAGCGAGATGCCCGAAGCCCAGAAGCGCGGGTCCGTCTCCGCGCCCGGAATTTGGGTGCGGAACTCCGGCGCGAATTCTCCATGGACCGTCGAGACGTGGACGCCGACCTTCTCGAAGACGCGGCCGTGCATCAGCGCCATCACGCCGCCGCCGCCCGCCGCGCCACTGTGGTCGGTGCGCTTCCATGGCGTCCTGACGAACCGGCCCGGGGCTTCGTCCGCGAGCGGCGCTGAGGCCGGAAGGTCGTCCTCGACCGCCTCGAAGGCAGCGCAGATTTCGTCGCGGAGCGTCTCGAACCAACGCCGCGCCGCGTCCTTCCGCGCGTCGAGACCGTCGTCCTCGAGGGCCGCCGGCGCGCTTGCTCTTTCTGGAATGCTCATGGCCATCAGGTGCTTGCGAATTCTACCTATGCCATCACGAAACGGGGCGGAAGGTCGTTGATCACGCGCATTCCTTAGCCGGAAAATGAATCGGCGGCATGGATTAGAACCGGCGGGCGCGTTCCCCGGCATGGAGGCACCGCACGTCGACGGCCGCAGCCCTTTGACACGCCTCGAAAAGTCAGCGGCCAATCGCTAAATAGCGATAGTGGAGAGTTGATTCTCCACTTCTTCCCATCTTTCGCCGCCCGCCTCAGCCGCGCCGCGGAGATAATCTGGAGCGGGTATTGGCAGCGATCTTGCGCAAATTCCTGAGCTATCGCGGGCTTGAGCAGTGGATCGATCCGCTCGCTGCGGCTCCGGTCGAGCAGCCGCCCGGCGCGCTCCTCATGACCTACCGCTACTTCCTGCGGCCGCTCCACGGGCTGATCGCGACCACGCTTGTCGTCTCGCTCATTGCCTCGGTCACCGAACTCTCGCTCTTTGCGTTCCTCGGCTCGCTCGTCGACCGCATGTCGGCTTCGAGCCCGGCCCGCTTTTTTGCCGCGAACTGGCCGGTGCTCGTCCTGATGAGCGCCGTTCTTCTGATCGTAAGGCCGCTCTTCACCATCTGGTCGCGCGGGCTCGTCAATCTTTCGATCGGACCGAGCCTCTCCAGCCTCGTGCGCTGGCGGAGCTACCGCTACGTGATCCGCCAGAGCCTCGGCTTCTTCCAGAACGATTATGCCGGCCGCATCAGCCAGAAGGTGATGCAGACGGGGATGGCGCTGCGCGAAAGCGTCGTGAACATCATCGACGGCGTCTGGTACCTGCTCGTCTATCTCGTCGGCACGGGGGCCGTGCTCGTCGGCTTCGACTGGCGGCTGATGCTGCCGATCCTCGGATGGCTGGTTGCCTATGCCGTCGTGATCGTCAAGTTCGTGCCGCCCGTACGCGAGCGCTCGATCGCAGTGTCGGAGGCGAATTCCGGGCTGACCGGCCGCGTGGTCGATGGCTTCACCAACATCCTTTCCGTCAAGCTCTTCGCGCATGCGGAGCGCGAGGAGGCGTTCGGGCGGGAAGCCTTCGAGCGGCAGCTCTTCGCTTCGCGCCAGATGAATCGGTCGATCACCACGATGACGGCCGCGCTGACGATCCTCAACTCCGTCTTCATCTTCAGCGCCGCGGGGCTGTCGGTCTGGCTGTGGACGCAAGGGGGGATCAGCCTTGGTGCGATCGCCGCGTCGAACGCGCTGGTGCTCAGGCTGAACCAGATGTCGGGCTGGGTGCTACGCTCGATCACGTCGCTCTTCGAGAGCACGGGGACGATCGAGAACGGGATGGAGCTGATCGCGCGGCCGAACGCGCTGGTCGACGTGCCGGCGGCAACGCCGCTCGTCGTGACCAGAGGCGTGATCGAGTTTCAGAACGTCACCTTCCGTTACGGCGAAGGGGATCGCGTGATCCGCGATCTTTCGCTCCATATCCGCCCCGGCGAGAAGGTCGGGCTCGTCGGCCCGTCGGGCGCGGGAAAATCGACGCTCGTGAACCTGCTCCTGCGCTTCTACCCGCTCGAGCACGGCTGCGTCGTCATCGACGGTCAGGACATTGCCGAGGTGACGCAGGATTCGCTGCGCGCGGCGATCGGCGTCGTCACGCAGGATACGTCGCTCCTGCACCGCTCGGTGCGCGAGAACATCCGCTATGGGCGGCCGGATGCCGAGGAGGCGGCGATGCGCGAAGCGGCGCATGTGGCGCGCGCCGACAGGTTCATCGCCGGGCTCGTCGATCCGCGCGGGCGGACCGCCTACGAAGCGCATGTCGGCGAGCGCGGCGTCAAGCTCTCCGGCGGGCAGCGCCAGCGCATCGCAATCGCGCGCGTGATCCTGAAGAACGCGCCGATCCTGGTCCTCGACGAGGCGACGGCGGCGCTCGATTCGGAAGTCGAGGCGGCGATCCAGGACAGCCTGAAAGATCTGATGGGCGGCAAGACGGTGATCGCGATCGCGCATCGTCTGTCGACCATCGCCGCGCTCGACCGGCTGATCGTGATGGATGACGGCCGCATCGTGGAGGAGGGGACGCACGAGGCGCTCCTGCGCGTGCGCGGCCTCTATCATCGTCTTTGGGAGCGGCAATCCGGGGGCTTTCTCGCCCCCCAGGATCGAACGCTCAAGATCGCCTGACCGCGCGCTCCGCTCAGTCGCCGGGCTCGTGCTCCGCGTCGGCCTCGGCCGCCGCCGCCGCCTCGAGCGCGTCCTGCATGCGGGTCACAATCTCCTGGCCGATCTCCACCTCGAGACGATCGGTGTCGATCCCGGCATCCGCGGCGTAGGCGGCGAATTCGGCCGCGAGCCGCGTGGCTTCCCTGCCGATCGCGTGTTCGGGGACCGGGCGGACCGACTCGGCGATCCAGCGCGTCAGAACATCAACGGCTTGTTTGCTCATCGCAAAGCCTCCCAGCCGCCGGTTTGTCGGCCGGCGACCCATGCGAGGCGAAGCTTCTCACGAAGCGCCGGAAAGTTGTAGCGCCCTTAAACGGCGCAAATTTCGTGCCGGACGTGTGGTTTCGAGGGGGCCGCCGGGCAATTTGTTGCTGCATTGCGACAAGTTGCCGTCGCGGGGCGGCCCGACTGGACACTCTCAAAGGACGATGACAAAACGCGGTCGGGCGACTGGGTGGATTCCGGGGTGACGGCCGGGGGCTGTCGTGCTGTTGTGGCAGCGCGGAGCGCAGCGGGCTGACACGCCGTTCCAACGCGAGAGGCACGATTTGGCTGACACGACTCATCCCATGACGGCCCCGCTGCAAGCCGGGCACGCCGATCCGCATGGGGACGGCGCGGGCGTCAAGCGACGAGATTTCCTGTTGATTGCGACCGGCGCCTTTGCCGCGGTGGGCGTGGGAGCCGTAATCTGGCCCTTCATCGACCAGATGAACCCCGACGCTTCGGCGCTGGCGCTTGGCTCTATCGAGGTCGACACCTCACACATCGAGAAGGGCCAGTCGATCATCGTGAAATGGCGCGGCAAGCCGGTGGTGCTCCGCTACCGCACCGAAAAAGAGATGCAGGAGGCGCAGCAGGTCAAGGTGAGCGACCTCCGCGACGGCTACGCGCGGAACGCCAACCTGCCCTCCGACGCGCCGGCGACCGACGCGAACCGCACCGTTCCCGGCAAAGAGGAATGGATGGTGATGATCCAGGTGTGCACGCATCTCGGCTGCATCCCGCTCGGGCAGGAGGGCCAATTCGGCGGCTGGTTCTGTCCTTGCCACGGCTCGCAATACGATACGGCCGGCCGCATCCGCCTCGGCCCGGCGCCGATGAACATGTTCATCCCGCCCTACAAATTCACCAACGACACGACGGTTCGGATCGGCTGAGGCTTGAGCGAGACGCGCGATGCATGATTACTTCCCCCGCTACGAGCCGACGTCCAAATTCGGGAAGTGGCTCGACGATCGGCTGCCGGCGACGCGGCTCATGTATGACAGCTTCGTCGCCTATCCGGTGCCGCGCAACCTGAACTATTGGTACACGTTCGGCGGCATCCTCGCCGTCATGCTCGCGGTGCAGATCATCACCGGCATCGTGCTCGCCATGCACTACGTGGCAAGCGCCGACATGGCGTTCGAGTCGGTCGAGAAGATCATGCGCGACGTGAACTACGGCTGGCTCTTGCGCTACATTCATTCGAACGGCGCATCGATGTTCTTTCTCGCCGCCTATGTCCACCTCTTCCGCGGTCTCTACTACGGCTCCTACAAGGCGCCGCGCGAGGTTTTGTGGATTCTCGGCGTGGTCATCCTCCTCCTCATGATGATGACCGCGTTCATGGGCTACGTGCTGCCGTGGGGCCAGATGAGCTTCTGGGGCGCCACGGTCATCACCAACCTCTTCTCCGCCATCCCGCTCGTCGGCGGTGCGATCACGACGTGGCTATGGGGCGGCTTTTCGGTCGGCGATCCCGACGCTGAACCGCTTCTTCTCGCTGCACTACCTGCTGCCGTTCATGATCGCCGGCGTCGTCGTGCTGCATATCTGGGCGCTGCACGTTACCGGCCAGACGAACCCCACCGGCGTGGAGGTGAAGTCGAAGCAGGACGTGGTGCCGTTCACGCCGCACGCGACGATGAAGGATGCCTTCTCGCTGGTGCTCTTCATGATTCTCTTTTCCTGGTTCGTCTTCTACCTGCCGAACTATCTCGGGCACGCCGACAACTACATCAAGGCGAACCCGCTGCAGACGCCGGCGCATATCGTTCCGGAATGGTACCTGCTGCCGTTTTATGCGATCCTGAGAAGCATCCCGAACAAGCTCTTGGGCGTCATCGCGATGTTCGGTTCGATCGGGCTGCTGTTTCTCGTTCCATGGCTCGACACGTCGCGGGTGCGCTCGGCCAACTATCGGCCGCTCTATCGGCAGTTCTTCTGGATTCTGGTCGTCGCCGCCATCGGGCTCGGCTATCTCGGGTCGCAGCCGCCGCAGGGGGGCTACGTGATCGCCGCGCGCATTCTCACGGCCTACTACTTCATCCATTTCCTGGTGATCATGCCGCTCCTCGGTCTCTTCGAAACGCCGCGGCCGCGCCCGGCGTCGATCGCAGAGGCCGTGCTTGGCCCAGGCGAAGGCGGCGGACATCCGGTCGCGGCAGGCGCCGCCGCGCCTGAGACGCGCGGTTGAGAGGGACGGGGGCAGACAGTCGATGAAGACAAAATTCGCCCGGCTTGCCGCCGCTCTCGCCTTCGCGCTGCCGCTTGGCGCGGCGGCCTACGCGGCCGACAGCGCGTCCTCCGGGGGTATCCCGGAATATCCGCTGATGCAGCCGCGGCACGTGCAATGGTCGTTCACCGGGCCGTTCGGAAAATACGATCCGCAACAATTGCAGCGCGGCTTCCAGATCTACAAGGAGGTCTGCTCGAACTGCCACTCGCTCAGCATGGTGGCGTTCCGGACGCTCGCATCGACGACCGGCCCGCATTTCACCGATGACGAGGCGAAGGCGATCGCCGCCGGTTACAGCATCGCCGATCCGACGGTCGAATCCGGCGAGCGGCCGGGCCGACCCTCCGATGTCTTTCCCCCGGCGCCGCCGTTTCCGGGCGCGCAATCCGCCCGACCTCTCGCTGATCGCCAAGGCGCGTGCGGTCGAGCGCGGGTTCCCGACCTTCATCTTCGATTTCTTCACGCAGTACGAGCAGGCGGCCGGGCCGGACTACATCTACTCGCTCCTGACCGGCTTCCAGGACGCGCCCGCGGGCTTCAAGGTACCGGACGGGAGCTACTACAATCCCTATTTCATCTCCGGGCCGACGCTCGCCATGCCCCCGCCGCTCACCGACGGGCTGGTGAATTACGCGCAGAACAAGGACGACAATCCGAACGAACGACGTGCCGGAAACCGTCGACCAGTACGCGAAGGACGTGGCGGCTTTCCTCATGTGGGCGGCCGAGCCGCATCTCGTGGAGCGCAAGGCTACGGGCCTGACCGTGATGGTCTTCCTCGTCATCTTCGCGAGCCTTCTCTACTACACGAAGAAGAAGGTCTGGGAGGACGTCAGCCACTAGGCGACAGGGCGATACGCCGCTTCGATTGCTCGCGCACGAAAGAAGTGCAACCCGTCGCACGTGTCTGACACGGTCTCTCCGTGCTCTTGACGTCCCGCAAGCCGCTGCGGCCCCGTTCCCTCATCGCTATGCACAAGCGAAAATAGCGACGCGGCGAGAGACACTTAGCCGACGAAGCATCTATCGATTGCCGACCGCGGCAAGCGTGCTCTGTGTCGCCGAGACAACGATCAGCCATATACTCGCTTGCAGCCCGTCGGTTGCTTGGCGCGCCCTCGACCGCGTCGCTAGCATCGCGCATCGCTGAGCCTTGGGGGATCGAAATGGAAGCGGTGCTGGGCATCATCGGCGGATCGGGCCTTTACGACCTGCCGGGCCTGGAGCATCCCGAGTGGCGGCGCATCGAGGGCCCCTGGGGTGCGCCATCCGACGACACTCCTCTTCGCCGAGCTCGGGGGGCTGAAGCTTCGCTTCCTGCCGCGCCACGGCCGCGGTCATCGGCTGTCGCCGACACACATCAACTACCGCGCCAATATCGACGCGATGAAGCGGGCGGGCGTGACCGACATCGTCTCGGTCTCAGCGGTCGGGTCGCTGCGCGAGGATTTCGCGCCCGGCGAGTTCGTCATCGTCGACCAGTTCATCGACCGCACCTTCGCGCGGGAGAAAAGCTTCTTTGGCGACGGCGTCGTCGCGCATGTCTCGATGGCGCAGCCGATGAGCCCGCTGCTCGCCGAGCGGATCGCCCTTGCCGCGGAGGCGGAGCGCATCACCGTTCCACCGCGGCGGCACCTACCTCGTCATGGAGGGCCCGCAATTCTCCACGCTCGCCGAGAGCCGCCTCTATCGCTCCTGGGGCTGCGACGTCATCGGCATGACCAACATGCCGGAGGCGAAGCTCGCGCGCGAGGCGGAGATTTCCTACGCCACGATCGCCATGGTGACCGACTACGACAGCTGGCACCATGAGCATGCGCCGGTCGACGTCAAGGAGGTGATCCGCGTCATGCACGAAACCAGGCGCGCGTGCAGCAGCTCCTGCTGCGCCTCGTCCGTGACTTCCCGCGCGAGCACGAAGTCTGCCCGATCGGTTCCGACAAGGCGCTCGAATTCGCCATCATGACGGCACCGGAAGCCCGCGATCCGGCGCTTTTGAAGAAGCTCGACGCCGTCGCCGGCCGGGTTTTGAAGCGCTGACGGGGGCTAGGCGGGCCCATGCCGCCAGCTTATGATCCGCCGTTTCGCCTGGAGACGGGGACCGATGGACGCCAGCAATTTTGGCCACGAGCGACAGCGCGAGGTGACGCGGCGCGCCGCGTCGCGCGACAGCGTCTTTCTCTGCCGCCTTGGCCGGGACCGGAGACGACGGCGCGCGCGCGGTCGTGCGCAACGACATCCATCTGAAGGCCCTGGCAGCGGCGCGCCAGGTGCTCCGCTTCTATTACGCCGAACGGAAGCGGCAGATATGAACGTCGTGCCCGAAATCAGCGAGATCAACCGCGCCTACGAGCAGCTCGTCTCCGGCGACGACGATCTGATCGGGCTTATCGCCTATGCGCTTTACAAGAAAGACAAGCGCGACTTCTACATCGGCTGGCAGGAGCAGCACGGCAGCCCGCCGCAAAGCGATCACATGAAGGCCTTCTCCGCGAGCGTGCTGACGCTGGGCCAGCAGCTGCGCTACCGCACCGCGGCGCGCGACATGATCGACGCCTACGCGAAGACCGTATCCGACGCCGAGAAGCCGCTGATCGAGAAGGGCGCGGTGACGGAGCGCTTCGAGCAGGCGGCGCGCAAGGTCGAGGAGTTGATCCGCTGGTATCGGCAGATCCCGGCGGGCATCGTCGCCGGGCTGGTCCTTGCGATCGTGCTTCATCGCCGTCGTCGCGGTGCTCGGCTATGCCAATATCGGACCGGTCGCCCGGCTGGCAGGGACTGGTCCGAATTCAGCCGTTGAACGCGGGCTCTTTCCGCTTTGCGGCCGATCCGTCGACGCGATAGGAATGTCGCGCATAGCAGCCGGAGCGGCGCGAGGGAGGTTTCTCGGCATGGCATCTGTGGCCCTGGATCTCCAGGCGGCGATCCGCACGATCCCCGACTATCCGAAGGAAGGAATCCTCTTTCGCGACATCACGACGCTGCTCGGCGATCCGCGCGCGTTTCGCCGCGCCGTCGACGAGCTGGTGCATCCCTGGGCGGGCTCGAAGATCGACAAGGTCGCCGGGATCGAAGCGCGCGGCTTCATCATCGGCGGCGCGGTGGCGCACCAGCTCTCCGCCGGCTTCGTGCCGATCCGCAAGCGCGGCAAGCTCCCGCACGAGACCGTGCGCATCGCCTATTCGCTCGAATACGGCCTCGACGAGATGGAGATGCATCGCGATGGCATCCGCCCGGGCGAGAAGACCATCCTCGTCGACGATCTGATCGCCACCGGCGGCACGGCCGAGGCGGCGGTGAAGCTCCTGAAGGAGATCGGCGCGGACGTCGTCGCCGCCGTCTTCGTCATCGACCTGCCGGACCTCGGTGGCAGGCAGAAGATCGAAGCGCTTGGCGTTCCGGTCCGCACGCTGGTGGAATTCCCCGGGCACTGACGCGCTTGCGATGCCCGCGGAGCGCGCGGCTCCGCGCCTGCTGCCTCGCGCGTGACACGTGGCCGGCCCGGGGATAGCGTCGCGCAGAAGTGTCACAAACGGAGGGCGCCAGATGAAACCGCGTGGATTGATGCTTGCCGCCGCGGTCTCCGCGGGGCTGTCGTTCGCCGCTTGCCGTGCCGCCGCGCTCGCGCAGGAATCGGTGCCGCAGAACGACCTCTTGAACGCCACGCTCTGGGTGTCGAACTCGGTCGAGTACAAGGCGCAATACTCTCGGCATGTACCAGCTCGCGAAGATGCGGCTCGACGAGGCGCTCGCCGACAAGAGCTGGACGGCGGCGACCGAGCAGACGGGCGACCTATCAGGACCTGCCGCCGGCGGTCATCCTCGACGCCGACGAGACCGCGATCGACAACGGCGGCTATGAGAATCCTGGCTCGTCGTCGCGGGCAAGGATTTCAGCGGCAAGACCTGGGACGCATGGGTCAAGGCCGCGGAGGCGAACGCGGTGCCGGGCGCCGTCGATTTCACCAAATACGCCGACTCCAAGGGCGTGAAGGTCTTCTATGTCACCAACCGCAAGGCCGACCAGGAGGACGCGACGCGCAAGAACATGGAAGCGCTCGGCTTCCCGATGGGCGGCAACGTGGACACCTTCCTGATGTCGAAGGAGAAGCAGGACTGGACGTCGAAGAAGGGCACGCGCCGCGCCTTCATTGCCAAGGATTATCGCATCCTGCTTCTGGTCGGCGACAATTACGGCGACTTCACCGACGATTACGGCGGCTCGGAAGCCGACCGGCTGCGCTCGTTCGCAGGCCAACATGGCGCATATCGGCCACGACTGGATATTCATCGCCAACCCCGAATACGGCTCGTTCGAATCGGCGCCGTTCCTCGGCGACTACAAGAAGTCGCCGGACGAGCGGCGGAAGCTGAAGATCGACGCGCTGCCGGCCTGGACGGGGCCGGCGCAGTAAGGTGCGGTTGTTGCGGAGCGGCGTCTGATCGCGCCGCTTCCGGGCCTGACGCGGCGATCGGCGCTATGTTTCTGCGGAGGCGACTTTGTCGCGGCTCTCGACGAAGACGTGGCCGATGAAGGAGATCGCCTCCTCGCCGGCTTGGTTGCGGCCCGTCATCTTGAAGGTGACGAGGCCCCAACCGGGCATCGAACGGCTGAGCCTCTTGCCGACCACCTCGTTCACGAAGGCTGATCGTGTCGCCGGCATAGACGGGCTTCAGCCATTTCAGCTCCTCGAAACCGGGGGAGGGGCCGACACGCGCGATCGGAAGTCCGGCCGCTTCGCGCTCGGCCCGCTGCCGCTGCCAATGGCGGACATTGAGCTTCATCCAGACCGCCT
The DNA here is from genome assembly GCA_963750115.1 of uncultured Alphaproteobacteria bacterium. GTDB lineage: Bacteria > Pseudomonadota > Alphaproteobacteria > Rhizobiales > Afifellaceae > DASWJZ01. The sequence continues at coordinate 201,019 of CAVVPM010000015.1, read as the reverse complement.
GCGTGTGCCAGCCGGAGGCGAGGAGCCCGCCGAAATGGCTCTTCGCCGCGGCGTCCTCGTCGAGGTGGAAGGGCTGCGGATCGAAGGCTTGCGCGAAGCGTTTGATCTCCTCGGCGGTGAAGGTGTGCGCGCCGATCTCGTCGCGCGCGCCGACCTCCAGGTCCTCGAAGAAATCCATGCGCCTAACTCCGCCGCCCGATCATGATCGGGTTCTCGACCAGCATCACCGAGCTCGCCGCGGCGTTCACCACCTCGTGGCGGATGCGGAGGAAGCCCGCGATCGGGCTGGCTGCGCGAGAGCCGCGCGCTCGAGCACGACCGAGCGGCCGGAAATCGTGTCGCCCGGCCGCACCGGCCGCAGCCATTTCAGGCTGTCGATTCCGGGCGATCCCATCGACGCGCTGTCGCTCAGCCAGCCGAGCGTCACCATTCGCATGAAGAGCGCGCAGGTGTGCCAGCCCGATGCGGCGAGCCCGCCGAGCAGCGTGTCAGCCGCCGCGGCCTCATCGAGGTGGAAGGGCTGCGGGTCGAACTCCGCCGCGAAGGCGACGATCTCCGCCCGCGTGACCGTGTGCGGGCCGAAGCGGCAGCTCCTGACCGGGCTCGAAATCCTCGAAATAGCGCATGGGCATCAGTTAGGACGGGTGCGCGCGGCTGTCGAGCCGTGCTCTAAACGTTGAACTTGAAGAGCATCACGTCGCCGTCCTCAACGACGTAATCCTTGCCTTCGTCGCGGGCCTTGCCGGCCTCCTTCGCGCCGACCTCGCCGCCCGATGCGACGAAGTCGTCATAGGCGATCGTCTGGGCGCGGATGAAGCCCTTTTCGAAATCGGTGTGGATCACGCCTGCCGCCTGCGGCGCCTTGGCGCCCTTCGGCGACGGTCCAGGCGCGCGCCTCCTTCGGCCCGACGGTGAAGAAGGTGACGAGGCCGAGAAGCGCGTAGCCGGCGCGGATCAGCCGGTCGAGGCCGGGCTCCTCGAGCCCGATCGCGGCCAGGAATTCGCGGCTCTCCCCGGGGAAGCTGCGCGATCTCCGCCTCGATCGCGGCGGAGATCACGATGAAGCCGGCGCCCTGCTCCGCCGCCATCGCGGCGACGCGCGCGGAATGCGCATTGCCGGTCGCGGCGTCCGCTTCGGCGACGTTGGCGACGTAGAGGACGGGCTTTGCGGTCAGGAGCTGCAGGCCGTCGAGGACGCGGATGTCCTCCGGCGCAAGCTCGCGTCGAAGCACGCGGGCCGGCTTGCCGGCGGTGAGCGTCGCGAGCGCCTTCTCCATCACGGGGAGGAGAGCGAGCGCCTCCTTGTCCTTGCCCGTCGCCTTCTTGCGGAGCGGCTGGATGCGCCGTTCGAGGCTCTCGAGATCGGCGAGCATCAGCTCCGTCTCGACCGTCTCCGCGTCGGCGACCGGATCGATCGTGCCTTCGACATGCACGACGTCCGGGTCCTCGAAGCAGCGCAGCACATGCGCGACGGCGTCGACCTCGCGGATATTGGCGAGGAACTGGTTGCCGAGGCCTTCGCCCTTCGAGGCGCCGCGCACCAGGCCCGGCGATGTCGACGAAGGTGATGCGGGTCGGCACGATCTCCGCCGACTTGCCGAGCTCGGCGAGCTTGTCGAGGCGCGGATCGGGCACCGCCACCTCGCCGGTGTTCGGCTCGATCGTGCAGAAGGGATAGTTCGCGGCCTGCGCCGCCGCCGTCCGCGTCAGCGCGTTGAAAAGCGTCGACTTGCCGACATTCGGCAGGCCGACGATGCCGCAGCGAAATCCCATCTAGTCCCGTTCCATTCAATCGAGTGAGGCCGGTGGCCACATCGCTTCGTCAAAGCAAGGTCCAATCCGAAGAGCGGTTCCCGGCTTTCGGGACCATGCCCTAGTGCTCGCGGCCGAAGAGCTTCTTCAGGCCGGCGAAGGCGCTGCCGATATGGCGCTCGGCCGGCTTCGTCGGGCGTTCGGTGCGGTTGTCGGGGCTCGGCTTGGCTTCAGGCGGCTCGTCTTCTTCCGCCGTCGCAAGGTGCACGCGGTTCATGAAGTTCGCGTCGTCGCCTTTCGGCAAGCAGCGGCGCGTTCTCCGCCATCGGCGGCCAGCAGCGGATCGATCCATTCGCGGTCGGCCTTGGCGAAGTCGTGCAGCACATAGCCGTTCACCAGCTCCTTTGCGCCGGGATGCCCGATCCCGAGGCGCATGCGGCGGAATCCCTTGCCGATGTGCGCCTCGATCGACTTCAGGCCCTTGTGCCCGGCGGTGCTGCCGCCGGTCTTCATCCTGAGCTTGCCGGGCGGCAGGTCGAGCTCGTCATAGACCACCACGATGTCGGCGGGCGTCAGCTTGTAGAATCGCATCGCCTGCGCGACCGCGCGGCCGGACTTGTTCATGTAGGTGGCGGGCTTCAGGAGGAGCACCTTCTCGCCGTCGAGCGTGCCCTCCGACGTTTCCCCCTCGAAGCGCGCGCGCCACGGCGAGAGGCGATGGCGGCGGTGGATTTCGTCCGCCGCCATGAAGCCGATATTGTGCCGATTGCCGGCATAGCGCCGGCCGGGATTGCCAAGGCCCGCGATCAGAAGCATCCGATGATCCCCGCCCAATCGGGTGCCGCCCGGGTTGCACGACCGGACGGCGCCCGGGGCCGAGGGCCGGGCCCGGTATCCCTAGGCTTTGCCCTTGCCCTTGCCTTCGTCGTCCGCCTTGGCCTTCGGCGCGGCCTCGCCCTCGGCCTTGGCTTCGCCCTCGGCCTTCGGTTCGCCCTCCGCGCCCGCTTCGGCGGCTGCGGCCGCACCTTCCTCCGCCTCCGGCAGGACCGAGGCGGCGCCGGCGATGGTGGCGACCGTGAAGTTGCGGCCGCGGATCGTCGGCGACACGCCCTCCGGCAGCGGCACGGCCGAGATGTGGACGGAGTCACCGATGTCGAGGCCGGCAAGATCGACGGTCAGGAACTCGGGAATGGCGTCGGCCGGCACCAGCATCTCGATTGAGTGGCGGACGACGTTCAACACGCCGCCGCGCTTCAGCCCCGGCGAATCCGCGTGGTTGATGAAGTGCACCGGAACGTCGAGGGTCAGCCGCGCACCTTCGCCGACGCGCAGAAAATCGACGTGGATCAGGAAGTCGCGAACCGGATCGAGCTGGTAATCCTTGGGGATCGCCCGAATCGTCTCGCCGCCGACCTCGATCTCGACGAGGTGGGTCAAGAAGCCGCCGGCGTGAAGCCGATGCGTCATCTCGCGCTGCGGAAGGGTGATCGGTATCGGCGGCTTCTTGTCGCCGTAGATGACAGCCGGGACCTTGTCCTCGCGGCGCACAGCACGGGCGGCCCCCTTGCCGACCCGGTCGCGCGCCTCGGCCTTCAGAACGCTCGTCTGAGCCATGGGTCGCACTCCTGATCTTCGGTAAAAAGCGAAAGGCCGCTTCACAAGCGGCCACGCTCAAGCGCCGCCTCCAAGGGTGCCAGCGCCGCGGCGCTTATAGGGGAGGCGGGGGGAAAACGCAAATCGGCCGCGAACGGAGCCTATTGCCCGTCGGGACGCAAATGAGGATACGCTCGCGGTCCGAGCGCCAGGGGAGGAAAAGGCAGATGCCGGCACCGGCGGTTCGACGCGCTGACTTTCTGATGGTGCTCGCCTATGCGACGGACCTCGCCACCGGTCAGTCGCGGGATTTTGCGGCTCGATCCTGCGTGCTGGCGATGCGTCTGGCGGAGGCCGCCGGCCTCGACACGGATGAGCGACGCAATGTCTATCACCAGGCTCTGCTCCGCTACATCGGATGCAACGCCGACACCCACCTCTTGGCGTCTGCGTTTGGCGACGAGATCGCGCTTCGCCAGGATCTTGCCCGCATCGACATGGGCAGCCATTCGGAGATCGTGGAAACCTTCGTCCGCGCCTTCACGCGGCTTTTCGCGGACGCGCCGCCGGACGAGCTCGCCGCGGCGGTCCAGAAGGGCCTCGCCGACGCCCTGCAGGTCAGCGTTCCGATCCTGGCCGGGCACTGCGAGGTCGCGCAGAGGATCGCGGAGCGCATCGGTCTTTCCGAAGAGATCCGCAAGAACCTCGGTCAGCTCTATGAGCGCTGGGACGGACACGGATTGCCGAATGGGCTCAAGGGCGACGCGGTGACGCTTCCGGTGCGCATGGTGACGCTGGCGCAGGACGTGATTGCGCTCAACGAAGCGCACGGGCCGGAGGTGATGGCGACGAAGATCGCCAAGCGCCGTGGCGGCGCCTACGAGCCGGAGCTCGCCGACCTCTTCCTCGCGGATGCCGCGCGCTTTCTTGCCGGGCTCGACGAGCCCGTCGACCGCGAAACGATCCTGGCTCTCGAGCCGCAGCCGCAAGCCGCGCTCGATGATGAGGCGTGCGAGGAAGCCTATCTCGCGATCGCCGACATGGTCGACATGCGGATGCCCTTCACCTTCGGCCATTCGCGCGCCGTCGCGGCGCTTGCCGATGCCGCAGGAAAGGTCATGGGCCTTCCTCTCTCCGACATTCGCGACGCACGCTGGGCGGGATACACGCACGATATTGGCGAGCTCGCGGTCCCGGTCTCGACCTGGATGAGAGCGGGATCGCTCACGGCACGCGAGACCGACGCAGCGAGGCTTCATCCCTATCACGGGGAGCGCGCGCTCGCTTCGCTGGGCGAGGAGGGGAGACCCGTCGCAGCGCTGGTGCTGCGCCACCACGAGCGCCTCGACGGCAGCGGCTATCACCGTTATGCCCGCGCCAATGACCTTTCGCCGGCCGCCCGCATCCTTGCCGCCGCCGAGGCCTTCCAGACGGCGCGGGAGGCGCGACCCTACCGTCCGGCGCTGAGCGACGCGGCGGCCGCAAAGAAGCTGCGTGACCTCGCCCGGGACGGAAAGCTCTGCCCCGACGCGGTGGAGTCCGTGCTGACCGCCGCCGGACAAGCGACGCGCCGGGAACCGGGCGAGCGGCTGGCGGGCCTCACCCCGCGCGAGATCGAGGTTTTGAGGCTCATTGCAGCCGGGCGCACGGCGAAGGAAGCGGCGCGGGAGCTTGAGATCGCGCCCAAGACTGCCGACAACCACATCCAGAATCTCTATTCCAAGATCGGGGTCACGACCCGCGCCGCCGCAGCGCTTTTCGCGCTCGAGCGCGGCCTGGTGCGGCAAGAAATCCTCGCCGTGTAGGGAATCCTCCTCATGCGACGGCGGTGGCGTGCCGGCATCCTCCGGACACAAGCCGCGCCACCGGGGCGCTGGGCGCATGAGAGGAACGGGCCATGAACCAAGCAAGCATCAAAGTCGGCGTCATCGCGGAAGAGACCGGTGCTCTCTCCTTCATGGGTCTCGCCAATGCCAACGTGGCGAGAATGGCGATCGACGACATCAATGCCGCGGGCGGCCTCATAGGGCGCAAGCTCGAGCTGATCCTTGAGGACGGCGCGACGACGGACGGCATCGCGGCCGCCAAGGCGAAGAAGCTTGTCGAAGTCGACAAGGTCGATGTGCTCTTCGGCGGGATTTACAGCTCCACCCGGCAGGCGATCAAAGCGCCCGCCGTCGAGAAGGGCAGGAAGCTCTACATCTACCCCGAACAATACGAGGGGCAGGAATCGCACCCGCTGATCTTCTGCACCGGCCCGGTGCCAGCGCAGCAGCTCGATCCGCTCATCCCCTGGCTGATGAAGAAGACCGGCGCAAAGAAATTCTTCCTGCCGTCGGCCGACTACATCTGGCCGCACGTGATGAACAAGCGGGTGCGCGAGCTCGTCACGGCCAACGGCGGCGCGATCGTCGGCGAGGAATACTATCCGATGGACCACGTGGAGTACGGCGAAACGGTCGAGCGGATCATGGCGAGCGGCGCGGAGGTCGTCTTCAATACGCTCGTCCCGCCGGGTGTCGTGCCGTTCTTCCAGCTTCTCCACGACGCCGGCTTCAAGAAGCGCGGCGGTGAGCTCATCTGCACCTATTTCGACGAGAATCTTCTGAGCCTCTTGCCGGCGGAGCACGTCGAGGGGCTCTACGGCTGCCTCGACTACTACCAGAATGTCGGCGATCGGTTCAGCAAGACGCTGCTCGATAAGTACAACAAGCGCTTTCCTGGCGGCCCGCAGTTCACCGGCGGCAGCGCGTGCTCCGGCCTTTATCGCGGCGTGAGGCTCTGGGCGGCCGCCGTGAAGGAGGCAGGGTCGCTCAGCCAGGAAGACGTCATCGCGGCGCTCGACCACGCCAGGATCGCCGAGGGGCCGGGCGGTCCGGCGGAGATGGTGCGCGGCCAGCATCACGTTCGGATGAACATGTATATCGCCCAGGCGAAGAACGGCCGCTTCGAGATCGTCGAGAATTTGGGCGCCATCGATCCGAACGAAGCCATCGTGCCGGCTTCCGCTGAACCCGGCCGGATGAGGGCAACCGGCTGACGATGGCGCGCGGTCGCTAAAGCGTGATGCCGAAAAGCATGCCCCGGGCTTGGCCCGGGGTAGGGCCGGTTTCCGATAAGATCACGCTAAAACAAGGAGATAGAGCCGTGTTCTGATTTCAATCAGAACAGAATCGGGCCTAGTCGAAGAGGCTCGACACCGACTTTTCGAGCGCCGTTCGCTTCACCGCCTCGCCGAGGAGCGTCGCAATCGAGACGATGCGGATGTTGTGGGCGGAAAGAACGGCGCTCGTCGGCTCGATCGAGTTGGTGATCACGAGTTCCTTCAGCTTTGACGCCGTGACGCGGGCGACGGCGCCGCCCGACAGCACGCCGTGGGTGATATAGGCGGCGACCGAGGTCGCGCCCTGGTTCAAGAGCTCCTCGGCTGCGTTGCACAGCGTGCCGCCTGAATTCGACGATGTCGTCGACGAGGAGACAGGCGCGGCCCTCCACGTCGCCGATGATGTTCATCACCTCCGACTCTCCCGGCCGCTCGCGGCGCTTGTCGACGATGGCGAGCGGCGCGTCGATGCGCTTGGCGATGAGCCGCGCGCGCACCACGCCGCCGACGTCGGGAGACACCACCATCAGATGGTTGTTGTCATAGAGCTCGTTGATGTCGCGGGTGAAGACCGGCGCGGCGAAGAGGTTGTCGGTCGGGATGTCGAAGAAGCCCTGGATCTGCCCGGCGTGGAGGTCGACGGTCAGCACGCGGTCGGCGCCGGCGATCGCTATCATGTTGGCCACGAGCTTGGCGGAGATCGGGGTGCGGGCGAGCGACTTCCGGTCCTGCCGCGCATAGCCGAAATAAGGGATGACCGCGGTGATCCGACGCGCCGACGCGCGCCGGAGCGCGTCGATGATGATCAGGAGCTCCATCAGATTGTCGTTCGCCGGAAAGCTCGTCGATTGCACGACGAAGAGGTCCTCGCCGCGCACGTTCTCCTGGATCTCGACAAAGATCTCCTGGTCGGCGAAACGGCGGACGGCGGCGCGCGCGAGATCGGTTTCGAGATAGTTCGCGATCGCCCGGGCAAGGGTGTGATTGGAATTCCCGGCGACGATCTTCATGTCTTCAGGCGATCCCCGGGCGCCCTGCCGGCCCGTCGCGCAGCACCCCGAACGAGCGTGGGCACGAGGCCTTTTAGCAACGGCACAAAAGCTTCACAACCGCATCGTGGGGCCAATTCCCACAAAGCATTACGAAATCCTCCGCTAGCGCACGAGCATTTCCGTTCCGTGCCGCGACAGCGGCTCCGGCCCGCCCTCGGTCGTCAGGTAGGTCCGCCCGAGGCACATCGCCGCGCCGGCGTCGGAATCCATCAGGATCATGTGCGCGAAAAGCACCATGCCGGCGCTGATCACGGCCGGGTTTTCGCGGTAGAACATCGGCCAGTCCATCCATGTCGGCGCGTAGCGGGCGCCAAGCGAGTAGCCGCAGGCGTTCAGGCGGTGCCGGGTCATGCCGTGCGCCTCCATCACGGCGGCATGCGCGTCAAAGACCTCGCCAAAGGTCTTTCCCGGGCGCATCGCATCCTCGCAGGCGAAAAGCGCCTCGGTGCAGGCGGCGTGCAACTCGCGATGGCGCGGGCTCGGCTCTCCGACGATGACCGTCCGCATCAGCGCGGCATGATAGAGCCGATAAGCGCCGGCGAATTCGAGCGTGATCTGGTCGTTGGTATCGAGCTTCCGACGGCCGCTCTTGATGCGGCAGAGGAGGGCGTCCTCGCCCGAGCCGACGATGAAGGGGTTCGCCGGGTAGTCGCCGCCGCCGGCGAAGACGGCGCCCTGCATGGCGGCAAGGATGTCGCCCTCGTCGGCGCCGGGCGCAATCCGTTCCAAACCGGCGTCAAGCGCGTCGTCGGCGAGCGTCGCCGCGCGGCGGACATAAGCGAGCTCCGCCTCGCTCTTCACCACCCGAAACATGCGGATAAGGTCGGAGACGTCTTCGATCGCGCCGAAGCTCTTCAGCGCCTCGTCGAGGGCACGGCCGTTCGCGGCGGTCAGGCCATGCGTGTCGTATTCGACGCCGATCCGGGCGCCAAGGAGCCCGATGTCGTTCAGGAGGTCGCGGAGCTGGGCGGCCGGGCCGGCGCCGGCCTCGTCGGCCCAGACGATGATGTTCTCGATGCTTGAAGTGTGGCGCGCCTGGCGAAGGTCGGCGGAGCGGGTGAGGAGCGTGAAGGCGCCCTCGCGCGTGAAGACGAGGCACTGGAAGAAGCAGTAGCCGAAGGTGTCGTAGCCGGTCAGCCAATAATGGCTCTCCGGCGCGAAGAGGAGCAGGGCGTCGAGCTTGCGTCGCGCCATCTCTTCGAGCACGCGCGTGCGACGCGCCTCGAACTCCACCGGTTCGAAATGCAGAGCCACGCTCAGTCCCCGATAAGCGCAATAGCGGAAAGAAGCCGGCCGTAGCCGTTCTCGCCGCGATGCGTCGCGCGGCGGTAGGAATAGAAGCGTTCCTCGTCGGAATAGGTGCAGAGGCCGAGATTTCCGACGCTGCCCGATTCCGGCCGCTTCGAGCCGGGCGACGATATAGGCGGGAAGGTCGAACATCGAATGGCCGTCACGCGCCGCGGCGTGGAAGAAGCGCCGGTTGGCGGCGTCGGCTTCGACGAAGCGGGCGGAAAACTCCGGCCCGACCTCGTAGGCTTTTGCCGAGATGGTCGGCCCAAGCACGGCGACGACGTTCCGACGCTTGGCGCCGAGTCGCTCCATCGTGGCGAGGGTCGATTCGAGAATGCCCGCGAGCGCCCCCTTCCAGCCGGCATGGGCGGCGGCGACCACGCCCGCCTCGGCGTCGGCGAAGAGCACCGGCCCGCAATCGGCCGAGCCGACGCCGACGGCGACACCCGGCCGGCGGGTCACGACGGCGTCCGCCTTCGGCCCCTGACCCGGTGCCCAAACCTCCTCGACGACGACCGCCTCGCTGCTGTGGACCTGGTAGGGGGTCGCGAGCCGGTCAAGCGTCGTCCCGAGAAAGCGCGCGGCGCGGGCTCGGTTCTGAAGCACCGATTCTGGCGAATCCTTCGAGCCGATGCCCGTGTTCAGCGTGTGATAGATGCCGTCCGAAACGCCACCCTGCCGCGTGAAAAAGGCATGGGCGACGCCGGGAAGCTTGAGCGGCGGCGCTTCGATCGGTTTGAGCGGTGCGGCGTTGCCGTGCATCGGGGGGAGGTACGCCGCGACCCGGGCGGAAGTCAAATCGCGGATTTCAGATGCAAGCGCCGGCACGAACGGTGGCGCCGGAGCCGCGCCGGCAATCGCCGCGACATTGACCACGCCGGTCTTCGGCGCGAGAAGAAAGCGCCCGCGAGTTGCGGCCTCTCCGGGACATTTTACTTCGGGAAGCGAATTGCCCAAGCACATCCTCGTGCCGCTCATCGTCGCCTGTGCGCTCTTCATGCAGCAACTCGACGCGACGGCGCTCGCCACGTCGCTGCCAGTCATCGCCGGTGCGTTTCATGAGCCGCCGGTCAAACTGCATCTCGCCATCACCGTCTACATGTTCAGCCTGGCGGCATTCCTGCCAATCAGCGGATGGGTGGCGGACCGCTACGGCGCACGCACGGTCTTCCGCGTCGCGATCGCCATCTTCACGATTGCATCCGCGATGTGCGGGTTCGCCGACAACCTCGCGTGGCTCGTCGGCGCGCGCATCGCACAGGGGATCGGCGGCGCCATGATGGTGCCGGTCGCGCGGCTCATCCTGGTGCGCTCGGTGGAGAAGGACCAGCTCGTCCGCGCGCTTGCGTTGATGAGCATGCCGGCGCTGATCGGCCCGATCCTCGGTCCGCTCGTCGGGGGCTTCCTCACCTCTTTCGCGTCCTGGCGCTGGATATTCTGGGTCAATCTTCCGGTCGGAGTGGCGGGCATTCTGCTCATCACCGTTTTCATCGAGGACGTGCGCGAGCCGCCGCGGCGCTTCGATGCGCTCGGCGCGCTTCTCTCCGCATTCGGATTGTGCGCCGTGCTCTTCGGCATCGACGCGACGGCGAGCAACGACGCGATCGATCTTCTTTCAGGAAGCTGCCTCGGCTTCGGCGCGGCGGCGCTTCTCGGCTATGCGCTTCACGCGCGGCGCACGACGGAGCCGATTCTCGACCTCCGCCTCTTCCGCATCGCGACGTTCCGCGCGAGCCTCGTCGGGGGATCGCTGTTCCGTGTCGGCCTCGGCGCCCTGCCGTTCGTGCTGCCGCTGCTTCTCCAGGAGGAGTTCGGCTACACGCCATTCCAATCCGGCCTCGTCACCTTCGTCAGCGCGGTCGGCTCGCTCGGCATGCGCACGGTTTCAAGCCGCGTGCTGACGCGGCTCGGGTTCCGCACGGTGCTGATGTGGGACGGCTTCATCGCCGCAGTCTTCACCGGCGCGTGCGCTTTCTTCAGGGCCGACACGCCCTATCTCATCATGATCCTCGTGCTTTTTTTCGGCGGCTTCTTTCGCTCGCTGCAGCTTGTCAGCCTGAACGCGCTTACCTTCGCCGATCTCTCGCGCGGTGAGATGAGCCACGCGACGAGCTTTTCCACGATGTCGCAGCGGCTTTCGCAGAGCATGGGCGTGGCGCTTGCCGCCTTCATCCTGCATTCCGCGACGACGACCGGGCACGTGCCGCCGCTCGGCGCCTTCGCCGCGACCTTCGCGGTGATGGCCGCGATGGCGATCGCGTCATCCCTCTTCCTGGCGCGCCTTCAACCCGACGCCGGGGCGGAGCTTGCCGGGCGGAAGCCGCCGACGCCCGCGGTGCCGGAGCCGCATTGATCGAAGGGGGGCGGGATAACGCCGGCTGGAGTCAGTGCCAGCACCTTGAAAAGCGTGCCCATCTCATCCTCGCCGGAAAGCCGCTCGACTGCCGCGGCAAGTGCTTCGCGCGTCGCCGCGTCGGATTGCGCGCCGAGCGCCTCTGCGCGCTCGGCGAGGCCGAGCGCGAGAAGGAAGGCGCCTTGCGACATCGGGCCGTGCGTGCGTGCGCCTTCTTCGCGCGCGCGGCGGGCGAGCGCGGCAAAATCGACATGCGCGGTCAGATCGGCTTCGCCAGGCGCTGCGAGCGGATCGGTGAAGCCATGCCGGTGCACGGCCTGCAGCGTCTCTCCCAACGCCGTCTCTGTGTGGCCGTAGTCGACGACGAGCGCTGCGCCGCTCTCCTTCGCGACGCGGCGGGCGACCTCCGCAATCGTCCCGTCGGCGGCGGGTCGGATTTCGAGGATCGCGCTCTCCGGCGCGTCGGGACCTCCGTCAAGCGCCCCGGCGCCGAGGCCGAAAGCGAGCCGCCCGGCTGGGTCGAGACCGACGACGCGCTCGCGCCAGACGCCCGCGACGTGTGCATATTGGCGCACGGGGAGCGCGTCGAAGAATTCGTTCGCGACGAGAAAGATGGGTCCGTTGGGCACGTCCTCAAGCGACGTGTGCCAGGCGATTTCGATTGCCGTCGGCGAGAGAGTTTCTGCCTGCCGCTTCTTGAGCAATAGGCTGGTCTCGACGAGATGGACGGAAATCGCGTCGCGGAAATCGCGCGCCTGTGCGGCGACCCGCAAAATGTCGGCCATCAGCGTGCCGCGACCCGGGCCGAGTTCGACGAGTTCGCATGTGCCGGCGCACCGGCCATGCGCCAGGCGTGCACAAGCCACGCGCCGACGATCTCGCCGAACATCTGGCTGACTTCCGGCGCGGTTATGAAATCACCGGCGGCACCGAAGGGATCGTGCGTGGCGTAGTAGCCGTGCTCGGAATCGCTCAAGCAAAGAGCCATGTAGTCCGCAACGCTCATCGGGCCGACCGCCTCGATCAAGCGCTTGATCTTCGTTGCGAGCGGCGTGTCCGTCACTCTCGCTCCGTCAACCCGGCCGCCTCGCCTTCGTCTTGTCGCTCCGATCGCCGCGCGCAGACAATGACCGCGACGATCCCGATGATGACCATCGGGATCGACAGGACCATGCCCATGGTGAGCCCGCCGGCGAGGAAGCCGATCTGGGCGTCGGGCTCGCGGAAGAATTCGACGGTTATGCGGGCGATGCCATAGCCGGCGACAAAGGCGCCGCCGGTCACGCCCGGCCGCGTCAGGCTCTTGAAACGGTGGGTGAGGAGGCGAAGCACGATGAAAAGCACGATGCCCTCAAGCCCCGCCTCGTAGAGCTCGCTCGGGTGGCGGGGCAGGGGGCCCGCGCCGGGAAAGACCATTCCCCAGGGAACGGTGGTCGGCCGCCCCCAGAGCTCGCCATTGATGAAGTTCGCGATGCGGCCGAAGAAGAGCCCGAAGGGAACCGCGGCGGCCGAGACATCGAAGAGCGACAGCATCGGGATTTTTCGCCGGAGCGAGAAGATCGCCATCGCGAGAATCGTGCCGGTTAGGCCGCCGTGGAATGACATGCCGCCTTGCCACAGCTTGAAGAAGGCAGCGGGGTCGTTGAGGAAGTGGCCGGGCTCATAGAAGATCGCGTAGCCGATGCGGCCTCCGGCGACGACGCCGACGACGATCCAGAGAACGAGGTCGTCGATATCGGCGCGCGTGATCGGGGCTCGGCGGCCCCAGAGGCGATCGTTTGAGACGAGACGTCCCGCGTACCACCAGCCGATGAGGATGCCGGCGAAATAAGCCAGGCCGTACCAGCGGATCGCGAACGGTCCGAACGAAATCGCGACCGGATCAAGCGCGGGAAACGGGATGGCGAGCATGGTGGAATCGGCGCGAAAGAAGCGGCGGACCATCCCCCCGCATTAACGGCGGGTCAACCCGCCTCCTTGCGCGAACGGCATCAGAGCCTATATGCCAGTGCCTGATTGTTGTGCAGGGCGCGATTGCCCTGGAATTGGGCCTTCGATCCGGCCCGTGTGTTGGCCTGTCGGCAGACGGGCTTCCGGAGAGGCGACATGACACAGACCTCAAGCCGGCTTCTCGACGAGTTTGCCAAGCTCATGACCGATGTCGCCGGCGTCGCTCAGGGAGTCCGCCGCGAGGTCGAGACGGCGGTGAAGAGCCAGGCGGAGCGATTCATCGGCGAGATGGATCTCGTGCAACGCGAGGAGTTCGAAGCCGTGCGCGACATGGCCGCCAAGGCCCGCGCGGAGAATGAATCGTTGCAGAAGCGCATTGCGGCACTTGAGGCACAGCTGAAGCATGGCGGGGGGTCGCATGACGACGAACCGGTCAAGCGCGGGGCACGCAAGCGAACCGGCGGCTCGGCCGCCGACGAGGAAGCGATCTGAGCACGGCCGCGTTTCCCCGTGGAAAAGCCGGCAGGGATTCGCGCGGCGCTTCCCGAGCGGACTCGCATATCTATAGTGAGGTCAAAAGAGATTCGGATTTGCTCCGACACTTCAATGCCTAACGGGGGCGTCCGGGCTGCACAAATTCGACGAGCCTGGGCGGTCTTTCTCGATTCGCGCGGGCGGCGTCGCGTCACAATCGGTTTGCGTTCTCCCTGGTATGACGCGAGGACATCAGCATGAGTTTGGTCGACATCGAACTCGCCGCCTCCACGAACCCGGTCGACCTGATCGAGCAGATCGCTGCGTCGCACGACTGGGCGTTCGACCGCTCCGGCGACGACGAGATCACCATCTCGGTCACCGGCGCGTTCTGCGACTACAACCTTTCGATGTCGTGGATGGGGGCGCTCGAGGCGCTGCATCTCGCCTGCGCGTTCGACTTCAAGGTCAACGACAGGCGCAAGAACGAAGTGATGCGGCTGCTCGCGCTCGTCAACGAGCAGCTCTGGCTCGGCCATTTCGACCTGTGGCAGGCGGAGGGCGTGATCATGTATCGGAACGCGCTGCTCCTGACGGAAGGCATGGAGGCGGGGGCCGGGCAGCTGGAGGCCATGCTCGCCGCGGCGGTCGAGGCGTGCGAGCGCTACTACCAGGCCTTCCAGTTCGTCATCTGGGCCGGCAAATCGCCGGAAGAGGCGCTTTCGGCGGTGCTCTTCGAGACGCACGGCGAAGCCTGACGACCATGATTGCGGGTGCCCAGCCGCTGCTCCTTGTCGGCGCCGGCAAGATGGGTGGCGCCATGCTGGAGCGGTGGCTCGCGCGCGGCCTCGATGCGTCCGAGGTGACGATCCTCGATCCCTATCTTGAAGGCGAGCGCTGGCGGGAGCTCGCCAAGGATGGAACGGCGACGGCGACGAGCGTCGCGGCCGCAGCCGACCGCGCCTACAAGGTCATGGTGCTCGCGGTGAAGCCGCAATCGATGGCGGAGGCGCTGCAGCAGGTGAGGGCGCTCGCCGCCCCCGACACGGCGATCCTCTCGATTGCCGCCGGCGTCCGCCTCGCGACATTGGAGGCGGCGTTTCCGGCCGGGCAGCCCATCGTCCGCGCCATGCCCAACACGCCGGCGCAAGTCGGCATGAGCATGACGGCGGTAGTCGCGAACCCGCACGTCACCGAACGCGAGCGTAATGCCGCGGGCGCGCTGTTTGCCGCGATCGGCGAGGTCGCCTGGATCGACGATGAGACATTGCTCGATGCGGTGACCGCGGTGTCGGGCTCGGGCCCGGCCTATGTCTTCCTGCTTGCCGAATACCTCGCCGAGGCGGGCCGGCGGGCGGGGCTGCCCGACGCGCTTGCGGCGCAGCTCGCGCGGCAGACCGTTGCGGGATCGGGCGAGCTCCTCGCCGCGAGCCCGCTGTCGCCCGCCGTGCTTCGCAAGAATGTCACGTCGCCGGCCGGCACGACGGAGGCCGCACTGTCGGTGCTGATGGCGGAGGACGGCCTCGCGCCGCTTCTCGACCGGGCGGTTGCGGCGGCGAAGAAGCGTTCGACCGAGCTCGGCTAGGGGATAGCCCGACCCGGAATCCGGTCGATCGCTTGGCCGTGCATCAGCCGAGGTCGATGTCGTCAGGGCCGAACGGCTTGGTGCTCCCCGCGATCTCCTTCGCCGCCTTGAGCAGAAGCTCGGCGATGCGGCGCTGCTCATCGACGGGCGCATTGAGCTTTGCCGCGAGTGCGGCCTTGATGGCGCGCCGCGCAGCGTTCAGCTCCGGGATCACCTCAGGGATGTCGCGGTCGCGCATCTCCTCGCCGCGCTCGAAGAACGCGCGCGCCTGCCCGAGGCGGGCGCCGATCCACTCGATGCGTGAGAGGATCGCCTCCGCCTGGATGCGGTTCTCGTCGAGGTATGCCCGGCCTGCCTCGGTGATGGCGTAGGTCTTCTTGTTGCCGTCGGCCGAGGCCACGGCGTGCCCGGCTTCCTCCAGATAGGTGAGGGTCGGATAGATGACGCCAGGGCTCGGGCTGTAGAAGCCGCCTGAGCGCTCCTCGAGCGCCTTGATGATCTCGTAGCCGTGGCGCGGGGCTTCCGCGATCAGGCTGAGAACGATCAGACGAAGCTCGCCGTCGCCGACGAAGCGTCCGAACGGAAAGCCGCCCCGACCGCCGCCCGGACCCCGGAAGCCGCCAAAGCCGCGAAACCCGCCGCGGCGTGAGCGGCCTGCGAAATGGGCGTCGCCATCGCGGTGGCAGGAATAATGGTGCATTTTTCACTCCAATAAGTATCGTAAGATATATCTTCATATCGCGTCGGCGGGCGCTATGCAAGTTATATCTTTAGATATGTTTCAGGCTCGCGCGACGTTTTCGCAAGGCGGCGATTTCCCGTCGCTTCAAGCGGGCGAGGCCTTTATTCTTCCGGTCTGAACAGCCTGAGGGAGCGCGCGTTTGCCGAAGCCGAAGTCCCGCGACCGTATTGTCGAGGCGCTGATGACGCTCGCCGCGGAGCGTCCGTGGGGGGAGGTCACGCTGGAGGCGTTGGCGGAGCGCGCCGGCATCACGCTCGCCGCGCTGCGCGCCGCCTATGACGGCCGGCTTGCGATCTTGGCCGAATACATCCGCCATGTGGACGAGCGCGTGCTTGAGGGCGTCGACCCCTCGCTCGCCGAAGAGGCGTCGCGCGAGCGGCTGTTCGATATCCTTTTCGCCCGCTTCGAGGCGCACGCGCCGCACAAGGCAGCAATCCGCAATATCGCGCGGGCGGCGCTCGGCGATCCGCTCCTCGCGCTTGAGCTCAATCGTCTGGTCACTCAGTCGATGGCCTGGATGCTCGCCGCCGCCGGCATCCCTGCGGCCGGCCGTCGCGGGCTCGTCAGGGCGCAGGCGATCGCTCTCCTTTGGGCGCGGGTGATGCGCGTCTATCTCGACGACGACGATCCCGGGCTCGCGCGCACCATGGCGGCGCTCGACAAGCGGCTGCGCGAAGCGGAGCGCGTGGCGAAGCGGGTCGACTGGCTCGAAGGGATCATCGGTCGGCGCGGCAAGGCGGAGCGGCGTCCGGCGCCGCCCTCGGCGGACGGCGAGTTGCCCGAGGGACATCCGACGTGAGCGCGCCCGCCGGGGCGCCGATCACCTTCGACGATTTCCTCAAGGTCGACGTCCGGGTCGGCCGCATCGTCGAGGCGGCGCCGTTTCCGGAGGCGCGCAAGCCGGCGCTGAAGCTCGTCATCGACTTCGGACCTGAGATCGGACGCAAGAAGTCCTCTGCCCAGATCACCCAGCACTACATGCCGGACTCGCTGATCGGCCGGGAAGTGCTCGCGGTGGTGAATTTCCCGCCGCGGCAGATCGGGCCGTTCATGTCGGAGGTGCTGACGCTCGGCGTGCCCGACGCTGCGGGCGAGGTCGTGCTCATCCATCCGAGCCTGGACGTGCCCGTCGGCGGACGGATGTTCTGACCTCGGGCAGGTGGGCGCGCCGCTCAGGCCGGGATCATCAGCACGGCGCGGACGCCGCCGAGCGGGCTCTCGGCCAATATCACGTCGCCGCCGTGGCTCATGGCGATGTCGCGCGTGATCGCGAGGCCGAGGCCGCTGCCGCCGATGTCGACGTTGCGGCCGGCTTCGAGCCGGTAGAAAGGCCGGAACACCGCTTCGCGCTCCTCGGGCGGAATTCCCGGTCCGTCGTCGTCGACCGTCACGGTGAGCCAGCCGTCGGCGTGGCGCGCCTTCACGACGATGTGCTTGCCGTGCTTGCCGGCATTGCCGACGAGATTGCCGACGCAGCGGCGGAAGCCGAGAGCGCGGAGGAGCGCGCGCGGCTCGCCGTCGAATGCGGTTTGCACGGCGTCGCCGTCGCGCCGCGCCTTTTCGGCGATCTCTTCCAGCATGGTCGGGACGTCGACGATCTCGGTGGTCTCGCCGGCGTCGCCCTGGGCAAACGCGAGATAGTCCTCAAGCATCCGGCTCATCTCGTCGACATCGGCGCGGAGCGCCTCGGTGTCGGGCGTGTCGCCAAGCATGGCAAGCTCAAGCTTGAAGCGTGTCAGCACGGTGCGAAGATCGTGGCTCACACCCGAAAGCATGGTGGTGCGCTGCTCGACCTGTCGTTCGATCCTCTCGCGCATGTCCATGAAGGCCTGTGCGGCCTGCCGCACCTCGCGCGCGCCGCGCGGCCTGAATTCGGCGACAGGCCGACCTTTGCCGAACTGCTCGGCCGCCTCGGCGAGATTGAGGATCGGCTTGATCTGGTTTCTCAGGATAAGCAGCGCGATCGTGATCAGCACGAGCGATGTGCCGACCATCCAGAAGATGAAGATCTGCGAGTTGGAAGCGTAGGCGCGGCTCCGCGGCGCGAACACGCGAAGCACGTGATCGCCGAGATCGATGCGAATCTCCACCATGTCGGAATTCCCGACCGTATCGATCCAGAAGGGGCGATTGATGCGCTGCTGCATCTGATGCGTGAGCGTCGAGTCGAGAAGCGAGAAGAACGGCCGCGGCCCGGATTGCGGCAAAGGATCGGGCGGCAGCACCGAGATGGTGAGGCCGTAGGTGTCCCCGGCGATCCGCGTGATCTCGGAGAAGCGCGGGTCCTGCGGATAGGTTTCGATGGTCGAGATGACCGCCGCAATGTCGCCGACCACGGCGCTCGAAAGGCGCCGCGTCACGGTCTGCCAGTGACGCTCCATGAACACGTAGGCGATGACCGCCTGGAGGATCAGGATCGGCAGGACGACGATCAGGATCGAGCGCGCGTAGAGGCCCTTCGGCAGGTGATTTCTGAGGACCGATCCGAAGCGCGTCAGGCCGAGCCAGGCGAGGCCGGCCGCCGCAGCGTGCCACAGGCGCACCGCGATCTCGCGAACCTGCCGGAGCCGGCTCGGTAGCTTGATGCGCGCGCCGATGTCGCCGATCAGAGCCATGGCTTGCTGCGTTCCATGTCGGAGCGGCGGAACCTAGAGCCCTCTCCATTCGGATCGAATTGGGCTGGAGACGCTAACGCCTTGCCGAAGCATGATCTTATCCGAAAACCGGTTCCCACTTTTCGGGATCATGCTTTAATCCACCAGCAGCCGATAGCCAATTCCGCGCGCCGTCTGCAGGTGAACGGGATTTGAGGGGTCGTCCTCGATCTTGCGGCGCAGGCGGTTGATCTGCACGTCGACCGCCCGTTCGCCGCCGCCATTCGACACTTTTAGAAATTCGTGCCGCTTCACGGTCTCGCCCGGGCGGGCGGCGAACATGCGCAGGAGATCGCGCTCGCGATCGGTGAGGCGGACGATTTCGTCGCCGCGCTTCAGTTCGCCGCGCTCGACATGGAAGGTGAAGGGGCCGAAGCGGATGGCTTCGATGTGACGGCTCGGGTTGCACGCCGCGCCGCAGGATGCTGTTGATCCGCAGGAGCAGCTCGCGCGGCTCGAATGGCTTTGCGAGATAGTCGTCGGCGCCGACTTCGAGGCCGCGAATACGGCTCGGCACTTCCGAGCGCGCCGTCAGGATGAGGATCGGGACGGTCGAGCCCTGCCGCAGCGCCTCGGTGAATTCGAGCCCGCTCTCGCCCGGCATCATCACGTCGACGACGAGGAGATCGAAGGCGAGGTTGGCGATCTGCCGGCGCGCCTCGGCGGCGGAGGCGGCGGCGGTGACGCGAAAGCCGTTGGCGCCGAGAAAGCGCGTCAGGAGCGTCCGGATCCGCATGTCGTCGTCGACGACGAGAAGGTGCGGCGCGTCGTCGGAAGGGTCGGCCGGCGCGGGACGCTTTCACGGCTTCGTCCTCCTCGTCGACGAGCTGCGCGGCCTTGGCCCGCTCCGGCGCATTGATCATGCCGAAGAGGAAGGCCGTCACGGTCGCGCGCGCGTCGGGTCCGAGCCCGGCAAGCGCGGCCTTGATGCGCTGCTCCTGCGGCGCGGAGAGGCTGGCGGAAAGCGCGCGCCCCGCCGGCGTCGCGTAGAGCAGGCGCTGGCGCCGGTCCTCGCGCCCGGTCCGCTGCTCGATCAAGCCGGAATCGATCAGCTCCTTCAGGACGCGCGCCAGGCTCTGCTTGGTGATCTTCAGGATGTCGAGGAGGTCGGCGACGGTCAGGCCCGGGATTGCGGTCGACGAAATGCAGCACGCGGTGATGCGCGCGGCCGAAGTCGGATTTTGCCAGAATCGCGTCGGGGTCGGAGATGAAGTCGCGGTAGGCGAAGAACAGGAGCTCGATCAGGTCGACGACCGACTCCTCGGCGGTGGCGCGAGGCGGCGCGCGGCGAGGAGCGATTTATGTCAGCCATATTGACATATCTTGTGGTCTTGCTACTCTGCGACAGTCGGCGTCGACGAAATGCTGAACCGTCGCACCCGACTTGTGCAAGAATTGTACGAGCGGCGCAATCGTGCTGCATTGGCAGGACTTCTCAAGTCAGACGGCGCGCGGAAAGCGTCGCAGGCCTGGAGGATAAGACTATGGCGGGCGTTCCCTTCGATCAGATGACCGGCAAGATCTGGTTCAACGGGGCCTTTGTCGACTGGGCGGAGGCGAAGATTCACGTGCTCACGCATGGCCTCCACTATGCGAGCTGCGTGTTCGAGGGCGAGCGCGCCTATGGCGGCGAAATCTTCAAGCTGCGCGAGCACACCGAACGGCTCTTCAACAGCGCGCGGCTGCTCGACTTCGCGATCCCCTTTTCGATGGACGAGATCGACGCGGTCTGCCGCGAGCTTCTCGTCCTGAACAATCTCTCCGACGCCTATGTCCGCCCGGCCGCCTGGCGCGGCAGCGAGATGATGGGCGTGTCGGCGCAGAAGAACCGCATCAACGTCGCGATCGCGGTGTGGGATTGGCCCTCCTATTTCAGCCCGGAGGAGAGGCTGAAGGGCATCCGCCTCGACATCTCCGAATGGCGCCGGCCGGACCCGCGCACCATACCGGCGAAGGCGAAGGCGGCCGGCCTCTACATGATCTGCACGCTCTCCAAGCACGCGGCGGAGCGCAAGGGCTACGCCGACGCGCTGATGTTCGACTGGCGCGGATTGGTCGCCGAAGCGACGGGCGCCAACATCTTCTTCGTCAAGGACGGCAAGATCCACACGCCGGATCCGGATGCGTTCCTCGATGGCATCACCCGGCAGACGGTCGTCGCGCTTGCCCGCGCCCGCGGCATCGAGGTGATCGAGCGCGCGATCCAGCCGGAGGAGATGGCTACTTTTGAGGAGTGCTTCCTGACCGGCACCGCGGCGGAGGTGACGCCGGTCTCCGAGGTGGGGCCTTACCGGTTCACCGTCGGCGCGATCACCAAGCAGCTGATGGAGGACTACGTGGCCGCCGTCCATCCGGCCACCGCGGCGCCCGCGAAGAAGGTTGCCGCGCGCTGAGCTTCGGCCTAGTCGGGATCATGGACACCACGATCAAGAACAAGGACGCGCTCAGGCGCGTCTACAAGACGCCGAACCCGCGCTCGCTCGCCAAGGAGATCAGGCGGCTCGATCGCCATTGCCGGCGCTTCGTTGAGCTTTCCCCGCTCGTGGTCCTTGCGACCTCCGGCGCGGGCGGCGGCGACGTCTCGCCCCGCGGCGGGCCGGCGGGCTTCGTGAAGGCGCTCGACGACGCGACGCTCGTGATCCCGGATTTTCCCGGCAACAACCGGCTCGATTCGCTCGGAGAACATCCTGGAGAACGGCCGTGTCGGGCTGCTTTTCTTCGTGCCCGGCGTGGACGAGACGCTGCGCGTCAACGGGCGGGCGACGCTCGACATCGACCCGGAGCTTCGCGCGCTCGGCACGGTCGATGGCAAGCTTCCGATCGCGGTGATCCGCGTCGGCGTCGAGCAGGCCTACCTTCACTGCGGCAAGGCGCTGATGCGTTCAGCACTTTGGGACGCGACCAGGCACGTCGACCGCGCGACGCTTCCCTCGATCGGCGAGATGATCCGCGACCAGGTCGACTGGGCGACGGCCGAGACGCAGGCGGAGATGCTCGTGCGCTACAAGGAGACGCTCTACTGACCGGCGAAGGCGCCGCTACCACTTCCCGGCAGCTTCGTCGTCGCTCTCCTTCGCCTCCACCCAGTCGCCCTCGGTGCCGTCGGCGCGGTGCTCCTTCTTCCAGAAGGGGGCGCGGGTCTTGAGGTAGTCCATCAGGAACGACGCGGCCTCGAACGCCGCCTGCCGGTGCTCCGACGCGGCGAGCACCAGCACGATCGGCTCGCCCGGCGCGATCTTTCCCGTGCGATGGATCACCGTCAGCCCGAGCAGCGGCCAGCGTCCGGAAGCCTCGCCGGCAATGCGGGAGATCTCCCCCTCCGCCATGCCGGGATAGTGCTCAAGCTCGAGCGCGGCGAGCGTCTCGCCCTCGTCGCGGCAATAGCCGGTGAAGGCGACGACGGCGCCGACATCGGTCGCGCCCTCGCGTCAGGCCGGCGCGATTCTTCCGCGAGGTCGAAGCTCTCGCGCTGAACACGGATATTGGGGTTCCAGGGCTTCATCGCGCCCTCAAGGAAAGCGCCTCAGCCGCCCGTCATCGGCGGGAAGAAGGCGACCTCGCGCGCACCGGAAAGCGCGGCGTCGTGCTCGACATGCTCCTGGTCGAGCGCGGCGCGGATGACCGTCGGCTCGGCGAAGGCGGCGGCGTAGCCCTCGTCGCGGAGCGCCAGCCATTGGATCAGGTCGGCGACGCTCGCCACGTCCGCGGGAACGTCGATCTCCTCCTCGGCGTGGCCGACGCGCTCGCGCACCCAGGCGAAATAGCGGACCTTCATCTCATTCCTCACGAGGTGCTTCAGGCCGGCGCGGAAATAGTCGTAGCCCGTATAGAGCGTCACGATCGCCGTCGCCCAGAAGAAGGTGAGCCCGAGATTGATGACGACGCCCTGCTTGCCGCCGACGATTGCCGGCGCGATCAGAAGCGCGGCGATGGCGACGAGCTGCATCGTCGTCTTCCATTTCGCAAGCCGCGACACCGGCACGCTGACGCGAAGCTCGGCCAGGAACTCGCGCAGGCCGGAGACGAATATCTCGCGCATCAGGACGATGATCGCCGCCCAGATCGACCAGCCGTCGAGCACGCCGTCGGCGACCGAGGATCAGGATCGCGACGGAGACGAGAAGCTTGTCGGCGATCGGGTCGAGCATGCGGCCGAGCGCCGATTGCTGCTGCCAGGCGCGGGCGAGATAGCCGTCGAAATAGTCGGTGATCGAGGCGATGACGAAGATCGAGAAGGCGATCCACGGGCCCCAATGGTAGGGGATGTAGTAGGTGAGCCCGACGAGCGGCGCCGCCGCGATCCGGCCGTAGGTCAGGATGTTGGGGAGGCTGAGCGCCCCGAGGTCCATCGGCCGCTGCATCGGCTCGTTCGGCTCTGGCCGTCATGTCGGCACCTTGGGATTCTGCGGTGGTTCCGTCAATTGTCCGGCTACGCAAATCCTCTTGCCCCGCGAAAGGCTTACGCCGGGTTTGAGACGAAAGCACGACGGACCTGGCGGCTTCTCCGTATCTCACTGAACTTGTTCGTGGAAATGGTCGTAGATCGCTTCCGCCACGGCGCGCGAGACGCCCTCGACCGCCATCAGGTCCTCAATGCCGGCGCGGCTCACCGCCTTTGCCGTGCCGAAATGGCGCAGCAGCGCGCGCTTTCGGCTCGGCCCGATCCCGGCGATCTCGTCGAGCGGGTTCGGGTGCATCTCCTTGCGGCGGCGGGCGCGGTGCGAGCCGATGGCGAAGCGATGCGCCTCGTCGCGAAGCCGCTGGATGAAATAGAGCACCGGATCGCGATGCGGCAGCATGAAGGGCTGGCGGTCGGCGGTGAAGAAGGTCTCGCGCCCCGCCTCGCGGTCGCGCCCCTTGGCGATCGAGACGACGGGCACGTCGTCGATGCCGAGCTCCGCGAGCACGCCGAGAGCGGCGCCGAGCTGCGCCTTGCCGCCGTCGACGAGCACGAGGTCGGGCCACGGGCCGAGCGCGTCGTCCTCGCCTTTCACATCCGCCCTTGGACCGGCCTCCTTCAGGAGCCGCGCGAAGCGGCGCTGCATCACCTCGCGCATCATGCCGATGTCGTCGCCCGGCGCGACGTCGTCGGCGCGAATATTGAACTTGCGGTAATGGCTCTTGGCGAAGCCGTCGGGGCCGGCGACGATCATGGCGCCGACGGCGTTCGTGCCCATCACGTGGCTGTTGTCGTAGACCTCGACGCGCCGCGGCGGCTCCGGCAATCCGAACACCTCGGCGAGGCCCGCGAGGAGCCGCCCCTGGCTCGACGTGTCGGCGATCTTGCGCGCCAGCGCCTCGCGCGCATTGGCGAGCGCATGCTCGACCAGCTCGCGCTTCTCGCCGCGCTGCGGAACCGCGATTGCAACGCGGCGGCCGGCCTTCTCGGTGAGGGCGGTCTCAAGCAATGCGCGCTCGGGAAAATCAGCCGAGACAAGGATCAGCCGCGGCACCGGCTTGTCGTCATAGAACTGCGCGAGGAAGGCCTCGAGCACGGCGGCCGCCTCAAGGCTCTTGTCGGCGCGCGGAAAATAGGCGCGGTTTCCCCAGTTCTGCCCGGTGCGGAAGAAGAACACCTGGACCGACCAGTAGCCGCCTTCCTGGTGGAGGGCGACGACGTCGGCCTCCTCGACGCCATGCGGGTTGATGCCCTGGTGGGATTGAACGTGGGAGAGGGCGGCGAGCCGATCGCGATAGAGGGCGGCGCTCTCAAAATCGAGCGTCGTTGCCGCCGCTTCCATCGCTTCCGCGAGCTCGGCGCGGACTTCGCGGCCCTCGCCGGAAAGGAACGCCTTCGCCTCGGCGACGAGGCGCCGATAGTCGTCGGGCGCGATCTCGCCGGTGCAGGGCGCCGAGCAGCGCTTGATCTGGTAGAGCAGGCAGGGGCGCGTGCGGCTCGCGAAGACGGCGTCGGAGCAGGTGCGCAGCAGGAAGGCCCTCTGCAGGGTGTTGACGGTCCGCCCGACCGCGCCGGCCGAGGCAAAGGGGCCGAAATAGCTTCCCTTCCGCCGGTGCGCGCCGCGATGCTTCATGATCGCCGGCGCGTCGTGGTCCTCCGCGATCAGGATATAGGGGAACGACTTGTCGTCGCGAAAAAGCACGTTGAAGCGGGGGCGAAGCCGCTTGATGAGGTTCGCCTCAAGAAGCAGCGCCTCCGTCTCCGTCCGCGTGCGCAGGAAATCCATCGCGGCGGTCGCGCGGACCATGCGGGCGATGCGGCCCGATTGCCCGGCAAGCCGCGTGTAGCTCACGACGCGCTTCTTCAGGCTCCGCGCCTTGCCGACGTAGAGAACGTCGCCCTTGTCGTCGATCATGCGATAGACGCCGGGCGCGTTCGGCAGCGTCTTCACCGCCGCGGCGATGACCTCGTGGCCGGGGGCGGTGCGTTCCGTCGCCTCCCAATCGAGGTCGAGCCGCGGCGCCGATTCAACGACGATGTCCTCGGCAAGCGGCGGCACGTCGCTCGCGGCGGCGGCGCGCGGTTTGCTCGTGACCGAATCGGGCATCGGGCGGGCGCTCGTGTTCAGTGGCTTCTCGCTTCCATGGCGACGCCGACCGACTCGACGTCGGGATAGATGTCGGGCTTGCGGACCGAGACCTTGGCGCGGATCACCTGCGGACGGGCAAGCAGGCTCGCCAGGATCATTCGGCAGAGCGTCTCCTGGAGATTGAAATGGCCCCTTCGCGCGATCGCCGCAACCTCCTGACGCACGGCGTCGTAATCGAGGAAGGCTTGCAGCGCGTCGTCGGCCTCGGCGACGTCGCGGCAATCGTATTCGAGGTCGATCAAGATGCGCTGCGGCGCCGCCTTCTCGTCCGGATTGAGGCCAATGCTGACCTTCTCCGAGATGCCGCGAAAGAAATAGGTGATGATGCCGTTCATTTCCGCACGCGCCTCAAATCTCTCTTACGCCTTTCACACCGTCGCCATGCCCGGCCAAGACGAGATGCTGGCCGGAATCGAGCAGGAGCAGCTGGCCGGTGATCGAGGGGGTGTCGACCAGGAAACGGATGGCGCGGCCGAAGTCCGCCGGGTCGACGCGCCGCTTCAACAGCGTGTCGGCGATCTCCGCGGTCATCGCAAGGTCCGTCGCGTGCGGGCTTGGGAATGTCGGGCCGGGGCCGATGCCGTTCACGCGGATGCGTGGCGCGAGCGTCTGGGCAAGCGTTTGCGTCGCCGTCCAAAGCGCCGACTTGGTCAGCGTGTAGGAAGGCATTTCCGGCGTGAGCCGCAAGACGCGCTGGTCGATCAGGTTGACGATATTCCCCTCTTGTCCTTCGGGAAGCTGGGCGGCGAACGCCTCGGCAAGGAAGACCGGCGCACGCAGGTTGACGTCGAATTGCGTCTGCCAGAGGTTGATGTCGAGTCCGCCGATACGGTCCTTCAGAAAGACCGACGCGCTGTTGACGAGAAGCGTCAGGGGCCCGAGCGCCGCGATCGCCTCGGGCACGATCCGCGCGAGCGCGGCGGCGTCGCCGAGTTCCGCCCGAACCACGGCCGCGCGTCCGCCGGCGGCCTCGATCTCGGCGGCAAGCGTGCGCGCCGCGTCGAGCGAACGGTTGCAGTGAATCGCGACGCCATAGCCGTGCGCCACAAGGTCGCGCACGATCGCCGCGCCGATGCGCTTGGCGCCGCCGGTCACGAGTGCGGTTGGCTGTTTCGGCATGCGGGAATCGCTTCGCGGGCGAAGGAGCCCGGGAACCCTAGCATGCTTTGCCGGCGGCGTTTTCCTACGCATTCACTGGGCATTAAGCATTGTGGCGCCATTGCGCGGTTGGGACAGAAAATTTCGTGATTCTTCCATGATTTGGGCCTGCCGACACCAAAGTGCGGCCTGATCTCGCAGCGATGGAACGCGTCACGCGTGGAGGGCATTTCAGCGTGTGTCGGAGGGGCTCATCAGGAGGTTTATGATGCGTTTTGGAATCCTTCTCGGAGCAGCGACGGCGTTCGTGGCGGCCCCCGCGCTGGCGGCTGATCTGCCCCCGGCCACGCCCCTGCCGACGCCGCAAGCGGTCGAGGCGGCTCCGACCAACAATTGGACCGGCTTCTATCTCGGAGCGCTCGGCGGCTTCGGTTGGGCAAAGGCGGGCACGAATGCCGTCGGCGACGTCGATGCCAACGGATTCGACATCGGCGGTTATGGCGGCGGGAATTGGCAATGGGGAAACTACGTGATCGGCCTTGAAGGCGACGTGCTCTACCCCTGGCGCGACGAGACGACCGGCGGGATCAAGGTCGAGCAGGGCGTGAACGGGTCGCTTCGTGCGCGCGCCGGCATCGCGCTCGACCGCTTTCTCCTCTACGGAACGGGCGGCGTGGCGGCGACCGATCTCCAGCTCACCGGCGGCGGGGTCAGCGACGACCAGGCGCTTTGGGGCTGGACCGCGGGCGCCGGCGTGGAAAGCAAGCTGACGAACAACATCACCGCACGCGTCGAGTACCGCTACACGGACTACCAGGACAAGACGTTCACGCTCGGCGGCGGACCGGTGAACAGCGACCTCACGACCCACACGATCCATGGCGGCATCGGCGTGAAGTTCTGAGGCGGGCGTTCATCGCGAAAACGGCTGGAAGCCCGGGCGCCGCCCGGGCTTCTTCATTTCGGCGTTGCATGCGGTTCAGCTCGGGCGCGTCTGCTCGAAGCTCGGCACCTTCGCGGCGAAGTCGTCGAGCCAGGCGACGAGGCGCGGGTGCGTCTTCCGCCAGTCGCCGGCGAAGCGGAAATCGAGATAGCCGAGCACGCAGGCGAGCGTGATCTGGCCGACATGCGGCCTGCCGGAGAGGGCAGGTGGCGCCGCTTCGAAGCGCGCGAGGCCGCGCTCCACCTTGCCCGTCTGGCTTTCGAGCCAGACGGCGCTCTGCATGCCCGGTTCGCGGTAGCGATCTTCGTAAATGCGCAGCACCGAGGCATCGAGGATGCCGTCGGCGAGCGCCTGCATGGTCAGCACGCGGAAGCGCTCCGCCCCGGCGGGAATGATCGCGCCGCCGCCGGCCTCCGTATCGAGGAATTCCAGGATCACCCTTGAATCGAAGAGTGTCGTGCCGTCCTCCAAAATCAAAGTCGGAATCTTCCCGAGCGGGTTCTCTCGACGCAGCGAATCCGCCGGATCCCGCGTGTCGGCGGGGCGGACCTCGATGCGCTCGCCAAATCCGCAAATCGCGGCCGCGATCATTACCTTGCGGCCGAACGGCGACGCCAAGGCATTTCTCAGTATCCACATGGCTGCAGCACTCAAAGTCTTGGAAAGTTGGACGAAGACGAACGGCAGGGGCGCGTGACCCGCCGTCGCTAGAGGAACCGGCTCACCTCACCGTGCGGCAGTCGCCGTCGTGCACGTACCAGGGGTCGAAGCCGGGCACGCAGAAGTCGATTTCGCGGCCGATGCCGGCAAAGCCCAGCCCGTGTTCGATCACGTAATAGACGCGATGCTTGCTGCCGTCGGTCATGACCGCATCCGCCATGCAAAAATCGCGCCTGACGAGGCCCGGCTCGGCATAGGGATGGCCGCTCGGCCGGGGATCGTTGATCGAGGCGATGAGGACGCGGGGGTGATGCTGCGTCTCGGCCGTGGCACCGAAGACGCCCTTGATGTGGCCGAGAACGCCGACACTCGTACACGCCGTATCGGCGACGATCAGTGCGGAAATCGACGTGGAGCCCGCCGGGGTCGCCGCCTGGGCGGGAGCGAGCGTGGACGTGGCGAGAAGCGCGAGCGCTGCGAGGGACCAGTTTGCCATCTCTTTCACCTTAGCCGATTCGACGTCTTCGTGCATCGCCGTCTCGCGCGGCCCTTGCCAAACCCTATCTTGCCTGAGACGATCATAAGGCTGGCTCCGGAAGCGGGGCGCGACGTTCGTGGCGGACCTTTCGTCTTAAGGCTCAATGCGGCCGGCCGGAAGGCTTGAATTGGCGTTCTGCTTCCCCAGAGCCGCTATCGGGGCTTCAGCCAAGACCCCGTCGAGGCAGGGAGAAGACATGAGCGACAATGGACGCAGAACGGGCCCGAGATGCTTCGCGGTGGTCGGCCCGTTCGCCAGCGGCAAGACCAGCCTGCTTGAAGCGATTCTCGTTCGCACCGGCGCTATCGACAAGCCCGGCACGGTCGGGAGCGGGGGCACGGTCGGCGATTCTTCGCCGGAGGCACGCGCCCACTCGATGAGCGTCGAGATCAACATCGCCGAAACCAAGTTCATGGACGAGACCTTCACCTTCCTCGATTGCCCCGGGTCGGTGGAGTTCGACTACGAGAGCGAGCCGCTCGTCGCCGGGATCGACGCCGCGATCGTCGTCGCCGAGCCGGACGAAAAGAAGATACCGGCGCTGCAAGTCGTGCTCCGCCACCTCGAAGAGCGCGGCATCCCGCGCTTCCTTTTCCTCAACAAGATCGACAAGGCGCAGATGAGCGTGCGCGACGCGCTGACCTTGCTGCAGCCCGCCTCCGAGACGCCGCTCGTGCTGCGCCAGATTCCGATCTGGAAGAACGAGATCGCTGTCGGCTTCATCGATCTCGCGCTCGACCGCGCCTTCGTCTACCGCGAACAGGCGCAAAGCGAGGTGATCGAGCTCGATCCGGGCGAGGCGCCGCGCCGCGACGAGGCGCGCTTCTCCATGCTGGAGCGCCTCGCCGACCACGACGACGCGCTGATGGAGCAGCTCCTCGAAGACATTCAGCCGCCGCGCGACAAAGTCTTCTCCGATCTTTCCGAGGAGCTTCGTGCCGGTCAGATCGTGCCCGTCCTGATCGGATCGGCCGCGAACGGCAACGGCATCCTGCGGCTCTTGAAGGCGCTCCGCCATGAGGCGCCGAATATCGAGGACACGCGGGCGCGCCTCGGCATCAAGGATGCATCGAAGACGCTTCTGCAGGTGATGAAGACGATCCACACGAGTCACGCCGGCAAGCTCTCGCTCGCGCGCGTGCTTGCCGGCCAAGTCGACGATGGGATGGAGCTTTCGACGGCGCGCGGCGAGGTCGGAAAGGTTTCCGGCATCTATTCGATGCTCGGCCAGAAATCGACGAAGCGCGGCGCCGCCGAGGCCGGCGAAACGGTTGCGCTCGGCAAGGTCGATCCGGCGCGGACCGGCGATACGCTCGGGGCGAAAGGCGCGAGCGTGCCGCAGCTTGCAGATCCCGCCGGTGCCGCAGCCGGTGCTTCGCCAAGTGGTCAACCCGGCGGAGCGGAAGGACGAGGTGAAGCTTTCCGCCGCGCTTCAGCGCATGGTCGAGGAGGATCCCTCGCTCAGCGTCGACCACCGGCAGGACACCGGGGAGACGCTGCTCGGCGGGCAGGGCGAGATGCATCTTCGCGTGGCGGTGGAGCGGCTGACCAGCCGCTTCGGACTCAGGCTGGAGACGCGGCGCGCGCTCGTGCCCTATCGCGAGACGATCCGCGCCACGGTGACCAAGCGCGGGCGCCACAAGAAGCAGTCGGGCGGGCACGGGCAGTTCGGCGACGTGGTGCTCGAGGTGAAGCCGTTGCCGCGCGGCTCGGGTTTTGTCTTCGACGATACGATCACCGGCGGCGTCGTGCCGAAGAACTATATCCCGGCGGTGGAGGCGGGCGTTCGCGAGGCGCTGAAGAATGGCCCGCTCGGCGGCTTTCCGGTCGTCGATATCGGCGTCACCTTGACCGACGGCTCCTATCACGACGTCAATTCTTCCGACCAGGCGTTCAAGATGGCGGGCATCCTCGGCATGCGCGAGGCGATGCCGGAGGCGCGGCCGGTGCTGCTTGAGCCGGTGCTACGGGTCAAGGTCGCCGTCCCGAGCGAGAACACCGCACGCGTGAACGCCATCGTCTCCGGTCGCCGCGGCCAGCTCATGGGCTTCGACGCGCGGCCCGGCTGGCACGGCTGGGACGTGGTGGAGGCGCTGATCCCGGAGGCGGAGATCGCCGACCTCATCATCGAGCTTCGCTCGGCGACGGCCGGCGTCGGAACCTTCACCGCGGAATTCGACAAGATGGCGGAGGTCACGGGACGGCTCTCCGACGACATCCTCGCACAGGCGAAGAAAGAGGCGGCGTGAAAGATAGGGCAGTAGGGGATTAGGGCAGTAAGGGAATAGAGCGCCACACAGCGCGATTGCCCCATTGCCCTACTGCGCTACTGCCTCTGCTCACGCTGCCTCGCCAATCTCCCGACGCTCGCAGATTCGGTCGATGAGGCCCCACGCCTTGGCCTCCTCCGCGGTCATGAAGTGGTCGCGGTCGAGCGTCCGCTCCACTTCGTCATAGGTGCGGCCGCAATGCTTCGCGTAGAGTTCGTTGATGCGCCGCTTGGTTCTGACGATGTCTTCGGCGTGGCGGGCGACGTCGGAGGCCTGGCCCTGGAAGCCGCCTGAAGGCTGGTGGACGACGATGCGGGCATTGGGGAGCGCGCCGCGCTCACCCTTCGCGCCGCCCATCAGGAGAATCGAGCCCATCGACGCGGCAAAGCCCATGCAAAGCGTCGACACAGGGCTCTTTATGAACTGCATCGTGTCGTAGATCGCGAGCCCGGCGGTCACCGAGCCGCCCGGCGAGTTGATATACAAGGCGATCTCCTTCTTCGGGTTCTCCGCCTCGAGGAAGAGGAGCTGGGCGCAGACGAGCGCCGACATGCCGTCCTCGACCGGCCCGTTTACGAAGATGATCCGCTCCTTCAGAAGGCGCGAGAAGATGTCGTAGGCGCGCTCGCCGCGGTTCGATTGTTCGATGACCATCGGCACGAAGTTCATCGGGTCGCTCATCGTTCGCTCCGGGGCTTAGGCGGCGAGCCGCATCGTGATTGGGCTGCGGCGTCTTGCCGGGCGCGGGCCGCAGGCGCCGCGGACGCCGCAAGCGGTGGGGCGGCGCATGAATGCCGGCTGCCTGACCGGCGCGGCAAGCGTCACGGAGAAGCCGTCATGGACGATGCGAAGATGCGTGCCGCCCGCATCCGATGGCGTAAGCTCGAAGGTGACGACGCTGTCGAGGTCGGGGAGGGCTCCGCCCTCGATGCCCCGCCAGCGGTAGCGCAGGCGCCGATGCGGCTCCTCGGTCAGCGTCTCAAGCACGACGGCGTGGCCCGCCTCGCCGAAACCGAGCCGCAACCGGCAGCCGCCGTCCTCGGAACGGATCGAGTCGGCCGCGAGCCATGCGGCGAGGAGGTCGGGGTCGGTCAGGGCCCGCCACACTTTTTTCGGCGGCGCGTCGAGATGGCATTCGACGACGATCGGTTCGGAGGCGTCTGCGCGCTTGGCATCGTGCGTCATGGGTCCATTCCCTTGATGACATCCTTCAGTTTCTCGATCCGCTCCGGCCAGAATGCCCGGTAGCGGTCGACCCAGGCAAAAAGCGGTGCGAGCCCGGTCGGATCGCCGCGATAGTAGGTGTGCCGTCCTTCACGGCGCTCGCGAACCAGATTGGCGCTGCGCAGCGCCGCCAGATGCTGCGAGATCGCAGGCTGCGAGATCGGGAAGCCGGCCTTGAGCTGCGAGACGCTCATCTCGCGGGAGACGAGGCGCTCGAAGACGGCGCGACGCGTCGGATCGGCCAAGACCCGGAAGACTTCCTTCTCCATGGCGCCAATCGTATAAGCGATTACTTATGCGTTGGCAAGTGGCAGCCGAAGCCGAGGCGGGCGGTCAGCGGGGGAGGGACCGTGGCCGCGCGGCGTAGCGCCTACCAGCGGAGCAGAAAGCGGCCGGTCAGCGCGCCGAAAAGAGTGACGACGCCGATGCCGAGCGAATACCAGACCGCCACGAAGGCGGCGGCATTCTCGTCGCAGTGGAAAGCGTAGACCCACGCGCCGAACCCGCCGGCCATCAGGCCCGCCGCAGCGCCGGCAAGCGTGAGTCGCGTCGGCGCGAGCCCGCGCATCGCCCAAAGCGCGCCGACGAAGAGCGGCGCGGAGAGCGCGATGATGAGCCAGGGACAGGCGTTCGCCGAGGCGCCAAGGAGGAGCCGGCCGCGATCGGCGGGAGCCGCCCCGATCGTCTCGATGACGGCGAGAAGGGCCATGACCGCGAAGACGAGAAGGAGGGCGATTGCCGGCTTCGGCGCCCGGCCGCCGGGGCGGGCAAGGCGGTCGACCGCAAGGAACCCGAGCACGCCGACGGCGAGCGTGAAGGCGAACTTCATCCAGTATGAAAAGGCGGCGACCGCCGTCGCGAAATCGGGCCGGACCCCGAGCCAGAAAAGCATCAGGATCGCGGCGACCGCGATGCCGAGCCCAAGCCCGAGCGCGAAACGCACGGCGACCGAGCCGCGGCGAACCGGCTTCAGGTCTGCGACAAGCCGGTCGATGAGCGCGTCGCCGCTCATGGCTCCGCCTTTCCCTGAATGCGCCGCGCGAGCGTCCTGACACCGCGATGGATGCGGACTTTTGCGGCCGTCTCCGACAATCCCGTTTCGGAGGCCGCGTCGGCAATCGAGTGTCCCTCGAGCTTTACGCGGCGGATCAGCGTTTGCGAGCTCTGCGGGAGCGTGGAGAGCAGGCGGTCGACGTCCATCCCGGCCGTCGGCTCGGCGGCTTCGTCGGCGAAGAGGGCG
The DNA here is from genome assembly GCA_963750115.1 of uncultured Alphaproteobacteria bacterium. Lineage (GTDB taxonomy): Bacteria > Pseudomonadota > Alphaproteobacteria > Rhizobiales > Afifellaceae > DASWJZ01. The sequence continues at coordinate 167,950 of CAVVPM010000015.1, read as the reverse complement.
TCGGCGTCGTCGATCGGAACGGTCGGGCGCAGCCGGTTCTGGCGCAGATGATCCACCAGCTTGTAGCGCGCAATCGCGTGCATCCAGGCCGTGAACGGTCTCGCCGGATCGTAGGTCGCGCGTTTCGCATGCACGGCCATCAGGGTTTCCTGCACCAGATCGTCTGCATCTGCGCTCTGCCGCTCTCCAAGGCGACGCCGGAAATAGGCGTCGAGCCGCGTTCTCAACTCGCCGAGGAGCACGCGATAGGCGGCCGCATCGCCGGCAAGCCCGGCAATCATCAGCGATCTCAGCCGCGTCTCCAGTCCTTCCACGGCGCCGTGACCCTCTTAATTCTCGCGCGGCAGGCGAATTGTTACATCGCGCCGGAGATTTTTTCCTTCGGCAGTTTTACACGGCGCACGGGCCATCACGAAGCGGTGAGCCGGTAACCTTCGGGCGGCGGCCGACGAATTCCCTGTTCGCGTGAGGGAATGCCGAGGTCGGCATCGATCCCCGCCCAAGGAAGCGCACGCCGTCGCGTGCGCCGCAAATGAGGAAGGTCTCATCCATGTTCACCCGCTTCGATAAAGTTGTGACGACACTCGCCGCCTCCGCGGTTGTATGCTTGGGTCTCGCCGGGGCAAGCATTGCCCAGGCGGCCGACATGTCGTCGGACACCATGGCGACCGACCAGGCGATGAAGGACTGCCTGGCGAAGGCGGAAATGGAAACCGACGCCATGAAGCAGGACGAAATGAAGAAGGCATGCGGCGAAATGCACTCCGACAGCATGGGGTCGGATTCGATGGGCAGCGACACCATGGGGACCAATTCGTCGAATTGACGGCGGAATGCCGCCGTCGAGACGCGCTCGGCGGCGGCGCCCGCGTCTCTTGGAGAGATGAGAGCTGATGGCTGACAACACGACACCCGCGAGCGTCACGCCTGAGGAGGCGAGCGTCGCGCCGGAGGAAGAGCGGCCCGTGCGGCGGGTCTTCTTCTATCGCCACAGCCTCGTCGTACGCATCACGCACTGGGTGAACGTGCTGTGCATCGCCATCCTTCTGATGAGCGGCCTGCAGATATTCAATGCGCATCCGGCGCTCTATATCGGCGACAAATCGAATTTCGACCATCCGGTGCTTGCGATGGGCGCGATGCGCGACGCAAACGGCGCACCGTACGGCGTGACGCAGATCCTTGGAAAACAGTTCAACACCACCGGCGTGCTCGGGCTCTCCAACTCGAGCGGCCGCCTGGCGGCGCGCGGCTTCCCGTCCTGGATCACGCTCCCGAGCTATCAGGACCTCGCGACCGGGCGGCGCTGGCACTTCTTCTTCGCCTGGCTCTTCGTCATCAACGGACTTGTCTACGCCCTCTATACGATCGCGAGCGGGCACTGGCGCCAGCTCGTGCCGACCGGCGGGCAGCTCCGCCATATCGGCGCGTCGATCCGCGAGCATCTCCTCCTGCGGTTTCCGAAGGGGGAGGAGTCGAAGTCCTATAACGTGCTCCAGAAACTCGCCTATTTCGGCGTCGTGGCGGTTCTCCTGCCGGTCATGATCCTGGCCGGGCTGACAATGTCGCCGGGCGTGGATTCCGCCTTCCCATGGCTGCTTGAAGTGTTCGGCGGGCGGCAGACAGCGCGCACCATCCACTTCGTGCTGGCGACACTGATCGTTCTCTTCGTGCTCGTGCACGTCGTCATGGTTCTCTTGTCGGGCGTCTGGAACAATCTGCGCTCGATGATCACCGGAAAATATCGGATCGAGGAGGCGGAGGAGCCACATGCCGCAGAATAGCGATCGGACCAGGGGCACGAGCCGCCGGCGCTTCCTGAGCGGTGCCGGCGTCGCGGCGGGCACGCTTCTCCTCGGCGGCTGCGATGAGCTCTCGCAGGCGTCCTGGTTCCGCAAGATACTCTTCTTCGACGAGCAGGTGACGCGGCGCGTCCAGCGCCTCTTCCTCGGGCAGCGCGACCTTGCGCGCGAGTTCACCGAGGCCGACCTTTCGCCCGTCTTCAAGGCGAACGGCTCCACATCGCCTGACGATCCCGCCTATCAGGCGATGGCCGCGAACGGATTTGCCGATTTCCGGCTCAAACTCGACGGGCTCATGGAGAATCCGGCGGAGTATTCGCTCGCCGATCTCCGCGCCATGCCTGCGCGCACGCAGATCACCCGTCACGACTGCGTAGAGGGCTGGAGCTGCATCGGCAAATGGAAGGGCGTGCAGCTCGGCCATCTGCTGGAGCAGGCGAAACTCAAGCCGGAGGCGCGCTATATCGTCTTCCATTGCGCCGACAAGCTCTACGGCGAGGACCTCTATTATGAGAGCATCGGGCTCGACGACGCCTTCCACCCGCAGACCATTCTCGCCTACGACATGAATGACGCGACTCTCGACATCCCGCACGGCGCACCGCTGCGCGTTCGCGTCGAGCGGCAGCTTGGCTACAAGATGGCGAAATACCTGATGCGCATCGAGGCGGTCGACAGCTACGCCGGCATCGGCGGCGGCGGCGGCGGTTTTTGGGAAGACCGCGGCTATGAGTGGTACGCTGGGATCTAGGAAAGCGATCGCCGAGCGAACATCGCGTCCGTTCCTAAGTCGAGCGCCGCGTGAGCCTGATCGACAATTCCTCCACCGGAGGCGCTCAGAAACTCCAGCGTCGCGCATTGGCGACGAGGAAGTCGCGGAAGACGGTGACGCGGGCTGAATCGCGCAGCTCTTCGGGATAGACGAAGAAGCCGTCGAAGCTCGGCACCTCGTAGTCGGGCAGGATCTGTACGAGCTCCGATTTCGGTGCCACCAGGTAGTCGGGCAGGAGCGCGATGCCGACGCCCTTTTCCACGGCGCGGCGGATCGCCACCACGTTGTTGACGGCGAAAGCCGGCTGGCGCGCATTTCCCGGCTCGCGGCCGACGGTGCAGAGCCAGTTCATCGTCTTCAGATAGGTCGGCGCATTCTCGCCGAAGATGACGACGCGATGGTTGTCGATGTCGTCGGGGGTCTTGGGCTCGCCGAAGCGCTTCAGATATTCGCGCGAGGCGTAGACGTGGAAATGCAGCGTGAACAATTTGCGCTGGATCAGATCCGGCTGCGTCGGCGCGCGAAGGCGGATCGCGACGTCGGCCTGGCGCATGGCGACGTCGAGCTCCGAATCGTCGAGGATGAGCTCAAGGTGGATGCCGGGATAAAGGTCGATGAACTCGTTGACGCGCGAGGTGAGCCAGGTCGAGCCGATGCCGACCGTTGTCGTCACCCGGAGCGTGCCGGTCGGCTGGCCGCGCGAGTCGACGAGCTGGGCGCGCACGTTTTCGAGCTTCAGCACGATGTCGCGCGCGGCGCGCATCAGAAGCTCGCCCTCCTCGGTCAGGATCAGGCCGCGGGCATGGCGGTGGAAGAGGGGCGTGCCGAGCTCCTGCTCAAGCGCGCTCACCTGGCGGCTCACGGCCGACTGGCTCATATTGAGCATGTCGCCGGCGCGCGTGAAGGAGCCCTCCTGGGCCGCGGCATGGAAGATGCGCAGCTTGTCCCAGTCGATCTCGCCGCGCTGGACGGGCGGCCCCGGCTCCTGAATGTTCAAGCGGTGTTACTCCGCTGCCTCGCGCGTGACCTGCACGCCATAGAGATATTTCTCCGCTTCGAGTGCCGCCATGCAGCCCAGTCCGGCCGCCGTGACGGCTTGACGGAACACGTCGTCCGCAACATCGCCGGCCGCGTAGACGCCGGGAACGCTCGTCGCAGTCGAATCCGGCGCCGTCCAAAGGTAGCCGCTCGGCTTCTGGTCGAGCTGGCCCCTGAATAGCGATACGGCCGGCTCATGACCTATAGCAATGAATATGCCGTCAACGGATATCTCAGACTTTTCTCCGGTTTTCACGTTTTTCAGCCGTGCTCCGGTGACCGCGGGGGGAAAGCCGCCGGTGCCGAGGACCTCGTCCAGCGCCGTGTCCCAGACGACTTCCACGTTGTCGCGCGCGAGAAGCCGCTCCCGCATGATGCGCTCGGCCCGAAAGGAATCGCGCCGGTGCACGATCGTGACCTTTTTGGCGATGTGCGACAGGTAGATCGCTTCCTCGACCGCCGTGTTGCCGCCGCCGACCACGAGCACGTCCTTGCCCTTGAAGAAGAAGCCGTCACAGGTCGCGCAGGCGGAAACGCCAAAACCCTTGAAACGATCCTCGGAAGGAAGCCCCAGCCAGCGTGCCTGTGCGCCGGTCGCAACCACGAGGGCGTCGCAGGTCCAGGTGTCGCCGCCGTCGAGCTTCAGGCGGAACGGGCGCCGCGTGACGTCGGCCTCGACCACCGTGTCGGCGATCATCCGCGTGCCGACATGCAGCGCCTGCTCGCGCATCTGCTCCATCAGCCACGGTCCCTGGATCACGTCGGCAAAGCCCGGGTAGTTCTCGACGTCGGTCGTGATGGTCATCTGGCCGCCGGGCTGGAGGCCGGCGATCAGCACGGGCTCGAGCATGGCGCGCGCGGCATAGATGGCGGCCGTGTAGCCGGCCGGGCCGGACCCCAGAATCAGAACGCGCGCGTGATGTTGGGCCATGGCCGTCGGAGCCCTCAGCTCGCCTTGCGGAAAGGATTGAGCTTCTTGATCGTCGAGGAGACGCGGTGACGCCCCTGCTCGCGGGCAACAACCGAAGCGTCCGTCACCCAGTTCATCTGCACGGCGCGGCGCGGACCTTCGAACGCATGATGGCCGTGCCAGGAATTCTCCGAGCGGCGAAAGACGAGCAGCGTGCCGCCATGCGGCGGAACTTCCTCCACGTAGTCCTCAAGATCGGTGCCGCTCCTGAGCACGCGGAGCCGGCCGCCATCCTTGTCCCATTTCTCGTTCATGTAGAGGAGGACGGTGATGATCTTGGTCGTCGAATCGGTGTGGATCTTGCCGTCGGTCGGCCGGCATTCGCCGCGTACGGTGAACATGGTCGGGCGCGACGCGAGATCGAGCCCGAATTTCTGCTCGATCGCCGCGCGGAACTCCGGCCCGTCGAGCTCGTCGAGCAGGGCCTCGAAATGACCGCCGATCTCGACCTCGGAGAGCGGATGCGAGCCTGGCCCCGGCACCGCCGGATAGTCGGCGACGACGCTGCCGAAGCGCTCGGGGCGCACGAAGTCCGGCACGACGAGATATTCGTAGGGGTCGCGCTTCAGCGGTGTGCGTTCAAGCGCGGCGATATCGAGATAGGCCATGATCCTCGACCGGTCTGAGGCGCCGCTTCGAGCCAGCGGCAGGCCGCATGTGAGATAGTGGATGGCGGGGCAGGCTTCAAGAATGGCCATGGCCGCGGCCCACAAGGGAGGGCCACGAGGGCGCCTATGTCGCCGCGTGCCCTGGACAGGCGGCCGTGGACTCCTCTAGATCGGGCTGCGGGCGGGCTTGCCGCGTGAAATGTCGCAGAAAGCTGGGGCTTCCACGGCGGCGCCAGGGAATTCGAGGGATTATTGATGAATACGCTCTCCGACGCGGTCAAGCAGAGCTTTTCCGAGGCCGTCGATACCGCGGATGTGCACACAACGCCCTACCGCCACTGGATTCTGCGGCATGTGTTCCCCGAGGGCGTCTATCAGGAACTGAAAGAGATGCCGTTTCCGGTCGCCGATCTCGGCGGCGTGTCGGGGACGCGCGAGGCGCACAACGCCGACCGCATTTATTTCTCCGGCACGAACTTAGAGACGTTCCAAGGCGCGCGCGCGGCCGCGGAGGCGTTTCAGGACCCGGAGACCGTCGCCCATATCGCCAGCACCTTCGGCGCGCCGCTTGAAAACACCTATGTCCGCATCGAATACGCGCAGGACACCGACGGCTTCTGGCTGAAGCCGCACACCGACATCGGCGTGAAGATGTTCACGATGCTGATCTACATGTCCGACGATCCGCGCCACGCCGATCTCGGCACCGATATCTACGCCGACGAGAACACGCATGTGGGGCGGCCGCCGTTCGAGTCGAACGGCGCGCTGATCTTCGTGCCGGCGAAGAACACCTGGCACGGCTTCGAGAAGCGGCCGATCCACGGCGTCAGGCGCTCGATCATCGTCAACTATGTGACCAACGACTGGCGCGCGCGCGAGCAGCTTGCGTTCCCGCAAGACCCCGTGCACGTCGAGGCTGACTAGCCTTCCCTCGGCGGCGCGGTCGCGCTTACGTCGCCGCGGTTTTCCGTTCGCTGTCGAGCATCGCCATCTGGTGTGCGTTGTAGCGATCGCCGGCGGCGGCGCCTCTCGGCATCGCCTCCTCGATCCGCGCCAGGTCGCCAGCGTCGAGAGCGACATCGAGGGCCGTGACCGCTTCGGCGAGGCGCTCGCGCGTGCGGGCGCCGACCAGCGGCACGATGTCGTCGCCACGCGACAACACCCAGGCGATGGCGATCTCCGCGACCGTCGCGTGCTTTGCGCCGGCGACCTGTCGCAGCGCCTCGACGAGCGCGAGATTGCGCTCGAGGTTCTCACCTTGGAAGCGCGGCGCGGCGCCGCGGAAATCGCCGGGAACCCGCGAGCGCTCCCTTGACCAGTGGCCGCTGATCAGGCCGCGCGAAAGGACCCCGTAGGCGGTGACGCCGATGCCGAGCGCGCGGCAAGCCGGCAGTATCGCGTCCTCGATGCCGCGCGAAATCAGCGAATACTCGATCTGAAGATCTACGATCGGGTGGACGGCGTGCGCGCGGCGGATCGTCTCGGCGCCGACCTCGGAAAGACCGATGTGGCGGACATGGCCGGTCTTCACCAGATCGGCGATCGCGCCCACGGTCTCTTCGATCGGGACGTTCGGGTCGAGGCGGGCGGGCCGATAGATGTCGATATAGTCCGTGCCGAGTCGTGCCAACGTATAGGCAAGGAAGTTCTTCACCGCGGCCGGGCGCGCATCGTAGCCGTTCCAGGAATTGTCGGGTCCGCGCAGCGCTCCGAACTTCACGCTGATCAAGACACTGTCGCGCTTGCGGCCTTTCAGCGCCTCGGCGATCAAGAGCTCGTTGTGACCCATGCCGTAGAAGTCGCCGGTGTCGAGGAGATTGATGCCGGCGTCGAGCGCGGCGTGGATCGTGGCGATGCTCTCGCCGCGATCGGCGGGCCCGTAGACGCCAGACATGCCCATGCAGCCGAGACCGATCCTGGAAGCGCTTGGTCCGGTCGAGCCCAGTTTTCGGCGGTTCATGTGTCTTCTCTCCCGTTGGCGAAAACCGCGAGGCACATCACGCGGAAATCCCCAGCATCTTGCGCAGTCGCCGTGCCGGCTCCTCGGTCGAGCGGATCGCCGGGGTGCCGGTGAAACCCCAGTCGAGATGGTTTTCCTCGATGATCGAGACGAGCCGCTCCTCCGCGATCTCCCGCAGGAACGCCGCGTGCCGCGAGCCGTTCCCTTCGAGCGGAAGCACATGGACCGGGCGGCCGGTCGCCAGCGCTTCGGAAATCATCGAGATCGATTCGCCGGTGACGATGAGCCGCTCGGCGAGCGCCAGGATCCCGTCATAGGGATTGTCGCCCGCGCCGTCCCAGATCGTGCCGAGCGATTCCGCGGCGAGCGCATCCGCAAGCGTCCGCGTGACGTCGGCACCGGTGCGGCGCGAGGGCGTGATCGCGGCGCGAAGCCCGTGCTCCCTGCAAGCGTTCCGCACGATTTCGACGAGCTGCGCCGTCGCCTTCCCGGTGATGCGGTAGCGCGCGTTGTCGCCGCCGACGAGAACGCCAAGAAGCGGTCGCCCGTCCGGAGAAAGGCGGTTGCGCCACGTTTCCCGTGCGGCAGCGAGGCGCGCGGGACTGATGCGATGCAGTGCCGTCTTCACCATGACGACGTTCGCCCCGCTGACGCGATCATGCGGCATCGCCGTGACGAGATCGAACTTGGCGCGTCCCCATTCCGGGTTCTGCACGTAGGCGGCGAGCGTGCGGCCGCCGGAGAGGCGCTTGACCGCCAACGCGGCGCCGATCGAGCGGCGTCCGCAGCCGATGACGAGGCGCGGCCAAGGCGGCTCCAGGCGATCGCCGGCGGCAGCGAATGCCGACACCGGCGTCGGGATGAAGCCGGCCGGGAGCCACGTCCAAGGCGCGCGGACGCCGATGCGCTTCTCCTCGATCGGCAGGCCGACGGCTTCCGCCAGTCCGAGCGCCTGGCTTCGCATGCCGGCCTCGCCGGGGGTCAGCACCCAGCACATTTCAGAGAGCATCGATCGGGTGCGCTCGCGGCTTTTCATCAAGGGTCGGCGGGGCGGCAATTAAAGTGAAGATCATTGAGGCGAAGACCGAAAGCGCGGCTCAAGGCGAATCCGGGAGGAAGGTGCCCGATGACTCGCTCCGTCGCCGCGACGCGGCTCGGAATGAAGGTGCCCGGCAAGGCGGATCAGGGCCAACGCGAACACCAGCACGTAGAAAACGCGGCGGACGGCCGCCGAACGGAAGAACGACATCGCACAAATCCAGAGCGCCGGAGTTGCCCCCGGCGCCCCGAACCTATTCCTTTCAGCGCTGGCGTGAAAGCGCGGCTCAGATGTCGGCCGCCTTGATGGCTTCGGCGAGAGTGAGATACGGCTCGCAGGTCGTGCCGCAGAGCTTCTCGATCGTGGAAAGTTGCGCGGTCGCGTCGGTGACGTCGCCTTTCACCAGGTAGGCCTCGCCGAGATACTCGCGGACAAGCGTATAGTTCGGGTCGAGCGCCACGGCCTTGAGATAATAGCCGATGCCCTCGTCGGTCCGCCCGAGCTTGCGCGTCGCATAGCCGCGATAGTTCAGAGCTTCGGCGGTGTTCGGGTTCTTCAGCCGATCGAGCGTCGCCAGCGCCTCCTCGTAGCGGCCGTCCTTGGCGAGCGCATAGGCGTAATCGGTCAACGACTTGTCGTCGAGCAGGTTGGACTGGGCGTCGACGCACATCTGTTTCTGCTGGTTGTAGACCTGGCCGGTCGGGCAGGTCGGCGTGTTGCTGCTGCTGCCGGCGGCGAAGGCCGGAAGGGCAAGCAATCCGCCGACGAGAAGGGTGGCGGATGCGAGGGCAAGAACGGGTTTCATGGGCACCTCTTGCAGGATGCGGCTGCATCGCCGCTTCGCCGGCCATTATAGGGCCTTTCCGCTTATACACCGCGTCACTGTGATGTGAGCAGCAAACGCGCTGCGCGCTTCGCTTGCACGCATCTGCATATGCAATCATAAGACGAATATTGTATTGACCACAACTATAGGACGTGGAATGCTCCGGCCACCAAGATGGGGCCTGAGGGATGACGCGCCTTCTGGCTGAAATCACCGGAATTGCCTTGATGGCGTGGCTGGCGCTGCTCGCGCTCGTCATCGCGATCCGCATCCTGCGCGGCGACATCCCGCTCGATGGGCTGCTCTCGAGCGGGAGCGGCGGGGTCGATCCGGAGCGCGTCCAAAGCCTGCTCGTCTTCGGATTCGTGCTGGTCGCCTACGTCAGCGAATTCGCCGGTCTGCCGAGCGGCGCCAAGGCGCTGCCGGAGGTGCCGAACAGCCTGCTTGCGCTCCTCGCCGGCAGCAACGGCGTCTACCTCTCCGGCAAGATCGCTCGCACCGGCGCCTTCACGCGAAGCGCGGGAACGTCCGCGGGTTAACCGCGCCGAAGCCAGAATCGATCAATCGGACGGGAGGGAAGAACCAATGACCGCTTCGACACTCGCGCTGATCGGATTTGCCGTGCTCCTCTTCATCCTTCTCGGCTTCGCGGCGATCGTGTTTCTCAAGATCCTCACCGGCACGATCCCGCTCGACGGTCTGATCGCCGAGTTGGATGGCCGCAAGGCGAGCCTCTCGCGCTTCCAGTTCCTGATCTTCACGTTCCTCGTCGCCGGCCTCTTCCTGCTGCTCACGATCGAGTTGGGCGGCTTCGTCAACATCCCTCCCGACGTTCTCGGCCTCCTCGGGATCAGCGGCGGCAGCTACGTGGTGTCGAAGGCAGTCGGCTCGCAGCAGACCCAGAAGAAGATCCAGGCTGAAGTCGACGTCGAGAAGGCGCGGCTTGGGACGTCATGACCTCGGGGCGCATCCGCGCCGGAGCCCGCGGCGCAGGACCGGTGGTCTGGGCGGCAATATTGCTGGCGGCGCTCTTCGGGGCGGGCGCCGCGTTCGGGCAGACCGACGCCAACGACCTGCAAAGCTGCCGCGCGCTTTGGGCTGCAATCGGCGTGCCGGTGCCCGACGACGATGCCGGCATCGAAACCATCCCAGTCTGCCACACCGGCTATGTGCTCGCGCACGATTCGCGCACCAAGACGCCGGATTGGGTGATCGAACATGTGACGCGCGAAATCGCCGACGGGACGGCGACGCGGCCGGGCGTCAAGTTCCGCCAGGAACCGAACCTCCCCGATACGGCTCCCGGCGCCGTCGACGACGACTACAAGGGAAGCGGCTTCGACCGCGGCCACCAGGCGCCCTCGGCGGACTTCAAGAGCTCGGCCGATCTGATGGCCGACACCTTCTTCCTCTCCAACGTCGTTCCGCAGGTGGGCAAGGGCTTCAACCAGGGCATCTGGCGCGAGCTTGAGGCGCTGGTGCGCGAGGTCGCCATCGATCGCGGCGAGCTCTACGTCATCACCGGGCCGGTCTACCAGGAGAAGAAGACGGTCGCGATCAATCCCGGCGAGGATGCCTGCGGCGCCGATTTCGCCTTGAAGCCGCTCGAAGAGAAGGCGATCGGCGCAAGCCGGGTCGCGGTTCCCGCCGCACTTTACAAGATCGCGTTCGATCCCCGGCTTGGCAGGCTCAACGCCTATCTCTTGCCGAACATCGATCACCGCGGTCTGCAGGGCAGAAGCAGCGATGTCGAGTATTTGGAGAAATATCGTGTCGGCCTCGGCACCATCGAAGCGCTGACCGGATGGCAGTTCTTCACCGCCTTCGACGAGCGCACACGCGGCATCCTGGAGAAGGGCTGCGCCGCGACAATGCTGCATTGAGGCCGCGCCGCGCGGCGTGACGGCGCCGAGGTCGCGAGAGTCAGGAGCGTGCGGCCCGAGGCTTCCCCCGGTCGTGGACTCTCTCCATATTGCGCCGATGACCTCCCGTACATCGAAGCCGCGGCCGCCGAAGCGGGCTGGCGCGGACAATCCGCCCGGCTTCGGCGAAGCGCCGCAGCCCGCGCTTGAGGGTGCGCCGCTTTCCGGGCCGGTTTCGGCCTGGGCGGACGAAATCGCCAAGGGCGACGGCGTCGCGGAGACCGGAGCGAAGCCGAGGCGGCGGGTGAAGGGGCGCGGCGACCCGACGCTCTCCGACCGCTCGATCCGGCTCGAGCCGGAAACGGAGAAGCCGCTCAGGACCGCGCGTGGGACGTCGATGGGCGGGCGCGCCACGGCGCGCGAGCGCGCCGGCGCGGGGCTGATGCCGGTCCCCGGCCTCGACGTGACGCTGGAGGATGCCGAGGCGCGGCCGCAGGATGCCGTCACGGCGACGGTCGAGGCGCTTTCCAGGCTGATCGAGGAGGGGCGGCCGGAATTCCGCGACCATACCTGGGTGCCGCACCGCCCGCCGCGGCCGGAGAAGAGCGAGGGCGGCGTGCCGCTCAGGATCGTCTCAGAATACGAGCCGAAGGGCGATCAGCCCGGGGCGATCGAGGAGCTGGTCAAGGGCATTTCGGAGGCGGGCGAGCACACGCAGGTGCTCCTCGGCGTCACCGGCAGCGGAAAGACCTTCACCATGGCGAAGGTGATCGAGGCGACGCAGCGCCCGGCGCTGATCCTCGCCCCGAACAAGACGCTCGCGGCGCAGCTTTATGGCGAGTTCAAGAGCTTCTTTCCGGAAAACGCGGTCGAGTATTTCGTCTCCTACTACGATTATTATCAGCCGGAGGCCTACGTCCCGCGCACCGACACCTATATCGAGAAGGAATCGTCGATCAACGAGCAGATCGACCGCATGCGCCACTCGGCGACGCGCACGCTGCTCGAGCGCGACGACGCGGTGATCGTCGCCTCCGTCTCCTGCATCTATGGCATCGGCTCGGTCGAGACCTATACGGCGATGACCTTCGGGCTCGAAGTCGGGCTCGCGATCGACCTTCGCCAGGTGGTCGCCGATCTCGTGGCGCTGCAGTACAAGCGCACCGACATGAATTTCGTGCGCGGCTCGTTCCGCCTGCGCGGCGATACGCTGGAGCTCTTCCCCGCACACCTGGAAGATCGCGCCTGGCGCGTCTCCTTCTTCGGCGACGAGATCGAATCGATTCAGGAATTCGATCCGCTGACCGGGCAGAAGACCGGCGATCTGAAGAGCGTAAAAATCTATGCCAACTCGCATTATGTGACGCCGAAGCCGACGCTCGCGCAGGCGATGAAGAGCATTCGCGAGGAGCTGAAATGGCGGCTCGAGGAGCTCGACCGCGCCGGGCGGCTGCTTGAGGCGCAGCGGCTCGCGCAGCGCACGCAGTTCGACCTGGAAATGATCGAGGCGACGGGAAGCTGCGCCGGCATCGAGAACTATTCGCGCTATCTGACCGGGCGCAAGCCGGGCGAGCCGCCGCCGACCTTGTTCGAATATCTCCCCGACAACGCCCTCGTCTTCGTCGACGAGAGCCACGTCACGATCCCGCAGATCGGCGGCATGTATCGCGGCGATTTCCGCCGCAAGGCGACCTTGGCCGAATACGGCTTCCGGCTCCCGTCCTGCATGGACAACCGGCCGCTCCGCTTCGAGGAATGGGACCTGATGCGGCCGCAGACGGTCTGCGTCTCGGCGACGCCGGGCGGCTGGGAGCTGAACCGCACCGGGGGCGTCTTCGCCGAGCAGGTGATCCGCCCGACCGGACTGATCGATCCGCCGGTCGAGATACGTCCGGCGCGGAGCCAGGTCGACGACCTTCTCGGCGAGGTGCGCGAGGTGGCGCAAAAGGGCTACCGCTCGCTCGTCACCACGCTCACCAAGCGCATGGCCGAGGATCTGACCGAATACCTGCACGAGCAGGGCGTGCGCGTGCGCTACATGCATTCCGACGTGGAGACGCTGGAGCGGATCGAGATCATCCGCGACCTGCGGCTCGGCGCCTTCGACGTCCTGGTCGGCATCAACCTTCTGCGCGAGGGCCTCGACATTCCCGAGTGCGCGCTGGTCGCGATCCTCGACGCCGACAAGGAAGGGTTTTTGCGCTCCGAGACCTCGCTCATCCAGACGATCGGCCGCGCGGCGCGCAACGTCGACGGCAAGGTCATCCTCTACGCCGATTCCGTCACCGGCTCGATGGAGCGCGCGATGGCGGAGACGTCGCGGCGGCGCGAGAAGCAGGTCGAGTACAACATTACGAACGGCATCACGCCGGAAAGCATCAAGCGCTCGATCCACGACATTCTCGACAGCGTCTACGAGCGCGACCACGTGCGCGTCGACACCGGCCTCGCCGACGAGGGCATGATCGGCCACAATTTCGAGGCGCACATGGCCGACCTGCAGAAGCGCATGCTGGAAGCGGCCGGCAATCTCGAATTCGAGGCGGCGGCGCGGCTGCGCGACGAGATCAAGCGGTTGCGCGAGACCGAGCTTGCCATCGCCGACGACCCTTTGGCGCGGCAGGAGGCGATCGAAGGGCGGGCAGGGGCGTTCACAGGCGGAGGCAAACCGGGCGCGCCCAGGAGGCGTGGTGGTGGCCGCGCTTCACCCTCTCCCCTTGAGGGAGAGGGTGGTCGGCGGAGCCGACCGGGAGAGGGGGAGCTCGCCGGGGAGGGCACACCCGGCCGCATCACCGGGCCCGCCGGTCTCTCGCCAAGGTCTCTGGCGCGTAAAAACACGCTCGACGAGATGACGGTGGGGCGGACGGAGAAGCCGCTTGGCGGCCCGAAGCCGCTTCGACCCTCTCCCCTTGAGGGAGAGAGTGGTCGGCGGAGCCGACCGGGAGAGGGGGAGGTCGAAGTTCCAGGCGCGACGTCGCGCGGAAAGATCGGCGCGGGGTCTTACGAAGACGAGGGCGAGACGCGCCGCCGCAGCGGCCGGCGGAAGAAAAGCGGTCGGCCAGGGCATTAGCGCCTGGCGACATGTCTCCAGGTGTTATCCGGGCGCCACGGGGCGACTTACCGTGCCCTTCGTCTGTTTCAACTCCGGGGGAAGGAAGCGGCCCCGATGACGCACCGGCGTGTCCGGGAGTGTGGCGCGCCATGGTTAACGTCGGGTTCCGTCACCCCTCAATTCCGGCTTCCTTCAGCGCCTTGGGCAGCCGCTCGACGACCGCGGGGTCGCGATAGGGAAGCCGGCTGGTGAGATAGTCGGTGGAGAAATGCGGATTGACGTGCAGCAATTCGTCCCACGCCGCGCGCGCCTTCTCGGCGCGGCCCGAGAGGGCATAGACGCAGGCGAGATAGAAGTGCGACATGTCGGAATTCGGCGTGAACGCAAGCCGCTTGCGAAAAACCTTCTCGGCCGCGTCGAAACGGTCCAGCGATAAGAGCGCGCGGCCCATGAAGTGGAGCGCCATGTCCCATTGCGGGTCGAGCCTGTAGGCGCTCTTGTAGAGGCCGATGGCCTCCTCGACCTTCCCCTGGAACTCCAGGACGTTGCCGAGCCCGGTGTAGCTGTCGGGGGCGTTCGGATCGAGCTCCAGTGCACGGCGCGCCGAGACTTCCGCCTCGTCGAGGCGCCGCATCCATGAGAGCACCAGAGCCCGCGCTGTGTAGCCCTGCGATTCGGAAGGATCGACCTCGATGGCCTTGTCGGCGAGCGCCAGCGCACGCGGCAGGTTATCCGCAGTCGCACCGTTCCAGCGGTTGGCGTATTCCACGAAGGTGGTGATGCCGAGCCGCGCATAGGCGATCGCCACGGTCGGATCGAGCACGATCACGCGCTCCAGCATGGCGCGCGCCTGGCGCGCCAATTCCGGCCGAAGCTGCAGCGCCACCTGCCGCGCCCGCACGATCATTTCGTAGACTTCGGGGGTGACCTTGATGCGGTCGGCGCGCTGCGCCTTTTCGTTCTCGGTGAGCTTGACCTTGAGCGCGCCGACGATGTTCTGCGTTACCTCGTCCTGCACGGCGAAGATGTCGGATATGTCGCGGTCATAGCGTTCCGCCCAGAGATGCCCGCCGGATGCCCCGTCGATCATCTGTGCGGTGATGCGCACGCGGCTTCCGGCGCGCCTGACGCTGCCTTCGAGCACGAAGCGCACACCGAGCTCGCGGCTCACGGCGCGGATGTCCGGCGCCTTTCCCTTGTAGGCGAAGGAGGAGTTGCGGGCGATGACGAAGAGACCCGAAACCTTCGACAGGTCGGTGATGATGTCCTCGGTGATGCCGTCGGCGAAGTAGCCCTGCTCTGGATCGCCGGACATGTTGTCGAAGGGGAGCACGGCGATCGACGGCCGGTCCGGAACCGGCAGCGGGCCGTCCACGGCGGGGAGCGCGTCCGCCGCGTTCACGCCGGGCGACCACGCCCACACGTGCACCGGGCGCGCGATGTTCTTCACCTCGTGCCGGCCGCGGTCGGCAAATTCGATGGCGATGCGCCCGTGCACGTGCTCATGCACGCTGTCGGAGATCGCCACCCCGCCGGGCGCGGCGAGGCCCTCCAGACGCGCGGCGATGTTGACGCCGTCGCCGTAGAGGTCGCCACCCTCGATCACCACGTCGCCGAGATTGACGCCGATGCGAAGCACCAAGTGCTGGGCCTCCGGCGAAGCGTCGTTCGCGGCGGCCATGGCCTGCTGCATGTCGGCGGCGCATTCGACCGCGTTGACCGCGCTTCCGAACTCCACCAGGAGGGCGTCACCCAGCTCCTTGAAGATGCGGCCGCGATGGCGGGCGACGAGCGGCTCGAATACGTCCTTGCGCCGCGTCCGGAGCGTGGCAAGCGTGCTTGCCTCGTCGCGCTCCATCAGCCGGCTGTAGCCGACCACGTCGGCCGCGAGGATCGCGGCGAGGCGGCGCTCTGTGCGTTCTTCGGACATGCGGGATCAAGTGTGCCTTCCGGGCACAATCGTCAAATCCTATGAGCACGCTCCTGACAACTTTACGGCGTCGTCAGTGACGCCCGAAGCGGCAGATTGGAGCATATCTTTCCGCTTGGCGGCCGTGCAGCCAAAAAGGTCGCACTCGCATCGCCGCGCCGGCTGACCTAAGTCAATCCGACTGACCTTCCTCCTTCCCCCCCGGAGATTCCATGACCGCGCATCTCTTTTCGCCGCTCTCAATCGGCGGCCTCGACTTCCGCAACCGAATCGCCGTCGCGCCGATGTGTCAGTATTCGGCCGCCGACGGGTCGGCCACCGACTGGCACATGGGGCATTGGATGACGCTCGCGATGTCCGGCGCCGGGTCGGTGACGATCGAGGCAACGGCGGTGGAGCGGCGCGGGCGCATCACGCATGGCTGTCTCGGGCTCTATTCCGACGACAACGAGGCGGCGGCGCAGCGGACGCTCGCCGCGGCGCGTCGCGTGGCGCCAGAGGGGACGCGCTTCGGCATCCAGCTCGCGCATGCGGGCAGGAAGGCGTCGAACCGCCTCCCGTGGGACGGCGGCGGGCCGCTTCAGCCCGGCGAAGACCCGTGGCAGACGGTCGGACCGTCGGCGGTCGCCTTCGACGAAGGTTGGAACGTGCCGGAGCCCCTCGACGCGGCCGGCATCGCGCGTCTCGTCGAGCATTTCGTTGCGGCGGCAAAGCGCGCCGAACGCGCCGGCTTTGACTATGTCGAGCTGCACGGTGCGCACGGCTATCTGATGCACGAGTTCCTTTCGCCCTTTTCCAACAAGCGGGAGGACGACTATGGCGGGCCGCTCGAAAACCGCATGCGGCTGATCCTCCAGGTGGCGAAAGCCGTGCGTGCCGCGCTTCCGAAGCGCATCCTCGTCGGCGCGCGCCTGTCGGCCAGCGAATGGAGCGAGGGCGGGTTCTCGAGCGATGAGGCGGTCATCCTGGCGCGCGCCTTGAAGGAGGCCGGGATCGGCTATGTCTGCGCCTCCTCCGGCGGCAACCTCGCGAGCGCCAAGATCGCGATGGGGCCGCTCTACCAGGTGCCGTTCGCCGAAAAGATCCGCCGCGAGGCGGGGATCGTGACGCGCGCGGTCGGCATGATCACCGAACCCGACGAGGCGGAGGCGATCGTGGCGGAGGGGAAGGCGGATGTGGTGGCGCTTGCGCGCGCCGTCCTTGCCGATCCGCGCTGGCCGTGGCGTGCGGCGGCGGCGCTCGGCGCGCCGTTCGTGACGCCGCCGCAATATGCGCGCTCGACGAGCGTGATGAAGAAGTGGGCGGAGCCGGAGGCCGTGAAGCGCCAGACGGCGGCATGACGATTTTTCGTCGGAGCGGCTAAGCAAAGATTGCTCGCTTCGGCGCTTCCGCTTCGGAACGACGGACTCGGCGTTGGCGTTTTCACCTGCGGCAGCATCATGCTGCTCCAGGAGTGACACATGCAGAACCAGCAGGGTGGAAGCCAGCGGCCGCAGCAGACCGCAAATCAGAATCACGGCAGTGGCCGGGGCGGGCAGCGTCCCGACCAAAACCGCGGAGCCCAGCAGGGCGACCAGAACCATCCCAACCCCCGTGAGGGCGATCACCAGCGCCAGGCCGGCAACCCGGATCAGAAGAACCAGGATCAGCAGCGCAATCAGGGTCAGGATCGCACTCACCAGCGCGACCAGGACCGCGACCGCCGCTAGACACTTCGGCAGACGCAGCGATAGGGCGGGCCTTCGGGTCCGCCTTATTCGTGTAGGCTCGCGGAAGACCGTGACGATGCTTCCCCCGATCGGCATCGCTATGCTGCAACGGCCATGCAGGAGGAGTGACGTCGATGGCGAAGCGGGAGGTGGGGAAAGCCGGCGTGGTCCGCGTCGGGATTGGCGGCTGGACCTTCGCGCCCTGGCGCGGGGTGTTCTATCCGGCGAAGCTGCCGGCGCGCCGTGAGCTCGAACATGCGAGCCGGCATGTCACCGCGATAGAAATCAACGGCACCTTCTACCGCAGCCAGGGGCCGAAGAGTTTTGCCAAATGGCGCGACGAGACGCCGGACGGCTTCGTCTTTGCGGTGAAGGGCCACCGCGCGGTCGTGAACGCCAAGAAGCTCGCCGATGCCGGCGGGGCAATCGAGTGGTTCTTCAAGTCGGGGATCGGCGAGCTCAAGGAAAAGCTCGGGCCGGTGCTGTGGCAGCTCGCGCCGTTCAAGAAATTCGACGCGGAGGATCTCGGCGCGTTCTTCGCACTGCTGCCGAAGGAGCTCGATGGCGCGGAATTGCGTCATGCCGTCGAGGTCAGGAGCAAGAGCTTCCTGGTGCCGGAATTCGTCGAACTCGCGCGGAAGCATGGTGTCGCGATCGTCTTTGCCGATTCCGACGTGCATCCGGCCATCGCCGATGCGACCGCAGATTTCGCCTATCTCCGCCTGCAGCGTTCGATGGCGGAGGTTGAGACGGGTTATACGGCGGCGGCGCTCGATGAATGGGCGGGGCGGGCGAGGACGTGGGCGAAGGGCGACGTGCCGGAGGAGCTTCCACAAATCGGCGGGAACGGGGCGAAGGCGGCGAAGCGCGACGTCTTCGTTTTCTTTATTGCCGGCGCCAAGGAGCGCAATCCCGCCGCCGCCGAGGCGCTGATCGAAAGATTGAAGGCCTAGGAGCCTCACACGCACTGCTTCGGCGGCACGAGCAAGTTCGTCCCGATCTGCACAAAAAAAGGGGGCCGGTGCGGCAGCCGGCCCCTGAGTAACTGGACAGGAGGTTGGGCGAAAGGGACGCCTTAGCTGGGAGGATTGCCTCGTCGTCCTAAACGCCACGCGAACATGACATTCGGCCGTGTCCGCCGTGTTGCGCCGCGGGGGTCATCGGGTTTCTCGGGCGGGAAGAATTGTTTCGTGGGGCAGCGCGGGTGCCACCGCCGGCCCGCGGCCGGCTTAAGGTAAACAAAGGGTTTCCGTCGCGCGCTCGCGCCCGATCGGCGAAGTTCGCCGGCAAAGCGGGCCTGTCGCGGTCATGAAACGCGGATGAAGGGCCCCTGGAGGCTTCGAATGCTGCGTCTCATCCGGCGCTTTGCCGCTGACCAATCGGGCGCCTCGGCCATCGAATACGGTCTCATCGTGTCGCTCATCGCGGTTGCCGTCATCGGTGTGCTCGCCACCATCGGCATCAATCTTCGCAACAAGGCGGACGACATCGCGACCGCGATCGCCAACGCAGGAACCCGGCCCTGAGCGGCGTCCGCGCCGCGCGCCGAGCCCGATTGCGAAGGCCCGCCGTTAAGGAGCTGTTTAGCTTGCGGTGACATGAATCCGGCGGGCGAAATTGCGCCTTGCCCGCGCCGGGCTTAGCGGCGCCTCGGGGATCATGTCATGTTGAAGCGTACCCTCGTGCTCCTTCCCGCCGTCGCTCTCGCGCTTGCCGCCTCTGCCCCTGCCAAGGCAGGCGGACACGGGGACGCGGCCTTTGCCGGTGTCGCCGGCTTTGCCGTCGGCACGCTCTTCGGTACCGCCATCGCGCAGCCGCGCTACTACGCGCCTCAGCCGGTCTATGTCGCGCCGCCGCCTCCGCCGGTCGTCTACCAGCCGGTCCCGGTCTACTATGCCCCGGCGCCGTGGACGCCGGATTGGTATGCCTATTGCGCGCGGCGCTATTCGAGCTTCGACCCGCGCTCCGGCACCTATTTCGACTATGACGGCTACCGCCACATGTGCGAGTAGGACGCGGCTCCAAGGGGTGGTTGAAGGCCGGCCGCGCGCCGGCCTTATTCTTGGCGAAGAGTCCGTTATCAACGACGGAAAGTGCCGCCTGCCGCGGGAACCGCGGGTGTTCATTGCGGGTTCAGGTGGAACGGCCCAAAGCTTTTCGTCGACGGGTGCGGAAAGCCCCCAGCGCCGAGCAACCGGCGCCAGAACGGAGACACGCGATGCGTTACATGAAACCCACAGCGGCGGCTTTGGCGCTTGCCGTTGCCGCGCTTTCTTTCTCTGGGACCGCAGAGGCGGAATATTATCATCATCACCATCGCGGCGGTGATGCGGGCGGGGCCGCCGCGGCGGCAGGTATTTTCGGCTTTGCCGCAGGCGCCATCTTGGGAAGCGCCCTCTCGGCGCCGCGCTGCCCACCCGGCTACTACGACTGCACGCCGGTCGAATATGGTCCCCCGCCGGTCGTCTACGAGCCAGCCTATCAGCCGGCTTATCAGCCCGCGCCGGTCTACTACGCCGCTCCGCAGCCTTGGTCGCCGGATTGGTACGCCTATTGCCAAAGCCGCTATCGCTCTTTCAACGGGCGCACGGGCTATTACCTCGGCTACGACCACGAATATCACTTCTGCCAGTAATCTCAGCAGATTGGCGTAAAAGGCCGGCCTCGCGCCGGCCTTTTTCTTGCCATGTCCGTGCCGCGCCCCTGCCGCCGACGCGCCCGATTCCTGCCACCTGGTATCCCTTTTTATGCCGGTAATGTGACTTTGTCTTAGTTTCCGATTTTTTGCGCCTATTTGCAGAACGTCTTGCTATCATAAATGTAGAAATCATATAGAGAGTTCGAAAGCTTCGCCCTTCCTTGTTCATTAACCAGTGTATTCGTTCAGATATACTGTGACGAACACCGGTCTGCGGTGTCCTAAATCGCTGATTCTCTGCCTGAATGTTTCGCGATGACGGCAAAATGCGGCCTCGTTTGGCTGGAGATTGCATCGGCGTTGAAGCATAAGGGGAGAAGTGGGTTGATGCTCTGTTCATTGCGGAGGGGTTTGGTCGCTGCGATATTCGTTGCGATTTCGTTTGCTACATTTGCGAGTGCCGGCGCGCAAACCGGTGGGGCATCATGGTACGCCATGACGTCGAAGACGGCCTCGGGTGAGCGGTGCGATCCGCGCGCGCTCACCGCGGCGCACCGCTCGCTGCCATTCGGAACCAGGGTGAAGGTGGAAAATCTTCGCAACGGGCAGTCGGTCGTCGTCCGTATCAACGACCGCGGGCCCTACGTCCGGGGCCGCATCATCGACCTCACAAAGGCCGCCGCGAAGCAGATTGGATTGATGGAGACGGGGACCGCGAGAGTGCGCCTCACCGTCCTTGAACGCGGCTGAAAGTCTGAGTTTTACGACACTCAAGCCCGTCCCGTCGGAGCGCGATTCGCGCTTGCCGATGGGGCGGGCTTGTGCATAAGTGCCCGAGCGACGGCTTCGTTTGCGGAAGCCGGCGAGGTTGGATGGGCCCTGAGGATTTTTTGGTTTTCCCGGCCGTTATGAATGACTCCTCTCCGAAAACCGCACGCCTGCCCGCCCTGGCGCTTCGCCTCGCTTTGAGGTCGAGCTCCGGCAATCCCGAGATTTTGTGAGAGGACTTCGAGTGATGAGCGAGAACGGCGGCGACGACGACGATTTTGGAGATCGTCGCGAGCATCGGGACCGTGATCGCGGCCCGCGTCGTGGTGGGCAGCGGGAATTCGGCAGCGAGAGAGACTTCGGCGGCGGCGACACTCCGCCGTCCGGCGGCGGCTACGGCGATCGTGGCGGGGCTTCCGCGGCGACCGTGACAGCGGCGGTGGCGGCGGCAGCTACCGCGGCGGTGGCGGCGGCAGCGGCGGCGGTGGCTATCGCGGTGGCGGTGGCGGCGGCGGTGGCGGCTACCGGAGCGGCGGCGGTGGCGGCGGGTTACCGCGGCGACCGCGACGGCGGCGGAGGTGGCGGCGGCTATCGCGGCGGCGGGGTGGCGGCGGCTCGGCGGTGGATTTCGCAGCGGCGGCGGCGGTGGCGGCGGCTACCAGGACCGCGAGCCGCGCGAACGCGGGCCACGGCAGAACGGCACGCTGAAATTCTTCAACAACGATCGCGGCTTCGGCTTCATCACGCCGGAGAGCGGGGGCAAGGACGTGTTCGTCCATATCTCGGCGATCGAGCGCTCAGGCCTGCAGCAGATTGCTGAAGGCACCAAGCTCTCCTTCGAGACGGAGGACGACCGTCGCGGCCGCGGGCCGCAGGCGGTGAACCTGCAGATCGTCGAAGAATAGGCGCAGGCAGATCTGAATTTCGCGCGGCGGGGCATGACCCCGCCGCTTTCGTTTTTGCGGCCTACGTGCGCCCTTCGTTCTCCGCCGTGCGCTTGAGTGCCTCGGTACTCTCCTGCTCGTCATCGTCGAAGCGGCTCCGCCGCGAGCTCGTTGCCGACACGCGGCTTGTCGATCTGAAAGCCGTGAGGCGGCGTCGGGATGCGGCTCCCGCCGGCGGCGCCTCAAGTCGTCAGGCCCGTTTATGCTGCGGTTGGCGGGATTGCCTTCCCGCTTCCGGTCAGTGGGCATCGCTGGTCTCCCTTGCTTCTCGCCGCAAGGGAAACGCGCGGGCGCGGGTCGGCGTTGCACTCAGTTCAGGCTGTTGCAGAAGCGCTGGATGCGCGCGCAGGCCTCTTCGAGCATCTCCGTCGACGTCGCATAGGAGATGCGGAAGTTCGGCCCGAGCCCGAAGGCCGACCCGTGCACCACGGCGACGCCCTCCGCTTCGAGCAGCTCGCGGCAGAAATCCTCGTCGGTCGCGATCTTCTTCCCGACGGCGGCGTCCTGCCGATCGTGCCGGCGCAAGACGGGTAGACGTAGAACGCGCCCTCCGGCGACGGGCACTTGATGCCGTTCGCCTGGTTCAGCATGGCGACGACCAGGTCGCGCCGCTCCTGGAACGCCTTGACGAACTTCGGGATGAAATCCTGCGGGCCGGTCAGCGCCTCGGTTGCCGCCCATTGCGCGATCGTGCAGGCGCCCGACGTCTGCTGGCCCTGGATCATCACCATGGCGTCGATGAGCGGCTTCGGACCCGGCGCCGTAGCCGATGCGCCAGCCGGTCATCGCGTAGGTCTTCGATACGCCGTTCATGGTGAGCGTGCGCTCGTAAAGCCGCGGCTCGACCTCGGCGATCGGTCGCGAACGGCGCGTCGGTGTAGAGCAGGTGCTCGTACATGTCGTCGGTCAGGATCCAGACCTGCGGATGCTTCAGGAGCACGTCGGTCAGCGCCTTCAGCTCGGCGGCCGAATAGGCCGGCGCCGGACGGGTTTGAGGGCGCGTTGAAGATGAGCCACTTGGTGCGCGTGGTGATCGCCTTGTCGAGCGCCTCCGGCGTCAGCTTGAAGCCGGTCTCGATCGGACAGTCGACGAAGCGCGCCTCGCCGCCGTTCAGCGCCACCATCTCCGGATAGCTGACCCAGTAGGGCGCCGGGATCAGCACCTCGTCGCCGGGGTTCAGCGTCGCGACGAGGCGTTGTAGAGAATCTGCTTGCCGCCGGTGCCGACGATCACCTGCTCGGGCTTGTAGTCGAGCCGGTTCTCGCGCTTGAACTTCTCCGCGATCGCCTTCCTGAGCGGCGCGATGCCGGCGACCGGCGGATACTTGGTCTCGCCGCGGCGGATCGCGGCGATCGCCGCCTCCTTGATGTTGTCGGGCGTGTCGAAATCCGGCTCGCCGGCGCCGAGACCGATCACGTCGCGACCTGCCGCTTTCAGATCGCGCGCCATCTGCGTGACAGCGATCGTGGCGGACGGCTTGACCCGCGAAAGGGTGTCGGCAAGGAAGCTCATGAATTGCCCCTGAAGGCTCGGCATTTCAAGGTGCAAGCGGCGGCGGACCCTATTGCCCGCGGGATGCCTTCGCAAGTGCGAATGAGGCATCGGTCGCGGCATCGTGGGCCTTGCGGGGGCGGGCCCCTCTTCGATCGGTCAGCGCCGTCGCTCGGACCCGCCAAGGATATTCGTTCGACGCGTGCGGATCGCGCCAAGGATCCTTCGTCGGGCGCGGAAGGTGCGGAGCGTATCTCTCCGCCAGTGCCGCCGCCCGGGGGTTCCAATGCTCACGCTCTACTCGCAGCAGATTTCCGGCAACGCCTACAAGCCGCGCCTTCTCTTTGCGCTCCTCGGCATCCCGTTCCGCATCGTCGACATGAACACCTATGACGGCTCGACGCGGAAGCCGGAATACCTCGCGAAGAATCCCGTGGGGCGCGTGCCGCTGGTCGAATTCGAGGATGGGCGGAGGCTCGCCGAATTGAACGCGATCCTGCTCCACTTCGCCGAAGGCACGGGATATCTGCCGGCCGACAAATTCGATCGCGCCAAGGCCTATGAGTGGCTGTTCTTCGAGCAATACGAGCACGAGCCGTCGGTCGCCGTCCGCCGCTCGATCCTGACGGCGCCGGAGCGTGCGCACCTGAGGACGCCGGAGCGGCTCGCGCAGCTTCTCGACAAGGGAAACGCTGCGCTTGCGGTGATGGAGAAGCGGCTTGCCGCGGCCGACTGGCTGGCCGGCGAGAGCTATTCCGTCGCCGACATCGCGCTCTACGCCTATACGCACGTGGCGGCGGAGGGCGGCTACGACCTTGCCGCCTATCCCGGCGTCACCGCGTGGCTCGCGCGCGTCGCGGCCAGCCCGGGCATGTGCCGATCGAATGGCGGCCTGTGAACGATCTGAAGCGAAAGGGCCGTCGATGGCGGCCCTCATTCGCGCCTGGCGCGGCCCGTGCGATGCGCGCTATCCGTACGCGATCCTCAGGATCTCGTAGCTGCGGGCGCCGCCCGGCGCGGTGACCTCGACGGATCGCCGACGCTCTTGCCGATCAGCGCGCGGGCGATCGGCGAGGAGATCGAGATGCGGCCCTCCTTCACGTCGGCCTCGACGTCGCCGACGATGCGGTAGACCTTCTTCTCCTCGGTGTCCTCGTCGACCAGCGTGACCTTGGCGCCGAACTTGACCGTGTCGCCGGAAAGCTTGGAGACGTCGATCACCTCGGCGCGCGACAGCTTGTCCTCGAGCTCCGCGATGCGGCCCTCGTTCAGGCTCTGCTGCTCCTTGGCGGCATGGTATTCGGCGTTCTCCGAGAGATCGCCGTGCGTGCGCGCGTCGGAAATCGCCTGGATGATGCGCGGACGCTCCTGCGAGGTGAGGCGCTTCAACTCCGCCTCCAGGCTCGCGTAGCCGTTCGCCGTCATCGGCACCTTTTCCATCTCAACCTCCAACAGCCCGGCGCTCCCGCCGGGCAACACAAAAACCGGGCGTTCCGCTTGCCCGGAACACCCTGCGCATACTCAGGTCAGGCGGCCGTGAAGTAGGATTGCAGCGGCCTGACTTCAAGCTGACCGCCCACCAGCGCCTCGATCCCGAGGGCTGCCGCACTCGCACCTGCCAGGGTCGTGAAATACGGAACCTTGTGCAGAAGCGCTTCGCGCCTGAGCGAACGGCTATCGGCAAGGGCCTGCGCTCCTTCCGTGGTGTTTATCACCAGTTGCACCTCGCCGTTCTTGATAGCATCCACGATATGCGGCCGGCCTTCAAGCACCTTGTTGATGCGCTCGCAGGGGATGTCCCGGGCCGCCAGGAAGCGCTGGGTTCCGCCCGTGGCGATGATCCGAAAACCAAGTCGTGACAGACCGCTTGACAGTGTCGACGACGCGCTCCTTGTCGGCGTCCTTGACCGAGACGAAGACCGTTCCGCCGGCCGGCAGCATGGTGCCGGAGCCGATCTGGCTCTTGGCGAAGGCGAGCGGGAAGGCGCGTCGATTCCCATCACCTCGCCGGTCGATTTCATCTCCGGTCCGAGCAGCGTGTCGACATTCGGGAAGCGGGCGAAGGGGAAGACCGCCTCCTTCACCGATATCTGTTTCGGGCTTCGGCTTCACGAGGTTGAAGTCGCGCGAGCTTCGCGCCGGCCATGACCTTCGCGGCGATCTTGGCGATCGGAATGCCGATCGCCTTGGCGACGAAGGGCACGGTGCGCGAGGCGCGCGGGTTGACCTCCAGCACGTAGATGTCGCCGTCCTTGACGGCGTATTGCACGTTCATCAGCCCGCCGACGTGGAGCGCCTTGGCGAGCGCGACCGTCTGCCGTTCGATCTCCGCGACGTCGTCGCGCGCGGCAGCGAATGCGGCGGCAGCGAGCAGGCGGAATCGCCGGAATGGATGCCCGCCTCCTCGATGTGCTCCATCACGCCGCAGACGAAGACATCCTCGCCGTCGGAGAGCGCGTCGACGTCGACCTCGATCGCGTCGGAGAGATAGGAATCGATCAAGCACCGGCGAGGTGCCGGAGACGACGACGGCGTCGGCCATGTAGCGCTCAAGGCCCACCGGGTCGCGCACGATCTCCATGGCGCGGCCGCCGAGCACGTAGGAGGGGCGGATGACGACCGGATAGCCGATCCGCTCGACGATCGCGCGTGCGTCCTCGAGCGAGCGGGCGGTGCCGTTCTCCGGCTGCCTCAGCTTCAGCCGCTCGAGCAGCATCTTGAAGCGGTCGCGGTCCTCGGCGAGATCGATCATGTCGGGCGAGGTGCCGAGGATCGGCACGTTCGCCGCCTGCAGCGCTGCGGCGAGCTCCAAGCGGCGTCTGGCCGCCGAACTGGACGATGACGCCGAGGAGTTTTCCGCGCGACTGCTCGACGCGCACGATCTCCAGCACGTCCTCCGCGGTGAGCGGCTCGAAATAGAGCCGGTCGGAGGTGTCGTAGTCGGTCGAGACGGTCTCCGGATTGCAGTTGACCATGATCGACTCAAAGCCCGCCTCGTCGAGGGCGAAGGCGGCGTGGCAGCAGCAATAGTCGAACTCGATGCCCTGGCCGATGCGGTTCGGCCCGCCGCCGAGGATGATGACCTTGGTCTTGTCGGAGGGCCGCGCCTCGTCCTCGGGCGGGCCGCCGAAGGCGGTCTCGTAGGTCGAGTACATGTAGGCGGTCGGCGCCGCGAACTCGGCGGCGCAGGTGTCGACGCGCTTGAAGACCGGCGTAGACGCCGAGGCGCTCGCGGAGCGTCGCGCACCTCCGCCTCGCTCTTTCCCGAAAGCGCCGCGAGTCGCGCGGTCGGAGAAGCCGAGCGCCTTCAGCTGGCGCAAGAGCCGCGCGGCTTTCCGGCAGGCCGTGCTCGCGCACCCGCGCCTCCCAGTCGACGATCGCCTTGATCTCGCGCAGGAACCAGGGGTCGACGCGGCAGGATTCGTGGATCAGCTCGACGTCGAAGCCGAGCCGGAGCGCCTGCGGCGATCCTGAGCAGCCGGTCCGGGCGCGGGACGGCGAGCGCGGCGCGGACGGCGTTCTTGTCGTCGCCGACGCCGAGCCCCGGTATCGTCACCTCGTCGAGGCCGGCAAGCCCGGTCTCCAGGCCGCGCAGCGCCTTCTGCAGCAATTCCGCAAAGGTGCGGCCGATCGCCATCACCTCGCCGACCGACTTCATCGAGGTCGTCAGGACCGGCTCGGCGCCGGGGAATTTCTCGAAGGCGAAGCGCGGGATCTTGGTGACGACGTAGTCGATGGTCGGCTCGAAGGCGGCCGGCATCGCGCCGTCGGTGATGTCGTTCTCCAGTTCGTCGAGCGTGTAGCCGACGGCGAGCCGTGCCGCGACCTTGGCGATCGGGAAGCCGGTCGCCTTCGA
This sequence comes from uncultured Alphaproteobacteria bacterium, assembly GCA_963750115.1. GTDB lineage: Bacteria > Pseudomonadota > Alphaproteobacteria > Rhizobiales > Afifellaceae > DASWJZ01. The sequence goes on along the minus strand of CAVVPM010000015.1, from coordinate 140,681 downwards.
GGCGAGGGCGGAAGAGCGCGAGACCCGCGGGTTCATCTCGATCACCACCATCCGCCCGTCTGCGGGGTTCGACCGCGAACTGCACGTTGGAGCCGCCGGTCTCCACCCCGATCTCGCGCAACACCGCGATCGAGGCGTCGCGCATCAGCTGGTATTCCTTGTCGGTCAGCGTCAGCGCCGGGGCGACGGTGATGGAATCGCCGGTATGGACGCCCATCGGATCGATGTTCTCGATCGAGCAGACGATGATGCAGTTGTCGTCCTTGTCGCGGACGACCTCCATCTCGAATTCCTTCCAGCCGAGGACCGATTCCTCGATCAGCACCTCGTTGGTGGGCGAGGCGTCGAGGCCGCCGAGCACAAGCTCGTAAAGCTCGTCGAGCGTGTAGGCGATGCCGCCGCCGGTGCCGGCAAGCGTGAAGGAGGGGCGGATGATCGCCGGCAGGCCGGTCACGCTGACGGCATGAAGCGCCTGAAGCTGGGCGGTCAGCCGATGCTCGTCGCGCCGGTGCCGCTCGCCCTGCGTTCCACTCCGCCTCGAAGGCGGACAGCGCCTGCGCGCGGCCGCGTCCCTCCGGGTGCTTTGCCTCGATCTCGGCGGCCTTTGCCGCATGCTCCTCGCGGAAGCGCTTCTTCAGCTCCGACGTGTTGACGAAGGCGGCCTTCGGGGTCGCAAGCCCGATCCGCTGCATCGCCTCGCGGAAGAGCTCGCGGTCCTCCGCCTTGTCGATCGCGTCGGCGGTGGCGCCGATCATCTCCACGTCGAAGTTTTCAAGGACGCCCATGCGGCGCAGCGAAAGCGCCGTGTTGAGCGCCGTCTGCCCGCCCATCGTCGGCAGCAGCGCGAAGCCGCCGGGAAGGACGTGGCGTTCCTTCTCGATGATCTTGGCCACGATTTCCGGCGTGATCGGCTCGATATAGGTGGCGTCGGCGAGCTCCGGATCGGTCATGATCGTCGCCGGGTTGGAATTGACCAGCACGATCCGGTAGCCCTCGGCCTTCAGCGCCTTCATCGCCTGCGTCCCGGAATAGTCGAACTCGCAGGCCTGGCCGATGACGATCGGCCCCGCGCCGATGATGAGGATGGTGGAAATGTCGGTGCGTTTCGGCATCTTCGGGCGCGGTTCGAACGAAACCCCGGCACGGCGGCTCCGCCCGGGGCTTGTCAATGGAATCTGTCAGATTTCGTGGCGCTTATAGGCGGAATCGTTGCTCCAGGAAAGGGCGGGGCCTTGGCCCGATCGGGGCTCTTAGGCGGCGTTCCGCCTGTCCTCGGGCATCAGAGCCTCGCCCGGAGCCTCTTCTTCGTCATCGGCCTTCCCGCCGGTCCCGCCGAACGTCTCCACTCCGAGGGAGAGCGCATAGCAGGCAAGCTCGACCGTCTTCGGGATGACGACCCTTTTGTCGCCCCGGTTTCCGGTCTCGTAATATTGGATCATACGCTTCTTGAGGCCGAGCTTTTCCGCCGCCTCCTTCTGCTTCAGGCCGAGTGACTTGCGCCAGGCCCGGAACTCAGCTGGGCTCATCTTCCCCTCCTGGCGTATCGATAGGCTCCGATTGCGGCCGAGCGGCGACCGACGCGGGGCAGAGTTCGGTGGGTTCCTCGTCACAATCAAGGGCGCGGCTTCGGCGCGCACGCTCAAGTCGCATGGCACCGCGCCGATGGGCTATATGCGTCGTTGGCGGCGCGGCGGGAGCCGTCGGCGCAAACCTTGACGGGGACGCCAGAATGCACAGCGAAGAAGCGATCCGCCAGCTCGCCCGGAGGCTGCTCGACCTTGGCGTGCACGACATGCCGTTGCGCGAAAGGCGCGTGTTGGAGCGAATGGCGAAACGGCTTGCGGTGTCGCGCAATGTCAATCGTGAATTCGAGGAGCAGCTCACCTTCGGCGAGCGGCTCGCCGACCGCGTCGCCGAAATCGGCGGGTCGTGGGGCTTCATCATCGGCTTCGGCGTTGTCATTGTCGTCTGGGTGCTCGTCAATTCGGCGCTTCTTGCCGGTCTCGGCGCACGCTTCGATCCCTATCCCTTCATCTTCCTCAACCTGCTCCTGTCGCTGCTTGCCGCGATCCAGGCGCCTGTCATCATGATGTCGCAGAACCGCCAGGCGGCGAAGGACCGGCTCGCGGCGGCGCACGACTACGAAGTGAACTTGAAGGCCGAAATCGAGATTGCGGCGCTGCACGAAAAGCTCGACCAGATTCGCACGCACGAACTGGCGGTGCTCCTCGAGCGCCTGGAGGCGACGCTCCAGGCGCGCGGCGACGCGTCATCGCAATTGTCATGACGGACCACGACAGTTTCATGTCCGCGAGCGGAAGGACGCGTTAAACTATCGCTGCCGGAGGTCGGCTTTCCCGCGGGCACCGGGCGAGGCATATGTCTTTTTCCGGCCGCGGCCGCGAGGAGCAGATCGATGGCGCATGTGACTTACAGGATCGTCGAGCATGACGGCGGCTGGGCCTACAAGCTCGGCGATGTCTTCTCCGAGACGTTCCGCAGCCGCGACGCTGCGGTGAAGGCGGCGCACCGCGTCGCGCAGAGCAGCGCGTGCACGGCGACACGCACGCCATCCAATACGAAGACGCCGACGGGAAATGGCACGAGGAGCTCGCGCGCGGCGACGACCGGCCGGATGCGGATGTGGAGGAATAGTCGGCTGCGCTGCGAGAATTCGCGGCCGGCCGATCAGTCGAGGGTCAGGTTCTGCTGCATCGTGAGCGAAGCGCCGGCCTCGGTGAAATAAGTCTGCCAGAACCCCTCTACGCGCTCCAGCACGTCCTGCTGAAGCGCGTCGCGATGTTCGGGATTCCCGCCGCGCCCGATGCCGAAGACCCTCACCGATGCCCCCGGCAATTTAGGGATGAGGCCGTCCTTGCGAACGATCGCCAGAAGCTTGTCGGTCGGCTCCCAGAGGAACTTCTTTCCCGGCATGTATTTCGAATTCTCGATGAGATCGGAGAAAACGTAGAAGTCGTTCTCCCGACCAGCGCGGAATTCCTCGCTTGCCGAAAGCGAAAGCGTGCGCACGATCGCCGAATAGGGCAGGTCTCCCGCCGTCGTTATCGCAGCACGAAGCTCCGAAGCCATGCTCGCCTTCATGCGCTTCTTCTCGTTGATGACCACGCCTTCCGTGCAATCGGAGAACAGGTCCTTCAGGAAGCCGCGCGACTCGCAATAGGGGACGCACAGATCGAGAAGCCGGCGGCTGTTGGGAAACTCGTCGGCGATGGTGCGGATGGCGAGGCGCTCGCCGCCCTTTAGGCTTTCGAAGATGCGGCCGCCGCCGTCCACCAGCGTCTCCTTGTCGACCGTGTCGTAGGGCGTCGTTACATCGAGGTAGAGAACCATGTTCGCCGCGCTGCTGGAGCAAAACCGACTGTTTCGATTGCCGATCGCCGCCGCAGTGGTGGCCGCAGGCGAAGCAGAAAACGAGTAGAAGAACGCGCAGCGCAGTTTCAGGCTCACGGCGCAGTTCGGCATGGCCGTCGCCTTGCCGAGCCCCGCATCATATGCGGTCGCCCCGATACGATGCGCGGCGTGGAGCGCGGCCGCATCGGGCGCCAGTTCTCCACATCCTTCCGCCGACGAGCGTCGGCTCGCGGCTCATGTCGACGGTGGCCTCATCGCGCTCCGCATCCTCCGACAGCTGATCGCGGAAGTCGATGATTACGCGATCCTCGTCCTCGATCGGCATGCCGAGCTTCGTTTTCAACTCGATCACCTTGCCATTCGCCGACGAGTAGTTGGCGCTGTGGCCGGCAAGGTCAGGAGCGAACTTGGCGAGCACGGCCTTCTTCTCGCGGATGTAGCGCCGGTAGAGCTTCGTGATCTTCGCCTTGTGACCTTCGACTTCGGACGCCGCGGCGTCGAAATCCTTGTCGGGATCGACGGTGAAGAAGGCCAGCATCATCGTCATGAAGATCGCGCCGATATTGACCGTTGCGAGCACCAGCGCGGAGATGTTGGAAAAGGCGGCCGCAACCGTTCCCCAAAGACCGAGTGACGTGACGTTCGAACGAACGTTGGACAGGAGGTCCTCGAAATTGGAGAGCTCGGATACGGCCGAAGTCGATGCGCGTCCTACCGTCAGGACCACGACGATGCCCGCCAGAACGACGGCCAGGAGCAGAAAGAGCGCGAGCGAAGTCCACAGGACCTTGCGCCGGTATTCCGACCAGACCTGCCTGATGCTGCGCCCGGCGACGTGTGCGAGGACTAGAACAAAGAATGCGAACGCGACCGACACTGTATAGGAGACGAAGCTTGAGCCGTTCAGTGCGACGTCGAAGAGGTATTTGTTGACCGGCGCTTCGAGCAGCGCCAGCGCGAGGGCAAAGACCGCAAAGAAAATCCAGCGGACCCGGTGCTTGTTCAGCGGACGCCGAATGACGCTGTGGATGCGCTCGTATTCCCGCTCCGCTTTGTCCAGGCTTCCCTTCGCGCTCTTGTAGTGCTCCGACATCGGCCCGCACTTCTCGTTAACGGCGAGAAGCTCGTTGCCGCGCTCATTGAGGATCTTTTCGTATTCGGCCATGGCCGCATACCGATGGTTTCGCCAGGTCGCAAGCTCCTGAGCCGGATCGGTCCTGTAAGTTGGAGTGTTCTGTGCCATCGCTTTTCGCCCCGCCGCCTGCGCGCGGGGCTGGTCGCGGCCCGGGCGCATCGTCAATGCAAAGCTAGCGATGCAAATTACGGTTGTCTATAATAGAAATAGACGCAATAGTTGTAGTTATTTCGGGTGGATGTGGGCGCTCACCCGGCGCGCGCTCCCTTTGCCTTCCCCGCCGCCATCAGCTCCACAAAGCGCTTGAACAGGTAGTGGCTGTCCTGCGGGCCGGGCGAGGCCTCGGGGTGATACTGCACCGAGAAGACCGGCTTGTCGGTCATGCGGATGCCGCAGTTCGAGCCGTCGAAGAGCGAGACGTGAGTCTCCTCGACGTTCTTGGGCAGGCTTTCGCGATTGAGCGCGAAGCCGTGGTTCATGGAGACGATCTCGACCTTTCCGGTGGTAAAATCCTTCACCGGATGGTTGGCGCCGTGATGGCCCTGGCGCATTTTGACCGTTTGACCCCCCAAGGCGAGGCCGAGCATCTGGTGGCCGAGGCAGATGCCGAAGGTGGGCACGCCCGCCTCGACCACCGCCTTGATTGTCGGCACGGAATATTCGCCGGTCGCCGCGGGATCGCCGGGGCCGTTCGACAGAAACACGCCGTCAGGATTGCGGGAGAGCACGTCCTCGGCGCTCGCCGACGCCGGCAGCACGGTCACCGCACAGCCCTCGCCGGCGAGGAGGCGGAGAATGTTCCGCTTGATACCGTAGTCGATGGCGACGACGTGGAAGCGCGGCTTGCCGTTCCGATGCCCGTAGCCCTCGCCGAGCCGCCAGGTCGTCTCGTCCCAGTCAAAGCTCTGCCCGGTGGTGACGCCGGGCACGAGGTCGAGCCCCGCCATCGTCGGCAGCGCCGCCGCGGCGCGCTTCAGCGCCTCGATGTCGAACGCGCCCGCAGGGTCATGCGCGACGATTGCGTTCGGCATGCCCTTCTCGCGGATGCGGGCGGTCAGGGCGCGCGTGTCGGCGCCTGCGATCCCGACGATCCCACGCGCCTTCAGCCACTGGTCGAACGGCCGCGTCGCGCGCCAGTTCGCGGGCGCCGTCACGTCGGTCTTCAACACGCAGCCGGTGGCGCCGGAGCTGGCCGCGGCGTTCACCGTCTCGATGTCTTCCTCGTTGGTGCCGACATTGCCGATATGGGGGAAGGTGAAGGTGACGATCTGCCCGGCGTAGGATGGGTCGGTCAGGATCTCCTCGTAGCCGGTCATCGCGGTGTTGAAGCAGACCTCGCCCGCCGCTTCGCCGAGGGCGCCCACGCCAACGCCCTCGATGACGGTGCCGTCGTCGAGCACGAGGAGGGCGGTCGTCTTCGGTTCGCTCCAGTCGGGGGTCGCCATGCTTTTCCATCTCCGCCCGTGGCTTGCCGGCCGGGCAGCGCGTCATTATCGATTTAGGGGCGTGCTGGTGTCCATCTAAGGGCGGCCGGTGAGGCGGTCAACGCGCGGGTGGAGTCGTGGCTTTGCGGGACGAGATCAACGAAGCGCTGAAGGCGGCGATGAAGGCGCGCGATGCCGCGCGGACCTCGACGCTGCGCATGATCAGCGCCGCCTTCAAGGAGCGCGATATCCTCGCCCGTGGCGAGGGGCGGGGTGAGGCATCCGGCGAGGCGCTTCTCGCCGTGCTCGGCAAGATGATCAAGCAGCGCGAGGAATCGGCAAAGGCGTTCGAGGCCGGAAAGCGCCCGGAGCTTGCTGAAAAGGAGCGGGCGGAGATCGAGGTGATCCGGGGCTTCATGCCGGCGCAGATGGCGGACGCGGAAATCGACGCGGCGGTCGAGGCCGCGATCACCGACGCCGGCGCCGCCGCCGCGCGCGACATCGGCAAGGTGATGGCGCTCCTGAAAGAGCGCCATCAAGGCAAGATGGACTTCGGCAAGGCGAGTGCCGCCGTCAAGCGGCGCCTCGCCTGAGGGCAGGCTGATCGACCCGCCGCGCGCCGACCACTACATCATCGCGACGGTGCAATGCGGGTGGCCGGACATGTGCATCATGTCGCCCGGAGGCGCGTAGTGCATGGACATCATGCCGCCGGCGGCGAGGGCGTCCTTGAAGTCGACATCGCCCTGCGCGACGCCGGAGAGCCGCCAATGCGCCTTGGTGCCGGCTGCAATCTCCGATTTGCCCGTGTTGTGGAACTCGATCATCAGGCCGGTGGCCGACATGTCGGTGGCCTTGCAGGCGACGTGGCTCATCATCATCGGATGTGAGTCGCTCATCGTGTCGCTCTGCATCCCCGCGGCGAAAGCCGGGGCAAGACAGAACGGCGTCGCGGAAAAGAGCGCCGCGACGGCGAGACGGGATAAGGTCTTCATGTGGGGGAATCCTCCGTGGCTAGTGGCCGCCGGGGACATTGCGCGCGCTGCGCGAGGACTCTCAATTCACGACCGTTCAACTGCGCGATAGCGGCTTTTGAGCCGTGCTCACGGCGGCGCGAGGGAGGGCATCCTTCCCCGGCCGCGGCCACCTGCGCCGCTAAGCGTCGAGCTCCGGGTAGTGACGGAAAATCCCGTCCTCGTTGAAGGGGATGCGCCGCTCGCTTGCGACATAGGCCTTGATGCGCGGCCTGACCGCGACGCGGTCGTGAAGCGCAACGACGCGCGGGACTTCGGCGAGCGCCCGCTTCATCGTCTTCGGAAAGGCGTAGGAGAGCCCCTCGACCGCCTGGAAAAGCGAGAGATCGGCGGCGGTCAGCCTCGCTCCCACGAGATGCGCGTCGCCTTTCGGGTTGCGCTCGAGAATTGTCTCGAACCATTCGAGGAATTTCGGGATGCGGCTCTCGCGGAACATTTTTGCGCGGCGGAGCGATTCCGGCTTCTGGTCCTCATAGTAGAAATCGCCGCCAAGCGGATGGTGGGTGTCATGCGCCTCGACCACGAGGTCGGCGATGGTGAGCTGGATCTGGTGCGCCCAGAGCCGCCCCGTCTCGTTCTTCGGCGCGAGCCCGTGCCTGTCGCCGAGATAGAGCAGGATATTGGCGGTCTGGCCGATGACCTTCTTGCCGTCCCGCAAATAGGGCGGCGCGAAGGAAGCATGCTCGGTATCGGCGTCGCGGAAGGAGCCGCCCTTGCGCCAGACATCGACGTAGTCGGCGCCGGCCTCCTCGAGCGCCAGGCGGACGAATTCGCCGCGGCCCTGGATCGAGGGCCAATAGTAGAGCTCGTAGGGCATTTCTTCCGCCTCCTGTGCAGCGTGGCGTTCTTAGAACAACGCCCGGCAGCCCCGACAGGGGGCGGAGCCTGTGATTTTCGGGCGCTCATGCCGGAACTGCCGCCACCTGCCATGCGCCGGCGCGAATCGCATGGTAGACGCTTCGTCAAGATGCGATTCTCCCCCGCCTTCCTCGACGACATCCGCGCCCGCATCCCGATCTCGGACGTGGTCGGGCGCAAGGTCACGTGGGACAAGCGGAAATCCAATCCCGGCCGCGGCGATTATTGGGCCTGCTGCCCGTTCCATGGCGAGAAGTCGCCATCCTTCCACGCCGAGAACCGCAAGGGCCGCTACCACTGCTTCGGCTGCGGCGTCTCCGGCGACCATTTCACCTTCCTGGTCGAGCAGGAGGGGCTGAGCTTTCCGGAAGCCGTGGCGCAGCTCGCGCAGGAGGCGGGGCTGCCGCTTCCCGACCGCGACCCGGACGCGGAGAAGCGCGAGGCGGCGCGCGCCTCGCTGCACGACGTGGTGGAGAAGGCGGCGCGGTTCTTCGAGGATGCGCTGCAGGGCCCGGATGGCGGCAAGGCGCGCGCTTATCTGCGCGAGCGCGGGCTTTCGCCGGAGACGCAGAAGCGCTTCCGCATCGGCTATCGCGCCGGCGTCGCGGAACGCGCTGAAAGAGCATCTTGCCGCCGCCGACATCAGCCAGGAGCAGATGGTCGAGGCGGGGCTGCTGATCGCCGGCGAGGACATCCCCGTCTCCTACGACCGCTTCCGCGACCGCGTCATCTTCCCGATCACCGATTTCCGTGGCCGCGTCATCGCCTTCGGCGGGCGGGCGCTCGCGCCCGATGCGCAGGCGAAATACCTGAACTCGCCGGAGACGCCGCTCTTCCACAAGAGCCACGTCCTCTATAACGGCCAGGCCGCGCGCGCCGCCTCGCGCAAGGGCGGGCACGTCGTCGCGGTCGAGGGCTATATCGACGTGATCGCCTGCGTCGCGGCGGGCTTCGAGGCGACCGTCGCGCCGCTCGGGACGGCGCTGACCGAAGACCAGCTCCGGATGCTCTGGCAGATGGCCGACGAGCCGATGCTCTGCTTCGACGGCGACGAGGCGGGGCTGAAGGCGGCGTTCCGCGCGGTCAATCTCGGCGCTTCCCGAGCTGAAGCCGGGAAAGAGCGTCAGGTTTGCGCTTCTGCCCGGGCGGGCAGGATCCGGACGACCTGATCCGCCGCGAGGGGCCGGAGGCGTTTCGGAAAATCCTCGAAGCCGCGAAGCCGCTGGTCGACATGCTTTGGCTCAGCGCCGGTTACGGCCTCGACCTTTCGACGCCTGAGCGCCGCGCCGGCGTTGAGCAGGCGCTCCGGGCGGCCGTCGCGACGATCGCCGACGCCGATGTGCGCCGGCACTATGAGACGGCGATCCGCGAGCGGCTGGCGCGCAATTTCGGCGCGGCGCAGAGGCCGGCGGGCGGTGCAAATCAGCGCGCAGCGAAGGGGGCGCGGCGACGCTTGGCGGCCCCGGCCCGCGCCGACCGGGCCCTTCGGCGAGCCTGCTTGCGCATCCGCTCGTCCGCGGCAGCGGGCGGAGCGTCGGCGCGAGCCTCAGCGAGGCGATCCTCGTCGGCGTTGCGATTCTGCATCCCGGGATCGCCGCGGAACGGCTGGAGGCGCTGGCCGATGCCCGATTTGCCGGCAAAGGGCTTACGCAACTTGCTGCCGCGCTTGCCGCGGAGCTTGCTGAATCCCCGCGATTTCGGCAGCCGAGCTGCGTGCGGCGCTGGAGCGGGCCGGCCATGCCACTGAAATCGCTGCTGTTCTTGGCAAGTTGCGCGGGGCCGGGCTTGGCGCGCTCGACAGATGCCGATGCGGAGCGCGCGGCGGCGATTTGGGACGACGCTCACCACTTGCGTCTTCGCGCGGGCGCGTTATCTATCGAACGGCAGGCGGCAGCGGCGGCGCTCGGTCACGATACGAGCGACGTGCATTTGATCCGCCTGCGGGATATCCAGGAGCAGGTGAGCCGCAGCCTTCGTCCCGAACAGCGTGACGAGACGGAGGAAGCGGTGATCGTGCATCCGTTCAAGCGGCGTTGACGGGCGGAACTTTGGGCGTGGGCCGCCGTCAGGGGTCGTGCAACGCGAGGCGAGGCACCGGAAGCGGCTTGGTTAAGACGAGATTTAAGGGAACCGTCTTAAAGCCTTGCCATTCCTTCCGAACAAGCGGCCCTGACCACACGGGCTGATCGAGACGCGAGACTATATGGCGACAAGCACCCAGACCGTAGCCGAGACTAAGGAAGAGGCACCGGAGGCGCAGCCTCACGACGGGCCGCTGCTCGACCTCTCCGACGCCGCCGTCAAGCGGATGATCAAGGAGGCGAAGAAGCGCGGCTACGTCACCGTCGACGAGCTGAACTCCGTTCTTCCTTCCGAGGAAGTCACCTCCGAGCAGATCGAAGACACGATGGCGATGCTCTCCGACATGGGCATCAACGTCGTTGAATCCGACGAGCGCGAAGAGGGCGAGCCGGAGGCCGCCGAAGAGGAAGCCGACGAGGAGTCCGAAGGCCGCGAACTGATCGCCTCGACCGGCACGGCGGTCGCCAAGAAGGCCAAGGGCCGCGAGCCGTCCGACCGCACCGACGACCCGGTCCGCATGTATCTCCGCGAGATGGGCTCGGTGGAGCTTCTGTCGCGCGAGGGCGAGATCGCCATCGCCAAGCGCATCGAGGCCGGGCGCGAGGCGATGATCGCGGGGCTTTGCGAGAACCCGCTCACCTTCCAGGCGATCATCATCTGGCGCGACGAGCTGAATGCCGCGAGCGTGCTCCTGCGCGACATCATCGATCTTGAGGCGACCTATGCCGGGCCCGACGCCAAAGCGCCGGAGGTGCCGCCCGCCGCGCCGCCGGCGCCGGCGCAGAAAATGGCGACGCCACGCCGAAGCCGCCCGCCGCGAAGGCCACCGAGGGCGATGAGGAAGAGGCGCCGCCGCCCGACCTCGATGCCGACGAGGACGACGACTACGAGAACAACCTGTCGCTCGCCGCGATGGAGGCGGAGATCAAGCCGGCGGTGCTTGAGACCTTCGACCGCATCGCCTCCAACTACAAGAAGCTCCGCCGCCTGCAGGACGCGCTGGTCGGCGGCGGCTCAAAGACGCGCGCGCTGACGCCGGCGCAGGAGCGCCGCTACAAGAAGCTCACCGACGAGATCGTCACCGACGTGAAGTCGCTGTCCTTGAATCAGGCGCGCATCGATTCCTTGGTCGAGCAGCTCTACGACATCAACAAGCGGCTGATCTCCTTCGACGGCAAGCTGCTGCGGCTCGGCGAGAGCCACGGCGTCGACCGCTCCGATTTCCTCTCGCACTATCGCGGCCACGAGCTCGATCCGCACTGGACGCGGCGCATCGCGCGGCTTTCGGCCAAGGGCTGGAAATCCTTCTGCCAGAAGGAGAAGGACAGCGTCGCCAAGATCCGCGCCGACATCCGCCAGCTCGCGGCGGAGACCGGCCTGCAGATCGCCGAGTTCCGCGAGATCGTGCACAAGGTGCAGAAGGGCGAGCGCGAGGCGCGGCAGGCGAAGAAGGAGATGGTGGAGGCGAACCTCCGCCTCGTCATCTCCATCGCCAAGAAATACACCAACCGCGGGCTGCAGTTCCTCGATCTGATCCAGGAGGGGAACATCGGGCTGATGAAGGCGGTCGACAAGTTCGAGTACCGCCGCGGCTATAAGTTCTCGACCTACGCGACGTGGTGGATCCGCCAGGCGATCACCCGCTCGATCGCCGATCAGGCGCGCACCATCCGCATCCCGGTCCACATGATCGAGACGATCAACAAGATCGTCCGCACTTCGCGCCAGATGCTGCACGAGATCGGCCGCGAGCCGACGCCGGAGGAGCTCGCCGAGAAGCTGCAGATGCCGCTCGAAAAGGTGCGGAAGGTCCTGAAGATCGCCAAGGAGCCGATCAGCCTCGAGACGCCGATCGGCGACGAGGAGGATTTCGCATCTCGGCGACTTCATCGAGGACAAGAACGCCATCCTGCCGATCGACGCGGCGATCCAGATCAATCTTGCGCGAGACGACGACGCGGGTGCTCGCCTCGCTGACGCCGCGCGAAGAACGCGTGCTCAGCATGCGCTTCGGCATCGGCATGAACACCGACCACACGCTGGAAGAGGTCGGCCAGCAGTTCTCGGTGACGCGCGAACGCATCCGCCAGATCGAGGCGAAGGCGCTCCGCAAGCTCAAGCACCCGAGCCGCAGCCAGGAAGCTCCGGAGCTTTTTGGACAGCTGAGCCCGACCCGGCTCTCCTCGCGGGCCGGGCGCCTTATCGATCGTCGAAGTTCTGTGACTTGCGCGACGGGCCGCCGATCAGCGGCCCGTTTCCATATGCGCCGGCTCAGGCCGCGTCTATCCGGCGGGCCGGCGGCACCTCTGCGGCGCGCACCGCGTCGCTCGGGTCGAGCGCCGGGACGATGATGCCGGCCGACAGGAACCGCCTGAAGTCCTCCGGCGGGGAGCGGCCGGCTGAAGAGAAAGCCCTGGATGATGTCGCAGCCATAGGCCTGCAGGTAGATGAGCTGGCTCCGCCGCTCCACGCCCTCGGCGATTGCCGTCATGCCGAGCGAATGGATCATCGAGATGATCGCCTGCACAGAGCGCGCATTGCCACGGTCCTCAGTCATCCGCGTGACGAAGGCTGCGATCGATCTTCAGCGTGTCGAACGGCAGGTCCGAGAGATGGCTGAGCGCGGAATGCTCCATGCCGAAATCGTCGAGCGCGAAGCGGACGCCGTTCGCGGCGAGCTGCTGCATGGTGCGCGTGGCCGCGGCCACGTCATGCAGGATCGCGCTTTCCGTCAGCTCGAGCTTGATCATGTCCGGCGTCACTTCGGCCTCCTCGATGATCGAGACGTATCCGCTGCTCGGAGGTCGCGCTCGGCGAGCTGCACGGCCGAAAGATTGACGGCGATCGGGATGCGGGTGGCTTCCTGACGCCAGGCCCGCGCCTGCCGGCAGGCGAGACGCAGCACGTGCTCGCCGATCGGCACGATCAATCCGGTCTCCTCGGCGATCGGAATGAACTCGTAGGGCGGGATGACGCCGCGCGTCGGGATGCCGCCAGCGGACGAGCGCCTCGGCGCCGAAGAGCTTGTAGGTGTGCGCGTTCGACCTGCGGCTGGATAGAGCAAGGAACAGCTCGTCCTTCTCGATCGCGCGGCCGCAGGTCGCTTTCGAGGTCGATCGCGACGACCGCGGCCTCGGTCATCTCGGCGATTGTAGAACTGGTAGGGCTGCGTCGGTTTCGTCTTGTGCGCGATGCATGGCAGTGGTGGCGTTGCGGATCATCGCTTCCGGTTCGGTCGCGTCCGCGGGCGCCAGGCTGATCCCCATGGCGATCCGTAAGCGGCACGATCGTGCCGTTGAGCTCAAAGCCGTCTGCAAACGGCGGAAGCAGCTTCTCGATCGACGCCATGGCGGCAGCCGTGCTCGGCCATGCCGATGCGCAGCACCAGGAACTGACCGCCGCCGAATATGCGCCACGGTCTCGCCGCGCGCCGATCATGTCTTGCAGGCGCCGCCCAGCCTCGCGGATCGCCGCATTGCCGGCCTCGAGGCCCTGGCTGTCGCGGATGTCGTTGAGCGAAACCAGCTCCAGGCAGGCGACAGCGACGATGCCGCCGGAGCCGTTCGATCCGCCCGACCGCCTGTGCCAGCCGGTCGGCGAAGAGCGCCTGGTTCGGGAGGCCGGTGACCGCATCGTGATAGGCGAGATAGTCGCGCTGCGCCTCCGCCTTCCTCAGTGCCGTGATGTCCATGGTGAGCGCGGCGATGCCGCCATTGCCCATGCGCCGCTCCGTCACCAGTACCCAGCGGCCGTCGGTGAGCCGCTCGACGGCGCTGCCGCAGAGTCCTGATGCGCTTCGAGACGGGTTGCGATCCATTCCGGCTCGTGGCCGCGCGCCTCCGGATAGATGCCGCGCTCGACGGCGGCGCGCAGCAACTCTTCGAACGACATTCCCGGCGCGGTGAGGTCGGCGATCTCCGGATAGAGCTTGCGGAAGGCCTCGTTGGCCATGACGATCTGGTCCTCGGCGTCGAAGATCACGAAGCCTTCGGAGATGCTCTCGACGGCGTCGCGAAGAAGCGCCTCGGCCTCCTCGGCGCGCCAGAACGCCTCGACGATCGGCGTCTCGTCGGTTGCCGTCCCGCGATAGCCGCGGAACGTTGCCGCCGCTTGTCGAAGACCGGCACGCCGCTCATCGAGATGTGGTGGCGCGATGCCGGCAGGCGAAGACGAAGGAAAACAGGAAATTGCGGAACGGCTGATGGGCTTCGAGGTCGGAATGATGCGCCTGCCAGTGTTCGTCCTTCTCGACATCGGCGCCGGCGGCCTCCCAGGTCGTCTTGCCGAGGCTGCCGGCGGGATCGGCCCATTCCGCATCATGATATCGGTGGAGAAGAACGTGAAGCGGTGCTCGGCATCCGTCTCCCAGATCCAGTCGCCGGAGACCTCGACGATGTCGCGGAAACGCTGGTCGCTCTCGCGCCGCGCCATCTGCTGCTCGCGCCGCGGCAAGCTCGCGCTGGATCGCGGGGATGAGCCGCGACATGTTGCCCTTGAAGATGAAGTCGGCGACGCTCTCGCGCATCAGAGCCACGGCGTTCTCCTCGCCGATCGAGCCGGAGACGACGATGACCGGCAGGTCCGGCATCGATGCTCTTATCGCCTGCAAAATCTCCGGAAACGACTGCCGCGGCAGATTGTAGTCGGAAAGGACGATGTCGAAGGGGCCGTTTTCATAGCGTCCTTGACCCCCGCGGCCGAATCGACCCGCTCGAAGGTCGGCTTGATGCCGCCACGGTGCAACTCGCGCAGCAGCAACTCCGCATCATCGTCGGAATCTTCGACGATCAGAAAGCGCGGCGACGTGCTCATCTCTTCACTCCTGGCGATCTCTGCCTTCTGAGGATGGCCAAATCCTCAGGCGGGAACCGGCTCGTTCAGCAGCAGCCAATAGAGGCCGAGCTGGCGAGCGGCTTCCATGAACTGATCGAAGTCGACCGGCTTCCTGACGTAGCTGTTACAGCGAAGCCGATAGCCGGTGATGATGTCCTGCTGCTCCTTCGACGAGGTCAGGATGACGACGGGCAGGAGCGCGGTGCGCGGATCGGCGCGGACGCGCCGCAGCACTTCCAGCCCGTCCACCTTGGGGAGCTTCAGATCGAGCAGCACTACCTGCGGCAGGCAAGCTTCTTCTTCCCCACCGCGGGTGCGGTCGCCGAAGAGATAATCGAGCGCCTCCGCACCGTCGCGGGCGACGACGATTTCGTTCGTGATGTTGTTCTTGCGGAATGCGCGCAAGCGTCAGCGCCTCGTCGTCGGCATTGTCCTCGACCAGCAGTATAGATTGCATCTCAGCCCCTCGTCATAGTGTGAAGAACAGTGTGGCGCCGCGATCCGGGACCGCCTCGGCCCAGGCTCGCCCGCCGTGTTTCTTCATGACCCGCTCGACGGTGGCGAGCCCAATGCCCGTACCCGGAAACTCATGGTTCGCGTGAAGCCGCTGGAACGCGCCGAACAATTTTCCGGCATGCGCCATGTCGAACCCGACGCCGTTGTCGCGCACGAAATAGGCGGTTTGCCCGTCGGCGCTCGTGCACCCGAATTCGACAATCGCCGGGTTGCGCCCGGAGGTAAACTTCCAGGCATTGCTGAAGAGGTTCTCCATGGCAATTCGCACGAGCCGCCGATCGCATCGCGCACGGATGTCAGGCGCGATGACGAACTCCACTTCGCGTGTCGGCTCCAGGCGCTTCAGGTCATCGGCGATGGAGGTCGCCATTTCGCTGAGATTCACGCCATCGACGAGGGCGAGAGTCGTTCGCCCGACGCGGGAAAGATTGAGAAGATCATCGATCAGCTCGCCCATGCGCTGGGCGGCGTTGCGCACGCGGGAGAGGTGGTCGCGCCCCTCCGCGCTCAGCGTATCCGCGCAGTCGTCCAACAGCGCCTTGCTGAAGCCGTCGATGGCACGTAGCGGCGAGCGCAGATCGTGCGAGACGGAGTAGCTGAACGATTCAAGCTCGTGGTTCAGCGCCTGCAAAGTTTCGTTGTCGTGCACCAGGCGTTCGTTCAGCAGGATATTCTGGCGTTCCGCATGGTGCTTGCGCGCGGTCTGCCGGCCGACTGCCAATGCGGTAGCGGCGAGGAGGAGGAGGAACGCGAGGAAGGTTGCTATCCAGGCGCCGCCAAGCAGGTGGGCGCGGCGAAGCTGCTCGGCGATCGACCCCGCGTCGACGTGGGCAACCAGGTACCAGACCGGCGGCGCCGTGACGACCGCGGTCGGGTCGGCTTTCGTCGGAGTGGAGAGGGGCGTGTAGGTGAAAAGGTCGCCGCCGGATGAGAACTGCCCGAATTGCGTTGCGCCGCTTATCTTCTGCCAGGCGGCCGGGAACGCATGTGCAAAAGTTCTTCCCTGCCGCTCCGGGTACATGAAGGCCCAGTCATCCTCCGGCGTTGGCCCGTGCAGCCAGTAGCCGTCGGCATTGACGAGCCAGGTTTCGTCCTTTCCGTCGCCGCCGCGGCTCGCGATCTGATCGAGTATGTACTTGCCGAGATAGTTCAGAACGACGATTCCGCGCTTGGCGCCGGAGCGATCGAATACCGGCTCCGCGATACGGATTGTCGGCTTGATCGGCAGCTCGATCTCGCCGTTCTCGACGTTGAGATCGAACGGTGAAATGTAGATCTCGTCGCGTCCGAGCGAGAGCCCGGACTTCACATACGGCCGGTTCGACTTGTCCTGCAAATCCGCGACCGGCGCGACGTGCGGCGAACCGCCGGCGTGATCGGCGCGCACCATTTCGCGACCGTCGAGCCCGATGAACCGCACCTGGTCGAACTCGGGCCTGTGTTCGATGAAGGCCAGGTACTCCTGCTCAAGACCTGTGCGCAGGGCGGGGTTGCCGGTCGCCAGCCAATCCTGCAGGAAAGGGTCGGCGGCGAGGACCGAGATTCCGGCGGCAAGGTCGCTCAAGCTCGCGGTCGCTGCGGCGCGTTCCAGCTCGACGGTCTTTTCCTCGTTGACCTTCAGCACGCCTCGGGCCGCGTCAATTTCGGTCCTGTAAATGAGAGCAAATACGATTGTCGTGAGCGCGGCGAGAGGCAGGAAGATGAGCGCGGCACGCCACAGCGCCTCGAGCCTCGTTCTGCCGCTGATTGCAGCAGGGCCACGTGCGCCGGATAGGATGCTGCGGATCCCGAAGCCGGCGGCGATCGGGACCCGTCCCGCGTCAACTGACATTCTCAACCCTTGCCGATACGCGCCGGAACGTGGCCGTTGTGAATACTGGATAAGCCTGACGGAACGGATAATTGCGTCGTTAAACATCGAAGGAGAACGCGTTGAGAATCCCTCTTCGACGCTTCTCTTCCGCGGCGGGCGCCACACGCTCTCAGAGGTGAGTTCAACTGCGGGTGGTTCGCTTGCGGCCACGCCGCCGCCACGACGCCACGCCGCCGCACGAGAGCCGTTGCGATGGCGCGGCCAAGCTTCCTGCACCCGGTTCGCTGCGCGCGTGGACCGCAGGAGAGAAATCTGCGACGCTTGTTGCGGTCGAGTGCGCGAGCGCCGGAAAACCCGGCCCCCGGAATACCCGCCCCATGGAAGGACAGGAAATGCCAGAGACAGGCCATTCGACGGACATCGACGCCCTCGGCGAGATCATGCTCCTTCAGGGCACGATGCAGCGGCAGTTTCTGCGCATCTTGCTCCGCCGCATCGCGACCGACGTGCCTGCCTTCAACGCCGAGCACTTTTTGGCCGAGCTCGATCTCCTGCGTGAGGGTCTGGAGCCGGGGCGCGACCGAACGGCGCTCCATGCCTTCGCGCTCAAGGAATGGGAGCGGCTGTCGGAAATGGCGCTCGACGCCATTGCCTCGACGCGGATCAGATCCGGCACGCATTAGAGCCAATTCTCTATCTGATTGAATCAGAACAGGGCTCTATCTCCTTGTTTTAGCGTGATCTTATCCGAAAGCCGGCTTCCCCCTCGGATCAAGCCCGGGGCCTGCTTCTCAGGGTCACGCTCCAAGCGGCGTTTCGTGCCGCCCGAATGCGAATAACCCCGCATTTGGCGGGGAAAGTCGCCCCTGAAGTGATGCGGCTCCGGTGCGCTTCCGCCCCGCCGGCGGCCGAAATGCGACCATCGGCGCCGGCCTTTTGCCTCAACATCGCCTTCTCCCCGTGTTCATTTTTCGTTAAGGGTAACGAAAACCTGCGTATTTGGGGTTGGCGTAGTGAGTATCAGGCCAGTTTACGGCGGCGCGCGCGGCAGATCGGATTCCGGGCAATCGGCCGGCGATATCGGGTGGCCAAGCTGGCGCGACATGCGGCCCATCCTTCTGAAGAGCGCGGGCATCGTCGGGCTGGCCGGCGCCATCATGGCAGTGGTGTCGAGCAACGCGCTTTTCGTGGACCCCGGCGGTCCGCCGCGCGGCGAGGCGAGCGCACCCGCCGCCTCTGAGGATTCGAGCGCCCCGCCTGCGACCGTCTTCGCGCTTGCAAATCCGTCCGCTGGGACCGCGATCACGCCGAGAGAGGTCACGGTCGTCCCGATAGTGCCGCAGAGCCCCATGGCGCCGCAGAGCGTCGCGGCGGAACCGCAGGCGCCGGCGGAAGACCCGGTGCCCGACCAGAGCTCAGGCGCGGCGCAAACCTCAGCACCGACCCCGACAGCCTCTGCACCAACCGCGATAGCGCCCGCCACGACACCCGCGGAGCCGGTGCAGACGGCAGCGGTCGTCGCGCCGCAGGCCGCGGCTGACACGGTGGCTTCCGCGATGCCGGCTTCTCCCGCGGCCGATCCGCCGACGCGTGTGGCTGAGGTCGACGCGTCGACGACGGCAACGGACCCGGCGCCCTCCGGCCCTGCCGGCGGGGAAGCCCGTGACCCGTGGACGAAGGCGGCGATGGCCTGCCCGCGCGACTGGGTCGCGGTCGCGGATACGGAAAGTTCGCATGATCCGTCCGTCGACTGCCCGACCATAGCCGCGCTGGTCGAGCAGGCGCCTTCGATCGATC
The DNA here is from genome assembly GCA_963750115.1 of uncultured Alphaproteobacteria bacterium. GTDB lineage: Bacteria > Pseudomonadota > Alphaproteobacteria > Rhizobiales > Afifellaceae > DASWJZ01. The sequence goes on along the minus strand of CAVVPM010000015.1, from coordinate 121,817 downwards.
TTCGCGGCTCGCTCGCCAAGGCGCTGCCTCCGCATGTGCTCGACGTGACCGCGCTTGCCCCGGCGATGCCGCTGCCGAAGGCGCAGGCGAAATCGGACGCGGCGCAAGACCCGGCGACGACCGAAGTGGCGCCCGCACCAACGCCCAAGCCGGCCCCGGTCAAGGTAAGCGCACACCCGAACTGGCCGGATGCGGCGCCGCCCGATTGCGGCAGCAAGCACGCCTACTGGCGCTTCGTCGAGGGGCACCACGGCAAGAAGGAATGGTACTGCAAGTGAGGCAGCGGGCCGTCGCGAGGGGCGGTCGATCGTACCCCCGCGGTCGGCGCGCTCGGCGCTGCGCATGCCTGAACCCCCCGCCGCCTGACGGCGCGGGTTTCTGCCGGTGGAGAGGACGCGGCGCTTCAAGACCGCCTCGTAGATAAAATCGGGGCCCTCGAAGCGCCCCGCGCGGCTCTTTCCAATTCCCGGACTCGTCCACTCTTCCTTCCCGCCTCGCTGACGCTGGCTAGGTCGGCCGGGAGGGACATACAGCCGTGCAACATCCGGCGGAGGCTCGCGCCCCAGATATGCAAGAATGGGGACCCTCCCGGGAACCGCCGAGCGGCGCTCTTCCGGCGAGCGCCGCTGCGCCCGCCTGTCCGCCGAAACCCGAGGGGCTTAAGGCGGACATGTCGCGCCTTGGCCCCGAAGGGCGAAGGCGGACTGCCCCCGAAATGCTCCGGTTGCGCCCCCGGCCTCTCAACGAGCAGCGGTGACATGGAGTTTAGCTGGGTGCCAAGGATGGGGATAAGTGCCTTAGCAGTTGATGTTATCGGCGTACTTGTTACCTTTCGCTTGAATAGGCGGTAGCTTGGTCGCGCCCATGGCCGTTCATCCGGTGGGCACGATCCGTTGATTTAGGCGCTCAGGCTGACCGGCGGGCTAAGGCTTTCATACCGTGCTGGCGGACCCGCCGTGGCGGTTCACAAATCGCACCGGAAAGGTGGCGCCGGAGCATCGGCGTCTCGGGCGCTACGAGACGATGACAACGACGAGATTTGCGGCTTCCGGTCGCGACCTGACAGGTCAATCCAGCCCACCTTTATCTCTGGTGCCGAATGCCCTTCTCCCCGATGGCCTTCGCGTATGCAGGCATGGGGCTTCGAGTACACATCGAACATCGTCTGGCACAATGTGCGGAAGGACGGCGGCTCGGACGGTCGAGGAGTCGGCTTCTATTTCCGCAACGTCACCGAGCTTCTGTTCTTCGGTGTGTCGGGGCCGGAATGCGCGGACGCTGGCTCCCGGGCGGAGCCAAGTGAATACATGTCGTCGCGGAAGCGCGAGCATTCCCGGAAGCCGGACGAGCAGTACAAACTCATCGAGAGCTGTTCGAGCGGGCCTTATCTGGAGCTATTCGCTCGCGGCACACGGCCGGACTGGAGTGCTTGGGGTGAAGACGATGACGTATCGGCCGAGTGAGAGACATTTCGCCTATAACTCGGCCGCCACAGTAGACGCTGCTTGAATAGTCAGAAGGTCACAACGGCGGCGGGGATACCGATGAGCAGCAGAGGGCAGGGGTAGGAAGAACTCCTCTTTGCACCCTGTCCTGAAGCTTGCGCCAATGTGTGGTTGCCTCTCCGAATTTGTCGCTGACAGTAATTCGTTCGACCCAGGTCTTGTCTCAAAGTGAAACCCCTCGATGCGCCAGCAGCGCGTTACAATGTGCGGTTGTCTGCGGGTCGGCGTGTATCCGAACGCTGTCTACCGCTTGCGAGGCTGGCAATGGCATTCTCTGTTCGCAAATTTCGACAGGAGCCGAGCGCGCATCTGCTGCTGTAGGCTTCTCGCCTCTCGTTATGATGTGCCTCTTCAAATTCAATAAATGAGATTGACTCCCTCCGCATGAAGACCTTTTGAAGTTCTCCAAATCCCGGTCGAAGAACGGATCTTTGTGGTTCCGGACTCAATCCAAGGGCGAAGACGCCAGTTCTCTGGGCCAAATGCTTTCACATGATCTATCTCGTGTGAAAGCGATGCCACGACGCGCTCGTCCGCCTCCTCCTTCCCATCGAACAGATTTTGTGACCGCTATACCCATTTTGAGCCAGCCTTGCTCGCCAAGTGCTCAGCGGATCCGCTGCTTCCTTGCGCCGCGACACAAACGCGGGCGACAATGGCTATGGAAGTATTAAAGGCCGAACAGATCGTCTTCGATATCATGCTGCTTTTTCCGGGATGTCGATGTGATGTTCGCCTCCGCGTGATGCAGGGCGAGGACGTCAAAGCCATGCGCCTTGAGCTTGTCGAACATGCCGGCGCAAGCAGAACGGGGAAGCCAGATCAGGCAAGGGCAACTTCATAGATACCGCGCTCTAACTCAAGAACGCCTTGTACTAAATACGGTGCGGCTCGGCCGCCTCCACCGAGCCTCCGCCTCTTGTCCTCTTCATACGCTTCGAAGTTCCCTTCGAACCATTCGACGCGGCCTATCGCCCTCGAAGGCGAGGTTATGTGGGTGGCGAGGCGGTCGAGAGGAACATGCGGTCGTGGTAGAATATCACGATGGCGCAGCCGGCGAAATCTTCGAGCGCCTCTTGAGTGTAGGAGAGCATCTCAGGTGTCGAGGTCGTTGGTCGGCTCGTCGAGGAGCGGGTATTGGCGCCGGCAGGCGGACGGAGGATCTGATTTCGCTCGCGGGCGCCGGTACGGCTGCAGCTCGCCAGCTATCATGGTCGGGGCTGAAGCACAGTAATGGCTTTGAACTCATCGTCGCTCAGGCGCCAGTCCAGAGCCTTCAGATTCTCGGCGGCGTGTTGCGGTTTCAGTCGCCCCCTGTATGGGGATGATGCGCGCATCCCGGCACAGCTGCCAAGTGGGCGAGACCTGAATGGTCCTGGCATTCTGTGCCTTGGCGATTATCGGACAGTGCCCGTGGAGCTGCGATGGCTCTCCATGTCGCCAGAGGACAGCCGATGCTGCTCAGAGCCGGCATATAGGCGACAAGACCGACGCCAAGCTCCCGGCAGGCCTGAAGAACTCCATTCGTCTCGGGCTTGCGTGCCGTAAGGCTGTAGCGGACCTCGTTTGCTGCAAGCGGATATGACGGCCTTGTCGAGAAGATCGGGCATCCGTCGGTATCTTGTCCGCGCCGAGATTGCTCCACTCCCACCGACCTCGCTTTGCCCGATTTCACGGCCTCGGCTAGTCCGTCGGCGAAGACCTTGAGGTCGACCAGCGGCAGCACGAAATCCAAAAAGTAGAGATCGATCGGTTCAACCCCGAGACGCGACAGCGTGCGGTCGAGCGCCTTGATGAGGCTCCGCGGCGCGCGCGAAAGGGAAACGGCGCGAATTATCGTGGCGAGAAGCGCACGCTCCGATGCCGCGCGGTGACATCTTGCCGATGGCCTTCATCGAGCCGTAGACCTCCGCCGTGTCAATCGCGGCGGGCCCCGCCGCAGCGACGCGGCGATAGGTTTCCATCAGCGCTTGCGGCTCGCCCTTGCCCCATTTGTTGGTGCCGATGCCTATCGGAAGCACCTCTATCGCGGACTTTCCCAGACGTCGGTTTTCGAATTCATGGCGGGCTTCAGGCATGGGCGGTTCATCCCGCTGCTGATGCTGATCTGCTTCATATCAAAGCCTGCAGCGCGTGTTTCAAGGCTCGGCAACGGCTTCGCCTGAGTGTTGCCGTGGAGATCAGCACGATCCGAGCCGGGTGGCGCAGGCCTTCGACGGCACGAAGCCTTCGGCCGAGCGAACGTCCCGACCTGGAAGCGGACCGCCGGATTCGCCGTCTGGGACATTTCAGGAGACTTCCCCCGACCGCATCCCCTACCTCGAAAACGCCTTGTATTTGATCCGGTGCGGCTCGGCCGCCTCCGCCCCCAGCCTCCGCCTCTTGTCCTCCTCGTACGCCTCGAAATTCCCCTCAAACCACTCCACGTGGCTGTCGCCCTCAAACGCCAGGATGTGGGTGGCGAGGCGGTCGAGGAACATGCGGTCGTGCGAGATCACGATGGCGCAGCCGGCGAAATCCTCGAGCGCCTCTTCGAGCGCCGCCAGCGTCTCCGTATCGAGGTCGTTGGTCGGCTCGTCGAGGAGGAGCACGTTCGCCCCGACTTCAGCATTTTCGCGAGATGCACGCGGTTGCGCTCGCCGCCTGAAAGCTTGCCGACCGGCTTTTGCTGGTCGCGGCCCCTTGAAGTTGAAGGCGGAGACGTAGGCGCGGGAATTCACCTCGCGCTTGCCGAGCGGTGATCACCTCCTTGCCGCCGGATATTCCCGCCCAGACGTTCTTGTCGGGATCGAGCGTGCGGCTCTGGTCGACATAGCCGAGGACGGCGGTCTCGCCGACGCGGATCGTCGCCTGCGTCGGGCTTCTCCTCGCCGGTCAGCATGCGCGCGAGCGTGGTCTTGCCGGCGCCGTTCGGGCCGATGATGCCGACGATGCCGCCGGGCGGCAGCTTGAAGGAGAGGCCGTCGATGAGGAGCTGTTCCGCCAAAGCCCTTCGACAGCTGGTCCGCCTCGATCACCATGTCGCCGAGCCGCGGCCCGGGCGGGATGACGATCTGCGCGTCGCGGCTTTGCAGGCGCGCCTCGTTGGCCTTCAAGAGCTCGTCATAGGCCTTGATGCGGGCTTTCGACTTGGCGCGGCGGGCCTCGGGCCAACGGCCCATCCATTCGCGCTCGCGCTCGATCACCTTCTGGCGCGCCGCGTCCTCGCGGCTCTCCTGGTGAAGCCGCTTCGCCTTCTTCTCCAGATAGGCGGTGTAGTTGCCTTCGTAGGGAATGCCGCGGCCGCGATCGAGCTCCAGAATCCATCCCGTGACATGATCGAGGAAGTAGCGGTCGTGGGTGACGATCAGGACGGCGCCGGGGAAAAGCTCCAGATGCTTTTCGAGCCAGCCGACGGTCTCCGCGTCGAGATGGTTGGTCGGCTCGTCGAGGAGCAGCAGATCGGGCTCGTCGAGGAGCAGCCGGCAGAGCGCGACGCGGCGTTTTTCGCCTCCCGACAGCGTCGAGACCGTCGGCATCGCCCGGCGGGCAGCCGAGCGCGTCCATCGACATCTCCACTTTCAATTCGAGGTCCCAGAGGTTCTTCGAATCGATCTCGTCCTGCAGCTTCGAGGCCTCCTCCGCCGTCTCGTCGGAGTAGTTCATCATCAGCTCGTTGTAGCGATCGAGGATCGCCTGCTTTGCGGCGACGCCGAGCATGACGTTGCCCTTCACGTCGAGGGTGGGGTCGAGCGGCGGCTCCTGCGGCAGGTAGCCGACGCGCGCGCCCTCCGCCGCCCAGGCCTCGCCGGAGAACTCCTTCTCAAGCCCCGCCATGATCTTCAAAAGCGTCGACTTGCCGGCGCCGTTCGGGCCGAGCACGCCGATCTTGGCGTCGGGGTAAAGGAGAGGTTGATGTTCTCCAGGACCTTCTTGCCGCCGGCATAGGCCTTGGTCAGGCCCTGCATGTGATAGATGAACTGGCGCGCCATGACCGCGCCCCCTCCTTTTCGAAACATGGGAAGTGGCGGCAATATAAGCGATCACGGCCGCCGGGGCAACGGCGGCGCGGCAGAGCGGCGGTGACCGGGCAATCGTCAACCGGACGGTAAGCGTGGCGTGCCAGCTTCCGGCCTCGTCCGAATGCGGAGCAAGATCATGCCGTTTCCGCGCGCGGCGCCTCGCTCACAGCGCCCGAAACGAACGCCGCGGCATCGCCACCGTGAGGCCGCGGCCGCGGTGCCTCTTCCTGGCGCGATCGAGCGGCTCAGGTCGGCGTCAGCGGCCGATCTTCTGATGGTGGCGGCCTTTGCGCTCTTTCTCATCGTACAGATCGCGCGCCACGACATGTGGCGCGACGAAATCCATTCCTGGGGCCTGGTGCTTGCCAGCCCGTCGCTACCGGCGCTCTTCGCCAATCTGCGGTTCACCGGGCATCCGAGCCTTTGGTATCTCCTCCTTTGGCTCGCGTCCTTCTTCACCCATTCACCCTACACCGTCAGGTCGTGCACACGAGATCGCGCTCTCGCTCATCGCTTCGATCGGCCTGCTCGCCGTTCTCGAAGCTGGAGAAGCTGCTTCTCCTTTCCAGCTATTTCGTCCTCTTCGAATATACGGTCATCAGCCGCGATTACGGGATCGGCTTCCTTTTCGCGCTCATCTACGCGGACATGCGCGCGAGGCGGCCCGACCGCATCTTCTTGAATGCGTTGCTCCTCGGACTTCTCGCCAACACCAATCTCTTCGCCTTCCTGCTCTCCGGGGCGCTGGCACTCGAATATGTTACGGACCTTCTGCTCAACCGCCGCAAGCCGTTCGTGCCGCCCTCAAGTCGGTGCTGCCGGCGGCCATCCTTCTATCTCGCGTTCTTCACCCTTGCCGTCTGCACCATGTGGCCGAGTCCTGACATCAGCTGGCGCTCGACTGGCGAGCCCCTGAGAGACGCTGGCGACATGGTGCGGCTCTGGGCGCTCGTCGCGGGCAATGTGGAAGCTCCTGTCCCGACCCATCCACTGCAATACTGGTATCGCTCGGCGGGGGGGCGGTCGCCCGACGTTCGCCCATCGTGCTGCCGGCGCTCGCGTTTGCCTTCTTCCTTTTTCCGAAGTCATCCCCGGCTGCTCATCGTCCCAGGGCTCACCGCCGTCGCGTCGATCACGGTGGGTCAGCTCGTCTACTCGAACGCGATGCGGCATTGGGGGGTCAATTTCGTGGCTTTCATCGCCACGTTGTGGATAGACAGTGTGGGCGCCCACGCGCTCCGGTTTCGTCGTCGCCATCCTCGCCGTTAACGCAGTCGCCGGTGTCGTCATCACTGTTCAGCAGTTTCCGCCGACGTTCTCCGAGGGGCGCAGTACGGCGGAATGGATTCGCAACGCCGGGCTCGCGGACGCGGCCCTTGTCGGAACGCCGGACACGCTGGTGATGGATGTGGCGCTGTATCTTGGGAAGCCGATCTACCAGCTCGATTGCAGCTGCACCGACACCTATCTGTTCTACAACAAGCGGCGCGACGCATTTGACGCAAGCCAGATTCCGGATCGACTGGCGCGCGCGGTCACGGAGCTCAAGGGCCGCCGCATCGTCTTCCTGATTGCGCATCCGCTGAGCGATTCGGAGATCGCAAAGCTGCGGGCGCATGGGGTGACCGTCACGCAGCTCGCGGCGTTCGACCATGCCTCGACGGACGAGAACTTCTTCGTCTACGACGTCGCGACCGCGGCAGACGCTCCGCCGATCGGCGGGTCTTGATCAAGAGCGACGCGGAGCCGGCAGGATTTCGGTCTTGCGGCTCAGCGCGGCTCGGCGGGGCAGGGCGCGGGGCGCGAGCCGAAGAGCATGAGCGCGCCTCCCGGCAGCCCTACCACCAGCATGATCAGCCCGAACTCGACGGAAACGGTCAAGGCGACGGAGGGAGGGACGTTGGCGAGGCTCAGCGCCGTTATCATGGCGCCCTCCCGCACACCCCATCCACCGATCGAGATTGGGACGGTCGTCAGTAGCGTGATCAAAGGCGCGAGCAACAGAAAGGCGGCGAGCGGAGCGTCGGCGCCGAGATTGCCGGCCAGCATCCACAAGGATATGGCGACGCCGACGTGAATGACGATGGAAAGGAGCAGCGTGCGGAGAAGGCAGAGCGGGTCCGAGAAAAGTTGCCGCGCGGCCGACGGCATGGCGCGAACGACGCCGACGAGCGGCAGGCGGAGGATCGCGGCGGGGACGGAATGCGGTCCGCCAGGAGGAGAAGCAGCAGCCCGCCTCCGGCGGCGGCGATCATCGCGTAGAGCGACAAGCGAAACGGCCCCGCGGGTACGACGCGGAAGAGCAGGCCGGAGCCGAGGATGAGGATGATCGGAACGGCAAGCAGCGCCACGATACGGTCGAGAGCGACGCTCGAAAGCGCCACGCGCACCGACATGAAGCAAATACAACTTCCACACGCGCACGGCGTCGCCGCCGATCGACGAGGGGAGTATCTGATTGAAGAACTGCCCGATATAGACGTTCTGGATTGCGGCTCCGTAGGGGAGACGGGCGCCTAGCGTCGCGGCGATCAGACGCCAGCGCTCGGCCTGCACGAAGGGCAGCGTCGACTGCAGCAGCCAGACCGCAAGGATCGGCCCCCAACTGCCGCTCCCAATATCGATCGTCGGCCCCGAGAGCCGCACGCGATTGAAAATCCAGACGAGCAGACCGGCGGAAATCAGGATCTTGAGGGCAATGCGCCAGCCGGGCCCCGTAATGAAACGTGATGTCCGTTCGATCGGTGTCGGCCGAGCGACGCCGAGTTCCGCGTCAGCCCCTGCGCTCATTGCGCGGCCCGGACGCGGGACTGCTCCTGCGCGTGGTCGAGCAGATATTCGAGCGAGGGGACCGGCTGTGCGACCACGAAAATCTGGTAGGAAAAAAGCCCTCTCGAAAGCCGGATCAAAGCCTTGTTTACGCGGACCAACTGCGGCTCAGCCAAGTGCTGCCCATGGCGAGCGGGAAGGGGCCGGGCACGCCCTTTGTCAGGACAAGCCGGAAGCCGCTCTGTTCCAAAAGGCGGCGGAGCGACGTGAACGTGAACAGCCGCGTGTGCGTCATGTCGAGAATGCCGCGCTTGCCGTAGTTGAACTGCCCGAGGAGAAGCATCAGCCGGGTCACGAAGAAGCCGACATTTCCCGTGCTGAGCACCAGCCTGGTGCCGGGGCTCGAGCCGAGCGTCTGCTGCAGCTTTGCCATGAAGCTTTCGGGCGAGGCGAGATGCTCGATCACGTCGAGCATCAGGATATGGTCGAAGGCGCGGGTTGGAATGTCGGGCAGGCCGTCATTCAGGTCGTGCTGACGGAATCCGTCGAGCAGGATGCCGGACGGCAAAGGATAGACGTCGACGCCGACGACGCTACAACGTTTCTTCCGCTTGAGAAGCGCGCCCATGTAGCCACCGGCGCAGCCGAGATCGAGAACGCGTGCCTGATCCGGGATGAGATCGAGCGTGTAGGAGTGCGGGCTGTCGTAGTCGGCTTTTAGCGTGATACTGGTCGTTCGCCTCGCGCTGCCTTGGAAATGTCAAAGCGCCGGTCATAGAGCAGGCCAAGCTGCTGAGCGCGCATTTTCAGCACCGACCGGACAACGTTCCCGGCATATTTCATGCCGTTTACATGGCAGATCTCATCGCCGTAGTAGGTGGGGATGGCCGCTCGACGATGTGCAGCCCGGCAAGCACGAACTGGATGATGATTTCGGTGTCGAAATGGAAGTCGTTGGTATTCTGCGCGAACGGCACGCACTTCAGAGCCTTGACGGCGTAGACGCGATAGCCGGAGTGGAACTCCGTCAGCGACGTGCGCAGCATGCGATTTTCGAATGTGCTCAGGATGCGGTTGCCGACGAACTTGTAGAGCGGCATTCCACCTTTGCGCGCGGCGCCGTGCTCCATCATGCGGGAGCCGAAGCTCGCCGCCGCCTCGCCATCGCGCAAAGGGCGCAGAAGGTCGGGAAGGCATTCTGGCGCGTATTGCCCGTCGCCGTGCACGAGCGCGACGAAATCGAAGCCGTTCTTGATGGCGTAGAAATAACCGATCTTCTGGTTGCCGCCGTAGCCCTGGTTGACCGGGTTGAACAGCACCGTCAGCGGGAACGGGAAAGAGCCGTTCGAGACGACTTCGTGGCCGCGCTCAAATGTCTCGTCGGTGGACGCGTCGTCGATGACGAGGACCTCGACGTCGTACTGGTCGGCGATTGACGGCGGTACGCGCGCCAGCACCGACTGGATCGTCTTCTCCGCGTTATACGCAACAATGAGGATGAGCAGTTTCGGCTTTGCCGAGCCTGGATGGATCGCCGGCTTGACTGCGGACGATGCCGTCGCGGGAATTTGGAACGAAAGGTCCGCCATAGAGACTCGCGTCTTGGTCGGCTCCGCCACGCCGAGCGCCGCGCGGCGGAGCGCCGCTCCACCAGAGCCGAGTAGCGCGAAGCTCCTGACGAAACCTAAACGGCTCATGGTTAACAGGGACTTGCCCTCACGGGCGATCACCTGGCTTCGCAGATATCGGCTGCTACGCGTCGATCATCATCACGTTCTTGATCCGGCAGGCGGTCGGCTATTTCTTGAGCCGCGGCGGCTCGTCGCGCGAGGCCGGCGGGGCGTGATCGCCGAAGCGCGTCCCGCTATTGCGCCGCAAGCGGCGGCACGCTCAGGAACAGGATGCGCTTCTGCTCGACGCGCGAACGGCTCAGGCTGTCGAGGATGAGGCCGCTTCCGGCGAGCATGAAGCCGATCACGAACATGCCGGTCGCGACCACCGCGGTCGGAAGGCGGGGCACAAGTCCCGTCTCAAGCCAGGTCATGATGATCGGCACCATCAGCACAAGCCCGGCGATCCAGAAGCACGCCGCGAAGGCGGAATAGAAGACGAAGGGTCTCGTCTCCTTCATCAGCATTGCGAACATTTTCAAGATACGGAACCCGTCGCGGAAGGTGCGTAGCTTCGAAGTCGAGCCATCGGGCCGCCGGCCGTAGCTCAGGTTGATCTCGGCGACGGGGATCATGAGCTGGCTCGCATGCACGCTCATTTCCGTCTCGATCTCGAAGCCGGTCGAGATGGCGGGGAAGCTCTTCACATAGCGGCGGGTGAAGGCGCGGTAACCGGAGAAGATGTCAGTGAAGCCGCGGCCGAACAGCCAGCGGTAGAGCAGGTTGAAATGGCGATTGCCGAAGGCGTGGCCCGAGCGCCCGGCGTCGAGCGCAATTCCGCGGCGCGTTCCCACGACCATGTCCACGTGCTCGGTGAGGAGCGCGTTGATGAGCGAGGGCGCGTCAGCCGGATCGTAGGTGCCGTCGCCGTCGGCCATGATGTAGATGTCGGCATCGATGTCGGCGAACATGCGGCGCACGACGTTGCCCTTGCCCTGCCGTATCTCGCGAAAGACCTTGGCGCCGGCTCGCGCCGCGACACGCGCCGTATCGTCGGTGGAATTGTTGTCGAACACGAAGACGCGTGCGGCGGGCAGCGTCTCGATGAATCCGCGCACGACGGCGCCGACGGTCGGCGCCTCGTTGTAGCAGGGCAGGAGAACGGCGACGGAGAAGCCTTCCTCGGCCGCGGTCGAAGTCATCATGAATTTCGCCGAAAGGACGGACTTCGGGGAATGCTAGCCGATGATCGTTAATGCATGGTGGACCGCACGCGGGTCCGTTCTGCCGCAAGCGCTGCAATCAGGCGGGTGCGGCGGCCGGCGCGGCAAGGGCCGCAAGCGCCCCGGCGATCTCCGTGCTGCCGTCCCAGACCATGCGCGCGGCGACGTAGAGGATCACCAACAGCCCGATCCAGGCGAGCCAGCGGTAGCGGTCGAGGAGCCGCGCGATCAGGCTGGCGGCGATGCCCATCAGCGCGACCGAGAGGACGAGGCCGGCCGCCATGATCCACGGGTGATCGCGCGCCGCCCCGGCGACGGCGATCACGTTGTCGAGCGACATGGAGACGTCGGCGATGACGATCTGTCGTATCGCCTCGCCGAGCGTCTTGGTCGATTCGACGGCGCCGTTGCCGCTCTCGGCGTCCGCAAGCGCCGCGTGCTCCTCAGCGCCGTGGCGGATTTCGCGATAGAGCTTCCAGCAGACCCAGAGGAGGAGCAGGCCGCCGGCGAGCAGAAGGCCGACGATCTGCAGGAACTGAACTGCCAGAAACGACAGCAGGATGCGCAGGACCACCGCCCCGATGATGCCGTAGAGGATGACCTTCTGCCGGATCGCCTGCGGTGCGCCGGCGGCAGCCATCCCGACGACGATGGCGTTGTCGCCGGAAAGCACGACATTGACGAGGACAACCTGAAGTATGACCGAGAGTTCCGCCGGGAGTTCCATCGCGTTCGCCTCCTAGCCCGGCGCTTTCGAACGCAGGCGACGGCAAGGCGAGGCGAGTGCGGCTGTCGCGGTGGAGGCAGCGGCCAAGACGAGCCCGAACATGCGCAATCCTCGCGGTTCATGCGCTGGCCGCAGCCGCCGGTTCTCCTGGTCCAGAATAAAGCGAGGAAACGGCCGGGCCACGCATTGGTCGTCCAGTCCGACATCACAGCGGAGTAGAACCGCTGCCAGAGGGGCCCGGCCTGGTGAGCGTTACTTAGCGGCGCGGACCCGAGATATCAATCGCTGCGTTGCGCCACTCCGGGGATCGGAAGTCCCCCGCGGCGTGCTTCATTCGGCGCCGGCGAGCTCTTCGACCAGGCGGCAATGCCAGCGCCACGCGTCCTCGACGATCTGCGCGAGATTCTGCCCTTGCCCGCCAACCGAGCAGCTCCGCCGCGGCGCTTGCGTCGGCGACGAGCGCGGGCGGGTCGCCGGCGCGGCGCGGTGCCTCGACCGCCGGAACCGTTCGGCCGGTCACGCTTTCGACCGCGCGGATGACCTCGCGCACGGAGGCGGCGCGCCCCGATCCGAGGTTGATTGCTGCAGAAGCGCCGCCGTCGAGCAGGCGGCAGAGCGCGGCGATGTGGGCCTCCGCCAGGTCCATGACGTGGATATAATCGCGCTCCGCCGTTCCGTCGGGAGTCGGATAGTCCGTCCCAAAGATCGAGATCGGCGGGCGGCGGGCGAGCACGGCGTCGAAGATGAGCGGGATCAGGTGCGTTTCGGGCGTGTGCCATTCGCCGATCTCCGCTGCCGGGTCGGCGCCGGCGGCGTTGAAATAGCGAAGCCGCACGGAGCGCGTTTGATAAGCGTGCTCGAAGTCCTCCATCATCCGCTCGCAGGCCTGCTTTCGTCGCGCCGTAGGGGTTGACCGGACGAAGCGGCATGTCCTCGGTGATCGGAACGCGTTCGGGCTCGCCGTAGACGGCGCAGGTCGATGAGAAGACGAGGGCCGGCACCTCGGCCTCGCGCATGGCATCGAGGAGGTTGAGCGTGCCGCCGACATTGACGGCGTAGTAGCGCTCCGGATGAGCGGTCGATTTGCCGACCAGCGTCCGCGCGGCGAAATGCAGCACGGCGGCGGGGCCGGTCTCCCGCATCGCCGCCTTCAGCGCGTCGGCGTCGCGCATGTCGCCTTCGATGAGGGGGCCCCAGCGCACCGCGTTTCTGTGCCCCATCGAGAGGTCGTCGAAGACGACGGGCTCGAAGCCCCTTTCCGCCAACGCCTTGCAGCAGTGGCTTCCGATATAGCCGGCGCCGCCGGTGACGAAGATTCGCGCCATCTAATCGCCGGACGTCTGCATGAAGCGACGCGTCGCGTCTTCCAGCACGAGGCAGGTGAGGCGGCCGCTGAACACCGCCCCGGTGTCGATGTCGATGCGGTTCTCCTTGATCTTCGGGCGAGGGACCGGCGTGTGCCCGTGCACGACGATCGCGCCGAAGTCGGCATCGGAACTGAGAAACGGCTCGCGCATCCAGATAAGGTCCTCCGCATCCTGGTCGCAAAGCGGACGGTCCGGCCGGACGCCGGCGTGGACGAGGAGATATCCGCCGAACGCGGCGCTCCGCGGCAGCGACGATAGAAAAGCGCGGTGGCTCTCTGGAAGAGCCTTCAGGAACGCATCGCGGAGATCGTCAGGGCCGGAGAAATCGCGGAGACCGCCCTTGGCGCGGAGATAGGAGGCGATCGTCTCCGCGCCGCCGTTGAAGAGCCAGTTTCCCATCGCCGCGGGGCTTTCGATCGCTTGCAGCAGAAGGTCCTCGTGGTTCCCCATGAGACAGATACGCTCGTCGCCAAGGGGCGGCGTCTTTATCAGCCATTCGATCACTTCGCGCGAGCGGGGCCCGCGGTCGACATAGTCGCCGAGATAGACTTCGATCGCGCGCTTAGGCCGCGACATGTCGAGATCGCGCCCTATCATCGCCGTCAGCGCCTCAAGCAGGTCGAAGCGGCCATGGATATCTCCGACCGCATAAATGCGAAGGCCTTCAGGCAGGATCCCGGACGCGCTCACGGCATTGGAATTTCGGTAACGAATTTCGGCACGTGATAGCCCTTCTGCGCGGCGGGACGCGAGGCAATGTCGATATACCAGCGCTTCACGTTGGGGAATTCGTTCAGGTCGACTTCCTGCCATTCGAAGCGCGACGTCCAGGGCCAGATCGCCATGTCCGCGATCGAATAGTCATCGGCGACGAAGGCGCGGCCTTCGAGCCGCCGGTCCAGAACGCCGTAGAGGCGGCGCGTCTCGTTGCGGAAGCGCTCCTCCGCATAAGGCGCCTTTCCCTTGTTGAAGCGCAGGAAATGATGCGCCTGACCGAGCATCGGCCCGACGCCGCCCATCTGCCACATCAGCCATTCGATTGCCCGGTAGCGCGGCTCGCCTTCCTTCGGAAGGAAGCGTCCGGTCTTGTCGGCGAGGTAGATCAGGATGGCGCCCGATTCCATCAAAGCGATGCCGGTATCGCGGTCGACGATTGCGGGGATTTTGTTGTTCGGACTGATCTTCAAGAATTCCGGCTTGAACTGGTCGTCCTTGCCGATATCGATCGCGTGGACCGTATAGGGAATGCCGAGCTCCTCGAGGAGAATCGAAACTTTGCGTCCGTTGGGCGTGGTCCAGGTGTAAAGATCGATCATGAAGGCATCCGTTCGGCGGAGAGCGGCCCGGCGGCCGCCCGGAGGACATGCCGCGTGCTCAGCAGGCTTGGCAACCCTTCTGTTGCGGAATCAGTGCTGCTTGTCACCCCCAAGTGAAGTCCCTATCGTTTTGGCTGCAAAATCGCCGGACAATATCTATGCGCGCGACGGGAAAGCTCGATCCCTTCGTCTATGAAGGGCGGCCGCAGCGCGTGATCTTCGGACCGGGCCGGCTCGCCGAGGCGCCGGACGCAGTGCGTGCGCTCGGTGGCAGCCGCGCGCTCGTGCTTTCGACGCCGGAGCAGAAGAAGACGGGCGAACGCGTCGTCGGCGTGCTCGGCGCGCTTGCCGTCGCGCTCTTCCCGGGTGCGGCCATGCACACGCCCGTCGAAGTGACGGAGGAGGCGCTTCACATCTATCGCGAGTTCGGCGCCGACTGTGTGGTCGCCGTCGGCGGCGGCTCGACCACCGGCCTCGGCAAGGCGATCGCACTCCGGTGCGACGCTCCGCAGCTCGTCATCCCGACGACCTATGCCGGCTCGGAGGTGACCTCGATCCTCGGCGAGACGGCGGGCGGCGAGAAACGAACGCAGCGCTCGCCGAAGGTGCTGCCGGAGGCGGTCATCTACGACGTGGAGCTGACGCTTTCGCTTCCGGCGCGGCTTTCGGCGACGAGCGGCATGAACGCCATGGCGCATGCGGTCGAGGCGCTTTACGCGAAGGACGGCAATCCGATCGTCTCGCTGATGGCGGAGGAGGGGCTGGCGGCGCTCGCGGCCGGGCTTCCCGCGATCGTCCGCGATCCGGCGAACCGCGACGCGCGGATTGCGGCGCAATATGGCGCTTGGCTTTGCGGGATGTGCCTCGCCTCGACCTCGATGGCGCTCCACCACAAGCTCTGCCACGTCCTCGGCGGCGGCTTCGACCTGCCGCATGCGGAGACGCATGCGATCGTGCTTCCGCATGCGACCGCCTACAACGCCCCGGCGGCGCCCGCCGCGATGGCGAGGATCGCGCGGGCAATCGGCGTGGAAGCGGCGGGAGAGGGGCTTTACGATCTGGCGCGGTCGCTCGAAATCCCGCTGGCGCTCAAGGACATCGGCATGCCGCAGGACGGGATCGAGCGGGCGGTCGAGATGACCATGCGCGATCCCTATTGGAACCCGCGGCCACTCGAGGCGGACGCGATCCGCCGCTTGATCGCCCGCGCCTATGAGGGCGAGCGGCCGATCTAGAACATCCGGTCAGGTGCGCTTCTTGGCTGCTTTCCGCTTGGTGGGGGAGGGTTTCTTGTCGATCGGCGTGGCGCCGCTCTCGGCTTCCTTCGCCAACCGAAGCTTGCGCAACCGCGCCGTCTTCTTGCGCATGGCGTCGCGCTCGATATCGATGATGGAGGTCGCCGTCTCGGTGGTTGCCTTGGCTCGGTCGAAACGCTCTTCAGCCTGGGAACGCCCGCTTTTTGCATCCCGCGCCATAAATCCTCTCCCCCTGGTGAGTCGGCCCACAGACTAAGGCAGGAGCCCGGTCCTCACATCCCCCATCTAAGCGCCGGTGCGTGGACCGGGGCGTCCCAGAGCCGCGTTGTTTCCGTGTCGAGCATGGAGACGGTGAGCGAGCAGCCGGCCATGTCGAGCGAAGTGACATAGGGGCCGACGAGGGATCGGGCGGCCTTGATGCCGTGCTTTTCCAGCAGCTTCCGTGCGGAATTGTAGACGAGACAGAGCTCCATCAGCGGCGTCCCGCCGAAGCCGTTGACGAAAAGGATCGCCTCGCCGCTCCTCGCGCCGAGGTCGCCCAGAATCGCCGTCATCATCTCCTCGACGATGGCGTCGGCGGATTTCAGCTTCACGCGGCGGCGGCCGGGCTCACCGTGAATGCCAACGCCCATTTCGATCTCGTCATCGCCGATGTCGAAGGTCGGCTTGCCGGCGGCGGGAACCGTGCAGCTCGTCAGCGCTACTCCCATCGAGCGGGTGCGCTCGTTGACGCCGTCGCCGAGCGCCTTCAGCGCTTCCAGGTCCTTACCCTCCTCGGCGGCCGCGCCGACGATCTTTTCCACGATCAGCGTGCCGGCAACGCCGCGGCGGCCGGTCGTATAGAGCGAGTCCTCGACCGCGACGTCGTCGTTCGTCTTCACCGACATCGCCTCGACGTCGAGCTCGGCTGCCATCTCCGCGGCCATCTCGAAGTTCATCACGTCGCCTTCGTAGTTCTTGACGATGAAGAGGATGCCGGCGCCGCCATCCACCGCCTGGGCCGCGTCGAGCATCTGGTCGGGCGTCGGCGAGGTGAAGACCTGGCCCGGACAGGCCGCGTCGAGCATCCCGTGGCCGACGAAGCCGGCATGGAGCGGCTCGTGGCCGGAGCCGCCGCCCGAAATCAACGCCACCTTGCCGGGCTTCAGATTGCGGCGACGGACAAATTTGCGTTCCGCGCCGGCGACCACGATGTCGGCATGCGCGGCGCAAAAGCCGTCGAGGCTCTCCGCCAAAATGGCGTCGACATGGTTGATAAGTTTCTTCATGGGCGCCCCTCCCCGGCGGCGTCGATCGCGGGATTAGTCCTTTGCCCGAGCGACGATGTTGGCAAGCTTTTCGATGAAATCGCCGATGAGCTGGTCAAGCTGGCGGTTCTTTGCTTCCGACCCGAGGTCAGGCAGATGAATAACGTGCGTGCGCGTGCGCGGCTGATTGTGCGGCGGCGCATGGCGGCTCGGATGGGCGCGCGCGTAGGCGGCGAGGAAGGCTTCGCGCTCGCTCGGGGAAAAGTGGCAGATCTCAAGGATGAGATCGACATGGCGCGCCGGGATCGGTGTGTCGTAGGCGGTGCTCGTGATCTGCGTCACGAAGCTGCGGTTCTTGTTGAGGGCCGCGGCAATGCGCTGACGCGTGCCCGACGGCCGCGCCTCAAGCACGCGCTGCAGGATTTCCTTGTATTCGACGACACCGGTGCTTTGCGCGATGTCGTCGGCGCGCGCGACCCGCTCACTCATCGAGGCGCGTCCGTGCGATCGCAGCCTTCACCGGGCCAATCATTGCCGGCGCGATGGAGAGCGCCCGCAAGCCTGCTTTGAGGAGCGCAGGCACGAGCGTCGGATCGCCGGCGGCATCACCGCAAAGGCTCACCTCGATGCCGGCGCGCTTGCCGAAGCCGGCGACGTCGGCAATGAGCCGCATGACCGCCGGATTGGTGACGTCGCAAAGCTCGGCGACGCGGTGGCTGTCGCGCGCGGCGGCGGTGACATATTGGGTGAGGTCGTTCGAGCCGATGGAGAAGAACTCGGCGGCGGCATAGTCCTGCGGCACGATGGCGACGGCCGGGACCTCCACCATGATGCCGAGGGCCGGCCGGCCGGCGCTCACCCTCTCTGCGGAAAGCTCGGCGAGCGCCTCGTCGAGCGCCCGGCGCGCCGCCGCGATCTCGGCCGGAACCGTGACCATCGGCAGCATGACCTTGAGATTGCCGAGCGCCGCGGCGCGGGCGAGCGCCCGGAGCTGGACGCGAAAGACCTCCGGCCGGGCAAGCGACAGTCGGATTCCACGCAATCCGAGGAAGGGGTTCTGCTCCTCGACCGTCAGGCCCTTCACCGGCTTGTCGCCGCCGGCGTCGATGGTGCGAATCGTGACCGGCCGTCCGGACGCCCAGCTGACGACCTTGGCATAGGCGCGATACTGCGCTTCCTCGTCGGGAAGCGTCTCGCCGTGGAAGAGAAATTCCGTCCGCATAAGCCCGACGCCGTCGCAGGTCTCGACGTCGATTTCGCCGACCTCCTCGGGGCGCGCGACGTTGACCATCACGTCGATCGGCGTGCCGCAGGCGGTCGCGGCATCGCGTTTCAGGAAGGGGCGCGTCCGCTCCGCGTCCTTGGCACGCGCCGCGCGACGCGCCGCCGCGAAGGCGCGCTGCGATGCGCCGGGGCTCAGAACGACCGCGCCGGTATCCCCGTCGACCATCGCCTCGCGGTGGCCGTCGATCTCGACCTCGCCGAGGCCGACGACCATCGGCACGCCACGGGCGCGGGCCAGCATCGCGACATGGCTCGTCGCGCTTCCCGCGGCAAGCGCCACGCCGCCGCCGCGCGACCAGTCGGTTTCCAGAAAGCGCGTCGGCGTCACGTCGGCGCCGGTCAGGATCGCGCCCGGCGGGGCAGCGGCGAGGTCGGCGCCGGAGAGGTTTCTGAGCACGCGGTCGCGAAGGTCGATGAGATCGGCGGCGCGGGCTTGGAAATAGGCATCGCTCGCCGTCTCGTAGCCAGAAACCTGATCGGCAAGCGCGGAGAGCCAGGCGGCCTCGGCGCTGTCGCCTCGGTCGATCAGCGCGAAAGCCGGCGCGATCAGCTCGTCGTCGGAGAGCATCGCCGCCTGGAACTCCAGGATGCCGCGTCCCTCGCCCTCGGTCGCCTGCATCAGCTGCTCGATCTGCGCGACCGAGCGCACTACGGCCGCGTTGAGCGCCTCGCGCTCGCGCTTATGGTCGCCGGTCGGAAGACGCCGCGCAATCTCCGCGTCGAGGCGGAAGAGCGGCCCCGCTGCGACGCCTGGAGCCGCCGGCCTGCCTTTCAGCTCAACCGGTTCCGGCATGGGCCACGTCTCCCGGCTCCCCGGCCGGCGCATCCCCGAAATCGCTCGCGACGAGCGCGACCAGCGCTGCGACGGCGTTCTGCGCGTCGTCGCCCTCGGCGCGGAAATGCAGCACGGTATCCTTCTGCGCCTTGGTCGCCATGACCTTGACGATGCTCTTGGCGTCGATCCACGGCCCGTCGATCGCGAGCGCCAGCTCGACGCGGCTCGAAAACCGCTTGGCAAGCTTGGTCAGCTTCACCGACGGCCGCGCGTGGAGCCCCACCGCATGCGTCATCAAGACCGAGCCCGTCATGACCTCGCCGGACATTCGCATTCCTTCAATTCAGGCCGGGGAAAGCTCTTCCGCGGTTCGTTTCACGACATCGAGCGGCGCGCCGCCCGATGCTTCTGTGGCTGCGATGACCGCGCCTTCGACGATCGGCGCGTTGCATACGACGACCCGCCGCGAACGCTCGCTCGGCAACATCTCCACGGCCATCTCGCTGTTCGTCTCGGCACCGCCAAGGTCGACCAGAATGGCGACGCCGGCCTCCGACCAGGCGCTGTCAATGGCCTTCAGGATCGCTTCGACGCTGGTGCCGAGCCCGCCTTCCGGATTGCCGCCGCAATAAGCGACGCGCACGTCGTCGCCGACCATCTGCCGCACCATGTCGGCAGTGCCTTCGGCGACGAGCGGCGAATGCGAAACGATGACGATCCCGACGTTCTTCATGGCGCCGCTCTCACGATTGTAGCTCCAACGCGCTGACGGCGGCGTCGACGATCAGGGCGCTTGAGCGCGCGCCCGGATCCATATGCCCGATCGACCGCTCGCCCAGGAAGGAGGCGCGCCCGCGCGTCGCAAGCATCGGGATCGTCGCCTCGGCGGCCGCATGCGCGCGTCGCGCGACATCGGCGATATCGGCTCCGTCGGCGATCGCCTGCTCGACCGGAACGAGGACGTCGAGCATGGTCTTCTGGCCGGCGTCGGATTTGCCACGCGCCTTGACGGCGGCGATCGCGGCCTTGAGGGCCTCGGCGAATGCCTTGCGGTCGGCGGCCTCCGGCAGGCTCTTCCCCAAGGTCATGAAGAGCGTGCCGTAGAGCGGGCCGGAGGCGCCGCCGACCTTCATGACAAGCTGCATGCCGGCGGCCTTCAGCGCTTCGGGAAGGGTCTTTTGCGCGAGCGCGTCGAGGTCGGCGAGCACGGCCTCGAAGCCGCGCCGCATGTTGGCGCCGTGGTCGCCGTCGCCGATCGCCCGGTCGAGCGTGGTCAGCTCCTCGGCATGATCGATCACCGCCTTCGCGACGGCTTCGATCAGTTCGCGGCGGCGGCGCTCGTCAAGCATGGCCGCCTCCGCTCAGCCGGTTCCCGGCCTGGTCGAAATAAAGCGGCTCGACCAGCTCTACCGTCACGGCGTCGCCCGTCTTGAGTTCCGTATGCGGGTCGACGAGGGTGACGAGCTTGTGCTCGCCGACGCTGACATGCAGGTGGTTCTGGTCGCCTAGATGCTCGACCCAGTCGACGACGGCGTGGCTCTTGCCGTTCGTCGCCTTGGCGATGTGAAAATGCTCGGTGCGTGCCCCGATCGTGCGCGTGCCGGCGGGGGCGCCGCCGTCGGGCAAGAGCCCCGCGGGGATCAGGTTGATCGACGGCTGGCCGAGGCGCGCGGCGACATAGAGGCTCTGAGGGCTCTCGTAGATCTCGCGCGGCGTGCCGATCTGGATCAGGCGGCCTTCGTTCAGGATACCGATGCGGTTCGCCATCGTCATCGCTTCGATCTGGTCGTGGGTGACGTAGAGGATCGTCGCGCCGAGGTCCTGCTGGATGTGCTTCAGCTCGAGCCTCAAGTCGGCGCGGAGCTTCGCGTCGAGCGAGGAGAGGGGCTCGTCCATCAAATAGACGGCTGGCCGGCGCACCAGCGCGCGGCCGATCGCGACGCGCTGCATCTCGCCGCCCGAGAGCCGCGTCGCGCGGTTCGCGAGCTTGCTCGTGATGCCGAGTATCTCCGCCACGCGCTCGACCCGCGCCTTGATCTCGGAGCGGGGGAGCCGGCGGGCCGGCGAACGCAGCGGGAAGGCAAGGTTTTCGAACACCGAGAGATGCGGATAGAGCGAATATTGCTGGAAAACGAAGGTCACGTCGCGGCGCGCGGGTTCGACGTTGTTCATCGGCTGCCCGCCGATCGAGACGGTGCCGGAATCCGGAAGCTCGAGGCCAGCCACAAGCCGCAAAGTCGTCGTCTTGCCGGCGCCGGTCGGCCCGAGAATGACGACGAACTCGCCGTTCGCCACGGTGAGATCGATCGCGTCGACGGCGACGGTCTCGCCGAACCGCTTGCTGACGCTGGAGAGCACGACGTCAGCCATGCGTGCCTCCATCGATCAGCGCCGTGTGGACCGCCCGGCCACTCGCCTTCTCGAAGAGCGACAACCGCTCGCCGCGGAAGGCGAGGCCGACCGTGTCGCCGCTCGCGACGGGGAGGGCGGCAGGAAGTCGCGCCTTGAGCGGTCCGTGCTCCGTCGTCACCGTCACGATCTGCGTCGTACCGAGATATTCGGCGCCGAAAACCGAGCCGCGGAAGGGCGAGGAATCGTCGAAGCGGATATGCTCCGGCCTGACGCCGAGGGCGAGGTCCGTCTCCGCGAGGTCCTCGCGCACCTCCGGCACCGGGATCGAGGCGCCGTTGACGCGAAGCGCTTTTGCCCCCTTGGCGAGGCTCGAACGGACGGGCAGGAAGTTCATCGGCGGCGAGCCGATGAAGTCGGCGACGAACATCGATACCGGCCGGTCGTAGATTTCCTGCGGCGCCGCGAACTGTTCGATCACGCCGCGATTCATCACCGCGATCTTGTCGGCCATGGCCATGGCCTCGATCTGGTCGTGGGTGACGTAGACGGTCGTTGCGCCGATCCGGTTGTGCAGCTCGCGCAGCTCGCGCACCATCAGCTCGCGGAACTCCGTGTCGAGCGTGCCGAGCGGCTCGTCCATCAGGAAGACCTTCGGTCGCCTGACGATGGCGCGGCCGAGCGCGACGCGCTGCCGGTCGCCGCCGGCGAGCCCCGAAATCGAGCGGTCGAGGATGTGGTCGATCCGAAGGAGCCGCGCGGTCTCCTCGACGCGCGCCTTGATCTCGGCGCGCGGCGTGCCCTGGGTGACGAGCGGGAAGGCGATGTTCTTCCTGACGTTCATGTGGGTGTAGAGCGCGAAGAGCTGGAAGACGAAGGCGATGTCGCGCTCCGCCGCGCGCTTGAAGGTCACGTCCTCGCCGTCGAGCAGGATCGCCCCTGAAGTCGGCAGCTCAAGCCCTGCGATCATCCGAAGCGTCGTCGTCTTGCCGCAGCCGGAGGGGCCGAGCATGACGAAAAACTCGCCGTTCTCCACCGTCAGCGTCGAATCGCGAACGGCGACGAAGTCGCCGAACTGCTTGTGGAGGTGCTCGATCCTGATCTGCGCCATGGCCTAGTGCGGAAAATGGCTCACGATGACGAAGAGCACCGTGCCGGCGAGGATGGTGAGGAAGGAATAGGTGTAGAGAGAAAGCGCAAGCGGCTGCATCAGCATCAGAATGCCCGCTGCGATCACGATCGTCGCGACGCCCTCCCAGGGACCGCGACGCATGCGCAGAAGGCGGCTCGCGAGCGAGCCGCGGGGCGGGCGAAGCGTATCCTCCGGCGCGCTCATTTGCGCACGGCTCCGAAGGTGATGCCGCGCAGGAGATGCTTGCGCAGGAGAATGGTGAAGACGAGGATCGGCACCAGGAAGATCGTCGTTCCTGCCGCCACCGCCGGCCAATCCTGCCCGCCCTCGCCGATGATGATCGGGATGAAGGGCGGCTCCGTCTGCGCGTTGCCGGAGGTGAGGAGAACGGCGAAGGCGTATTCATTCCAGGCGAAGATCAGGCAGAAGATCGCCGTTGCCGCAATCCCGGTCGCCGCCTGCGGCAGCACCACCTTGAAGAAGGCGCGCAGCCGCGAATAGCCGTCGACCATCGCCGCCTCTTCGTATTCGCGTGGAATCTCGTCGATGAAGCCCTTCAGCAGCCAGACCGCGAGCGACACGTTCACCGCCGTGTAGAGAATGATCATGCCGAGCCGGGTGTCGGAGAGGTCCAGCGTGCGGTACATGAGATAGATCGGGATCGCGACGGCGATCGGGGGCATCATGCGCGTCGACAGGATGAAGAAGAGAAGGTCGTCGGCGAGCGGCACTCGGAAGCGCGAGAATCCGTAGGCCGCCAAGGTGCCGAGGGCGACGGCGCAGAAGGTCGAGCCGAAGCCGATGATCAGCGAGTTGACGAAGCGCGGGACATAGTTCGAAGGGCCGGCGATGACCATGTGGCGCGACCGCGAGATGCGGTCGCAGATGCCCTTGGCCGGCGGCAGCTTGGCGATGAAGTCGCTGGTCTGGCGGGTGCGCGTCGTCAGGAGATTGCAATAGCCCTCCAGCGTCGGCGTGAAGACGACTTTCGGCGGATAGGAGATCGCATCCTCGGGCGTTTTGAAGGAGGTAAGGCCGATCCACACGAGGGGCACGATCGTCACCAGGGCGTAGAGGATGACGACGGCGCCGGCGAGGTTCCGGGTCAGCGGCCGCGGCTCGACGACCGAATGAGCGGCATTTGCGGCGCTCATCGGCTTTTCACCTGGTTCAGGGCCTTCACGTAGATGTTCGCGAGACCGAAAATGCTGACGAAAAGGATGACGGCGAAAGCCGACGAATAGCCGGTTCGCCACGCCTCGAAGGCCTGCCGCTTGAGCGCGATCGAGGCGACCTCGGTGGTCGAGCCAGGTCCGCCGCCGGTCAAGAGGTTGACCATGTCGAACATCTTGAAATTCTCGATGCCGCGGAAGAGCACGGCGAGCATGATGAAGGGCATCGCCATGGGCAGGGTGATCGACCGGAACTGGCGCCAGTTCGAGGCGCGGTCGACCTCCGCCGCCTCGTACATGTAGTCGGGGATGGAGCGCAGTCCGGCAAGGCAGATCAGCATCACGTAGGGCGTCCACATCCAGACATCGACGATGATGATCGCCCAGGGGCTGAGCGTGACGCTGCCCAGCATCTGGAACGAGGACGGATCGACGCCGGTGAAGAAGGCGACGGCATAGTTGAAGAGGCCGATCTGCGGCTGGTAGAGGAACGTCCAGAAATTGCCGACGACGGCCGGCGACAGCATCATCGGCAGAAGGATCACGGTGGTCCAGAAACCGTGGCCGCGGAACTTCTTGTCGATCAGCCAGGCAAGTCCGAAACCCAGCACCGTCTCGATCACGATCGTCCAGAAAACGAAATGGGCGGTCACCTGCATGGTGGCCCAGATGTCCGGGTCGGTGAGGACATCGTGATACCACTGCGTTCCCACCCAGTGGACCGGCGCATAGCGCCTGTTGGCGCGATAGGTCGTGAACGACAGATAGATCGTCCAGATGAGCGGGAAGATGTTGATGGCGAGAAGGAGCACGATCGTCGGCGCGATGAACAGCCACGCGATCGTCCGGTCGGAAAGGCTCCGCACGCGACGGGCGAGCGGTTCCGGCGTTGCCGAGGCGGCGGCGAGGACGGCTCCTGGCGGATTGCCCATCTTGTTCATTACCGACTTCCAGCCTCTAGTCGACGCGGCGTCGCGGATGGCTTGCAGGTCGCGCGATCATATCTCGAAAGAGGGCTGCCGGCACCGGGGACAGGTCGGCCGGTCCCGCCCGCCGCCGGCCCCGCATAACCGGCGGCCCGGGCGCTCCGCGAAGACGATCGAGGAGCGCCCGAGACGTTGCGTCAAAGCTTGCCGTCTTCCTTGAAGACCCCGGTCCAGTCCGTGATCAGACCGTCGAGAGCATCCTGGGCGGAGCCTTGCCCGGCGACGACGTAGTCGTGGACCCGCTTCTGCTCGGCCTGCAGGAGCTGGGCGTAGGACGGCTCGGCCCAGAAGTCGACGACCTGTCCCATTGCCTTCAGGAAGGGACCGTTAAAGGGCTGGGCGGTCAGATAGTTCGGACCGTTCAGCACCGCCTTCGAGCACGACGCGCCGCCGAGGTCCTGCCACTTCTGCTGGACCGCGTCGGTCGCAAACCACTTGATGTATTTGAGCGCGGCGTCCTTGTGGTCGGAAGCGGCCACCACCGAGATGCCCTGTCCGCCGAGCTGCGAGCCGCTGCCGGCCGGACCGTCGGGGTTGACGAAGAAGCCGATCTTGTCGCCGCCCACATTCGGGTCCTTGTAGAGGCCGGGGAAGAAGGCGAACCACTGCATCTGCATCGCCACCGAGCCGGAACGGAACGCGTCGAGGTCTTCGGTCATGTAGGCGTTGGAATGGCCGGGAGGCGTGCAGCAATCATAGAGCTTCTTGTAGAGCTTCGAGGCCCTTCACGGCGCCGGCGGAATTGACGAAGCCCTTCATATCATACGGCTTGTCCGGATTTTGGTATTTGAAGCCATACGGATAGAGGAAATTCGACACGCCCATGGTGATGCCTTCCGAGCCGCGCTCGGTGAAGATCGCCGCGCCATAGCGCTTCTTGCCGTCGATCTCGCGGCCCTGGAAGAACTTGGCGATATCGACCAGCTCGTCGAGCGTCTTCGGGACGGCGAGGTCGCGACCGTATTCCTTCTTGAAGGCCGCTTGCAGGTCGGGGCGCTCGAACCAGTCCTTGCGGTAGGTCCAGCCTTCCGCGTCGCCCATCGCCGGCAGCGCCCAGTAGTTCGGCGTGTTCTTCGGCCATTCCGAATAGCCGAGGACGGTCGCCGGCATGAAGCTGTCCATCGAGATGTTATTCTTGTCGAAGAAGTCGTTCAGCTTCACGTATTCCTGGTTCTCGGCGGCGCCGCCGATCCACTGGCTGTCGCCGATCATCAGGTCGCAAAGCTTGCCGCCCGAATTGAGCTCGTTCAGATAGCGGTCGGCGAAGCTCGTCCACGGCACGAACTCGAACTTCATGTCGATGCCGGTTTCTTTGGTGAAGTCCTTCGACAGCTCGACCAGTGCATTCGCCGGGTCCCACGCGGCCCAGCACAGCGTGATCGTCTCGGCGTTGGCGCTGCCGAGCGCGGCGCCGGAAATGAGCGCCGCCGTCGCCACGGCAAGCGCCCCACGATGCAATCCCTTCATTGATTTTCCTCCTAGCGTTTCCATGCGGCACCCGACCCGCATGCCTCCGGCCGCCGCGCGGCCATCCCTCATCGGCCCGACGGGACGATGTTTAGTTGTTTTGTTTAGTAGATGTGATTTTACTGAACTCGGCAAGGGCAAAATTATGCTGCAATGCAGCGGAGAACCGCCGAATTGTGCTTCACTGGGAAAAATGCCGCTTGTTCAGTGAGAAAGGCCGCCGGCGGTCTCGATGAATTCGACGATGCGCTCAAGGCCTGTGCGGCGGAGCGTGTCGGCGAAGACGTAGGGGCGGTCGCCGCGCATGCGCTTCGTGTCGGCCTCCATCACGTCGAGGTCGGCGCCGACATAGGGCGCAAGGTCGATCTTGTTCACGACGAGAAGGTCGGAGCGGGTGATGCCCGGACCGCCCTTGCGCGGAATCTTCTCGCCCGCCGCGACGTCGATCACATAGATGGTGAGATCGGCAAGCTCGGGCGAGAACGTGGCGGCAAGATTGTCGCCGCCCGACTCGATGAAGATCACTTCGAGATCGGGGAAGCGCGCGCGCATCTCGGCGATCGCCTGAAGATTGATCGACGCATCCTCGCGGATCGCGGTGTGCGGGCAGCCGCCGGTCTCCACGCCGAGAATGCGCTCTTCGGGAAGCGCCTGCTGGCGGGTCGAGGATCAGCGCGTCCTCCTTGGTGTAGATGTCGTTGGTGACGACGGCGACGGAGTAGCGCTCGCGCATCGCCTTGCAGAGCATCTCGGTCAGCGTGGTCTTGCCGGCGCCGACCGGCCCGCCGATCCCGACCCGCAAGGGCCCATTCGTGCGGTGCGTTCGCGCTCATGTCCGAAACACGCGCGAATATTGCGTCTCGTGGCGCATCGAGGCGATGTCGAAGAGAACCGTGGCGGCGCCGAGATCGTCGAGCGAAGAGACTTCCGCGCGGCGGGCAGTCGCCGCGATCCGAGGATGCAGGGACACGAGAACCTTGAGCCCAGCTGCCTGGCCGATCGGGATCAATCGCACGCCAACGGAGACGAGGTTCGCGACAAACGCGTTGAGATAAGCGGGGAGCGCGGCTTCGAGCGCTATGCCATGCGCCGCGGCCGTCGCGCCGACCGCGACCGGATAGGCCGCGCCATCCGTCGCGAGCGTTGCAATCGCCGGCGCCGGCAACGCGCCGCTGACAGCGTCGAGGAAGGCGCGGCCCTGCGCCATGGCTTCCAGGTGCCGCTCGCGCGAGGGCGCGAGGCTCGCGGCAAGTTCGGCGACGGAGAGGAGCCTCGCCGTGGCGCCAAGGCTTGCGGCGCGATGTGCCTCGGCCAGGAGGACGGCGTCGTTCCAGAGGCTGCCGATGTCAATCAGCTCGGAGAGCCACGCGGCGAGTGCGCCGGCGTCAGCGAATTTCGCCCGTGTCGATCAGCCATTCGAGCCCGTGCGAATAGGAGAAGGCGCCGACCGGGAAGGCGGGCGAGAGAAAGGTCAGGAGCTTAAGGAGTGCAGGCGTGGCGAGCGGTGACACCGGCTCTGCGGCCGGAAGCCCAGGCGCCTGCCTAGCCATGATCGTGCCCGTTCCCGTGCGCATGGCCGTGATCGTGACCGCCATGCGCATAGGCGCCGCCCTCCGGATCGAACGGCGCGTCGATGAAGCCGATTCCCGCGCCGAGGCCGAGAAGCATCTCGGCGAGCACGCGGTCAAAGCGGATCAGGATGTAGTCCGCTTCGATCGCCGCCGGCACATGGCGGTTGCCGAGATGCCACGCGAGGCGCGTTAGATGCTGCGCGTCGTCTCCGGTGACGACGAGGAGTGGCTCGGGCTTCGCCGTGACCTGCACAATGCGGCCGTCCTCAAGCACCAGCGCGTCGCCGTCGCGAAGCGCTGTCGCTTGCTCGAGGTCGAGCAGGAATTCGAGCCCGCCCCCGCCCTTCATCGCAAGCCGCCTGCGATGGCGGTCGTCATAGGGGAGGAGCACTGTATCGGTCGCCCCGCCGCTCCAATGGCCGGCGCGAATGACCTTCGAGGCGCGGATCAAGTTTTGGAGGCTTCCGGCCAGAAGCCTTCATCGAGCACCTGCTCAATAGCGAAGGGGCAGGTTTCTGGAAACGTGTGCTCTGGTAGGCCGGTCTCGTCCGCTGCCTTCAGCCGGGCAAGATTGTACTCTTCCCTGAGAACCTCGGTTGGATAGCCTCGCAGGCTCGGGCTTTCACCAATCAGCTTGTGAATGCGAGCACGATGCTCGGCGATCGAGGACTTCCATCCCGGCTTGCGCTTGTCGCTCTGGCGCTGCCACTTGAGCAAGTGCAGCAGCACGACGCCCAGGTTGCTATCTATGCTTCGCTTGTCATTGCGGCCCAAGCTCTCGATCTCCTCCGAGACATTCTCCCAATCGAGACCTGCCGGCCGCGACTTGCGCAAGACCTGCGCCGTACCCGCGTCCACTCAAAGAAATCGCGCTCATAGAGACTGCGATCGTCCAGAGCGCCGCTCGGCCGCGACTTTGCCAGGGGGGCGGGCATTCTTTCAACCTCTGTCCTAGAACGCTGGAGAATTAGTCCGTTGGAGGCCTCAAAACAAGAAATACCGCTGCGCCATCGGCAGGACCTCCGCCGGCGCGCAGGTCAGCAAGCTCGCCATCGGCGCGGACCTCGTAGGTCTCCGGGTCGACCTCGACGTGCGGCGTCGCGGAATTCAGCACCATCGACGCCTTGGAGATGCCGCCGCGAGTGTTCTTCACCGCCACGAGCTCCTTGTCCACGCCGAGCGCCGCCGCAAGCCCGGCGTCGAGCGAGGCCTGGCTGACGAAAGTGACGGAGGAGTTGCGTCAGCGACTTGCCGTAGGCGCCGAACATCGGGCGATAGTGCACCGGCTGCGGCGTCGGAATCGAGGCGTTCGGGTCGCCCATCGGTGCCGCCGCGATCGTCCCGCCGAGAGCACCATATCGGGCTTCACGCCGAAGAAGGCCGGGCTCCACAGCACGAGATCGGCGCGCTTGCCGACCTCGACCGAGCCGATCTCGGTCGGAAAGCCCGTGCGCGATCGCCGGGTTGATGGTGACCTTGGCGACATAACGTTTCACGCGGAAGATTGTCGTTGTCGCCGGTCTCCTCGGCGAGCCGTCCGCGCTGCACCTTCATCTTGTGCGCCGTCTGCCAGGTGCGAATGAGCACCTCGCCGACGCGGCCCATCGCCTGGCTGTCGGAAGAGATGATCGAGAACGCGCCGAGGTCGTGCAGGATGTCTTCCGCCGCGATGGTCTCTTTGCGGATGCGGCTTTCGGCGAAGGCGACGTCTTCCGGGATCGACGGCGAGAGGTGGTGGCACACCATCAGCATGTCGAGATGCTCGTCGATGGTGTTCTTCGTATAAGGCCGCGTCGGGTTCGTCGACGACGGGATGACGTTCGGAAGCCCGCACACCTTGATGATGTCGGGCGCGTGCCCGCCGCCGGCGCCCTCGGTGTGGAAGGCATGAATGGTACGGCCCTTGAAGGCGGCGATCGTGTCCTCGACGAAGCCGAACTCGTTCAGCGTGTCGGTGTGGATCATCACCTGCACGTCATAGTCATCGGCGACGGAGAGGCAGCAGTCGATCGCCGCCGGCGTCGTCCCCCAGTCCTCATGCAGTTTCAGCGACGCGGCGCCGCCGAGAACCTGCTCGACAAGGCCGGCGGGAAGCGAGGCGTTGCCCTTGCCGGCAAAGGCAAGGTTCATCGGAAAGGCGTCGGCCGCCTGGATCATGCGCGCGAGGTGCCAGGCGCCGGGCGTGCAGGTCGTGGCGTTGGTGCCGGTCGCCGGCCCGGTGCCCCCACCGAGCATACATGGTCACGCCGGAATAAAGCGCCTCTTCGATCTGCTGCGGGCAGATGAAATGGATGTGCGCGTCCATGCCGCCGGCGGTCAGGATCTTGCCTTCGCCGGCGATCGCCTCCGTCGCCGGGCCGACGATGATGTCGACGCCGGGCTGGGTGTC
Organism: uncultured Alphaproteobacteria bacterium; assembly: GCA_963750115.1. GTDB lineage: Bacteria > Pseudomonadota > Alphaproteobacteria > Rhizobiales > Afifellaceae > DASWJZ01. The sequence goes on along the minus strand of CAVVPM010000015.1, from coordinate 91,671 downwards.
GGGATTGCCGGCCTTGCCGATGCCGACGATGCGGCCATCCTTCAAGCCGATATCGGCCTTCACGATGCCGGAATGGTCGATGACGAGGGCGTTGGTGATGACGGTGTCGACGGCGCCGTCGGCACGGCTCGTCTGACCCTGGCCCATGCCGTCGCGGATCACCTTGCCACCGCCGAACTTCACCTCTTCGCCATAAGTGGTGAAGTCCTTCTCCACCTCCACGATCAGATCGGTGTCGGCAAGGCGGACCTTGTCGCCGACGGTCGGGCCGAACATGTCGGCATAGGCGGCGCGGGAAATTCGGGCTGGCATCAGAGCTTACCCATGATCTTTTGATTGAAGCCGAAGACCTTGCGGGCGCCTGAAAGCGGCACCAGCGTCACCTCGCGCGTCTGCCCGGGCTCGAAGCGGACGGCCGTGCCGGCGGCGATGTCGAGGCGATGCCCGCGCGCCTTGGCGCGGTCGAAGTCGAGCGCGGAATTCGTCTCGAAGAAATGGTAGTGCGAGCCGACCTGGATCGGCCGGTCACCCTTGTTGGCGACGCTGAGCGTCACGGTCGGCGCGCCGGCATTCAGCTCGATCTCGCCATCGGCAGGGAAGATTTCTCCGGGGATCATTTCAGCGCGCTCCAGAGTTTGCGGATGGCAAGGACGAGAAGGACGAAGATCAGAACGTAGCCGATCGCCGCGAGGTCGAACGGGCTGAAGGGAAGCGGCGCATGGAACTCGGCCATCGCCTCACCTTATCGGCTCGTGCACGGTGACGAGCTTGGTGCCGTCCGGGAACGTCGCCTCGACCTGAACGTCGTGGATCATTTCGGCGACGCCTTCCATCACCTCGGCGCGGGTCACGACATGCGCGCCGGCTTCCATCAGCTCGGCGACCGAGCGCCCGTCGCGCGCGCCTTCCACCACGAAGTCGGTGATGAGCGCGATCGCTTCCGGGTGGTTCAGCTTGACCCCGCGCTCCAGGCGCTTACGGGCGACGATTGCCGCCATCGCCACCAGGAGCTTGTCTTTTTCGCGCGGTGTCAGGTTCATCGAGTCACATCCGCCAAAGTCTTGGGAGGGGTGCGCCGTCGCGGAGCGCGGCGAGAAGCGGGATGAGCGTCCGCCGCAGTGCCGCGCCGCCCGCCGCGACGATACGGGCAACGAGCTTGCCATTCCAGGCGCTAACGCCGCCCGATCCGCCGACGATCGCGCGGAGCTTTTCGAGGTGTCGTTCCGGCTCTTCAGCCACGAGGAGCACCGTCGCCATGGCGCCCGCGCATGCAAGCACGGATGGCTTGCTCAACAGATCGGCATCTGCCCAATCAAGGCGCAAATCGTCGGCGAAGAGTAGTCGGCCGTTGCGGCGGATGCGCCAGCGGTCGGAGAAGAGGCCTGCGCGAATCGTCTCGCCGCGGGCGGCGCGCCCGAAAATCACCGCCTCGACCGCAAGGAGCTCTGCATCCGCCGCAAGGTCGGCATCGAGCCGCCGCGTCAGCCTCGCGCCGTCGAAGAGGATTGTCTCCTGCGGCAAGAAGTCGAGCCGCGCGCCTTCGGCTAGGGTGAGGGTGGAGCGAATTTCCGCGGCGCCGGAGAGCGAGCGGTAGATCTTCTCGCAGGCCTGGGTGGTCACGGCCGCGCGGCATTCCGGGCCGAGAGCGATCTCGGCCAACATGCGGTCGCCGCCGGTCAACCCGCCCGCCGTGTTGATCAGCACCGCCTCCGGCGGTGCGTCGGCGAAGACACGCGGCAGGCGGAGCTTCGCGGCTCCCGACTGGAAGAGCCGGTCGATTCGGGTCCGGCCCTCGACGCTCTTGAAGGAGAGCCGCGCTGCGCCCGCCGTCCGCTCGAGGCCGGGAAAGCCCCGGGGAAGCGGCTCAGACGGTGAGATGGCGGCGAACGGCAGGGTCATCGAGGTCCGCGGCTGTGCCCGAAAAGACAACCTCGCCACGATCCATGATCGCAATCCTGTCGGCAAGCTCTCTTGCGAAGTCGAGATATTGCTCGACCAGCACGATGGCGAGCCCGGCCTGTTCCTTCAGGTAGACGATGGCGCGGCCGATATCCTTGATGATGGAAGGCTGGATGCCTTCGGTCGGCTCATCGAGCACGAGAAGCTTTGGCCGCATGACGAGCGCACGGCCGATCGCGAGCTGCTGCTGCTGGCCGCCGGAAAGGTCGCCGCCGCGTCTTCCGAGCATCGATTTCAGCACCGGGAAGAGTTCGAAGACCACGTCGGGGACGTTGCGGTCGCGGGATTTGAGCGGCGCGTAGCCGGTCTGCAGGTTCTCGCGCACGGTGAGAAGCGGAAAAATCTCGCGGCCCTGCGGGACGTAGCCGATACCGGCGCGGGCGCGGGTCGAAGGCGATCCGGTGAGCCGTGCGCCCTCGAACTCGATGTGGCCGCCCGAGATCGGTTCCTGGCCGACGATCGCGCGCATGAGGCTCGACTTGCCGACGCCGTTCCTCCCGAGCACGCAGGTGACCTTTCCGGCTTCGGCCGTCAGCGAGACGCCGCGGAGCGCCTGCGCCGCGCCGTAATGGAGGTCGAGGTCTTCGACGTTCAGCATGGCTACCGTCCGAGATAGACTTCGATGACGCGCGGGTCGGCGCTGACGTGGTCGAGCGAGCCCTCGGCGAGAACGGAGCCTTCGTGCAACACCGTCACCTTCACGTCGAGATCGCGCACGAATGTCATGTCGTGCTCGACCACGATGACGGAATGCGTCGCCGCGATCCGCTTCAAAAGCTTGGCGGTCTCCGCGGTTTCCTCGTCGGTCATGCCGGCGGCAGGCTCGTCGACAAGCAGCAGCTTCGGGTCCTGGGCGAGGAGCATCCCGATCTCCAGCCATTGGCGCTGGCCGTGGCTCAAGTTGCCGGCGAGCGTCTCGCTGAGATGCGAAAGCCGGATCGTGTCGAGGATTTCCGCGATGCGCGACCTGTCGCCCTTCGTCGAGCGGTAGAAGAGCGTCGCGAAGACGCCGCGCTCGCCCTTCAGTGCGAGGCCGAGATTGTCGGCGACGGTGTGGAACTCGAAGACCGTCGGCTTCTGGAATTTTCGCCCGATGCCGAGCTGCGCGATATCCGCCTCGTCGTGCCGGGTCAGGTCGATGCGGCCTTCGAAGAAGACCTCGCCCTGGTCGGGCCGCGTCTTGCCGGTGATCACGTCCATCATCGTGGTCTTGCCGGCGCCGTTCGGGCCGATGATGGCCCGCATCTCGCCGCTTTCCACCGCGAGGGACAGGGCGTTCAGCGCCTTGAACCCGTCGAAAGAGACGGTGACGTTGTTCAGATAGAGAAGCGATGAGGTGAGCTGCTCTGCCATTGAGCTACTCCGCCGCCGCGGCTTCAAAGGCCACGGTGGAAGCGTCGGGCGGCTGCGAGGCCGGGGAATCGTCGGGCGGCTGCGGCGGCATCGCCTGCGGTGGCCGGCCGCCCTTCTCGGCAAAGACGGCGCGATGACGTGCGACGACGGCGCGCGACCCGTGCGCGAGCGTGCCGACGATGCCGCGCGGCAGGAAGAGCGTCACCACGACGAAGAGCCCACCCAACATGAAAAGCCAGGCCTCCGGCATGGCGGCGGTGAAATAGCTCTTCGCAAGGTTCACGAGGACGGCGCCGAGGATCGGCCCGAGAAGCGTGGCGCGCCCGCCGACCGCGGTCCAGATCACGATCTCGATGGAATTCGCCGGGGCGAACTCGCTCGGATTGATGATGCCGACCTGCGGCACGTAGAGCGCGCCGGCGACGCCCGCCATGCAGGCGGAGACGACGAAGGCGAAGAGCTTCATGTGCTCCACCCGGTAGCCGAGGAAGCGGGTCCGGCTCTCCGCGTCGCGCACGGCGACGAGCACCTTGCCGTATTTCGAGCGCACGATGGCGGAGGTCACCAGAACGGCGAGCGCGACGGCGACCGCGGTCGCGGCGAAGAGCGCGGAGCGCGTCGCGTCGGATTGAACGTCGTAGCCGAGAATGTCCTTGAAATCGGTCAGGCCGTTATTGCCGCCGAAGCCCATGTCGTTGCGGAAGAAGGCGAGGAGGAGCGCGTAGGTGAGAGCCTGGGTGATGATGGAGAGATAGACGCCGGTGACGCGTGAGCGGAAGGCGAACCAGCCGAAGATGAAGGCGAGCGCTCCCGGCACAGCCAGGATCATGATCGCGGCATAGAGGAAGCTGTCGAAGCCGTACCAGAACCACGGCAGCTCCTTCCAGTTCAGGAACACCATGAAGTCGGGCAGGATCGGATTGGCGTAGACGCCGCGGGTGCCGATCTGACGCATCAGGTACATGCCCATGGCGTAGCCGCCGAGCGCGAAGAAGGCGCCGTGGCCGAGCGAAAGGATGCCGCAATAGCCCCAGACGAGGTTCAGCGCGACGGCGAGGAGCGCATAGCAGAGATATTTGCCGAAAAGCGCCATCGCGTAGGTCGGCATGTAGAACGGGCTCGTCGGCGGCACGGCGAGATGCAGTACCGGCACCACGACGGCGATTGCCAGCAGAAGCAGGATGACGGAGACCGCGCGGCGATCGAGCGCGTTCAGGACGAGGCCGGACATCAGGACTCGATCGCCCGCCCGCGGAGCGCGAAGAGGCCGCGCGGACGCTTCTGGATGAAGAGGATGATGAAGACGAGTACCAGGATCTTGGCGACTACGGCGCCGGCATAGGGCTCCAGGAACTTGTTGGCGATGCCAAGCGTGAAGGCGCCGGCAAGCGTGCCCCAGAGATTGCCGACGCCGCCGAAGACCACGACCATGAACGAGTCGATGATGTAGCCCTGGCCGAGATTGGGCGAGACGTTGTCGATCTGCGAAAGCGCGACGCCCGCCATCCCGGCGATGCCGGAGCCGAGCGCGAAGGTGAAGGCGTCGACCCAGGGCGTGCGGATGCCCATCGAGGCGGCCATGCGCCGGTTCTGCGTCACCGCGCGCATTTGCAGGCCGAACGGCGTCGCCTTCAAGATCACGTTCAAGGCGGCGAAAACCGCGAGCGAGAAGACGATGATCCACAGGCGGTTATAGGTGATCGACAGATGCCCGACATCGAAGGAGCCGGACATCCACAAGGGATTTCCGACCTGCCGGTTGTTGGCGCCGAAAATGGAGCGGACCGCCTGCTGGAGGATGAGGGAGAGGCCCCAGGTCGCGAGCAGCGTCTCGAGCGGCCGGCCGTAGAGCCAGCGGATGATGACGCGCTCGATGACGAGGCCGGCGGCGCCGGAGACGAGGAAGGCAAGCGGCAACGCGATCGCCAGCGAATACTCGAAGAGGCCGGGTGACGAATTGCGGATCGTCTCCTGCACGACGAAGGTCGTGTAGGCGCCGAGCATGACCATCTCGCCATGCGCCATGTTGATGACGCCCATCACGCCGAAGGTGATGGCGAGTCCGATCGCCGCGAGCAGCAGCACGGAGCCGAGCGACAAGCCGTACCAGACGTTCTGCGCGGCATTCCAGATCGCGAGGTTGCGCTGAATTGCGGCGATCGCGGTGGCGGCGGCATTCTTGACGGCGGCCGGCGTGTCGCTCGGAAGCGTGTTCAGGATACCCATCGCGTCGTCGTCGCCGCGCGCGGCGATCACGGAGACGGCGGCCACGCGGTCGGGTTCGGTCGCGTCGGGATTGTCGATGATGATCGCCGCGCGGGCCTCTTCGAGCACGCGCTTCACCGACGGATCGGTTTCCTTGGCAAGTGCCGCCTCGACGGCAGGAAGCGCCGATTCTTTGCGCGCCTGGAAGACAGCCTCGGCTGCGTTCGCCCGCTTTGTCGGGTCGGGCGCGAGCAGGGTCAGCGAGCCGAGCGCCGCATCGATTGCGCCGCGCACGAGGTTGTTGACGCGCACCTTTTTCAGGCCGAACGGACCTTCGCCGGAAAACGGCGTGCCGGTCGCCGCATCGATCAGCTTGCCGGAGGCGTCCTTGATATAGACCTTGTGGTCGGAGCCGGTGAAATAGAGCCGCCCGTCTTTCAGCGCCTGCACGATGTCGGCCGCCCGGTCGTCGCCGGTCGCGGCGACGGCGGTCAGCGCCGCTACGGTCTCCGTGTAGCTGTCCTTGGTAAAGCCGGCCAGCGCGTCGGCAAGCCCGGCAGCGCGCGCCGCCGAACCGATCCCGAGCGAGACCAGCAGGAAGAGAAGAGCTGACGCTAGGATCCTCGGCATCCGCCACCATCAGGTCGAAAGGCTGAAGGTCGGGCGAAGGATTCGCCCGACCCCGTTGTCAAAGAGGCGGTGCCTCAGTTCGTGGTCGCGCCGCCGCACTTTCCGGTGGCGACGTTGAAGTTGCCGCAGGACATCGGCGCGCGCCAGTCGGAGATCAGGTCCTTCGAGCCGGGCAGGTAGTCTGACCAGGCGTCACCGGGCACCTCGCCGGGCGACTGCCAGACCACGTTGAACTGGCCGTTATCCTGGATTTCGCCGACGAGCACCGGCTTGGTGATGTGGTGGTTCGGCATCATCGTCGCGTAGCCGCCGGTGAGGTTCGGCACGGTTACCCCGACCATGGCGTCGATGACCTTGTCGGGATCGGTCGTGCCGGCCTTCTCCACGGCCTTCACCCACATATTGAAGCCGATGAAGTGAGCTTCCATCGGGTCGTTGGTGGTGCGCTTATCGTTGCCGATATATTTGTGCCACTCGTCGATGAAGGCCTTGTTCGCAGGCGTATCGACGCTTTCGAAATAGTTCCACGCGGCGAGGTGGCCGACGAGCGGTTTCGTGTCCATGCCGGCGAGTTCCTCTTCGCCGACCGAGAAGGCGACGACCGGGATGTCCTCGGCCTTGATGCCCTGGTTGCCGAGCTCCTTGTAGAACGGCACGTTGGCGTCGCCGTTGATGGTGGAGACGACCGCCGTCTTCTTGCCGGCCGAGCCGAAGGCCTTGATCTTCGACACTTCCGTCTGCCAGTCGGAGAAGCCGAACGGCGTGTAGTTGATCATGATGTCGCTGTCGGCGACGCCCTTCGCCTTGAGATAGGCCTCGAGAATCTTGTTGGTGGTGCGGGGATAGACGTAGTCGGTGCCTTCCAGCACCCAGCGCTTCACTGATCCGCCGTCCTCGCTCATCAGATAGTCGACCGCCGGGATCGCCTGCTGGTTCGGCGCGGCGCCGGTATAGAAGACATTGCGCTCGCTTTCCTCGCCCTCGTACTGGACGGGGTAGAAGAGGATCGAATCAAGCTCCTTGAAGACCGGAAGCACGGATTTGCGGCTGACCGAAGTCCAGCAGCCGAAAACCGCGGCGACCTTGTCCTGGCTGATCAGCTCGCGCGCCTTCTCGGCGAAAAGCGGCCAGTTCGATGCCGGATCGACGACGACCGGTTCGAGCTTCTTGCCGAGAAGCCCGCCCTTCTCGTTCTGCTGCTGAATGAGCATGAGCATCACGTCTTTCAGCGTCGTCTCGGAAATCGCCATCGTTCCGGAGAGCGAATGAAGGATGCCGACCTTGATCGTATCGTCGGCCGCCGCGGCCGGCGCCGCAATCCCGATCGACGCAGCGAGCGCGGCGCTCGCCAAAAGCAGTCTTCCCCTGACCCAAACCATGAACCTTCTCCCTGGGCGATTGTGCACCGCAGGAAGAGAAGCAAGGTGCATGCCACTTGCATGCATGCGCGGCGCCGCGGCAGGACGGGATCGGCTGCCTAAGTTTTCGCCATAAGTCGCGAATTGAGGACGGGCGCCTCCGCCGCTACTTCGAAGTGCGCCGCCGCGCGGCGACCTCGGCGCGTATCACCGCACTGTGCTCGCCGAGCGTCGGCGGCGGCAGCACGTCGAGGGACATCTCACCGTCGAAGGAAAGCGGGCTCCGGACACTGGTGAAAGTCCCCATTTGCGGGTGCTCGGCCGCGATCTTGAGCTGCAGGTGCCTGGCCTGCGGGTCCTCCAGGGCGTCGTTTGCATCGTAGGCCGGCGAATGCGGCACCTCGGCAGCCTCGAGCAGCGCGCACCAGGCGTCGCGCCCCCGTGTCCGAAAAATCGGCGCCATCAAGGCGATGAGGTCGTCCTGGTGGTCGACGCGCGCCTCGCGCGTGGCGAACCGTGGATCGTCGAAGATGTCCGGCTTGCCGATCACGCCGGCGAGACCTTCCCAGAATTTTGGCGGAGAGGACATGTGGAGCGCCAGCCATTTCCCGTCGGCGCATTCGAACACGTAGGACTGCGAGACGCGTGGGCGGCTGAGCGGGCCCATGATCTCGCCTTCGGAGAAATAGTGGACGAAGGAATCGAGGTTGAAATGGCACATGGCCTCGAGCATCGACACGTCGATGCGGCGGCCCTTGCCCGTCGCCTGTCGCTCGTAGAGCGCGCCGAGCACGCCGAAGGCGGCGTGGAAACCGGTTATCGTGTCGGCGATCGCCGGCCCGACCACGCGCGTATCGGTCGGCGGCATCAGGAGGCGGAGAAAGCCGCTCGCCGCCTGCGCGACGGTGTCGTAGGCGGGACGGTCGCGATAGGGGCCGCTCGTGCCGAAGCCGGAGATCGCGCAATAGATGAGTCTTGGGTTCAAGGCGCGAAGCTCGGCTTCGCCGACGCCGAGCTTTTCGGCGACGCCGGGGCGGAAATTCTGGATGAAGACATCGGCGTCCGCGACCATCTCGTGGAGGAGGGCACGGTCTGCCGCGTCGGTCGTGTCGAGCGTGATCGAGCGCTTGTTGCGATTGTATGTTTGATAATGCGGGCTGTAGAGGCCGCCGCGGAAGGCGCGGAAGGGGTCGCCCGTGCCCGGGCGCTCCACCTTGACGACATCCGCGCCGAGGTCGGCAAGATACATTGCGGCCGCGGGGCCCGTGATGAAGGTCCCCATCTCGACGACCTTCAGGCCGGACAACACCTTAGCCACGTCTTGCTCCCTCTGGTTTGCCGGGCACCGGTGTCGGAAGCTCGCACCACTCAACCTCCCCCTCGAGGGGAGGTCGAAGATCTCGCAGCGAAGCGAAGCGAGCTTCGGGAGGGGGGAACGGCATCGAGGCCAGGCGCGCCCCTCGCGAAATTTGCTGTGCCTCCGGCTCCGCGAATTTCGACTTCCCCTCAAGGGAGAGGTTACGGGCCGCGTCGCTCATCAAGGATAATCCTTCGCCGCCGGCGGGCCGTCATAGGCGATCGCCTGATCGGCATGGTTTGCCAGGATGAAGCCGATCGAGCGCTGCGATTCTTCGTAAAGATGCGCGACGAGGCCGGCCGTGCGCGCAAGGAGCGGCAGGCCCTTGATCGCGGCGACGGGCCAGCCGACGTCGAGCATCACCGCGGGAATGGCTCCGCTGACATTGATCGGCAGCTTCCTGCCGGTGATTTCAGGCGCATGCTTCGCAAGGAGCCGCAGCATGCGGACGTGGTCGCCGGTCACGCCACGCTCGTCGGCGAGCTCCAGGAGAAGGTTGGCGCGCGGGTCGCCGGTCGCATGCTGCGGATGCCCAAGCCCCGGCACTTTCTCTTTCCGCTCGGCCGAGCGCTTCAGTCCGCTCTTCGCCGTGTCCTCGAGCGAGGCGCCGGTTTCGCGCGCCTCTTCGAGCAATGCAACGAGGTAACTGCCGGCGGCTTCCGAGCTTCCTGCCACGACGGAGCCGACGCCGAGCAGGCCCGCGGCCATTGCGCCTTGCCAGGCCTCGGGCGCCGCCGCGAGCGTCATCCGCGCCGCCTGCACGCTCGGGACGAGGCCGTGCTCGGCGATCGCGACGAGTACCGCGTCGGTAAAGAAACGCTGGTCGCTGGTGGGCTCTTGGCCGGTCACCAGGAAATAGAAGAAATCGGTGAAGCCCATCCTGCCGATCAGATCGCGGCAGAGGTCGCGGCCGCGGACGGTGATCGTGTCGGCGTCGGAGGTGGCGATGGCGGTGAAGGACTGATCCTGCCTACCGATCCGCATCCCTTCCTCCCGTAGCAGTTTTTCGATTCACGAACTTTTTTTCGCTTGTCGAAAAAATGTCACCTGGCTAATCTTCTGTCAAGCTTGCGGCGCGTTTTCACCCGGCGTCATGCCGGCACGACAATAATAAGAGCCCGGTCGTCACGCTAAAAAGGGCTCGCGGCGCGCCGGACGCGGAAAAGGGAGGGGTGACGCCTGTGCGCGACATCAACCAGATCACCATCACCGACGCCGTCAAGGAGTTGTTCCGCGGTCGCAGCAATGAGCGCCTGTCGTTCCTGATCGACAAGCTTGTCGAGCATCTCCACGACTTCACGCGCGAGACCAATCTGACGCAGGACGAATGGATCTACGCGCTGAACTTCCTCTACGACTGCGGGCAGATTTCTTCGCCGGAGCGGCACGAGTTCATTCTTCTTTCCGACGTGCTCGGCTGGTCGTCGCTTGTCGACATGATCAATACCAAAGGCGGCGGCACCGAGATGAGCAATCTCGGGCCGTTCTATCTGAAGGACGCGCCGAAGATGCCACTCGGCACCGATCTTGCCAAAGAGCGAGAGGGAGTGGTCTTGCTCGCCAACGGCACGGTGCGCGACACGCTCGGCAATCCGCTTCCCGGCGCCGTCATTGATACCTGGCAGGCGGATGGTTCGGGCATCTACCCGATCCAGGAAGAGGGGCAGGATCCGATGGACCTTCGCGGCCGCTTCACCACCGACGAGAACGGGCGCTATTACTACACGACCGTCATGCCGAAATCCTACACGGTCCCCTATGACGGACCGGTCGGCAAGCTGCTTCGCGCCGGCGACCGCCACGCTTGGCGCTCCAAGCACCTGCACTACATCATCGGCGCACCGCACATGCGCTCGATCGTCACCGAGCTCTTTTTTGACGGCGACGAATATATCGGCTCCGATGCGGTCTTCGGCGTGCGCCGCTCGCTGATCTGCACGGTCAGACGCGTGGCCGCCGACGCCGAGATCGAATACGCGCTTGAGCGCCACCCCGACGCGCGGGTCGATTTCGACTTCGTGCTGTCGCCGGCGGGCTGACGGCGCGGCCCCCGGCTCCCATGGCGAGGAGCGGCGCGGCTGAATTTGTCGGCGGTCTCGCCAAGGGACTCGCCGTCATCGAGTTGTTCGACGCGGGCCAGGCCGAGATGACGCTCTCGGAAGTGGCGCGGCGCGCCGGAATCACCCCCGCGGCGGCGCGGCGAAGCCTGCATACGCTCGCGGCGCTTGGCTATGTACGGCAGGTCAACAGGCGCTTCGTGCTGAGCCCGCGCGTGCTCCACCTCGGCGCCGCCTATCTTCGCGCCGCGCATGTCGAAGAGATATTGCTGCCGGAGCTTCGCCGCATCGTCGCGCGCTTCGGCGACGCCGCCTCCGTCTCCGTGCTCGACGGCAACGATATCCTCTATATCGCTCACCATTCCGAGCAGCGGGCGAACCGCATCTTCGCCGCCGTTGGCGTAACCTATCCGGCCTATCCGACGTCGATGGGGCGGGTGCTCCTGGCGGGGCTCCCCGCCGAGGCGCTGCAAGGTTATTTCGCGAAGCTCCGCCCGGAGAAGCTCACCGAGTTCACCGTCACCGATCGTACGGCTCTTCGCGGCATCGTCGCGAAGGCCCGCAAGGACGGCTTCGCGACTGCGGTCGACGAGATCGACTACGGAATCACCGCTCTCTCCGTCCCGATCCGCGATCCGGAGGGAAGCGTCGTCGCGGCCTTGAACAGCTCCGGCTATTCGGGCCGGGTGAAAATCGAGACGATGATCGCCGAGCGACTTTCGGAACTGCGAGAGAGTGCTGCTCGAATGACGCAAGCGCTGGGCCGGCATCCGGCGCTCGCGCGCTCGCTTTCCGGCGGGCAGGTTCCGGCGTCTACGGTGAGCGCGGCGGAGTAGCAGCCACAGTTATTTGTCGGCGTGGCCGAGCTTGGAGGGACGTGGCCGCCGGCCACCTAACCTCCCCCTGGAAGTGGAGGTCGGACTTTCGGCGAGCGGAGCGAGCATCGAAAGTCGGGGAGGGGGGAGACATCCGCGCCGCACCCCCTCCCGGAGTTTTCTGCGCCTTCGGCTTGAAAACTCCGATCTCCCCTCAAGGGGGAGGTTGGGCCCAGCGCTCAAAATGCCGCCATCTTCTCTTTCACGCGCGCAAGAAAGGCGCCGCACTTCGCCTCCGTCGCATGGTTCATGTCGTAGTGCGCGAGATAGGTGACGGGCGTCGAGAGGCCGGTCTGCGCGCGGAGCACGCGCTTCACGGCCCGCCGCGGCGGGTCGCCCGCGGCAAGCGCGCGCAACCGCGAGCCGCCATAGGTGCAGACCGCGCCGATCTTGCGGATGTTGGTCAATCGCCGCTCGAGGCGCCCGTCGACGAGATCGAAGGAGACGCCGGGCAGGAACACGCGGTCGAAGAATCCCTTGAGGATCGCCGGATAGCCGAAATTCCACACCGGAAACGAAAGCACCAGGGCCTCGGCCGACTGAAGCCGTTCGACATAGGTGCGGACGGGCGCGATGTTCGGGCCGACTTCATGATAGCCGAGCCGCTCTTCGCGGGTGAGGCGCGGGTCGAAATTCTCCGCATAGAGATCGCAGTCGTCGACCGCGTGGGAACGCTTCAGCGCCTCCACGATCGCCGCATGGAGCGCGGCGTTGAAGCTCGTTTCGACCGGATGCGCGTAAAGCACGAGGACGCGCATTGTCATGCTCCTTGCCTGAGCATGGACTTATCCGAATAACGGTACCCGGCTTTCGGGATCATGCTTGCGCCGCGGTCTGCAGGCCGGGGAAGAGATAGACTTTGTCCGACTTCCAGTCGTAGTCCGGATTTTCCCAGGCGATCATCTTGCCGGGATTGAGCAGCCCCTTCGGGTCGGCCTCGCGCTTGAAGGCGAGCTGCACTTCGTCGGTGCGCTTCATGCCCCCTTCCTCCAACGTATAGCGGTGCGGGTTGAAGATCGGGCAGCCGTTCTCCTCGTGAATGCGGATGATCTCGTCGAGCCGCTCTTCCGTGCTGAAGCGGACGATCGGCAATCCGGAGCAGCAGACGTTGCCGTCGAAGCGCTGGAATTCGAGATGGCCCGGCACCTCGTCGCCGAAGATTTTTGTCATCCGGGCGACTTTTTCCACATGATTTGGAAAGGGATAGAGCACCTGGAGGTAGGTGATGGTCGGATCGACCCTGAGCCCGCGCAGCGTCGTGTGGTTCCACGTCAGCTCATAGAGCGGCGGCAGGCCTTTCTTCTCAGCGTCGGTCGCGATGTCGGAGCGGAAGAGGATTTCCGCATGGCTCTCGTCCACGAGCGCAAGGAACGGTTCGATCGCGTGCGGCGCGATCATGAGGAGCGCGACGGAGTGTTCGCGCTTCAGGAATTTCCGGTGGCGCAGGAAATAGTCGTAGGGCACCGGCGCCGCGACGGTCGAAATCTCCTTGAACACGAGCCCGTCCTCGTTCGCGACCCGGTTGGCGAAGCGCACCGCCTTCATATAATCGTCGAAGCCGACGATCACGTCGACCCAGCCGTAGCTCGCGTCGAGCGGCATCTCGACCTCGGTGATGATGCCGTTGGTGCCGTAGGCGTGCATCACCTTCATCAGGTCGCGGCCTTTCAGATCGAGTACGCGCGGACTCGCCTCCATGGTGACGACGCGCAGGCCGAGCACGTTGCCGATGTTCCTGAGCCCACCCCATTTGATCGAGCCGATCCCGCCCGAGCCGCCGGCGATAAAGCCCCCGATCGTCGCCGTCTGATAGGTGGAGGGGCGAAGTCGGAGTTCCTGCCCGCCGGGCCGGGTCTCCTTGTCGATCTCGGCGAGCACCGCGCCCGCCTCCGCGACAACCGAGCCGCGGGCGACCGACTTCACCTTGTTCATCTCGGCGAGATTCAAGACGACGCCACCCGAAAGCGGCATCGCCTGGCCGTAATTGCCGGTTCCGGCGCCGCGCGGTGTCACCGGCACGCCGCGATCGTAACAGGCCTTCAGCACGTGGATGACTTCTTCCTCGCTCTTCGGCGAGACGACGAGGTCCGCCGTGATGTGATCGAGCTGGCGCTTCAGGACCGGCGAATACCAGAAGAAATCGCGGCTCTTCTGCTTCACGATCGCGGGGTTGTCCTCGACCTTGACGGCACCGAGTTCCTGCTTAAGGCGAGCGATGTCCGTCATCTTGCGCCCTCCTGTTGGGGGATAGGCCGTGCGTCCTTCGAGGCTCGCTTCGCTCGCGCCTCAGAATGAGGAACGTGGTTTGCTTCCGCCGGTGCTGCACGGGTCATGGAGCCTACAATTCTCCTCATCCTGAGGTGCTCGGCCGTGCCGGCGGCCGAGCCTCGAAGGACGCAGCGACGTCGATCCAAGCCTGAAGCAAAGCGCGGCATCTAGGACTCCATCAGATCGTCGAGCTCCGCATAGTCCGGCAGCGTCGTATCGATGGCGCGGCCGTTGCGGATCACGATGCGGTCCGATTCGGGCCGGGCGAGGAGCTCGGTCCAGGAGCGGCCGCGGAAGATCACGAGATCGGCGGGAGCGCCGACGGCGAGGCGGCCGAAGCCTTCAAGCCGCATAATTCCGGCCGGCTGCGTCGCGGCCGCGGCGATCCAGTCGCCGAAGGGATGGTCGAGATGCAGGATGCGCGTCGCCTCGCGCACCACTTCCAGCATGTCGAGGTCGCCATAGGCGTAGAACGGGTCGCGGGTGTTGTCGGAGGCGATCGCGACGGGGATGCCGCGCGCCCGCATCTCGTGCACCAGGGTGACGCCGCGCCAGCGCGGGGTGGTGGCGTCGGTGCGGCGGTCCTGGAGGTAGAGGTTGCACATCGGCAGGGTCACGACGGCGATGCCGGCGCGGGCGATCTTGTCGAGGGTGCGTCGGGCCACGTCGCTCGCCTGCTGCGCGAGCGAGCAGCAATGGCCGACGAGAACCTGGCCCTCGAAGCGGTTGCGCAGCGCCGCCTCGGCGATCCGGTCGAGGCCCTGTGCCTGCGGGTCGTCGGTCTCGTCGGCATGGAAGTCGAGATCGAGCCCGCGCTCCGCCGCCGCGCGGAACACCCGGTCGAGCAGCGCGTCGACGTCGGGCAGCATGCTCGGGACGGTGCCGAGCACGCCCTTCGCCGCCGCGACGCAGTCGGCGAGGCCGTCGAATCAGTCGCGTTGCGGACGTCCTCGATCGAATAGAGCGGCACGGCCTGCAGGGCGATGCGGCCCTTCCAGCGTTCCCGCATCGCTTCGAAGACCGGCCAGGAGATCTCGTCCTGCGGGGCGGCGAAATCGAGGTGGGTGCGCAGCGCCGCGGTGCCGTGCGCATAGGCGGCGCGCAGCGAGAAGTCCATGCGCCGCGCGACATCTTCTGCGCCCCAGCGGGCGGCCGATCGAGCGCCACTGTTTCGAGCGCCGCCGGAAAAGTGCCGTCCGGATTGCGGCATGCGCGGCCAGATATGGCCCTTGTCGATATGGGTGTGCAGTCGACGAAGGCGGGCAACACCATGCGCGCCGTGAAGGTCGACGGCGTCCGCGCGCCGGTCGGCGCGGCCGGTTGCAATGCTCGGCGATGCGCCCGTCGGCGATGTCGATGTCGACGAGGACGAGGCCATCGGCGTTCGATGGGAATGGCGCCGCAGTCTGCGCCAGGCAGAGCGGAATGCGGGCATGCGTGAGCCGGTAGGTCGCCGCCGTCCGGAATTCGCACGTCGCGCCATCGCTCAGTTCTCCCGCCTGACGGCGCTCTCGTGCCACTTCCGCAGCAGCAGGTAGGAAAGAAGGCTGGTGGCGCCGAAGATCACGACGCCGGTCAGCGACAGCAGCACCAGCGCGGCGAAGAGGCGCGGGATGTTCAGCCGGTGCTGCGCCTCGATCAGGCGGAAGGCGAGGCCGGCATTCTCGCCCGCCGTACCGGCGGCGAATTCGGCGACGACGGCGGCGATCAGCGCCAGGCCGCCGGCGATCCTGAAGCCCGGCAAGGAAATAGGGCAGCGCGTTCGGGAGCCGCAAGTGGATCAGCGTCTGCCAGCGGCTCGCGCCGTAGAGCTCGAAGAGGTTCAGGAGATTGTGGTCGGTCGAATGCAGCCCCTGCGCGGTGTTCGAGAGCACCGGGAAGAAGGCGACGAGCCAGGCGCAGATCAGCAGCGCCTCCTGCGTCGTCGATCGTATAGATCAGGATCAGCGGCGCGATGGCGACGATCGGCGTCACCTGCAGGATCACCGCATAGGGGAAGAGCGCCAGCTCGATCCAGCGCGACTGCGCCATCAGGACCGCCAGCGCCACGCCGCGTTACCAGGGCGATCGCGAGCGCAAGGAACGTCGTGCGGAACGTCATCAGCAGCGACCAGCCGAGGATCGGCCAGTCGCTCTACATGGCCTCGGCGATCCTTACCGGGCTCGGCAGGATGTAGTGCGGCACGTGCGCGAGCGTGACATAGACCTGCCAGGCGACGATCAGGAGCGCCAGCATGCCGGCCGGCATGGCGATCCGCGCGGCCCGGCCCGCCAGGCCTTCGCGCTCCGGCTTCGGTGCGAGGCGACTTTCCGCCTCCACTTCCTTCTGATGGCGGATCGCCGCTCGCGGTGCCGACGGCGCTCAACGGACCGGCCTCCCATCGCCTCATGCAGCGCGCTCGACACGCGTCTGCAGTTTTCGTTGTAGACGCTCGAGGTGCGGAAGTCGTCGTTGCGCGGATAGGGCGCGTCGATCTCAAGATCGGTGAAGACGCGGCCGGGGCGGGCGGCCATGACGACGATGCGTTCCGAGAGATAGACGGATTCGAAGACCGAGTGGGTGACGAAGATGACGGTCCAACCGAAACGCTGCCAAAGGTCGAGCAGGTCGTTGTTGAGCTTGAAGCGGGTGATCTCGTCGAGCGCGGCGAAAGGCTCGTCCATCAACAGGAGCTGCGGCTTGGTGATGAGCGCGCGGGCGATCGAAACGCGCATCTTCATGCCGCCGGAAAGCTCACGCGGATAGGCGTCGGCGAAGGCTTCGAGGCCGACCATTTCAAGCGTCCGCATCACCTCGTCGTGGGAGGCGGATTTCGACTTTCCCTTGAGCCGGAGCGGCAGCCAGACATTGGCGAAGACGGTCGCCCAGGGCATCAGGGTCGGCTCCTGGAAGACGAAGCCGATTTCCGGGTGCGGACGGCCGCTGGCGTCGTAGTCGGCCGTCGGCCAGTCTATCGCACCGGCGGTCGGTTCGCCCAGCCCAGCGATGATTCTGAGCGCCGTCGACTTGCCGCAGCCCGACGGCCCGAGCAGGCTGACGAGCTCGCCGCGGCCGACGTCGAGCGACATGTCCTGCAGCGCGAGCGTGCCGTTCGAGAACACTTTTGAGATCGACCTGAGCGAGACGAGCGGCGCGCCGACGGTCGCCCGGTGGCCCCGGCCTGATGCGTCTCTCTCCGCCACGAAGTTCAATGATCGCCTCGTTTTTCGCCAGGCGCCGGCGTCGGCAGCGTCCCCGCCGATGATCGTCAGTCCGGCGACGGAATGCCGCCGCCGGCGCTTCTTCGGTCGCAGCCCGCGGGCGCGGCGCTATTTCATCAAGTCCATGCCGACGCCCTTGCACACAAACTGGGTCGTATAGACCTTCGACAAATCGAGGTCGGCCTTCACCACCTTCGCCGCCACCATCTTGTCGTAGAAATCCTTGACCCCTTCGTCGGTGAAGCAGCCGATGCCGTGATCCTTGGAGTTCCCGGAGATGACAACGCCGTAGTCCTTCATCTGCTTGATGGAGAACGCGATCTGCGCGTCATCCATGTCGGGGTTGTCCTTTTTGATCAGCTCGTTGGTCGCCTTGTTGTCGCCGTAGAGGTAGTTGTACCAGCCGATGATCGAGGCCTCGACGAAGCGCTTGGTGATATCGGGGTTCTTGGCGACGTAGTCCTGCATTCCCTCGATCATGGTCGAGGTCGTCGTATAGCCGTAGTCGGCCATGAGGAACACCGTCGGGTCGAAACCGCCTTCCTTCTTGACCGCGTAGGGCTCGGAGGTCAGGTAGCCCTGCTGGCCGGAATCCATGTCGGCGAGGAAGGGCGCGATCGAATAATTATAGGGCTTGCGCTGCTCGTCGGTGATGCCGGGAAAGGCGGACATTCATCCAGCGATAGCCGGAAACGAAGAGGTCGTCGCCGATGAAGAGCGACTTCAACTTGGCGAGATCTCCAAATGTCTTCAGGCCGCTTTCCGGGTGCGCCATGATGATCTGCGGGTCTTTTTGGAAAATGGCAGCGACCTCGACCACCGGAACGTTCTGCTCGGCCGCCGAGAAGGTGCCAAGCAGGTTGCCCTGCATGTAGAACTGGATCTTGCCGCCGAGCAGCATCGCCTGTTCGGCCTTCGGAACGATGGTGACCTTCAGGCCGTATTTCTCGTAGGTGCCGTCGACGACGGCCTGGTAGAAGCCGCCGTGCTCGGCCTCGGCAACCCAGTTGGTGCCAAAGCTGAGCTCGTCGAGCGCCAGAGCCGGGCCGCCCAGAGCGAGGGCGGCGGCGCCGGCCGCCAGAATTAGGGCCAATCCTTTGATCTTGCTCATACTATTGCACTCCGCCTTCCGATGAGTGGGCAGTCCCGCGCCGTTTAGCAGTTCTTCGATGCCACGCCGCAAGAGCCGTGCCAGATGGCCTCCGGGCGTCGCAATCTAGGCGAACGACCTTGCATAAGGAAGCGGCAGAGGAAGCCCTTCAACTTGACACATTGAGGCATCCGAAAAATGCACTGACAAGAAGCGCGATGGCCGCCGCCCCGGCAATCACGCCACCCCAAAACGACAGCGGATTGGCTCTTTTCGTGACGGTGCGTCCGCCGACCCGCATTCTTCCGGTCCGCAGGCCCGCTGCCACGGGCCATGCGACCATCGAGATCAGGACGGACAATACCGAGATACGGGCAAGTAGGAGCGGCATCGGGGGGACTGATACCCTTGTCAATTCCGGTCAGGCAATCGTAGCGTGGTGGCTGTGTTTCCAAGCGGCTGCCGCAGGGCGGTGTCGCGCTGTCGTGATCTGCTGAGCCGCCATGTTCCGCCCGCTTCGACCCGCCGCGATCCGCCCGCCCTTCGCCCGTTACAGCCACGGCGTGGAGGTGCCGGCCGGGTATCGGCTTGTCTTCTGCTCCGGCCAGCTTGGCATCGCGGGCGACGATAGCGGTGCCGGAGGATGCGGGCGCGCAGGCGGAGCTTTGTTTCAAGAACATCGCCGCGATCCTCGCCGAGGCCGGCCTGACTCTTGCCGATCTCGTTCGCATCGACGCCTTCGTCACGGAGCGCGCGCACCTTCAGCCCTATATGGCGGTGCGCGACCGGCTCGTCTCCGATCCCCCGCCGGCTTCGACGCTGATGATCGTGTCGGGCTTTGCGCGGCCGGAGTTCAAGGTCGAGGTCGAAGCGGTCGCGGCCGGACCCGCATGAGGGGGCCGGAATGAGGGCCGGCATGAGAGGGCCAGTGCGACGGGGCGGTCGTTGAGGAGGAATTCTTGAGCGAAGTGCGCATGCGGCTCCGCTGGGGCGAATACCGCGCGAGCGAATTCGGCGAGATCGACGCCGACGCCACGATCGCCATCCTTCCGCTCGCGGCGACCGAGCAGCACGGCCCGCACCTTCCGCTCGGCACCGACGCGCTGATCGCCGAAGGCATGCTGATGACCGCCGCGGCGATGCTGCCGCCCGGACTCGACGTGCGCGGTCTGCCGATCCAGGCGGTCGGAAAATCGAACGAGCATCTTTACGCGCCGGGCACGCTGTCGCTTCCCGCGCATGTCGCGATCGAGGCCTGGACCGAGCTTGGCCTCTCGGTCGGCCGGGCGGGCGTCCGCAAGCTCGTCATCGTCAATTCGCATGGCGGCAACGAGGAGATGATGGGGATCATCGCGCGCGAGCTTCGCGTCAGCGCCGGCATGCTCGTCGCGAAGACAAGCTGGTCTCGCTTCGGGCATCCCGACGGCATGTTCTCCGAGCTCGAGCGTCGCCACGGCATCCATGGCGGGGAGGTGGAGACCTCGCTGATGCTCCACTTCCGTCCCGACCTTGTCGACATGGCGAAGGCCGAGAACTTTCCCTCGCTCGCGGCGGAGACGGAGGCGAGATTCACGCATCTTCGACCGACCGGCACGCATGCCTTCGCCTGGATCGCGAAGGACCTGAACCCGCATGGCGTCGTCGGCAACGCCGCCGCGGCAAGCGCCGAAAAGGGCCGGCTCGTCGCCGAGCATCAGGCGCAGGGCTTCATCGCCCTCCTGAACGACGTGCGGGCGGTGCCGCTTGGCGAGGGGTTCGGCGCGTTTTGAGAATGATCGCGACTTCGCGGTCCAGGCCGTTCACAAAGCACCCGCGGGGGTGCAACAGACCCTCCAAATGCCGCCCGAATAATGCTCCGCAGCTTCCTCGAATAGCGAACGTCGTATTGAGCCGGTCGACACCCAACGAGCCGGGCGAAGAGGACTTCGCCACCGAACGCGATCCGCGCCTTCGCTTCATCATTCCCGCGATTGTCGGCGTCGCCTTCCTGATGGAGCAGCTCAACTCGACCATTATCGTGACGGCCATCCCCTATATGGCGAAGAGCCTCGCAACGACGCCGCTGCGACTGAACCTTGCCGTCACGGCCTACATCCTGACCGTCGCCATGTTCATTCCGGTGAGCGGCTGGTTCGCCGACCGCTTCGGCACCCGCAGGATATTCGCGCTGTCGCTGCTGATCTTCACCCTCGGCTCGATCCTGTGCGGGATTGCGACGAGCTTCGGGATGCTGATCGCCACGCGCGCGCTGCAGGGCTTCGGCGGCGCCATGATGACGCCGGTCGGGCGCCTCATCCTGCTTCGAAGCTTTCCGCGCAGCCAACTCGTCAGGGCCATGACCTACATGACGTTTCCGGCTCTTATCGGCCCCGTGGTCGGGCCGCTGCTCGGCGGCGCGCTGACCACCTATCTTTCCTGGCGCTGGATCTTCTACGTCAACGTGCCCTTCGGATTGCTCGGTGTGGCGATGGCACTCCGCTACGTGCGCGAGGTCAAGGGCGATGCCTCGACCCGATTTGATTTCCGCGGCTTCTTCATGGTCGGGATCGGCCTCGCGCTGCTGCAATACGGCATGGAGAACATCGGCCGCCCGATGATCGCCGCACCGGCCATTGCCGCCGTGCTGCTCGCTGCCCTCGTGCTGCTCGCAGCCTTCTTCCGCCATGCGCGGACGGTAGCGGCGCCGGCGGTCGACCTGACGCTCTTTCGCCAGCGCTCCTTCCGGATCGGCACGCTGATGGGCGGGATCTGCCGTCTGGGCCTGAACGGCGTGCCTTATCTGTTGCCGCTGATGTTGCAGGTCGGCCTCGGAGCGAGCCCCATCGTGTCCGGCTCGCTGACTTTTGTCGGCGCCATCGGAGCGGTTTTCGTGCGCCCGCTTCTCTCTTACGTGCTTCGCGCCTTCGGCTTCAATCGCGTTCTCGTCGTGGGCGCCGTCCTCGGATCGCTCGCGGTCGCGGCATTCGCAATGATCGGACCGGAGACGCCGCGCTGGCTGATCATGAGCTACGTCTTCGTGTTCGGCGTCTGCCGTTCGGTGCAGTTCATGACCACCAACATGCTGTCCTACGCCGACACGCCCGCTGCCCAGCTCAGCCGTGCGACGAGCCTTGGCGGCGTTCTGCAGCAGCTGACCGTCAGCTTCGGCGTGTCGATTGCAGCGATGCTCCTCGGGATCGTCACCTTGAACGGTGCTCCGCTGACCCCGGCGCGGTTTCACGAGGTGTTCCTGATGATGGCCCTGATACCGCTTGTTGCCATTCCGGGGCTGTTGCACCTTCGCCCCGAAGACGGCGTGGAGGTCAGCCGCTACGTGCGCCGGAAAAAATCCTGACGCAGGGTCGCGGCGAGCCGCGCCCGGTTGATGCAGCTCAGATCGCGCGTTCCTCGATACCGTCGATGCGGCTCGGATAGAAGGCGAGGCGATTCTTGATCGGCGCCATCGAATCGAATGGCGTCTCGTAGGTCCACACCGCGTTTTCGGCCGCGCGCCCGTCGACGCTGACCGTGTAGTAGTTGGCGTGGCCCTTATAGGGGCATTCGCTCCCATGCGCGGTGCGCTTGAGGAGCGCCATGTCGACGTCTTCGCGCGGAATGTAGTGGACCGGCGGATAGGTGGATTCCTGCATGGTCAGCGCCCGCGTCGTGTTCGCTATCTCGCGTCCCGCGAATGTCACCACCACGCGCTTCGGGTTTTGGAGAATGGCGATCGGATGGTCGGGTCCCGGAAGCTTCATGGCGTGTCCCTTTTGAGAATGCCGGCGATCAATATATAGTCACGCGCGCATGCGCCGATCGGTTTCGCCCAGTCGCTACGACGGAAGACGTAGGCACTCATCACCGCGGCTCGACTGCACGTTTTCGTGAGGGGCCGGCCGAGGCTGGAGCGCGCAAAACCCCGGCTCGGGCGCCAGGCGCAGCGGTGAGGGGGTCAAGCATCTTTGCGCGACGGCGCGAGGAATAGCTTCTAAACTCCGCTCCTGATCTCACGGATGGGAGTCATGTGCGCGTCGGCGCCGATCTGGCGGAAGGAACTGCGACCGCAACGCCGCGCGGTTCGGGCCATGCGCGGCGGGGGAGGGGCGGCGCTTCTCGGCCTTCTTCTTTGGGTGCTCGTCGCGCCGTCCCTCGCGAGCGCGGCGCCGCAGGCGTATCTCCTGGATTTGAAAGGCGCCGTCGCGCCGGCAACCGCGGACTATGTCGTGCGCGGCCTCGCCCGCGCCGCCGACGCGGGCGCGTCCCTTGTCGTGCTGCAGATCGACACGCCGGGCGGGCTCGACACGTCGATGCGCGACATCATTCGCGCCATTCTGGCGTCGCCGGTGCCGGTGGTCGGCTATGTGGCGCCGAGCGGCGCGCGCGCCGCGAGCGCCGGCACCTATATCCTCTATGCCTGCCAGATCGCGGCAATGGCGCCGGGCACCAATGTCGGCGCTGCGACGCCGATCAATCTCTTCGGCGGGGCGCCCCCGCCTGAGCAGCAGCCCGCGAAGCCGGAATCGAGCGACAAGAGCCAGCCGTCCCAGATTCGGCCGCCCGACGCCGAGCTGACCAAGGTCACCAACGACGCCGTCGCCTATATCCGAAGCCTAGCCACGCTCCACGGCCGCAACGCCGACTGGGCGGAGCGAGCGGTGCGCGAGGCCGTGAGCCTCCCCTATGACGAGGCGCTCAAGGAGAACGTCATCGATCTCGTCGCGAACGATGTTCCCGATCTTCTCGCAAAGGCGAACGGGCGCACGGTCCAATTGGCGGACGGGGCGCACAGGCTTGACCTTGCGGGCGCGGCGATCGTCCGGATCGAGCCCGACTTCCGCACGCGGCTGCTCGTGGCGCTGACAGATCCGAACGTCGCCTACCTTCTGCTCCTCCTCGGCGCCTACGGGCTGATCCTCGAATTCTCGCATCCGGGGATTTACGCGCCCGGCGTAATTGGCACGATCTCGCTCGTGCTCGGGCTCGTGGCGCTCAGCATCATCCCGTTCGACCTCGGCGGGCTTGGGCTCACGCTGCTCGGCATCGTGCTCATGGCGTCGGAGGCGTTCATGCCGTCTTTCGGGGTGCTCGGGATCGGCGGCGTCATCGCCTTCGTGCTCGGCTCGCTGATGACATTCGACGTGCCGGGCTACCGTCTGGCGTGGCCGGTCGTGGTCGGCGCGGCGGCGGTCAGCGCGGGGCTCTTCTTCCTGGTGCTCGCGATGCTGGTGCGCGCCCGCCGCCGCCCGAGGGCGAGCGGCGATGCGGCGTTGCTGAGAGCGGACGCCGAGGTCCTCACCTGGGCCGGGGAGGAGGGTGAGGTGCAGACGCTCGGTGAGCGTTGGCGCGCGCAATCCGATCGTCCGCTTAGCGCGGGGCAATCCGTGCGCATCGTCAGGCGCGACGGGCTGACCCTGCATGTCGAGCCGAGATGAGCGCGGCGCCACGCAACATGGGAGAAGAACGATGGTAAGCTCTGTGGCATTTGCGGTGATTGCAGTGCTCGTGATCTCGATCCTGTGGTCGGCGGTCCGGGTTTTTCGCGAATATGAGCGCGGCGTCATGTTCACGCTCGGCCGCTTCACCGGGGTCAGGGGCCCGGGGCTCATCCTGATGCTACCCTACATCCAGCAGATGGTGCGCATCGATCTCCGGGTGCTCGTGCTCGATGTGCCGAGCCAGGACGTGATCTCGCGCGACAACGTCTCGGTCAAGGTCAACGCCGTCCTCTACTTCCGCGTCGTCGACGCCGACAAGGCGGTGATCCAGGTGGAAAACTTCATGCAGGCAACCAGTCAGCTCGCGCAGACCACGCTGCGGTCTGTGCTCGGCAAGCACAGCCTCGACGAGATGCTCGCAGAGCGCGACAAGCTCAACCACGATGTGCAGGAAATCATCGATTCACAGACCGAGGTCTGGGGCATCAAGGTGACGAATGTCGAGATCAAGCAGGTTGATATCTCCGAGAGCATGATCCGCGCCATCGCCCGACAGGCTGAAGCCGAGCGCGAGCGCCGTGCCAAGATCATCAACGCGGAAGGCGAGCAGCAGGCGGCGCAGAAGCTGGTGGAGGCGGCCCAGATCATGGGAGCGGCGCCGGCGTCCATGCAGCTTCGCTATCTCGGCGCCCTGCAAGCCATTGCGACCGACCGGTCGAACACGATCGTGCTGCCGCTGCCGACGGACCTGCTTGAAGCGCTTTCGGCCTTCCGCAAGACCGGCGGGGCGTGACGCCTACCGCGGTCACTCCATTGTAAAAGCGGCGAGCCAGGCGAGGCCGATCAGCGCCAGCGCCGCGGCGCCGTAGGCATGTTGCGCAGCGCGGCCGCGCGGGAGACGGCGGCCGCCGAAGTGGAACGCGATGCCCGCCGCAACCCCGATGCAGAAGCCGGCGATATGGGCTCCGAAGTCCGTCCGTACCCCGCCAAACCCGAGAAAGGCGAGCAACATGATCCCGGCCGCCAATGGCCGCCATGAGCGTAGACCGCGCCTCCAGTTTGCCGGTCCGCGCCGCCAGCTCAGCGCCGCGAGCATGCCGAGGGCTGCGAATATGCCGGTCGAGGCGCCGATCGATGCATGCGAGGCGGGCTCGACAGCCGCGTTCAGGGCGTTGCCGAGTGCGCCTCCGAGCGTCATCGCGAGCCAGGTCAGCCCTGGACCGAGGAGCTGCGCGAGAAGGATGCCGAGGACGCAGCCCGCGAAGATGTTGCTCGCGAGGTGGCCGAGATCGGCGTGCAAAGTGAGCGCGGTGACCGCGCGCCACCATTCGCCGTCAAGGATCAGCTTTGCCTGCGCGTAGCCCGCGGATTCCCAATCGAGGCCGAAGGCGCCTCGTCCCGCCGCGACATAGATGACGATGAGCAGCGTCGAATAGGCGAAGGCAGCATCGTAGCCGAGCCAAATCGACGGGAGTGCCGGCTCGGGCCCGCGGCGGTTCTCGCGGGCATATTCGAAGAGCTCGTGATCGGCACGCAGCGCATCGGCATGGGCCACGAAGAGCAACGTGCTTCCCCGCTGCCGGTTCAAGCGGGACCCGATGCCCACCGCGGCAAGCACCAGCGCAGCGCCTTCCGCGTCGGAGTGGCGGGAATAGCGGCCGACCTCGACCCAGGCGGCGTCAGTAGCGTCGTTCAAGAACACGTCAGCATTCCCGGCAAGAATTTGCGCCGCCGAGCTGGCGGCCGACCAGTGTTGCCTGATTTCGTTGCCATGCACGGGCAATGGGGGGCGTCTTGCCCGCCGGGCAGGTTTCAGCTTTAGCGCACTCGTAAATCGGCGGCGCGCCAAGACCAGTGCAGCGCCACTCCTGATTTTTCTTCATTCCGTCGCGCGATTCAGCTAAATAACCATATGGGAAGTTTGCCGCCTTCGGCGACTGTCTAGTTCATCCCTGAAAATCGAAACCTCTGAGAAGGCCAAGCATACGGGCACGTCGGCGCGCATGTTGCCTTCCGATTACCATGAAAGTATGAACATTTAATGCCTGATTCACAATTGTCTTGTAAATAAAATCTTCTTTCCAACAAAATTCTTTGCGGCGATTTAAAAAGAGTTTTGCGAACGATACCGAGTGAAAGCGTCGATTGTTGTATAATGTCACCACCCTATTACAATATGAGAGATTATAGATAGCGATCGGGCAAATCGGTTTTGAAGAAACCGTTGAAAAGTACATATTCAAACTTAACGGTCGTCTGCAACGAGGTGAAACTCATCCTTGTCTCCCGAGGAACCATGTGGGTGGTCATCGGCGATTGTTCGCGTCGAACAAGCTGGGCAATACCAATGGGTCGCGTGGGAAAGTGAAACAGAGGAGGGGAGTGAACGAGAACGGGACGCGACGGCCCTGTTCCTGAGGGGTTTGAGAAGCTAAAATCTTATTGGGGTTCCGTGGCGATTTGCCTTCACGATGCAGGCACTCGGGTGGATTTGGCGGTCGCATGTCACTTGGGCGAAGGGCCAACGCGATGCCCGAAAGCGTGAAAGACCGCTGGACACGTTCGCATGAGGAGGTGCTGATGTTTTCGAAACGAAGCTACTACTATCGAAGCAGGCGCCATCAGCGAACCCACGAATTGCGACAAACGCGCCGGCATAGGTCGCATCCTATACGGCGGTAAGCGCCGGTTAAAATGGGCAACAATCGTTTGTGTCGAAGGCGAGCAGCGCAATAAGCGAGACGTTTGGACGGTGAACACCGTTCCGTATGGATGGTAGCCATTGCGCCACGTTCCCGCCGAGCTTATCCGTCCGATGATTCGCGCCGGCTGTCCTGAAGGCGGTTTGGTATTGATCCTTTTTTGGTGCAGGCACGCGTGGGCTCGTCGCCAAGCAGGAAGGGCGACGCTACATCGACGTAACTCAACCCGGACTACGTCGGTGAAGCAAAAGCACGTATTGATGCAACGGACGAACGAGGGAGTGTCAGGAATTTCGCGCGTGAGGCCGATTTCGTCATTGGCCGACGAGGCGCTCGCCGAAGATGACGGCGAACTGAGTTCTGGCCTCGACCCACTCGGGCGGCGGTGGTTTCCATCGTCCGCCGGGCGATTGTGACCAGATATGACAACTTCATCGTGGCATCGTCACTGGGAAGACACCTTCCGGGAACGCGAAGAACGCACCACGTGCTCCCGGTTGCGCCTCCAGCTCAGCGCGGTGGCCGGGTATTTAAGCCCGAGGCACCCAGCCGAACGCCTCCAGTGCCTTCATGCCGGCCTGGGGGTTCTTTGGCCCGATCGATCGCTCTGAGCGCCGGCATCACTGGCTTACGGCCCTTCCACCGACACGAACTCAGCGAATGGCGGATCAGGTGAACGATGATGCAGGGTCTGTACGACCGCCTCGGGAAAGATCGCGGTGATCACCTCGGGGAAACCCTTCAGCCCGTCGACGACGGCGATCTGTCGCCGACGCCGCGGTTCTTCAGCTCGTTCATGACCCTATCAGCCAGAACTTGGCGCCCTCCGTCTGTTCGAGCCAGATGTGGAGATTCTCCTTCGTGCCGTCGGAATGCTCGATCGGCTGCGGGACGGCGATTGTGAGGGAACGGAAGACATAGTTGCCAACAGGCCCTCAATGATAGGAACTTCGACAAATCTCCTTTTGAGCGGGTATCCTTGGCGGGCATATATGGGGCGTCACGACGGGAATCCCCCTGATGAAGTCGTTACCTGCCGTGATCTAATTAACCTATACTGGCGATTGGGAGCACCTATTGATGAAATTCGATCCCGAACCGTTTGACGCGGAGAAGGTGCAAGCTGGAGTGGCCGCGCGGAATGCGCTGCGAGCCAAGGCGACGCTACCGCCTGTCTCGGTCGACGGCGGACTTGGAATTCGTGCAGGCTCATCACGAGGTCGTTCAGTTTGCTCGGTTCATGGAAACGCCACTGCGTGAGCTTGTTGAAGCGAAGATGCTCGCCCGTCTACACCGACGCTACGGGGCAAGCTTCACGCCGCACGGTGTACTCAGGTGGCGGATACGTGCTTCTATGTGATGGTGCGCGGTCTGATGCGGAAGCTCTATGACCGCCGCTACGCTCGAACCGCCGCATCGGTGCGGCGGCGCCTGTGACCAGCGCCGACCGCTGATCGCGACAAGGGGCACAAACGGTCGCAAGTCTATCGCCGCCGTGAGGCGGACCACTAGTAAGTCACGGCCATTCTTTCTGCCGCCGAGCGGCATTCGAGATTCTCCTGAGGAGTCAGGACACCTGCTAAGCGATTACAAGCGCCTCCTCGCATTTTTAGCGGTGGTGCGCTCTCGCCGGCAGACCTATGACGATTCAATTCAATCACGTTGTTCCGTTGCGAGAACCTAGTGACTCAATATTTCTGTTCTTCTCGCTCGAACCACCGCTGCCGCAATAGCTTTCCGAGCCGGGTAAGGGCCGCTTGTGAAGAACATGCCGGGAGAACAACGGCCGCAGTGGGACAGCGGCGGACGGCGGGTAGGCTCGAAGGGCAACGCGCGGCTCCACGACAGGTCAAGGAGGAGGGATGAGTCGAGAGTCCGGTCATGGTGGTCGAGCGCCGGCGCGTTCCGCGGCGCGTGACCCGGGTTCCCGCCTATGCAATCGTCGACGGCGGCGTTCGGCGCGGTTGCACGGTCGGCAATCTGAGTTCCGACGGCGCCCGCCTCGTCTTCGGTGCCGTCGCGCCGTTGCCGCTCCGCTTCGAGCTGCGCTTCGCAAATGGAAAGCGCGTCAAAGTGCAGCTTATCTGGCAACGGAACGTGATCGCCGGCGTGCGTTTCGACAAGCCTCTGACAATTTGGGAATGGCTCGCCCCGCGAACGTGACGGGGCGCTGACGGTCCGCCGCCGATCATGTCGGAAGCTCAAATTCCCGGTTGTTTTCTCCGATTTCGTGCGAGCAATCGACGTCGGCGTCGAAGGGAAAGCGGTAACCAAGACACGAGTAACTACGGAGCAATCGCTGAACGATTCACTTCGGATTCAACGGTTCGCAAAGAAGGTCTGTGCACCATCGCGACGGTAGAAACGAAGGGCGCTCGAATTCAATGGACCCGGTTGCAGGCACCGTCTCCTCTCTTGGTCAATTGGCCGTTCATGCAGGCATCGGGGCATTGGGTGGGCTCGCGGTAGCGTCGGTCGGTTATTTCCTGCTGCGCAGCCGTACGCTCTTTCACCGGAGGCGCGGGACGAGGGGTTTGGCGACACGTCGCTCGAAATTGGGCCTGGAGAATCCGCGCACCGAACCGAGGAAGCTTCGCTCCGTTCAGTTTGAAGCGCGGGCGACGTCCGCGGGCGGGGGGCAAACGCCGGCGATCGCCGAGCGCGGCCGGGGCCTACCCACCGCCGACGGTCTTCTCGCGATCGCTATGCTCTGCAACCGCGACGAGTTGGACGCGAAGAACATCCTGGCGCAACTTGCCGATCTGCTTCCCAAAGCGCTGCAATTGCCGTCGCCGCTCGCTTGCCGGATTGAACTGCAGGACGCGGTCTGGTGGTCGTCCGGCTACGTCACGCCCGAGCACCCGTTCAAAGCGCGGCTTAAGGTGAACGGCTCGGATGTCGGCTGGCTCATCCTTGGCCAATCTGCCGAGGCGGAAGACGACAGCGCCCGGAGTGAAGTCGAATCGCTCCTTAATGCCGCTGTCGTTCTCGTCAACCAGATGCTGGGGCGGCGGGCCGATCAGGCGCAACTGAACGGGCTGCGAGCAGAGGTGCGCCGGCAAGAGATCATGCTCGCGCAAAGTCAGCGCTTTGCGCTTGCCGGAAGCTGGGCCTATCGGCAATTGGACTCGACGTTCCAATGGTCGGACGAAATCCGCCGCATGACCGGCATGAACGCCGAGGGAAAGAGCGGCAGGGAAGCGGAGAAGTCGGTCGCGGCCCAATTGAAAGAGGCGGTCGAAACGGCGCTGCGGACACGCCAGCCGTTTGCGCTCGAATTCAGCTCTTCGATCGAGGGCCGCGACGAACCGCGCTCCTTTCATGCCTCCGCCGACGTGGAAGTCGAGAGCGGCGAAGCCGTGCAGGTCATCGGAATCATTCGGGACGTCAGCGAGGAAAAGCGGACGCTCGATCGTCTCGCCCACGCCGCAAATCACGATTTTCTGACCGGGCTCCCAAACCGCCGTTACTTACAGCAGCGAATCGAAGCGGCGCTCGCCCGCAACGCGCGGGGCGGGCTTCTCATCCTCGACATCGATGGGTTCAAGGACCTGAACGACACGAGCGGTCACGACGTCGGGGATATGCTGCTGCAGGATTTCTCCCGCCACCTTTACGAGGAGGCGGGCGGCTTTGTCGGTCGCTTGGGCGGCGACGAGTTCGCGGTTCTCTTCGAGGGCACGGACGCGATGCGAACCGAGTATTTGGCGCGCGCGGCGTTGGCTGCGGTGTCCGGCCCGGTTGCGGTCTTTGGACGTACCATCACGATTCATGTCTCCGGCGGCCTTGCCCTGTTTCCGAGGGACGGCCGGCATGTCCCGGAGCTCATGAAGAGCGCGGACCTCGCACTTTACGAGGCCAAGAAGCGCGGCCGCGATATTTTGACCAATTATACCCCCGAATTGCGGGCCGAGGTCGATCGGCGACATGCGATCTGCAAAGAGGTGCGCGAGGCGCTTCCGGAGAAGCAATTCGTGCCCTTCTATCAGCCCAAGGTCAGACTGAAGGACGGCCGCGTCGCCGGCTTCGAGGCGCTGCTGCGCTGGAATCATCCAAGCGGAATCCGCAGTCCCGCGGCCCTCCTTCCCGCATTGGCCGATCCGGGACTGTCGCGCGCTCTATGCGGAGCGATGCTCGACCGGATCCTGTTGGATGTGGCGCGCTGGCAGGCAAAAG
Source organism: uncultured Alphaproteobacteria bacterium (assembly GCA_963750115.1). GTDB lineage: Bacteria > Pseudomonadota > Alphaproteobacteria > Rhizobiales > Afifellaceae > DASWJZ01. Next base: position 61,026 of record CAVVPM010000015.1, on the reverse strand, counting down.
GCGTTCCTTTTGGACGCATCGCGTTCAATGCATCATCGTCGGAATTCGGTGATTTCGATCTCGCCGAGCATCTTTTCCGGCGGCTGAAAGCGATGGGGATCGCGACATCGCGGCTCGGCGTCGAGGTCACCGAAACTGTGTTCTTGAACGGCGCGGTCGATTCGATCCGGACGACGCTGGAAAAGCTTCAAGCTGGCGGGATCGAGGTCGCTCTCGATGATTTCGGCACGGGCTTTGCCTCGCTAACGCATCTCAGGGAATTTCCAGTCGACACGATCAAGATCGACCAGTCCTTCATTCGTGGCCTCACAAGCGACGCCGGGAGCAGAGCGATTACGTCCTCGGTTCTGAGTTTGGGACGGAGTCTCGGCAAGACGGTCGTCGCGGAGGGGGTTGAGACGGCGGAACAGGCGCTGATGCTGAAGGCTGCCGGCTGCGACCAGGTGCAGGGCTATCGCTTCGCACGGCCAATGCCGGCAAGCGACGTGCCGAGCTTCCTAGAGAGGTGGCGTGGGACCGACGAAATCGCGGCGCTTGAGAAAGAGGCGGCGTGATGACTGGAATAGTTGCCTGAACGGCCGAACATCATTCTTGACCTCAACCGCATTGAAAGCTGCCTTCTCCGGCAAGGCGGGGGGCCGGGATAGGGTCAATATCCCGCCAATATCGCTACGGGCTCCCGCCAATGAGCCGCTTGGCGAGCTCACATTTTGGCGATCAGCTGATCAACCTCGCGATAGAAGAGCGTTGGATCGCTGTAGCCGGAAAAGCGTCCGATCTCGTGTCCGTTGTCGACAAGGATGAAGACGGGAGTTCGCATAAGCTGGCTTGATATCCTGCAGGTCAGAAGGCCATTTCTTCAAGACACTGACGCGCCGAAGCGGTGCCAGGTGGCCTTCGTGGCTGGCCGGGTATTCGGCCTCGACTTGACGATGAAATTGCCAGCAGTGCGGGCAGGCGTTCCAATCGACCATCACCAGCGTTGCGGCGCTGGAATAGGTGGCAGGAACCAGCGCAAGCCCGAGTGCGAGGAGCGCGGATTTGAGAAAAGCGTGCACGAGCCGTCCTCCATTCTCGCGAAGGATAACGGGCGAAGTCTTTCAGACTTCTTGAGAAATTCGGTTGAGATGTGTTCTTCCAAATGCCGAGCCGTGCCGAGAGGTTAGCTCCGCGAAGGCCCGCGTCGGAGTGAAGCAATCACGCCACGCGAATGATATATTCGTTTTCGCTCCGCAACACGCGATAAGACTCGATGCGATTCCGGCCTTGCGATTTCGCGCGGTAAAGAGCCTCGTCCGCCTGACGCAACAAGTCATCGAGACTGTCTGATGCGTCGCCGGCGGCAACGCCGGCACTTGTGGTGCAGCGAACCGGATAGTTCTCGACGAAGGCGGCGGACTCCGCGAAGCTTCTGCGGACGCGCTCTGCCATCGCCCATCCCGCCTCGATACCCGAGCCAGGATATATTGCGGCGAACTTTTCACCGCCGATTCGTCCGACGACGTGGCTCGGCCGCAATGTTCGGCGGCACTCCTCAGCAAAGATCTGCAAGGTCCGATCTCCGACCGCATGTCCGAAATTGTCGTTGACTGCCTTGAAGAAAATCGTCTCGAAGTGAATGACCCCGAACCAGCTCAACACGGGCGGCGGCTCGTCCGGCAAGAGGGTCATGGTGAGCATGGCCGGCACGGCGATCATTAGCGTCAGGCCGTGTAGTCCAAGGGCAGTCCGCGCGCGGAGCGCCTCTCCCTTTCCTCCCTTTATGCCCATCGCGGCCGCCGCGTAGTAGGCAAAGGTGACAACAGCGTTCAAAAGCGTCGATGCCGAGGGGCCGAATGCTGCGGCCGGGAGCCAGTGAGCGGCAATCCGAGACTCGCGGGCCAATTGGCACAAGGGCTGCTTGGACCGGTCGTCCGTCAAAGGTGCGGGCGCCAATCCAGGTTAGCGCCGAAGAAGCGCAGAGGCAGGTCAGGCCGAAGAAAAAGATCTGCGGGGTGCCCGCCCCGGCTGCCATCAGCATGATGCCGCAGGCAAGGACAAAATCGGCGCCCTCCCACCAAAGCGCCGCCGCCGTCTCACGGTATAAATACCAGGCGAAGAGCAGAAGTGCGGCGCTCATCACGGCAACAAATGCGCCCGCGACCATCAATGTGGGCACGTCAAGCTGCATTGCGCGCCGAGCTCCAATCGATCCCATAGTAGCCAGTCGATGCGGCCAGGCCGCTAACGCCGTCGGCGCAAATTTTCTCGATCTGCCGTGAGGGGTTGGCGCCCGCCGAGGGGCTCACCAATCCTGGCGGCCGAGTGTCTTGATCACCGCAATCCATTCGCGGCAGCGGGGCTCCTTATGCACAGGAGAAAGCGTCAGCCGTGCTGACCTATCTTGCCAGCCGATTACGTCTATGCGTCGAAGTTTTTCTTGCTTATAGTTGGTCGCGCGGGAGAACGACTTCGGAGGCCACACTATCAGGGAGGGTATGATGGCCTATTTCCTAGTCGTTTCGGACTTAGTTCTTGCAATCAAGCTCAAGTCTAAGCGCCTAGCCGGCGGTCGTGGTGCGTTACAAAGCGATGCCAGCGTAGCGCAATTCGCGCGCGTTCGTCGCGTTTCTCGGATGGCTGCTGTGCGATCGAAAAGCTTCAAAGCTCTTCTTGGAGGAGCTCTGGTCTGTTTTGCCTTGTCGAGCGCAATTCCTCTTGGCTCCGCTTGGGCGAAGAGCAAGACATCGTCCTCTATGGCGACCGCTGCGGCTCTTGCGACGAGCGGCGGCACGAGCGTGACGTGGCGCTGGTCCCAAACAATCGGCAGCGGCACGGCATCAAGCGCTGCCTCTATGAGTGCGAGCAGTGCCCAAGCTTCGGCGAGCGCGTCTGCATCAGCAAGCTCTGCGGCAAGCCCGTTGGACGCTTACTGCTCCGATTTGGGAGCGTTGCTCGGCTTGTGCTGATCCGCTCGCGGGCCAATCATTCCGGCACTATACGGCGCGAACGAGACGGTCAGGCTTCAGATTGCGTTTGGGCGCCGATCTGCGGCTGATTTGAAGGCTATCTGCTGGCACTAAGGGAGCATAGTTCGCTTTCGGCGCGGCGAGCGATTCTCGCACGCTTTGATGAGCCGGAGAACTTCGCTCCGAACGCTCTTCGAAGAGTGACGTGCGGTTTCAGGCGAGTGGCCCAAAGGGGGCGGACCAGACATCCCGACTTTGTCGCTCGACAGGCTCTCGACTTCCGATTGCGGCAGTGCTCTTAATATCGGGTGCTTGGTGGTCGGGGAGGCTACCCATGAAACGGTTGATTCTTCTTGTGGTGCTCACATTGCTGGGCGCCAACACAAACGCGTTGGCGTGGAACGCGCGCGGGCACATGATGGTGGCGGCGGTCGCCTGGCAGCACATGACGCCGCAATCGAGAGATCGGGCCTCCGCGCTCCTCAAGCTCAACCCCGACTATAAGAAGTGGGTGGCTGGCGTAGCGGCCGCGAAGCAAGACGAAATAGCCTTCGTGAAAGCGTCGACTTGGGCCGACGCCATCAAGAGCGAGCACGGCTACAAGAACGACGGCGAAGACGCGACCGTCGCCAACGCCGACCTCAATGTTGGATATAGCGACCACCTGCAGCACCGCTATTGGCACTATATAGACCTGCCGTTTTCAACCGATGGGACACCGCTGATCAATCCGAAGGGGCCGAACGTCCGGACGCGCATCGGCGACTTTCGCAGGGTGATCCGGTCGCAGAACCAAACCGATGATGTGAGGTCTTACGACCTGGTGTGGCTTATCCATCTCGTCGGCGACATCCACCAGCCGCTCCACGCGACCTCGCGGTTCTCGAAGAAGCTACCGAAGGGCGATAGTGGCGGAAACGACGTGAAGATATGCACCCCGACATGCGGCGGTTCGCTTCACGCCTTCTGGGACGACATTCTTGGCACAAGCAGCAGCGTTGATGCTGCGATCACCGCCGCCCGAAAGTTGGCAGTGGCACCGACGACGGCCGCGGCAATGACCAACCAGCGAGCTTGGTCGCAGGAGAGCTTTGCGATCGCCAAGGCGTCGGTCTATGTGTCGCCGATCGGTGCGGGCGCCGGACCGTTCACAATAACGGCCGCCTATCGGGCGAAGGCACGAAGCATTGCCGAGAAGCAAGTTGCGCTCGCCGGTGCGAGGCTCGCAGAGCTGATCAACGTCGAGCTGCGCTGAGTAGCAGCTCCGTCTCACACCCGTCTCACACCGCTTGGCGACGATCTCTTCGGGCGGCGGGTGACGTTTGTCTCCTCGGTCGCCGTGCGTCCGATGGCGCCGCTTCGCGGTAGGGGAGGTCGCCGATCGGATTTCGAGGCTCCGGCAGGGCGACGGCGCCGCAATTTAAGCGGCGAGGGCCTTCGGACCCAGGCTCTTGCCTTAAGCACGATGGCGTTGTCGTCGCGGCGAGGGAGGTCGTTCTAGAGCCTCGTCTGCAACCGGTGACGAGCCTCGGTTGAAAGGCTCGCGAAGTATCCCGGCGCGGCGCCTGCTTCAAGCGCGAACGGATGCCAATAGTCGCCGAAATTCTTGACGACCGTCGGAACCTGGAGCGGCGTAGACTCGATCAGTTGCAGACCTGCGCTCGCGGTGAGCTCGCGCAAGCCTTCCGGCGTACAGAAGCGGAGCCTATTGCCCTTCACGAAGTCGGAGGCACCGCTCCAGCGCCTCCTATAGGCTTCGTAGCTGTGTTGTCCGCGGTCCACGCGTAGTGCTTGGCGCCTTCGGTCAAGCGCTTACGCTTTTCCGGGCGGCAAATCATTGCGGATGCCGCGTCGTGTGGCCCCGCGGATTGGGATCGCTACTTGCACCTTGCAGCCGCCGTCGCGGCCTTAGGCGGCTTTGGTTGCGGCCTTCGTGCCAGGCTTGAAAAGTCTCCAACAGCTGCGCCCGTCTTTCTTGGCGGCATAAAGGGCGAGATCAGCGTTCTTCAGCAGCTCCTCAGGATTGGAGCCGGCATCGCATGCGAGTGCAATTCCCACGGACGCGGCGACCCTATACTGCTATCGTCCGATGAAGGTCGGCTGGGCGAGGCGCTGAACGAGAAGATGCGGCATCCGCTCAGTAGGCGAGTGCGGCCGTCGACATGGTGAGCATCAAGGGTAGCACGACCGGAAGCGCGGCGGTCTTCGCCAGCCGCGCGATAAATTCACGACGTGTACTTTCTTCAGAATCATCCGCCGACGAGATGGCCTCGGGTTCTCTATCTTGGTGCTCCGGACTCTCGGGCTCCGAATTGGTCATGGCTCCCTCTCCAACTGATTCGCCTCGATTGTCACAGTGGCCTCTGACGTTGTCCACCCCGTCGCACGATGTGGGGAGGTGGGACCATTTCCCGGTGGACGCCAACGCCAAGAACCCGTGATCTTCGGACTGCGCCCGAAAACGGTGAGTGGATACGCGACGCCTTGCATGCTACGCTCCGCCGTACAAGAGTGCGCCTTGACCCGTGAGCACCTACAGCAAATCTGGTCGGGTCCAGCCTGACGCCGTAGACGGCGAATTGGTGCTGGTCCGCGACGACAAACCGTGTGCCTTCACGCTAAGCGATAGTGGCGCAGTGCTGTGGCAGGCGCTCGATCATTTCGAGCGGCCTGAGGACCTCGAATTGTTGCTGCTCGAGGCGCGGAGCGGACTGACGCCGGACGAGGCGGCGGAGATCGTTCGTGCCTTTCTCGATTCGCTCGTCAAATATGGGCTCGCGACGCGAAAGCGGCGTGTGCGCAAGGTCGCCGACCTCACCTTCGAGCCCGTTGACGACGAGCTTATTGTCCTGTCGCGCGACACCCGGAAAGTCCACCTTCTGAACGAGTTCGGTGCGCTTTTGTGGGAGGCCTTGGACCAATTCGGCAGCAGCGAGGAATTGGAAAGTCTGTTGGCCGAGGCGTGGCCCGACAAGAGCCGGACAGAGATTGAAGCCGTGGTTCGGGATTTCCTGGACGGGCTGGTCGATCTCGGCTTGGTGGAAGAAATCAAGACACGCGGCGCAACATGACCTCGACGGCCCGCCGGCCGGCCCGCATCGCCGTGGTCATCCCGGCCTACAATCATGAAGCCTATGTCGGCGAAGCGATCGCCTCGGGTACTCGCGCAGGAATGGCCCGATCTGACATTAAGCGTCCTCGACGACGGTTCGACGGACGCGACGCGCGCTACGGCGGAGGCGGCGATGCAGGACGCGAGGGGCGTGGCCTGTCGGCTCGATTCGCAAGCGAATGTCGGTGCGGCGAGGACCCTGAACCGGCTTATCGAAGAAAGCGATGCTGATCTCGTTGCGATCCTAAACTCCGACGACCGTTATCTGCGAGGACGACTCCACAGGATGGCGGCGTACTCCGCTGGGAGCGCAGATTTCATTGCCTTCAGCGGCGTCGCTTTCGACCCCGCGGCGATGGTGAGTGAACGGGAAAGCTTCGAGGACTGGTACCGCGGCAAGCTGGCCTTTGCGATGGCCATGCCAAGCTGTGGCTTTGCGTTGGTCACCGCCAACCTTGCGATCTCCTCCAGCAACTTCCTGTTCTCGCGACGACTGTTTGAGCGGATCGGCGGCTTCAATCCCAGTCTGCCGCTGACTCATGACTGGGAGTTCCTGCTGAAGGCGCTGCGCTGGACTGAGCCTCTATTGGTGCCCGATCGGCTCCTCTACTACCGGACCCACGCAAGTAATTCCTTCCGCAAGCTCGTCGACGTGCGCATCGACCAGAGCAAACGAGCGCTCGCCGCCTACGTCGCGTGGGCCGGCCTGGAAGCGGCTAATCCGTTGGCACCTTCGCCAAGCGGCTGGCCCCGGTTCTTTCAGATATTCGCGCGGAGTTGCGCCCCGGCCTTCAGCCCCGAACCGGTCGGCGCGTTCCTGCCAGCGTCATTCTTGGAGGGAGGCGAGGAGACCGGCCGCTGTGCCGCCGTGGAGTCAGAGGCCATTCGAAATCTGGTGACGAACTCCCGCGGGCGAGCGGTCAATTTGCGCAGGAGCACGGATGAAATGCTCAACGCCGCGGCAACGTCGTGGGAGGGGCTGCGAGGCGAGGCAGGCCGGCGTGGAGGGGATAGAGGCGCCGGGAGAGTTGTTGGCGACTACGAATGGCTCGGCGTGCGCTTGCGCCTCAGTCTGCCCGACCGAATTTGGTTTGCAAGACTTCGACGACCTCTTCGGCATGCGGGCGCTCAACGTAGCCGAGTCCGATGAGTTAGGCGAGATTGCCGTGCTCTCTGACACGCTCATCCGCTCGTTCAGCAGCGACGTCCGTTTCACACGACTGCATGACCTCTTGATCTGGCTGACGCTCACCACCACCGACGTCTTGGCGGAGAAGCGCGGCGCGTTCCTTCTTCATGCCGCATGTCTCGTCGTGGAGGGCGAAGCGGTGCTGGTCTTCGGGCCGCCCTTCGCCGGCAAGTCGACGCTCGTCACCACCGCGCTCGAGCGCGGGATCGAGATCCTCGGCGACGACGTCATTCACCTCGCACCTGAGACCGGCCTGGCGGAGGCCGTGCCGCGACCGCTGAAACGACGCATCAGCGACGCCGAGATGTCAGCCAACTTCGGCGTGCCGCTTGCCGTCGGAACGCCACTCTACGGTGCACTTGATGGTGAGGCGTGCGTGCTGCTGCCACGCGCGGTGCCTGGCATCTGCCCGCCCGCACGCCGCTTGCCGGTGCGATGCTCGATCTTCCTGCAAAGACATCACGGCCCTGGTCTCAACGTCTATCGGCCAGAGCGCTTCCAGGCACTCGCTTCGCTGCTCGACTGGGCGCGCGACTGGTCCACCCCCACTCTCGCCTGCGCTCGCCGAAGTGCACGCCAGCTCCTCGCGCAGCGCTATTTTGGCATCTCGGTCGGCGACGGCGAGCAGGAAGCGGCACTCGACGCTATCCTGGAGGCGGCGCGTTGATCATCCCCGGCGACCCACCTCTCACCCGGACATTGGAGGTCTTGCTGCGGCTCATCGCACCGGCGCCGAGGTCGGCAATCGCGGCCGATGCGATCGACTGGCTGGAGCTCGTTAACTTCGCGCGCCACACCCACGTCGCTGCGATGTTGTGGTACCGCCTGAGGGACGATCCGCTGCTCGCAATGGCGCCGCCGGCATTGGTGGAGGAACTGCGGCTTGCCTATATCGAGAACGCGCGGCGCAACCGGGTGCTCCGAGCACAGATTATCGACGTCGCGCGTCGGCTGAATGCCGGCGGATTGACGCCGCTTCTCCTAAAGGGAGCTGCTTATATTTTTGATCCTCCGTCCGGCAACGCAGCGCTCCGCTATCTCCACGATCTTGATATTTTTGCAGCCGATTCCGCCCTCTGCCAGCAAAGACTGCTTGCGAGCGGGTTTCGCGAACTGGGCAAGATTGTCCGCACGCGTGCGGAGAAGACCTATCACCACTGCCCCACGCTGATTGACCCGACAACTGGGCTCGAGGTCGAAGTGCACAAGCGCCCATTCGCCACCGCGGATTCCGCCATGGCTCAATTGTTTCTCGCCGAGGCCGTGCCGGTTGAAGAGGGCGGCGTCCACCTGCTGCTGCCGTCGCGGGCCTGTCGCATCGTCACCAACGTGATCCATTCGCAGGTTTCTAACCGTGGCTTTGCGAGGGCTTGGTTTAACCCGCGCTATCTCGCGGAGTTCGCCGAATATGGTGCAGAATGGTCGGCGGCGGATTGGAGACTGGCTGAGGCCGCGCTTGTTGGCAATCGCGTCGCGTTCGGCAGCTTCTGTCACCTCTGTCGATCGCTGATGGGCATCGACCCGCCGCTTGCGCGCCGAACCCTGTTGATCGACAGGGTGCAGCTTGCGCGTATTCGCTGGCACAAGCGTTTCCTGACCGCGCCGTGGTCCCTTAAGTATGGTGATTGGACGCCCAGGGCTCATCAAGGACCGCGGGCGGCGACGCTACGGTCATTTTATCGGCTGGCGGAGCGTGCCTGAACGACGGCTTCGGACAACAGAGATCAACGCATGACCGGAGCGAAGATCGCTGTCGTCATCCCGGGCTATAACCATGCGGACTATATCGGTCCCGCGATAGCATCGGTGCTTTCGCAAGAATGGCGTGATCTTGAGCTGCATGTCCTTGATGACGGTTCGTCGGACGATATGGCGGGCGCCGCCGAACGGGCAGTCGCTGGCCAGACCAAAGTGCGCTGCCGCATTGAACGCCAGGACAATCAAGGATCGGCGCGGACGTTGAACCGTCTGATCGACCGGGTTGATGCCGACTATGTCGCTGTTCTCAACTCCGACGACCTCTACCAGCCGGAGCGGCTCAAGAAGTTCGCCGAACGGGCGGAGGGCGAGGAGCTTTTCTTCGGTTTCTCCGGCGTCTCTTTCACGCAGAGCGGGACGACCGATGACTTCGCGCTTTTCGGCGACTGGTATCGCAGCAAGATCGACGATTGCGGCAACCTGCCGACCTGCGGCTTCGCCCTCCTGACCGCAAACGTCCCGGTTACGTCGAGCAATTTCTTTTTTTCGCGCGAGCTCTTCGACCTCATCGGCGGATTTGATTCGACGCTGACGCTGACGCAGGACTGGGACTTCGCCGTGGAGGCCCTGCGCTGGACAGAGCCGGTGCTCCTCCCCCAACGTCTTATGACCTATCGCGTCCACCCCGCGAACACTTGGCGAAGCCTGCAAGATTCGCGTCAGGCACAGAGTGAGCGGGTGCTCAAGGACTATGCGGAGTGGGCCGAAGAACCCTGCCTCAATCCACTCGCCCCGACGCCGATCAACTGGCCGAGCTTCTTCCCCTATTTTGCGCGCATCTGCACCACGCAGTTTTCTGAAGAACCGATCGGCGCGACCTTGCCACCTGAGATGCTAAGGCTACCTGATCCCGGAACCGTCGCTTCCACCCTAGAAGAGGCCGCGAAGCGGCGACTGGTTGCGGCCGCCCGCGGGGGAACGGGAAAAGACGTCGAGTTGGAAGTTGCGCTCGCCGCCACCGCCGCGCTTTGGGAAGACGCGCGGGGTCGGACGGCACGTGCCGCGCGGTAGGCGAAGTCTTTCGAAGCCGGACTTCAGTCGGTCGGCGCGCGGCGCATTCATGCGTTCACCGCCTCGTCTTTCATCCAGGGGCTAACCCAGCGCGAGCGAGCTGGCCGACATCATTTTCCCATGAGCGCGAAGTAAAAGCGCTGCCGAAGCTGGGCGATGGTGTGAATGGCTAACGGAGCCACTTCAACGGAGAACAAGGCAAATTTAATGCTTTCGCCCGATCTTTTGGCATTTTTGGCAACGTCGCTTCCGGCGCGATCACCTAAAGCACATTCATGGCTAACTGCCGGGTGTGGCGTCTGGCTGATATGAACCCATAAACGTGCCGGCTGCCGACCAGTTGTTTCCGTCGTTGACATTGAAACTACCCATCACGCCCTGTGCCGCGTTGCCGGAGCCGTCGGTGGTGAAAGCGCCATTGACCGCTCCAGAGCCCGGGTTCTCTCCGCTCGTCACCGAGAGGGAGCCGGCGAATGCTGCGGGATCAGTCGGGCTGCCGCCGCTCGGAGCGTTAATCGGCCCGGAGAAGTCGTGCCCGTCGAATCCGCTCACGCTAAAGGCGCCTGAGCGGCTGCCGAAATTCCAGTCAGTCTCCATCGCGCCGCCGGCGACGTATTGCGCTCCACCATTAACGACGTTGCCGATGGCTTGGCCGCGATAGACGGCGGTGTCGTTGATGGTGTCCGCGAAGCGGCTCTCGGCATCGCCGACCGTCGAGATGTTGCCGGCGACCCAGGTGCCGAGGTGGGTCGCCACGTCAATCGTGCCGCCCGAGTTTGCCGAGTTCGTCGAATTGCACCTGCGTGCCCCACCAGCCCCATTGCATGAAGCTGCAGGATGTGCAGCTCGCGCCGTTCATGAAGGCCGGATGATCGAGCGGCACGGTTCCTGAGGAGACGAGGTAGGTGTTGGCGTTCTGGTCCGCCGTTTGCGAGAGCTGGACAGTTCCACCTTCGCCGGCGTCGTAGGACGCGGTCGTGCTTGAGGGATCGTTTGCCTCGCGGGCGGCGTAGACGTTGTCGTCAATGAAGGCTGACTTGCCATCGCCGCCGGGCTGGCTGCCGATGCCGAGATTGAGGTTGCCGAGGATTTCCGGATCATTGCTGTGGATGTTGAGCTGGCCGCTGAGGGTATCATGCTGGGGATCGAAGCTGAGCGTGATCCCGTCGCCGCTTTCAGGGCCGCCCGTCGCCAGCACGGTTCCGCTTTCGCACAAACCGTCGCAATAGAGAGCGACGTCGACCGCGCCGGCGGCGAAGCCGGTCAGCGTGCGGGCGGTGCGCGTCTCGCCGATCCCGGCGACATTGGAATCGTTCAAGGTCGCGACGTGCGTAGTGCCAAAGACGCCAGTGTCGGCGCTGTCCTCGCCGGTGTTGAGGGAAAAATCGTTAAATGCGCCGGCCGCCTCGCCGCCGCCGTCGGCGTTGGCGTAGCCACCGGTGCCAATAACGAAATTCTCAGCGTTCGGGCCGAAGAACTGATTTGCGGTCGGATCGGTCCCACTGAGGGTCGAGTAGCTGCCGCCCATCGTGACCGAACTGGCATAAGCGTCAGGTACGGAAACTCCCACGCCGGCCGGCGTTGATCTCAAAGCCGGTGCCGTCCCCAGTGTCGCTATCAATTCCCGTCGCCGAAACGCCGACGCCGCTCACCTGGTCCGTGCCGGTCCCTTCGATCGCGAGCCAGGCTTGCAGCATGCGTGGTGAGAAATCTCCACCGGAATGGGCGTTCATCACGTAAAGCGGTGTCGAATAAAAGTCAGCGCCGGTGCTCCAGTCGAACGCCGGCACATACGATTCGCCCACATATGTGTAGACGTCGCGCATGAAGGGTACGGGGATCTGTTGAATCGGGTCTTCGCTGAGGCTGTAGGCGCGCACGCCCCCCCCTTCGAACACGCCGGTGCCACCATTCGGCATGATGGTCGTCGGGATTCCGCTGATCGCATAGACCGGTTGCGGGCCGCCGTCGGTCGGATAGGTCAACTGGTAGGCAGCGAACTCGCCCGGCCCAAAGAATGCCTGCCCATAGAGAGCCTGGGAGCCGAGATAGGCGGGCTCCTCTCCTTCGCCTTGGCCGATTGCGACGGACGCCGAAAGGTTCGTGAGCTCGAACGGGACGACCAGCGCGCTCGGGTCTTCGCTCGGTCCGGGGGACAGGGCTTCCGCCGGATTTCAGGTAGACCTGCAAGTCCGTCGTGTTGTCGTTGCCGGTTTCGCCTTCGCCGCTTCCGTCGCCGACCAGTCCGACCACACCCGGGTTGCCGATCGTGTCAAGGTTGTCAGTCGGCGTATAGAAGTCGCCGGCGGTCAGGACGCGTGCGGGCAGGGCAAGCGTGGTGGGGAAGGACGGGGTCCCTTCGCTGGTCTCGCCCGCGATGATGCCGGTCGCGGCATAGTTCTCGCCGTAAATGCCGAAGTCGCCGATGAATCCGGCGTTCAGGGCGAGCGTCTCGTTCGTCGTATGATCGACGTTGCTGACGATCGCGCCGTTGACGGTTCCGGCGAGCCCGGTGCCAAAGATGTTCCCGGAGAACAGGGCCCTGTCGACGGCCCCCGGATCACTGACGATGCCTGCGAGCGACTTGCCGTCGAACGTCATCCCGAATTCGCCGCTGCGGCTGCTGAAGTCCCAAGTCAGGTTCACGCTGCCGCCGGCGATGTATTGGGTTAGGACCGGTTTATAGGGGTTGGTATCGTCGTTTTGATTGACGCTGAGGACAGTGCCGATGGCGAAGCCAGAATAGGTCGCCGTGCCGCTGAGCTGCTCGTTCTCAAGTGCGCTGTCCAGCGCAGACGTGCTCGCTATGTCGCCGGCGACCCAGGTTCCGAGATGGATGGACTGCTGCAAGAACTCGGTCGTCGGGTCGCTCTCGGTCGCGAGCCGAGGCTGACCGCCCCACCAGCCCCATTCCAGGAAGCTGCAGGCACAAATCGAGGTGCCGCCCATGAAAGCTGGATCGGAGCCGAGATCGACGGCGCCGCTCGATACCAGATAGGTGACCGGGTATTCGCCTTGCTGATAGACAAGCTGCGAGCCGTTGTCCTTCGTCACGTACGAGCTGGTGAAGCGGTCGTCGCTCTGATCCGCCGTGTCGGCGCCAATGTCGGGACCTGACGTACCGGCGCCGAACAGGGCGTCGTTGATATAGGTGGAACCGCCTGGGCTGTTCAGATCGTAACCGCTTCCGAACGCGAGGTGCAGCGAAGCTTCGGGCGACGAATTGAATTGATCGATGATTGCTAGGTCGCCGCCGACCTGATTGCTTCCGGAGCTGCTCGCAATGCGAAAGCCGGCCTGGTCGCTGAACTGACTGGCGTCGCTGTACATCGAAGTGACGCTTGTGCCCGGCGTTCCGCTGCGCGCTTCCTCCACCATGCCGCTCGCGAATCCGAGGAGCTGATGGTCCGCCCGTGGCGCATCCGGCACTGGGTCGTCGACGAGATTGGCGACGTGGACGGTGCTGAAGTAGCTGTGTGAGTTGATGGCGTTGTCGCCGAAAGCGTCGCTTCCGGTGACGTCGGTGCTCAGTACGAAATTGGAGCCGTTTGGCCCGAAGACTTCTGTGCCGCCATCCGGCGCACCGAGAGTTTTCAGGCTGCCATATTCGAGTGTCGCTTCGTCCTCAGCGCTGGAACGGTAGCTACCGCGCCGTCCCGTCCACAGGCCGTAGCCGCCACCGTCGAGCGGCGCAAAATCGCCAGCCGTCACGCCAACGGCGCTCTGCTGGTTGGCGCCTGTGCCGCTGATCTGGAGCCACGTTTGCAAGAGACGGACATGTTGGCTGTCTGGGAGCGAGATATCGGGTGATTCAATCACGTAGATGTCGCTGTTCGCCGCACCGGCGAAGCTGTCGATCAGACCGGCACGGAAGAACGGCACCGGAAGCTGTTGAATGGGGTCTTCGGCGAACGAATAGGTGCGCACCGCGTCTCCGGTGAACACGGTGGGAAAATCTGTTGGCGTGCCGGTCAGAGCGTAGAAGGGATGGGTGAACGTGTCGCCCTCGACGCCGTAGGAGAGGGCGTAGAACCCGAAATCCGTCGTTTGAATACGCCAATCCATCAAGATATCCGAACGGCGAGGTCGCCCCCGATATCGAATGAACCGTGTAGCTCGTGTCGGCGTAGACCGGGAGCTCGACAGCGCCGGTGCTCGGGCCTTCGGTGATATTCCCGGTACCAACGAAGATCTGTGGATTGGTGGTATCGGCGACCGAGAACGTGACGTCCTGGTCGTAGCCGTTATCGCCAACGCCATTGCCGACGAGGCCAACTTCGGCGGGGGAATGTTGGTCGTCAGGGTTCTCGCTGGTCGGTGAGACGACGGTGCCCCAGGGAGTCGTAAAGGAAGCCGGAGCCGTCAATACGCGCATCGTCACGGGCGGAGGCGGCGGCGGCGGCGGAGGCGGCGGCGGAGGCGGCGGCGGCGGCGGCGGCGGCGGCGGAGGCGGCGGCGGAGGAGGAGGCGGCGGCGGAGGAGGAGGCGGCGGCGGAGGAGGCGGCGACGTAGGCGGGTTGGAATCTTGGACGAGGTTAGTAGCTCCCTGATCGCCAGTAGTGCCCTGCGTCGTTCCGGTTGGCGGGGGTGAGGGGGGAGGGGGATTGCCGGAACTCTCATCAGCAACGGTGTTGTTGTCAGTGGCGTTGGCAACTTGATTAGAATTCTTGGCGCCGCCGTTTTGCCCCGGCGCACTGCCGATCTGGTTGGTGCCGGCCGCCGCCATTTCACTGGTCGTGGTTACGACCGTGTAGCCGCCCTTGCCGTCGGGGTAGGCCGACTGCCCAGCCGCGAAGCTCGTGCCACCGAGGCTGCAGGTGCCATAGATGCAGTTCACGAGATTCGCTGGAACCCCGCTGCCGCCGGGGCTGCCGCTGCCTTGACCGAGTATGATGTCGGTCATGCCGCCGCGCACGCCGACCAAACCCACCGGGGTTGTGATTGTAGCGCCGCCGGTTTTCGATGTGCGACCACCGATGAATCGTAGGACGCCTTTGGTTAGCGTTGCTGCGACCTGTGCGGTGCCCGCATTCGGGTCGTAGATGAATTTGTCGATCGTCAGGTCCGAATTCGCGCCGACGGTGAAGGTCGTGCCGTCGACAAGGAGAATCTGGACAAGTCCGACCGCCCCCGTGGTCACCCGCTCATCGTGGATCACATTGTCGCCGAGGGTGATCGTGCGCAACGGGCCGCTCGGGGGCGCCCCCTGAGCCGATTGGTTCACCGCGGCCGCGACGCCGACGGTCGGCACGGCGTTAGTATTGGTATTCGCCGCCACAAGCGCCAAGAACGATACGGAGGAGAGAAGCGCAATGTGGGTTCTCATTGCGATCTCCATGCTTGGCGCCGACGCTCCGGCTGCCCTGGGGCCGGAAGCGATTCCGGTGCCGTGATGCCGTAACCCGTGCCCGGGCTAACGCACGCCGTCGTCATGATTGTCCCTCGGCGCGCGGCGTGGCGGCGCTGTTAGCCAATTCGCGCGCGTCTTTCCCAACAAACCACGACAGCAGCCCCTGCATGTCGTCGCGCCATTTGGTCGGCGTTATTCTGATTTTCGCGCCGGTGCCGTCAGGATCAGGGACGATGGAGTAGCCCACCTTCCGGACGCGCGCGATCACAGTCGTCCCTCGAGAAAGCGTCATGGCGTCACCGTAGATCATGTCGAAATGTGGTGGCCCACACTCGGCCCGAAGACAGAGATCTGCCCCCGAAGACTTCAACGCGATTGTTCCGAAAGGCGTCAGCAGGGTGACCCCGTTCGGTGTCTTCGATGTCTGTCCGCCGATGAAGCGGAAGACGCCATGTTTCAGCGTCGCGGTGATGCGAGCCGTCGCATTGGCTGGATCGAACACGAAGGAATCGAATCGTGAGTTCGGAGCCCGGCCCCAGAGTCAATGTGGTACCGTCGCCGAAGAGAAGCTGCATCAAGCCAACCGCATCGGTCGCAACAGTCTTTCCTTGCACCTCGTTCTCGCGAAACACGAGCGCTCGCGGCGGCGTTGGCGCTCCGGCCCGTGGAAGGGTTGCGAGATTGGCGTCGCTCGCCATTGCCGCAGCAAAGAGTGTCGCCGACCAAGCCATGCTCGCGGCAGCAAGAAGGACAACGTGGCGGGTCAAGACCGGCATTCTAGAATCTCTTCGACATCGCGATTGAGCCCTGGATGTTTTGGTAGGCGCGCGTCGGGTAGTTCGAGTTGACTTTGCGAACGCCGCTCTGTGCCTCGATACCCCAGCCGTTCTTGATCGGCACATCGAGAGTCCCGAGAACGTATTTCTCGCTGTCCCATTCCGACTGCGCCACGCTAATCGTGAGGTCAGGGTCGTCGTAGTTGCGCCTCAGGTAGCCACCGGAAATGCCGAGCTTCCACTTCTCCGCCTGGCTCGGATTGGGCGAATCGAAGGCAAGCATCCATCCGGCCGACCCGCCCCAAGCCCATTCATTGAGATAGCCGACCTCCGTCACGTCGCGCTCGCCCTGGACGGTCGCAAAAACCGAGAATCGATCGCTTAGCTGCTGTTGAACGCTGCCAAGGCCTGTGACCCGATTGCCGGTACGAAGCGATGAAGTCGGGCGCAACGTTGAATTGATGTACTGCTCGCGCCGATATTCGTTTTGCAGGAGCACCCGCGTGCGCGGCGAAAGAAGGGTTACGAATGAAGCGCCCGCACCTGCCGTCGCAAGATAGGGGTCCTCATCAAGAAACACTCCGTTGCCGATTGCATAGATGCCGAGGGCCGTATTCTTCATGCCAAAGCGACCAAGATCGAAGATCGGTCCAAGCTTCAACTCGGCATATTCGGTGTCTATGTCGTGCCGCTTTCTGTACCAGGCACCGTAGGTGACGAGATTTATGTCGAAACGGTCGCCCTGGTCCTTCAGGTCGACGGAATAGTCGAGTTGACTGCTAACGAACGCATTGTAATCGGGCCCGCCCATCGCGGTCTGATCAAGGCGCAACGTTATCGGAATGCCGCCCGTATAGGAGGGGCTTATCGTGATCTCGCTTGCCGGGCCGGAATTCGCGTTGGTTTGGTAGCGAACGCCGCTGAGGATCGAGCCGCTGAACGTGTAGCCCTTCGTGCGGTTGTCAATCGCGGTCAGGTAAGGGTCCACACGCGCCTTGACGACGTCCGGCACGTTCGGTGCCTTGAGTGCCTGCTGAAAATACGCTCGCGCCGTTTCAAACGCTCCAACCCGATAATAGAGAACGCCAAGCTCAAGCTGCAAGCGGGGCAGGCCCGGCGCGAAGATCAGCATGCGCTCAAGGGTCGAGATCGCCGCCTCCACGTCGCCTACGCGCGCGGAGAGCCCGGCATATTCAAAGGCAACGTCTAGGTTGGTGGGGTCGGCCAGCATTTTATGGAAGAGCTCCTTGCGGCGCGCTTCGATCTGCTGGCGCTCTTGATCGGTCGGCGCGGAGCTGGCACTTGCGGCTGTCGCCAGAGCCTTCCGGTCAACGCCCTGCGCATACGCGCCCGCAGCCAAGAAAATGGCTGCGACGGCAACGGCATAGGTGACCGTGCGCAAACGCATTTAAGACGCCCCCAACCACGAGAAGATCCGTGCGCCGGGCGCCCGTTCACGCCCAGTTCTGCCACGGAGAGAGCAGGGGAGATTTACTTTAACGCCCCACGCCCTATCCCGTTGTTCCAAAAGAGAATGCGGGTATGGGACGTTGATGTAAAGTTGCACAGCTGCAACAGCCAGCACTCAATTGGATATTCGCCCCGATTGAAAGTAGAGAAACCCTCGCCCATCCGCGGTAGTAGCGGGAGTCTTCGCCTCAAGGCAGGACAATCCCGGCCAAGTCGATCATCGAGCGAGGAACTTGACCTTTCTGACCGTCCTGAACATCAGGCGGAAATCTGAGACAGCGAGAATTCAGTGAAGCTCACCGCCTTCGTCATTGACGGCCACTCGCTCGACATTCGGCCTGCGCCTGTTGAGCGGGATTGGATGGAGGCCACCAGCGAACGCTTCGCCTATCGATGCTTGCCGCTCAGCATCGCCAATGCGCACGGTTGGGAGATCCTGTGCCCATCGGGATTTGTCGCTTCCTGGAATGGGAAGCCGGAGTTGGAAGGGATCGGAATGCTTGCTGACCCAGGCGCACCATGCCCGGCGGTGAGCCATTTCGGCAGCGGAATTTTGACCTTTCACATTCCGTGCCTGTTCCGTACGGAGCCGGGCTACGACCTGCTGGTGCAGGGGCCGGTCAACCGTCCGAAGCATGGAATTGCTGCCCTATCGGGCGTGATCGAGACCGATTGGTCGCCCTACACTTTCACGATGAACTGGATATTCACGCGCCCTGACACGGCGGTGCGCTTTGAGAAGGGCGAGCCTTTTTGCCATCTGTTCCCGGTTGAGCGCGGCGCATTGGAGGAGGTCGAGCCGGAGCTCCGACGGCTCTCCGATGCGCCGGAGCTGAAGCGCTCCTATGAGGCGTGGACGGAAAACCGCAACCGCTTCAATGCCGATTTGAGTCTCCCCGGGTCAGAGGCACGGGCCGAGAAATGGCAGAAGCTCTATCACCGTGGGCTCAATCCTGACGGCGAAAGCGGTACGGCGCCGGACCATAGAACGCGATTGCGTCTGAAGCCGTTTTGCAAGATTTGAGGGGATGACTGAGTTGCATTGTCGGTGCAATTCAGCAGCGTCGACGTCTATTCGCCCACGTGCCCCTCCCACCAAGACGCGCCAGTCACCGCGCGATCGCGAAATCTTTCAGCGTGAAAGTCGCTTCGCCGCCGGAAACGTTGACGCCGTGGCCGAAGAAGCAACCGCCTCCGAAGGTCATGCCCACCTTGTCGACGCCTCTCAGCGCCTCGGCAAATTCCAGTGGAGCGGCGCTTCCCTTTTTGCCGAGCACGCTTGACCATTGATCAGGCGTGAGCGGAACCGTGATCGAGTGTTGTCCGGTCGCAAGATGATCGCCTGCGGGTTCGACCACCAGCGATAAACTCTTTTGTCAGATCGTCGCCCCGCCGCTCGACCAATAGCCGCACGCTCGCTGGTCTCTCGCAGATATTGGTCGGCTCCAGTTTGGAGCGGAATTCGGCAGAGCCAGAGATCTCTACCGTCATTCTGAAGGAGCGGCCAGCGAGCGATCCACCGGCCTTGGTCAGAAGATAGTGGACACTCGGACAATCGGGAGCGACGTGGTCTCGACACGGCAACCGGCCTTCGTAGCGCGGGAATGAAAACGTCCAGCCTTCATCCGCCTGCGTCGGATGTTGCGGCATTCCGGGACTGAACCGGAAATCCCATGCCTCGGCCTGCAGCGATGGTTGCCAATCCGTCGCGGGTGGCGCGGCCTCTGTATGTGAGGAGAACGCAAGCGCCTGAGCGCACACCGAGAAGAGAGCGCCGGCGAGGACGCGCGACATAGCCTATGCCCGATGCGGAGTTCGAACAGTTGGTTGGGTTCGTTCTGCCAAATGAGCCTTTTCATCTCTTATTTGCTATCTGAGTTTGCATCTCAGAGCGCTCATTACATCTTTCAACTGAATTCTCTCGCGCCAATAGGAAGCGCTTGAGTGCCTTCTCGCGCCGCGAGGTCGCGCGGACTCCGTAGCGATCGAGCTTCTTCAGCTCCTTCGCCATCCGGCCAACGTATTCTGTCGAATACTTGAAGATTGCCGGTTGCGGCTCGGGGTCGTTGACGGCGCGGTCGATCACCAGCATGCGCGCAGCATTGACCCTTTGAACCTCAAGGCAAGCCTCGGCCAAGTCGCGCGCGAGGCCGAGAAGCAACGGGCGCATCAGAGCCCTCGAGCATCAGCCGCGCCAGTTCGTCGATATCCCCCGCATAGTAAGGGTTGCCGCCGATCGCGACGGAGAGGCCGTGGCGGAGAGAATTGCCGCTCGATGCCGCCTTCCCCGCCGGGGTGCGCGGGCCGGTGCTGCGCCTGGCATTCAGCCGGTTCGCCTGCAGCTTTTGCGGCGAGACCACGAAGCGGCACTCGCGCAAGCCGCGCCTAGACAGCGCTATCCGCTTCAATCGTCTTTGCTTGGTGCGGCGACCGCTCTCGCCGAGGCTTGCGGCTCCTGTAGAGATTGATCCGATCGATGGCGTAGTCGCGGCGCCGCTCGGCTTCGGCCGATAGGCGTTGAAACATCTCGAGAGTCTCAACTTTTGAATGAACAATCCCGGCCATCAGTGTGTTTTCATTATACTTATACTTCCTCATCTGCTCTACGAGATATTTGTCGCAGTTGTCGTTGGTGGTAAGTAGGCTGACTTTTTCTCTAGGGTCTACTCGACCGTGCTCGGTAAAAATTGTAACTGCCACTCTATGGAATTCTCCCCGCAGCGACGCGGTACGCAGTCGCTTCAACCGCTCGACCTCAAAGATATGATCGGCAAGATCTTTCGCGTACATCGCCTCGATTGCATCGCGCGGATCGATGGCAGCGAAAACACCGTCCAACACCGCCTCGTAGTCGGCGGCGCTTTCTCCAGGCAGAAGCGGCGGGCCGGAAAGAGATAGAGAGATCTGCCGCGCCTTCGAGGCGTAGAGGGATTTCGGCATGGTCGGGGAAGGAAGCGCGAGAGCGCTCTCGGGCAATTCAGCCACGCGGTCGGTTTCAGCAACACTGGCTTCGGTCATGGCCGGCTCCTTAATCCGATAGATGGGCGGCGCGCCTCAAAACAGCGCTCGGCCATCTAAGAAGGCGTCGCTTGGGCATCATCGGGTCGGACTTTTCGTACATCCGCTGGGCGGGCCCAGAAGGCCCAGCGTTCACGACACCGATTGCGACAGGACGCGGCAGACGTCAGGACTTGCAGCCGACTTGGGCGCGCCTTTTCGATGCGCCCGAACGAAAATCATCATGGTACAGCCTGCGCCGTCAACATTTTTTCTTCAGATTCCAAGAAAATCTCGAAGGGCTGCAAGCTTAGATACCCATGACCTTCGAGAAGTGAGCAAGAGTTGTGTCCACGGCCGTTAATTATCCGTCCAAACCTGTCCATATCAATTCATGCCTATCCGCACGTCACCAAGACTATAGGTCCGCTTTCGACCAATTCTGTGATGATTTTGCCTCTAATCTCCAGGACTTATGAGCATGATCAGCAAACTGATGATGCGTTTCAGCGGCCGCCAGTCGGCTATGCTCTCAAAAAGTCTCGCAGCCTAACCTATTGTAATCGCTCAATGCAGTTTTGCCGGCCGCGCGGCTTTCTCGCCCGATCGCTTGCTCAAATTCATCTTCCGCGGCGCGGCGGCGGCGAGGCCCATCCGGCTTAAGTTGGCCTGCGAGCGGGAGAATTTCGAATTTGTGCAGTGGAATTGGGGAACCGACCTTGATGGACGCGAGGGAGACAAAACTGAGCAGGGGTGTCCAAATGCGTCCAAATCAATGGCCGCATCGATCCTGCCTGAAAACGGCTTTGGGCACCTCTTTTGGAGCCAATTGGGCTGGCTAGGCGCGCAGCACAGACGGCTCAGAATTTCGACATTTACGTGCTGTGTCAGACACTTGACCGAGCTGAAGACGCGAGCGTCAGCAAGCTCACTTCGGATGCTCAGCTTACTGTGATTAACGGATAGCGGGAAAACAGGATGAGCAGGGGCGTCCAAACGATGGACGCTTTTGTCCACGTGCGTCCACAAAGTGAGGGTGCTACTAGTGATAGCATAACGGCATGCTGTTCGGTATCCATGACCAACAAGCTGTAGGAAGCGCTCGGCCTGTTCGATATCCATGACCAACAAGCTGTAGGAAGCGCTCGGCCTGTTCGGTATCAATGACCAACAAGCTGTAGGAAGCGCTCGGCCTGTTCGATATCCATGACCAACAAGCTGTAGGAAGCGCTCGGCCTGTTCGATATCCTGACCAACAAGCTATAGGAAGCGCTCGGCCTGTTCGATATCCATGACCAACAAGCTGTAGGAAGCGCTCGGCCTGTTCGATATCCCCAACAAGCTATAGGAAGCCCTCGGCCTGTTCGATATCCATGACCAACAAGCTGTTGAAGCGCTCAGCCTGTTCGATATCCCCAACAAGCTATAGGAAGCCCTCGGCCTGTTCGATATCCATGACCAACAAGCTGTTGAAGCGCTCAGCCTGTTCGATATCCCCAACAAGCTATAGGAAGCGCTCGGCCTGTTCGATATCCCCAACAAGCTATAGGAAGCCCTCGGCCTGTTCGGTATCCATGACCAGCAAGCTGTTGAAGCGCTCAGCGATTTACACAGCATGCTGTAGAAGCCCGATGCCCGCAGCGATATTATAGAAAGCAAGCTGTTGATGCCCGCAGCGACTTTACACAGCCGGCTGTTAAGCCCTCACCAGCAGGCGGTCAGGCGCTCCCCGGTTCGGGAAGAGGGGAGAAGCCCGATTTATCCGAGCGTGGAATCATGGAGCTTCTTGGGCGAGAAGATGAGCGGCTGGAAGGAGACCCCCGTGCGCTCGGCTTGCCGGGCACTTTATATGTCTATGCTGCCGCAGCGATAGCCTGCGTCGCCTCGTCGTAAAGCGCCGGCGCCTCGAGGAAGCCGTGCGGCGCGCGCGGGAACGGTGATCGAGGATGACAGCATTCCAAGATCCGTAGAGGCGCACAAGGAACGTGAGATCCTAGCCGCTCAGGATATCGAGCGCGGCCGTCGCCAGGTCGGACCGGCCCTCGCAAACCGAAAGCGCGTAAGCCTTGACTTATACCGACTAGTCGGTATAAGCGAGTGATGAGTACCCAAGCGACCACAAGCCGTCCGATGGCGCCCGCGCGGCGGAAGCTGCTGGACACGGCCCTCATGGTGATTCGCGAAAAGGGCTATGCATCGACAACGGTCGACGAGCTTTGCGCGCGAGCCGGCGTCGCCAAGGGCTCGTTCTTTCATCACTTCAAGGACAAGGAGGCGCTTGCCGTCGCTGCGGCGGACTATTGGTCCGAGACGACCGGCGCCCTCTTCGAGGCGGCGCCCTACCACCGGCACAAAGACCCGCTTGATCGGGTTCTCGGCTACATCGACTTCCGCAAGTCGCTTCTGAAGGGCGAGGTTGCGGAATTCACCTGCCTCGTCGGGACGATGGTGCAGGAGGTTTATGACTCGCATCCGGCGATCCGCGACGCCTGTGATGCCAGCGTCAGCGGCCATGCGGCGACGATCGAGGCCGATATCGCCGAAGCGATGAAGCTTTATCGGATGCGTCCGAAATGGACGGCGAAGAGCCTCGCGCTGCACATGCAGGCGGTTCTGCAGGGGGCCTTCATATTGGCGAAGGCCAAGGGCAGTGCGAGCGATCGCCATCGCCAGCGTCGATCATCTGCACCGTTATGTCGAGCTTTTGTTTCAACCCGCAAAGCGTAGAGGAGAGGAAATCTGATGAACACGAACGACACTTATCTCGCGGTGTTTCTCGGCAGCAAGACGAGCCCGCAAATGAAGGCATGGAATGCGCTTCCCGAGGCGCAAAGGCTCGCGAAGCAGCAAGAAGGAATTTCGGCTTGGAAGGCGTGGGCCGAAAAGCATCAAGCGGCGGTCGTGGGCATGGGCGGGCCGCTCGGCAAGACGAAGCGAGTTCCTCGAGCGCGGCGTGGAGGACGCGAGCAACGAGATGGGCGCCTACATGGTCATTCGCGCGGAATTGCACGAGGCCGCTGCCAAGCTCTTCGAGAGGCATCCGCATTTTACGATCTTTCCCGGCGAAGCCGTCGAGATCATGCCGGTTCTGCCGATACCCGGCTCTTAGCCGCGAGCGCGGCTTGGCGGATCACCGGTCGCGATCGCTCTATCGGCGGATCGACGGCGCGTTCGGGCGGTGTCGCGTGCGCCACGGGCACGGAAGGGCTCCCCCGCTGATCTCAACTGCGCGTAGCCGGCCGCCCGAGGGACAATCTCAATTCAGATCACGTTCCGAGCCGCGCCTCGGGTCGAAGTGGTTCGAATAGTTCGATCGGATTTCCCGACGGATCCTCGAGAATGATTTGTTTCCCCCCAACGCCGGTGACAATGTCGTTTCGAAAATGGGCCCCTGCTTGGCGCAGCCTTTCGACCTCTTCTTGCAGATCACTCACTTCAATCGCGAAGCGGTTCCATCCGCCGGGCTCCGGCTTGGCCCCATTGGGCATCGATTGACCACCGCCACCTGCCGGGTTTGGCGCGCTCAAGACAAGTCGAAGATCACCGCGTGACAGCATGGCAAACGGCGGCGCGGGATGCATTTCGAGTTTGAACGCCAACTGCTCCACATAGAACGCGATTGCCGCGCCGACGTCATCGACGATATAGCGGACCTGGACCGTAGGCATGTTTATCCTCCCAGGAATCCCTCCACATTTGTATCGCAATGAAACGTAACCGTCTCATTGCGATACCTCAACGTATCGAAGAGCCAAGGCGAGCCGGGGAAGGGAACAGGAGTTTCGAGTATAGCCGACCCCGGCGTGATGTGTCTTGGCACTTCGCGGAACTGAAGACCCGTCATGCTCGCGCATCGCTACCCGCCGTCGACGGCCCGCCGCCAACTATCGCGCCTTCTTCAAGCTCGCGTCGATCTGTCGACGGCTGCGCGATTATGATTCCACGCCTCAGCGCCCTTCGTAGCGACCCTGGCACCAGGCCAAACAGAGCAGCGATAATGGCAGACAAGAATTGAATTTTGGGCGAATAAAGGTGTCTGCCGCCTTCTAAAGAGGGTCCTGACTATCGCGATTATCCCACCAATCTTATGGCACGCTGACATCGGATCGAGGGGGCCCGTGCCGGGCGCTTTAATCTTGGGCGGCGCGCACGGCAGCCTCGCGGTGGCGCGAAGTCTTGGCAGGCGTCAAATCCCTATCTGGTTCGTGACCCACGACCACCCGCTCACGGCTTTGTCCCGGTATATCAAGCGCAGCTTTTCATGGCCCGGCCCGGATCACGAGGGTGCCCTCGATTTCCTTCTCGATCTCGCCCTCCGCTATCGTCTCGATGGTTGGGTTCTTTTTCCCGGTGGTGACGGCGAAGTTCGCTTTGTGTCACGTCACCTTGCCAAGCTCGCCGCGATCTTTCGGACAACGACGCCGGTATGGTCGATCATACGGATTGCCTACGACAAGGACCTCACTTATCGACATGCTGATTTTGTTGGGATCGACTATCCGCGCACCTATCACCCGCTAAGCCGAGCGGACCTCAGGGCATTTCCGTTTCGGTTTCCTCTTGTTCTGAAGCCGACAACGCGCGAGCGCACCAACGCCTTCACAGTGGCCAAAGGCTGGAAAGTCAGCGACTCCGCCGAGCTAATGTCGCGATATGACGACGCGGTGGCGCTGGTTGGTCACGATGGGATTGTCTTCCAAGAATTCATTCCCGGGGACGGCAGCAATCAATTTTCGTACGCCGCCGTCTGGGAGCATATTGCGCCCGTCGCCTCGCTGGTGGCGCGTCGCATGCGCCAATTTCCCATCGACTTTGGCTTCACTAGCACGTTTGTCGAAACCGTCGAGAACCCGGCCATCGAGGAAGCGGCATCACGGTTCCTCAGTTCGCTCGACTATAGCGGGCTCGTCGAGCTCGAATTCAAGTACGACGCGCGAGACGAACGTTACAAGCTGCTCGACTTCAATGCGCGTGCCTGGACTTGGATTGCGTTAGGCCCACTCGCCGGAGTGGATTTCCCATACCTGCTCGTGCAAGCCATGACGGGACGCAGCGATGTTCCTCTTCGCGGTCGTGCCGGCGCAAGATGGATCCATCTCGCACGCGATATAGTCGCGGGAGGTCAGCAGATCATGGTCGGAACCCTGACACTTTCCGCTTACCTTAGAACGCTGCGCCCGCCGATCGTCTTCGCCGCATTTGCCTGGGACGATGTCCTGCCCGGCTTGCTCGACGTTCCGCTGACACTTTACCGCGTGCTGACCAGAAGGGCGGTCTCTTGGAAGCGTGCCGTTCCTCCCGTTTGAGAGGTAGCGCGGGCTGCTGCGGTTGGCAGCCCCCATTGTGGTCCTCGCCACCACCCCTTCGCTCGCTGCTGATCTTCATCCCGGTGAGGTGGCACTGCCGGCTGCGCCAATCTCTGCCGCGCCCAGAGTGGCCTCTCGAAAAGTCAAATAGCGGGCCACCTTGCCGAGGCAGCGGCGGCGGCGCATGTGTCGGTTGAGTCACGCAGAAGCAAAAGGCCAGCCACCGGCGAACGAACGACTTAGATGACGACTTCGATCCCGGGACAGAGCTCAATCAGCCGGTCGGTGGCTTGCCGGTGTAAACCGCCAATTGAGCGGCGAAAGCCCGCTTGTAGGCGGGCCGCGCTTCGCCGCGGGCGACATAGGCGGACAGGTTCGGATATTCGTCCAGAATGCCCGATGCTTTCAACCTGAGCAGCACCGACACCATCATCAGGTCGCCCGCGCTGAACGCACCATCGAGCCAGTCGGCATCGCCCAGGCGAGCGGAAAGTTGCTCCAGCCGGTCGCGGACGCGATCCTCGACCAGAGGCAGGCGCTCCTCGTACCAGGGCTTGTCGCCCTCCAGGAGCCTGGCGGTTACGAGTTCAAGGATCGGCGGCTCCACCGTGTTGAGCGCGGCAAACATCCATGTGATCGCGCGCGCCCGGGCATTGGCATCGTCCGGCAGCAGGCCCGCATGGCGCTCGGCGATATGGAACACGATCGCCCCCGTCTCGAACAGGACGAGATCGCCTTCCTCATAGGTCGGAATCTGCCCGAAAGGATGAAGCGCCAGATGCGCGGGTTCCTTCATCGCACGGAACGAAACAAGACGAACCTCGTAGGGTTGGCCCACTTCTTCAAGCGCCCAGCGAACGCGCGTGTCACGCGCCAGTCCCTTGCCGCCATCGGGCGACCGTTCAAAGGCGGTAATGGTGATGCTGCCAAGTCGTTGAGAACCGGATCGCTTGCACGATGCAAAGGGTGAAAGAGTCATGATGCGTCTATGCCAAGTCGGCTCAGTCTACAAAAGGAGTTTGCTCAATCCGCGACCTCAATATGCGGCTGCGACGTCCGGAAACTTCCTTGAACAAATCGCATGGGTTTGACGTTTGTTATGCAAAGGTTCCTTCGGGCGGAATTGGCGATGATAAGCGATCTCTGGGAAAGCGAAAGAAGCTTCTGGCTTGATGGCCGAGACTTCTATCGAAAGCGCATGTCGGGCAACGCCTTGATGGTCTTTCCCAAGCCGGTGGGAATCCTTCGAGGCGACGAGATTGTGCAGGGCTTGAAAGGTGCTCCGCGCTGGCAATCTGGTCGATTTCGACAAGAAGGCGGTTACGAAGATGGGCGACGCCATCATCTTGGCATATGAAGCGGCGGGTCGGCGGGAAGGGAGCGGACGCTATTCCGCGTTGTGCTGCTCGACATATATTCGAGAACGCGGTGAGTGGAGGCTGCTCGCGCACCAGCAGACACCATTTTGACGGCGGGGCGGCGACGTTGGTGGGTCTGTCTTCGGTCAGCGAGCGCGTTGAGCCCAGGCTTCTGCCCTGGGCGTGTTAATTGTCGAAACCCGACAGTGCTTGGAGGCTTGACATGGTTCTCACTGAAAATCACATCGCGCCGATCGTCGCCCTTATTGCCGGCATTCTTATCCTGATCGTGCCGCGGCTGTTGAACTACATCGTCGCCATCTACCTCATCGTCGTAGGCTTGGTTGGGCTGAACGGCATCTATCATTTCGTCCATTAGAAATCGGGCGAGAGGCAAGAACCGCGTCCCTCCAAGAAGGCTGAGACGGAGCTGACGCCCCCGACAAAATACGATGTGAAGGTGCGGCAATTTGAACGCGAGGACTGCGGCGCTGTGATCTAGTGTCCCTTCGTCGCGATCGCGCAATTCGGATCAAGGAGAGCGACGCCTGCGCCGCCGCCAGCGAGTGCCCTGCTGTAGCGGGTGGCAAAGATCAAGAATCCGTCCGATCCATCGGTAAATCTCCAGGCGAG
Source organism: uncultured Alphaproteobacteria bacterium (assembly GCA_963750115.1). Taxonomy (GTDB): domain Bacteria; phylum Pseudomonadota; class Alphaproteobacteria; order Rhizobiales; family Afifellaceae; genus DASWJZ01. Next base: position 33,118 of record CAVVPM010000015.1, on the reverse strand, counting down.
GACCGCGATGCCCCAATCGCCCATTGGACCGCGAGATGCTAAGTCTAAGGCGGCGAGGAGGGTGAAAGGGTTTTTGTCAAAGTCTTCTTCCTCAACGCGCATCGCCAACCATCGCTCATTTCCCAGTCGGAGCGGAAAGGTGGACCACGTATGCGTGATGGCCCGCTCGAAAGGCCTGAGCCTCATCGCGATGTGTTCGTCAATGCATGCCACGTGGATGTGAAGTTGGTTTTGGGTACGCGCTTCTCGAGAGTTGACAGCGAGCGCAATGTCGTTCCGAGCGACGAGGCCTTGCTTTCTCTCGACGAGAAATTCGCGGGCGCGCCACGAAAACGTCCACCAATTGGGACTCGCTTGCGAAAGTAGTTCTGGGCTCTCTATGCCAGATATCCGGCGGGTGGGGACCAAGAGGACAGCGGCGGTCCATGGAATCGGGACGACTGCGAATCCAGGCTCTGAGCCATCGGCCAATTGAACCTTCAGGCAGGGAAACGGATTGCCGACTGTCAATTGCGTTTGCTTGCACAATTGCACCACGTCATAGAGCGAGTTTGAAGGTAGAAGAGGATCGGACGCTGCATATGCAAAGCTGACAAATGCGAGTGTTGGGGACACCAGCTGGAATATTCGTTTCAGAACGAGGTTCATCAACAACGCTCCCGCGCCCTCTCGACTTGGCGCACTGCGATGCCATCGGGTGGGGAATTCATTTCCGTAAACGAGCCGGCCCGATAGCGTTGAGCTCAGTGCTGCAAGTAGCAATCGTTTTGGCGTTCAACGAGCCCGCCCCGGGATCCGGATGTGACTGGCTCGACGGAATCGTCAGGCGAATTCAACGATGAACTCAACCCCAATGTTTATGGCTGTTCGCCGACGGACTGCGCATTCCTTCGAGGCACTACCATCATCAAACACCAGCGTGAATGCGTCGGGTACACCCACTGCGGTAGTCACCTCTAGCCTTGCTCCTCCCTCGGAGATATCCCGAACGGTGCAGGCGATTGTCGATCGACCGGAATGGAAAACGATGCGGCCGCCCTTTAGCGTCCTTCGCCGAGCAAAGCGTCTGCGTTCCTCGCCCATCTTAGTCGTCTCGCAGTCTGATGTCCCGGATAGCACCAAAACGGGGCCTCAGGGGACAAAAGGAGGCGCGTCCCCTCTTTCGTCTAGGAGTGGGGGAGGGCAGCTTCGCGGCATGCGGACATGAACGCCGCGGTTACCGCCGCCGCAAGCGAGCCCGACAAGGCCAAGCCGCAAGAAGGAGTACACCGGAATCCGTGTGACATCGCGTTTGCACTATTGGCAGTCGACATAGTTGGTTGCAAAATATCACGGCGATCTTGGAGGTGGAGATGCCTTCGAGGATAGCTTGCGAAGCGATGCGGCTCGGACGTTGCCTGAGGGTGCAATACGATGGCACCGCGCGCGTCGTTGAGGTCCACGCTGTCGGTATCGACGCGGCCGGACTTTTTGTCATGCGCGTCTACCAAACGCGCGGCGGACGCGAGGAATCGGAACCTCCTGGCTGGAAGCTCTTGAGCTTGGACGAGACGGCCGGGGTTCGGATCCTTGACGAAGCCTCCAATGCCCCGCGTCCCGGCTACAAACGTGGGGACCAGGATCTGCGAGTAATCATCCGAGAGCTTTAGGGCGCCGCGGCCCGCACAGGCTTGCACGCTCCCGGTGCAGGCTAAGGAGAAGCGGCTCCGCGAGGAGGTGGACTAAGCTGACGGGCCCCTCAGCCCGAAGGCATCTACAAGGTCCCTCACTATCGCCTGCGGCTTTGGGCCCTCTCAGTCGGACTCCCGGACCTTCGTCGGATGGACCATCAAAAGTCAGCTCCAAAGGAGCATCATGAAGGCGGAGCCGAGAAAATCCCCATGATCTCCTGCCATTGATTTCTCGCGAGCAATTTATCGAGCTCCCTCCAAAACCGAGTGGGTCCGCTATAGCCGGAAAACTCTCCGATCTCGTGTCCTCTCTCGACGAGGATGAAGACTGGCGTCGCCCGGGGTTTCCTAATTTCCTTCAGGTCGGTGGGCCACTTTTCCAATACGTTGATCAGCCGAAGAGGTGCCATCTCACCTTCACGGCTAGCTGGGTATTTCCCCGCGATTTCGTTTTGAAATTGCCGGCAGGGCCAACACGCATCCCAATCCACCATGACCAGCGTCGCCGCGCAGGAATACGTGGCAGGAACCACGGCAAGCACGACGGCAAGGAGCGCGGATCTGAGCCAGGCGCGCGAGCTGTACTCCATTCTCGTCCTCATCGAGATGGTGATCGGCGAATCCCTTTCCGGTCTCTTGAAAAGTATCGCATGGAGACGCGTGTTTTGCTTTGAATGCTGCCCCAGAGCGGAGTGAAGAAGCAAAAAGCGGCTTCGTCAACCGGTGATGGTCAGAGGCGGACTGCTTGGCTTGCTGCCGGTTCCGCGGACATCGAGTTAGGTGATTTCGATGGAAGCGGCAGCAGGCCATTGAACGGCGTCTTCCTGCAAACTGTGGCACGCTTGCACCAACAACGGAACAAAAAGCGGTTCGTCTCCGAAACGGTAAATTCAGCATATTGGACCGTTAACACCCTTCGTCTTATGATTGAATCTGACAGTGGGGCTGAGGGGCAAGCACCTGCAAAAGCGTGCATTTTCACGCGGGTGATTCGTTGTCTGAAATTTGAAAATTTAGAGGGGCCACGATGCTCTCTGGCTTTGCCGATCTGCGACGAGTTCCTGTCTGTCGCCGTTTACGCAGTTGCGATCGGCGTTGTGTCAGTCGGTCTCGCACTTGTCGGCGGCGGAGAGGCCTATGCACTGTCCGCCGGCTGCGCCGCCATAAACGGCTTCACGACGGGAAGCGCGTTCTACGGCCCCTATTATTCCCTAACGACGCAGCCGTTGGATGCGGGCGAAACAGTTACGCTGACGGCATCATCAGCGGACGCCACCTGGGAGTTTTCCACCGGCACACAAGACAGCATACCGTCGTCTCCCAAGTATCCGGTGTCTGTCGGGGCGGTCAATGTGACGTTCACGATCCCGAGCGGAGGCGTGTCGGCGTTCGGAATATTCGACACGAACTACACCGGTCCGGGCACGATGACGAATCTTTCGATTACCTGCACGGGTGTCGCGACCGGAACGCCGAGCGACAGCACCAACCTGCGCTCACTGCAGAACGGCATCACCAAATCCGCCGCGACCATTTCCGGTCAGGTCGTCAGCACCGCTGTTAACGGCGCCATCGATGATGCGTTCAGCGGCGGCGGTGCGCCACTCGGCTTCAGCCCGAATGGCGTCAGCATCAATTTCGCCGCTGCGCCTAACTCCGATGTCAACCGACGCATCGACACCGCTTTTGGGGCGCTTGCCTATGCTGACACGTCAACCGAGGCACCGCATGAGTTTGCCCCCTACCGCGATTGGAGCGCGTGGCTCGATCTGCGTGGGACCGGCTGGCAAAACGACGACACCAATGTCGGTGCAACGGGTGGGCAGTTCAATCTGACCGGCGGCATCGGCCGCAAACTGACGCCCAATCTGCTTATCGGTGTCTATTCGGGCTACGAGTATTTCAAATACGATGTCCGGTCGGTCGCCGGCAGCATGAAAGGGACGGGCGGCTCGATTGGCGGCTATCTCGGCTGGCGCATGAGGCCGACTCTGCGTTTCGATGCGATGTTGGGCTACACCCGCATGGCATATTCGGGTACCGCCGGTACGGCGAGCGGCTCCTTCAATGGCAATCGATTGCTGCTGTCGAGCGGACTGACCGGCAGCTACGGGCTCGGCGCGCTACAGGATCGAGCCGTCGGCCAGCATTTATGCGCTGTGGGAAGAGCAAGACGCGTGGACAGACAATCTCGGCACCGCAGAGTCGAAGCGCAACTTCTCGACCGGACGCACCAGCCTTGGCGGTCAGCTGAGCAGGTCTCTTGCCTACGACATGGTGACGCTCACGCCGTATGTCGGATTTTACGGCGACTGGTATTTCTCGGCTGACAACCTGGCGGCCGGTGATAGCGAGATTGTCGGGGTCAGCGACGGTTGGTCGGGGCGCGCCACCACCGGCATCAGCATCATCTGCAACAACAGAGTTTCGTTTGCGGTAAGCGGGCAACTGGGCGGTCTCGGCGCGGACTATAAGATCTGGACAGGGAGTCTCCGCGCTACGCTGCCGTTCTAGCAGCCAGGGGAGCGAAACCCGAAAGCGTCGCGGAGAGCCGCGAGCCCCCAGAACCTCGCAGCCCGAACATTCCCTGAGCCGCACTTCAGTCGCGCGCGAATATTCCGATCGTCGGCGTTCAGGCAGCCGCCGCGGACTGCCATGCGAGGCACGCGGACCAGGTGGCGGCGCCTAAGTCGACCTAAATTCGTCGCTCGAGACCCCCGCCTTTGACGGTGGTTGGCCTCATACCGCGTAGACGGGGCGATAAGCGCGCGAGTGAATGAGCGCTGCGATGTCGTTCGGACGCTCGACGTGCGCTAGGTCTTTGTCAAAGATGTGTTCTGCGACGCGCGTCGCAACACGGAGCGAAGTGACAAGAATCTTACTCAGCGGCGGATAAATCAGCCCCGTGGCGAGGTTCTCCTCTTCGACCTGTTCTGCGACGGACCTCGCAGCTACGATAAACATATCGTCGGTTATGCGGGTGGCCTCGGTGGCGAACACTGCCATGCCCATGGCCGGGAAGATGTAGACGTTGTTGCCTTGGCCCGGCACGAACGTTTTGCCGGCAATCTCCACCGGGGGAAACGGGCTGCCGCTGGCAAAGATCGCCCGACCGTCGGACCAGCGATAGGCCTCCTCAGCGGTGCATTCGGATCGCGAGGTCGGGTTGGAGTAGGGGAAGATGATCGGCCGATCATTGATTTCGGCCATGGTCTCGATGACCTGCTGATTGAACAATTTCGGCACGGTGCTCACGCCGATGATGGCGGTCGGCCGAAGCGCCTTGACTGCCTCGACGAAGCTTGCGATCGGCGCATCGTCCAGCGCGAAGGGCCTCTGAAAATCTGCAAGGTCCCCACGCGACGTCACCAGCAGGCCGTTTATGTCGAACAATGTATTGCGGGTCCGCGCTTCATCGATGCTCATGCCTTCAAGCGCCATCGCTTGGCTTATCAGCTCTGCAATACCGGTCGCGGCTGATCCGCCGCCCAGGAACAGCAGGCGCTGATCGGCCAGCCGTTGTCCGGAAATGCGAAGCGCGCCGTAGACGCCGGCCAACGCGACTGCCGCGGTGCCTTGTATGTCGTCGTTGAAGCTGCAGACCTTGTCGCGGTGACGGGCGAGAATCGGCACGGCGTTGAAGTTGGCGAAGTCTTCCCATTGGATGCAGCACTTTGGATAAAGTGCCTGCACCGCGTCGACGAACTCGTCGATAAAGTCTGCGTATTCCTCGCCGCGCACGCGGTTTTGCCGCAGGCCGAGATAGAGCGGGTCTTCTAGGAGTTCGCGATTGTTTGTCCCGACGTCGAGCACGACGGGCAGGCAGTGTAGCGGCGGAACACCGGCACAGGCAGTGTAGAGCGCGAGCTTGCCAAGCGGTATGCCCATGCCGCCAACTCCGAGATCGCCAAGACCCAGGATTCGTTCGCCATCGGTCGCAACGATGAACCGCACATCCTTTTGCGTCCAATTGCCGAGGATTTCACGCAGCCGGCCGCGTGCCTCAATCGGCAGATACATGCCGCGGGGATGCCGGTAGATGTGGTCGAACTTCTGGCAGGCCTCACCCACTGTTGGCGTGTAAACGATCGGCATGAAGCGCGCAGGATCCGACATCAGCAGGGCGTAGAACAGGGTCTCGTTGCGTACCTGCAGGTCCGACAACAGCAAGTAACGCTGCAGGTCACTGTCGAGCTCGGCCAGCTCTTTGTGCAGGCGTGCGAGCTGGAGCTCGAGCGAGAGGGACGCCGGTGGTAGCAGACCCTCCAGGCCAAGTTCGCGGCGCTCCGCATGTGTGAATGCGGTGCCCTTGTTCATCCGCGGATCGCGAAGCAGCGCGTAACCGGCGGCAGGGTGCGTCGACATGAGGCTATCCTTTTGCAATAGGTTCAAACCGCCTCCGCCCCCCGGCTTGGCCGTCACGGAGCGCCGTCGCGCTCGCTGCCAGGTCGGCGGCGCGTCACATCACCCGGAACCGGTTGATGAGGGGCCTCCACGGCCTAATCAAATATCCCCCCGATGACCGCGGCAAGCCGGGGCTTCAAACTGAGTCCTGAGGTCGAGGTGCTGCACCAGGGACGAGCGCGCAAAATCTCTCGCGATCTCCACGAGGATGCGCGCAATGTGGCTCGCCGCAAGATGAAGACGAAGGCGTTCGCCAGATCGCGTGGCGAGAGAAAGCGCGTCGAGATGCGCTTTCTACACCTGAAGACCCATCACGGCGACGCTCTCATGCGCGGACGGCTAACCGCGCGCCATGGCAAGTAGGCGCGCCGACGCTCCACGCGCCACGAGACATTCAAGCGCTGAGAACCTATTTCAGCGTCAGCTGACCGCGGATCTCGCCATCAGGGGAATTTCGCGGTGTGAACATTGAGGTCCAATCGCCGGCCTGGAGATCTTTGGCCTGCTGACTGGTCAGGGTCGCCGTGCCCTTAATTGGGCTTGTCAGATTGCCCTTGATCGGCAGCACCGGGTCTTTGGTTCGCGCCGGCCTTCGCCGGGCCGTGAAAATGGGCTGCAACTGCGGGGCCGGTGAGATCAGAGTAGGTGATCGTCCAGGTAAGCTTCTTGGTCGCCGGATCAAAGTCGCGCTCACCGTGCCTTTACCCATGCTGTCGTTGGGTCGGCACCTGTTGCGCGCCAGTCATATCGGCTGTGTTAGGTGACCGGCGCGGCGTTGGCAGGCAGTTCGGCGGCGAGGGCCAAAGCAAACGCAGCTCCGGCGATTGCGATGATCAGAGACGTGCGGATTTGATTCCCTGGGGTCAACAGTTTCTCGGGGTCGATTGGAGACACAAGCTCACGATTGAAGCGCCACATGAGGCCAAACTAAGGCGTTCCGATCGCGAGCTAGCCGCGAGTCAAACAGGGTTGGCGACGACCGATTCCGATGCACCGCGTTCGGCTGCGATTGGGTTGGCTTTTATTGCCTCTCGCACTCTACTTTAGATTGCATAGCGCTCCTTTCAACTAAATCCTCTCTCACCGATAGGAGAGGCTTCGGCGCCGTTGTGCACCGAAACGCAGCCGGTAGCATTCCGATCAAGCGTCCTGACTTTAGCGAACATTTCCCTGTTCTTTGTGCTGTTGGACATTAAGTATCTGGTATTGCTAGTCTTCTTCTTCTTCCTCCGGCGAAGAACAGGGATTTTCAACGAGTAAAAACCTGTCTTCGCCCTCTAAAAAATCGTCTACGCGATCGGTCCAGGGCTCCCCTTCTTCGGTCGTATCAGCTTCTTCATCAGCTCGTAGACGTTCTTCAGGGCGCCGCGATCTCCCCCAATCGCTTTGTCCACGAGCGCTTCGATTACGGCTTCCCGCTGCGTGAGCCGCCGACGTCCCTTTCCCGCCGAGGGCGCTTTTTCAGCGAGCAGCTTGGCGAAGAGCGTGTCGAGTCTTGGCACCGCGCGGACGGCCGCGCGGGTTGCCGGAGTGGCCCTTCTTGAAGCGCGATTTAATCGGAGGGGGAACCATAGCCGGTCCGGAGTTCCCGGGGATGGTGAATAGGTCATCGTCGTCTTCGTCCTTTATCCGTTCTTTCTCAGTGAGGCGATTTGCGGAGGCACGCGAGCATGATCGCGAAGACACGCTGTCGCCCTCGCGGGCTTTGTCCCAAATCTTGCGGAGCACGGCCTCGCGCTTCGTGATCGACTTGCGCCTGCCGAGATTTTGAACGGGATGCGCCGGTCGAGCTCGCGAACGAGGATTTCCTGCAGGATATTTCGCTTCTTGCATTCCACCTCCACAACGTGAGCGAGCCCGTGTGCGCGCGTGTCAAAAGAGCCGATACTCGGGATCAGGGCTCATGGCTCATGATCCGACGGGATGGACGGACAGGACCGGACCACGGCACAATGGCTCGCGTGGGCTCGCGGGCTCGCGTGGTCCATGGACCTCCCGCATCGTGTCGCGCGGGAGAATCAGGACCACGGTCAAAAGGCGCGACGACCGCTCTCGCCGAGGCTTACGGCATCTTTGAGATCGAGCGACCGAAGCGAGACGGCCGTCGCCGACACGCAGCAGGTTCGGGGACAACAGCTTGTTTCTGACCTTTGCAGTCGGAGTTCTTAAAAGCGGCGGGCCGGAAAGGGATAGAGACATCTGCCGCGCCTTCGAGGCGTAGAGGGATTTCGGCATGGTCGGGGAAGGAAGCGCGAGAGCGCTCGCGGGCAATTCAGCCACGCGGTCGGTTTCAGCAACATTGGCTTTGGTCATGGCCGGCTCCTTAATCCGCTAGATGGGCGGCGCGCGCCTCAAAACAGCGCTCGGCCATCTAAGAAGGCGTCTCTTGGGCATCATCGGGTCGGACTTTTGTACATCCGCGGGGCGGGCCCAGAAGGCCCAGCGTTCACGACACCGATTGCGACAGGACGCGGCAGACGTCAGGACTTGCAGCCGACTTGGGCGCGCCTTTTCGATGCGCCCGACGAGAATCATCATAGGACGGCCCGCGCCGTCAACATTTTTTCTTCAGATTCCAAGCAAATCTCGAAGGCTGCAAGCTTAGATACCCATGACCTTCGAGAAGTAAGCAAGAGTTGTGCCCATGAGTGCAAGCTGTAGAAGCCCTCGGCCTGTTCGGTATCAATGACCAACAAGCTATAGGAAGCCCTCGGCCTGTTCGGTATCCATGACCAACAAGCTGTAGGAAGCGCTCGGCCTGTTCGATATCCATGACCAACAAGCTGTTGAAGCGCTCAGCCTGTTCGATATCCATGACCAACAAGCTGTTGAAGCGCTCAGCCTGTTCGATATCCATGACCAACAAGCTATAGGAAGCGCTCGGCCTGTTCGATATCCCCAACAAGCTATAGGAAGCCCTCGGCCTGTTCGATACCTATGACCAGCAAGCTGTAGAAGCGCTCGGCCTGTTCGATATCCCCAACAAGCTATAGGAAGCCCTCGGCCTGTTCGATATCCATGACCAACAAGCTGTAGGAAGCGCTCGGCCTGTTCGGTATCAATGACCAACAAGCTGTAGGAAGCGCTCGGCCTGTTCGATATCCATGACCAACAAGCTGTAGGAAGCGCTCGGCCTGTTCGATATCCATGACCAACAAACTGTAGGAAGCGCTCGGCCTGTTCGATATCCCCAACAAGCTGTAGGAAGCGCTCGGCCTGTTCGATATCCCCAACAAGCTATAGGAAGCCCTCGGCCTGTTCGGTATCCATGACCAGCAAGCTGTTGAAGCGCTCAGCGATTTACACAGCATGCTGTAGAAGCCCGATGCCCGCAGCGATATTATAGAAAGCAAGCTGTTGATGCCCGCAGCGACTTTACACAGCCGGCTGTTAAGCCCTCACCAGCAGGCGGTCAGGCGCTCCCCGGTTCGGGAAGAGGGGAGAAGCCCGATTTATCCGAGCGTGGAATCATGGAGCTTCTTGGGCAAGAAGATGAGCGGCTGGAAGGAGACCCCCGTGCGCTCGGCTTGCCGGGCACTTTAATATGTCTATGTTGCCGCAGCGATAGACGCGGCCGGACTTTTTGTCATGCGCGACTACCAAACCCGCGGCGGACGCGAGGAATCGGAACCTCCTGGCTGGGAAGCTCTTGAGCTTGGACGAGACGGCAGGGGTTCGGATCCTTGACGAGGCCTCCAATGCCCCGCGTCGATCGGCGAGCTCCGCCGGGCCCATTCGCTTCAGGCGACTAGACATATTCGCTGGTAAACTGTGCAACGGTCTGTCGGGACGTCACTGGATAGCCGTCGGCTTAGCGTCGTTTCGCCAAATGTTAGTCTGGAGTTTTGCGTGGTCAACAAACGCTCTCGTCTTTCTTTCGGCTACCGGATTGCCCTAGCCCATGAAGCACGCCGCTTTCGCCATACTGGTCATTATATCCCGACATCGCTCTGGAAGATTTTCAAGGAGCCATCCCGATACGATGAAATACTCCGCGCCATCCGGTTCTTGGACAATGATCGGCAAACGTTGCTGATCGAGGTCGGTGCAAACATCGGTGAGTTTGCGCACGACTTCCGGAGGTTTTCCGGATGGGTACTTCCTATCTCTTCGAGGCCAACCTAGGAGCGTTGGATGTTTTGCGCAGCCGAGTTCGCGGCCAAACCGACTTCGAGATATTGCCGATTGCTCTTGACGCGAATTCGGAGAAAGCGAACCGGGGAGGCGGCGCCGCTCCGGCAACTCCAGGAATGCGTATTTCCAATCACGCAAAACACCGTCCTGAGAATTGGTCCGGGTGTCGATGAAGTCGAAGTTCTCAAGGGCGCCGGGCCGGCGCTGGATAAGAGCCTGGATATTGTCCTTCTTCAATGCTCCCCCCGGATCAAAGATGGAAGGCGGGAGACTTCCTTTTCAGCCTGCATGAACCTAGTAGCTGATCACGGTCTTGTACCGGTGATGTTTCAAAGGTTCGGACGCAGGCCAAATCGCGATTTTCTAGATCGAGACGTCGCTTTCGTTCGCCCCACACTTTAGCCGAGGAGTTGGGGGGCCCGCTGCGCCTCTACCGGGTGCGCGAAATTCGTCGAGATCACGGCCCGCCTGTTGCTGGGCTAGGGGAAGAAGAAAAGAAAAAAGATGATGAACCCGCGGTCGGCGAGCTGCTTCCGCAGCGGAAAAACGCGGCCTGAGCAGGCTGGCAAAGAACGGCCGTGATCCACGAGCGCAATGTTCGTCCGATGCTCGCGGCGCTGCTTGGCGAAAACGCGCGCCGGCTTGCCGTGTCATGCGCCGGCGCGTTCGCGGCAAACGCGTTTGCCGAATGCGCCGTGGCGCTGCGGGATGGGGGCGCCGCGCGGCAATCGGAACGCCCTGAAACATGGGCGCTTCACCAAAGAGATGCTCGCGCGGCAGCGCGAGGTCAGCGAGCTTCTGGGCAGCGGCGCGAAGACGCTCCGCGATATGAAATGAGATTGGCTCAACGCCGTGATACGCCGATCTGGCGCTTCCGGAGTGGCTCCTTTGCGTTTACCGAGGCTCCGCCCCAAGTTCGAATTCCTTGGCCGTAGTCGCGGATTCAAGAGAACGCCTCGTTTTCTTCGAGCTGCCACGTCCTTCTCCGTTGTCATGAACTTCGTTGCGCTGCCTTCTTCTTTAGTCTCACCCCCGCGCCTCCGCCGTTTTCATCGATGAATATGACCCCAGCGGAGACGATCGCCTTCGCAATTGCGCCTATTGCATCGGTCGAGACATTCCTGCGCGATCGCTCGAAGTCCACGATCGTCGAGAGCCCGACGCCAGCCAACTTCGCAAGCTGCGGCTGGCTTAGATCCAACAGCGCTCTGGCCGCTCGACACTGTCAGGCGTCATGGGCAGTAGTCAACATTTTATGTTGACGAAGCGACGAGCGTCTGTAGAGATCTCTATCAACATGTTCTGTTGATACGCGTTCACCGGCTGAGGCGACCGCTTCGATGGCCAATGCGGTTCTCCGAGAGGTCGTTAGAGGGATCTTTCAGCGTTCACTGCATAGCAGATGTTTGATGAGGTGAACAATGGAAGAACAAGCATTCATCATCCGCCGTGAGACCGAAGCCCATCCGCCGCGAGACCGAGGCGGCAAGGGCGCTTCTCGCCGGATTGAAGGAGGCCTTCGGTGATGGCGACACCGCGCTTCTCGCCGATGCGATCGAGGGCGAGACGGGTCTCTTGGAATCGATCGATGCCACGTTGGCGGAGATCGACGAGACGGAGGCACTGATCGCCGGCTTGAAGGACAAGGAGGCGCAATTCTTCGGTCGAAGGCGGTCAATGGAAGAGCGGGTGAAGCGCTTCCGCGCCTTGATCGAACAGGCGATGGCGATCACCGAGCAGATGAAGCTGCGCCGGCCGACCGCCACCTTGAGTCTCAGGAAGCTGGCGCCTGACGTGGTGATCATCACGGAGGCGGATATACCCGCAGAATTCTTCGTGCCGCAGCCTCCGCCCCCGCCGAAGCTCGACAAGGCGGCGCTGAAGCAAGCTCTGGCGGCACGGGGGAACCGAATTGCCTTCGCCGCTTCGATTCCGGACGAGAAAGCGAGGGCAGAAGCGCTTGCCGCGATCCCCGCGATCCCTGGCGCCACCCTCAACAACGGTGGCTTCTCGCTGCAGATCAGGAGGGCGTGATGCAGGGTATCCATGCGGGTGGCAGCGGCAGCTTTTCCGCCGCCTCAACCGCAGCGGCCGCGCCACCGACGGCGGCCATGCTTGCACCGGGCGCGAGACTTCGACCGCATCAGCTCGATTTGATCCGGCGCACGATCGGGCAGGATTGCACCCGGGAAGAATTCGACCTCTTCGTCGAGGTTGCCACGCGCTACGGGCTCGACCCATTCCGCCGGCAGATCATGCCGCTCGTCTTCTCCAAGGATCGCCCCGACAAGCGCAGAATGGTGATCATCGTCGGCATCGACGGCCAGCGCATGATTGCAGAACGATGCGGCAACTACCGCCCAGCAGCCGAGCCGACCAAGTTCGTGACCAGCGCGCGCAAGAAAGGTCAGACCAATCCACTCGGCCTGGTGCGCGCCCGCGTCACTCTCTTCAGGCAGGATAACAAAGGGGAATGGTTTCCGGTCGTCGGTGAGGCCTATTGGGACGAGCTCGCGCCGATCCGGGACGAGTGGGCGGAGGACGAGCGAACCGGGCTTCCTGTCAAGACGGGACGACAGATCCTCGACCCGAACGGCAACTGGCCGCGCATGCCGCGGCTGATGCTTGGCAAATGCGCCACCATGCAGGCGCTCAGGGCCGGCTGGCCCGCAGCGTTCGGCGGGCTTTATGTCGAAGAGGAGATGGACCGGGCCAAGGTCTTGGACCTTGCCGCATCGGAGATCGTCGAGCGGGCGAGAGAGGAGAGCCGGCTCCTTGCAATTGCGGGGAAGGATTCAATCACCGTCTCATGGGGCGATTGGGAGCTTGAGAACGTCCCCGTAGGCCAGTTCGCCGACAGGGTCCTGGCCTGGATCGAACGTCCGGGGCGAACGGCTTCCGACGTGTCTCGTTGGGCCGATGCCAATCGCGATCCGCTTCGTCTCTTCTGGGCCCGCTCGCCGTCCGACGCACTCGAACTTAAGAAGATCATTGAGGCCCACTCGGTGACCGCGGCTGAACCGACGCCGACGACTCCTCCGCCAACGATCCTCAATCAGTTGGTGCCGCTCTCGCAACCGCGGAGGCGTGAGATGCGCGGTTATCAGATAGAGCCACCGGTTACGGCCTTCACGGCGAGTTCAAGGCATCGGCGGCCGCGGCGGCGGTCAGACCTCCATTTGAAGTGGATCCGCACGCTTCCCTGTGCGATTTGCGGCAAGCAGGGCAGCATTCACGCTGCTCATCTCAGGGCCGCATCCCCGCGTCACGGCAAGCTTGCCACACCGATTGGCCGAAAGCCCGATGACAGCTGGACGACGCCGCTCTGCGTCGAACACCACGTCTTGGATGAAGGCGCTCAGCATCAAGGCCAGGAGCTCGCCTTCTGGAAGAGCCACGGTATCGATCCCTTCGTCCTCGCACTCGCGCTGTGGCGCGCCTCCGGAGATGACGAACTCGCCTTTCTGATCATCACCGAGCTTCTTCAACGCACTCCAGAGCGAACGTGACACAAGAGAATTTGGAGCCCCAATCCGTGGCCGGGCAGGGGCCTGCTGACAGCGCGAAAAAGCTGTGGCTCGCTTCGACGCACGCGCCGACAGGTTCAGCGTTGCTCAAACGCATGGGATCGCAACAGCGAAGGTGCGGCTCCTGGTCGAGCCGGCAAACCCCGATCGCACCGTTGCGGCTCTCCGTGATGTTCTCTCAGACGCCCCCAATCTCTATGACCGAGGCGCTCCTGTTCGCCTTGCGATCGATCGGACGGGGAGGGCAGGGGCCGCGGCCCATATTGTCGCCCCTCACGATTTGGTGCTGCTGGCGCACCAGGTTTGCCGTCCTTATGCGCTCTTATCGAGAAACGGAATTGACGCAGAGGCTGACGTTCAACTCCCGAACTCGATCGCTAGGATGTATCTCGGGTGGCGCGGCGAATGGCGCCTGCCGCCGCTCAATGGGATTGCATCGGCTCCTCTTCTGCAGGAAGACGGCACTATCCAGAGCGGCGCCGGATATGATCCGCAGTCGGGGATGTGGCGCGAAAGTGTCCCCGACCTTACCGATCTCATTCCCGCTAACCCGACCTTTGAGGATGCACGCGTTGCACTCCAGCTAATCCGGGAGACCTTTCGAACGTTCTGCTTCGCCGACGCGGAAACGGTCTACGATCCAGCCGAGGCCGTCCCTGTCGTCGACGTCAGCAGGCCTCCCGGCCGAGATGAGTCGGGCTTCCTGAACGCCATTTTGACTGCCGTTTGCCGTCCGAGTTTGCCGCTCGCCCCGGCAATGTTGTTTCGTGCCGCACCGATGTCGGGGGCCGGAACGGGCAAGGGGCTGCTCGCACGTTGCATCTGCCTGGTGGCCTTCGGACGGGAGCCGCATGCGGTCACGTCTGGCGCCAGCGCCGAGGAATTGGAAAAGAGGATTGCCGCGGAGCTGATGCAGGGAAATCCCGCGCTCTTCATCGACAACTTGAACAACATCGCCTTCAGTTCGAACCTTCTTGCAAGCGCCATCACCGAGCGGCCGGCGCGCGTTCGGCTCTTCGGACATTCGCGCATGGTTCAATTGAACGCTTCTGCCTTGGTCATTCTCACTGGCAACGGCCTCAGGGTGTCGGAGGATCTTGCGCGCCGCTTCATCGCGGTGAACTTCGATGCCGGAATCGAGGACCCGGAATCACGCTCGTTCGCCAAAGATATCAAAGCCGAGGTTGCCAATCGCCGCGCCGGGCTTCTGGCTGCTCTCCTCACGATCTGGCGGTGGGGACGTCACGCGGCGAACCTCACTCCAGGCCGCACACTCGGCAGCTTTGAAACCTGGTGCCGATGGGTGCGCGATCCCCTGATCGCCCTCGGCTGTCACGATCCGGCTGAGCGGATAGGAGAGGCAAAGCAATACGATGCTCGCCGGCAAGCAATCGCCGATCTCTTTGTCGTCTGGGCGAGACACCACGGAGACCGGGCGGTTGCCGTCCGCGATCTACACGAAGATGTCAGGGCGATCGCGGATCCGCAGGCGCGCGGGCGCCAATATCTGGCAAGCTATCTCGGGCGACTCGCCGGAACTCGTCTTGGCGGCTTCGTTTTCACGCGACAGCCGTCCGACGGGAAATGGGGTGCAGCGAGCTACGCGCTCCTCGGGGCGGGCGGAGAGGGCGGGAGGCATAGGGGGCATAGGGGTCATCGGACCCACCTTCCTGTCACCCTCCATTGGTAGATCGGTTTGTGTCCCTGCGCGCTTTGGCCCGTCGACGACGCGCGTTCTGCGCCGGGCAAAAAGGGCCACCTGCCAGCTGGCGTGGTCTTCGATCGGTGCTGGGAGGATGGAAGTGTGATTTGGCTTCTGGGACGGTGGCGTCAGGGCCGCAATTCGCTGCTTACGCTCTCCGCCGTTGCGTCAGTGACGCCGCCAGCGTCGTGCACGGTCTTTGAAGCGAATTTCGGAATATGAGGTGGGGGCGCGGAGGGAAATAGGAACGACGCGGTGAAAAGCAACGCGATCGCGCAGACGCACGATAAGACACCCACCCTTATGATGAAGTCTTGGCGTCGATATCGAGCAAGGATGTCCAAAACGAAGAACCCCGCTTTTGTTCGCGAGAGTACTCCGCCGCAACTTCGCATTCATTAACAATGCGGGCCTTGTTGCGATTAGAGCTAACAACTCGTGTCTCTATGCCCGCATCGACCCAATCGGGAGAGCTTTTCTAGCCGGCCTCAGCCGCGAACGCGCAATCCGCTACGTGCTCACATGCCTGGCTCAATCGGGTGGTCGACCGCGCCGCCGCCTTCGACCCAATCCTTGAAGGCGCCTAGATTATAGACCTCGCGATAGCCCATGTCCTTGAGCACCTTGCCGCCCAATGCCGAGCGGCCACCGGAAGCGCAATAAAGGATGACCACCTTGTCCTTGCTGAAGTTCTTGTCATAGTAGGGCGTCTCGGGATCGGCTCGAAACTCTAACATGCCGCGCGAGACGTGCACGGCTCCGGCGACCTTGCCGCTCTTTTCCACCTCCGGTGCGTCGCGTACGTCAACAACAAGTGTGTTGCCCTTCGCGATCATCTCCCGCGCCTGCCCCGGTGTCACGCGCGGCACCGCCGCGTTGGCGGCTTCTATCATCTGCTTGACGCTTGTGGTCATGGCGTTCTCCTCCTTAAGGTCAAACCACTCCCTAGTTGGGTAGGCCTGCCTTCACTAACCCCTCGCGCAGATGCTCAACATCGGCAGGTTGCTTGTAGTGAAGGGTCGCCAGATAGTTCTCGATTGTGAAGGCCGGTTCGCGTTGGAGAACCTCACGCGAATGCGCCGACGCGGCAACGCGGTTACCTATCTGCGCTGACGACGCTGCGAGAAACGCATGGTGCGTGTGGTCCGGCGCTGTCACCTTGCTGAACGACTGAATTGCATCCGCATAGGCGCGCGCAGTGTCCTGCGCCCGACCGAGGTGGCTCCAGAAGCGCTCTGGATGATAGGGATTGAGCCGCATCGCGCGACGTATCCACTCAATCCCCTCCTCGGGACGGCCGAGCCAAGTCAGGAGCTCGCCTTGTTGAACGACGACGAGATCGTAGTTCGGGCTGAGCGCCAAAGCTCGATCCTGGTGATGCGTCGCTTTTTCGAAGTTGTTGAAGGTGATGTTGAGCGCCGCCAAGACGCGATGCACGTCTGCGTCATTCTCATCGAGCGCGAGCGCCGTTTCCAGTTCACTGGTGATGGTCTTCAAGAGGACATCGGCGTCGTCATACCAGCTGTATACAAATCTTTGACCGAGCACGCATGCCTTCCAGGCGTGCGCATGGGCATATTTCGGGTCGAGGTCGATCGCCTTCTCCAGCATGCGCAGCGCTTCGACATTCGCGTCCCGCTGAGATCGGTGATGCATCACTTTGCCGGCGAGCACATACTCGTAGGCAGCCATGTTTTCCGTCGGCTTGTGCTTGGAGCGTTCATGCGTTGCGGCTTCGACGCGACCGCGGAGCGTCGCCACTATGGCCGAGGTCACCTCGTCCTGGATCGCGAATATGTCCTCAAGCTTCCGGTCGTAGCGCTCAGCCCAGACGTGGGTCTCCGTCTCGCCGTCAATCAGCTGCACCGTCACGCGCACGCGGTCCGCCGCCTTGCGCACGCTTCCTTCTACGACGTAGTCGACGCCAAACTCGCGTGCGATGCCGCGGGCGGTGACCGGCTTACCCTTGTGAACGAACACGGCGTTGCGCGAGATGACGAGGAGGTCGTGGAAGCGCGACAGTTCAGTGATGATGTCCTCGGTCAGGCCGTCGGCGAAGAATTCCTGCTCCGGGTCGCCACTCATGTTGACGAACGGAAGCACGGCGATGGACGGCATGCGCACGCGCGACGCCGGCACTTTCGATTCTTGCGGAGGGCTTCCCACCACTTGCGACGGGCTGGCCCCTCATTCGTCAAAACTTTGTAGACACGGATTGGCGCGGTTGATGTTCTTGACTTGCCGATCGCCGAGGTCCTCGTAGGCGATCGTCTAGACGGTCGCCTACCTGGTCACGCACCGCGGCTGAGATGCAGATGCCACCCGGGTCTGCCATCGATTCCAGCCGCGCCGCGACGTTGACGCCGTCGCCGAAAATGTCGCCTTCCTCGACGATGACGTCGCCGAGATTGAGGCCAATCCGGTAGAGGAGGCTGCGCGAGGCTGGCATGTCGCGGTTGCGCCGGGCCATGCGTTCCTGAAAGTCGACAGCGCAGCGGAGCGCCTCGGTCACGCTTTGGAACTCCACCAGCATGCCGTCGCCGGTTGTCTTGATGATGCGGCCTTTGCACTTGGCGATGGCCGGGTCGATCAGTTCCAACCGCACTGTTTTTAGGCGCGCGAGGGTACCTGCCTCGTCGACCTCCATGAGACGACTGTAGCCGACCACGTCGGCCGCCAGAATGGCCGCGAGCCGGCGCTCTACACCGCTCTGCTCCATCCAATCGGCTCCTCATTTGCCCCAAAAGTGGGGCGTGGATCATGATCCAAACTCATCCAAAACTCCATATCGCGCATCGTTTGCCGGCGGGCCGCGGACTGCCGTTCCGCGGGCTTTTGAGCCTCTCGGCGAGGAAAGCGTTTCTTGCGGCGCGACGCCACAAGCAACTTGATCACAGGCAATCTTCGCCGGTTTGCCGCAAGCGCTCGACGATTTTGCGAATCTCTTGATCGTGTTCCCGAGACGCAACGAGCACGGCGTCCTTCGTCGCAACAATGATCAAGCCCTCAACGCCGAGCGTCGCGACGGTCGGGCCTTCGCTTCGAACGTAGGAATTCTTTGTTCCTTCAACGATTGCGTTGCCGATGACGGCATTTCCTTCCGCGTCGTGATCGGCCACATCCCAAAGTGCCGACCACGATCCGATATCTTTCCAGCCGAAATCAGCGCGAATGACCGCCACTCGGTCGCTTCGCTCCAGCACTGCATAGTCGAACGAAATGGCCGGGCATGCCGCGTAGACCTCGGCGATCAAGACGTAAGAAGGCGGTGTCCTGTTCGGCCTTCTCGAGCGCCCCTTCAGCGGACTCGACGATCTTTGGCGCATGCGTCCGGAGCTCGTCAATGAGCGTTTCCGCCGATGCGAGGATGATACCGCTGTTCCACAGATAGCTTCCGCTCTTCAGGTAGGATTTGGCCGTCTCTCGATCAGGCTTTTCAACGAAGGCAGCGACGAAGCGAGCGCCGCCACCGGCCGACACTTCTTTTCCGGCGCGGATGTATCCGTAGCCGGTCGCAGGGTTGGTCGGCACAATCCCGAAGAGCGTAAGCATACCGCCGCCGCGCCGCGGCGGTGGCTGCAGAGACTGTTCGCCGGAATGCTGCATCGTCGTCGATATGGTGATCGGCCGGCATGACGAGGAGGATCGCGTCCGGTGCGCTCTGGGCGACAGTAAGAGCTGCCGACCGCCACTGCCGCAGCGGTATTTCGCCCACTTGGCTCGAGGATGACCCTCGCCTCGGAAATTCCGATTTCACGCAATTGCTCTATGATCTGAGAACGATGGCTTGCGCCGGAAATCACCGTGAGCGGACCGAACAGCTCCCGGTCTGACGCGCGTATAGCGGCACATTGGAACAGAGTCTGCGATGCAGCGAGTTGGATGAGGTGCTTGGGAGATATCTCCCGCGAAAGCGGCCAAAGCCGCGTGCCCGCACCGCCTGATAACAGCACTGGAACTATCTTTACTGCGAGTCGCCAGCCACGATGTGCGAATTTTCCTGACGATTGCCTTACCGGCTCCCGGTCCCTCCAGTGCCACGCCCGATTTGAGGCATAGTGAGGCGCGACAAACGAAGGCTAGCATGTTGGCGTTGAATAGCGGAAACCTGGGCACCGATTGTCTCGACCTTTGAGGGGAGTGCGTTGGGTTCTCTCGGCGAATTCTCGACGTGGCGCGAGGCGATCTCGCTAATTGGGAACTTTCTCTCCAGTGCATCGGAGATTGGGGCGGTCGAACGGGCGGAATACGCGCTCAAGCAGCACCTACTCGCTCTGATGAAGTCTCCTGTGTCAGGCGACGATGCGCGATTCCTGGCTACATGGTCGCGTGACCTCGGCTTCATCCTGAAGTCGAAACCCTATGGCGTGAAGTGCACGACTCCGCTCGGCTATTCAATATTCCTGCTGAAACCGGGCGAGGGCTTCAGCTTTCAGCGGCACCTCAGCCGAAAAACCGAGGTGTTCCACATCTTAGAGCCGCTTGACGGGGCGCGTGCCTTTGTCTGCGACTATGAGAGACTGGCTCGCCAACTACGAGCGACCGACGTTTGAAAGGTGGCTCTCTGGAACCCCAATACCGGCATTTGACCGAAGCGCCACCGTCCCGCAGGCAGGCGACGTTTATCGCATCAGCGAGATTGGAATCGTGCACTCATTCCTCGGCTGCGTTCTGGAGGAGTTCGCCACTGTCTCGACGGACATGGTGGAAAGGCTGCACGATCAAAATCCCCGCGACAAGACGCAACAGGTGCGGCGGGAAGATGTATCGCCGATCCTGCGTCAGTTACCACTCACGGTTCCGCGCCGCTTGGCTCGAAGGGAGGGATCAGAGCCTCTGTTGCCGCAGCGAACAGAAGGAGGAGAGGTCTTTCTTCTTTATGAATCGGAGGATTTTGTCGCCAAGCGATACGAGCTGCTGGCGCCTAGGACACTCAGGATCGAGGCCGATGATCTGAGGGCAGGGGTTTTGTTCTTTCTTCGTGGCGCCGCTGAGGTCGAGCTGCGCGGCCCCGACGAGACAGAACTCCATCGCGATCCCCAGAATGGAAGTCCGGCCAGGCGACCCGATTATCGTCGCGCCCGGAGCATGGATCACGATAAACGCTCTCAGCGATTTATCGATCTCGTCGCATCAGATCGAACCTGCACTTGCCCTCACCTAAATGGAATTGCGATCGGGCAGACGTCGGTCGGAGCGCTCCTTCCGGTGCGATCTTCAATCGGCGGGGATGATGGTTGGCGCGCTCCCGGTAGGGGCGAGCCGGATTTCCTCTTCGAAGAAGGAGATTGTCTTTGCCAGCCCGTCCTTGAGTCCAATCTCCGGGCGCCAGCCGAGCGTCTTCTTGGCGAGCGAAATGTCCGGGCAGCGGCGCTTCGGATCGTCAATGGGAAGCGGCGTTTTGACGATCTTGGATCGTGATCCCGTCATGTCGATCACGGTCTCGGCGAGCTGGAGGATGGTGAATTCGTCCGGGTTGCCGAGATTGACGGGGCCGGTGAATGAGGGGGGCGAATCCATGGCGAGCAGGAAGCCGCGGATTAGATCGTCGACGTAGCAGAAGGAGCGCGTCTGGCTGCCGTCGCCGTGGATGGTAATGTCTTCGCCGTTCAGCGCCTGCACAATGAAGTTCGAGACGACGCGCCCGTCGTGCTGATTCATGCGCGGCCCGTAGGTGTTGAAGATGCGCACGACCTTGATGTCGATGTCGTGCTGGCGGTGATAGTCGAAGAAGAGCGCCTCGGCGACGCGCTTGCCCTCATCGTAGCAGGCGCGCGGCCCGATCGGATTGACGCTGCCGAGATAGGTTTCCTTCTGCGGATGCTCGAGCGGGTCGCCATAGACCTCCGAGGTCGAGGCATGGAAGATCTTGGCGCGCGTGCGCTTGGCGAGCCCCAGCATGTTGAGCGAGCCGAGGAAGCTGATCTTGGCGGTTGCGATGGCGTTGCGCTGGTAGAAGCGCGGCGAGGCCGGGCAGGCGAGGTGATAGATCTCATCGAATTCGCCCCAATAGGGCTGCCGCACGTCGTGGCGGATCATCTCGAAATTCGGGTTGTTCAGGAGGTGCGCGACGTTCTCCTTGCGGCCGGTGAAGTAGTTGTCGAGCCCGACGACGTCGTGACCGCGGGCGAGCAGAGCGTCGGAGAGATGGGAGCCGAGGAATCCGGCGGCGCCCGTGACGAGGCACGCGGGTTCGGGTGAAATCTCGAGGCGCTGTGACGTTCATTCGGCGACCGCCGCCTTAACGGTCGTTTCGGCGCCGCGCCGCCCGAGCGAGACGTAACGCATTCCGCGCTCGGCGATGTCCTGCGGATTGTAGATGTTGCGGAGATCAATCAGGAGCGGGCCGCGCATGGTGGCTGCAAGCCGCTGCCAATTGAGCGAGCGGAATTCCTTCCATTCCGTCAGGATGATCGCGGCGTCGGCGTCGGCAATCGCCTCTTCCGCCCAGTCGACGATTTCCACATCCGGCAGAAGCGGCTTGGCGTTGTCGCCCGCCTGGGGGTCATAGGCTCGCACCGTGGCACCCTCGGCGATGAGTTTTGGCAGGATGGTGAGCGCGGGAGCATCGCGCATGTCATCGGTATTGGCCTTGAAGGCGAGGCCGAGGACTCCCAGTTTGCGCCCTTTCAAGGTGCCGCCGAGCGCGGCTCGGATCTTGTCGAGCATCAGCTCCTTGTGACGGTCGTTCGAGCGAAGCACCGCCTCTACGATCTCGACAGGTGATCCGAAGTCCGTGGCGGTCTTGACGAGAGCGCGCAAATCCTTCGGAAAGCACGAGCCGCCGAAGCCCGGACCGGCGGCAAGGAAGCTCTGCCCGATCCGTGCGTCGAGCCCCATACCGACCGCGAGCTCGTCGATATCTGCGCCGGTAGCCTCGCAAAGCCGCGCCAGCTCGTTGATGAAGGTCACCTTGGTCGCGAGGAAGGCGTTCGCGGCATATTTGATGAGCTCCGCGGTCTCCACCGTCGCGGTCGCGACGAGTGGGCGGCCGCGTCGCGTTAAAGGCAGATAAAGCTCCTCGAGAACCTGCCGCGCCCGCTCCGAGGCGGAGCCGATGACGATACGGTCGGGTTCCATGAAGTCTTGGACTGCGTTTCCTTCGCGCATGAACTCGGGGTTTGAGGCAACGGCGTAGCGCGAGCCAGGAAGATGCGCGCCGAGAATGCCAGCGACGTCCCAGCTTGTCCCGACAGGGACCGTGGACTTTGTCACCACCACCGTGAACGCGTCGTCGACGGGTGCTCGGCAAGTGTTCGAGCTATTTCCTCCGCTGCATCGTGAACGAAATGCAACAGAGCCCCGCCGTCTCCGCCGGCAGGCGTCCCAACCGCGATAAAGACGACATCGGGGCCGCTCGGCCACCGCGTCATGGACTCCAGTGGCGAACCGCAGACGGCCCTGCTCGACGTTTGAGGTGACGAGCTCCTTCAGACGCGGCTCGTAGATCGGTATCTCGCCCGCTTTGAGCCGTCTTATCTTCAGTTCGTCGGTGTCGACGCAGATGACCCGGTGCCCAAGCTCCGCGAGGCAGGTGCCTGTTACCAACCCGACATATCCGGTCCCTATCACACCGACGTTCAGCATGCCCCACCCGATCTTAGGTCCTTCAAATTCGGTGACGTGACGGTTGTTATCTAGCAGGATCCTGTACTAGAATGAAGTTGTTGAGCTTTTTGGATGAGGAACCGGCCGGTCCAAGCTTGTCTGCAGAGATGATCGTGAGCCTGAGCAGCAGTTCATTCTCCCCGCAGCAAATTTGACGCCGCCCATGCTGCCGCATTCACCTAAGCCTTCACGATCCGCTCGCGGTTCGCCGTCACGTTGCGTGTGGCGTTGCGGGTGTCGACGACCAGCGGCACGGCGTCGACCAGCGCGTCCCAGTCGATGCCGTCGTGGTCGGTGACGATGAGCGCGACATCGTAGTCGCCGACGCGCCGGTCGAGCGGCACCGAGCGGCGGCCGGCGAGCGCGCCATGCTGGCGCGAAGGGCCGATCACCGGGATGAACGGGTCGTGATAGTCGGTCGCTGGCGCCGCGCTCTCCAGCAGCTCGATGATCCTGAGCGCCGGGCTCTCGCGCATGTCGTCGACGTTCTTCTTGTAGGCGAGGCCGACGACCAGGATCCGCGCGCCGTTCAGCCCCTTGCCGAGCGGCGCGTCGAGCGCCTCGGCGACGCGGTCGACCACGATCCGCGGCATCGCGGTGTTGATCTCGCCGGCCAGCTCGATGAAGCGCGTCGGCATGTCGAACTCGCGCGCCTTCCAGGTCAGATAGAACGGGTCGATCGGGATGCAGTGGCCGCCGAGGCCCGGCCCCGGATAGAACGGCATGAAGCCGAAGGGCTTGGTCTTCGCCGCCTCGATCACCTCCCAGACGTCGATGCCCATGGCGTCGAAGACGAGCTTCAGCTCGTTGACCAGCGCGATGTTGACGGCGCGGAAGATGTTCTCGGTGAGCTTCACCGCCTCGGCCGTCGCGGTGCTCGAGACCGGCACGACGCTTGCTCGATGAACTGGCCGTAGAGCGCCGCCGACCGCGTCCGCCGCCTTCGGCCCGTCGCCGCCGACGACCTTGGGGATGCGCGACGGTGCCGAAGTCGATGTTGCCGGGATCCTCGCGCTCCGGCGAATAGGCGAGGAAGAAGTCGCCTCCGAGCGAAGCCCGCTCCGCTCCAGGATCGGCTTCAGCACCTCCGGTCGTGGTGCCGGGATAGGTGGTCGATTCCAGCACGATGAGCTGGCCGGCGCGAAGATGCGGCACCAGGCTCTCGGCGGTCGAGACGATATAGGACAGGTCCGGCTCGCGGTTGCGGCTCAAGCGGCGTCGGGCACGCAGATCAGGATCGCGTCGGCCTCGCCCAGCCGCGCGAAGTCGGCGGTCGCCTCGAAGCCCCGTTCGCGCATCGCCGCGAACGCTCTCGTCGGAGATGTGCTGGATGTAGGACCGGCCGGCGTTGAGCGCCTCGACCTTGGCCGGATCGATGTCGTAGCCGATGACGCGATGGCCGGTGCCGGCGAGCGCCGCGCGAAGCGGCAGGCCGACATAGCCGAGCCCGATCACCGCGATCGTCGCGCGGCGGCTTGGCGATCCGCTCCATCAGCGTCGTGAAGGCGTCGCCGCTTCCGGCAAAATCCTGCATCACCATCCTCGTTTCGTTTGCCGAATTGAATGGATCCCGTAACGCGCTCTCGTCGGCTATTTCGATGCTGTCCTTTGTCGCCTATCCATATGGGAGCATTGTCGCGCGGCGGCGTCCTCAAGATGCGCAAGCATTCGCTTGGCTAACTTGGCGCGGTCGTACTCCGCGACCGCCTCCGGGCCATTTGTGCGCACCGATGTAGGAGGGCAGGATCTTCGTGCAGCCTCAGCAACTGACGGACCAACCCGTCGGCGTCCTCCGGCCCGAAAAGCAGCCCACGCCGTTCCCTCCACGATTTCGGCCGACTCCCCCTCGACACCATGCAGCACCGGGATGCCCATCCCCATGCATTCGAATAGCTTCGACGGAATGACCGAGCGGAAGAGATCGCTTTTCTTCAGATGAATGATCGAGACATCGAGCAACGACCAGTAGCGTGCCACCTCTTGCGCGGTACGGTGTCCAGGAAGAGGACGTTGTGGAGGTTCTCGGCCTCTGCACGCTGCTTAGGTCACGCTTGCTTGCGCCGGAACCGAGAAGCACGAAGCGAAAGCGGTCTTGCGGATCGCAGGCTCCTCAGCTGCGCTGCCGCGTCGAGCACGGTGTCGAGCGCATGCGCCATGCCGTGCGTGCCGATGTAGCCGGCGACGAACTTGCCCTGCAGCCCGAGACGCGCCACCAGCGACGGCGTCCTTTTCGGAGGGAGTGAAGCGGGTCGTGTCGATCCCGTTGGTGATCACCGTGATCTTTTCGGGGTCTATGCCGCGGCCGACGAGATTGTCGCGGAAGGCATTGGTGACCGAGACGATCAGCGCGGCCTGGCGATAGAGATGTAGTTCCAGTTTCTCGAGTTGCCACAGCGTCGCGGAGTCGCGCATCGCGCCGACCGCGCGGATCGATTCCGGCCAGAGGTCGCGCAGCTCGAAGACATAGGGGACGCGCTTCATGCGGCTCGTCGCATAGGCAGCGCAACTGTGAATAGCTGCGGCGACGTCCCGACGACCAGATCGACGTCGCGTACGAAAGGCGCGGCGAGAACCGCCGACATCATGTAGCTCATGTAGTCGATTGTGCGGCGGATGAAGCCTTCGTTCGCCGTGATATAGGTCCAGACCCGGACGACCCGGATGCCGTCGATGATCTCCGTCTGCCAAGGACGGTTGCGGTAGCCGTCATAGACCTTTCCCTCGGGGAAGTTCGGGGCACAGGTGACCACGGTGACCTGATGGCCCGCCCGCACCCATTCACGCGCATGCTCGAATGTACGCGTCGCCGGCGCATTGACCTCCGGCGGGAAATTGTCGGTCAGGAAGAGGATGTGCATCCGGCTCAGGCGACCGTGAAGCGCACGAGCGAGCGGCCGTCTTGAAGGTCGACGCGAGACATTGGTTGGCGACACTCGTGCCGAATTCGGGGTGATAGGTGGTCCGCTCGATCCGGGGCGCACCGGCCTCGACGGTCCAGGTCAGAAGGCGCGACTCCGCATGCCACGCCACACCTGTTCTGCCGTCGGGCTCAAGCCTGATGCCGGATGAAAATGAAAGCGCGCGACGGCCCGGGCCGGGCGCTCGCTCGACACGATCCTCGATGGAGACGGCGCCGTCGCGGAATTCCCAGACCCGGCGATGCACAGGCTTTCCCGGCAGCCGGCGGTAGCCGTCATGTGCACACTCGACAACGATCGGTTTCCGAGTCTGCGGATGCTCGAGATTCCGAGGATAGGCCCGCCGGGCGACGCGAAAGCTCGCCCAGACTTCCGAGGAATCCATGTCGCCCATGGTGACGGTGTTGTGCGCGGCGGTCCGCGCTGACGATTGCGCTCGGCGCCGGGCTCGTAGGTCGAGGTGCCGGAATTCACGAGTACCCGCTGCCTGCCGACCGAGAGCTCGAAGGACAGCGTGTCGGCATGCGCGTGGCCGGGCAGATAGTCCGGGCCCACGGGGCCGACGTCGAGGATCGCGACGAGCGGACCGCGCTCGACGCGGATATAGCCGCTCGACTTCAGTTCGGTCAGCGCCGGGTCGCGGACGATCCAGCGGCGGGAGCCCGAGCCGCTCCGCATAGACCTGAAGCGCGCGCGGGGGCGGGGCTATTCCGATCGCCGCGTCGTTGAAGAAGGCGATCTCGCCATCGGGATGCGTGAGGGCTGCGAGCCAGCGAGCCATGCGGATGGCAAGATCTCGCCAGACTCTCGACCGCCGCAGCACGTCTCGCGCGAAGGCCTCCGGATAGGCCGCGGCGAGATTGATGAGGTCGAGCAAATCCTCGAGCGCCAGCGCGTGATACATGGGGCTCCGCTCGAAGTGTCCGCCGTCCGCAAGGATCTGCTCCGAGAGCTCGCGATCGAGAATTTCGAGCCCGGCGTCGAGCCAGTCTTCCGCCTCCGCACCGTCGAAATAGGCGCCGGCAAAGACGAGCGCCTTGGCGTTTGAGAAGAAGATGATTGCCGAGGAGGTGAAACTCGAGGCGCTGCGAAAGCCAGCGCGCCTGGACGGCGAGGCTTCGTGACATGCTTCAGGCGAGGACGTCGCCGGCCGAGCGCCCATTTGATCCAGTTCACGATCCGGAGCGAGGTCGGATAGGGCTCCCAGCCGGTGCCGCGCGCCGGGCGGGTTCTCCTCGACCCAGCGCGCTGAGAAGAGCATCGTGCCAGGACTGCCGGCGTCGCGCGCCGGTCGGCATTCAGATCGTCGAAATAGTGGAGGTTGTAGCGCCAGAGCGCTGGTGCCGCGGTATCATCCCAGCCGCAGGTGCATAGCTCTCGCTCCTCATTCAGGAAGCGGAAGGTCGTGCGGGCCGACAAGGCTTGGCCTCCGCCTTGCTGGCGCGACCCAGCGTCCCGGCTCGGCGTGGCGCCGGCCTGGCGCCGGGCGCAGATCCGGCATCGGACGCGCCAGGCGGAACTGCGCGCGCCCGACGATCTGCTGGACGCGCAGATGGCGCAGCGTGTGCCAGTAGCGGAGCGCCGTCGCGGCGGGCGTCACGCACGTTCCGTCAGAGAGCGTCTCTAGCTGCGCCGCGATCCGCTCGCCGGCCTTCCCGTCCCATTTCTCGGGGATGCCGCCGGTCTTCCACTGTCCGGCGAAGAGGCGGTCGAGCGCCTCGCGCAGGCGCTCCGGGTCGGTGCCGATCACCTCATTCGTGCCGATCGTCACCGTCTCCGGCCGCTCGGTCGTGTCGCGCAGCGTGATGCAGGGCACGCCCATCACCGTCGTCTCCTCCGTCACGCCGCCGGAATCGGTGATCACGGCCTTGGCGTGGCGGACGAGATAGTTGAACTCCAGATAGGGCTGCGGCTCCACGAAATGCACAGCCTGGCGGAAGCGCGGTCGATCGCCTGCCAGCGTCTTTCGCGGTCCGCGGGTGCACCGGAAACACCACCGGCAGCCGGCGTGCGCCTCGCCGATCGCCGCGAGCAAGCGCGCGAAATGCGTCCGCCTCGTCCACGTTGGCGGGCCGGTGCAGCGTC
The DNA here is from genome assembly GCA_963750115.1 of uncultured Alphaproteobacteria bacterium. GTDB lineage: Bacteria > Pseudomonadota > Alphaproteobacteria > Rhizobiales > Afifellaceae > DASWJZ01. The sequence goes on along the minus strand of CAVVPM010000015.1, from coordinate 5,070 downwards.
ACCACGATGTAACTGCCCGGCTCGAGGCCGAACTCGTCCCAGAAGTCCGGCGGCCGCAGCCGGTCCAGATTGGCCAGCAGCGTATCGATCATCGTGTTGCCGACGAAGAAGATCCGCTCCTCCGCCACGCCGGCGCGCGCGCAGATTGGCATTGGCGGTCTCGCTGGTCGTGAAGAACCAGTTGGTGATCGCGTCGGTCACCATGCGGTTGATCTCCTCCGGCATTGCCCAGTCGCCCGAGCGGATGCCGCCTTCGACGTGCGCCACCGGCACGTGCAGCTTCTGCGCCGTGATCGCGCAGGCCATGGTCGAGGTCACGTCGCCCACCACGAGCACAGAGTCGCTGCGCTCGCTCGATCAGCAGCCGCTCGTAGCGCGTCATGATCGCCGCGGTCTGCTCGGCCTGCGTGCCCGAGCCGACCTCGAGATTGACGTCCGGCGCGGGAATGCCGAGCTGGTCGAAGAAATCGCCCGACATGCGCGCGTCGTAGTGCTGGCCGGTGTGGACGAGACGATAGCGCAGCCGGCCGCCGTCGCTCTGCGCGCTTCAAGGCGCGCGAATGATCGGCGCGATCTTCATGAAGTTCGGCCGCGCACCGGCGATCATGTCGACGAGCGGTGGCTGTCGCGTCGCGCATTGCAGTGCCTCCGCCAGCTCGATAGTGACGCGGCCGACCTCGAGCATCTCGTCGAGGGGATCGGCGACGCGCCGCCGTGCTCGACGGCGTGCACGAAGGCCGCGGCGCAGGCCCTGTGCCCTTGTCCTGGCGCCACAGGGACATGCTGCGGAAGCCGGGCCAGCCGAAGCCGCGCAGCCGGCGGAAGTTGTCGAGCTGCAGCACGCCGGCCCCCGGCAGAAGACCTCGAGCCGCTCCTTCGGGAACGCCTTGCTGCCGTTGGCGAAGTAGTGGATGGTGCCGATCGAGCCGTCGGCGAATTGCAGCGTGATCGTCGCGGTGTCGCCGTCGTTCCGCCATGCGCGCGACTCGGAATGTCCGACTGATCGGCGCGCCGGCGAGAAAGCGCAGAAGATCGATGAAGTGGCAGGCCTCGCCGAGATACGCCCGCCGCCGACCTGGCGGATCCTGCGTCCAGTGCTCGGCCGGAATCGCGCCGGCGTTCACGGTCATGCACGCAGCGTCTTCGGCTCGGCGCGAGCCGGCGAGCAGCGCTTGCATCTTGACGACATGCGGCGCGAAGCGGCGGTTGAAGCCGACCATCAGATCGGCGACGGCCGCTCGCGCGCGGCGCGCGGCGGCTCGATCGCCTGCGAGCTCGTCGACGCGTCGAGCGCCAGCGGCTTTTCGACGAAGACGTGCTTGCCGGCGGCGAGCGCCGCGCAGACGAGTCGGCATGGCTGTCGTGGCGCGTCGCGATGACCACGGCGTCGATCGTCCGGGTCGGCGAAGATCGCCGCCGGTTCGGTCGTCGCTCTGCTCGAAGCCGAATTTGCGCGCCGGCGTGCAGCGCCGCTGACGCCCGCCGGCGCGACGCGACCGCTACGAGTCGCGCCGGCCGCCGCGAAGGCCGGGATCAGCACCGCGTGCGGCGTAATTGCCGGCGCCGATCACGCCGAGCACGGCTCTGCGCGGCGCCGGTCGCTGGCCGGCGCGAGCGCGACACGAGCGCCTGACGCGCAGCCGGCGCGGCGCGTCGGCGCCGTCGGCGGCTGGGATAGTCGAGCAGGATGCCGAGCGACGGCTCGGCCGGCGACGACGCGTCGTAGGCCCGCTCGCGCCTCGGCCAGCGGAATGCGGTGCGAGATCAGCGGCTTCGACGTCGAGCCGGCCGTCGGCCAGCATGTCGAGCACGGCCTCGAAGTTGCGCTGCTCGGTCCAGCGGACGAAGCCGACGCGGGTAGTCGTGGCCCTTCTCCTCGTACGCCGGGTCGTAGCGGCCCGGCCCGTAGGAGCAGGAGACCTGGAAGGTCAGCTCCTTCTCGTAGAAGTCGGCGCGCGCAGAGTTCAGGCCGGTCGACGCCGACCAGCACGATGCGGCCGCGCTTGCGGCACATCTGCGCCGCCTGGTGCACCGGCTCGTTGCTCTTGGTCGCCGGCGGTGATCAGCACGGCGTCGACGCCGCGGCCGCGCGAGAAGCGCGTCGCGGCGCGACAGCGGGTCGGCGCCGGCGCGACAGGTCCACCGACGTCGGCGCCGAAGCGGCGCGCAAGCGCCAGCCGGTCGGCGTCGAAGTCGAGCCGAGCACGCGGCAGCCGTTGGCGCGCAGCAGTCTGCACGGTGACCAGCCCGATCAGCCCCAGGCCGATCACGACGACCGTCTCGCCGAGCGTCGGCTCGGCCAGGCGGATGCCCTGCAGGGCGATCGCGCCCAGCACGGTGAACGCGGCCTCGTCGTCGCTGACCGCGTCGGGGACGCGGGCGCAGAGATTGGCCGGCACGGACACCATTTCGGCGTGCCGGCCGTTGGAGACGACGCGGTCGCCGACGGCGAAAGCCGTCGACGCCTGCGCCGACCTCCAGCACGCCGCCGACGTTGCAGTAGCCCATCGGCAGCGGCTGGTCGAGCTTGTTGCAGACCGCCTCGAGCGTGGGCACGAGGCCGTCGGTGCGGATCTTGTCGAGCACCTGGCGCACCTTGTCCGGCTGCTGGCGCGCCTTGTCGATCAAGCCGGCGCGGCCGAACTCGACCAGCATCCGCTCGGTGCCGGCCGAGACCAGCGTGCGCGCGTGCGGATCAGCACCTGGCCGCGGCCGGCGGAAGGGGCGCCTCGGTCACTTCCGTGACACCGGTCCTAAGTGAATGGAGGACTTGTTTCATTGCGGGTGTCGCCGTCGCGATCAGCGGCCATGTCGCTCACGATGAAGCCCAAGTTCAATAGCTCATTCGTTCGATCACGGCCACGGACGCTGAGGAGGCCACGCCGACGCGTAGGCCATAAGTAGCTCACCACTTTGCGCATTGCCATGGCCTAACAGTGTACGGCGTTGGATGTTTCCATGCCGTCAAATTTGTTCTTCTAGTTATGGAGCATCGCCTACGGAACCGGCTTCCTAGCGGCGTGGCTCGGCCGGCTGACCCATGATGTAGCAGTTCGGCCTCAGTCGTTAGTCGCGTATAGACACACGGGACAATTCGGTGAGCGATAGATTGCGCTGAGCAAAGTGCTCATACTAGCGCCCGATTTCGCAGCTAGCGCCTTTTCAGTCGACCTACCTAGGTGAGGTTCGCGATCGCATAGTTCTGGAGTGCGCGTCAGGCCAATTAACCAACGATGGAGTGTGCTAACTCTAATGTGCTGGAAAATCTCTAATCTCACTGCCATGGCGGATCGGGTGTTTTATCCTGACGCAGTTGACAACTGGGATGACGTACGATTTCGAAGGCAAATCCTTCAAATTGTACGCCCCGACTTAATGCTCTAGAAATAGGGGCGGGCGCGGGTCTGGCCAAATCAATGAATTTTCGAACCGCCGCTCGTAGGGTATGCGGTATCGATGTTGATGCCCGTGTACGAGCAACCCGTTCTTGCATGAAGCCAAGATCGCCGACGCGAGCAGGATCCCCTATAACGATGGGTCGTTCGATATCGCCATTGCTAATAACGTTCTGGAGCACCTGGAAGAGCCGGAATTTATATTTAGGGAAGTCTCGCGCGTTCTTAAAGGCGATGGGGTGTTCCTGTTTAAGACACCTAACAAGTGACACTATGTGACGCTTATCTCGCGGATTACTCCATTTTGGTTTCATCAATTTGCCAACGAGGCCCGCGGCAGGAAGAGAAGACACCTTCCCCACTTGGTATCGAGCAAATACCGCACATGATATAAGTTGCCTTTGTGCTGACGCAGGGTTTTTTAAGTGCGACTCCACCTTTATAGAAGGCAGGCCAGAGTATTTAAGGATGTTTATTCTTGCATATTGTTTGGGCATCGTCTATGAAAGAGCAGTAAATGCGACGGAATTGTTCAAGAAGCTCAGAGTTGTTATTTTGACGGCTGCCTTTAAATCTGATATTATCGAAAAATGGAGACTTAGGTTCTAGGCTTCGGGGGCTTTCAGGCGCTCATCGATTAGACTTTGCGAAGACAGTTGATCTTCGGCGGTTTCTGGGGTTGGTCGATCCGAGGGAAAGAGCATGCATTCGAGGCGTGACGTGATTTTCCAAAGCGCAGCCTTTTTCGCAAGGTTGCCAGCGAGTGCCAGCGGTCGCGGAGGCGTCGCCTCAATTAGCGGAAATGGATCTGATGACAGCAATGGGTCTGACACCGACGGTATCGGGACAGCGATCAATCCCAAGAGGTGCGGCGCGGTCGGAGACGGAGTGGCTAGGGACGGTCCCGCCGTGGCATCCGCGATCCAGCTCGCCTATGACCTTGGCGGTCGTGATGTCCTTTTCCCTAGCGCGGGATTTTCGAATCGATAATTCTTTGGTGGTTATTCAGGAACGCGCGGGATTTCGGATTTCGGGGCGCCGGAATTGGTCAAACATTTTTGACCTGGATTGGACCACCGGGCGAAGCGCTTTTTCGCGGATTTGCGGGATGGCAGTATGGCTTTTCTCTTGAAGATATGAGCCTGCGAACATTGGCCACTGTCGGCGAGCCAAATAAGGATTTGATCGACTACGATTGCCACGCAATCTACGTTGAGAAAGCGCAAGCGATATGGTCGCTTTCAAATTTGCATGTCTCTGGATTTGGAACAGCCATAGAGTTAGGAATCCACGCAGAGGCTCTTTGGGCCTCTAATCTTTTTTTAGGATACAATGGAACCCATATTCATATCTACGGCTCGCAATCTGATCTTGCTAGATTTGAAAAGATCTACTGCTACGCCGCAATAAACGAAGCTATGGTTCTTGCCGGCCAACGATGGGCGATTGAGGACGTCGCGATTGTCAAGCGCGCGGGGTGGACGGCTCCCGACAAGCCCGACATAAGAATTGGCCACTGAGGATGTACGGATCGATGACATAGGCAAATCTGAATATTTGGTAGTCGCCCGAGAGGGAGGCTCTGCCGGATATTGCGTTCTTTCGAGAGCAAGTTTCGAGCGGTCCGATGTGTCATTCGAGCAAGCCCCTTACGTGGTTTTCGAGAACTTAGACC